>NZ_CP196387.1:0-1551607 GCF_058509245.1 Nicoliella sp. ESL1113 | reverse complement strand
TAATTTTAAAAAATCGTTGACATCCAGTTAGCAATTTGATATTATTAAATAGTTGTCGTTAAGAGCGACGCGCAAAAGTAGATCTTTGAAAACTGAACAAAATTATGACAAAAAATGTGTAAGGAACTTCATTTTAAATGAAGTACAAAAAACTTATGCGAAGTCAATTCGCTTTAAAAAGTAACAAAATTAAGAAGAGCTAACGTTAAGCTTTTCATCATAAGATGAGAGTTTGATCCTGGCTCAGGACGAACGTTGGCGGCGTGCCTAATACATGCAAGTCGAACGAACTTCCGTTAATGATAGTTGATGCTTGCATTAACTTGACTTAACATCGAAGTGAGTGGCGAACTGGTGAGTAACACGTAGGTAACTTGCCCTAAAGCGGGGGATAACATTTGGAAACAAGTGCTAATACCGCATAACAACAAAAACCGCATGGTTTTTGTTTAAAAGATGCGTTTGCATCACTTTAGGATGGACCTGCGGCGTATTAGCTTGTTGGTGGGGTAATGGCCTACCAAGGCAATGATACGTAGCCGACCTGAGAGGGTAATCGGCCACAATGGGACTGAGACACGGCCCATACTCCTACGGGAGGCAGCAGTAGGGAATCTTCCACAATGGACGCAAGTCTGATGGAGCAACGCCGCGTGAGTGAAGAAGGGTTTCGGCTCGTAAAACTCTGTTGTTAAAGAAGAACAAGTTTGATAGGAAATGATCAAGCTTTGACGGTATTTAACCAGAAAGTCACGGCTAACTACGTGCCAGCAGCCGCGGTAATACGTAGGTGGCAAACGTTGTCCGGATTTATTGGGCGTAAAGCGAGCGCAGGCGGTTTTTTAAGTCTGATGTGAAAGCCTTCGGCTTAACCGGAGAAGTGCATCGGAAACTGAGAAACTTGAGTGCAGAAGAGGACAGTGGAACTCCATGTGTAGCGGTGAAATGCGTAGATATATGGAAGAACACCAGTGGCGAAGGCGGCTGTCTGGTCTGTAACTGACGCTGAGGCTCGAAAGCATGGGTAGCAAACAGGATTAGATACCCTGGTAGTCCATGCCGTAAACGATGAATGCTAGGTGTTAGAGGGTTTCCGCCCTTTAGTGCCGCAGCTAACGCATTAAGCATTCCGCCTGGGGAGTACGACCGCAAGGTTGAAACTCAAAGGAATTGACGGGGACCCGCACAAGTGGTGGAGCATGTGGTTTAATTCGATGCTACGCGAAGAACCTTACCAGGCCTTGACATCTCCTGCAAAGCTAAGAGATTAGCCGTTCCCTTCGGGGACAGGATGACAGGTGGTGCATGGTTGTCGTCAGCTCGTGTCGTGAGATGTTGGGTTAAGTCCCGCAACGAGCGCAACCCCTATTATTAGTTGCCAGCATTAAGTTGGGCACTCTAGTGAGACTGCCGGTGACAAACCGGAGGAAGGTGGGGACGACGTCAAATCATCATGCCCCTTATGGCCTGGGCTACACACGTGCTACAATGGACGGTACAACGAGTCGCAAAACCGCGAGGTCAAGCTAATCTCTTAAAGCCGTTCTCAGTTCGGATTGCAGGCTGCAACTCGCCTGCATGAAGTTGGAATCACTAGTAATCGTGGATCAGCATGCCACGGTGAATACGTTCCCGGGTCTTGTACACACCGCCCGTCACACCATGAGAGTTAGTAATACCCAAAGTCGGTGCAGTAACCTCTTTTGAGGAGCTAGCCGCCTAAGGTAGGACTGATGATTAGGGTGAAGTCGTAACAAGGTAGCCGTAGGAGAACCTGCGGCTGGATCACCTCCTTTCTAAGGAATAATTCGGAACCTTACACAGTCATAGTTTTGTTTAGTTTTGAGAGGTCTACTCTCAAACTATGGAACCACGCTTCTTTGGGCCTATAGCTCAGTTGGTGAGAGCGCACGCCTGATAAGCGTGAGGTCGATGGTTCGAGTCCATTTAGGCCCATTATTAATCACTTGTTGATTAATTTAATTTAAATGGTATGGGGAATTAGCTCAGCTGGGAGAGCACCTGCTTTGCAAGCAGGAGGTCAGCGGTTCGATCCCGCTATTCTCCATTGACACGTAAGTGTCATAATACTTGGTTCTTTGAAAACTAGATAATATTTTAATTTTTCCAAATTATTGAATTGTATTAAATACAATTTCAACCGAGAACACCGCGTTATTTTGAGTTTTTTAAATTAGTTTTATTCGTATTTACTCAATTAACCAAATACCACTTCGTGGTAATAGGTTAAGTTATTAAGGGCGCATGGTGGATGCCTTGGTACTAGGAGCCGATGAAGGACGGGACTAACGCCGATATGCTTCGGGGAGCTGTACGTAAGCTTTGATCCGGAGATTTCCGAATGGGGAAACCCAATAAATTTAATCGTTTATTATTCAATGACGAATTCATACTCATTGAAAGGCAGACGTGGGGAACTGAAACATCTAAGTACCCACAGGAAGAGAAAGAAAATTCGATTCCCTCAGTAGCGGCGAGCGAACGGGGAACAGCCCAAACCATCGAGTTTACTCGATGGGGTTGTAGGACTGAACATTTGAGTTACCAAAGAATTAGATAGTCGAAAGATCTGGGAAGTTCTGCGACACAAGGTGATAGCCCTGTAGACGAAATCTAATTCCCTCAGTTCAGGATCCTGAGTACGGCAATACACGTGAAACATTGCCGGAATCCGGGAGGACCATCTCCCAAGGCTAAATACTCCCTAGTGACCGATAGTGAACCAGTACCGTGAGGGAAAGGTGAAAAGCACCCCGGAAGGGGAGTGAAATAGTTCCTGAAACCATGTGCCTACAAGCAGTTAGAGCCCGTTAATGGGTGATAGCGTGCCTCTTGCAGAATGAACCGGCGAGTTATGATAACATGCAAGGTTAAGATGAAAAGTCGGAGCCGTAGCGAAAGCGAGTCTGAATAGGGCGATATAGTATGTTGTGATAGACCCGAAACCAGGTGATCTACCCATGTCCAGGCTGAAAGTGTGGTAAAACACACCGGAGGGCCGAACCCGTGTACGTTGAAAAGTGCTGGGATGAGGTGTGGGTAGCGGTGAAATTCCAAACGAACTTGGAGATAGCTGGTTCTCTCCGAAATAGCTTTAGGGTTAGCCTTGGAGTCGAGAATCATGGAGGTAGAGCACTGTTTGGGTGAGGGGCCCGTCTTGGGTTACTAAATTCAGATAAACTCCGAATGCCATTGATTTATATCCAGGAGTCAGACGATGAGTGATAAGATCCACCGTCGAAAGGGGAACAGCCCAGACCACCAATTAAGGTCCCTAAATATATGCTGAGTGGAAAAGGATGTGGAGTTGCATAGACAACTAGGATGTTGGCTCAGAAGCAGCCACCATTTAAAGAGTGCGTAATAGCTCACTAGTCGAGTGATTCTGCGCCGAAAATTTACCGGGGCTAAGCATATTACCGAGATTGTGGACGCAACTATGTTGCGTGATAGGAGAGCGTTCTAAGGGCAATGAAGCTAGACCGTAAGGACTAGTGGAGCGCTTAGAAGTGAGAATGCCGGTATGAGTAGCGAAAGATCAGTGAGAATCTGATCCACCGAATGACTAAGGTTTCCTGGGGAAGGCTCGTCCTCCCAGGGTTAGTCGGGACCTAAGCCGAGGCCGAGAGGCGTAGGCGATGGATAACAGGTTGAGATTCCTGTACTAGTTAACTATGTTTGACCGATGGAAGGACGTAGGAGGCTAAACGTAGCATCCTGTTGGATATGGATGTTCAAGCACTAAGTCAGGTATTGAGTCAAATGCTTAATACCGTGTTGACAAGGTGTGATGAGGACCGAAATTTAGTAGGGAAGTCGTTGATGTCACACTACCGAGAAAAGTTTCTAGTTAGTAGTTAACTACCCGTACCGCAAACCGACACAGGTAGTCGAGGAGAGAATCCTAAGGTGAGCGAGTGAACTCTCGTTAAGGAACTCGGCAAAATGACCCCGTAACTTCGGGAGAAGGGGTGCTGCACTATGTGCAGCCGCAGTGAAAAAGCTCAGGCGACTGTTTATCAAAAACACAGGTTTCTGCAAAATCGTAAGATGAAGTATAGGGGCTGACGCCTGCCCGGTGCTGGAAGGTTAAGTGGATGAGTTAGCTTCGGCGAAGCCCAGAAACGAAGCCCCAGTAAACGGCGGCCGTAACTATAACGGTCCTAAGGTAGCGAAATTCCTTGTCGGGTAAGTTCCGACCCGCACGAAAGGCGTAACGATCTGAGCACTGTCTCAACGAGAGACTCGGTGAAATTGAGATACCTGTGAAGAAGCAGGTTACCCGCGACAGGACGGAAAGACCCCATGGAG
This sequence comes from Nicoliella sp. ESL1113, assembly GCF_058509245.1. Classification (NCBI taxonomy): domain Bacteria; kingdom Bacillati; phylum Bacillota; class Bacilli; order Lactobacillales; family Lactobacillaceae; genus Nicoliella; species Nicoliella sp. ESL1113. The sequence continues at coordinate 1,547,275 of NZ_CP196387.1, read as the reverse complement.
CTTTACTGTAACTTGATATTGGGTGTTTGTATAGCTTGTACAGGATAGGTAGGAGCCATAGAAGTCGGGACGCTAGTCTCGATGGAGGCATTGGTGGGATACTACCCTCGCTGTATGAACACTCTAACCCGCACCACTAATCGTGGTGGGAGACAGTGTCTGGTTGGCAGTTTGACTGGGGCGGTCGCCTCCTAAACAGTAACGGAGGCGCCCAAAGGTTCCCTCAGAATGGTTGGAAATCATTCGACGAGTGTAAAGGCAGAAGGGAGCTTGACTGCGAGACATACAGGTCGAGCAGGGACGAAAGTCGGGCTTAGTGATCCGGTGGTACCGTATGGAAGGGCCATCGCTCAACGGATAAAAGCTACCCTGGGGATAACAGGCTTATCTCCCCCAAGAGTTCACATCGACGGGGAGGTTTGGCACCTCGATGTCGGCTCATCGCATCCTGGGGCTGTAGTTGGTCCCAAGGGTTGGGCTGTTCGCCCATTAAAGCGGTACGCGAGCTGGGTTCAGAACGTCGTGAGACAGTTCGGTCCCTATCCGTCGCGGGCGTAGGAAATTTGAGAGGAGCTGCTCTTAGTACGAGAGGACCGGAGTGGACATACCGCTGGTGTACCAGTTGTGCCGCCAGGCGCATCGCTGGGTAGCTATGTATGGATGAGATAAACGCTGAAAGCATCTAAGTGTGAAACCCACCTCGAGATGAGATTTCCCATTCCTTTATGGAAGTAAGACCCCTGAAAGATGATCAGGTAGATAGGCTGGAAGTGGAAGTGCAGTGATGCATGGAGCGGACCAGTACTAATTGGTCGAGGACTTAACCAAGTAAGGTTGTTCTCATGGAAGAATAAGATATTATCTAGTTTTGAGAGAACGAAGTTCTCACAGATAAATAGTGTGGTGATGATGGCCAGAAGGATACACCTGTTCCCATGTCGAACACAGAAGTTAAGCTTTTGAGCGCCAAAAGTAGTTGGGGGATCGCCCCCTGCAAGGATAGGACGTTGCCACGCAAACAAAAAAACATTCGTAATTAATTTTACGGATGTTTTTTATTTGTTTTAATAAATATACAAAAATATCACCTATTTATGATAAAATATAATAAGTCATGCAAATTATAATGATAATAATTTACATATAGTATATTAATATGGGAAGAGGATTTTTATGAAGAGGTTTAAGCTAACGATTGGTTGGCAAATCATGATTGGATTAGTGTTAGGGATTGTATTAGGAATTGTCTTTTACCAGAATCAAACGGCGATTACTACAATGTCTAATATCGGAACGATGTTCATTAATCTGATTCAAATGATTGTGTTGCCGATCGTTCTTTCTTGTTTAACTGTTGGAATTGCCAGTATTGGTGATATTAAAAAGCTAGGGCGAATTGGTGGAAAAACCATCATCTACTTTGAAGTTATGACCACGATTGCAATTGCATTGGGGTTAGTAGTTGCTAATTTTACGCATCCAGGTGACTTTATTAATATTCATGCCTTAAAGGGTGAGGACATTAGTAAGTATGTATCAACTGCCAATGCTGCTAAGGAAAGTGGCGGTTGGGGAACGATTATGAACTTGATTCCAACGAATATTTTTAAATCATTAAGCGATGGCAATATGATGCCAGTAATTGTTTTCTCAGTATTCTTTGGACTAGGAACTGCCGCAATTGGTGAACGTGGTAAGATCATTATTGATTTTCTAACTGCTGTTTCAGAAGTAATGTTTAAGGTTACTAACTGGGTAATGAGTTTAGCACCGATCGGGGTCTGTGCACTGATTGGTGCGACCCTTGCACAAATGGGGGTAGGGGCATTAGCGCCACTTAGTTACTTTGTATTTTTAGCCTATGCGACGATGTTAGTATTTATCTTAGTATTTATGGGATTAGCTGCAAAGCTATTCGGATTTAGCCTTAAAAACCTTTTATTTGTAATTAAAGATGAGATTGTATTAGCATTTTCAACTGCTAGTTCGGAAGCAACATTACCAAGGTTAATTGATAAAATGCAGAAATTCGGGGTTGATAAATCGATTGTTTCATTTGTAATTCCAACTGGATATACATTTAACCTTGATGGATCCGCAATTTATCAATCATTAGCAGTTATTTTTCTTGCCCAAGCCTATAATATTCACTTATCAATTGGCCAACAAATCATGGTGTTATTGGTATTAGTCATTACTTCTAAGGGAATGGCAGGAGTCCCTGGAGCATCATTTGTGGTGTTGCTTGCAACTGTTTCTACAGTTGGGATTCCAGTAACTGGCCTTGCGTTTATTGCTGGAATCGATCGAATTGTTGATATGGGGCGGACCGCAGTTAACGTGGTCGGGAATTCACTTGCTACCGTTATTATTGGAAAGTCTGAAGGAGAATTCAATTCAGAACAGTCCGATAAGTATGTTCAAGAATACTTACCAGTTAAAAATTAAGAACTAAAAAAGCATTCAAACAAAAGTTTGAATGCTTTTTTAGTTTATCAGATAAAATGTAAAATTAAAATTTAGTTTAAAATTAAAATTGTTGTTCAGTACCTCCCCAAATGGTTCCCCATCTAGTAGAGCATCATAAGCAACGTGATTACCTTTTCAATTATAAGTACGTCAATACCTTAGAATAATTGAAGACACCGAGATAATCAACAACAACTAATTTTCCTATAGGACACGCTTCATAATTATTTTAACCATCGATTGCTTGATAATTACTTTTTCAATATGAAAAAGATTGATTAGATTAAAACAATTAAATTAATGTTTTTCGGGAAAATCGGCTGTCATTAATTATCTACCATGAAAACTCCTTGGCGACTTATTAAATGACTTCGACTTTCCCATCATCGACTCACTCGTCGCTCCAGGATCAAATGTTAATTCTGTCATTTTGTCCACCTCCGATTTAGTAATCTTTTCTTTTTTCCATCTTTATTACTATAATATCTTTTCAACGGAATGTCAAACTATTTTTACATTTTCATGTTCATTTTATGGTAAGATTCCATTCCACCTAAATGAAGATCTTCCATCTTAACGCCCCGTTCCTTTGCGAAGGCGCTCATTAATGTATGGTGATCCATTAATGGTTGTGGTAATTCATCTGGATGTTTTGGATCTGGAACTTCAAATTGAAGCATCATCCCACCATCTTCATGTTCAATGATGTGGCAATGGTACATAAACACTCCAACACATGGGAACCAAACTTTAAGACGGACAGTTTCACCAGGATTAACTTCAATCGTATCTTTAAGGCCAAGTTCATTTGGATGAGGAGCTTTACCATCACGAGAAACGACTTTAAATACACATCCATGCATGTGGTAAGGGTGAAGCATCCCACCATCCATATCGTTGGAGTTAGTAACATCCCAGTATTCAACATTGTTCAACTTGGTCTTGGTATCGATCCGACTCATATCAAATTTCTTACCATTAAGGGCAACTGATTCGTCCATTCCAGACATTACAACCTTCCGAATTGGTGCATCAGGGGTTACTTCTGGATCTGGAAGGGTGCTGGTCAGTGTTTCTGGAATTTCAGTATCGTCCTTGGCGAATTCGTGGATTCTAAAACGAACGATTGGAACGTTATCAGAGTATAGGGCGACTTCATCACCTGGCTTGTATTGACCAAAGTCAACAACAAATTCCATTCTTTCAGCACAACCAATTAAAACCTTCGTAAAGTCAACGGGGTGGGGTAACAAGCTACCGTCCCCTGCAATTTGGGTGAATTTCAAATCATCACTAAAGTGGAGTCTCCATTCTCTTCGGTTAGCACCATCAAGAACCCGAAGACGAACCTTTTGGGTAGTAACGTCAAAGTATGGATTGATGGTTCCGTTAATCATTGGGGTTGGTCCAGCAACACCATCTGGATCATAATCAGCTTGGTAATCCCATTGGTTATCTTCGTGGAAACGACGGTCTTGTAAGATCAAAGGAATGTCATCAACACCGTAGTTCCGTGGTAATGGGAGCTTAGCTTCTTCTTCATCCTTAACCACGACAGCGGTAGCTAAACCGTGCCAAACTTGTTCGGCAGTGGATGGACATGGATGGGCGTGCATCCAAAGGGTAGCAGCTGGTTGATCGATATCAAAATCAATTTGTTTGGTTTCACCAGGGTAAACGGGGGTGTGACAACCACCGTCAGCAACCCCAGGAATTACAGAACCATGCCAATGGTATGTAGTTAGTTCTGGTAATTCATTTTTCAATGTAATATGGATATGCTTACCACGTTTGAAAATAATTGTTTTACCAAGAAGGGGAGCATTGTAACCCCACGTCTTGGTCTTTTCCCCTGGTAATAATTGAACTTCACCAGTTTGGGAAACAACGGTGTAGTACATATCAGTATCAGTTTCCTTGTCAGGAGCTAATACTTCAGGAATTTTCAATTTTTGTTGAGGAACTTTAGGTTCTTCTAAAGGAACGTAGCCACCATCTTGGGTGTCATAATCTTCCTTATTGTAAAAATAATCAGTAAATAATTGTCTGTCACTCATTTTGATCATCCTTTCAATTTGGGTTCAACTGTATTTTACACCCTTTGCACTGAAATTTAATTTATAATGCTTATAAATTAAGAAATACTTTAGATAAATGCATAAAAAAAGATCCCATCAGAGATGAGATCTTTTTTAAAATTAATAAATTAATTTTATTGTTCTTTGTACCATGGGTAATGGAAAGTACCTTCACGGTCAACACGCTTGTAAGTGTGAGCACCGAAGTAGTCACGTTGAGCTTGTAGTAAGTTAGCAGGAAGAACTTCAGTTCTGTATGAGTCGTAGTATGATACAGCTGCTGAAAGGGTAGGTACTGGAATACCAGCCTTAGTAGCAAGTGCAACAACTTCACGAGCTGAGTCTTGGTACTTCTTAGCAATGTCAGTGAAGTAAGGGTCTAATAGTAAGTTAGTTAACTTAGGATCCTTTTCAAAGGCATCAGTAATGTTTTGTAGGAATTGTGCACGAATGATACAACCTTCACGCCAGATTTGAGCTAATTCACCAAATTTGAGGGCCCAGTCGTATTCTTCGGAAGCGAAACGTAATTGTTCGAATCCTTGTGCGTAACTCATAACCTTACCGAAGTAAAGTGCTTCACGAACCTTTTCAACAAGTTCCTTCTTGTCAAAGTCTAATTCAAGACCTGGCTTTGGAAGAACCTTAGAAGCAGCAACTCTTTCATCCTTAAGCATTGAGATGAAACGAGCGTAAACTGATTCAGTGATAACTGATTGAGGAACACCTAATGCTAAAGCATCTTCTGAACTCCACTTACCAGTACCCTTGTTAGCACCTTCATCTAAGATTAAGTCAACGATTGGCTTACCTGAACCAAGGTCATCCTTACGGCTTAAGATATCACCAGTGATATCGATTAAGTAACTGTTAAGTTCACCCTTGTTCCATTCTTTGAAGATGTTTGAAAGTTCATCAACATCGATTCCAGCAACGCGACGTAAAATGTCGTAACTTTCGTCGATTAATTGTTCATCACCGTATTCGATACCGTTATGAACCATCTTTACGTAGTGACCTGCACCGTTAGGTCCGATGTAAGCAACACATGGCTTGCCATCTTCGGCCTTAGCAGAGATCTTTTCCAAGATTGGGGCAACTAAGTCATAAGCTGACTTTTGACCACCAGGCATCAATGATGGACCGTGCAATGCACCAAGTTCACCACCTGAAACACCCATTCCGATAAAGTTAATACCAGACTTGTCTAGACGAGCGTTACGAGCCATAGTGTCGTGGAAGTTAGTGTTACCACCATCGATTAAAACATCACCCTTGTCAAGAAGTGGTAATAATTCATCGATAACAGCATCAGTAGCCTTACCAGCTTTAACCATGATAAGAATCCGACGTGGAGTTTCTAGTGACTTAACGAAGTCTTCCACTGAGTAACTTGGAACTAACTTCTTGTCACTGTGGTCCTTCATAACTTCTTCAGTTTTTGCACCAGTACGGTTGTAGATACCTACAGTGTAGCCGCGGCTTTCAATGTTAAGGGCAAGGTTTTTACCCATAACAGCCATCCCAACAACACCAATATTTGCTTTTTGATCAGCCATTGAAATAAACCTTCCTTTATAAAAGAATTCATCAAGTAACGTAAACGCTTACTTTGATATGATTATTTGTTTTAATACAACTCTATTTTAACATTTAGAGCGTTAAAAGTGAATTAACTTATTCAAATCATTAATCTTCAGCTCTGAATGCCCAATTCCGACCGGAACGAGTGAGTAATTCCTCAGCAGACTTAGGACCCATTGTCCCTGGTGTGTAGTTAGGGAAATCAGCCTTAGTGCTGTTCCAAAGCTTTTCGATTTGGTCAACGAACTTCCAAGCTTGACCAACTTCAGCCCAACTAGCGAAGTTAGTGTGGTCACCCTTCATTGCGTCGTTGATTAGTCGTTCGTATGGAAGTGGAACTTCCTTCATTTCATCATCAGTAAGATCATGAGTGAACTTGAAGCTGTCGGTCGTGTAACCTTGGCCAACATGCTTCTTGTTTAATTGCATTTCAAAACCAGAGTCTGGTTCGATCTTAATCGTAATTACACTTGGTACCAATTGAGGATCAGTGCCATTTGCGCGTGCAAAGTCATCCAATGCAGGTTTCTTAAATACAACGTCGATTCGTGCGAACTTATCAGCTAATAGCTTTCCAGTCCGAACGTAGAATGGTACGCCAGCCCAACGATTGTTTTGGAATTCAAGCTTTCCAGCAACGAATGTTTCGGTGTTGGAGTCTTCTGGAACGTTGTCTTCATGACGGTAGTCCTTTTGGTCACCCTTAGAACCGTATTGGCCACGAACAAAGTTTTTAGCAACTTCTTCTTCATCGTAAATATGAAGTGATTGTAATGCCTTAACCTTTTGAGCACGGATTTCAGTATCCTTGTACTTGTTAGGTTCGTCCATTGCCAATAGGCTTAGGATTTGCATGATGTGGTTTTGCACCATATCACGAAGGGCTCCTGAAGTATCGTAGTATCCAGCCCGTTCACCAACCCCCATGTTTTCAGCAAGGGTCACTTGGACGTTATCGATGAATTGGTTGTTCCAAACTGATTCGATCATTGGGTTACCAAAACGAAGGGCGGCGATGTTTTGAACCATTTCCTTCCCTAAGTAATGGTCAATTCTAAATACTTGGTCTTCATCAAAAGCGGAACTCAATGAATCGTTTAGTTCTTGAGCAGATTCAAAGTCGTGTCCGAATGGCTTTTCAATAATGAGGCGGTTAAAACCATTATCTGAGAAAACATCTTGTTGTTTTAAGTTGTTAGCAACTAAGCTAAAGAAACGAGGGGCTAATGAGATGTAGAAAATCCGATTACCCTTTAAGTCGTACTTAGCATCTAATTGATCTGCTAATCCCTTTAATACCTTGTAGTGTTCAGGATTAGTAACATCGTGTGCCTTGTAATAAAAATGACTAGCAAAGTCACTTACTTGTTGATCATTTTCAGCAGCGCCTTTAACTGAATCGGAAACAACGGAACGAAACTTATCATCATCCCATTCTCTTCTACCAGTACCGATTAATGCAAAATGTTCCTTAATTTCTCCCTTTTTATATAAATTGAAAAGGGCAGGATACAACTTCCGTGAAGCTAAGTCACCAGTTGCACCAAAAAGCGTTAGCAAAGCAGTTTGTTCAGTTGCCAATACTGTCACACTCCCTAGATTTAAATTATTAATTCAATATTTATCATACAGAATACACGTTGCTTATTATATACCACATGCAAAATCAAAGAAAGAGTTTACACTAATAATATGTAAACGCTATCTTAAATAATAAGGGGAAGTAAAATTAATTAAATTTACATAATATAAGAACGATTTTGTCATTTTTATATTGCTATTAATTTCTAAAATGATTAATATATAATAAAAGTATATACTAGTCACGAATGACAAAAAGGAGAACCATCATGAAAAAACCATTATTTTTTGCAATTGGCGCACTGTTCCTAGCTTTCTTTGCATTTGGGAATGGCGCAAACGCTGCTAAGGTCAATACTAAAGAACCTTCAATTACAGTGCCAACTGTTACTACTTCAGATAATGAAATCTCAGGAACTGCTACTAAGAACGTCAATGTTTATGTTAAGTTGAATAATAGTAAAAAGGTTGCCTCAACTACCTCTGATAGTAAGGGTAATTACACGATCAAACTTCCTAAAAAGTATGCAGTTAATACTAAACTTTACGTTTATGCTCAGGCATCCAATGCATATAACTACTTTTACCGAATCGTAACTGTTAAGGATGGATCTACGGATACTAGTAGTTCAACCACTAGTTCATCAAGTTCGACTACTAGTAGCTCAACTTCTTCAAGTAGTGTCAATACAGCAAAGGTCAATGAATTAATGGGTAGTTGGAAGTCCAGTGCCAGTGGTAAATACACACAACTCTGGGTATTTAATAATGAAACTGGTTTAAATCAAACCCTATACAAGAGCAAGACCTATGATAGTAAATTGCTTAACAACGCTGTTTTTAACGTTAAAAACGTCAATGGAAATGTAATTACCTTAACTTATCGTGGTAAAGGCATTAAGAAGACCAGTACAATGTACATTCGGTTAGTAAGTAAGAATAAATTCTACTTGGTAACCAGTGATAATAAGTTAGCTAAGGTTAAGTTTGGATCAGCACCGGCTGCTACTTATACGTTCACTAAAATTAAATAATTAATTTTAATCTTTTTGGCCACCCTAGTAAACGCGAGGGTGGTTTTTTGTTAGAATGGGTTTTAACGTGGAATGGGGTGAGATAATGGGAAAGCCAAAAGAAGTTGGAATGAAATCAGTATTGATTTATTCAACGCTTTTAAACGCAGGTTCATCATGTTTGTGGCCGCTAACAACCATGTATATGCACGATTACTTACATCGCTCTTTAACTGAATCCGGGTTGATCTTATTTTTAATGTCAGCCTTTATGATATTAGGAAATTATATTGGTGGGTTCTTATTCGACAACTGGTCGGCTTATAAAACCGCCCTAATCAGTATCTTTATTTCAACGGCATCGATTGTTACGTTGGTCTTCTTTCATGGTTGGCCAATGTTTGCAATTTTATTGCTCATCCATGGACTAGGGGATGGGGGCAGCTTGACCTTGATTAATTCTTACGCCACGACGATTAAGTCGAAAAGTCCTAGGTACGTTTTTAATACCCTCTATATTGGGATGAATATTGGAGTGGTGCTAGGGACTGCGATGGTTGGCTACCTGTTGAAATATGGAGTAACAACTGTGTTCACGGTGACTGCTGGTTTTTATTTGATCTTATTGCTAATGGCGATCAAGCTCTTTAACATTGACTTTACAGGATATGACCATAACCATCAGGTAAAGAACGTTGACGGCCCCAAGGCAAATACGATGCATTTACTGTTGGCAATTTGTTTTCTGATATTCAGTATTTACTTAATTTATGCGATTTGGGGCAGTGTCATGCCGATTCATATGACGCAATTAGGGATGTCTTTTGAGGAGTATAGTTCTATTTGGACGATTAATGGGTTAATGATCATATTCGGCCAAACGATCGTTAGCAAAATTGGACGTAAATTTGAAATTAGTAAACAGATTTCATTTGGAATCTTTATTTTTGGATTAGCCTTTTTATTCTTGGTATTTGATCGTTCTTACCTATCATTTGCATTTACAATTGCATTCCTTACGATTGGAGAAATGATTGGCTTTCCAGATTTACCAGCTTGGATCGATACGTTAGCAAATGACTCGCAAAAGGGGCTTTACCAATCATTCTTTAGTATTTCAATGTCGTTAGGGCGCGCAATCGGTCCGCTTTATGCTGGCGTCTTTGTTGAATATTTAAATTATAATTCACTATTTATCTTTTCATTTGGTTTGATTATATTTGCAATCATAATGGTCTTGATTCGCAATCGAATGCTAAAACAAAATGAGAAATTAAAATAAATATAGTATAATTAGATTATCTATCATTTTTTAGGGGGGAGGTGATTAAATGGCAGCCGAAAAACAGGTTCAATGTCCACGTTGTCAACATTCCAATGATGCTGAAAATCAATTCTGTGATTACTGTGGATTTAACTTAACTGCCTTTTTTAGTAAGGATGAAGAAGCGGAAAATCCGACTCCTGAAGATTTATACGCTTTTCCACAAATGCCATCGCGGCTACAAGAGTACAGTAATAAAACTCATTTAGACCACTCTCATTTAGATACGAAAAGGGTACGTCTAACGTTCAAAACGTTTAAGCATAAAAAACGGTGGGCGTTTGCAGCTGCCATTATTATCTTCGTGGTTGGTGGGTATAGTTATGGTCATTTTTACTACTCTAAGTCGGTTACTCTAAATCGATTGGTAGCAAGCGTTTCCAATGGTGTCCCTGATCATGATTTTGTTTCTAAACGCACTCACCATGATGATACGAAAATGATCGCTGGCTATTTTAAAGCCAATCCCAAATTAGTGGAACATTTAAAAAGTGATTTAGGTTCTGGGAACCATACTAGTGATGGTTTTTTTACATATCAGAAAACGGGGACTCATTTTGGTATTTTTCCTAAATATCAAGTGGTGATTGATAATGACTTGATCGCTCAAAAAACCTATGCGGTGAAAATTAAAACGATGCCATATGCTTTGATCTTATTAAATGGGAAGGTGATGAGCTATGCAGATGCCGATGGAAATTATCATTTAAAGCACCTAACGAGTGCATCGCTCAAAATAAGCGCCAAGTATCATTACGCTAATCGGGGTGTGACCACAAAGCAAATTAAAGTGACCCAAAAGGATGATAATAGTACCATCATGTTGTTCAAAAAGCATTTGCAAAAGCGTTCTGATGGCTCACAACAAGCACAAACCACATTGGCTGCAATGTATGCGAAGGTAGGGCGCTTAAATAACAAGGGTTCTGATGCTGGTAAATTAAGGCATTACTTTGTTGATGGCAAAGATAATCGTTTCTATCAATCAATCTATCAACTCGCTTATTCATTTTATCAACGTCAATTTAAGGCTACATATCGGCCAAGCGTAAGTAGTTTTAAACGCATCGGACGGAATCGATACGTAGTTATTTATAAATTAACCTATCATTTTGATATTGGTGATCAGATTCATATGCAGGTATTTAAAACCACCGCAGTAATGCAAAAAGCACAGCGTGGCTACCAAGTGATTTCAATTATTTCTGATGGAACGCCGATTAAGGATAAGTATTATAAAAAAGATTAGCCCGATTTGGGCTAATCTTTTTTAGCTGACTGCTAAAATATTGATATTTAAAAGTTGCTCTCATTAAGTCGATTTACCATTGTTTGATACACTCTTTTAACATCGACATTGGTGCCCCGTAGCTCATAATCATCAATAAATGGAAAGCCAAAGTCACGAGCGTAACGCTTGGCAGTGAGGCAGTATTGTTCATTAAAGTTTTTATTACCACTGCCGATGACGCCTAGACAACGGGTGCGATTATCTTCATATGCAATGTATTCACCGAGGACGTTAGTCATTAGCTCCTTGACGCCATTATCAATTCCGTTGCCACCATCCAAATATGTGGGGACGAATGCAAAATAAGGCTTTGCTTCAATTGCAAAATCACTCGCATCACTAATTTCTCGTGCCTCAAATAATGGCATTGATTTATTGTTGGTGTGTTGGGTACTTGCGTATTCAGTTAATGATTCCATGAAATTTCTGGTATTACCACTAATTGAAATGAAGAGGGCTTGAATTGGTTCCAATAATATCACGTTCCTAACTTAATTTTGTTGACTGTTAATATTGTATCAAATTAAAAAAACGAACGGGATTGACCGCTCGTTTTTGATATTTTATTTAGCGTTACTTTGATCTGCAGCTTTGGCTTTTGCAGCGGCTGCTTCAGATTCATGCTTTTTAACTTGGTCTAAAGTCGATTTTTGAATCTTAGGTTTGGCTTCGTTCAAGTTCGTAACTTCGAACCAGTTAATGAATGAGTTTTCATAATCCAAAATCTTAAATTCAAAGTTCATGATTTTAATTACTTTGCCAACCTTAAGGTCATCATAATTATCAATGATGAACCCGGCAATTGTAACGATGTCTGACCGATCAAAAGCTTTAATATCAGTATTAAAGTATCTTTCAAAGTCATAGGTCGTTAATCGACCGTTTACTTGGTAGGTCCCCTTAGGTTGCTTAAAAATAAATTCGTTGGTAGCTGGATCGATTTCATCACGGACAGTTCCGAATAATTCTTCGTAGATATCCTTATCGGTAATAATTCCAGAAGTCCCACCGTATTCATCCACCACAACCACGATTGGAGCGCGGTTCTTGATCATTTGTTGAAGAACCTCTGTGATCGGCGTGTTCTCAGAGGTCGTCGTAATATCACGAAGCAGTTTATCAATTCCAATGTTTGGATCAACACGGGATTGCCGAACTAAATCGTAATTATAAACGTACCCTAAGATGCGATCCTTATCACCATTAGCGACCACAGGAATTCGACTGAATTTCATTTGTAGGTACAGGCGCAATGCTTCCTTGACCGTTGCAGTGATGTCTAACACCACTAATTGAGTTCGGTCGACCATGATATCACGAGCAACCTTATCATTAAGATCAAAAGCCCGCCGCATATATAGGTAGTCATTCTTTTCTAGTTCCCCAGATTGAACGGCATTTCTGGATAACATTAGAATTTCGTTTTGTGAATAAGTATCATCGTTTTCATCTGCCATCTTGATCCCCATCATTTTAACTACCGCACCAGCAGAGATGTTAAGTAGCCAAACAAATGGGTAGAACATGGTGTGCAGATAATGAAGTGGTCCGGATACGACATCTAGCATCTGCCGTGGTTTATCAGTACTTAAGTTCTTTGGTACAACTTCAGTAAAGACCACTTCTAAGTAAGTTAGCAATCCAACCCCGATAATAACACTGATTCCCTTTGCTGATGCTTCGCTGATGTGAACTAAATCTAAAACATCAGAAAGCATGTGATCAATAAATGGTTCACCAATCCACCCTAAGATGATTCCAGCAAGTGAAACACCCACTTGAGTGGTTGATAGGTAATCATTAAGATGTGTAACCATGTAAATTTGGCGATCCAACTTTTTTTGATTACCGTTGCCACTAGCTTTATCATCTTCCAATGAACTAAGTCTTGTTTGCACTAATGCAAACTCACTCGCAACGGAAAATGCGGCAAAGAAAAACGTAAATAGAATAATTACTAATTGTATCCCACTAGACAATAAGGTTCCCTCATTTCTGAATCTATAATATATATTTTATTTATATAATATGTTAATTATACAGCTAAACTAGCGATATTAAAATAAATATTGCAGTCTGCTTTTTAGCAGTCTCAATTAACGAGTGCTAAATATTTGAATTCTGAGTTAAAGCGACTATCATAGATAATGTAATCAAGGTTACAAACAATTTAATGACAAAGGGAGTCTTATGATTATGACAAATGATTTAAGAAGTATTGATTCTGCAATTGATCCAATGGATGATTTCTTTGGTAATTTTGGCAAGAGTTTCTTATCTTCTGTGTCAGGTAATCAAATGAAGACTGATGTCGTTGAAAATGATGATAACTATGAAGTGGATTCAGAATTACCAGGTTTTAAGAAAAATGACATTAAGTTAGATTATAATGATGACACACTCAGTGTTCGTGCGGTTCACGATTTGACGAAGGAAGATAATGACAAGGATGGCAACGTCTTACGGCGCGAACGTTCTTCTAGCAATGTTGCGCGTTCCTTCTACCTACCAGGTATCGATGACGAAAAGATTACCGCAAGTTATGATGGTGGAATTTTGAAGATTACGTTACCAAAGCGTGCTAATAATAAAAAGAATACGCATATTGAAATTAAATAATTAATGGTTCAATTAAAATAAGCAGTTAGTCATTATTGGCTAGCTGCTTATTTTTATGTCATAAGAAATAACATTTAAGGCTAGTTTTTAAACATTTGATTAAAAAAGGACTGGTAAATAAAAAAATCAGTGTTATAATATCTAACATAAAGTTAAAAGGATGTGGATTGTGATGAGTTTAGGAAGTACAGTCTTTGTTTTGATTTCTGCAATACTAGTGTTATTAATGACCCCTGGGTTAGCTTTCTTCTATGGTGGATTAGTTTCCAAGAAGAACGTTGTTAATACTATGTTCTTAGTTTTCATCATGACTGGTATGATTGCTATAATGTGGGTGATTTTTGGTTATGGATTTTCATTTGTTGGTAACGGGGCTTTTATTGGTGATTTTAAGCATTTCTTCTTGAGTGGGATTGATTTAAATTCTCTGCAGCCAAGTAAAATTCCAACGGGAGTTTACATGTTATTCCAAATGATGTTTGCGATTATCACTCCTGGATTATTTATTGGTGCGATCGTTGGCAGAACCAAGTTGAAATTTATCTTACTATTTATCTTCTTTTGGTCAATCGTAGTTTACTACCCAATGGTACATATGGTTTGGAGTTCAACTGGATTCTTAGCTAAGATGGGGACTTTAGACTTTGCTGGTGGAACGGTTATTCATATTAATGCTGGGGTGACTGCCTTTGTATTAGCCAAGCTAATTGGTAAGCGTCTTAACTATGGCAAACCATTCCAAGCTTACAGTGTTCCACTAGTTCTAATTGGAACAACATTGCTTTGGATCGGTTGGTATGGATTCAATGCTGGTTCAGCATTAGCAATGAATGATGTTGCAATGCAAGCCGCAGTGACAACGACCGTTGCGACTGCAGCATCGATGATGACTTGGTTCTTATTGGATGTATGGGTAAACAAAAAAGCTAGTTTGATGGGGGTATGTACAGGAACGCTCTGTGGATTAGTTGGAATTACCCCCGCTACTGGGTACGTAACCGTTGCTGGAGCATTTTGGATCGGAATTATCGCAACGATTGCCAGTTTTACGTTCATTACCTACGTTAAACCTAAGATTCAATTGGATGATACCCTCGATGCTTTTGGTTGTCATGGAATTAGTGGGATGGTCGGCAGTATCGCAACTGGATTATTTGCATCTAAGTTAGCGAACCCATCGATTGCTGATAATGGACTATTTTACGGTGGTGGTGCGCACCAAGTATTAGTTCAAATCGGCGCAACGTTGTTCACGATTGTTTTTGTAGCGATTGCTGCTTATGTAATTGCTAAACTTCTTAGTTTTGTAACTCCAATGAGAGCAACCAAGGAAGAAGAAACCAAGGGAATGGATCTCATTGACCATGGCGAAATGGCAGATGACTCTGTTCATACCGAATAAGAAGTAATTTCAGACCGCTAAACAATTATGGTATACTTACTATATGTAGATATTTCAAATTGTTTCTCGGAGGGAGGATTTATTACTTGAAAGTAGACAACTACGTCCCAAAAGATAAGCGCAAACAGGTTTCCGAACAAAAAGTGCGGCGGTTAAAGAACTTAAGTAAGGTAGCAATCGTTACCTGTTCACTTATGTACATCTTTTACTTTCCACAAATCATTGCGAACTTAAACGGGCAACCCGGCTCACCAATTCAATACGCAATTGCGACAATTAATGCTTCGCTATGGGTATACTATGGATGGGCTAAAACTTATCGTGATTGGCCATTGATTATTTCGAATATTCCAGGAGTTATCTTTGGTTTAGTCACCTTTATCACAATTTATATTCATTAATTAAAATGATTCAGTAACTAAATTGGTTACTGGATTTTTTTGATGATTGCAAACGATTTTAAATAAGCATATTCTTGTATTTATCAATTTTATTTTAGGAGTGGTGATTCTTAAATGCGTTCCAAATCGGTCACCTGGCTTTTACTGGTAATTTCAATTGCCTTGTTACCAATATCGTCATATTTATTCGACCTAGTGTTGCCAGTTCGTTTTGGCTATGAATTGAATACTTTTAACATCATGATGCTTTTAGCCCATGAATGGCTTTGGATTATTATCATTTTGGCTTTTAACCATTGGGTAATTAAACAAAGATTATCATTTAAGTTTAGTCGGTTTGACTTTAAAGTCCCATTTATTTTTATAGTCTTGTTGATTTTATTAGCCCTGTTTTCAGAGGTGCTCAGTAATCAGGTGCATCATTCAATCTTAGTGGATTTGTTGATAGCCATATTGGTGGGTTCCGTAGGGCTTTTAGAAGAAACACTTTTTCGGGGGATTATCTTCCCACAGGTATTAGGTACGCTTAAAAACTTGACGAATCGATCTGTTTACATCGCAGTCGTTGTTTCAAGCTTAATGTTCGGCGGCCTTCATGGCTTGAATCTTTTACACCAAAGTATCCCGACAACGTTGGTCCAAATTATTTTCGCAATTGGCATAGGATGTTTTTTATGTGCAATGTACATTCGTTCGGAATCATTGCTGGTGCCGATGCTGATCCATGGATTGTGGGATTTTAACTCTGCATTTGTTACGAGCAGCATTAGTGAAAAAGCAGTGAAGTCATTTATGCAAGAGGGACTGCAATCCTTGATGATATTGGCTATTTTTTCCTCAATTGCTTTTACGATCCTACGTCCTAGCATGTTGAAAACCCACCAAAAGTGGTTAAAACAAATTACTGGGCACTAATTGAAAAACAGCTTAATTAGCAATGATTTGCTAACTAAGCTGTTTTTTTAATGGTATTGGTGTTCTAATTCATATACTAATTCTGGATCGTCACCGGTTCTTTGGTTCTTATTTAATTCGTTAATTAATTTCATTTCGGTATCTGAAAGGGTGAAATCATAAACATCAGCATTTTGTTTTACTCGTTCGGGTTTGTTGGACTTTGGGATAACCGCCACCCCCCGTTGGAGATGCCATCTTAAGATTACTTGGGCAACTGACTTATCATGAGCTGCACCAATCTTAGCAATGACGGGGTCGTTTAAGACTGCCCCACGGCCAAGCGGACTCCATGCTTGGGTTAAAATCCCAGCTTGGTGGTTGAAATCAACCATCGTGGGTTGGCTGAGGTAGGGATGGAGTTCGATTTGGTTCACCACGGGCATTTCACGGGCTTGTGTCTTCAGGAATTCCAAATGGGTACGATGGTAATTACTAACCCCAATTGATTTAATTTTACCAGCGGCCTTAGCATCTTCTAACGCCCGCCAGGTATTGAAAAATTCAGAGTGGATTGGCCAGTGAATCAATACTAAGTCAAGGTAGTTAGTTTGCAGTCTTTGTAGTGATTCGTCAACGGCTTTAAGGGTTGAATCATACCCCTGCTTTGGTTCTGGAATCTTAGTCGTAATAAAAACGTCACTCCGACTTAAACCAACGTTTTTAATTGCCTGACCTAAAACGGCTTCATTGCCATAAAATTGAGCAGTATCGAAAAGCCGATAACCGACTTCATAGGCCATTTTAATAGCGGCATCCATTTCAGCTTGTTCGTTGATTTTATATGTTCCGAATCCCTCCATTGGAATTTCGTTTCCATCACGTAACTTAAAAGTATCCATAATTGAATTATCCATGAAGAAAAAATCCTCCTCTTATTTAATAAGAATATAATAAGACGAATGGTTTTATGATAGCAAACATTTTCACCTCTGCACTAAAGTATTATACAATAGGTATTAGAACTATTATTAGGAAGGGTGGTCATCTATGGCTATCGATTGGCATCAAGTCGATTTTGATCGCGGATTAACCGCAGATCAAGTCAAGGCTAAGGTTGAAGCTGATGAAATTAATCATTCGCCCAAGACGTTAACGAAGAGCGTCTGGCAGATAATTAAAATTAACACATTTACGTTATTTAATTTAATTAATGTTGTTTTAGCAGCTTTTGTTATTTACACAGGGAGTTATAAAAACTTATTATTCCTGGTGGTTGCAGTTATTAATACGGTAATTGGTTCGTTTCAAGAAATTCGTTCGAAACGCCAAATTGATAAGATGACTTTGTTATCGCGTGATAAAACAACGGTGATTCGGGACGGACAAACCGTGACGATTGACCCGAATCAAATTGTGGTCGGGGATGTGATCGAATTAACGCGTGGTAGTCAGGTGCCAGTTGATGGAATCGTCCTCACCACTAGCGCTTTAGAGGTTGATGAATCCCAGATTACTGGTGAGTCGGATTCGATTTCCAAACAACCAGGGGATGAAATCACCTCGGCCAGTTCGGTCGTTAGTGGCAATGCTAAAATGGTTGCTGTTAAGGTAGGGCAGGCTTCGTTCGTTAATCAAATTTCAGCGGTAGCAAAAGATGACGGTGATTCTAACGGTAAGATGTTGAACGCGATTAATCGCATCATTAAGATCTTGACGTTTATCATCATCCCATTAGGGATTATCCTTTTTACTTCCAAAATTTTACGGGGCAGCGATGTTAATAACGCAATTTTAGGAACGGTGGCGGCCGCAACTGGAATGATTCCGGAAGGACTGGTTTTGTTATCATCAATGACGCTTGCGGTTTCTGCAATGAAATTAGCCCACAAACGGGTATTGGTTCGTAACCTCCCCGTAATCGAAACGTTAGCACGGGTCGATACGATTTGCCTTGATAAGACCGGAACCATCACGAGTGGTCAATTAGCGTTTGAAAAATTAGTCCCGTTTACTGGTTATTCAACCAACGCTTTAAAGGAAATGGTTGGTGCTGCTGTCCACAGTATCGGTGATGATAATGAAACTGCGACCGCCTTGAAAGCTGCGATGCCTAATCCTGGTTGGCAGGCGACTGAGGTCCATCCGTTCTCATCGGCTCGAAAGTGGAGTGGTGCATCGTTTAACAATGGTAGTTTTATGGTGGGAGCGCCTCAATTTGTGGTGGATCACCTATCCGATGACCAAGCAGCGCTTGTGAAAAAATATGCGGCCCAGGGCAATCGGGTGCTAGCGATTGCTAAAGCTGATCGCTTTGCAGATGAACGCCCCGTTAATCCGTTAATAATTGGCTTGATCTTGATATCAGATGTGATCAGACCAAATGCTGAACGAACGTTAAAATTTTTTGCATCGCAAGATGTTGATATTAAAGTGATTTCTGGTGATGATCCCGTTACCGTATCGAGCATTGCTAGACGAGTAAAAATTAAGAATGCCGATCGATACATCGATATGTCAACGGTGG
Source organism: Nicoliella sp. ESL1113 (assembly GCF_058509245.1). Taxonomy (NCBI): domain Bacteria; kingdom Bacillati; phylum Bacillota; class Bacilli; order Lactobacillales; family Lactobacillaceae; genus Nicoliella; species Nicoliella sp. ESL1113. The sequence continues at coordinate 1,528,092 of NZ_CP196387.1, read as the reverse complement.
GGTCCGATCCTGACTATCAACAATTAACTAAAACATACACTGTTTTTGGACGGGTGACACCCAACCAAAAGCGCGAGTTAATTAAGGGGTATCAAAATGATGGGCATACGGTGGCCATGACTGGAGATGGAGTTAATGACATGCCTGCCTTGAAACAGTCTGACTGTGGAATTGTAATGGCTTCAGGAAGTGAAAGCGCAAAGAGTATTGCAAACTTCGTTTTGATCGACTCGAATTTCGATTCAATGATCGATGTCTTAAAAGAAGGCCGTCGAGTAATCAATAATATCGGAAGTGTGGCCTCGCTTTATTTGATCAAGACGATTTATTCAACGATTCTGACGGTGCTATTTATTTTTGCAACTCATGACTATCCATTCTTACCGATTCAATTGACCCCAATCTCTACGTTCATGATTGGGTTACCTTCGTTCATCTTAGCGTTGGAGCCTAATTACCAACGAGTGACCGACCAATTTACCAAGAAGATTATTGATATTGCAGGCCCAGTGGCAATTAGCATTGTCTTTTACGTGTTAGCAATTTTATTTGCGTCGCGAGAATGGCCGATGGCATATTCGCAAACTTCAACCCTAAGTGTATTAGCAACTGGGGTTTGTTGTTGGATCGCATTACTGATGGTCTCACAACCGCTTAATAAATTTAAGGCACTGGTGGCAGCTGCAACTGGTCTGATCTTCCTATTTACTTTTATGGTAGTTGGTAACTTTTTCTCACTAGTTTCGGTGTTCAATAGTCCACTATGGGTATTTGCTTTGATTATCGTTGTGAGTGCTTATCCACTGATTTTACTAATGCAATGGGTTCGAACACAGTTGGGGATGCTCTTTGATAAATTTAGGACCAATTAGCATCGAACGGTGAATTTAAATCATGATAATTAAAAAAGCAATCCATTTTGCGGCAAATTGCCAACTGGATTGCTTTTAATTTCTAATTGGTATAATTTAGAAAATAAACTATGATAAACTATTGATATTTATTATTGAGAAGGAATGAATAAACAATGGAAACTGCTTTTAATCAAGTTGCGCCATATGTTAAAAATCAGATGCGAAACGATCGGACTGGCCATAGCTTTGACCACGTTGAACGGGTAGTGAACAACGTTCAATCGATCTTGGTGAACGAATCACGTGCAGATGCGCTCGTTGCCCTAACAGCTGCTTATATGCATGATTTAATTGACGATAAACTAGATTGCAATCGTTAAGTCTAAGTTGCAAGAATGGCATTATTCTGGGTCTAAAATTGATGCCATTTTAGATATCATTGAACACATGTCATTTAGTAAAAACCTAGAACATCATTATGAATTAACCGTTGAGGGGCAGATCGTCCAAGATGCCGATCGATTGGATGCCATTGGTGCGGTCGGAATTGCTAGAGCCTTTTACTACGGGGGTCACTTGGGTGAAAAGATGTATGATCCATCCTTAAAACCGCGTTCTCAAATGACGATTGAAGAATATCGAAACCCTACAACGATCGTAAATCATTTTTATGAAAAACTATTGAATATCAAAAATAGTTTAAATACCGATACAGCACGTGAAATGGCACGAGTTCGTCAAAAAGTAATGCAGGAATTCTTGACTGAATTTAAGGTCGAATGGGGGGACTAATGGTTCGTAATAAGGCGAATCAACCCGTTGCTTAATACCGTAACGATCAGTGATAGGCAAAGGACCCCGTTGATAATCATGCTAGTTGTGTGCATCCAATTTAGATAAATTGGGGCAACGCCCAGTAGGGTGGCAAAACTAGATACCACGATGATTAAGATCAAAAGGATGAATAACCCAAATTTAATATTGCTTAAATCATCTGCACTTAGGTCGAATCCACCAATTGCAATAGAACTAGCAACTAATATTAAAACTAATAGCTTCCAGATAGATGAAATTGAAAGAATGCTGATTGGAAATGACCAGTTTGGCAGGGTGGATAAGCTGTTGAGTAGCGCTGGTTCTAATAACCAAGTTGCAATGAATAGGATTGCTGTACAGCCGAAAATGGGCGCAATGCCGATCATGAGGTTACCAAATCGTTGGTAACCACTTTTCGGGTTGAAGGAGTGGTTAACATATCCTAATTTATTATCTTCTGCTCCTCTGGGAACGTGGATTAAGCGAACCCCTGTGATTTTATGACCAAACAAAATTGCAACTATCATGTGACTGAGTTCGTGGATAAAAATCCCTAAGCTACCAAAAAGCACTTGTCCTCGCACCCCATAGCGATTAGCAATTAGCTGTTTGCAGCCATGACTGACTTTTCTTAACGCACAAATAATGATGATGGGAAATATTAATATTTCTACCATCACAATTGCGTTTGTGCTAATTAATAACTGGATAATATCTGTCATGTTAATTTTCCGTTGCGATATCAGCAAATTCTGCATGAACGAGATTTTTTAAATCCACTGCTTCTAATTCTACAGATCTACCAATTTTACCTGAAGAAACAAGGATTTTACCCTGTTTTTCCGCCGAACAATCGATGTAAATCGGGTATTCGAATTTTTCCCAGATCCCGATTGGGGTATTAGCACCGTGTTCATAACCAGTGGTTTTTTCAAGTTCTTTTAATGGCACCATGTTGACCTTTTTATTTCCAGAGACACGGGCGAGTTCTTTTTCGTTGAGATGCTTGTCCAACGGAACGACTCCGACAACAGGGCCGGTCGTCTTACCAGTCAACACAAGGGTCTTGTAAACCCGATGTTCATCAATATCACCATGATTTACGTCAAGTTGAGCAACATCGCCTTGCATGTGGGTCGCAAATTCAAATTGTTTATAGCTAACCTTAGCCTTATCTAGAATTTTTTCAACCAGCGTTTTTTTTAATTTTGATTTTTTAGACACATTAATTACCACCTTTTTATTTATATATTCTAGCATATTGAATTTTCATTTTTAAAAAGCGTTTAATATTCTGTTATACTGAATACAATTATGATTAATTGGACGTTTTCGAGGAGTAGTGAAATGGCAGATTTAGTTTATCACAAAGTGATGCAAGATTTAAAAACGCGAATTAGCCGCAATGAATTTCCCAACAATCGATTACCAGATGAACGTTCTTTGAGTGAATCTTACGGAGTTAGTAGAAGCTCAATCAAACGTGCGTTATCATTTCTGGCTGATCAGGGAATTATTTTCAAAAAGCGGGGCGCAGGAACATTTGTTAATCCCCTTTTTATGAAAGCAAAAACAATTTTTCATTATGATGGTTCTAATATTGGAATCACAGATAGTATGGAAAGTCAGGGAGAATCCCCACAGATCAAGTTACTGGATTTTAAGGTGGTGCCTGCTAGTGAGGATTTACAGCAAGACTTATTTTTAGATGAAGATGATTTTGTTTATGAAATTAAGCGCCTACGTTCTTTTGGTAACCAACCGTTTATGATCGAAACGGGGTACATTCCGATTAGTATTACCCCGAAGTTAACAAAACAGATTGTCTCTGGATCGATTTTTAACTACTTGGAGTCAGAGGTCGGTAAAACGGTGACCAGGTCGTTTATGTCAATTATGGCTGAGCCATCAACTGAGGATGATCAAAAGCTATTGGGACTAAAGCCAAATGAACCCGTTGGAGTTATGGAAGGGATTTTTTTCCTTGATGATGGAACCCCGTTTGAATTTTCTAATATGCGATTACACTATCAATATCTGAAGTATAATACGTTTGTTCAAATCAGTTAAGAAAAGGTTAATAATTATCATAAAAGATTGGACTATTTAACCGTTTTCATTCATAATATACGTAATGATTAAAAGTCGACTTTCAAATTGGTGCGTATCAATTTGCAAAAAGGTTGACTTTTAATTTAAATCTATTATCATAGTGATTGTAAATAAAATTAATCGTATTTGGTTAATTTTATGTTGACGTTAATCTATGTATTTAATTTACTAAAGGAGTGTTATTAAATGGCAGAAAATTTCGATTCCAAAGAATATTTGGAAGAAGTTGACAAGTACTGGCGTGCTGCTAACTACTTATCAGTAGGTCAACTTTACTTGCGTGCCAATCCATTATTAAAGAAGCCTTTGACTTCTGATGATGTTAAAGTTAAACCAATCGGACATTGGGGTACTATTACTTCCCAAACTTTCATTTACGCACATTTAAACCGTGCAATTAAGAAGTACAACCTTAACATGTTCTACATCGAAGGTTCAGGTCATGGTGGCCAAGTTATGGTTTCCAACTCATACCTTGATGGTAGTTACTCAGAAATCTACCCTAACATCTCACAAGATGAAAAGGGTATGGCTAAATTGTTCAAGCAATTCTCATTCCCAGGTGGGGTTGCTTCACATGCTGCTCCTGAAACTCCAGGTTCAATCCACGAAGGTGGGGAACTTGGTTACTCACTTTCACACGGTGTTGGTGCAATCCTTGATAACCCAGACGTTATCGCTGCTACTGAAATCGGTGATGGTGAATTCGAAACTGGTCCATTAGCTGCTGGTTGGTTCTCAAGCAAGTTCATCAACCCAATCACTGATGGTGCCGTTTTACCAATCATTAACTTAAATGGGTTCAAGATTTCAAACCCTACTTTATTAAACCGTATGACTGACGAAGAAATTTCTGATTACTTCAAGGGTCTTGGCTGGAAGGCTACCTTTGTTGAAAATGGTACTGACTTCGACGATCATATGGCTTACCACGAAAAGATGGCTAAGGTATTGGATGCTGCTATTGAAGACATCCAAGCAATCCAAAAGCATGCTCGTGAAAACGAAACTCCTGACCACGTTAAGGAACCTGTATGGCCAGTTATCGTTGTTCGTACTCCTAAGGGTTGGACTGGTCCAAAGAAGAACCTTGAAGGCGAACCAATCGAAAACTCATTCCGTGCTCACCAAGTTCCACTTGACATCTCTGCTGAAAAGATGGAACATGCTGACATGCTTGTTGACTGGTTGAAGTCATACAAGCCAGAAGACTTCTTAAACGATGATGGTACTATCAAGCAAGAAGTTATCGACATGGCACCTAAGGGTGACCAAAGAATGGCTATGAACCCTATCACTAATGGTGGGATCAAGCCAGAACCATTGAAGTTACCTGACTACCGCGACTTTGCCGTTGACGTTAATGCTGAAGGTCACGGTCAACCAGTTGCTCAAGACATGGTTGTATGGTCAAACTGGTTAGGTGAAGTTGTTAAACTTAACCCAACTAACTTCCGTGCATTTGGTCCTGATGAATCAATGTCAAACCGTCTTTACGGTGTGTTTGAAAACACTAACCGTCAATGGATGGAAGAAATTGAAGAACCAAACGATGCTTACATGGCTAACCATGGTCAATTAATTGACTCACAATTATCAGAACACCAAGCTGAAGGTTGGTTAGAAGGTTACGTTCTAACTGGTCGTCATGGATTCTTTGCTACTTACGAATCATTCGGTCGTGTTGTTGACTCAATGTTAACTCAACACTTCAAGTGGTTACGTAAGGCTGCTGAACAAACTTGGCGTAAGCACTACCCATCATTGAACTTTGTTGATACTTCCACTGTATTCCAACAAGATCACAATGGTTACACTCACCAAGATCCAGGTATGCTTACTCACTTGGCTGAAAAGAAGCCTGAATTCATTCGTGAATACTTGCCAGCCGATGCTAATACTTTATTAGCTGTTGGTGACGTTGCATTCAGAAGTTACGAAAAGATTAACTTAATCGTTACTTCAAAGCACCCACGTCCACAATGGTTCTCAATCGAAGAAGCTACCAACCTTGTTAAGGATGGTTTAGGTTACATCGACTGGGCATCTACTGACCAAGGTGAAGAACCTGACGTAGTTATCGCTGCTGCTGGTACTGAACCTACTTGGGAAGCTTTAGCTGCAATTTCATTATTAAACGATGAATTCCCAGAAATGAAGATTCGTTTCATCAACGTTGTTGATTTATTAAGACTTCGTACTCCTGAAAACGACCCTCGTGGTTTGAGCGATGCTAAGTTCGATCAATTGTTCACTACTGACAAGCCAGTGGTATTCGCATTCCACGGCTTCGAAGACATGATCAAGGGTATCTTCTTCGATCGTCACAACCACAACGTTCACGTTCACGGTTACCGTGAAAATGGTGATATTACTACTCCATTTGACATGCGTGTTCTTAACCAACTTGACCGTTACGACCTTGCTAAGGAAGTTGTTAACGACGTTCCAGAATACGCCGTTAAGGGTCAATCATTCGTTCGTCGGATGGAAGACATGGTTGCTAAGCACAATGCTTACATCCGTGATGAAGGTACTGATTTACCAGAAGTTAACGACTGGAAATGGAAGCCTTTAAAGAAGTAATTAATCTTAAACATTAATTGCTGACAAGCAAAAAAGTTCCGAACCTGAATGGGTTCGGAACTTTTTTTACATAATGAAATCATCTGGTATCGGGGCTTCAATTAAATGATGTTGCATTTCAAATGGTTGAATTAAATCTAACCGATATGAATGGAGTTGAAGCGGGCCATTGCTTGTGGGATTATATAATGGATCACCAATCAATGGGTGCCCAATTGCTGCTAAATGGACCCGAATTTGGTGGGTGCGGCCAGTTGCTAGGTGGACTTCCAGCAATGTTTGGTTCGTTCGCTGCTGAATTACTTGATAGTGGGTGATAGCTGAAACGGCGTTTTGACCGTTGACCATGCGCTTTCTTTGATCATTTGGATCCAATCCAATTGGCATTTCAATGGTTCCAGCCATGGTGTTCATTGTTCCTGTAACCCAAGCTAGGTATGTGCGTTTGATTTGTTTCTCACTAATTAAACGGGTCAAAATTGGGACAACGACCGGATTTTTACCAAAGATGATTGCCCCAGATGTTTGTTGATCGAGTCGGTGAATGATATATGGTCGTTGTTGTTTATCAGCTAAGTAGGCTGCCACATGATTAATGGTGGCCCCTGTTTCGCCAGGTTGATTCGGATGCGTTTTATCACCACGCTGTTTGTTGATAACGATTAGATCGTCGGTTTCATAAATTGGTTCTACGCCGGTCGATGAATCGGCAATCGGAATTTGAACGGGTTGAAAGTCAGTGGGCTCAAAGGTTAAGTCCACTTGGTCGCCATCTTCAACTGTAAAATTCATTGGCAGATAACGGTCATTAACCAAAACCCGCTGGGCCCGTCTTAGTTTAAAAATAAGGTGTTTGGGAATTAACAGTTGTTGACTTAATAATTCACGAACTGTGCAAGTTCTCCTTGCGGTTAAATGGTATTGCCAACTCATTCGAAGTCCTCCCGACTAATAAAAATTAGTAATAATAGTTGTTTATGTTAATGGATTGTGGCATTGTTATACTAGATAATGATTCAGAATGGATGGGGAAAATGCAAAATAAAGAGTTGAATATCGGAGCCATATGCTCACTATTTGTGTATATTTTAATTAATGTAGTGATGTGGGTGGGGTCTTCGTTACTTAGCGGAGACGCACTAATTAAAACGGTCCTGATTGCGTGTGTGTTATACTTATTGCCAATTGGACTAGCTTACTTGAAAATTCAATTTGCTTATCATATTTTAGGATTAATAATGATTTTTTACACGCTTAGTTTTATTACATCGGTTACTTTAATTACTGATGGTTCTATTAACATCTGGATTAGAATTATTAACCTCTTGTTTGGAATTTTAGGCATCTTGATTAGTGTTGTGTGGTTTCAAATGGTGTTTAAAAATTCTCAAAAACGAGTTGCTGCTAGGTTAAAACGAAAAAATAAATAGGAAACGGTGAAAATAAAAATGGAAATGGATGTTCAAAAATTTATCGATCAGGTGACTAACGAACAATTTGCTGCTACTAATTTTACAATTAAAAAATCTGCATTGGAAAATGATTTAGCTTCTGTTTTTGCACCAATGCTTAAATTTATTACTGAACAAATTCAAAGCGATCAAATTGCTCAAGCACGTTTAATTGTAGATGATTCTGATATTATTTTTAAGTTGGAAACGGGAATTATCAATTTGCCTTTCAACTATGTAAAAGCAATCAGTAAGATTATGTCAGGAGATGGGGTGCAACCCATTAACGTTTACATGATTGTTGAATCACCAGAAGTTAATCGCTCTAAGCTTAGAATTGATGAACTAGCTTCTGCTAATGAATTTATCGCTGATCAATCTGAAATGTTAAATAAGGTGACCCAATGGGCCCAACTTCAAATTGACAAAATTAATTCTAATGATGAGGCAATCGATACAGATGCCGAGCAGACAAATTAATTTAATAAAAAGACCCCGTCTTAGACAGGGTCTTTTATTTTACAATGTATAACTGATCATGAATCAAATCAAATGGTTGGTGGTGTAAATTAAGTTCTTTGGCTGCCTTCTGATCAGTAAATTCAGCATTTTGCCAGAATTGCTTTGAGTTGGTAGCACCGTTTTTTTCACCAATTACGATTAACTTAATTTTACGTTCAGCTTTACGAATTGCTTGTAACAGCTCCCAGTCAACTGGAACCCCGTCTGGTGACCAACACATGATAATGGTATCAACGGTCGATTCATACTTATGAAAAGCCGTTAGTGCATCTAGTTTTTCGACATTAGTCACTGGATGCTTACCAGTTTCGTTCTCATTGACCCATTCTAAACTATCGGTTGCAATTACGTTTGTATTATTATTCCTGAGCCCCTTTGAAATATAACCGTTGCCAGCCATTACTTCCAACACCGTTTCATTGCCAACGTATTCAGAAATTGCCTTTGTGAATGGAGCTGAAATATAAGCCCACATCCCGTACTGTTCTTCGAGGTAATCACGATAAGAACGTAATTGTTTATCTAGTTTAGGAAGCGCATCTGAATATTGATTCCATAATTGATCGCCCTCATCACTGTCGGCTGGAAATTGTTTATTAACGGTTTGAAAAATGGTATCTTGGATATTATCTGGCAGTAATAAATTAGGCATATCCTGCGGTAGATTGCCAGCACTCAATAGCTGATCACTAATTAACACATTATTGATTAAAAATTTAATTTCACCAAAATCGCTGAATAGGTCAGCATATTGTTTTAATTGTTCAATATAACTAGGCCGATGGGTAACTTGGTTGTTTTTTTTCAGCTTTTTGATTAATTTTTTACGGTTAATGGGTGAACCCTCCTTATTCTTCTGTTTCAGGACCAAAGTCAAGGTTTAATTCTTCTTGGCGGTTATTAGCTTGCTTTTTATCGTTATGATTTTGTTGACCAATCATGTATGCACGAATTAATTCAAAAATCTCGCGCTTATCGTTTCTGGAAAGTGGGTTTTCATCGAATTGTAAGTCGTCTGCACTAATTAATGAACGGGCGATATCTTTGATATTATCGTCGTTTCTTCCAACTAAAAAATCAATGCTGACGTTAAAAAAGGTCGCTAATTTGATTAGTTCTGGAATCGAAGGTGAACGAAGGCCTAGTTCCCATTTGCCCAATTGTGCTTCCGTATTGGGATGGGGCTTAGACTCAAACTGTTTGTTTAAAGCGGCGGCTAATTGGCTCTGGGTCAAATTATGTCCCCGTCTTAAGGCCCGTAGTCTTTGTCCGAAAATAGATAACATAAGATCACTCCTTAGCTGTATTATACAGCCAAAAGTGATTTCTGAATACTAGAACGGGCCAAGTAATCGACCTAATAGCAAATTTTAGTTATAATTATAATGTATGAACTTAAATTTAAAGAGGGTTATTAAAATGAAAATGTTAGTTTTACAACATAATGAGGTAGAAGGGCCTGGATTAATTCAGGATTGGGCCGAAGACAATAACTACGATGTGTTTACGATCCGCCCCGATATGGGAGCACTTGTGAATCGTTTTCGGGTCGACCAATTTGATCTACTAGTCATTATGGGTGGTGGCAACAGTGCTGAAGATAGTGATTCATGGCTTGCTGATGAACGAGATTTAATTCATCGTGCTCATGACGCCCATAAGCCGATCTTTGGGGTTTGTTTGGGAGCTCAACAAATCGCGCTTGCTTTTGGTGGGATGATTGATAACACGATCGTACCTGAAATTGGTTGGTTCCCCGTTCATTCAGATAGCCAAAGCCCACTGGAGTTACCAGAAGAGTTGACCGTTTTGCATTGGCATGGCCAACAATTTACATTGCCTCCCGATGCCAAAAGATTATTTGCTAATCAAATCGATCAAAATCAAGGTTTCATGTTGGGAGATAACATCATCGGGCTTCAGTTCCATTTTGAAATGAAACCAGATATCGTTAGTTCATTAATTGATTTTGACCATGATTTTATTGCCGATACTGACGCTCCCAACCAAGTTCAACAAACGCCTGAACAAATTGGTAGCTTTGAAGTGGCGCCGCAAAACAAGGCTGTCCTTTACCAATTATTGGATTCCATCACAAAATAAATATGTTATCATATTATATAGGATTTTAAAGTAGAAGGGAGGGGATATTTGTTGTACCCATTAGTAGGATTATTAATGCTAGTTGTGGGGGGAATGTGCGGTATCATTGCCAGTAATAAGCAAACAGACAAAAAGTTAGCTGAAGCAAAAAAACAGGCAAGTGATTATTTACAAGCGAAGCGAACCCATATTGAAAACAAAAAGCAACGGATCATTAAGAAAAATCAAGCCCAAACTGCTGATTATGAACAGACCATTTTAGAGGACCTGAACACTCAAAGGGCTGATAATCAGACTAGGGAAGTTCGGATTCGGCAACATGATGAATATCTGAAGCAGCTTAGTAATCGGATTGATGATGATGAAAAACGGTTTAATGAGATGAAAACGCTGAACTCACAAAGCAAGCAAAATGTTAAAAAAACCCAAGCTGCTGCTGATCAGTTGGTTACTAAGCGGCACTTAATTTTAAATCAAAGCAGTCAGCTTGATGATGAGACCGTTAAACGAATCGTTCTTGATAACACTGCTCATGAATTGAAACGGGAAAGTGATATTGAGGTCAAATACCTACGTGAATCCACTGAAACCTACGCAAATCGAATAGCAGATAATATTATTATTGAGGCGATTCAAAGGGGTCCTGAAGATGTACCACGAAGTCACATTGAACGAAGTGTTAACGTTCCAACTGCAGAAATTAAAAATCGCCTGTTAAGTCATGATGAACAACACCTTCGTTTAATTGAATCATTGACTGGGACGCATCTAATGTTTGATCCAGATGATTATTTGATGCTTCATATTGTTACCCATGATCCAATTCGACGCGAGGTAGTTCGTCGGACACTGAATTCACTGATCGTTTCACGTCAAATTAACAATAATAATATTGAAACTCAGGTTAGCAATGCGACTCATGATGTAAATGATGAACTACGTGAAACTGGTGAAGATGTGGTGCTTTCGCTGCATTTAGGGACTATGAATCCTGATTTAATGAAGATTATTGGGCGCTTAAAATTTCGGACCAGTTATGGCCAAAATGTTCTTTACCATTCAATTGAAGTTGCCCAAATTGCGGGGGTCATTGCTAGTGAGTTGGGGTTGAATTCACAGTTAGCTCGTCGTGCTGGGATGTTACACGATATTGGAAAATCAATCGACCATGAAGTTGAGGGCACTCACGTTGAATTAGGGGTCAAACTTGCTGAGACCTATCACGAGGATCCAATTATTGTAAACGCAATTGCTGCTCACCATGGTGATGTTGAGCCAATTAGTTTAATTGCAACCATCATTTCAACCGCTGATGCTATCTCAGGAGCTCGTCCTGGGGCACGAAGTGAATCAGTTGAAGAATATGTTACTAGGCTTAAGAACCTTGAAAAAATTGCAAATACGCAATCTGGTGTTAAAGAAAGTTATGCTATTCAAGCTGGACGAGAAATTAGAATTATCGTTGATCCTAAGAAGTTAAGTGATTCTGATATGGCTAATATGACTAGAAAAGTTCAATCTAAAATTGAAAATGACTTAAGTTACCCAGGTAAAATTAAAGTAACTTCGATTCGGAAGCTAAACGTAGTCCAATACGTTGGTGATATTCCGAACCGTTCAAAACGCAAACGTTACGCAAATGCTTCTAATTAAAAAGACATCATAATCAGTTTTGATTATGATGTCTTTTTAATTACTCAATCACTTTAAAGTTATGATTATTAGTGGCTTGAATGGTGGGATGGTTACGAAGATAATTAGCAATTAGTTGACTCATCATTACTGAATCCTTAGCAATGATCTTATCATTTTGATACATTGGAAAGTGACCACCACCAGAAGCACGGTATTGATTCAATACAATCTTTAACTTTTGATCAGGGCGCACCGGTTGGCCATGGTAAGTTAAATTAATAATGCGATTACCGACGGGATTGCTGACCTTAATCGTGTAGTCGACGCCCTCATACATATCGTAATTATAATGGCGCGCCTTTGGATAAACGAATGCCTCGTTGACTACGATTTGATGGTTTTTAACGGCAAAATACTTCGCACTAATTTCCATGGCAGCTTTTAGGTCCGCTCCGCTGATTTCTAAGACGGCTAATTTATTTGGATAAACATAGTTAGTCATAATATTACGCATGGTAATGGGGTTTTCAAATCCATGGGCTTCGTTATTGAATAGTGCGGTTGCTGAGATATCGACCCCCATCGTTTCCATCTGGACCTTTTGAATAAATTCAATAAAACTAGTTTTATGAATCCTTGCATCGAACGCATCATCGAAATAAAGCGAACCATTAATTTTAGAAAGGGGTTCATCTAACCAGTCGTTCACTCGGTTACTCAACGGCTTAATGTAGTTCTTAATTTCAGCATCGGGTTCATAGTCAGCAGTTTTAATTAGTTGAGCATCGCTATTAATTACTTGATAGCGATCATTGACCTTTTGAATGTCTAATTCGATTTTACCAACGAATTCACCACGATGCCCAGGCTGGGTGATCGGCACGTTAAATAATTTTTCAGCAATTTTACGATGCTGATGGCCCGTCACTAATGCATCAATCCCAGGGACGTCCTTTAGCATCGCATAGCTTTCGTTTTCTGAATCTTCTAGTGGCTCGGTCGCCACGCCCTTACTATTTCGTTCAAATCCACCATGATAAGCAATGATAACAATATCAGCTTTTTGACGGACGATCGGCACGTATTTTTTGGCGGTTTCTGCGACAGAAAGAAACTTGAGCCCAATTATATTTTCGGATGATTCCCACTTGGTTGCACCACGGGTAGTCATTCCAATGATTCCGACATTGACGCCCCCGATGTTTTGGATCGAATACGGGTCGCCCAATATGTGATTTCCTTCACTGTCAACGATGTTAGCGCATAGTATTTTGCGATCAGTGTTTTGAATCGATGTTTGCATATACTTTAATCCATAATTAAATTCATGGTTACCTAACACCCCATAGTCGTAATCAATCATATTAAAGGCGTGGTCAATTTGATCTGGGCCATTTTGTTTTTTGATCTTAGCAATGTAGTAAGCCAATGGGGAACCTTCAAGGTAATCACCATTGTCGATTGTAATGGTATGATCGTTTTCCGTTTGTAATTTGCTAATGCATGAAGCAGCTCTTTCTAACCCGAATGGTTTATCGTTTTGGGCACTGACATAATTAGTAGGTTCGATAAAGCCATGGGTATCGCTAGTTGATAGAATCGTCAATTTCATACATATACCTCCATTACATTAATATTTAGTTAATTAAAATTATAATCGGATTTAACTTTAATGTAAATTTATTTAGTATCTGGTTGCAAAACAATTTATAATGTTTTATTAATTAAGCTGTCGATTATCTTGACTATCTATTAAACTATGATAATATAAAATTGTTATAAGTGAATTTTGTGACTGATTCACATATTTCGCTTATAACCGTCGATATATCCAATACACTTAAAGGAGTGGATGTTCATGTTAAATCTTTATGTAGCACCTAGTAGTGCATCAAGTCGGAAAGCTCGCGCTTGGCTTAAGGAACACGATATTCCTTTTAAGGAACGTAATATCAATTCCAATCCATTGAACGCTGATGAAGTAAAGCAAATTCTTCGTCTAACTGAAAATGGTAGTGAAGATATTATTTCTACTAGATCTAATATCTTTAAGAAGCTAAACTTAAACTTGGATGACTTATCAGTTTCACAATTAATTAAATTGGTTGTGAAATATCCTGATTTAATTAGACGTCCAATCATCTTTGATGATAAACGCCTAGAAGTTGGCTATAACGAAGAAGAAATTCGTCGTTTCCTACCTCGTAAGGTTAGAGAAGCAGAATTGCGTCAATTAGAAGCTCAATTGGGTGCCTAGTTTCGTGATTTGAAAAACCAAGCATTAATTTCTGTGATGAAATTAATGCTTTTTTTGTAATAGGAGAGAATAAACATGATAAAAATGATTGCACTGGATTTAGATGCAACTTTGTTAACAAGTGATAAAACAATTAGTCCCTTTAACACTCAGGTGATACATAGGTTACATGCAGCGGGAATGAAAATCGTAGTTTGTACGGGACGACCAATTAATGTGATTAAGGGTTATCTTGATCAATTGGGGTTAAATCAAGCTGATGACTATACGATTACTTTTAATGGTTCACTAGTAATTAATAATCGGACTAAGGAGCCGATTTTTAAATCAGGGATGCAGAAGGCTGATTTTGAACCCATCTATAAATTTGTTAAACAAAATCATTTACCGTTGAATATTTTAGATTTTGATTCCATTTATGAATTGACCGAGTTGGCACCATCCCAATATTATAAGATCATGAATGCAGATGTAAAATTCATCCCCCAAACGTTTGCAATGTTACCAGATGATCAACAGTATAGTAAGGCGATTATGTCTGATGATCCAGGTGTATTAGATGCGGCCCGCGCTAATTTTGATAATCAGGGGCATTATCATATCGTCCGTTCCCAACCCAATATTTTAGAGTTTTTAGCTCCGTCCATAAATAAAGCCGTTGGCCTAGAGGCTTTACTTAACCATTTTGGGTGGACCTTTGCAGACCTGATGGCTTTCGGGGATGCTGAAAATGATTTAGAAATGCTTTTAGCCGCTGGCATCGGAGTAGCAATGCAAAACGCTCAGCCTAATATAAAGCAAATTGCGAACCAAGTCACTGAATTTGATAATGATCATGATGGGGTCGGTAGATTCTTAAACCAAGCCTTTAATAAATAAATACCGCTATTGCTAGCGGTATTTTAATTACTTGTTATTCTTGAATAGGGTTGTTAAGTAGTTCATGAATGTTTCTAGGTAGCGGTCCGCATCGACTTCGATAGCAGCACTGACTGATGGATTGGGATCATCCAATCTAGTGTTGTCGCCAATGGTGCGGCCGTACTTTTCCTTATCGGTATTCACGATCATGTCAATGTCTAAGGTGCGGACGAACGATGGGTCTTCAGCTACCCCGACAGCAAGTGGATCATGAAGTGAACAACCATCTAAATGCGGGTATAATTCAGCGTAAATATCAATGTAATAATCAACAATATCAGCGAACTTAGCACCAGCATTGGTACCTAAATCACGCCATTGTTGAGTTTCTTTTTTGGTCAGCAGTGTCCGAAGGGTGACATCCAATCCGACCATCGTGTCATGTAGCTTGCTGGTGAAAACTGTGTTAGCTGCTTCTGCATCTTGGTTGATGTTCGCCTCAGCAAATGGCGAAACGTTTCCCTGGACCGTTAAAGCCCCACCCATTAGGGTAACATCGCCAATTAAATCGACAATGCTAGGATCTTTTTCGATTGCTTTGGCAACGTTGGTTAATGCCCCAGTGGGGACAATGACTAAATCCTTGCCATATTTATGAGCTGATTCAATCATAAAGTCCACGGCGCTTTGCTTTTCTGGTTTACGGGTTGGGGTTGGCAATTCAACTTCTCCGATTCCATTTTCACCATGAATATGAGCGCTAACTGGAAGGCGGTCAAAGTGATCGGAATTAACGGGGTGGGCTTCACCAACGAACACGGGAATGTCAGTATGGCCAAGTAGTTCTAAAATTTTCAACGAATTTTCAGCGGCTCCCTCTACGACCAGATTTCCGTATGAGCTAGCCACCCCAATTAGGTCTAATCCAGGAGCAGCAACGGCATAAGCAAGGGCCATCGCATCGTCAATACCAGTATCTAAATCTAAAATTACTTTTTTATTTGTCATAAATCATTCTCCCAATCGATTTGATCATAAAAATTAACTATTAACTGTAATAATACTTTAAATTCATCCTAAACACAAACAAAAAAATAAGAAGGTAGTAAATAAGTGGTAAAAAGCAAACTAATTTCTAATTTTCAGCGCATCATAATGTCAACGACCCTGATGGGGGTGCAACGAAATTACTCACGGATTAAAAACGATCTTAAGGATGAGGCCCACAGGAGTAACCAATTTGTTGAAATTCACCTCTTGCGATTGTTCCAACAGGTGTTTCACCGTCACAGTCGCGATGAAGCCGATCGCATCTTGATTGCGGGGACCAAGTTAACGACACCCTCTTTGGTCAAGGTATCATCCGCGCCCGTTAAGCCCTGGTTATTCTCACGCTTTTTTGCGCTTTTGAGCTTTAGCTTCTTGTTGTTAGTGATCTTAGACCTCGTTTTCGGCAGCACCAAGGCAATCCCAGGTATGATGGTGGTCGGATCACTAGTAGTCCCGTTTTCTTTGTTGATCATGTTTTATGAAATGAATGTTTACCGCAACATTTCGTTGATGCAGGTTAATACGACCCTGCTAATCGGTGGGGTGGCCTCTTTGATCCTAACGATGGTGTTTTACGACGTGATTCCATCGGGGAACGGGGTGTCACTAGCCTCGGCATTTTTAGTCGGCTTGATCGAAGAAACTGCCAAAACAATCATTATCATTACCTTCATTAATCGCTTCAAACTTAATTATATTTTGAATGGCATCTTGATCGGTGCAGCGATTGGGGCGGGATTTGCGATTTTTGAAACCGCTGGTTATTCGAATGAATTTGGGTTGGCAACGATTTTTCTACGCAGTTGGCAGGCCATCGGCACCCATACCATCTGGGCGGCAATTATTGGCGCGGCCGTCATTTTGGGTAAACAACGGCACCATCAATTTACCTTCCACGATGCATTTACTAATCTGCACTTCATTGGCTTTTATTTATTAGCGGTCTTTTTACATGCAATGTGGGATTGGAACATCCCCATTTGGTGGGTCGATGAATTCTACGTTCAAAAAATCGTATTAATTGTGATCGGCTGGTTGGTCATCTTCATTTTGATCGATGCTGGCTTGCGCGAGGTTCGCACCCTGCAGGGGCAACGCATTCGACAACGCTTGAAACGGTCATTTAATAGGGCTAAGTAGCTTAGCAATCGTTAATGTAACGCTAGCTTAGCTTGGCTAACTGAAGAAAAGCAGTAATAATTATAACAAGCGAAAGGGGAGGTGTAATGATGCCGTTTGGCGAAAATATTAAGCAACTTAGAAAGCAGCATTCATTAACGCAGGAACAATTGGGTCAAAAACTCAATGTTTCGCGTAAAACGATTTCCAGTTGGGAAAACCAACGCTCATATCCTGACATCCCAATGCTGCTAAAAATTAGTAGTGATTATGATATCGATTTAAACGCGCTATTACGGAAAAGTAGCGATATCGTAAATAATTATCAAAAACAGGGTGATATGATGAAAAGGACTAACGTTATAAGTAAGATCAGTTATGGGTTAAATATTTGCCTACTATTTTTGTTTTATTTTAATTCCGTTAATTATTGGCATATTCAATTGCCATTTGTAACTTTGTTGTTACTGATTAACGTGATTATATTCAATGTGACCCAAAGTGATTTTCATCCATTAGCTAGTAATAATCAATTAGTGATGATTACAGCGGGCTTGTTCTTGATTTTCCAATTGGGGTTAAGCATCGCTGTAAACCCAAGCCTTTTTTCACTGATTCGCACTAGTTCAATGAGGGCTTATCAACTTGGTGAAATATTTGGATCATTATTGGCAGTGATATCAATGAGCTTTTTGGCGTTATTTAGCTTTTTGATCATTGTATTTGGCTACAGTAAGCCGAAACCATATCAATATAGTAATTAAAAAGAGATGCTAGTCGTAAATTTAACGATTAGCATCTTTTTTGGTTGAAATTATTTTTTGAATCCGAATAAGAATCCAGCAATGTGTTTATCGATCACTGGGTTTTCATGCAGCATTGAGTGTTCAGCACTTAATGGATCACTGCGGTAAAGCCAGAATTGGTATGACTTAACGTGGGGTTTAACTAAATCACCCATTGGTTTCACAATGTCGACTGCTTCTTCAGCATCACTCTTTAAGTTCCAAATTTCTCCAGCGATGTTTAAGACTTCCAAGTTTTTAGGAAGGTTCTTAGGGCCACCCTTGGCATATGGATCGTTAGTTGGGTAATCATTAGCAATCGATACGAACTTAGAAACTACTGGAACGTCCTTTAGGTGGGGATGGTTAACCATGTAGTAATAAGCAATACTTCCACCAGATGAGTGCCCGATTAGGTTAACGTGGGTGATATTGTACTTGTTCTTTAGATACTTCATCACGTTGACCATTTGGTTGCTTTCCTTGTACGGATGGGTATTGTCCTTAAAGACTAATTGGACTAGCGGGTTATCCGCCTCCACTTTTTTATATTGCTTGGCAGTAGAAACCTTACCATCTTTAGAGATATTAATTTTAAGGGTCCGACTGGCAATGTTGTGTTCACTG
This sequence comes from Nicoliella sp. ESL1113, assembly GCF_058509245.1. Lineage (NCBI taxonomy): Bacteria > Bacillati > Bacillota > Bacilli > Lactobacillales > Lactobacillaceae > Nicoliella > Nicoliella sp. ESL1113. Next base: position 1,509,314 of record NZ_CP196387.1, on the reverse strand, counting down.
TATTGTTGAATGAAGTCGTCAGTAGAAACTGCATTACCAGCGAAACCAGGAATGAAGACCGTCGCGGTACGACTTTTATTAACGGCAACATCGTTTAAAACGTTCCCACGGAATTGCCAATTAATAGTAAAACAGAAAATAATTGCTTCAATAAAAAGGATAATTGCAATCCCAATGTGTTTTTTACCAATACGCATGATAAACTTCCTTTACTTATCTTAGGTTTATGACCTATGTTAATATAATATTAACATGATATTATAAAACATTTTAAAAGAAAAGTGGTAATAATAAAATGCAAGATAATCTTTACGATATTACAATCATTGGCGGTGGGCCAATCGGGATGTTTGCCGGTTTTTATGCGGGGTTGAGAAACTTAAGGGTTCAATTAATTGAAAGCTTACCAGAACTGGGTGGACAGCTAAATGCAATTTACCCGGAAAAGACGATTTTAGATGTTGCTGGTTTTACTGGTGTTACTGGTAAACAACTAGTTGAACGGCTCAAAGTGCAGTTAGAAACAATGGATGTGGATGTTAAAACTGGTCAGGCGGTTACGGACTTAAAGAAGCAATCGGATGGATTTGAAATCACAACCACGAGTGCAACTAGTTATTCAAAGACGGTGCTGATTGCGACGGGTGGGGGCTCATTTGAACCTCGTAAATTAGCGGTTGCCGATGTTGATCGCTTTGAAGGAAGCAATATTATTTATAGTATTCAAAACCGAGCTGATTTTAAGGGTAAGACGGTGATTGTTGCAGGTGGGGGGAATTCTGCTGTTGATAATGCATTATTGCTTGAGGACGTTGCTAAACAGGTTTATTTAGTTCACAGACGGAACGACTTTCGGGGCCTAGAACACATGGTCGAGACGCTAAATGCATCTTCAGTTAAGTTGATTACCCCATATTTAATTAAAAAAATATCCGCTCAAGATGATCAAGTGTTAGTAACTGCCAAGAAAATGCGGACAGCTGATGAAACAATTGACATTTTAGCGGATAAAATTTTAGTGAATTATGGATTTATTTCTAGTAATAAGGTTACCAAGGGTTGGGCAATCGATTTAGATGAATCACATCACATGTTCAATGTGGACACAGAGATGGCGACCAGCGTTGCTGGCATCTATGCCGTCGGTGATAGCGCAACCTATGAGGGGAAGGATACGTTAATTGCGACCGGGTTTGGTGAAGTTCCACTTGCGATTAACCATATTGCAAAGTCGCTATATCCTGACCGTCATGAACCCATTCATAGCACATCGATTAGACGTTAATGATGATTACGTTTCTTAGGTTTCTTTTGATTCCGAGAAACGTTTTTTTGATTTTGGTCCAGTTCTTTCCGCATATAGCGGACTTCTTTATTCAGTAGCTCTACTTGTTTCATCAAGCGGTCCAATTTATCTGAAGTTCCTTCATTTTGAGCGTTATTTTTAGTGAAGAAATCGGTGATAGAAGAGGTTAACAAACCGATAAAGCCGACCCCACCAATCATTAAGAAGGCAGCGTCAATTCTGCCGCCAGCAGTTTGGGGAGCAATATCACCATATCCAACGGTAGTGGCAGTTGTGATCGCCCACCACATGGCGGTTTTTAATGGATAATGTTCAAAATGAGAGAAGATAAGTGCCGCAATAATTAAGATAATGATACTGACTGAAAAGATATATATAAAACCAGTATCGTATATAAATTGATGGATCTTTTTGGTTAATTTACCATCCCAACCCAAGTGCCAAAAAATATGGTACCCCCGAATGATTCTAATGACCCGATAAATGCGAAAAAATACGAAAATCGGGTGGCCAGGGATGAGTGAAACTAGGTCCAAACAAGTTGATATGAAAAACCGTTGTTTATTTTGACTAATAACCAGGTTAATAATGTAATCGAGAATAAAGATAATCCAAATTCCATAATAAATCCCCATTATCCAGCCACGGTACAAGTAAATAATTCGTGAATAATCTAAAATTACCATCACGATTGAAGTAATGGCCAAAATGACGATTGCAATATTATAAAATAATTGCCACTTTTGCTTTTTGATTTTAGTAATGATAATTCACTTCCTTAATGATTAACGGGATACTACTTATTTGCATCTGGGTTGGTAACCTTTAGGCGGTTAGAATCAGTTGATTTATGGCTTACTTCTGGTGCATCGGTCTTGTATAAATCAACAGTTGATTTACCACCGTGTTTAGAAAGAACGCTGGTTGATTTTTTGCCCAGTTCTTTTTCAATCTTTTCAGCTTTTTGGAGTCCATTAGCATAGTTATAATCACTAGCATCAACTGCAGTAAAGCCCTTTGGTTTATAGAACCTTAATAGATTTTGTTCGTTTAGGGTATCAGAAAGCGATAGTTCAAGGCCAACTTTATCCTTGATCTTTTGTACCGCTTTGATCTGTGCTTTGTTCAACTTAGCTGGTTCACCTGTTTTATTGTCATAAATGGTACCACTAATGGAAGTGTATTGTGGATCGACCCAATCACGATTTCTAAACGCAACGACTTGATCATGTTTACTTGAGAATAAATCAGTTCCAAATTGAACAAATGGCTTAGAATTAACACCTAAAATGTGAAGGAGTGTCGGTAAGACGTCAATTTCACCACCGTACTTGTGGCTGATGAATCCCTTTTTAGTTCCAGGGATGTTCAACATGAATGGGACCCGCTGCATTTGGGTATTATCGAAGTCATTCCATTTTTCAGGATCATCACTTACCACCTTAGCGAGATTTGCATTTTCAGAATCAGAAATTCCATAGTGGTCACCATAAATCATGATGACCGAATTCTTCAGTAGTCCCGCTTTTTTAAGGTAGGCATAGAATTCCTTAACGGCTTCATCTAGATAGTGGGCGGTCTTGAAGTAGTTATCAACGATCGTATCGCCCGTATCGGTAGTTTTAAAATCATCGTCATTATCTTCGGAATCCAAGGTAAATGGGAAGTGGTTAGTAACTGTAATATACTTCACATAGAATGGCTCTTGTAGGTTTTGTAGATATTTGACCGAGTCTTTGAACAATAATTTATCCTTTAGTCCGTAACCGGTTGATTTATCACCTGAAACATCATAGTAACTAGCGTCAAAGAAATATTGATACCCCATATTCTTGTAGGTATTATTACGGTTCCAGAAACTAGCAACGTTACCATGGAAAACGGCACTGGTGTAGTTACCATTTTGCTTTAGGATCGCAGGAGCAGCTTGGAACGTATTGTCACTGCCGACTTGGGCAAATAAAGATCCTTGGGGGAGACCATAGGTACTAGTTTCTAGCATGTTTTCAGCATCAGATGTTTTCCCTTGGCCCACTTGGTGGAAGAAATTATCAAATGCATAGGTTGATTTACTGTGATAGATCTTGTTTAAAAATGGAGTCACTTCTTGACCATTAATCTTTTTATCAATTAAAAATTGTTGAAAACTTTCCAAGTGAATCACGATTACGTTGCGGCCCTTTGCAATCCCCTTCATTTTAGGGTTTGCTGGGGCGTAGTGTTTACGAGTAAAGTTTAAGACGGTCTTTAATTCTGACTTAGTCGCCATTGCCCTTAAATCTTTTGTATGTTGTGATTTAGCAGCATCATATCCGGTAAATGCATCGATTCCTAAGTATTTAACAATGTAGGTCCGATCAAAGGTTCTAGTAACCAATTGGGGTCGATCCATTTCACCAAGGCTAAGATTGAAAGCAAATAATAATACACCAATTGAAGTCATCATAAAGCCAACCTTGGGGCGTAGTGGACGGTTATCAATTTTAATGACCCTAAAAATTAGTAGTAATAATACTAATACGATATCGATCCAATAAATGAAATCATGGAAATTAGTGAGTGCAAGGGAGCTGCCGCTGAGCCCTTGATTAACCTTTGAATAACCAGTGATCGTATTAATGGTCATAAAATCGGTAAATTCACGGAAATAAATTACGTTCAGGTACAGAAGTAACGTATTTAAAATATCGAGAATAAATAATAATGGATAAAAAATCCGTGATCGTTTAAAATATAGCGCGATTCCAAATATTAAAACGGTAGTAGCAAGTGGGTTAATGATAGCGATAAACATTTCAAAGCCACCTGTAATTCCAAGTTGGAAGTCAACAAAATATGCAACGATTGTTTTGATCCAAAATAAAATAACCAGTAGCCAAAATAAGCCCATTCTAGTATTTAATTTTTTAATGGTTTGTTTAAGAAGTGACAAGATCAAGTCTCCTTTTTTGCATATAACTTATTTAATATTATCAAAATATCTGTTAAATAGCATGATTTGATTACGAAATATTAAAAAAATTAATCTAATCAGTGCGTAAAACACAATATATTGTTATAATAATAGAAGAATGTCCTATATATAGAAATGAGTTAATAGATGAAGGAGGGTTATTGTGGATTTAGCTAAATCAATTACAAATGCTAAGCTTAAGGTTATCAAAAACGATGGCGCTGTAGTTGAATTTCATCCAGATCAATTACGAAATACGTTGAACGAGTTCACTGATAGCCCTGAGGTAATTAAACGTTCTGAAATGTTAATCTTTGCGCAATTATTATCTTATTCCGAGATTAAACAATTTGACTTAAAATGCATTGTTTATAGAACCCTTCGCCAGTTGAGATACTCTAAAATTGCAAATCAATATTATCGAAAGAAACTCGCTCGTGAATTATAATTAAGATTATAATTACGGGGAGATGAAAAAATGGCCTTTAATGTATATATTGTCCGTCATGGACAGACTTATTATAATATTTACAATAAATTACAGGGATGGAGTAATTCACCATTGACCCAAAAGGGAATCGATGGCGCCAAAAAAACTGCTGAAAATCTATCGCAGGTCAATTTTAAAGCTGCTTATTGTAGTGATACTACCAGAGCACAACAAACGGCTGATATCATATTGCGAGCCAACCAGGTATCTAATGCTAAATTGACGGTTTCGCCATTCTTTCGGGAAGAATTTTATGGTTATTTTGAGGGCACTGATATGAATCAAGCGTGGTACCTAGCTGGTGCTCCGCATGGTAAGCCTACTTTTAAATCCATTGTGGAAAGTTCATCAATTGGGCAAGCTAAGGATTATTTGAAAGAAGCAGATCCGTTCCATGATGCTGAAAATAACGAAGAATATTGGCAGCGATTGAATCAGGGCTTGGATCTAATTAAAAACAATGCGCAGTTGCAAAATGATGATAACGTTCTTTTGATAAGCCATGGTAATACCGTTTTAAGCATTGTAGAACGTTTCGGGCATGGTAAATACGATGTGACCGAACGACCTGCAAACGGCAGTATTACTAAATTGAGAATTAGTGATGACGATGCTGAAATTACAGCTTACAATCTAAAACCATAAAAAAAGACGTAACGATTATAATCGTTACGTCTTTTTTGATTAATTAATAATTAATCACCAACACGGCTAGCACCAACAAGGTTCCACCATGAAGCGTGAATGCTTTCCTTGATCACACCGCGATTTTGTGCATCGATCATCTTACCGTTACCGATATACATACCAACGTGAGTGATACTTCTAGCACTTGAACCAAAGAATACTAAATCACCTTTTTTAAGGTTATCAACTGATACTTTTTTGTTTGAGTTATATTGAGCTTGGGCAGTTCTTTGTAAGTTAATGCCCAATGCCTTTTTGTAAACGTACTTAGTAAAACCAGAACAATCAAATGATGATGGTCCAGTAGCACCCCAAACGTATCTAGCACCCATGTGAGTATCTGCTTCACTCAATAGTGAGCTTGCATCATCAGCAGTAGCTGCATGAGCTTGTTTTACTGAAGTGAGTGATGCACCTGCAGTAAAGAGTGTGAATGCGGTTGCGATGCTTACAAAGATTTTTTTCAAATGATTATTCATGACTAAGTTAATTCCTTTCGATTTCTGGTTTTATTATTTATTTATTTATAATGTTTAAATCAACAGTTATAAGATTACCAATTTTATGTTACAGAAATATAACACGGTCTTTGCAAGTCAGTTAAATCATATAACAAGGCTGTAATTTAACTGTGTTTATCATAAATACTAGTTTAATTTCATCATAATATGATAAAGTATTGTTATATATATTCGAATGGAGATAATGCGTATGAATTGCAACCATAAGTTTATTAGCCCCATTGACATCCATAAATTAATTTTTCGAATTGGTGAAGTAAGTAAGATTTGTAATGTGTCGCCACGTCAATTACGTTACTGGGATCAAAAGGGTTTTATTCAATCAAATCGCCATGATGAAAGCAGCTCGCGGGTATACGATTTTCCAAACCTCCTTAGGATTGGTTTGATTAAGGAATTTTTAGATCAAGGATATACCCTTAGGGCTGCTGTAGAACGGACAGATCAGCGTCAAGAAACAATGCGCAAATTACACCGCTTTTTAAACCAAGCTGTTCATGGGATTGAAAATATCGATGGACATACAATGCTTAATTTAGGCTATTTTGATAAACAAAAAAAGAACTATCTTTATGGCTATTTAGATGATAATAACGATCCAGTATATCAAGTCGTGCCGGTGGATTAGGATTAACATAAAAAGACCCCGTAGTAATTTACTACGGGGTCTTTTGGTTTCTAAATTAGTCTTTATTTTTGGTAGTGGGGATTTGTTCAGCTAACTTACTTAATGCGATTGCTAGGATTGGGAAGATAATGTTAAAAATAATCGTTCCATAAACGATGAAGATTCCAGCCTGCCTAATTGCTTGAATATCAACGCTAATCAATGCTAGTCCGACTAAGATTGTAAATCCAGCGAAGTAGCGAATGATTTGTCCTAATGCATCCATCACATCGGCAAGTGATTCGAAGAATGGCAATTCTCGATTGCGATAATGAATTGCAATCCATGCGATTTCTAATAGCGCCACAGTCCCTAAGACGGTGCTACTAATAATTAAGGTTTCCCAACTGGTACGATCAATGCCCATTGCATAACTAGTCGTTAGGTTAGTTAGTTGTAACCCAGTTATTAAACTAAGTGCAAATGCACCTACCCAATAAATCGGGTGTAAGATGGAACGACTAATGATGAATAACACAATTAATGCGAAGAGGGTAATTAAAGTGATACTCATAATGCCGTATTTTGCAAAGTTTGATTTCAGTTCGGTTTGTTGAGCTGGTTGTCCAGCAATTGCAACTTCTGAGTTTTGTAATGGGGTGCCTTGTAACATTACATCGATATTCGTTTGGATATTATCGATCGTTTGAGCAGTTTGCTTAGCGTTAGTCGGATCTGATTGTAGAATCACCGTTATTTTAGTGGTCTTGTTATTGGCACTATTATAGTTATAAAGTGATTGTTGGAAATCAGTATCGGCTAGTTGATTAGGGGTAATGTAATAAACTGCCCCGACGCTACTCTTAGCCAGTCCATCCAAATAATCATAAATTGAATCAAGCTTTTGGTTAACGGCCTTGGTAGCAGTACTAATTCCGTTAAAGATATCTTTAGCTTCTTGCAGTTTGGATGCGTATCGATTGAGCTTAGTGGAAATACTGTCCGTGGAGTTAGCAATTTGTTGGCCCTTTGCTTGAATGGAACTCAAGCTTGAGGCGGCACTTGAAATCGTGTTATTTAAATCATTAACTTCATTTTGATAGTCACGGATGTTGCGAGATGCAGTTCTTCGATTAGCGATACTGGAACGCGATGCCGTTCCCGAAAGTTGACTCGATAACTGACTGTTTTCTGCAATTAACTCACTCGCAGCCGATTTTAATTGGCTAACCGTACTAATTTCAGATGTTAATCCATCCGGATCGATATCCTTTTGGCCCTCATTTGCCTGCTTGATGGTTTGATTTAAGCTAACCTGAGCTTGGTCAATCTTTCTGGTAATACTATTGAGTTGGCTTTGTACATAATATTTATTGATTGGTACCCCACTAGGTTGGGTAACGGAATAAACAGCATTGACGTTATCAACTGACTTTAATTTAGTCGTTAGTGAATCGATTTTTTCAAGATTATCCTGTTGATTCAACGCTTGATTATTATGGATATAGATAGTGATCGGAGTGGCCTTTCCTTGGCTAAAGTGAGCCTGGAGGATGCGTGCCCCGACTGCAGCTTGTTGACTACTTTTAGCATTATCTAAATCACTATAGGTAACGTTATTCCGATAAGAATATGCAAATGGTCCTACAATGTAAGCAACAAGAATGATTCCTACGAATGGTTGCCATAACGATAGGCGCATTAATTGATGCCAGAAACGGTGATTTTCAACATTGATTGGGTTATGGCGTGGCCAAATCAATTCAGGCCCCATCAAACTAGTGAAGATTGGGTTGATCGTAAAGACAGCGACCAGTAGAATCAAGAATACGATTGATAGGGATGCTAGAGCCTTTAATGGGTAGAATGGAACGAAGTAAAGACCAGCAAACCCAATTGCTAAGACTAAACTTACTGTGATAATCGAAGGAGCGACCCGTCCCAATCCACTTGAAGTGGCGTTGAATGAATCCCGATGGCTGCTGTTTTCCTCACTGACTGCCTTAATGATCATAAAATTAAAAATACTGCCTAAAATGATGGTGATCAAAGTAATTAGCAATGGGGTTAATTCTGAAAACAAGAAGTTTTTATGAATGGTTAAATTACCAATCAAGCTAAGTGCAGTTAGCTCTGTGATTAACAGGGTCACTGCTGAAATGACTGGTGCGATGATTGAACGGAAGAAAATCATCATTAATACGATCGCAATTACAAATGCAATCAACATGAATGTTTTAGATGCACTAGCTAATTTTTGAGCGTTGGCATTTTCAATTAAGGCAGGATTAGTAACGTATGTATTTAATCCTGAAACATTCATTTGTTCTTGTAACTTACTAACCAAAGCATTGGATGTTAAATAAGCTTTATCAACAGTTACCTTTACGATCTGAGTGGTTTGATCGTTAGAAAATAATTGTAATTTACCATTAGGACTATTATTAATGGAGCTAATTTGTTTAATGCCAAGGCTGCGATTATTTTGCAATTTGTGAGTGACCGTATCGATTCGATCCTGTTGGTTACTATTGATCTTACCGTTAGGATTATTGTAAACAACATCTAAGGTCGTTGAGTTTGCTAATCCATGGCCCCATGAATTTTGTAATCGTTCAGCCTTCATAACCTGTGATGATTGGTTAAATTTTGGTTGACCATAGTTAGTAATTAAATCTGTAACGTTTGGTAATTTAGCTAGGGCGAAAAAAACAGCTACTAGCCACAAAACAATTACAATTAGCCAATTTTTATTAATTCTTTTTAGTAATTGCACTTAAAAGACTCCTTTTTGTTTTATGAAAAATGTTTGTGGTACATAATCCAAATGAGAACACAGATAATGACGGAAATTAAAATTGAAATGATCCACCCAATTGGTGATTCTGCAAATGGAAGCTTAACGTTCATTCCATAAAACGCAAACACGATATTGGGAACCGATAAAATTAATGAAAAGATTGTTAAGAACTTCATCGTAGCATTTAGGTTACTATCGAGTAGGTTAGAATATGCATCTGCAACTTCACGGGTAACACTGCTTGAGACCTGGGCCATTGAAAGTCCCTGGTTCGCTTCAATGACAATATCTTCTAATCGATCACTTTGAAATTCTGTCAATTGACCCTTTAGGGTTCTTTGGACCGTTGAAAGCATTTCCTGATTTGAAGTGAGCGCCGTAAGAAAATAAACCGTTTTGGTCTGCAGTCCTAACAACTGATTGATTGAATCCCGATTAGCTTGGTGCGTTAAATGGGTTTGAATGTTAGTACGATCTCGATTGGCAGCATTAATATAATCAAAAAATTTAATCGTAATTTGAAACATGGTTTCTAAAATAAGATCAAAAATGAAGTTCGGATCCTTAATATTAGGGTTATTAATAATTGAAGTAATTAGTGGGACCACGTACGCAGTTCTTTTTCTGGTGAAAGTAAACAACATATGGTCGCTAATTAATAAACCAACGGGTTCAATGCTAATGTCACCCTTAAATCGAGGTTGGATTGGCGAATCGTAGATAAATAAACGGTAGTTATTTTCCTCATCGAACTCAACACGGGGTCGCTCATGAATATCCATCGCATAATCTAAGATATCATGTCTAATTTGATAGGTATCACGGAGCTTAGCACGATCTTTTTCATCCGGATTTTCCACTCTTATCCAGTTGAACTTATTATTGACCATCTGGGTTGTTATCAAAATCATCTTTCCTTTATCTTATAATTACCTATTATTATAGTTTATCAAAGTATGGTTTTGGTGTGATTTTTATAAAAAAGTTGAAAAAAAGTAAAATTTTGTTTCCGTTTAGCTAATTTATTACTATAATAAAGGTTGCTGTTTAAAAGCACGATTGATAGAGGGGAAAATAAGTGAATAATAGAAATGATAAAAAGTTTACACCAAGAACTAATCCGTTAAAGCAAAAAAAGGGTCAACTCAGTGATGCTAAGCATAGTAAGAAGCGAGGCAGGGGGATGATTGCGATTTTGATCATTATCGTAATTTTAGCTGTCCTTGTATTCGGATTTGCAGTTAGAAAGATTAGTAATAAGTTAGAAAATAAACAACAACTACAATCACAGTCAAGCAACGTATTGACCTCAGAGCAGATTCAACAGATTAAGCAGCGTAGAACGTTTGCAAAGACAATTGCGGAACCAGCAATAAAGGTTTATCAAAATAACTTTCATGTGCTACCTAGTATTGTAATTGCTCAGGCCATTTTGGAATCCGACTGGGGTAATTCCAAACTGTACCAGGTTGCTAAAAATCCATTTGGAATCAAGGGAACATACAATGGGCAATCGATTTCATATGACACGACTGAGTACGTGAATGGTAAAAAAATTACGGTTGCTGCTCAATTTAGAAAATATCCAACCTTAGAGGCTGCGATTAAGGATCATGATAAATCAATTAAGACTCATTTCATAAAAGAAGAAAACGTTACTAGTTATGTTAAGGCTGCTAATTTATTACAAAAGAATACTTATGCTACTGATCCACAGTATGCTAAAAAGTTAATTAGTGTCATTAAACAATATGATTTGAGTCGTTATGATCTGCAAGCTTTGAATAATAATTAAACTATTAGACTAGCTATTTAGGGATTACTTGTAATATAATTTATTTAGTATTTTGTATATTTTGTTATTAATTAAAAATGAAGGGAAGATCAATGCTGGATATATTGTCTAAAATGTATGGGCCATTCTTTGACCCCCATAACTGGACTTCAGTTATTACATCGGGGAGCGATTGGCTCGTTATACTTTCGTTGGTTTTGATAGAGTGTTTATTATCTGTTGATAATGCGGTGGTATTAGCTGCACAGACGCAGTCGTTACCAACTAAGAAACTCCAAGAAGAGTCACTATTTTATGGAATTTGGGGTTCTTACATCTTTCGGTTCTTAGTGATTGGATTGGGAACGTTCTTGATTCATCTTTGGGAAATCAAGGTAATTGGAAGTTTGTACTTGGTTTATCTGGTTTACAAACATTTCTCAAGCCATGGCAAAAAGAAACAACGGACGCAAAAGACACATTCGACTGATCCAAAGAATCATCGAAAGTTATTTTGGATGGTAGTAATTCAAATTGAAATGATGGACATCGTCTTTTCAGTTGATTCAGTACTAGCTTCATTAGCAGTTTCACCGAACCCAGTGATTGTATTGATTGGTGGGATGATTGGAATCTTATCGATGCGTGGGGTAGCTGAAGTAATTATGATATTAATGAAGAAGATTCCAGAACTAAAGTCAATGGCCTATGTCTTGATTGGAATCATTGCAATTAAGCTATTTATTTCAATTCCTGCAATCGATATTGAAATTCCACCACTACTTTTTAGTGGAATTGTATTATTAACGGTAATCATTACGATGATTATTCATGTTGTTAGAAAGAAACGGGGGCCTGTTAATAATGATCAATAAACTAACCCGTGATAATTTTTCAGAAGGCGTCGCTGCACCATTAACGATCGTTGATTTTTGGGCACCATGGTGTGGGCCCTGTAAGATCATGGATCGAATTATCAAAAACTTAGCAGCCGAATATGGTGACCGCGTTCAATTCGCCAAGTTTAACGTCGATGATAACCAAGATATCGCTGAAAAATATAAGGTCTTTAGCATTCCGACCCTAGTTGTCTTTAAGGATGGTAAGGGTGTTGAAAAGGTCTCTGGTATTTTTCCTGAACCCATGTTAGCCAAATTCATTGAAAAAAAGATTGCAGAGATCAGCTAAAAATTAAATTGACATCCAGATTAAGAAATGCTAATATTTTTAATAAATCAATTAAGAATAATTTAAATTCCATTTAAGTAGAGCATTGTCTGGGGGTCAGGAAGTCGGTGGTTGCTGCGAACCGATCAGGATAATGAATTCGAAATACCGGAATTAAGCGTCGTTATTAATCGGAATTAGATCCGTTACCATCTAATGAGTGAATAGCTACTTTGTTGTGGCTATTAAATCGGGTGGTACCACGGTATAAAAGTCGTCCCAATTACATTAATTTGTAATTGGGACTTTTTGTTTGTTTAAATATAGAAGGGATTTGTTATTGTTATGGAAAAGAAACGACCAACCATTGGATTGAAAGAGGGCATCTTAGTATTATTTGTACTATTATCAATTATGGCTTTCGGAATCATCGGATTAAAGATTAGTCCTGAAGTGCCGATTTTAATGGGGATTATGCTATTAATTTTTTGGGCTAAATTACGAGGCTTTTCATGGGATGATATTCATGAAAGCTTCGTGATTGGAATTAAAAATGGGATTGTACCATTATTTATCTTTCTATTAATTGGCTCATTGATTGGGGTTTGGATTGCTACTGGAATCATCCCAAGTTTAATGGTTTTTGGTTTCAAATTAATTAGCATTCGGTGGTTCTTACCATCAGTATTCGTGGTGTGTGCACTGGTGGGTTCGATCATTGGAAGTGCATTTACCATTATTTCTACTTTAGGGATTGCGTTCATGGGAATTGGCCTAACGATGGGGATCAATCCAGCGATGGTTGCTGGAGCGGTCCTCTCTGGTGCCGTATTTGGTGATAAATCGTCACCACTATCTGCAACGAATAACCTTTCCGCCGCAGTCTCTGATGCGGACTTGATTACCCACATTAAAAACATTATGTGGTCAACTTTACCAGCTAGTATTGTGGCATTCTTTATTTATGCTTTTATGAGTCATGGAAATGGAGAGGCTAACTTGGGCCGTATCCAAGATACCGTGTTAACACTTCATCAAAACTTTACCATTTCATTTTGGGCAGCAATCCCGGTCCTACTGCTTTTTATTTGTTCATGGTCCAAGATTCCAACCATCCCCACTTTATTTATTAACATTATTGTTTCTTCTATTATTGGGATGGTTCAAACTCCTGGGTTGAACCTAGTCAAACTGAATAACGTAATTCAAAGCGGCTACATTGCGCATACACGCAATCCACAGGTTGATGTATTATTGACTCGCGGTGGCATTTCAGGAATGATGGGAACAATGTCATTGATTTTTGTGGCCCTAGCCCTTGGTGGGATTTTAATGCATCTTGGGATTGTAGATGCCGTAATCAAACCATTAACTGACAAACTTGAAACAGAAGGTAATTTAATCACGACTGTGATCGCTACTTGTATCGGGGTCAATATCTTTATTGGTGAACAATACCTATCGATTATTTTACCTGCGAACGCTTTTAAAAAGACGTTTGCTGAAAATAACTTAGCACCAGTGGCATTAAGTCGGGCTCTTGAAGATGGGGGAACGGTTATTAACTATTTAATTCCATGGGGGGTCGCTGGAGCATTTGCTACTAATGCATTAGGGGTTCCTACGATTCACTACCTACCATTTGTATTTGTTAGTTTATTATCACCCGTTTTTTCCATTATTTCAGCTTATACTGGGATTGGAATCAAGCATTTAAAACCCGTTCAAAAATAAATTCAAATGATTTATTAACTAAATATTCCTTTTGAGCGATAGCATGTTGTTAATACTTAGCATGCTATCGTTTTTCATTCTCTCGATAATGATATTTTACATACTATTTACGTAAAATATACAGTTTTTGATTAAGTGTTTTTATTAAAAACTGATTAAATAAGGATTTTAATAAATTTAAAAAGTAGAAATATTACAAAATATGCAAAAATGCATAAATAAAATGTATATTTTAGACTGATTTATAGTCAGCAATGACAATGAAAAAACAACTAATTGTTACAAAACTGTTACAATATTACAAAAACACCCCGTTTATTTAATATTCACGATATTTTGGTGTAACACCTGGTAGGTAGAATACTCACAGTTAATCAAATCAGATTAGCTGTTTTCATGTAAACGATCCAGAAAACGATATCAAGGAAACGATATCCAGATTATGTTTTATATAGAAGGAGAGATTTTTATCTTACGGAATAAGAATTTAAAGAAGGTTTTAGCTTCAACTACTGTTGCTGCTGGATTATTTGTCGCTGGTGTCGGTGCTGTTAATGCCGATGCTTCTACTAAGGTTACTGTTCAATCAGGAGATACTCTTTGGGGTATTGCTCGTCAATATAACGTTGACTTAACAGCCCTAGAACAAGCTAACGATTTAAATGACAACTCAATCATTTACGTTGGTCAAAGATTGAACTTACCAGATAACGGAAACACAACTGCTACTGCAACACAAAGTGCAACTACTCCACAAACTAGTGGTGCTACTCAAAGTAGTTACGCTAACACCCAAGCAAATACTGTTACTACTAGTTCAAGCTACAGTGCTAATACTGCAGCTGCTACTACTAGCAACAACACTGCTGCTACTACCACTACTTCAAGTGACGATGCATCCGCTAAGGCATGGATCGCTAACCGTGAATCTGGTGGTTCATACACTGCTACTAACGGTCAATACGTTGGTAAATATCAATTATCTTCATCATACCTTAACGGTGACTACTCAGCTGCTAACCAAGAAAAGGTTGCTGATTCATACGTAGCTTCTCGTTACGGTTCATGGGCTGCTGCTAAGGCATTCTGGCAAAGCCACGGTTGGTACTAAGATTTAGGACTAATCTAAAATTTAAATTCATTATGAGCGTCGGATCTGATCCGACGCTTTTTTTTGGCTAAAATGCTTGCAGGCTTACAAAAAGTAAGTTAGTATAAAGACATCAATTATATTAATAAGGAGCCACTAACTATGAAATATGGAATTACCGCAGCAACTGGTCATTTTGGTCAAGCCGCATTTAAATCATTAGCAGAATTAGTTGACGCATCAGACATCGTTGCGTTGGTCAGAAACGTTGATAAGGCTAAGGATATTTTTCCAGCGGGGACCGAAATTCGGCCAGCCGATTACACTAAGCCAGAGCAATTGAATGAATCATTTAAGGGAATCGACAAGTTGCTATTTGTTTCTTCCCAACCAGGCCCTGGAATGCCTCGGGACGAACAACATCATAACGTGGTCAACGCTGCTAAGCAAGCTGGGGTTCAATTCATTGCCTACACTAGTTTCCCAGATGCGGACCATGCTGAATCATTTTTGGCTGCAGACCACAAGAAGACTGAACAATGGATCAAGGAATCGGGCATTAAGCATGCTTTCTTGCGTAATAACTGGTACCTACAAAATGATTTAGGGACCATCCAAATGGCCCTTAAAACGGGTAATTTCCCATATTCTGCTGAAGACGGCAAGGTTGGTTGGACCCGCGAAGAAAATTACGCTGCTGGGGCTGCCAAGGTATTAACATTAGATGATCCAAAGGCGGTTTATGAATTCGGTGGTAAGCCAATTTCATACCCACAATTAGTTGACTTCTTGACCGATGGGACTGGCCAAGAAATTTCACCAGTGCCATTGACCGATGATGTTTACAAGCAAGAATTGCTGAAGAGCGGTTTGGATGAACAAACTGCTGGCTTTGTAATCGGGGTTCAAGACCTCATTAAGGCTGGTGAACTAGACGTACCATCAAATGACTTGAATGATGTTTTAGATGGTAAGTTGGAAGCACTACCTGAAGGAATTGCAAAGTTATTGAAATAGATTTTAAATTTAAATCTGAAAAAGCCCGATCCGAAGTGGATTTGGGCTTTTTTGGTATAATTAGACTCTTGTATTATTTTTAATAAATATGATATAGTTCTGATTAGTAATTTATAATGATTTAAAGTAGATTCAAAAGCCTAGGGGCCAAAAATAAATACACTCAACAGTAGGGAGCTGGAGAATGAAATACTTTGTTTTAGAAACTTTCAAGAAAGCAAATTTTATTAATATAATATTTGCAGCACTAATTTTAGTTGCCAGTATTGCTCTGAACGTATTAACTTCTAACACTACTAATAACAACGTTCTATTATTTATCCATGGAGTAACTGGGGTAGGAATCCCCAGTTTTGCAATTATTTTCGTTGTTGTTTTACCTGCATCGTTATCATTATACGAAGATATGAATCATGGCTTTTTACAATTTATTTTAACCAGGATGAATTTTAAAAAGTATTATATCTACAAACTATTATCAGTTGGAATTATCAATGGATTATTGGTAAGCATCATTTTAATGCTTTTTTTATTAGTATCTTTATTTTATAGTCCGCTTCCTGATCATATTTTGAATAATTTTACTGTGGGTGCTTTCAAAGAATTATATCCTAATAATAAGGTCTTATACTCACTTATATTCATTTTTAACAGTTTTGTATTTAGCTTTGTTTTTTCAATTTTGGGATTGGTAACGACCCTTTTTTGGAAGAATAGTTATGCTCCATCAATCATAACCTTTGTTATTTATTTAATCTCAGAACCATTTTTTGGAATCATAAATTTAAACTGGTTAGGGTTTACAAATCTCTTTAATTATTCAGATAACTCTTTAACAACACCGGCTTCAATTTATTCTACGTTTGCATTAATCTTACTTGTTGAAACACTAGTTGGGTATTTTAAATTCAAGGAAATATTGTATGAATAGAAAAAACATAATCATCTATAATATTATAAAACATAAAATTATATACTTAACTGTCTTGATAGTATTATCGCTTTTTATAATAGCTAATTTATTGGGCTACTTGAGTTATCATAATCACTTTTTTGCAATGAACTGGGTACTTTATTCTTTTAGTCAAAAGTTTACTAGTGTTTTTATAATTCCAATTATCTTTATCGTTTTAAATAATTTTTTAATATCAATCCTTGATTCAAATCGGTTTATTTTAATCAGACTTGGGAGTAGGGAACGGATTGTTAATGTAAAAGCAAAAACATTGATTTTAAATGCATTCTTCTTTGTGTTTAGTGTTTTAATTGTTACTTTAATAATTTCGATCTTAATTGGTAATTTCCAACTTACTTGGAATTATCAAATGATTAAATCATTTACTAGATCGTTTGATGGAATTGAACCTTACACCGTTAATCCATTGATTCAAATTTTTATTTCGATGATTTTATTACTAATGTCACTAATTTTCTGGGGAAGTATTAATCAGGTTTTAGTTAGTACTTTTAAAAATCGAGTTATTCCCACATTAATAACTATTTTTTTTATTATGTTACAAGGGAAGATGACTTCGATTCCTGGATTCCCCAAATGGTTAATTAATGTATCACCAGGGAATCATTTGTTGATTTATTCACTTGATTTCCAAATGAGCCAATCTCTTTATTTGGAATTTATAGTTGATCTAGTTTATTGGGTTATTTTAATCGGAATTGTTTTTTATGTTTTTAAATTAATATATCGTCACAAACAGTTTAGCTAGGGGAAAATAAATGAAAAGAATTGAAATTAATAATTTAAGCTTTAGCTTTAAGCATCAATTAATATTTAATCAGGTTTCTTTATCTGTTGAGCAGGGAGAAATTATGGGGATTACTGGCCCCAATGGGGTGGGCAAGAGCGTCTTTTTTAAACTAATTGCAGGATTGTTATTCCCACAGTCGGGAGAAATCATTGTTAATGGGATGAAATTAGATAATAACTCTTTTCCTCATTCCCTGGGTGTAATGATTGAAGATCCTGGATTTATTGATCGGTTGTCTGGATATGATAACTTACAAATGTTAGCTTCAATCAATAATGTTATTGGCGATTCTGAAATTGAGGCAGTTTTAAAATTAGTGGGGCTATGGGATAGCCGAAATAAAAAAACTAAATTTTATTCACTGGGGATGAAGAAAAAACTAGGCATTGCTCAAGCAATTATGGAAAATCCACATGTTATTATTTTAGACGAACCAATGAACGCACTGGACAGCGAGAGTGTATTCAAGATTAAATCAATTATTAAAGATCTTGCTCACAATCAGGGGGCAACCATCTTAATTGCTAGTCATAATCAATCGGATATTAATGATCTATGTGATGTTGTTTATAAAGTGGAAAATCATGATGTTCAACGAATCAATTAAATATTAATTCAAAAAAGACCCTTCAATGACATTCATCATTGAAGGGCCTTTTTCAAACAACGACTGGCTATATTAGCATTAAATCATCATCCTTAGCTAATGATTTAATGCTGTGACATTGCTTTAACAGTGAAATAATTATTTTGAATATGATTTTGGAAAAAAGCCCCCATTTAATAATAATACAGACTATAAAAATGATTTGTATTATCATCATAGGAGCAATTTTTAATATTCTAACTTATTAACTAAGTATACTTTCTTAAAATTTATAGTTTAACACTCGCAAATCCATCAGGATGTTTATGTTGCCAATTCCAAGCATCTTGGCACATTTCGTTTAATTCTTTTGTTTGGTGCCATCCAAGGATTTTATTAGCTTTCGTTGAATCTGCACGAAGTTCTGGTACATCTCCAGGGCGTCGATCAATAACTTCATATGGGATTTTTTTTCCAATTACCTTTTCAAAAGCATGTAATATATCAAATACACTATAGCCATTTCCACTACCAAGATTAAACACTTCAAACCCAGCAGGATTATTAAATAACTTATCTAGGGCATTCATATGTCCTGCGGCCAAATCCATAATATGCACATAGTCCCTAACACATGTTCCATCATGAGTTGGGTAATCTGTACCAAAAACTTTTAATTTTGAAAATTTACCAACGGCAACTTGAGTAATAAATGGTGCCAAATTTTTTGGAACTCCATTAGGTTCTTCACCTAACTCACCACTTGGATGTGCACCAAGTGGATTGAAATAACGCAAACAAATGCAATTAAGTTCTGAATCTGCATTGGCTTCATCGTGCAGTATTGATTCAATTACTTGTTTCGTTTTTCCATAAGGATTGGATTCCTTAAGTGGTTCATCCTCAGTAATTGGAATTACTTCTGGTTTACCATAAACGGTTGCTGAAGAGCTAAATACTAAATTATTGACATGATATTTTTTCATAACCTCAATCAGTCTGATTGTTCCGAATACATTATTATCATAGTATTTGATTGGATTTTCAACAGATTCGCCAACAGCTTTATAACCAGCAAAATGAATAACTGCATCAAAATTATTATGTGAAAAAATAGTACTTAGAGCAGCTTCATCTCTTAAATCAGCTTCAAAAAAATCTACATTTTTTGAGGTTAATTTTTCAATCACTTTATATACTTTTTTATGAGAGTTACTTAAGTTATCAACAATTGTGACATTATATCCATGATCCAGCAAATAAACTGCCGTGTGTGAACCCATATAACCGGTTCCACCGGTAATTAAAATGTTTTTTATCATTAATTTTCACCGTACTTTATCTTATTTTTTAATTTATTTTAATTCGAACTTCTTTTTGATTATTCAATTAGTGATTCTACACCCTATAAGTTGCTTTAATAGGTAATTAGAAATAACTTTAACTTAACTTTATTATTATGTTTTCATTGATGATTGGAACATTATAATTGGTTAGTTAGTAATTTTTGGATTATATTTTTACAAAATGAGGCACAATATAAATTAGTAGGGATGATTAGTGATGGAATCAACAACTTATTCTAACTTTAGTAAACAATTAAAGATGTACATGGATAAAGCAACCGATAGTTTTGGACCGATCACTATTACTCGTAAAGATAATAAAAACGCTGTATTAATTTCTGAAGTTGAATATAACAACATGTTAGAAAATCAATACGTTCTTTGTAATCCTGCTAATTTAAAGTGGCTTGAAAAGGGAAAGTCACAGGTAGATAATGATCAATTAATTACTAAATTATAATTTGAATAAAATAATAAACAATTCCAACCAAAAAAACTGACCAACGCCATTCGGCATTGGTCAGTTTTTTCATATCTTAATCATCTGAGTCTAAAACCACGTAGTTCACAGTCTTGATCGCAGAAATATCCTTGCCACCAGCGTATGAAATTGATGATTGTAAATCTTCTTGCATTTCGCGAAGGGTGTCCTTAATGTCGCCTCGGTAAGGGATCAACATTTGACGGCCTTCAACGTTCTTGTATTCACCCTTTTGGGTGTCAGAAGCAGAACCCCAGTATTGCTTGTATTGCTTACCATCAATGGTAATAACACTACCAGGTGATTGTTCGTGACCCGCAAAGAGGGAACCAATCATGGTCATGGTAGCACCAAAGCGAATTGACTTGGCAATGTCACCATTAGTTCTTAAACCACCATCAGCAATGATTGGCTTTCTAGCAGCCTTTGAACACCACTTGAGGGCGGATAATTGCCAGCCCCCAGTCCCGAAACCGGTCTTTAGCTTAGTGATACAAGCTTTCCCAGGTCCGATTCCGATCTTAGTTGCGTCAGCGCCGGCGTTTTCGATTTCACGAACGGCATCGGGAGTTCCTAAGTTACCAGCAATCAAGAAGGTTGATGGAATCTTTTCCTTGATGTACTTGATCATCTTAATTACATAATCAGAGTGACCATGCGCAACGTCGATGGTGATGTATTCAGGCTTTAGGCCTTCGTTCACTAATTCATCGATAAAGTCGTATTCGCTGTCCTTAATTCCAACACTGATTGATGCGAAAAGTCCCTTGGCTTGCATATCCTTGATGAATTGAGCCCGCTTTTTAGGTTGGAATCTGTGCATTACGTAGAAGTAGTCGTTAGATGCTAACCATTCTGCTAATTCTTCGTTGATTACAGTTTGCATGTTGGCAGGAACGACTGGTAATTTAAAAGTCTTAGGACCGAATTTAACGGTCGTATCGGCATCGTGCCGACTTTTAATAATACATTTACTAGGGATTAATTGGATGTCTTCATAGTCAAATACTCTCATTTGAACGCCTCCATAATTCTAAAAAACAATTGCAACAATAATGATTACTTGTCAGCAGTATCCCATGCATTGATCATGATGTTAGTCGCATCACGGTCGGGACCCACGGCAAAAGTATCAAGTTTGATGCCGACAAGTTCACTGACCCGCTTTAAATAATTCTGAGCATTTACTGGGAGTTCATCGACCGTCTTACACTTGGTGATGTCTTCGTCCCATCCGGGAAGTTCTTCATACACTGGTTCACAGCGTTCAAGAACGGAATTATTAGCAGGGTAGTTTTCAATCACTTCGCCGTCAACCTTGTACTTGGTAGCAATTTTGACGGTCTTTAAACCAGAAAGCACGTCTAAACAGTTCAAGGAAAGATAAGTCAATCCAGAAACCCGTTTAGCATGACGTAAAACAACGGCGTCTAACCAACCGATCCGACGGGGCCGTTTAGTAACGACACCGTATTCATGAGCAATTTCACGAATCCGATCGGCAACTTCATCATGAAGTTCGGTTGGGAATGGACCATCACCAACTCGGGAAGTGTAGGCTTTACAAACCCCGATGACTTCGTTGATCCGACTAGGCCCCACACCAGCACCGACTGCAGCACCACCAGCAATTGGATTGGATGATGTAACAAATGGGTAGGTCCCATGATCGACATCTAACATTACCCCTTGCGCACCTTCGAATAAAACGTGTTTGCCTGCGTCTAAGGCATCGTTGATTAATAATGAAGTATCAACAACGTATTTCTTAATTTGTTGACCATATTCGTAGTATTCATCGAAGATATCATCGAACTTCAATGGTTCTTCGTCGAATAACTTGGTCAAGAATTGGTTTTTAATCTTGAGGGCTTGGTGTAATTTTTCAGCAAAAGTATCCTTATCAATTAAGTCCGCCACTCTAATTCCGATTCGTTCGACCTTATCCATGTAGGCCGGACCGATTCCTTTATTAGTAGTGCCAATTTTTTCGTCTTTGAGCTTTTCTTGCAAGCCGTCGAATAAAATGTGATAAGGCATAATTACATGACTTCTACTGGAGATGCGAAGGTTATCAGTATCAATTCCATTATCATTAAGATATTTCAATTCGCTGAGCAAGGATTTCGGGTTCACAACGACCCCGTTCCCAATTACGCTCAACTTATCATTGAAGAAGATTCCAGAAGGAATTAAGGAAAGGTGGAGTTCTTTCCCGTCGATAACGATAGTGTGACCGGCATTGTCACCACCGGAGTAGCGAACGATCATGTCAGCGCGCTGACTTAAAAAGTCAGTAATCTTTCCCTTTCCTTCGTCTCCCCATTGGCTTCCAACGATAACAATTGATGACATATAAACACCTCGTAGAATTTTTTGGGTTGCTATTAAATTTAAGCAACCTATAAGATTTTACCATTAAAAAAATAAAAATCAAGAACAATGCCCCTTTTTTAAAAAATAAAGTTCGGATTTAATTTAATATTAAACATTTTCAAGAATAATATTCACTTTTTTCCGAAAATTAGCGATTAATGTGGTATAATAATGGCGGAAATCGAAATTTAAATAAAAGGTGATTAAACTAATGATAGATCGATATACACGAAGTGAAATGGGCCAAATCTGGTCTAAGCACAACCAGTTCAAAGCTTGGTTAGAAGTTGAAGTTGCGATTGATGAAGCTTGGTCAAAATTAGGCCACATTCCTGCTGAAGATGTAGAAAAGATTAGAAAGAACGCCAAATTTGATGAAAAGCGGATTTCAGAAATTGAAGCCGTGACCCATCATGATGTCGTTGCATTTACTAGAAATGTATCAGAATCATTAGGACCTGAAAAGAAGTGGGTTCACTTTGGGGTTACCAGTACTGACGTTGTTGATACCTCATATGGACTTCGTTTCAAACAAGCAAACGAAATTTTAAGAAAAGATATTCAAGAATTAATTGACGTGATTGCTAAACAAGCAGTTAAGTACAAGGACACGGTTATGATTGGGCGGACCCACGGGGTGCAAGCCGAACCAACCACCTTTGGGCTTAAGATTGCGCGTTGGTATTCAGAAATGAAGCGGAACCAAAAGCGCTTTGAAGAAACTTCGCGTGAAGTTGAAGCTGGTAAGATTTCTGGTGCCGTTGGAACTTTTGCAAACATTCCTCCATTTGTTGAAGAATACGTTTGTGACAAGTTGGGCATCCGAGCACAAGAAATTTCGAGCCAAATTTTGCCTCGGGACTTACATGCTGATTACGTTGGCACGCTCGCTTTGATCGCCACTAGTTTGGAAGAATTTGCTACTGAAATTCGGGGGCTCCAACGTTCAGAAGTCCACGAAGTTGAAGAACACTTCAATGCTGGGCAAAAGGGATCTTCCGCAATGCCACATAAGCGTAACCCAGTTGGTTCAGAAAACATCTGTGGTTTAGCACGGGTCGTTCGTGGTCACATGGTAACTGCTTATGAAGACGTTCCATTATGGCACGAACGTGATATCTCCCATTCATCTGCTGAACGAATCATCATGCCAGATACCACCATCCTATTGGATTACATGTTACACCGTTTCACTGGCATCTTGAGAGACCTAACCGTCTTCCCAGAACGGATGAAGGCTAACATGCAAATTACCCATGGTTTAATTTACAGCCAACGGGTAATGTTGAAGTTGATCGATAGTGGAATGGCTCGTGAAGCTGCTTATGATTTAGTGCAACCACTAACTGCTAAGTCATGGGACGAAAGCCTTCCATTCAAGGGATTAGTTGAAAACAACAAGGAAATCACTAGTCACCTTTCAAAGGAAGATATTGAAGATGCTTTTGATTACCACTACCACATCCGCCGAGCTGATGAAGTTCTTAAGCGCGTGGGCTTATTAAAATAATCATGATTAACTTAAAACGGCAAGCATATTCGGTTATGCTTGCCGTTTTTGTGTTGAAAAAATTAAAATTAAGTTATAATATTATTAGCTAATTATTAGAAGGGAGGGCCGAATATGTCGTATGTACAGATTAGTGATCTTAGCTACCAGTATAAAATCTTTAATAAAAAGGTGGGGCTAAAAAATAATCTAAGGGACTTCTTTTCACGTAAGTATACTTTGAAATCAGTTTTAAAGGGAATTTCATTTCAAATTGCAAAGGGTGAAAAAGTCGGTTTATTGGGGCCGAACGGTGCGGGAAAATCAACGCTAATTAAGTTAATGACTGGAATCATTCAAACCCAAAATGGGATGATCAAGGTGGCTGGTACCATTCCAGATACTAATAATAATTCCTTTTTGCAAAAAATTGGGGTCGTGATGGGACAAAAGGGTCAATTAAATTGGAATTTGCCAGCGCTTGATACGTTTCGGGTAATTAAATCGATTTATAAAATTGCTGATGATGTATACGACCAGCGATTGAATCAATACTTAAAGATGTTTAATTTGCAAAGCGTAGCCTCCACACCGGTTAGAATACTTTCCTTAGGTGAACGAACCAAGCTAGAGATAATTGCTTCTTTATTACACGGCCCAGAGATTTTAATCTTGGATGAGCCGACATTGGGAATGGACATTGTTAGTCAGTATGCACTTTATGACTTTATAAACCAATTAAATGAATCTAATGGTACAACGGTGCTAATAATTAGTCATCAAATGCAAGATATTAAAGCAATTACAGATCGAATCATGGTTTTATTGGATGGCCAGATTAAATTTAACGGGTCCATTGATAATTTGAAGAGCCTGCAAAAACAAATTGATCCACAAATCGTGGTTAGGGCAAAGGGTGGCAACCCAATTACTAGTTATGAAGATGCTCAAGTTAAGACCGATGTTGATGGTAATTATGTTGTAACTAACTATTCTAATGGGGGCTCCATTACGCTTAACCTGGATCAGATCGATAACGTTAATATTAAACAGCCTTCGCTAGAGGATTCAATTTATCAAATGTTTAGGGGTGGTGAAAGTGAAGTATCTAACTAGTGCTAAGGCTAGTTTCTTAAATTCAATCATTTATCGTTCTAACTTTATCATTTCTTTGTTATCCAGGATTATTCAACTTTCGCTATCTTTTTTTATGTGGAACGCCATTTATAGCACAAGTAACGGGACCATAAACGGCTATAATAAATCAGAAATGTTTAAATACTTACTCCTTACGGGAATGCTATCACTTATTTTTACCTTTGAACCAGTTTTTAAACTATCCGCTAAGGTAAAATCTGGGAACTTAAGCGTCCTTCTTTTAAGGCCAATTAGCATTAATTTGGAAAGCCTTTCTGACTTTGTTGGTTCCAAAGTTATTTTCATTAGTTCCTTTTTATTCATAATGTTAATCTTTTTAGGAATGAACTTATTAACGTTCGGATTACTAATTGGGTATCTAATCATCTCATTACTGCTTTGGCATGAAATGATGTTTATCGTAGGGACGCTGTCATTTTGGGTAATTCAAATGTGGCCATTACGACCAATGATTAATGCTTTTTATTTGTTTTTTGGCGGGCTACTCTTTCCGTTAACGGTTTTACCAGAGACCCTATACCAGTTTTTTCGTTTTTCCCCGATTGCGTTAGTTTCTAGTGACTATATTCAGGCGTTGATCATGGTAAATTCAAATGTAGGAATGCTAATAGAATATGGCATTGTTTCAATATTTTGGTTCGGCATCTTTAAAATTTTTTCCATGCGGTTGTTTAAAAGCGGACTCGCAACGTTTGAGGGGGTGGGGTTATGACGGTTAAGATTTACCTTTCATTAGCACGACAAAGCTTCAAGGAGTTTATAGTTTATCGAACGACCTCTGTTCTAGTTGTGTTATTCGGATTTTTGTTTACCATTATTGAGCTGCTAGCCGGCAAAATTTATTATGGACTGACTGAATCGATCGGCGGGTTGAGCTATCTTCAGTATCAACTTTTGATTATTACCTTGAGTGCGATTACATACACTTACCAATTTTTATTTATTGGCGCCCATGAATCGCTGTCTGAAGATATTATTGAGGGCAATTTAGATTATCCGTTGCTCTACCCGACGAATTCATACTTTTATTACACCCTAAGGAAACTAGATTTCCCCAGTTTGATCAATTTAATGGTTTATTTACCCCTGACGATTTACCTACTAATTAGGTTTGAACCCCAGTCTAGTTATCTTTTGATATTATTGTTCTACGTAGTTAGTGTTTTATTTGTTTTTGCTATCAACCAAATCGTAGTTGAAGTTGCATTTTGGAAGGATAATATGACCGCATTGAACGGGGTTCCAGAATATCTAATTGATGCTTCTAATCGACCAGCAGCAATTTATCCCAAGCCCATCAGAATGATTTTAACCAACTTAATTCCAGTATTACCATTATCCAACGGAATTATTTATTTAAATCAGAATAATATGACGCTTGCTCACTTAGAATCACTATTTGCCCCGTTGATTATAATTACAATTATATTATTATATTTTTCATATTATTTATGGAAAAGGGGCGTTAAACGTTATTTCTCAGCTAATTAATATTTTTAAGGAGGCATCACTATGAACGATATCACCACCGCCATTATTACCAAGTACCGCGAACTATACCAAGCAATGGTAACTAGCAACATCCTATTGTTAAAGCAAATTTTAGCTGATGATTTTGTATTGACCCATATGACCGGAATTAAACAAACGAAACCGGAATGGATAGCAGCAATTGAAGACCATTCAATGACCTATTATTCCCATCAAGAAGAAAGCGTGCGGATCGATGATCAGGGGACTTTAACTTGTCGCAACGTGGTTAGTGCAAAAATTTATGGCATGCGGGGGGATTTCAGTCTTCAAATGCGAATCCGATTTAAACAAGTAGATGGTGAATGGTTAATCAAATCAGCAGTTACGAGCAGCTACTAGTGCATAATTATTAAGATTATTAGCTTTTGGATATATACTGGGAAGCAGTACTTTTTATATGTTAATATAGGTTAGTTAAAAAGTTTAATTAACGGAGATGAACAAGTTGCAAAAAAGAAGTCAACAGGACCGTCGGGGCCATTGGAAATATTGGATTAGTGGCGCCGCGGTTGCACTAGTGGCAATCTTAGTTGCTGGTGGTTTTTATGGTTATCATGAATTAAAGTACTCTACGAATACTTATTACGTCAATAGTTCTGCAATTTTATATACTAAGGCTGATGCTAACAGCACTCCTTTGTCATATTTAGGGCGTAATTCTAAGGTGACGCGCAAGGGGCGTGGCTTTTCTAAATGGATGAAAGTAACTTATAAAAATTCATATGGAACTAAGCACGGTTACATCCAAGGAACTAAATTATCTAAGGTTGGTTTTAAGTACGCTCAAAAGGGAGCCCAATATTATAAGAGTGCAGACTCAGATAAGGCTGCTGGTAAACTTATGGATCATAATGTGTTAGTACAGACTGACGCCACTTCTGGGAAGGTCGTTACTAATTATGATGGCAAGAAAGTTTATGTTGATGCTAGCAAGTTGACTACTAAACCAATTACCTTTAGTGATACCTACGGAACTAATCACTACACTCGGTATAATATGAAGAAAATTCCAGCTGCGGCTAAGGAAACTAAGAATCAAGTTCCTAGCTTCAAAAACGTTGCGATTTCTGATATAACGAATGCGAGAATCACGAATCGACTCCATAAAGATCGAACTGATCAATTGGACGTCTGGGATAGTTGGCCACTTCAAGATGGGAAGGGTAACTTAGTAAATTACAATGGTTATCACGTGGTCTTTGCGATGGCTGATGATCCTACCACTAATAAGGATAACGGGGCTGAATTTGGTGCTGCGATTTACATGTTCTATCAAAAAATCGGGACTGACACCAGCGATATCTCATCATGGTACAACGGCGGGAAAGTATTTACCTCTCGGACAGATGGAAGTGATGGAAAGAGCAAGTATCTGAAACTCCAAACCGATGAATGGTCTGGGTCTTCCGTTCTCCAAGATGATAACCACGTGCGGTTATTCTACACTGCGTTTTCTGGTGCCAAAAAGCATGGTGGAAATGGCCATAACCAACAAGTTTTGGCAACTGCTAAGCTAAAAATAGATGCTACTGGTAATGGATTGAGTATTGATCACAGTGCAACTACTGATCATAAGACGATTTTCTTCGGTGATGGTAAATACTATCAAAATGCAGATCAAACGGTTGGAGAAGCCCTTCAATATACCGCTGATGATTTTACGCTTCGTGATCCCCATTACATTGAAGATAACGGGCATAAATACTTGGTCTTTGAGGGGAATACTGGGACTAAGTTCAGCGGAGCTGCTTATAGTGACAATAATAACTATAATTATGCTAATATTGGTGGCAGCAAGAAGTATCAAAAAAAGGTCCAAAAGAAGTTGGTTAAGAATCGCAATACTTGGAACGGCCTTAGAAATCAATATACAAATGGTGCGTTGGGAATCCTTGAGTTAAACAATAACTACACCGTTAAGAAGGTCATGAAGCCATTGGTGACTTTCAACGGGGTTGATGATGAAACAGAACGACCAAACTTATTTAAGAAGAATGGTAAGTGGTATTTATTCACCGATACCCGTGGGACCCATCTATTGAAGGGGACCATCAGTAGAAAGGGAATCTTTATGCTAGGGTTCGTTGCTGATAAGTTGACAGGTCCATACAAGCCATTGAATGGTGGTAGTGGAGTGGTTCTTTCATCAACTGAATTAAACCCTGATAATAGAAGGTTTACCTACTCTTACTTTGTGATTAATAACCCTGATAGCAATAACTTGGTCGTAACTAGTTATATGACCAAGGCGGGGGATGCAAAGTTACGTGGGGGTCATGCTACATTTGCCCCTAGTTTTATGATCAACATTAATGGTGATACCACAAGTGTGGTCGCAAACTCAATCTTGCCACAGGGGGCCCTTACGGCAAGTACATTTGCCGATACCACGGGTACTAGTGGGACAACGACCAATACGGCGACTAACATGACGAGTCCGTTTTCACAGAGCACTAAGTAATTAACAGTAAGGGTGGGAATTAAAATGAAATTAAAATATCGATATAAGATTAAAAGTAATTTAAAATGGTTAATTTTTTCTGCTTCTACATTCGCATTATTTTCGTTCATTGAAACAGATACTACCTTAACTAGCCCTGCCGCTGCTGATATTATTCCCACGTTTAATTTTGGCCAGAGTGCTGTTCAACTTGCCCAATCACAAGTCAATAGCGCTGCATTTGCTAGCTCTCAGATAGTTGGTCAAGTTGATAAAAAGCAACAAAGTCAATTTAGTGTTTCTGCTAACGCTGCCAATAATACAATTGCGACTGATCCAATGAATGCCGTACCGTTAGGTCAAAATGCTGCCAATTCAATTATTCAATCCGCCACTAACATTGTTAATGGAGTTGTTTTGAAAAAGCAGTTCAATGATTCTTATATTGATTCTGATACTAAGCTTTATAATAATCCAGTTAATGATAACGTTACTGATTCGTTAGTAAGTGATAATACGCAGGTGCAAACTGCTGATTATCTAGTTAAAGATAAGGTTCCTGCGATGTATAATAATAACCTTTATTACGTCAATCAAGATTCAGTTAGCACGATTGAAACAGCATCAAACAACCTGTTAAATAAAAATACTTTTACACAACGTTATCATTACAACATTCCAACTGGATTTATGAATGATATTCAATCAATTATAAAGGTCGGAAATGTTTGGAATATCTACTATCTATCTAATGATCAAAAAAACGTTGATAGTAATACAGAATGGGCATTAGTCCAAACGAAAGATTTTAAGTCGTTTGTTAATCGTGGGATTGCAATTCCACGGAATACTGGTGGATGGGAATCCGTAGCGACTGGTTCCGTAATGATGAATGATCAAAATGGTCATATTGTTAATAAAAATTTGCCATCCAATGCAATGTTGGCGTTCTTTACCGGTTTTACGCAGGGACGCCAGAATGTTTACGAAGCATACTCGGTCGATGGTGGTGTTAATTTTCAACCAGCACAAAACGCGCCTGTAATGACACAGTTTAGTCAAGGCGGTGCGTTTCGTGATCCGAAGGTGCTATGGGATGCAAATAAAAATCAAATCGTAATGTATATTGCTCAGGGTGATTCCAACGGTGGGGGCGATCAGATTCGGACTTTTACTAGTCCAGATGGATCTGCGAACACTTGGAAGGATATTGGCAATAGCGCTTCGTTTAATCCAGCAATGAATGATACAGCCCCTAGTATGTTAGAATGTCCTAACGTAATTCGGAATGTTTATGATTATGATACCCATCAAGAAAAATCAGTCCTACTATTTAGTGGGGATGGTGGTAATAATGGTAAGGGGCTATACTACCAAGTTGGTCATATTAATGATGATGGTTTATTTATTGCGGATAGTAAAACCGTTCGGCGAATCGATAATGGTTCGGATGATTATGCTGCCAACTATGAACCAATGGATTCAGAAGGAAAGCAAATCATTATGATTGGGTGGATTGGTAACTGGAACCGTGGTTATGATAACTTTATGAAAGCCAACAATAATTATCATATTGGTTCGTTTACCCTACCTCGCATTTTAACTTTGCAAAATGGGGTATTAAATGAAAAGGTAGTTGAACCTAATAACAGTCTTTTCTACCATAAGAAAAAAAGTAAGGGTTTAACGCTAACTGGAACTAATACGAGTAGCAAAATTGTGGTGACATTTAAAAAGCCAGTCCAACAAAATGTTTTTTCAATGATTCAAAATGATACTACGACTAATGTAAATGTCTTTTCCAATGGTAAAAATAATCAACAGAATAACGTTACGATTTCGCAACCATTTAGCCAATTGAGTGGGGCAAGCGACTTATCTAATTTATTGGACCATCCTGCACGAAAGTTTATTTTTTACATTGATAAAAGTTCGATTGAGGTTTCAATTCCTGAATTAGGTAAGATTTATACCATTTTAAAGCTTTCAACTGATAATCAACTTCAATTTATTACGCAACATAAAGCAGATATTAAAGCATATCGGTTCAATTAAAAAAATAACCATTCACATTTGTGAATGGTTATTTTTTTAGTTGAAATAGGTTTTTAAAAAATCGCTAACGCGTTTTTGATACTCAACTGGTTTTTTCCAAAAACTTTCAGCATGCTTAGCACCGTTTACAATCCATAGTTGTTTTGGTGAATCAGAAGCGCTGTAATTTTCATATGCCATAAAAGTCGGAACGTAAGTGTCCTCGCTTCCATGAATAATTAAAATTGGTAGGTGATTTTTCTTCAATTGTTTGGTAGTGGAAGCATCATTTAAATAGTATCCCAAACGGCGTTTATTGATCGAACTGACAAGGGCCTCAAAAGGATATTCTGGAAGATTATATCTATATTTTAGTAGGTACTTCAGTTCCGCACGAACGCTTGAGTATCCACAATCGGCAATGATTGCCTCAACTTGATGCGGTAGCTCTGCACCACTCAGCATTGAAACGATTCCAGCTCCCATACTGACTCCGAACAACAAGATTTTACTATCTTCACCAATTTGATTAATTAACTTATCGATCCAAGCGAGGTAGTCCTTTTGATCTAACCAACCAAAGCTGACATATTTACCGGCACTTTCACCATGACCGCGATCATCTGGTAGCAATACGTTAAAGCCCATGTCGTAGTACATTTTAGCGTATCCAGACATGGTCTCACGAGTCCCATTATAACCGTGGGCAATGATAACCGTTTTTTTAGTGGGAGTTTCATTAGGAATGAAATCCGCAACCATGGTTTCGTTTGTATCTGCATCTGAGTTGTACCAAGTTTGTTTTGGAATTTTACGATACCAATTTAAGCAACGGTAATATTCTTTAGCATATGGCAATAGTGTTCTGGATGGGCGTGGCTTTTTGGTTCGCCGTGCCATTCCAATTTTAAAAAAGTATTCACTCAATGCGAAAGTCCCAGCTGCAGCAGCAATTGGAATTCCCAAAATGAATGGTAATTTACTATGCTTTGACATCATTATCCCTCCATAAATAGTGATTTATTTAGTTAGGTATTCATTCCTTAATGTTGCGATATCTTCATCGCTCAATTCAAGGTATTCATGGATAAAGTTATCCATGTTTCCATATAGTTCCTTAATTTTACCCATGGCAGCATTGTAATAATCAATTGATACCGTGTAAAGGGCAGTTATGTTTTCCTTACAGATATTATTAATATCATAACGTTCATACTCTTTAATCTTCTTTTGCACGTATGGAACCATTTGTTTAGCTGATTCTAAATAATTTTCCTTGATATCTTTTTCATCAACGCCTAGCACGAATAATAGCATTACGATGCCCATTCCAGTGCGATCTTTACCTTGTGAACAGTGAATTATTGATCCACCATTTGAGTCTTTTAAAAGAATTTGAAATAACTTACGGTAAGAATTACGTGCAATTGGACTTTCGATTAGGTTTTCATAGACATGTTTCATGTGTAGTTTCCCAACCGTAGGGTCTTCAGAGTAAAGCTCTTTCATTACATCTGCAGTTCGTCTTTCTTTTTGTTCAAAAATGGGGTTTTTAGAATATTTAACGCCCTCTGGGACTAAATCTGGTTCTGAGTCTCTTTCCATCTTTGATCTCAAATCAATATCGTTAGTAATGCCATATTTTTGAAGATAGTTTTGGTCAGCTTGATCTAGCTCCGCTAAATTACCAGATCGAATCACTTTATGCCATTTAGTAGTTCGACCATCCTTGGTAGGATAACCACCAATATCGCGAAAATTATAACCATTTTTGATATCCAACAATCTTTCATTATCTGTCATTATTATTCACTCTTTCGTAATTATCTAAAAATATTCTACTTCCATTCTAAAAGAAATGAATCAAATAAGATACTAATATCATTTGAGAATTAAAAATGTTTATATATTGACACGGTGTCATAGCAATGATAGAATTAAAATCACTAAAAATGACACCGTGTCACTAAGGAGAATTAATCATGCCAACGAAAACATTTATGAATTTAAATGAAACTAAACAAGAATTAGTTTTTAATGCACTATTAAGTGAATTTTCAGAACATAAATTATTAGATGCCCAAGTAGCAAGGATCATTAAGAATTGTGATATTGCACGGGGGTCATTTTATAAATATTTTGATGATATTACGGATAGTTACAATTACGTTTTAAGAAGGGTATTAGATGCCGTTCATTTTGATGTTTTTAAGATGATTAAAAATGAGCATCAAAATACTCTGGATAGTTTTTATCAATCGACTGTTGATTTCATTGCACAGATCAATCAATCTCGATACCGTGATTTTTATCGAATGCACGTTGCGTATAATCAATACAATTTAAAATCACTACCATTTGATTATCATAGTATGAGCATGGATCGTTTGGTAATGATCGTGAACGGTAATTTGATCGATGATGCAAATGTGGTCGCAGTGGTTTATAAAGCGGCGACTGCTGCTAGTCATAATGCAATTCGCTCGATTTTAATCGGTGCTGACGAACAGGTTGAACTAGCTGATTTAAAGACGATGTTGATGATTATAAACCAAGGATTATTAGAAGGGACGCACTAGTATGTTTTTAGGATTAAGGGAAATTAAAAAATATAAATTTAGATATGGATTAATCGGGTTAGTATTAGTCTTGATCGCATATTTAATTTTTGTTCTGACGGGGTTAGCGAATGGATTATCATCTTCGAATCGGTTGGCCATCGATTCTTGGGATGCTCAACAAATTGTATTAAACAATGAAGCAAATGGTTCTTTGACTCAATCCAATTTGACGAAGAAACAAGCTGCTAAATACGACCATGTTACTGGAAGCTCTGCCATCGTTCAATTAAATGCAAACGTTACTAGCAATGGCAATGGTGAAAAGTTAAATACGCAAATCATCGGAATTAATTCTGGGCAACCGATTTATAAGGATTTAAAAATCGAAGCAGGAAGAAAGTTTAAAAATGAGCATGAAGTTGTAGTTGATGACAGTTTGGTTAAAACCAATGGCTATCATATTGGTGAGTGGATCAAGATTGCTAATCGTTCAACACGTTACCAAATTGTGGGGACGACTAATAATGCTAAGTTGAGCATTGCGCCAGTTATTTATGCTAATACTAAGGCTGTTCAAGAAGCTAAATTTGGGAACCAAAACGTTGCAATGGTGAGTGCAATTGTTTTGAAACACTCTGCTAACATTGATAAGGTCAGTGGGACCCAAATGCTTTCAATCGGTGAATTTATTAATAAGCTACCGGGTTATACTGCTCAAAATAATACTTTTAACTTTATGATCGGTTTCTTATTGGTGATCACCCTATTTATTATTGCGATTTTCTTGTATGTTTTAACAATTCAGAAAATTCCATTTTTAGCAGTGATGAAAGTTCAAGGAATTAGCAACTTTTACCTATTAAAAAGCATTGTTTGCCAAGCGTTGATATTAGCAATTGCAGGAATTATAGTTAGCGGTGGATTGACATTTTTAACGGCGTTAGTAATTCCAAGTAGCGTCCCAATTCAATTTAATTTAGGGTGGCTAGGACTGGTGGCATTCGCAATTATTGTGATCACTGCATTGGGGGCCATTATTCCAATGCGAACGGTTGCTAAGATTGATCCTGCAACGGTTATTGGAGGTTAGTGAATATGGAAACAATTAAGCTGCATCAAATTGAAAAAATTTATGGGAACGGTTCAAGTGCAACCAAGGCGCTTCAAGGAATTAATTTTACGGCTGATTCGGGTGAATTGATATCGATTACGGGACCATCTGGATCTGGAAAGAGTACTTTTTTGAAAATCATTGGTGGAATTTTATCGCCAACTAGTGGTCAATTGGATATTGATGGAAATGATTATGGAAAGATGAATAAGCGTCAACAAGGCCAGTTTAGACTAGCGCAGCTCGGTTTTATCCTTCAATCATATAATCTAGTGCCATACTTGACCGTAAGTGAACAATTTGAACTAGTTGATCGCGTTAAACCCAGCGGCAATATGGGTTCAGCTGAATTCAAGCAGCTCTGTGATGATTTATCAATTACTGATTTAATGAACCAATATCCAGATCAATTATCAGGCGGTCAGAAACAACGAGTCGCAATCGCACGGGCAATGTATCCCAACCCTAACATTAT
The DNA here is from genome assembly GCF_058509245.1 of Nicoliella sp. ESL1113. Lineage (NCBI taxonomy): Bacteria > Bacillati > Bacillota > Bacilli > Lactobacillales > Lactobacillaceae > Nicoliella > Nicoliella sp. ESL1113. The sequence continues at coordinate 1,473,812 of NZ_CP196387.1, read as the reverse complement.
TTTAGCTGACGAACCAACCGCCGCATTGGATGGAAAAAGGGCAGTTCAAATCATGACGATTTTTAAGCAAATTGCACATGAGCAACATAAAACGGTGCTATTGATCACCCATGATGCACGGTTAATTAAATACGTTGATCGTAACTACCAAATTGTTGATGGGAAGGGTAGTTTCATAAGCAAGGCGGATCGTTCGTTGATTTAATTGAGAGCTTTTTACTTTATAAATTGATACTAACGGAATAAAATGAAAATTGTATACTATTTAGTTGAGAGGGAATTGATTATGGAAAATTCAGAACGGAAATTAATTCAAGAAATTTTAAATACAGTTGACGTTTTATATGATTTTGAACATACTGATGATGATAATAAGGAATATACACTAGTTCTACATCGTCAAGATAATGACAAACGTCCATTGGAAGAAATTAATTCAGAAATTAAGAAGTATTTCCAAGAAGCTAATTTCACTTATGATGAACAATTGAATCCTAATGAAGGCGTCGATATTCGAGTAGAAATTAAGCGTTAATTAAAATAAAAAGCTGGCCAATTCAATGGTCAGCTTTTTATTTTGTTTTAATATATTTGTGTTTAAATAATAATGCCGCAGAGCGTTCATCGGTTGGAACAAAACCAATATTTGATAGATGCCGACAATACATCCGATTATATAAAAAGCCCCAGATGAAGTGCATAATAATTTCCGTGTATTGATAAGCAAAATCAAGGGGTTTACCAATTATGAGTGCCAGAGTCATTCCCAACGTGACGTTAATGAAAACGATACAACAAAAATTGTACCAATCGCCCCTAAAAATGGCTGGAATAAATTCGAAAATTAATGAAGTATAAGAAAATCCAACTTTACTAATCTTCAGTTCACCAGTGTGCGGATTTTTGAAAGTTGCATAATTCGGTGGAATCGGAATCATTCCATTTCCAAATGGATCCTGCAATGCAAATCCCTACTTTCCTTTTATTTTATAAAATAGCGTAACACTAATTAGCACTTTTTTAAAACAAAGTGTTTACTTACGGGTAAATTTAACGACCGCTTCTACGCGAGCGGTTTGGGGCATCATATCGATTGGTTGAATGAAATCAACGCGGTAGATACGACTTAATGCTACTAGGTCACGGGCCATCGTGGCAGGATTACAAGAAACATAGACGAATTTTTGAGGAGCAACATCCAAAATCGCATCTAATAATGGTTCAGCTAAACCAGTTCTAGGTGGATCAACAATTATTGCATCTGGTGTCCAGCCATCATTGATCCACTCAGGGATTAGATCTTCGGCCTTACCGACGTAGTAATGAGCGTTTTTGATGCCATTAATACCTGCATTTTGATTGGCATCTTCTATGGCTTCTGCAATCGTATCCATTCCACGCACTTCCTTAACGTGCTTAGCAAGCGGCAACCCAATTGTCCCGACTCCAGAATAGGCATCAACTAATCGTTCGTTCCCGTCTAAATCAAGCGCATTGATTGCTACTTCATATAGTTGGGGGGTCATAAATGGATTAAGCTGTAAAAAAGCACGTGCTGATAATTCAAATTCTAATCCACCAATCTTTTCGACAATAAATGGATCGCCAGCAAGGAGGATCGTTTCATCGCCCCATACTAATGGAGTATCGCCTGGGTTTACGTTTTGCATAACTGAGGTTACTTCTGGCAGCTGGAGGGCAATCTTCATTAACATCCGATGCTGTTTAACAAATTTTTGTGTATTAGTAATGAAAACGACCTGCACGTCATCAGTGTGTAATGATGCACGAACAACGACGGTTTTGATAATTCCAGAATGATTAGATTCATCGTATACTGGAATCTCGAGTTCTTGGATCATGTTGACGACTGCTCGCATTACTTTCATTGTGACTGGATATTGGACTGAACACGTTTTTAGATCGACTAGGTCGTGACTACGCGTTTTATATAATCCAGCAATGACCTTGCCATCGCGTTTGCGAATTTGAAATTGGGCCTTATTGCGATAACCATAAGGATCTTTCATCCCCATGGTGTTGTGAATTTTATAACTTTCAAACCCAATTGGTTGGTATTTATAAAGTGATTGTCTAACGATTTCTTTTTTATATCTTAATTGGGCAGGGTATGCCATTGCCTCTAGTTCAAATCCACCCACTGATTCTGCGTAATCATCGCGCGGGGTAACTCGATAGGGGCTAGGGGTAATAATGTTTACGACCTTAGCTCTTAGATAGTGGTGGTAGGTATCGGTAATTTCGATCGTGACCCGTTCCTTAGGTAGGGCTCCTTGGATAAAGACTAATGTCCGTTCAACGTAACCAACAGCTTCACCGTTGACACCCATTCTGTCAAACTCCGGTTTGGTATTTAAAGTAAATTGTTGACCAATTTGAAACTGATCATTAGTATTTTGATAGTTTTTCATTAATGTTTCCTTTCATTACTAATTATTACCATATTATAACATTTAGAATGAAAATAGGATATTTATGAAAGGATGTTGTAAAATATAGATTAATGATTACATATAGGATAGGAGAATTATTTACAATGAATAAATGGGTCAGAATAGGAGCAATCTCTGCAATTTCATTAGGTATATTTGCGTTTGGCTATTCACAACAACATACGAAGGTATCTGCTGCTGAACAATTTTATAGCGTTCCTAATACTAATACTAATATTCAACAAGAAACGAATACTTCCAATGCAATGGCTAGTTATAGCGATAGCTCGATACAAAACGTTGCGACTACCGCACCTAAGGTGACTGTGCCTGCTAAGTATGTTCATACGAAGTTGGATATGAATGTTCAAAATAAAGCGGATAGTTATACTTCTCAAGATGGGAGTACCACTTTTAATACTTATTATTACCTTCCAGAAGGTTTTCACGTTAAGGATACCGAACATGGTAACTACCAAAGTTCAGTTCAGGTCGGCGATAACATCTATGTTGTTGAATCAATGGGAACTGGTACGAATCAGGGGGCCATTGTTCGTTATAATATTAATGATTTGAAGCAAATGGGGGTTTTATCTGATAACGGGAATGGAATTGACTTAGTTTGGAAGGCGTTGAAGTACATTTCACCTTATACTAAGTCGGGAAATAATCATTCTTCGTTGTATGCTAACTATCAATCTTACTTAGATGATGCTAATAGCAACTTAAAGAGTACACAAAACCAGGTGCAAAATGCTAAGGATCAAATGGCTAGTGACCAACAAGAAGTTGATGATTACCAAAAACAAGTTAATAATGATGCTAAATTAGCTAATAAGCAAATCAAAAAGATTCAAACCCAAATAAACAATGCTTATAAAATTGATAAGAAAACCGACAAAAGCACTCCTAAGCCAGTCAAATTGACTTTGGATAATTTTGTGACGACTTTACAAACTGCCAATAGTGCTTATGATGAACGGTTAAACAAGTTGATTGCAAAGGAACAACAAGTTCTACAATCAATGAGCGATTTAAAGGCTGCTTACAAGGGCAAAACCCCTAAAAAGATTACTTTAAAAACAGAAACGGATGTTAATTCCAATAGCTCATCATCCGCTGATGATAGTGATTTAACTGCTGATAGTAGTGCAGATGATACTGCAGCAAGTGCAGCAAATGCATCCAGTGCAGCTAGTTCCAGTGATGACAATAGCAGTGCTGATAGTAGTAATTCATCGAATGTAGCTAGTGATAGTAGCGCTAGTTCTAGTGATTCTAGTAGTACTGATAACAAGACTAAGCTTAAGAAGATTTCTAAGGATGAATATGTAAAGAAGCTCGCTCCACTTACTAAAAAGTTAGCTAAGTTGACTGCTCAAAAGACTGCTATTAAAAATAAAAAAGCTACTAACAATTCATATATTGATCAATTTAAGAATGGTTTTGCTAAGAATTGGATTACTAATACCCAAAACGTCAAGGATGCTAATGACTTAGTGAGTCAAGATCAACAAGCTGTTGATGATGCCAACCAAGCTGTGGTTGATGCTCAAAAGGCAATTGATCAACTATCCCAAAACCAAGTTGATTTTGCTAAGTATTCCGAAATTGCCCATGCTGCTCAAATTAGTCCTTTAATTAATATCGGGCATGGTCAGACACTTTCTTACAATCCAGCTACGAAGAACCTTTACTTGGCGCAAGATGAAACCTCTGGTGATCTAGCTATGAATGGTAGTAACGTAATTACTGAATTGGATTCAAATACCCTACAACCAATTAAACAGTTTAATTTCCAAATGCTACACAATAATTCAAATTATGCATTGCATACTTTAACTTTTGATAACGATGGGAACGCATACTTTGGACGTAAGTCTGGTAAGAAGTATCAAATTTTCAAGGGACAATTAAACGAAACAACTGGTCAGGTTAGCTTTGCTCCAGTTCAACAGACGATCAATTGGGGTGGGACGCATAACCAAGGACTTTCATATAACCCAGTTAATAATCGTTTATACATTGTTTCAGATGATATCATTACTTCAGTTCCAGCTGATAAATTAGGTGCAGGGACCGTTCAACCATCAGATGTTAATTACATTTCCTTTAATACGGGTCGTGAATTTGAAGATTTAACTTTTGATTCACAAGGATATGGTTACCTATTAATGCTTTGGAAACCAGAAATTCTTAAAACAACTACCCCAATTAAATAGCATTAATAAAAAAATTCCGCAATTGCGGAATTTTTTTATTTTAAACTGTTTTTAACTGTAGGGGTTGATCATTATTGCGATAAATAATATTTATCTTAAAATATTATTACTAATTAGAACTGGTTGAATCATTTTTTGAAAAATTTTTAAAAATTCATCAGGGGTTTCTTTGTACCCAGAACGAATCCATTCATAGATGATGGTGGTGGCTAGGCCAAATAATCCTTCGACTACGTATCGCTCAGGGATGGTAATTTTATCCAGAATGTTATTTTCTTTTAATGAGATGCGATTTTGATGCACGGCCCTTTGTAAAAATTGTGATTCATCATTATCGATCAACGTTTTGATGTAGGTACCGTTTTCATAAATTACGTTAATGATTTTTTTATAATAGGCCTGCCATGGGATACTGTTTAGAGTTTCATCTATTGGAAAGTGGTTAGCTTCTTTGTTAATTCGATCGATTAGATCATTTTCAATTTCAGATAATAATGCTGATTGATTAGCATAGTGATTATAAAAAGTAGTGCGATTAACGCCAGCCTCATTAATAATTTCCTTGGTAGTAACATTTTTGAGACCCTTTTGGATGATCAAATTCCAAAAAGCAGCTTTGATTGCATGCTTCGATTTTTTAATTCTTAAATCCTGTTTCCCCATTCAATCAACCCTTTCTCTACTTTAATCAACTTTTGTTTAATAAATGTCGTTTGTATTTTAATTTAAAAGTAATTATACTCTTCTTAATCAACAATAGTTGATTATCTTAACATAATTATTAGTAGCGATTAAAATGCCAAATTAAAAATGGCCAATCCATTGGTGGATTGACCATTCGGGGTTAATTATTTTTCCTTCACCATGAAGATGTGGGGAGTATGGATGTGAGTATATTGCTCACCATGGGCAACAAAGCCGAATTTTTCGTAGAAGTGTTCCTTATCTGCTTGAGCATGGATTTTAACTGGTTCGCCAGGATAGTTTTCAGCGATGGCCTTCATGACATGGTCCATTAAGGCCTTGCCCATTCCAGTCCCACGGGTATCTGGAGTTGTAAGGACTCGACCAAATGAAATGTAGTCTTCTTCACGATAGATTCTTGCATAGGCAACGACTTTATCGTTTTCATCAGTTGCCCAGAGATGAAAGGCATGTTTATCTAATCGATCAATTTCTTGAAAAGCACGGTTTTGTTCAACTACAAATACTTGAACCCGACGTGCGTAAATTTGCCAAATTTCATCGTTCATTAAATGTTCGAATGATTCTAAGTGCCACTTGATTTCCATGTTAATCGCTCCTTATTAATTATCTATTTATATTTAATTTTAATTCTAAAGGTTGTAAAATACAACGAATGTGAAAATTCACGATTTTTATATCGTACACTGATATGCACATTTTTACAAATATAAATTCTAATTTTAGGTCTTTAGATAATTTTAATTCTTTTTTTGAGTTAAATTACTTTTAACGATTGTTATATTTTGATATACTATTGGAAACAAAGTTAACAAACACATTAAAAAAGATTCAATTTTGAGAGGAGAACGCAGATGGCTTTACTTGAATTAAAGGATATTCAAAAGTCCTATTATCTTGGTAAGCAAGAATTCAAAGTCCTGAAGGGGATTAGCCTAGAATTTAACCATGGTGAATTTGTTTCACTACTTGGTGAATCTGGTGGTGGGAAATCCACTTTAATGAATATCATTGGTGGGTTAGACAGTAACTACGAGGGAGACGTTTTACTAAATGGTAATTCGCTCAAACACGATACAGATAAACAATTAGATGAATACCGACGGAAAACAATTGGGTTCATCTTCCAAAACTTTAATTTGATCGGACACATGACGATCTTAGACAACGTGCGGGTCGCTCTTGAAATGAGTGATTTATCCCGTTCTGAACAAAACAAGCGTTCAGAAGACCTATTAAAGCGTGTTGGTTTGGGTGAACACATTCATAAGCACCCCAACCAATTATCAGGTGGTCAAAAGCAACGGGTTGCAATTGCGCGGGCGTTAGCTTCTGATCCAGACATCATCATTGCCGATGAACCAACTGGGGCTTTGGATGCGCAAAATACTGATGAAATTTTGAAGTTGTTGGATGAAATTGCTTCAGAAGGAAAATTAGTGTTGACCGTTACCCACTCCGATAAGGTGGCTGCCTACGGGACCCGTGTGGTTCACATGGCCAGTGGTCAAATTGATAGTGACAAAAAGTTGCGGGATGCTTATAAGACTGAACCATCAAGTGGGATGAAGTTACATCCACTTCATTTGATCGATACGTTCAAGATGGCTTTCCAACAAATGTCATATAATCTAAAGCGAAACCTCTTGATTATCTTCGGGGGTGCGATCGGAATCTTCAGTGTGATTTTCATGCTGGGGCTTGGAAACGGGATTAAAGGTTATATTAACCACCAAATATACGATCAGATTAACCCGAACTCAGTTCAAGTAACGAAGGGGAAGTCTGACAGTGGAACTGACGCATCTGCAATCCTAAAATCTAATGTTACCGATAAGGATATCGATAAGATTAAGGATGTTAAGAACGTTAAGTCGGTTGAAAAGGGTGCCATGGCCGTTAGTCCCCAATTGAGCTACAATGGTAAGACGACGCAAGGTCAAGTGCTTCAGACTTACAATTCGACGATGCTCGATAAGAGTATCAAGAATGGTAGCAAACCGACTGCAAGCAATACCGTATTACTACCAAAGAGTATCGCTCAAAAGATTAAGAGTGACTACAAGTCATTAGTTGGCAAGGAAATTACCCTTTCATTTGCTGCTAGTGGTAAGAATGGTCAACCAGTTCAAATGAGCAAGAAGGTTACTGTAAGTGGGATTTCTGACAGTGCTTCACCAATCATTTCAGTAAGTTACGATACCTTAAAGGGCATCTACAAGGATAATAAGCAAACCCTTAAGACCAACTTTGTGACTGCTAACATCAAGGGTGGGGTTGCAGAAGTGAACCCAACTCAAGATAAGATCAAGGCTTTAAAGGATGCTAATGGTAAGAAGGACTTCCAAATTACTGGTGCCGGTTCAATCGTTTCCACGTTGAACACATACATTAGCTTAGCAGTGAACGTATTGGCTGCAATTGCCGGAATCTCACTACTAGTTTCTGCCATCATGATTATCGTTGTGCTATACATTAGTGTTGCTGAACGGACGAAGGAAATCGGAATTCTCCGTGCTCTCGGGGTTACTAAGGGTAACGTTCGGGGATTATTCTTTAGCGAATCATTACTGCTTGGTTTATTCTCATCCATTTCAGCTACCATCGTAGCCTACTTGATCGAATGGGGGATCAATTCCGCCGCTAGTGGTGCAATTCATTACTCCATCATTCAAATTACGCCTGGAAACGCAATCTTTGGAATCGTAGTCGCAGTGATTATTAACTTACTTGCTGCCCTTCTTCCTGCTGGGCGGGCTGCTAAGCTTGATCCAATTGAAAGTTTAAGTGCTGAATAATTAAATGCAAACTAAAAAAACTGCTCATCATGAGCAGTTTTTTTAGTTTAGAATTCCTGATGGATAATTTTGTTTAATGAAATCCTTAATGTGGTCTAGCATTCTTCTAGTTGCAGGAGTTTTAATTTGAACTGAATTGATAACTAAGTAAATGGTTCGGTAGTATTTTTGGTCAAATGGATATACTTTGACTCCAGTTGGAATATTGGTCAATGCTAGCTTAGGTAAAATCCCCATTCCTAATTTGCTACGGACCATCGCCAGCATTGATTGATCATCAATACTAAATTGTAAGGCGGCATTGGTAACGTGATAGCGATCTAATACTTTTTTCGTATCGCCATAGTAGTCACTACGTTGTAAAATAAAACTTTGATTTTCAACGTCTTCGCTGGTAATGTTTTGCCCGTTTAATGGAATAAAGTCACTGGGGGTAATGCAGTAAATTTGATCTTTAACTAATGGAACCTTAATTAACTTTTCAATGATGGGGTCACACGTAAAACCGATGTCAATCGTGCCTAATTTAGCATTATTACCAATTTCATCGTAGGCATCTTGATCAACTGTAATTAAGATGTCTGGATATTGTTCCCGAAACGAACTAATTATTTGGGGCAGCCAGTTGATACAAACGCTACTAAAGGCACCTAATCTAACGGAACCAGCATTAAGTCCAGTGATGTTAGCAGCTTCTTGCTCTAGGCGTTGTTGAGTATTGATTATATCTTGAATAATCGGCATGACAGCATTGCCATCAGCAGTCAATTTAACCCCAGAACGGTTTCTGATGAACACTGAAAAGCCAAGAAATTTTTCAAGTTGATTGATCGCATGGCTAATTGCTGATGGGGTAACATCTAATAGTTTGGCTGCTTTGTAAAAGCTTTTTTCCTGGACTACGGCGCTAAATGCACGGTATGCAAATGAAATCATATTTGAAAATCCTCCTACCTAAATCAGGTGATTATTGGTGATGAATTTAGCGATATAGTCTGCCATGATACCGTAAGTATTAGCGTTAGGGTGAAGATGAGAATCATGGAGGCGTTCTTGGTAGTTTTCATCAGTCAATAGGTTAGGAGCGATTTTACGCCAATCAAGACAAGCAACTTGATGCTTAACGTATGTTGCAGCGATGCCGTCTTGTAGCTGGTGAAAAGAATAACCGCCAGCTCGAACGATTGAATCAGCGTTTTGATTGAAATCCCAGCGGTTCATCGGCACGATACCAAGTAATTTGGCTTGGGGATTTTTATTTTTGATTTCCTCAACATCGGCACCTAATTCGTTTTCAATCTCCTCAAGTGATGATGACATGTGTGCATAGTCATTAGTACCGTAAAATATAATTACCAAGTCATATTTAGTAAAGTCAACGCTGGACACCCGTGGGGTAAGATCACCATATTGATGGCGGGTGATCATCGCATTGTTCACACCATAGTTATCGACTTCACAATTTAATAATTTACTGAGTTCTTGCGGATAAGTGCCGGAAGTAAGATCGCGGTCACCATCGTATCCATTGGTGATGGAATCACCAAGTGCAAGTATTTTCAAAATGAATCCCCCTTAGAGATAATATTGTCTCTATTATATATTATGAATCCGAAAATGACATTAAATTTAGTGATATAATGTAGTTCCTTGGCAGGGGCAGGCCATTTGGTCGGCACTAATTATGGCATCGATTATTCCAAAATAATTTGGATGATTGGTGCTTTTTTTGATGGTGGCGCTTAAATTCTATTTACTAACAATTAATACACTGCTATAATCGTTATAAAGATTTTAAAGATTCTTAAAGTTTAAGGAGCTATTTAAATGAATTTTCGGCGAATTATCATCATTGATGTGGCTTCACTGGGGATGGGTGAAGCAAGCGATGCCAATCGGTACGATTCAGTTGGTGCTGATACCATTGGACACTTAGATGAACAGTTTACAGATACCTTAAAGTTGCCAACCCTTGAATCGTTGGGATTTGGCAATATTAGATGGGATCATCAATTAAAGACGGTTCCAATGGTTGAGCATCCCAAGGGCTTCTACGGAAAGATGCATGCTGCTGTGGAAGCTAGTCATGCTTCCTCAACGTTGCGAGAAATGTTTGATTATTCCGAACCGCTGCGGGTAGTCAGTATTTTTAATACTTTAGCACGCCAAGGATTCTCAAATGTGTTAATTTCAAGGTTTGTAAACTATCTAGAAAATCAAGATGTTTGTAAACAAGTACAATGTGCTAGTGATGATATTTCATTTGTGGAAGTTCTTTATAACTTAAAGAAGATCGAAGAGGGAATCATATATAATCAGGTTCCAGAATTATCAATTTCAGCGCGAAGTGGTGATGCTAAGGACTATGCCAGCCGCTTAATGATTATTGATAAACAAATTCAATTGCTAATGGATACAATGTTAGATACTGACCTATTGGTCATTACTTCTAGTTTTGCAAAGGATATTACAATTGATCTCCCCACCACTAGGGAGTACTTACCAATCATCTTATACGCAAAGCAGTTTACCGAGGGGCATTCCTTAGGGATTAGAAGAACTTTGGGTGATTTGGCAACAACAATAATGGAAAACTTTACTGATTCCATGAGTAAAGATAAATTTAAACATAGTTTATTACATGAACTAACTAAGTAACCCGCTAATTTGAGAGGAGTGATGTGTGACAAATTGGTGATTTGTTGCTCTGTTTCTTGTTTAGATTTAGTTCTTTATTTATTTACAGAAAGGATCAGTTTTAATGTATCTCTTAATTAACATCCTAGGAATCATTGTATTCCTTGCGATTGCGGTGCTTTTCTCTAAGAACCGTAAAAACATTAACTGGCGTTCAGTTATTACTGTTTTAATCCTCAATTTAGTGATTGCTTTTCTGCTCACTGAATTTACGTGGGGTCGTGAAGCCGTTAAGGCTGCGGCTGATGGTTTTAGTGGCTTAGTTGAAGTTGCTAATGCCGGGATTGGATTTGCGTTACCTAGTTGGCTTGCTTTGAAGACACCTGACTTTGTCACTAGTGCATTACTTCCAATCCTCTTGATCGTTCCGGTTTTCGATATTTTAACCTATATCGGAGTACTACCATTCTTGATCAAGTGGATTGGCCGGGGGCTTTCATTCGTTACTGGTCAACCAAAATTCGAATCATTTTTCTCAGTTGAAATGATGTTCCTTGGTAACACTGAAGCTTTAGCTGTTTCTCAAATTCAGTTGAAGCAAATGAAGGCTAATCGTGATTTAACGATTGCGATGATGTCAATGTCATGTGTTACTGCTTCAATCTTGGGAGCATATGTTCAATTAGTACCTGGTCAATTTGTTTTGACTGCCGTTCCATTGAACATTTTGAATGCGGTAATTATCACTAGTATTTTAAATCCAGTCGAAGTTACACCAGAAGAAGATACAATTGCAAAACTAGGTTCCAGCTCAGACGTTGCAGATGCGACCGCTGAAGCTGCTGATGGTGATTCTGCAAAGGGTCGCGAACCATTCTTTTCATTCTTGGGTGATTCCATCCTTGGCGCTGGGAAGTTAATCTTAATCATTACCGCTAACGTGATTGCATTCGTTGCCTTAGCTGCATTGATCGATAAGCTATTAGGCTTCGTTAACCCATGGCTTTCACTTGAACACGTTTTAGGAATCATCATGTTCCCATTTGCATGGTTAATGGGGCTCGATGTTCACCATGCTTTTGAATTTGCTCAATTTATGGGTAAGAAGTTGGTTACGAACGAATTCGTAATTATGCAACAAATTACTAAGACGATTAATAACCACAGCGTCTTTCCACCTCACTACCAAGCTCAATTGGTTGTATTCATTACTTCATTTGCGAACTTGAGTACTGTTGGGATGATCATCGGTGCATTTAAGGGGATCGTTGATAAGGAACACAACGACTTAATCAGTAAGAACGTTGTTTACTTGCTCCTATCCGGAATCTTAGTTTCACTAATGTCAGCAGGAATTGTTGGTTTATTCGTTTGGTAAGATTACACTAAACATCGAAAGGAAGTCACTACTGACTTCCTTTTTTTATACATAAAATGTTGTTATATCAATGATGTAACACGATAATTGCGTTACATTCAGAAGCTAATTTGCTATCGTGATCTTTGAAAGGAGTGCTTAAATTGGAATTTGCAACGGTATTAAAAAGCAAACGCAAATCGGCTGGGTTAACTCAGCAACAATTAGCCGATCAACTCCACGTGACGAGACAGACTTTATCACGATGGGAAAATAATTTGAGTTATCCGAACTTGGATACGTTGGTCAATCTAGGGGCAATTTTAAACGTGACGTTAGATGAGCTATTGAAGGGGGAAAACAATCTGATGGTTAATCAAATTAGTAATGATGTAAGATCAAAGCAAAAGTATAAATGGTACACGGTAATTTTAGCAAGCGGATTGGGAATGGTTAGTATTTTATTGCTGGGGCTAGGGATTTTAGGTTATGGTCGGGCGACCCAAAATGAATATATCGATGCAGTCAACCCGTTTTTAAAAACTCAGGTTGGTTATGCAACCCTGCCATTAAAGAGTCCAGAACCAATGAAAAAAGTAAGTGCGTATGTATCTGATGATCAATTTGGCGCTGGCAGTTGGCTGAAATTTTATACGGGTGAGTATGGTAAAGAGCAAAGATGGGCAGTTGTGAAGCATAAGGGTTCATACGTTTCGTCCATTCGCTTGATTTCAAAAGCTCAGATTCCAACTTCAATGCGAGAACAAGTTGGCCCGATATACGTGGCCAGAATGAAGGATGAACCTGCAACTTCTAAGCGAGTAGCTTGGTGGCCGTTTGATTAATGATAATTGAAGCACCCGATAATTGTTAAATAAATCTAGCGATTATGGGGTGCTTTTTTATTATTTAATAATTGCTAAAGATTTTTCGTTAATTTATAATTAAATTAACATTTAAAAATTTAAATTTTAGGAGTTATTATATGCTAAATAAATATATTTACAAAAGAGTAGCTATTGCTTTAGCAATATCATTGGGATTAACTAATGTTTTCATTATTAATGCTTCCGCTAAAAGTATCCATCAAGCTAAAGTCATAAGTGATACTGAATTATCTAGTTCAAAAAAGGTTCGAGGGACTAGTGGTAAAATATATTCAAACTATAAGCTTAATAAGGTTATTGGTAACTTAAAAAATTATAAAAACATTACCTTTAAGACTAATCGTCAATTTGTGATTAAAGATAAGAATGGTAAGAGAAGTACATATAACCTAATTAAGAGTAATAAAATTAAGGGGGTCGTTTTAAGTAAGTCAATTAAGTCGATTCAAGCAAAAAAAACACCGACTTCAAATAGTAATAATAGCAAATCAGATGATAATAAAAAGCACAATCAAGTTAATTTATCTGATTACTTTACCAGCGACGAGATAAATCAAATCAATGCATATAAAAGTGAAGCAGCTAATATTAATAATAGTGGTGCTGATGAAAATATTTACACTGAACCTTCACAAGTTAAGAATACTTTTAATCCTGGTCAGTTGAACCCGACGTTCATTAATACTACCGTTAAATGGATTAACTTCTTTAGAAACATGGTGGGGGTTAAACCTTTAAATGAAGATGATTCATGGAGTGCAGATGCTCAATATGGGGCTGCCGGATTAAACATGATTGCCGTTGCGAATAATTACGGTTCGTTCCTAGCCCATGGTTTCGATAATAAATTTAAAACTTCATTTATTAGTGATCAAGATTTCAAAAGAGCATCTGATGCAACCTACTCTAGTAACGTTAATTATAGTTCATACTTTGATGGAGCAACTAAAATTGGTTCAATTCCTTACTCTGTAGTTAATGACTTCCTATCCGATGCCAATAATGATGACCCATCAGATGGACCTGGGCATCGGGAATGGCTAATTGGTAACATTGATAAAGTTGGAGTAGGACAATCTGGGAATTACAGTGACTATAAGATATTTGACGCTAATAATAACTTTAAAGATAATCAAACTACCACTCCAGTTAATTTTCCTGCAAGTGGATTGTTCCCAATTAATTTAATAAAGGATGCAGATTGGACAATTTCACTCCCAATTAATTTTAATAATAATCCTACTATACCAACTGTGACAGTTCACGATAATACCAGTAATAAAGACGTTGCAGTCACTAGTGTTAATATGAATGGAACCGTTGTAAATACCTATGATGGTGGAAGTTCTACATCCTATGGTTTCGGCTTCTTTGGTACTAATTTATGGTTCAAACCAAATAGTGATGACATTAAGGTTAACCACAGCTATACGATTACGGTCAACAATCTCCCTGGTTATTCTTCACCATATACCTACACCACCAAGTTATTTGATTTAGGGATTAAATCAAACGGTTAAATATAAATAGCTACATTAGAAAATGATCTAATGTAGCTATTTTTTTATACATAAAATGCTGATATCACAACGATTTAACATGATAATTGCTAAAAAAACTTAATTATTTTATAATTAAAATAATGATTTTAATATTTTTTATTAGGGAGCTTACATATGAAGAAAAAGAATATTTATAAATTGATTGCAGTAGCAGTAGTAGCAGTCGGCACTTTTGGGGTCTCAAATGCTAGTGCTTTTGCTAAGACTAACCAATCAGCTAAGTTAGTTAAAAAAATTAAATTAGCACATGCAGAAACTGTAAAGGGAAAAAATGGGGTTATTTATTCTAACTATAAATTGAATAAGGTAGTAAGTAACCTTAAGAAACATAAGAACGTTGCCTTTAAAACGAAACAAAAGTATGTGATTAAGGATCAAAAAGGTAAAAAACATACTTATAGTTTGATTAAGCATAAGAAACTTAAGGGCGTTGTGTTAAGTAACAAGCTAAAACTGGTTAAAGTCAAGAAGGCCAAGAAGCATCATAATGCCCATTCTCAAACCACTACTAATGTTAATAGCTTAAGTAATAACACCCCAGCAGTAAGTAGTGACAATAATGGGACTAACAACAATAACAATAATAACGGTTCGCTTCCAACTACTAATCCCGTTACTCCATCAAGTAACCAAAGTAATGGTACTACGAGTTCCGTTTCCTCTAATTCGTCAACCAGTGCCAAAACTGCTAGTTCAACAGCATCTTCAGCATCTAATAGTGCTACTAGCAATGTTTCAAGCGCATCATCTGCATCAAGCTCAAGTGCGAGTTCAGCAACGTCAGCTAATTCATCAGCTAGTTCATCATCTAGTGCTACATCTAGTTCAAATAGTAACAATGCAGGGCAATCAGCCAATTCAGCTAGTGCCAATGAATTAGCTAAATACTTTACGAGCAGTGAAATTAATCAAATTAATACTTACAAGAGTGAGGCAGCTCAAATCGGCAACGGAAACGCAGATGCCGACGTTTATAGTGCGAAACCAAATGTTAATGGGCAATTTAGCACTGGCAAATTAAACCAAAGCTATATTGATAACAGTATTCAATGGATTAACTTCTTCCGAAATATGTTAGGACTATCTTCATTGTCTGAAAATAGTTCATGGAGTCAAGATGCACAATACGGTGCTGCAGGATTAGCGGCACTGAACGTTAGTAACAATACGATTGGGACGATTCAACACGGCTTACCCGCTAGCATCGAACCTAGTTTCGTTAATTCACAAGATTGGCAACATGCTTCTGACGTAACCATGAATAGTAATATTGGATTTCAATTTAGTTATCCGACATCGAATCCCACCCCTTATGACATTGTTTCTGGTTTTTTAAATGATGGGAATAATGGAATTCCACAACTGGGACCAGGGCATCGTGAATGGTTAATTGGCAATATTAGTAGTGTTGGAATTGGTTATGTTTCAACTGATAATAATGGAAATTATTATGATTATAAGGTTTTTGATAATTCAAATGATGGCGAAGTATCTGGAGTCAACACCCCTGTTAACTTCCCAGGGAATGGATTATTCCCATTCGAATTAGTACAAAACACGCCTTGGTCAATTTCAGTTCCTTCTAGTTCATTTAATGCAACGCCAAGCGTTACCATTCACGATAATACCAGTAATGTTGATGTAAACGTTTCAGATGTAAACGCAGCTTCGATCAATTCGGGTTCTGGAACCGCTGGTTACTTTGGCGGCAACGTTTGGTTCACTCCAGATGCCAATGCCATTAAAGTAAATCACAGTTATACAGTTACTGTTAATAACTTACCTGGCTATAGTCAACCATACACCTACACCACTAAGTTATTTAATTTAGGAATTGAAAGTAAATAATTTAATTTAAAGGGTCGTCATCCAAGTTCGCTTGTGATAGACGGCTTTTTTTGTGCAAAGTTTGCACGTATTAACATATTGAGATATTATTAATAAATGTTTAAGATTCAATTGAAAATAAGGATAAATTAATAATGTTTAAGAAAATCATAAGAACTTTTTTAGTGTTAATTACACTGCTTTTAGTTACTGGTACTTGGTTTGCGATTCAGTTCGCACCCAAAGCCATCGCAAGTACAGTGAAATTAACTGATATTAATAGTAATAATCGGGCTTATAATCATTCCACTGCTTCATTCTTTGATACGGCAGAGGGATTTTTAACGCCTGATTCTTGGTACCGACCTAGGAAAATATTGCGTGCGGGGACAACTTGGGTTAAATCAACTTCGTTTG
The DNA here is from genome assembly GCF_058509245.1 of Nicoliella sp. ESL1113. Taxonomy (NCBI): domain Bacteria; kingdom Bacillati; phylum Bacillota; class Bacilli; order Lactobacillales; family Lactobacillaceae; genus Nicoliella; species Nicoliella sp. ESL1113. The sequence continues at coordinate 1,456,947 of NZ_CP196387.1, read as the reverse complement.
ATAAGCGCCCGTTGTTGATGGCTTGGTGGCCAGATAAATCAACGAAAGTTAATTATTTAAACTTTATGAATGGCCGTGGATTTGGGATTACACCTTCATGGCATACGACTGATGAATCAAACCACCAATTAGCGGTCGCTAGCCGTGCAGTTCAAGTTGATATTGAAAAAAAGATCAGCGCAACTGGACGCATCGGTTGGTTAAAAAAATTAATGACTCAATTTATTAATTCGCAATCACAATGGAATATTAAAAGTGAGGGCTATAATCTACAGGATGGTTTTCAAGGAGGCGCGTTACTTTACGGTAATAATAAGGACACGCCCGATGCTAACTCTAAGTATCGCATTATTAATCGTTATCCCAATCAGCAAACTGGTAAGTATAAATATAATGATGATGGCGAATCAGATGGGAATGAATTCTTATTAGCTAACGATGTTGATAACTCAAATCCGGTTGTTCAATCTGAGGATTTGAACTGGGTTTATTACTTGACTCATTTTGGTTCCATCACGCAGCATAATGCCAATGCTAACTTTGATGGCATTCGTTTTGATGCTGTTGATAATGTGGATGCGGACCTATTAAATATTATGTCAGATTACTTTAAGCAGGAATACCATGTGAACCAAAGTGACCAAAATGCCATTGATCACCTTTCCATTCTAGAAGATTGGGCTGGTAAAGATCCTAACTACGTTGAAGATCACGGCAATAATCAACTAACGATGGATGGTGATCAACACTTTGCGATGATTAATTCACTCGCGTTACCAGTAAAGCAACGAATGAATATGCAACATCTAAACGACTATACGATCGTAGCTAATCGTGATAACGATACCGAACAAAATCAAGCGATTCCTAATTATTCATTTATGCGTGCTCATGATAGCGGAGTTCAAGAAATTTTATTTCAAATTATTCAAGATAAGTACAATCATAATTTTGTTGGTGGAAAGGTCGATCCGAAAGATTTGAGCAAGGCCCTAAAGGTTTATGATGCTGATGAACAGTTAACGAATAAAAAATATACGTATTATAATATCCCATCCAGTTATGCATTTATGTTAACGAATAAGGATACGGTGCCGAGAATTTATTATGGCGATATGTATAAGGATGATGGCCAGTTCATGGCAGAAGAATCACCTTATTATGATGCAATTGAGGCAATGCTTGAGGCACGCGTCAAATACGTTGCTGGTGGTCAACAAATGAAAGTGCAAAATGGTTTGTTGACGTCGGTGCGGTTTGGGGATGGTGCTAATAGCATTAATAGTAAGGGGAATTCGTTAACTAGAACCTCTGGAATTGGAGTTGTGATTGGTAACCAACCCCAACTCAAGTTATCTTCACAGGATAAAATCGTTCTTAATATGGGGGCTGCCCACAAGAATCAATATTATCGGTCGGTAATCACACCAACAATCGATGGGGTTAAGGCTTATTTATCAGATGCGGATGCTAAAACGGATGCTAATCCAGTTAAAACTAATGCTAAGGGCCAGTTAATTTTGAATAATAACCAGATTAAGGGGTACAGTAATCCTCAGTTATCTGGCTATCTATCCGTATGGGTGCCAGTAGGGGCAAAGGATAATCAAGACGTTAGAACTAAGGCTAGTTCTAAACATCATGGTGGCAAGCAAACCTTCCGATCTAATAATGCATTGGATTCACAGGTCATTTTTGAGGCGTTCTCTAATTTTCAGCCAATTCCAACTAAAACGAGTGAATATGAAAACGTGGTCTTGCCTAAAAAAGTGAATGATTTTAAAAAATGGGGTATTACTTATATGCAATTACCTCCTCAATATCGCTCCGTTACGGGGAACTCATTCGTTGATGCGACCGTGCAGAATGGCTATGCGTTTAATGATCGTTATGACCTCGGGTTTGGCAGTCCCACTAAGTATGGAACCGCAAGTGAACTAGCCAATACGATTGAAGCATTCCACAGTGTTGGGATTAAGTCGCTTGCTGATTTTGTGCCGAACCAACTTTATGATCTGCCTGGAAAGCAGGTTGTTTCTGCAACGCGGGTCGATATTAACGGTAAAAAGATCAAGGGGACTAAACTATCTAATCGCCTTTATTTAGCGAATGCCCGTAGTTCTAAGAGTAGTTATCAATATCAATATGGTGGGATGTTTTTAAAAACGTTACATCGTCAACATCCGAGCTTGTTTAATGTTAAACAAATTTCGAATGGTAAAAAATTAGTATATAGTAATCCACTACGCATTTGGTCTGCCAAGTATTTGAACGGTAGCAATATCCAGGGACGTGGGATTAATTATATATTAAGAAATTCAGCTACCAAAAAGTATTATATGGTGAAAAATAATCAATTTTATTTACCAGTAGGAATTAAATAGGGGGATTGAATAATGTTTAACGGACAAACCAAAAAACATTATAAAATGTATAAATCAGGTAAGCATTGGGTTACAGCAATGCTGTTCACAGCAACGATGGGGATTTTTTACGCTGATCAAGTTAATGTAAATTCAGTTAAAGCTGATACGCAAAGCAGCGTCAGTGCAACTAGCAGCTCTAGTAGTGCAAATGTTTCAGCGGCGAGCTCTAATGCTAGCATTAGTAGTGCCGCTAGCCAGTCATCAGTGGCACAAAGCAGCGCTAGTATTGATTCTAGTAGTAGTTCTAATTCGTCTAGTAGCACTAGTGATGTTAATACTTCTAGCAGCAACACTAGCTCAAGTTCTAGTAGTAGTTCAGCTGCTGTTGTGAAATCAAATGCAGTTCTTAAGAGTAGTTCATCATCTGCTGATAGTACAACGAGTAAAAATGCTAATAGTACTAGCAAAATTAAAAGCCTTACTAATGCCGATGATGGAACCATTAAACGTTTATTGAAAAAATACAAGGTTACTAATATTAAGAAAAAGAACGGTAAATATTATTATGTTGACACATACGGTGATCCCCATTTGGGCGTTACTGTTCAACTAGGTAATCAAGTTATGTATTTTAATAAGAAAACAGGAGCATTAACTGCTAAGAAAGACCTCCCTATTACCAAAAGTGAGACTGTGAAATCAGATGATTTTACAACGAATAATGCATTTTATAACGTTGACAATGCTAGTATTACAAACGTTAATGGTTATTTGACCCCTGATACCTGGTATCGTCCAAAGAAAATTTTATCAAATGGTGATGATTGGACGGCATCGAATCAAAATGATATGCGCCCACTATTGATGACTTGGTGGCCAAATAAAAAAGTGGAAGCAAATTATCTTAACTTTATGAATAAAAATGGGTTAGGAGTGACACCTTCTTGGCATTCTGCTGGGGATGGGGCCAATAGCTTAAATCAATCTGCTAGACAAGTGCAAGTATCGATTGAAAAGAAGATTAATGCCAACAATGGTGATACAACATGGCTTCATAATCTACTGGATCAATTCATTAAAACACAATCCGAGTGGAATTTCGATAGTGAAGAACGTGGTTCAGATGGGTTACAAGGTGGTCAGTTCTTATACGTTAACGATCCATTAACTAGCGATGCTAATTCTAATTATCGTCTTTTGGATCGGGGCCTTTCAGATCAAAATGGAAAGACCTTGAAGCAAACGATTGCCTCCGGAGGGGACTTTGAATTTCTATTAGGAAATGATATCGATAACTCTAATCCGACCGTTCAGGCTGAAGATCTGAACTGGTTGCACTATGTCATGAATTTGGGGACGATTTTAAAGAATAATCCTAACGGTAATTTTGATGGGGTCAGAGTGGATGCGATTGATGATGTTGACTCTGATTTAATTCAAATTATTGGAAAGTACTTTAATGATGCTTATAAAACTAGTCAATCCGATCAAAATGCTAATAATCATTTAAGCATTTTGGAAGATTGGGATAATTGGATTGATCCATTCTACATGCGCAAGAATGGGAATCCACAAATTACAATGAATCCACAACTGAAAAATGCACTCCAAGAATCCCTTTCAACAGCTGATCCTACCCAAAGGGCCAATCTTGATTTTCTAATTAATGATGGGTTAGCTGATCGTCATGCTGATTGGAATGAGGTCGATGATACGATTCCTAGTTATAGCTTCTTTAGAGCACACGATAACTCTGTTCAAGGAATTGTCGGTCAAATTATTCAAGATAAATTTGATAGTTCTGTCAACCCAGATAATCCATCATCTACGATGCAAATTTTCCAAAAGGCCCTTAAGATTTATGCTGATGACGAATGGAAAACGGATAAAAAATATTCACTTTACAATACCCCAGCTGCCTACGCGCTATTATTGACTGATAAGTCCTTAGTCCCACGGGTTTACTATGGTGATATGTATATGGAAAATAAGCAGTTCATGGAATCCAAATCGCCATACTATGATTCGATCGATGCATTATTGAGGGCGCGGGTTAAATATGCTGCTGGTGGGCAAACATCTAACGTTCAAACAATGGTTGGAGCCCCTTCAATGACTAAGGCTAAGGATAAATATACCGGCGTTTTAACATCAGTTCGTTATGGAAAGGATATTTGGGGTCCTAAAAATGTTAATCCAAATAATAAGAGCGGAATCGCAATTGTTGAATCTAATAACCCTGAATTAAAGCTTTCTAGTAATGATAAAGTCGTTATCAACATGGGGGCTAGTCATAAAAATCAGGCCTTTAGACCATTGTTGAATACGACTAAGACTGGTTTGTCAGTCTTTAATAATGACTCAGATGTTAGTCAGTCCCAGATTAAATATACAAATGCCAAAGGGCAATTAATTCTAACTCGTGCAGATATTAAGGGATATTCCAACCCGCAGGTATCAGGATATCTTTCTGCCTGGGTGCCAATGGGGGCTGCTGATGATCAAGATTCTAGAACAGCTGCTTCCGCTACAAATAAGACCCAAAGCAAGAATGTTAAACAGAGTAGTAACTACGTATCAAATGCTGCTTTGGATTCTAACGTGATTTTTGAGGGCTTCTCTAACTTCCAATCATTCCCAACAACTGATTCACAAAGAGAAAACGTAGTGATTGCAAACAATGCCAACTTATTTAAACAATGGGGAATTACTAGCTTTGAATTTCCACCACAGTATAATTCGACTGAGGGTAATTCATTCCTAGATGAAACATTCCAAAATGGATATGCGTTTAGTGACCGATATGATTTAGGACTAAGTGGTCCGAACAAATATGGAACTGCCGATGAGTTGATTCAAGCGATTCAAGCGTTACATGCAAATGGAATTCAAGCGATGGCTGACTTTGTACCGGATCAAGTATATGACATGCCAAATAAGCAGTTAGTAACGGTTAAGCGGGTTAATAACTATGGCCAAGAATTAATTGGAACCAAGATTACGAACCAATTATACTATTCCAATACAATTGGTAGTGGTAACGACTATCAAGCCCAATATGGTGGCAAGTTCTTGGAAGAACTTCAAAAAATGTATCCAGATTTATTTACTACTAAGCAAATTTCGACGAATAAACCAATCGATCCGAGCGAAAAAATTACAACCTGGAGTGCTAAGTACATTAATGGAACTAACGTCCAAGGAGTTGGGATTGATTATATTTTAAATAATGGGATTACTGGTCAATATTTGAGTATTAATAATTTAAGTACAATGCCTCTACAAATGATGGGCCAATCCTTCAAAACTGGATTTGTTCAAAACGGTAAGAACATTAATTATTACACTTATAGTGGCTACAAGGCTAAGGATACATTTATTAGTTACGATAAAAAGACCTATTATTTTGATGATAATGGAAATATGGTATTTGGTTTGCAAAAAATTAACGGCTCTAAATTCTTCTTCTTACCTGATGGTTCTGAATTAACTAATTCAGTTTATCGTGATAGCAGTGGCAAACAATATTACTTTGGTGCAAATGGTGGGATGTATCATTCAGGATTCTTTACTGATCCAGAACTAGGAAACCCTAGATACTTCTTTGCAAATGGTGTTATGGCTAAGGGTAGAACCCTAGTGAACGGTCAATATCAATATTTTGATCGTGAAAACGGAGACCAGGTTGCTGGCGGCTGGGGTGGAAAGTATTACTATGATGCTAATACTGGTAATGAAGTTCGGAACCAATTCGAAAACATTAATAATAAATGGTATTACCTCAATAAGGATGGCCAAACAACCTCTGGGACGAAAGTGATAAATGGAGTTGAATATCACTTTAATGAAGATGGTGTTCAAACTCGTGGTGCTGTTGTTTTTGGTAAACACGGGGTAAAGAAGTACTATAGTATTAGTGACGGCTCATTAGTTAAGAACAATATTGTGATTTACAAGGGAATTAAATACTCCGCTAACAACAAGGGATATTTAAAAATAATAAAAAAATAGGTTGATTTCAGCCATTTTTCGAAGATACTGATAACTTCAGTATCTTTTTTTATTAAAATTTAAAAAAGTTATTTCTTTCTTTGGATTTTATGTTACAATACTATTCGTGTCGTGATTCAGGGTCACCTTTTGATGGATTAGGTGGACGATGTCATGAATTTGCTTTGTGCGGTGGCTTGCTTAAACTGCATGTACATATTTACCAGTCACAAAGCTTTTAGCCGCTAAAGGTAGGAGCTTATTTTTTTTGCTTAAAGATATCTTTCAATTTATCCAGCACCGTTATTTTATGATAAAATAAAAGTTGACTATCTATAAGTATTAATGGGTAAAGAAATAGAATTATTAATGGAGTAATTAAATGAATCCAGAAGAATTTAAAGCACAATTGGCTCATAATGGAATTGAGTTAACCGATAATCAAATGAAGCAGTTTGATACATACTACCAGCTGTTGGTAGCAACAAATAAAAACGTTAATTTAACAACGATTGTTGATCGAAATGACGTTTATTTAAAGCATTTTTACGATTCTATTACTCCCGCATTTTATTTTAATAAACTGCAAACAGAGCCACTTACTATCTGTGATGTTGGTGCAGGGGCTGGATTTCCATCCTTACCAATGAAAATCGTTTTTCCCCAGTTAAAAGTAACAATCGTAGATTCTTTGAACAAACGGATTAATTTCTTGAATGATTTAGTTGCAAAGCTAGGTCTTACTGATGTTAAGACCGTTCATGCACGTGCCGAAGAGTTTGGCGGTAAAAAGTCTGCTAGTCGGGAGTCATTTGATATTGTTACTGCCCGTGCAGTTGCCCGAATGAGTGTTTTAGCAGAGCTATGCTTGCCACTCGTAAAAGTTGGCGGCAATTTAATTGCACTTAAGGCTGCTAAAGCTGCTAGCGAATTAAGCGTTGGCCAAAAAGCAATTCAGTTACTGGGTGGTAAGTTGACTCAAGACCATGAATTTGAGTTGCCTGTTTCAAATGATGAAAGAAATATTGTGGTGATCGAGAAGGTAAAACCAACCCCAAGTCAGTATCCACGTAAGGCGGGAACGCCAAATAAAAAACCAATTGGGGAATAAAAGGAGGGCTTAAGATGGCATATGTAATCGCATTAGCTAACCAAAAGGGTGGCGTCGGCAAAACAACGACTGCTGTTAATTTGAGTGCAGATTTAGCGTCTTTAGGAAAGCGGGTTTTATTAATTGATGCTGATGCACAGGGAAATGCAACTAGTGGGATTAATATTCAAAAAAAGTCGATTAAAGAAAATCAGCTCCCCACAATGTATGATATTTTAGTTGAAGATGCACCAATTAAAGATGCCGTTATTCATACCGATTATGACCACTTAGATGCAGTCCCTGCGACAATTGATTTATCTGGTGCTGATATTAAGTTAGTTTCTAAAATGGCGCGCGAGACCATTTTAAGAACAGCGATTGCTGAAGTGGAAGATGATTATGATTATATCTTAATCGATTGTCCCCCATCGCTTGGTTTGATTACCGTAAATGCGTTTACCGCTAGTGATTCCATTTTAATCCCAGTTCAAAGTGAGTATTATGCGTTGGAGGGCCTTAGCCAATTGCTAAATACTTTTAATTTAGTTAAAAAGCATTTTAACCCAACCCTTAAAATTGAAGGCATCTTGCTTACGATGTTTGATTCACGCACTAACTTGGGCCGTCAGGTCAATGAGCAAGTTCGCGATTATTTTAAGGATAAGGTTTATGATACTGTAATTCCACGGAATGTCCGACTATCAGAAGCACCTAGTTATGGAAAACCAATTAATGATTATGATCCTAAATCTAAGGGTGCAGTTGTATACATGAAACTTACAAAGGAAGTGTTGGCTGCTCATGGCAAATAAAAAAGGTTTAGGCCGTGGGATTGAAGCGTTATTTTCAGATAATGAAGTTCAATCCGAAGAAACGGTCAATGATATTAAACTGGCGGAATTGGTTCCGAACCCATACCAACCACGGACCAGATTTGATAAGGATGCGCTTAATGATTTGGCAAATTCAATCAAAAAATCAGGCGTATTCCAACCAATTATCGTAAGAAAAGCAGCTAAGAATGGTCAATATGAAATTCTAGCTGGTGAAAGACGTTTTAGAGCATCTGAGATTGCGGGTAAAAAAACAATTCCAGCCATCATTCGGAATGTTACCGATGAAAAGATGATGGAAATTGCGGTTCTTGAAAACTTACAAAGAGAGGACCTAACAGCAATTGAGGAGGCTGAGGCCTATAACACGCTAATGGTGAACTTGAACTTAACGCAAGCTCAAGTTGCTAACCGCCTGGGAAAAAGTCGCTCATACGTTGCTAACTACTTAAGACTGCTTGGATTGCCTAATGAAGTTAAGGCGATGGTGCAAAAAAAGCAGTTATCAATGGGGCAAGCAAGGGCTTTGTTATCAATTAGTGATAAGGCGGAATTGAGAAAATTGGCGAAACGGGTCTATGAGCAGACTTTGACGGTTCGTCAAATCAATCGCGAGATCGAAGAAATGGGCAGTGGCAAGCGTTCTAAAAAGGCAAAGAAGGGCGCTCGTGGTGGTCATAAATCTCCGTTCCTCAGAGCAACTGAAGATCAGCTCCAGGATCGCTTTGGAACCGCTGTTTCAATCAATGGCAATCGTTCTAAACGTGGTCATGGGAAAATAGAGATCGATTACATGTCTAATGACGATTTGAACCGAATTCTAAAAATATTAGATATTAACATTGACTAGATTGGAGTTTTTGCAATGTATGAACTACATGATATTGTTGAAATGAAGAAGCCCCATCCATGCGGTGCGAACCGTTGGGAAATTATTCGGATGGGTGCCGATATTAAAATCAAGTGTACTAATTGCGGTCATATTGTAATGCTTCCCAGACGTCAATTTGATCACAAAATCAAAAAAGTACTTGAAAAACACGAAACAGAATAAACAGAAAGCGAGCGAATTTTTTTATGTCATTAACAGCAGGAATTATTGGGCTGCCTAACGTTGGTAAGTCAACCCTCTTTAACGCAATTACAAATGCCGGAGCAGAAATGGCGAACTACCCATTTGCTACGATCGATCCCAATGTTGGAATGGTGGAAGTACCAGATAAACGATTAGCGCGGATTCAAGAATTGATTCCAGCTAAGAAAATCGTGCCAACTACGTTTGAATTTACCGATATTGCTGGAATTGTTAAGGGTGCTAGTAAGGGTGAAGGACTAGGAAATAAGTTCTTGGAAAACATTCGTCAAGTCGATGCCATCGTTCATGTTGTGCGTGCATTCGATGATGATAATATCACCCACGTTACTGGTAAGGTCGATCCAATTGCTGATATCCAAACGATTAACTTGGAATTAGGGATTGCTGATCTGGATGCTGTTAACAAGCGGTTAGGAAAAGTTGAACGGGCCGCTAAAGGTAAAGATGAAGATGCCCTAGCGGAAAAGGCAGTCTTAGAGAAGATTAAGCCCGTTCTCGAAAATGGTGGCTCAGTGCGTTCAATCGACTTTAACGAAGACGAAGCCAAAATCGTAAAGGGTGAGTTCTTGCTTACCTCAAAGCCAGTCCTTTACGTTGCAAACGTTAGCGAAGATGATATGGCTGATCCCGAAAGTTCAGCATACTTCAAACAAGTGCAAGATTACGCCACTAAGGATGGTGCTCAAGCAATTGGAATTGCTGCTGAAACGGAAGAAGAGATTGCTGAATTAGATGATGATGATAAGCAAACCTTCCTCGAAGCTGAAGGGGTTGAAGAACCTGGCTTAAACAAGTTAATTCGGGCTTCTTATAAGTTATTAGGGCTTGAGACATTCTTTACCGCTGGTGGAAAGGAAACTAAGGCATGGACTTATCTAAAGGGGACGAAGGCACCACAAGCTGCTGGGATTATTCACTCTGACTTTGAACGTGGTTTTATTCGAGCTGAAGTAATGTCATTTGATGACTTAGACCAACTCGGTAGTGAAAGTGCCGTTAAGGAAGCTGGAAAGCTACGGGTCGAAGGAAAAGAATACGTCATGCAAGATGGTGACATTGTTAACTTTAGATTTAACGTTTAATAACGGAGGAATTGAATGAGTAACGATAATCGAAAACGAAATGCAGCCGCTGCTGCACAACAAAAGAAGGCTGCTGCTAAAGTAGAAGAACGTAATGCCTTCGATAACATGGGCTTAACGAAGCGGAATGCCGAGTACATGTTTCGTTTTAAACAGCAATTAGATCGGGTCAATTTACCTGCTGAAAAGAAACAAACGACGGTTGAATCAATGGTCGCTGAATTGGTCAAGGAACAAAAAAGTGGGGCCACCGCTCGGAATCTTTATGGAACGATCGAACAACGAATTGAGTTCATTAAGAATCCACCGCGTGAAAAAGAGGAGTTATTCACTAACTACTGGTCTAACGCCGTTTATAACTTTTTAATTTTTCTGGCTTTGTTCTCAGTGTTATATGGAATCACCCTCTTAATGTCCAAGAATGTTACCGCAGAACAAGCTAAGTCTTCTGGGGTTGCTGTTATCTTAGTTACTTCAGCGATTACTGGGGCACTAATGCCGATTTTCACCCGTCTCTTTGATCCAGCTGTTAAACACACCAGCAAGTGGTATATGCGATTATTAGGGATGCTGTTGCTTGCAATCGTCTGGATTTCTGTGTTCTTTGGCCTGGTATTGATAATTCCAACAGCCATTAATCCAGTCTTGCCAGGGGTGGTTTATATCATTATCGCATTGGTATCTGCTGGGGTATCATTGTGGGTTCGTAAAAATTACAACATTACAACTGGATTGTTCGTTTCTAGAAGGCCAGTTCGTAAATAATCAAAAATTTGACGCTGAATTGTTCGTGAATTCAGCGTTTTTTATTCCAAAAATAAGATAATGATGTGAAAAAGATTAGTTTTTACTTGTTTGATAAAGTTTTGTTTACAAGTATATTTTTTTTTGGTAAATTAGAAACAATATAATTTTACACAGTTGAATATTTATAAAAGGAGCGCTTTAAATTATGTCTAATTGGGATACAAAATTTGCCAAAGAAGGAATCACATTTGATGATGTTTTATTGATACCTGCAGAAAGCCACGTCTTACCGAACGAAGTTGATACCAGTGTCCAATTAGCACCCAATTTAAAGCTAAATGTGCCATTTTTAAGTGCCAGTATGGATACCGTTACTGAACATGAAATGGCCATTACTTTAGCTAATTTAGGTGGATTAGGTGTAATTCACAAGAACATGGTGATCGATGATCAAGCTAAAGAAGTAGAAAAGGTTAAGGCGGTTGAAAAAGACACCAAGCGTTTTCCAAATGCTGCTGTTGACTCAAATAATCATTTACTAGTTGCCGCTGCCGTTGGGGTGACTAGTGATACTTTCAAACGTGCAGAAGCATTGTTAAATGCTGGGGCTGACGCAATCGTTATTGATACTGCGCACGGGCATTCCGCAGGGGTTTTACGGAAGATCAAGGAAATTCGTGATACCTATCCAAAGGCCACTTTAATTGCTGGAAACGTTGCAACTGGCGAAGGAACCAATGCTTTGTTCAGAGCTGGGGTGGATGTAGTTAAGGTCGGAATTGGTCCTGGTTCAATTTGTACCACTAGAATCATTGCCGGAGTTGGGGTTCCTCAACTAACTGCCATTTATGATGCTGCTTCAGTTGCTCGTGAATGGGGCAAGCCAATCATTGCCGATGGTGGAATTAAGTACAGTGGTGATGTTGTTAAAGCAATCGCTGCTGGTGGAAATGCCGTTATGCTAGGAAGTATGTTATCAGGAACTGACGAAGCTCCTGGTAAGGTCTTCGAAGAAAACGGGAAGAAGTACAAGGCATACCGTGGAATGGGAAGTATCGCTGCCATGGAACATGGTTCAAAGGACCGTTACTTCCAAGGTGAAGTGAATGAAGCTCAAAAGCTCGTTCCAGAAGGAATTGAAGCTCGGGTTGAATACAAGGGTAGCGCTAAGGATGTTATCTTCCAGATGGTTGGAGGTTTACATTCTGGAATGGGCTATACCGGAGCTAAGGATATTCAAACCATGATCGATCGCGCTCAATTTGTCAGAATTTCAAATGCTGGACTAATTGAATCGCATCCACATGATGTCCAAATTACAAAGGCAGCTCCTAATTACAAATAAAATAAATAACAAAAAGCTAAGGAATGGGCTTTCTCAATTCCTTAGCTTTTTTTAGATTATAATTAGTATGATAAAATAGAAATGTTAAAGTTTTGTAAATCAAGTAAAATAGTATTAAAGAATAAACCTTAAGAAAATAAATTTGGCTTTAATTTGTTACACTATAATTAATAAAATTATGAAATTAAGGATGATGATATTATGAAAATTTTAGTCGTAGATGACGATAAAGAAATCGCACAATTATTAGAAATTTACATCCGAAACGAAGGATACGAACCAATTTCTGCTTACAACGGTAAGGACGCTCTTTCGGTGTTACGGACTGAAAATGACATTGGTTTGATGATCTTGGATATTATGATGCCAAATATGACTGGAATTGAAGTGCTCAAGGAATTGCGTCGCGATTCTAAGTTACCAGTGATTATCCTATCTGCTAAAACCACCGATATGGATAAAATTCAAGGGTTGATCAGTGGAGCCGATGATTACGTTACTAAGCCTTTTAATCCATTGGAAATCATGGCCAGAGTGCGCTCCCTTCTAAGAAGAAGTCAAGATAAGATGACCAATGATGAACCCGATGTATTAGATATTGGTTCATTAACAATTAATAAGGATTCACATGAAGTAAAAACATCTGATGATAAGGAAATTCAGTTAACGGCACTTGAATTTGGGATTTTATACCTCCTAGCTAGCCATCCTAATCGAGTGTTCTCAGCTGATGAAATTTTTGAACGCGTTTGGAGACAAGAAAGTGTGGTTTCAGCTAAAACCGTGATGGTTCACGTGAGTCATTTGCGTGATAAAATTGAAGAAGCCACTAATGGCGAAAAGGTAATCCAAACCGTTTGGGGTGTTGGATACAAGATTGAAATGAAATAACTAACGGGGATACTTTACATTGAAATTAACAACACGAGAAAAAACGGAGCTGTTTGGTGAAGGGGTAATTACCTTAATCCTACTATTGTTGCTTAATTTGTCGATAATTGTATTATTTAGCCAGGCACTTTTTCATAATCCAGGATTAAAATTTGGGTTTATTACAATTAAGCATTCTATTTTTACTAATCCGGGCGCTCCATTTCAAAATCCGATGGGGCATCCCGCTCCGTGGTGGATGAAACTATTAACGTGGCAGAATATTTTGACAGCATTGATGGGAATCGTGGACCTAGTAGTAATTTACTGGCGACTATTACGGCGCTACCATTTAATTCAATTACGGCATGTAATTGATGAAATTCATTACATTGCTGATGGTCATTTTGATCACCGCATTCCATTTAAAATTAACAGTGAGAATCAAAAGGTTGTTGATAGTGTTAATTCTTTGGTCGATAGTGTAATTGAATCTATGAATGAGGAACGGGCAATTGAGCGTTCTAAGGATGAATTAATTACTAACGTATCCCATGATATTAGAACGCCCCTAACATCGATTATTGGCTACCTAGGGTTAATTGAATCTGGTGGCTATAAGAGTAAGGAAGACCTGCTTAAATATACCCACATTGCTTTTTTTAAGTCTAAGCAGATGAAGTCATTAGCAGATGATTTATTCGAATATTCAAAAGCACGGACATTGCCGACGAATCTCCAAATGAATCGGGTCAACGTTAAACAACTAGTTGAGCAGCTAGCAATAAGTTCTGAACTAGAGGCAGAAAAGAAAAACATTAAAATTATTACTGAATGTAAGGATGATAATCTGTACATCGAAGCTGATGCCGAAAAATTAGGGCGGGTCTTTAATAATTTAATTTCAAATGCGTTGAAATATGGAAAAGACGCTAGACACATTTACCTAAGTGCTTCCCAAATGAATGCCAATGAAGCGGTTATTTCGGTTGCAAACGATGGGGAACCGATCCCTAAGAAATCAATTAACCAAATTTTTGAACGGTTTTACAGGGTTGAAACATCACGAAATAAGGAAACCGGAGGGACCGGACTTGGTTTAGCGATTGTCCAAAACATCGTTGATAGTCATAATGGATTTATTAAAGTTGAATCTAACCGCAAATTAACGAGTTTTGCGATTCATTTGCCAATTCATGCTGATCAACCGTTGAAAAAAACAGGATTTGAAAAATTAAAGTTTACAGATAAGAAGGATAAATAGTTATGAATATTACTCACCGATTTTCTAAAATGATTTTGATGATCGGAATCGTTTTGATGACTTTGGCCTTGCCGATTTCAGCAAGTGCCAGTGCTGTTAAGACAACTGCGCAGCCAGATATTGATGCCACAACTGGAATTGCAATTGATGCGAATACAGGTCAAATGCTATATTCTAAGAACATCAATAAACCAATGGCATTAGCCTCGATGAGTAAATTACTGTCTTTGTATATCGTTAGAAAAGCAATTGCAGAGGGTAAAATTAGCTGGAATCAAAAGGTTCCAGTATCCTCTGCTTTACATAAATTAAGTGTTGATACCACATACGCTAATGCACCGTTAGCTGAGGGAGAACACTATACAGTTAGACAAATTTACCAAGCGTCATTTGAATCAGCTAATGCTGCAATGATGTCATTAGCGAACCTAGTTGGTGGCTCAACGCAGAACTTTACGCTTATGATGCGCAAAACGGCTAAGCAGTTGGGGATTACCGATGCTAAGTTATATACTGCTTGTGGTTTAACCAACGGGGAAGTTGGTAAAGCCCTTGGCATGCCAGATGCTAATGATAACGATGAAAATAAGATGTCTGCGCGTGATATGGCGACCATTGCAAAGCAATTTATTAAACAATTTCCAGATGTTTTAAATAATACTTCCGTTAGTGAGTATACATTAGGGGGCAAGACCCTAAGGAATGGTGACTACATGTTACCAGGGGGAAGTGAGTACGATAAAAACCTACCAGTTCAAGGGCTGAAGACCGGGACTTCTTCTACTTGTGGGGGAAGTTTTATTGGAACGACTAATCGGGATGGACACCGCATTATTACCGTTGTGATGCATGCTTCCAATACGATGCCTACCGATCCTGGTCGCTTTATCCAAACTAAAAAAATTATGAACTATGTTTATGATAATTACCGCTATGTAAGCCTTGCCAACGGCTCAACCACCGCTTATCAAAAAGTTGCGGTTCCCGATGGTAAATCCACTAGCGTTAAAGTTAAAACCAAAGCACAATTTAATTACTGGATTGATAAAAATGAAGCTGGTTCTAATGTAAAATTAAATTTGGACGATAACGTCAAGGACGGTAAGGGGATTAAAGCTCCAGTGAAGGCTAATCAAAAAATTGGGAATTTAACGTTTACCGATTTTAAGACATTAAATAATAAACAATTATCAGTGCCAATGGTAGCTAGCAATTCTGTTGATGAAGCTAACATCTTTGTTCGATTCTGGCGCGGCTTGACTAATCTATTCTAAAAAAAGTGATGATAACATTAATCGTTATCACCACTTTTTTAATTATTTACTTGCTGGCTTGTTTTTATCATCGTACATGTATTCACGAGTCATTGGCAAAGCATGTCCAGATGGTCCCTTTGAGATTAAGTATTGGATAACATCGATATTTCCAGCTTTAAATGATGCGGCACAGGCTTGTAGGTATAAGTCCCACATCCGAATAAAGCGTTCGTCGAATATTTTTTTAACTTCATCCAAGTGCTCATTGAAATTATGATCCCAATGTTCGAGGGTCACTTGATAATGTCTCCGCAAGGTTTCTAAGTCAAAAATTTGCATTCCATTTTCAACAATATGGTCAATATTTTCCGTTAATCCAGGAACATATCCCCCTGGGAAAATGTACTTATTGATCCAACCGTTGTAGGCACCACCTTGTTGTCTGGTGATTCCGTGAATCAACGCCACCCCGTTTGGCTTTAAGTATTTATTAACGTATTTGAAGTATTCACCAAGGTTTTCCTTCCCAACGTGTTCGAACATTCCAACTGAAGTAACGTAGTCAAATTGTTCATCATGATAATCACGGTAGTCACGGAGGTAAACGGTTGCAACATCTTCTAAGCCTTCATCTTGAATCCGCTTTTGAACGTAATCATATTGTTCTTTACTGAGGGTAATTCCAGCAACGGTCAAGCCGAATTCCTTAGCAGCAGTTAGCATTAAGGTTCCCCAACCACAACCAATATCAAGAAGGGTTCTTCCTGGATTAGGATTGAGTTTTTTGATGATGTGTCTAACTTTATTCATCTGTGCTTGTTCCAATGTGTCATCTGGGTTTTCCCAGTAGGCACATGAGTATGTCATTGTTGGATCGAGCCAAATCTTATAAAAGTCGTTTCCAATATCGTAATGACTTTGGACATCCTTCATACTTTCTTTTTCACTGTGTGATTGTTTAGGCAAGAACTTGATGAACTTGCTGTTACGCATGAAACTGCCCGCACTTTCGTAAGCTGAGGTAACTAAATCTTCAATATTACCGTCAATCTCAATTTTGCCATCCATATAAGCTTCACCAAGTGCAATTGAAGCATTTTTGGTAATTTGTCGAATGGGAATTGCTTCCTTAAATGTGATGTGAGCCTGGGGTTCACCTTCACCATAGACTTCACTTTTACCGTCCCAATAAGTTACTTTAACAGGCATATTAAAGCTTCTTTTCAAAAACTGCCGATAAAAAGGTTTTTCTAACATAAATAAACAAATCCTCTCTAGAAATTTAACTATGAATAATATTATACGCTTATTTATTAATTTTTTGGAAGGAATGTATTCTATTTTACTACTGGAAAAATGGTATAATTGAATAAAATAAAGTATAAGAGGGATTAGATATGAAAAAAATATTGGTAGCGATTGTTGCCATTATTGTAGTTGGATTGTTTGGCGGCCTTATGATTAATGGCCATAGTTCCAGTAATCATGAAGCTAATTCATCCATCAGTAAGGGTAATCAGGCAATTCAAAATCGGCAATATCACCAAGCAGTTGTAAATTTTAAGCAGGCATTAGATGCTCAGCCTGATAATCAAGTTGCACTTAAATCGCTTCAGCAGGTACAGACCATTCAAGCTGCTGATACTTTTTATAATGCTCAACACTTTGTAACCGCAATTGCCCAGTATCAAAAAGTAGCTAGTTTGAAGCAGTCATCATTACTGGTACAACGGGCAAACGAACAATTAAAAAATAGTGAAAATTTATTGAACGGTGCAATTGAACTAACGGGCATTTATAACCAATCATTACGGCTTAACCATTCTAAAAAATATGCTCAATCAGCGAAATTATTACAACAAGCATTTACCAATGGCAATTTAAATAATAGCTATTTTAAGAATATTACCGATCGAATTAAAGCGTTAAGAACTGCTAATTCAGCTAAAAAAATGGATCGGGCAGCCGTTACGAATCGCTTAGCAATCCGTCCACAAACCATCAATCAATTAGAGAGTGGACAAGTTCTAAATAACTAATCAGAATAGGAGAATTTGAATGCATTTATGGGATCAATTTATTGAAAACGTGAGATTACGGAGATTGGTGGTGTTATTAGCAATCATTTCCGTCCTCTACTTGGTCCGTGGAATGATGACGATTATTTTACTAACTTTTATATTTACGTTCTTAGTAACCACCATTGTTAATTGGATTTGGAAATACGTTAAAATTCCTAAGTCGTTATTAGTATGTATTATTTATGCTACGATCGTAGTATTAGTATCATGGGCCTTAGCAGTTTATGTTCCCCAAATTATCGAACAAGCAATCATGGGGATTAAATCATTGATTAATTTCTACCAGAGCCCTAATGACATAACTGGACAAGATAGTGAGATTCAGGCTTACATTGCTGATTTTTTGTCTAAGTTTAACGTTGTTTCGTTTCTAAAGGGGAGTGCGAATACTGTCTTTGAATATATTACCAGTATCGGATCAGTCAGTGTTTCAGTTTTTATTTCTTTAATATTGAGTTTCTTTTTTACACTGGAAAGTGATCGAATGGCTACCTTTTCCAAGAAATTTTTGACGAGTAATGTCGGTTGGTTATTCCAAGATATTTATTACTATGCTCAAATTTTCGTTAAGACGTTTGGCGTTGTTTTAGAAGCACAGTTATTTATTGCGATTTGCAATACCATTTTAACGACCATTGTGATGGCAGTAATGGGGTTACCACAACTATTGATACTAGCATTATTAGTGTTTTTCCTTAGTTTAATTCCAGTGGCTGGGGTAATTATTTCATTTATTCCATTATCATTAGTTTGTTACTCTACTGGCGGCATTTACGATGTGATTTATATGATCATTACAATTATAGTGGTTCATGGAATTGAAGCATACGTATTAAACCCAAAGTTTATGTCATCGAGAACTAAGCTACCAATTTTTTATACCTTTGTTGTTTTGATTGTTGGTGAAAAAATTTTTGGTGGCTGGGGATTGATTGTGTCTGTCCCAATTTTTACTTTTATTCTCCATATATTAAATGTGCAACGGGTCGACAATCATCCCAATGATGAAGTAAAAATCATAAAAAAATCTAAATCTACTGAAAAATAATGATAGATGGTGTATCATTGTTATGAATTCTTTAATTATAAAATAGAAAGAGGTTTGGAACTTATGGCAAAATTAGTATTAATTCGTCATGGACAAAGTCAATGGAACCTTTCTAACCAATTTACTGGTTGGGTTGACGTTGATTTAAGTGACAAGGGTGTTGAAGAAGCTAAGAACGCTGGTAAATTATTGAAGGAACACGGTCTAGAATTTGACTATGCATTTACTTCAGTTTTGACCCGTGCGATTAAGACTTTACACTTTGCTTTAGAAGAATCAGACCAACTATGGATTCCTGAAACTAAGACTTGGCGTTTGAACGAACGTCACTATGGTAAGTTACAAGGATTAAACAAGAAGGAAACTGCTGAACAATATGGAGACGAACAAGTTCACATTTGGCGTCGTTCATATGACACTCTTCCTCCACTTCTTCCAGATGACTCTCCATACTCTGCAAAGAAGGACCGTCGTTACGCTGACTTAGATCCAAACTTGATTCCTGCAGGTGAAAACCTCAAGGTTACGCTTGAAAGAGTTATGCCTTTATGGGAAGATCAAATTGCACCTAAGTTATTAGACGGTAAGAATGTAATTATTGCTGCTCACGGTAACTCACTTCGTGCATTAAGCAAGTACATTGAAAGAATCAGCGATGATGACATCATGGACTTAGAAATGAAGACTGGTGAACCAGTTGTTTATGACTTTGACGACAAACTTAAAGTTACTAACAAGACTAAATTAGACGACTAATTTATTATAATTAAGGTAATTGATTTACTATGTCTAAATCAATTGCCTTATTTTTTATACAAATTTTGATAGGGAAGTTGATCATGAAATCACTTAATAACAAAATTAATTGGCGAACTACGTGGCCATACGGAGTCATTTTGGTTATTTCATTATTAGCAATGTTTCCACAATGGTACACTAATGCCGCTTATGTAGGAATCGACTCACTTTTTCATATGAATCGATTCTATGATGCAATGATGCAAATTAAAACTGGTAGCTATAGCTATTTTCAATCATTTTTCGGATTTGGCCAGTCTGGTAGGGTGGTTAACGCCGTCTATGGACCATTATTTGCATATTTTAACGGTTTTTTGCTACTTATTAGCAAAAACTGGGTTAATTATCAGCTAATAAGTTCAGCGTTATTATTCATTATCAGTGGCTGTTTAATGTACCATTTATCAATTAAAAACAACGTTCAGCAGTTATGGGCGCTAGTAATTGCTGGATGTTATATGTTTTCGACCCCCATCTTGTATTGGATCAATGGGCAACAATTTACCGCATGGGGAGCGGCTTTTGTTCCATTAATAATGCTATGTGGAACTGAAATGATTCGCACCAGACGGATTGCTTGGATTAAATTGGCCCTTTCGATGACTTTATTGCTTGAAATTCATAACATTACTAGTGCGATTTGTGCATTAGCGTTAATTCCATTTTTTGTGACAGGGTTGGTTATCACAGATGATCGTAAACAAATGTGGCAATCACTTTTTAAATCAATTGGCCTAACGTTATTGTTGTCATTCAACGTTTGGGGTGGGATGTTAGAACTATTTTCTTCTAATCATTTGTTGCCCGTGCTGCCAGATTTACATTTAGCATCTGATTCTTTGTTTGCCCCCAACGGCACCACTAGGCTTCAGTACAGTACGCTGTTTTTATTTGTAATTGCAATCTTATACCTAATTATTAGATGGAAGCATATTGATTTAACTACTCGGGTTATTATTCTGAATGGAACATTTTTTCTATGGATTCCGACCTTCCTTTTTCCGTGGACATTGCTATCTAAGCTAATCCCAGCGGTGGACTCCGTGATTCAAAATCCGATTCGGTTTTTAGTGATCCCGTACGTTTTATTATATTTGGCGATTGGAATCCTGCTTTCTGATAAAAGCATCAATTGGTCTCGTTATGTAATTGGGGGCATAACGATTTTACTAATGCTACTTGTGATGTATAAAGACTTTAGTCATGTTTTAAGTAAGAGTCGTTACTTTAATTCACACAAAGTAATCATTAGTACTCGTAAAACGATTATTAGAACGTCCGATCCGAATAGATTACGTTCAGCATTGCGTTCTGATGATCCGCAAAGAATTTTGCAGTTGGTAATTAAGGCAACCCCAGATTATATGCCAGTGAAGCAAAAAATTTCAGTATTTGAATATCAAAAATTTAGTCCATATATCAAGTATCGTAAATCAATTATCAATCCGAATATAAATCATAATCATCAGGTTAAAAACGGTATAATGACTGTTAAGTGGACAAATAAGAGTAATCATACTCAACCCCATAAATTAGCAGTTGTTAAATACGCCCACTCAATCATAAAACTAAATGGGAAACAGTTAAAAACCGTTAAGACTGATTCGATCGGAGCGATCACTGTAAATGGAAAACCAGGAGTTAATCATTTAACGATTCAATACCAAAGTGCTGGTTGGTTTAGAGGCCTTATTTGGGTTTCAATCATTGGCTGGATCGGTTTAATTGGTTATGGCATTAAAAGGTTGATTAAACGCTCTTAAGAGCAAATAAAAAGGTGTGCTAGAATTTAATCTAGCGCACCTTTTATTTTATTTGGTTGAGAACCATTTTTGAATACTTGGCCAAGAATCATTATTAATGATCATTCTTGGGGTGTACATTAAATTAGTCTTGTCGTTTACAATTCCAGTATTCAATGTAGCGATCCATTGGAGATTTTGAGAGTTTAAGAAATTAGTTGTTTTATCGGTTCCACCACCATAAGGATAGGCAAATGAAGTTCCGAATTGTCCCGTTTTTTCATGCATAATTCGTTGACTAGTGATAAAGTCACGTTTGAAGTGATTAAATTCGTCCGGTCTTTGAATAATTGGGATTAATCCACGGGTTAGGTAGTGCATATTGTTAGTATGCAATTCTAGACTTTGTAAGTTACCGGCTTTTTTCTTGGCTTTTAAAATATTTTTCCAAGTAGCGAACTTAGATCCTTCACGATAACGACCTGTGTTTCCGGTAACAATGAAAGTGGTGAACGGGAATTTATATTTTTCCATTACTGGCATTGCATTTTCAATGGTTGAACGGTCAATATCGTCGAAGGTTAGGACGGCATATTTACCCTTAATTGGTTCTTGATTACTAACCATTTCATACATTTTTTGACCGCTAATGACCTTAATTCCATGATCTTTAAGAAACTTCATTTGTTTCTTGAAATCAGTTGTAGTAACTGCAAAGTCATGGAGTTGTGAGTTATCAGATAGTGATTTAACAACATTAACCCCTAAATCATCATTAATAATTCGATGATAACAAAAAACTAAAATCCCATTTTTTTGTGAAGCAGCTTGTGCTTTTAATGCATAGTTAGTGTTTTCACCCTTATCGTATTGAACCGTTCTGTGAATCGTTAATGACATTCCAAGAACGATTAGGATTGCAATAATCCAAACAATAATTTTACGAGTTCTTCGTGTCATTTTTTAGATTCCTCCGCATTTTTTTTAATCTATAAAAGCTAAAAATAATAGTTCCAATTCCAAAAAATAAAATTGTATATAGTAGCCCAAAGTAAAATCCGTAGTCTAAGTTAAGAAGTAAGTAGTAAGTAACTAGATTATCTGTGTATAAATCAAAGATAAATCCGTAGTTAACGTAGAAAATAAATAGCACCGCTGACCATAGAGCCGCAAATAAACAAAAATTCCAAATTCTTCTTTTAATACTGATCTTTTTACGAATTACGAAATTATATTGTGGTTTATTTTCCAATTTTAGCGCCCCCGATCCGGACTACGCCATGTTCCAACATGTTCTGGGTCTAAGAAGAATGAAATCATAGCATAGATACAGCTGATCAAATTAATGATCCAATAATACATAATGTAAGCAGGGATTAGTAAGAAGTCCCCCCAACTCATAAATGTTGCCTTCTTTGAGAAAGAAAAACTGATTAAGAACTGGGTGAAACTGACCATTAGCATGAATAGTAAAATATTACCATCAAGGGTCAAATTGCGATCCAAAATAAATGTAAGGATGTAGGTAATTGTACTTAGCATTGTAACCACTGCCCACGTGTTACTTACGATTGTTTCAGATAGTAAAAACTTTTCGCTAAAACTACCATGAATCAACATATCACGGTTACCAGCTAGTACTTCTAAACCACCACGCGCCCATCGCTGTCTTTGTTTGATTAGGTTTCGAACGCTTTCTGGAACTAAAATCCAACAAATAATATTGGGGTTATATAATACTTCCCAGTGGTTACGATATAATCGCCATGTAATATCAATATCTTCGGTCATGACCTTCGTGTTCCAACCATTAACCGATTCAACGGCTGTTTTTCTAAAACCAACAATAACTCCTGAAACGGTAGTGATCTTACCAGTTAAGAATGATTCTGCACGCTTAATGATATCGATAACACCGATGTATTCCAGTAATTGAAGGCGGCCCAAAATAGTAGTTCGATTTCTAACAACTGGTTTTCCAGCAACGGCACCAGCCTTAGGGTTATTATTTAAAGTTTTAACAACGTACGAAAGTGAGTCTGGATCTAAAACAGAATCAGAGTCAATTCCCAATAGGTATTCTCCACGAGCAGCTTTCAGCCCTTGGTTCATAGCATTTGCTTTTCCCTGGTTAACGGGGATGGCAACGATTTGGATATTAAATTGTGATTTGTATTGGTCCTGTAATCGATGCATTATTTCTAAAGTATCATCTGAACTTTTATCATCGATCAATACAATTTCATAATTTTTATAGGTTAAGTTAGCAAGTGACTTAACCGCTTCTTCCAGGGTATCATGCTCGTTGTGAGCAGGTACTAATATTGAAACCAACGGTTTACGATCGGAATCGTTATCTTGAGTATGATGAAGTGTCCACTCCTTGAAGATACAACCAACGATCCATACGACTGACACCATTACGGGGTATCCGAATATAAAATCGCTAATCATTTTACTGAACCACATAAATTGTTTTCCTCCTTGAAAACTGGGAAGGTAATCTTCCCGACGAAAGATTTGCATTGGGATTTAAGCAAATATAAATTCGAGCTTATCGCAACAAATTTATTATTGCATAATCCTTTTTATCATACCATATTTTAGATTGCTTATCGCTTGGAATCACATAATTTTATGAATGAAAAAACTTCCAATTATGAAAACAATAAATTGGAAGTTTTAAATTAATTATTATTTTTAATATAAGCCTTAATTTCATCTCCATCATCAACAAAGTAAATTGATTTGGAAGGATCGTCGTTTAAACATCCCATATTGATTGCGGGTTTATCATCAACAGTTCCGATTTCTTTGATGCGGTTCTTTAGCATGCGGGCGATGACGATGTTGTAATTAGTAAAATTACTGGCTTTATCAGCAGCGGCATTGAGAGTGAAACCTGATTCTAAATATGATTTGATTAGTTCGATTTTCATGAGGGTGTGGTAAGAATATTTGCGATTCTGATTTTTAGAACACTTTTTGGATCGAATGTACCCACATTTTTCCCAGTAGCGTAATTTACTCTGGGGGATATCAGTGTAGCTTGCGATTTCACCGATGCCAAACAGAAAGTCTTCGCGTTTGAATAGGTTAAAGATTCTGCTTTTGACTTCTTTAAATGTATCGTCTTCTCTATCCATGATTAATGAGCTCCCTTTCTAACTTAATTAAAATCAACTTTAATAATATATAATGATTATATAACATATAAACCCATTGTCAATTTAGTTGACAAAATAAAATGCTAGTGCTAAATTAGATAGTGAAGAAAGTAATATTTGATATCTATTTTATTTATTAATTAGAAAGAAGGAATGTTCTAATGGATAAGCCGTTAGATCAAAAGGGAAACCCATATAGTAGAACTCTACTTGTGTTGTTCCTTTTAATTGGTACTTTTTGTACCGTGTTAAACCAAACGCTATTGGCGACTGCATATCCAAAGCTAATGGATGTGTTTAACATTGATACTTCCACAGTTCAATGGTTGACCAGTGGTTTTTTGATGGTCAATGGGATTTTGATTCCCGTTACCGCTTGGTTATCCAGTCGTTTTAATACCAAGTGGCTTTACATTTCAGCAATGGTGATCTTTGAAGTTGGAACGGTAATGTGTTTCGCTGCGCCAAACTTTGCGACATTATTGTCAGGGCGTTTAATTCAAGCCGTTGGGGTTGGAATTTCAATGCCAATGCTACAAACGATCATGTTATCGATTTTCCCACCTGAAAAGCGGGGGACTGCAATGGGGCTATCCGGAGTTGTAATTGGATTAGCACCTGCTATTGGTCCGACTGTTTCTGGTTGGATTATTGTGAATGCGCAATGGCGTGATCTCTTTGGGATGATCATTCCAATTATGGCATTTGTGATTATCGGTAGTTTATTTGCCATGAAGCCAATCTTACCAACTAGCAAGACGAAGCTCGATTTCCCTTCATTACTATTATCAACGATTGGTTTTGGGAGTGCGCTATACGCATTTTCATCCGTTGGTGATAAGGGATGGGGTAGCGCCGTTGTTATCTCCACGTTAGTTATTGGAGTCATCTTTGTGATTGCATTCATTCTGCGTGAATTCAAGACTAGTAATCCATTGGTGAATTTAAACGTATTTAAATCCAAACAATTTACAATTGGCTCAATAATTGGAGCCCTTGCAATGATGTCTTTGATTGGGTTTGAAATGATTCTCCCATTGTATTTACAAATCGTTCGTGGCTACAACGCGTTTCATTCCGGACTAACGCTATTAGCCGGAGCAATGATGATTGGGGTATTGAGTCCATTTACTGGTCGAATCTTCGATAAGTATGGGGCTCGTTACTTAGGAATTAGTGGTTTCTTACTATTAACAATTGGAACGATTCCATTCTTCTTCTTAACTACTGATATGCCAATCATGTACGTGGTAGTGATTTACGCCATCCGTTCTTGTGGGATCGCAATGTCAATGATGACGATTACTACCTATAGTATGAATGCGTTAGATGTTAGTATGATGAATCATGGGACTGCTGCAAATAATACGTTACGGCAAATCGCTAGTTCAATTGCCACTGCGGTAATGACTTCCGTTTTGACCAACGTTACTAATAATGCCAAACCAGCCCATCATTTACTAACTGTTGACCCATTACAATACAAAGATAAAATGCTAAATGCTGTGTTGAGTGGTTATCATTCCGCTTTCTTAGTTGCATTTATCTTTGGTTTGATCGGGTTAGCATTCACGTTCATGCTGAAAAAGGGTAAAAGTATTCCAGAAGCTAAGGTTGAAGGAGGTCGTCAATAATGATTATTATTCTATTAGTGATCGTTGCGATCCTATTCTTCATCTCTTGGAATTTATTAGTAGGCAAGCAACCACTTCATTTGATTTTAAATATTATCTTTACTGCATTGTTGATTGGTGTAATGTTCTTATCAGTTGCCAACTTTAAGTACCACTATGGGATGCATAAGGTGGCTTCTACCGATACTACTACTAAGGTTGCTTCCTTATCACCTAGTCTTAATTTAGTTGTTGACCAACCAGTTGGCCAAAGTAATAGTAAGGATAAGGCGATTGTATACAAGAGCGGTAGTGCTAAGAAGACGGTTAAACCGGATACTGACGTTACTAACGTAGTAGTGAAAAGTAGTAACTTAAAGCACGCTAAGTTAGTGACCAAGACAGTTCGTTGGGAATACAAGAATAGCTTTGAAAGATTTATGTATGGATTAGCACAAAAGTCATCTGTTTATCATAAGACCAACACACTCTACGTACCAAAGGATTGGTTAGTGCTAAATGCTAAACAGGTCAAGGCATTGCCAACCATCATGAAGCAAGAACAAGCGAAATTGCAAAAGCAATCCGGCGCTTCCCAAGCCCAACAACAAGCAGCATTACAGCAACAAGTGCAAGCATACGTTCAAAAAGAACTGACTTTAGCTGAAAAGGAAGATCCTTCAATGAATGCTGGTGAAAAAGAAGCAGTCGTTAAACAAGCTACTGCTACCGGTAAGAAGAAGGTCGAAGCTGAAGCAAAAGCAGCTGCACTTAAAAAGTTATTACCATCAGTCCAAGCTCAATTGGACAAAATTAAGTAATTAGTTTATTGACAAAACAGCAGTTGGTTATTATGATATTGGTAATTAAACAAATGCTGAGAAGTAGTTCTAGTATCAAATGAATTTGAGAATTCAGAAACTTAGCGGGGCTGTGAGCTAAGCAATTCATTTGAGAAATTACACCTATGGAGCGTGCATATTTGCCGAGTCATTTCGTTATTAATGGTTAGAGTGATCATTATAAATGATAACTTGGGTGGTACCGCGGAACTATTTTCGTCCCCTATGGCTTATTAAGCTGTAGGGGATTTTTTGTTATCTTAAGGAGGAAATGAAATGGATATTATCGATGATTTAAAGTGGCGTGGCGCCATTAATCAACAAACGGATGCAGAAGGTTTGAACGAACTAGTTAATGAAAATAAAATCGGACTATACGCTGGAATTGACCCAACTGGTGACAGTATGCACATTGGGCATTTAATTCCATTCATGATCTTAAAGCGTTTTCAATTAGCGGGACACCATCCAGTGATCTTAGTGGGTGGGGCAACCGGTTCAATTGGTGATCCTAGTGGTAAAAAGGCTGAAAGAAAGCTACAAACGATGGACCAAGTTAAACATAATGAAGAAGCCTTAACTAAGCAAATGACCAAGCTATTTGGCCAAGACGGTAGTTTTACGATTGTTAATAACTATGATTGGCTTTCCAAGTTCACGCTACTAGACTTTCTTCGTGATTACGGAAAGGTATTCAACGTGAATACGATGTTGAATAAGGAAGTCGTTGCTAGTCGTTTGGATGCTGGGATTTCATTTACTGAATTCACCTACCAAATTTTACAATCGATGGACTTCTTACATCTCTTTAAGAACAACGACGTACAACTTGAAATTGGTGGTTCTGATCAATGGGGGAACATTACCTCTGGAACTGACCTGATCCACAAGATGGAAGGCGCCGATGCGAAGGTATACGGGCTTACGATTCCATTGATGCTTAAGTCTGATGGAACTAAGTTTGGTAAGACTGCAGGTGGAGCAGTTTGGTTAGATCCTGAAAAGACAACTCCATACGAATTTTACCAATTCTGGATCAATCAAGATGATCGGGATGTTGTGAAGTACTTGAAGTACTTTACGTTCCTTAGTCATGAAGAGATTGAAGAGTTGGCTGAAAAGGTGAAAACAGAACCTAAGAAACGCGAAGCCCAAAGAAGATTGGCTGAAGAAGTTACTAAGTTCGTCCATGGTGAAAAGGCAGTTGAAGAAGCTGAAAATATCACCAAAGCTTTATTTACAAATGGAATCAAGAATTTAACCGTAAGTGAAGTTGAACAAGGTTTTAAGAACATGCCAAGTGTCGACGTTAGTTCTGAACCAAATGATATTATTCAATGGTTAGTTGATGATACTAAAATTGAACCATCAAGAAGACAAGCTAGGGAAGATGTCAAAAATGGTGCGATCAGAATTAATGGTGAAAAGGTTGATGATGTTGAAGCAGTAATTAACCCGAACGATAATTTTGATGGTAAATTCGTAGTTGTTAGAAAAGGTAAAAAGCGTTACTACTTAGCACGAGTTACTAAGTAGGATTTTGATTAATGGGCCATGGTTAATAATTTAGCCATGGCCCATTTTTTATTTAGCAAAGTCATTTCAAATTAATTTTATTTTTTATGTTGACATTAAAGTTTGAACGCGGTATATTATTACTTGCGTTATTCATTTCGACTAACAACTTTCAAAAGTTGTTCAAAATTAATTTTAAAAAATCGTTGACATCCAGTTAGCAATTTGATATTATTAAATAGTTGTCGTTAAGAGCGACGCGCAAAAGTAGATCTTTGAAAACTGAACAAAATTATGACAAAAAATGTGTAAGGAACTTCATTTTAAATGAAGTACAAAAAACTTATGCGAAGTCAATTCGCTTTAAAAAGTAACAAATATTAAGAAGAGCTAACGTTAAGCTTTTCATCATAAGATGAGAGTTTGATCCTGGCTCAGGACGAACGTTGGCGGCGTGCCTAATACATGCAAGTCGAACGAACTTCCGTTAATGATAGTTGATGCTTGCATTAACTTGACTTAACATCGAAGTGAGTGGCGAACTGGTGAGTAACACGTAGGTAACTTGCCCTAAAGCGGGGGATAACATTTGGAAACAAGTGCTAATACCGCATAACAACAAAAACCGCATGGTTTTTGTTTGAAAGATGCGTTTGCATCACTTTAGGATGGACCTGCGGCGTATTAGCTTGTTGGTGGGGTAATGGCCTACCAAGGCAATGATACGTAGCCGACCTGAGAGGGTAATCGGCCACAATGGGACTGAGACACGGCCCATACTCCTACGGGAGGCAGCAGTAGGGAATCTTCCACAATGGACGCAAGTCTGATGGAGCAACGCCGCGTGAGTGAAGAAGGGTTTCGGCTCGTAAAACTCTGTTGTTAAAGAAGAACAAGTTTGATAGGAAATGATCAAGCTTTGACGGTATTTAACCAGAAAGTCACGGCTAACTACGTGCCAGCAGCCGCGGTAATACGTAGGTGGCAAACGTTGTCCGGATTTATTGGGCGTAAAGCGAGCGCAGGCGGTTTTTTAAGTCTGATGTGAAAGCCTTCGGCTTAACCGGAGAAGTGCATCGGAAACTGAGAAACTTGAGTGCAGAAGAGGACAGTGGAACTCCATGTGTAGCGGTGAAATGCGTAGATATATGGAAGAACACCAGTGGCGAAGGCGGCTGTCTGGTCTGTAACTGACGCTGAGGCTCGAAAGCATGGGTAGCAAACAGGATTAGATACCCTGGTAGTCCATGCCGTAAACGATGAATGCTAGGTGTTAGAGGGTTTCCGCCCTTTAGTGCCGCAGCTAACGCATTAAGCATTCCGCCTGGGGAGTACGACCGCAAGGTTGAAACTCAAAGGAATTGACGGGGACCCGCACAAGTGGTGGAGCATGTGGTTTAATTCGATGCTACGCGAAGAACCTTACCAGGCCTTGACATCTCCTGCAAAGTTAAGAGATTAGCCGTTCCCTTCGGGGACAGGATGACAGGTGGTGCATGGTTGTCGTCAGCTCGTGTCGTGAGATGTTGGGTTAAGTCCCGCAACGAGCGCAACCCCTATTATTAGTTGCCAGCATTAAGTTGGGCACTCTAGTGAGACTGCCGGTGACAAACCGGAGGAAGGTGGGGACGACGTCAAATCATCATGCCCCTTATGGCCTGGGCTACACACGTGCTACAATGGACGGTACAACGAGTTGCGAAACCGCGAGGTCAAGCTAATCTCTTAAAGCCGTTCTCAGTTCGGATTGCAGGCTGCAACTCGCCTGCATGAAGTTGGAATCACTAGTAATCGTGGATCAGCATGCCACGGTGAATACGTTCCCGGGTCTTGTACACACCGCCCGTCACACCATGAGAGTTAGTAATACCCAAAGTCGGTGCAGTAACCTCTTTTGAGGAGCTAGCCGCCTAAGGTAGGACTGATGATTAGGGTGAAGTCGTAACAAGGTAGCCGTAGGAGAACCTGCGGCTGGATCACCTCCTTTCTAAGGAATAATTCGGAACCTTGCACAGTCATAGTTTTGTTTAGTTTTGAGAGGTCTACTCTCAAACTTGGTTCTTTGAAAACTAGATAATATTTTAATTTTTCCAAATTATTGAATTGTATTAAATACAATTTCAACCGAGAACACCGCGTTATTTTGAGTTTTTTAAATTAGTTTTATTCGTATTTACTCAATTAACCAAATACCACTACGTGGTAATAGGTTAAGTTATTAAGGGCGCATGGTGGATGCCTTGGTACTAGGAGCCGATGAAGGACGGGACTAACGCCGATATGCTTCGGGGAGCTGTACGTAAGCTTTGATCCGGAGATTTCCGAATGGGGAAACCCAATAAATTTAATCGTTTATTATTCAATGACGAATTCATACTCATTGAAAGGCAGACGTGGGGAACTGAAACATCTAAGTACCCACAGGAAGAGAAAGAAAATTCGATTCCCTCAGTAGCGGCGAGCGAACGGGGAACAGCCCAAACCATCGAGTTTACTCGATGGGGTTGTAGGACTGAACATTTGAGTTACCAAAGAATTAGATAGTCGAAAGATCTGGGAAGTTCTGCGACACAAGGTGATAGCCCTGTAGACGAAATCTAATTCCCTCAGTTCAGGATCCTGAGTACGGCAATACACGTGAAACATTGCCGGAATCCGGGAGGACCATCTCCCAAGGCTAAATACTCCCTAGTGACCGATAGTGAACCAGTACCGTGAGGGAAAGGTGAAAAGCACCCCTGGAAGGGGAGTGAAATAGTTCCTGAAACCATGTGCCTACAAGCAGTTAGAGCCCGTTAATGGGTGATAGCGTGCCTCTTGCAGAATGAACCGGCGAGTTATGATAACATGCAAGGTTAAGATGAAAAGTCGGAGCCGTAGCGAAAGCGAGTCTGAATAGGGCGCCATAGTATGTTGTGATAGACCCGAAACCAGGTGATCTACCCATGTCCAGGCTGAAAGTGTGGTAAAACACACCGGAGGGCCGAACCCGTGTACGTTGAAAAGTGCTGGGATGAGGTGTGGGTAGCGGTGAAATTCCAAACGAACTTGGAGATAGCTGGTTCTCTCCGAAATAGCTTTAGGGTTAGCCTTGGAGTCGAGAATCATGGAGGTAGAGCACTGTTTGGGTGAGGGGCCCGTCTTGGGTTACTAAATTCAGATAAACTCCGAATGCCATTGATTTATATCCAGGAGTCAGACGATGAGTGATAAGATCCACCGTCGAAAGGGGAACAGCCCAGACCACCAATTAAGGTCCCTAAATATATGCTGAGTGGAAAAGGATGTGGAGTTGCATAGACAACTAGGATGTTGGCTCAGAAGCAGCCACCATTTAAAGAGTGCGTAATAGCTCACTAGTCGAGTGATTCTGCGCCGAAAATTTACCGGGGCTAAGCATATTACCGAGATTGTGGACGCAACTTATGTTGCGTGATAGGAGAGCGTTCTAAGGGCAATGAAGCCAGACCGTAAGGACTGGTGGAGCGCTTAGAAGTGAGAATGCCGGTATGAGTAGCGAAAGATCAGTGAGAATCTGATCCACCGAATGACTAAGGTTTCCTGGGGAAGGCTCGTCCTCCCAGGGTTAGTCGGGACCTAAGCCGAGGCCGAGAGGCGTAGGCGATGGATAACAGGTTGAGATTCCTGTACTAGTTAACTATGTTTGACCGATGGAAGGACGTAGGAGGCTAAACGTAGCATCCTGTTGGATATGGATGTTCAAGCACTAAGTCAGGTGTTGAGTCAAATGCTTAATACCGTATTGACAAGGTGTGATGAGGACCGAAATTTAGTAGGGAAGTCGTTGATGTCACACTACCGAGAAAAGTTTCTAGTTAGTAGTTAACTACCCGTACCGCAAACCGACACAGGTAGTCGAGGAGAGAATCCTAAGGTGAGCGAGTGAACTCTCGTTAAGGAACTCGGCAAAATGACCCCGTAACTTCGGGAGAAGGGGTGCTGCACTACGTGCAGCCGCAGTGAAAAAGCTCAGGCGACTGTTTATCAAAAACACAGGTTTCTGCAAAATCGTAAGATGAAGTATAGGGGCTGACGCCTGCCCGGTGCTGGAAGGTTAAGTGGATGAGTTAGCTTCGGCGAAGCCCAGAAACGAAGCCCCAGTAAACGGCGGCCGTAACTATAACGGTCCTAAGGTAGCGAAATTCCTTGTCGGGTAAGTTCCGACCCGCACGAAAGGCGTAACGATCTGAGCACTGTCTCAACGAGAGACTCGGTGAAATTGAGATACCTGTGAAGAAGCAGGTTACCCGCGACAGGACGGAAAGACCCCATGGAGCTTTACTGTAACTTGATATTGGGTGTTTGTATAGCTTGTACAGG
This sequence comes from Nicoliella sp. ESL1113, assembly GCF_058509245.1. Lineage (NCBI taxonomy): Bacteria > Bacillati > Bacillota > Bacilli > Lactobacillales > Lactobacillaceae > Nicoliella > Nicoliella sp. ESL1113. The sequence goes on along the minus strand of NZ_CP196387.1, from coordinate 1,423,858 downwards.
ATAGGTAGGAGCCATAGAAGTCGGGACGCTAGTCTCGATGGAGGCATTGGTGGGATACTACCCTCGCTGTATGAACACTCTAACCCGCACCACTAATCGTGGTGGGAGACAGTGTCTGGTTGGCAGTTTGACTGGGGCGGTCGCCTCCTAAACAGTAACGGAGGCGCCCAAAGGTTCCCTCAGAATGGTTGGAAATCATTCGACGAGTGTAAAGGCAGAAGGGAGCTTGACTGCGAGACATACAGGTCGAGCAGGGACGAAAGTCGGGCTTAGTGATCCGGTGGTACCGTATGGAAGGGCCATCGCTCAACGGATAAAAGCTACCCTGGGGATAACAGGCTTATCTCCCCCAAGAGTTCACATCGACGGGGAGGTTTGGCACCTCGATGTCGGCTCATCGCATCCTGGGGCTGTAGTTGGTCCCAAGGGTTGGGCTGTTCGCCCATTAAAGCGGTACGCGAGCTGGGTTCAGAACGTCGTGAGACAGTTCGGTCCCTATCCGTCGCGGGCGTAGGAAATTTGAGAGGAGCTGCTCTTAGTACGAGAGGACCGGAGTGGACATACCGCTGGTGTACCAGTTGTGCCGCCAGGCGCATCGCTGGGTAGCTATGTATGGATGAGATAAACGCTGAAAGCATCTAAGTGTGAAACCCACCTCGAGATGAGATTTCCCATTCCTTTATGGAAGTAAGACCCCTGAAAGATGATCAGGTAGATAGGCTGGAAGTGGAAGTGCAGTGATGCATGGAGCGGACTAGTACTAATTGGTCGAGGACTTAACCAAGTAAGGTTGTTCTCACGGAAGAATAAAATATTATCTAGTTTTGAGAGAACGAAGTTCTCACAGATAAATAGTGTGGTGATGATGGCCAGAAGGATACACCTGTTCCCATGTCGAACACAGAAGTTAAGCTTTTGAGCGCCAAAAGTAGTTGGGGGATCGCCCCCTGCAAGGATAGGACGTTGCCACGCAAACAAAAAAGATCTCCGTTTTTTACGAAGGTCTTTTTTATTTTAATATTTAAATGCCGTTTTAGCTCAGGAGGTAGAGCGTTTCCATGGTAAGGAAGAGGTCCCGGGTTCAAATCCCGGAAACGGCTTTAATTAAAAACTGCCGTCCCTACTAACTCTTAGTGGGGACGGCAGTTTTTTTAATATTAGCTATGTGAGCTTAATTGATGGTCAATTTTAAATACTTCTTTCGGGACTTTGGATTTTGTAATTAGCGAGCTAACTGCACCAACACTGATTAAGATTAAGTTATGCATTGCTCTTGTTGAAATCGTGTAAAGCGTTCCAATTAAATCAGTGCTATTAAAGTTATCATTAGAAATATTCCAACCGATTACTGAATCAAATTCTAATCCCTTTGCCAAATAGACGGGCAAAATAATTACTCCCTTCGGTAAGGTGCGATCAGCATCATCTAGAATATTAGTTTTAAAACTATGGTATAGATTGTGGTTGATAAACTTAGCATCATTCATATTTTTAGTGATAATAGCAACAGTTCCATTATCAGCTAATTGTTTTTTAACGGATGATTTTAAACTTGCTAATGCTTCTTGATCATTGTATCTAACAATGATTTCAGGAAGTGGTCCTTGACGATTAAATGCTTCAATTTCATTTCCATCTGGTAATAATGACTTAGCAAATGTTGTGATTTGATAAGTCGATCGATAGGATTTACGTAACGTTATGAGCCTAGAATGATTAGTGCCAAACGCATCGTTAAGTTTATTTAGCAGTTCTTTAGGGGATTCAACTTCTTTAAATAAAGCTTGTTCACTGTCACCAATTAGGTTAAATTTGGCATTTGAAAATATAAATCGCAAGTAAATTAATTGAGCAATTGAGTAGTCCTGCATTTCATCGATAAACAAATATTTAATTGCACGATTTCTACCTTCACCTGTAATTAAATCACGTAGATATAGGAGCGGTGCAGCATTTTCCAAACCTAATTTATGATTTTCTAAGTCTTCTGAAAACTTCTTAATAGAGGCTTGCCATTCTTTATTATCGATATTTGCAGGAAGCGCTAAGTTATTTAGAAAATCGACATATTGAATATATGGATCAAAAAAATTATTATTAAAAATTGCATCATAAATAATTCGGTATTCACGTTTAACGATTTTCTGTGCTAGAAAATCCCGTTCGTCATCTTGGCTTTGGAATTCACGGAGCTGCTTTCCCTTCATCATGGTTCGAATCTGTTCTTCACTTAAAACTTCTAGTTCATCATTTACCCATGGATCGTGGATTGAAGTTTTAATTCTTCTTTTTAAAGTTCTGATAAGTTGGTTTTTAGTTTTTAAGATTCTTTGTGATGTGTGCATACTCTTTGGGTATTGTTCATAAATTGCGCGAATATCTTCAGCAGTAAAGAATGGATTGCCCCTAAATAAAATTGAACTAAATTGAATTTGATCGGCTGAAATATCAGAAACATAATCTGATAACGCATTCATGAATTTATCACTATCTTTATACTGATGAATCTGTTGTTGGGAATTACTTAATGATTGTTGATTTTCGTAACGATCAAAAATTGATTGAACTTTTAATCCCTCAAATCGATGGTTAAAAAATTCAGCAAGCGTAACTTGTCGCATGTTGCGTTCCCCTAAACTAGGTAGCACATCTGAAATGTAGTGACTAAACAGTTTATTGGGTGAAAGTAACACGATTTGATCTGCCACTAGCGAACTTCTGCTGTGGTAAAGTAGGAATGCAATTCTTTGGAGGATTGCTGATGTTTTTCCTGATCCAGCGACCCCTTGGACAACTAATAGGTCACTAGTCGTATCCCTAATAATATCGTTTTGTTCACTTTGAATCGTAGCAACGATATTTTGCATTGTCTCATCATTTTGTTCACCTAATGCATGTTGAAGCATTTCATCGCCAACGGTTTCATTAGTATCGAACAGATTATCAATTTTGCCATTTTTAATTTGAAATTGACGCTTTTTTATTAATTCGGTTGAGAAACGCCCCGCAGGAGTAGTGTAGCTAACCTTGCCCAGGGTTCCATTATAATAGATGCTAGAAATAGGAGCCCGCCAATCATAGATTAAAAAATTTTGATTATCATCAACAAATGATGCTGTCCCAATGTAAAGTTTTTCTGGTTTTGTATCACCATCATCAAGAATATCAATGCGCCCAAAATAGGGAGAATTTTCTAAATCCTTTAACGTGTTTAAGTGTCGTTTGATGATTGCTTCATTTTCAATATCTCGGTTAACTAATCCTCTTTGTTGTTGTAGTTCAGCACTCGTTTCAATTCGATCGTCAACTTCAAAGTAGTTAACAGACGTATTGGCACTATAATTTTGCTGAACATTTTCAGTTTCTTGGTGAGCTCTATTTAAATCAACTTTAGTTTTTTGAATTCGTTTCGTAATTTTTTTAACAATTGATTCAACACGGGCTTCCTCTTTTTCATATTCACCGGGTTCCAAGATCATTCCTCCATTTCTTCAAATTCTTTTCAACGTGCAATAATTTTAGGTTTAAAATGCTTAAATGTCAATTAAACTCACTTTGACATTAAATTAGTAATCAATTAAAATATTAGATGATTATAAATGTTAAAAAAGTAGTTGCCCCACCTTCAGAGAGATCATAGATGCTGAGAATGATTAGGGGAAATGAAATGGTTGAATGGGTTCCTCCTTATCGGAAAGAGTGGCGGGTTTTAACTCTCGCAACATAGGTGGTACCACGTTAAAGGCGTCCTATTGGATATTCATCCAGTAGCACGCCTTTTTTTAGAAAGGATGATTTATGATGACAGAAAAAAAGGTAATTTTAACTGGTGATCGCCCAACCGGCAAGTTACACATTGGACACTATGTTGGTTCTCTTAGAAATCGGGTTGCTTTACAAAACTCAGGTGAATATGACACCTATCTATTAATTGCAGATATGCAAGCGTTAACCGATAACGCTCGTGATCCAGAAAAAATTCAACACAGTTTACTTCAAGTGGCACTGGACTACTTAGCAGTTGGCATTGACCCTAAGAAATCTACCATTTGTGTTCAGTCACAATTACCAGCGTTAGATGAATTGACGATGCACTACTTAAATCTAGTTACAGTTTCACGGTTAAACCGTAACCCAACTGTTAAAACCGAAATTAAACAAAAAAACTTCGGCCAAAGTGTGCCAGCTGGTTTCTTCATCTATCCAGTAAGCCAAGCTGCTGATATCACTGCCTTTAAGGCTAATACAGTTCCAGTTGGAGCTGATCAAGAACCAATGCTTGAACAAACTCGTGAAATCGTGCGTTCATTTAATTCAATTTATAAACAGGATATTTTAGTTGAACCAGAAGGCTACTTCCCACCAAAAGAAATGGGACGGATTCCTGGACTGGATGGTAATGCTAAGATGAGTAAATCACTTGGTAACGCCATTTACCTGGCAGATGACCCAGACACGATTCAAAAGAAGGTTATGTCCATGTATACTGACCCGAACCATATTCATGTGGAAGACCCTGGAAAAGTTGAAGGCAATACCGTCTTCACCTACTTAGATATTTTTGCAAAGGATCAAGACCATGTTAGTGAATTAAAGGAACAATATAGACATGGTGGACTTGGTGATGTAAAGATTAAGCGTTACTTGAACGAGGTCCTTCAAGCAGAACTAGAACCAATTCGGACACGTAGAGAAGAATTCGCAAAGGATCCCACTGCGGTTTATGATATTTTAAAGGCAGGGAGTGAACGGGCCCAAGCGGTTACTAATCAAACCCTTCAAGAAGTTCGGGATGCAATTGGGATTAATTACTTTAAATAATCACTGAACTAAAACATTATTTAAAGAAGGGTGTTTAAATTGGAAAATTTTGTAATTCTAGATATTGGTTCCAATTCAGTGAGAATGGCCATTAATCAAATTGAAAATGATGGATCATATCATGAAATTAAAAGATTAAAAAATGATAGTCGACTATCCGAAGGGATGGGTCGAGAAAAAATGTTGAGACCAGCAGCGATTAAGCGGACAATTAATGCGTTACAAAATTTCCAAAATGTTTATAAGGGATACCCAAATGCGCATGTGAAAGTCATTGCTACTGCTGCGGTCCGCCAAGCTAATAATCAAGATACATTTTTAAAACAGGTTCGTGATACCCTTGGTTTGCGGGTTAAAATTTTATCTGGAAATCAGGAAGCTTATTATGACTATTTAGGGGTTGTAAACAACATCAAGGAGTCTAATTATATTTTAGTTGATATTGGTGGGGCCAGTATGGAGTTAGTACTAGTTCAAAACCATAAAAAAAAGAATTTAATTAGCCTTCCAATGGGAGCGGTAAGTATTTCAGAACATTACCATTTAAATAGTTATATTAAATCATCTGATTTATTCAAAGCAGAGTGTTATATCCAACAAGAACTACATCGAGTTTTCTGGCTGAAATGGGCTTATCACTATCCATTAGTCTTACTTGGTGGCGCAACTAGGGCGTTGGCAAGAATCAATCAGCACCACCAGCACCTAAATCGTTCGCACCGCTTAAATCGCTATCAATTAAGGCAATCACAGGTTTTAAAAACATTCGAGCTATTGATCGCAAAGGATAATGCACAACGCAAACAGATTTCAGGGTTAGAGTCCGATCGTGCCGATATTATCGTTGGTGGATTATTACCATTGGTCTCGATTATTAACAGAATTAATTCTAAGCAGGTCATCTTTGCTGATAGCGGGGTCCGTGAGGGATTAATTAATGAATATTTACGCCACATGAAATCAAACCAAAAACATTAGTTGTTTTAAATGCTCCTGATTGTGGGGAGCAATTGCAAAGGTGGAAGCTTTATTTATGGATAATATATTTAAACATTTTTATCGTAAATCATATGCTGATAGGTTATCAGTTGTTGGGGAGTACGCATCTTTAGATGAAAACGCACGGTCATTGATTAAGGATCATGTAAACGATACTGATGCCCACCTAATCGAAAACTATCTTACTGATTATTCGTTACCTGAAGGCGTAGGGGTTAATTTAATGGTCAATGGCGTTGAGCATGCCATTCCCATGGTGACTGAAGAACCATCTGTAGTCGCGGCCGTCAGCAACGGGGCACGGATGCTCAGAAAGAATGGGATCTCGGCAACAGTAATTAATCGGGAATTGATTGGTCAGGTAATTTTGCATAAACCTAGCTCAGCGCTGTTGGAATGGATTGAAAATCATAAGGGGAATTTGATTGCCCTAGCTGATTCAGCCCACCCGAGCATTAGTAATTATGGTGGTGGGGCTACCGAAGTTACCGTGCGAGCATTGGATAAGGATGATTATTCGATTGATCTGAGCGTTAATGTATCTGAAGCGATGGGTGCAAACATTATTAATTCGATGTTAGAACAACTGGGTGCAACCATCAATGAACAACAACCCGGAGTTGTTTTAATGCAAATCTTATCCAATTATGCGACAAAAAGTTTGGTCAAAGTAACTGGCCGAATTGACTTTGATCAATTAGGTGCCCCCGGGATGACGGGACAAGAAGTTGCTGTTAGAATTGGTTTAGCTAGCCATATTGCCCAAATTGACCCATATCGCGCAACGACCCATAACAAGGGCATTATGAACGGAATCGACGCAGTAACGATTGCAATGGGTAATGATTGGCGTGCAATTGAAAGTGGGATTCATGCCTATGCAGCAAAAGATGGACAGTACCGCGGATTAAGCCACTGGAAGATTATTAATAACCAACTAGTTGGCGAGATGGTTGTTCCAATGCCTGTTGGTTTCGTTGGTGGGGCGACTAAGGTCTTTCCACTTGTTCAGATTAATAAGTCCATTGCTAAGGTTAAAAATGCACGTGAGTTAATGCAGTTAATTGCAGCAACTGGTTTGGCACAGAATTTAGCTGCCCTGAAGGCAATCGTGACGGATGGAATCCAAAAGGGGCATATGGCACTGCAATTAAATTCATTAGCAATTAGCGCTGGGGCTACTCCATCGGAAATTGCGCCAGTTGTAAAAAAATTAAGAACCATTAAGAACGTTGGAATTGAAGATGCTCGTTCAATTATTCAACAAATCAGAAAATCTAATAAGTGAGGTTGAAATTACTTGGAACCAGAAGATATTAATTTAAATGAACAGACCCAAAGTTTGATCAACGTTGTGAATCAATTTTTTCCTGGTAAGATCGAGGTTCAATTTATTGGTCGCCTACAATCAGGATATGTAAGACATGATCAAGCACAAGTAGTTCAGGAAGGTAAAAATATTTATGTACAAATTTCAGATTTATCTGCTCCTAACTACACGGCTTCACATGAATTGTTGCACTTGTTAATGACTTTACGGGGCTTTCCCCAGATTTTTTTCTCATTAACTACTGGTAATCCAGAATTAGATGATCAATTGCAAGCAATGGGAACTGAATTATTTGATATTGTTTCTCACTTTGTTGTTGTTTCAGAACAACGCAAACATGAATTGATCAATGCTGATATTGAAGCTATGTATCTAAAGGGAATTAAGGAAACCATCAAACCAGAACCTAAGGAACTGGATGATGAAATGTCATTAAGATTACTAACCCTTTTGGATGCAATGGTCTTTTACGGAGATCATTTCGATACAGTTGTTGACGAATTGAAGCATGATTATCCAGTTTCACTAGCTGCTGCTCAAAAAATTTATAAACAGATTACTGTTAAGCCAACTGATTCACCATTTGGCTTGCGTAGAAACGTTGTTAAATTATTCAGATTGTTTGATGATCAATTAAAGGCGTGGGGTTTACCACCATTAAATAATAAGGACTTTACAACGATTACCAGTGTGCTTTCAGAACGCCAATTAAACCTTAAAGTAAATCAAATGTTTGAAATTTTTCATTCTGAACTGCACGAAAAGGTCACCAATCGAAGAGCCTACGTTGGCTTTAGTAAGGTCGATGATCAAAATTCATTTGTTGTTCCATCACCAACAGGGATGGATGATAGTCCAGCTTATTTTAAACGACTTTACAATTTAAGCGTCAAAGACTTGTTCAAGGAACTTAAAATGCCATTTATTATTCGTTAATTAATTTGGGGGGCGTCAAATATGGATGCAGATGTTCAAAGGGTATTTGATCAATCGCAGCGAATTGTTTTTTTAACTGGGGCGGGGGTATCAACTCCTTCTGGGATTCCAGATTATCGTTCTAAAAATGGGTTATATGAACAGGATAACGATGGACGACCCGCTGAATACTATTTAAGTCATGCTTGTTTGCAAAATGAGCCTGATAAATTTTATTCGTTTGTGAAAAATAATATGTACTACCCAGATGCAAAACCCAATGCAATTCATGAAAAGCAGGCGGCGTTAACGAATCAGGACCGTGCTAGCATCATTACACAAAACGTCGATAATTTGTATAACGTTGCACATGCCACCCACCTAATTGAATTTCATGGTAATTTATATGATGTTACTTGCCAAAAGTGTCATCAATCAGTTGATTGGCATGAATATTTGAATAGTCCGATTCATAAGGATTGTGGCGGTGTATTACGTCCTGGAATTGTTTTGTATGATGAAGGATTGGATCCAGATAGGGTTCAAAACAGTGTTGATTTAATGTCTAAAAGCGACTTGATCGTAATTGTAGGGACTTCAATGCGTGTCTACCCATTTGCAGGGCTACTTCAGTATCGCAACCCCAGTGCACCGGTTATCGCAATCAATCAAGAAAAACTAGACTTAGGGATTCCCTTGAAGATGATTCAAGGGGATGCGGTTAAATTCTTTAAGGAGCTGCGAGTTTAATGATTACAATTGGTTTAACAACGTGGTCTGATCATCCCTTGTTTTCTAATACTAATCAACCACCGAAGTTAAATGAGTATGCGAGTTTTTTACCGACCGTTGAAGTTGATACTCCATTTTATGCGATTCCCAAAATTACCACAGTTGATAATTGGATTAAACAAGTCCCTAGTCAGTTTCAATTTGTGGTGAAGGCGAATCGTTTGATGACTCAACATGACTTAAAAAGTCCAGATGCGGTTTCTTTACCAACTCGTTGGCAGGTTTTTACTGAATTTAATGCAATGATTAAGCCATTGGTTGAATCCCACCAGCTAAAGACGGTTTTATTTCAATTTCCGCCCTTTTTTAAGGTCAGTGATGAAAACCTTGCCTACTTAGCAAGCATTCCTAACCACCTCCCTGGGTTGCCGATTACGGTCGAGTTTCGGCATCCTTCTTGGTATCAAAATCCATTTATTAATCGGCTGTTTCACGGCTTAAAGCAATTGCATTTGACATTGGCCATTGTGGATGAGCCCCATAATCTAAATGATGGCGTCCCATTCGTTCCACTAATTACTAACCCAAATTTAGTATTTATTCGGCTTCATGGGCGCAATGCAGAAGGCTGGTTCAATCAAGGCCGAGATTGGCGCAAGCGCAGGACTTTGTATCATTATAATGATCATGAACTAGCTGGTTTAGCGAATATCGTTCGTGATTTAGATTCCCAAGTAAGAGAAGTATGTATTATTTTTAATAACAATTCTGGCAAAGATGCGGCCCCCAATGCCTTAAAGTTACAATCCTTATTAGGGCTACATTTTACTGGATTAGCACCAAAACAACTAGATTTATTTTAAAGCACGGCAGTTATGCTATAATGAAAAATAATTAACTAGCGGCTGCCGCTTCAGAAAGGGAGCATCATCTATGGCAAAACCAACTTATTATATTACCACTCCAATATATTATCCATCTGGTAAATTACACATCGGAAATTCATACACAACGATTGCGTGTGACGCATTAGCTCGTTTCAAACGTTACACGGGGTATGACGTTTTTTACCTAACTGGAACTGATGAACACGGACTCAAAATTGAACAAAAAGCAGAAAAATTAGGGATGGAGCCCAAGGCTTACGTTGATAAAATGGCCGATGGCATTAAGCAGCTTTGGAAGACCCTTGATATCTCAAACACCAAGTTCATTAGAACGACTGATGATTACCATGTTGCAGCTGTTCAAAAGATTTTCCAAAAATTACAAGATAATGGGGATATTTACCTTGGTGAATACACTGGTTGGTACTCCGTATCTGATGAAGAATACTTCACTGAATCCCAATTATCCGAGGTTTACAAGGATGATGATGGTAATGTAACTGGTGGAAAGGCACCAAGCGGTCACGAAGTCCAATTGGTTCACGAACCATGTTACTTCTTTAAGATGAGTAAATACGCTGATTGGTTACTTCAATACTATCGTGATCATCCAGATTTCATTGAACCATCAGCGCGGATGAATGAAATGATCAATAACTTCATCAAGCCAGGCCTTGAAGACCTTGCCGTTTCACGGACTTCATTTAAATGGGGGGTTCCTGTTAAGAGTGATCCTAAGCACGTCGTTTATGTTTGGATCGATGCCTTGACTAACTATATCACTGCCCTGGGTTACGGTTCTGATGATGATTCATTATTTAAGAAGTACTGGCCCGCTGACGTTCAAATGGTAGGGAAGGAAATCGTTCGTTTCCATACGATTTACTGGCCAATTATCTTACATGCATTGGGATTAGAACTACCTAAGCACGTAATTGGCCACGGTTGGCTATTAATGAAGAACGGTAAAATGTCCAAGTCTAAGGGCAACGTTATTTATCCAGAAACATTGGTCGAACGTTACGGGCTAGACGCTACGCGTTACTACCTCCTTCGTTCCATGCCTTATGGAAACGATGGGGTCTTTACGCCAGAAGACTTCGTTGATCGGGTCAACTATGACCTTGCCAATGACCTAGGAAACTTATTGAATCGGACAGTTGCGATGATCAACAAGTACGAAGGCGGGACCGTCCCAGAATTTAAGTCAGCAGTGACAGAATTTGACCAACCTTTGGAACAAGTCGCAACCGAATCGATTACCGAGTTCAAGGAAAAAATGAATTCCGTTCACTTTGCCGATGCACTAGCTGCAGTTTGGAAGTTAGTAGCTGCAACCAATAAGTACATTGACCAAACTGAACCATGGTCGTTAGCCAAAAGCGATGCTGCTGCTGATAAGGATCAATTAGACTCCGTGATGGCCCACTTGGCCGCTAGTTTACGGGTAATTGCCTTCTTGGTTAGTCCAATCATGACACAAGCTCCTAAAAAGATTGCTGAACAACTTGGCTTGCCAAGCGATTCGTTCGACTTAACGAACTTGAATATCGCTGATTTACCAGCAAACACCCAGGTAATCAAGAAGGGTGTTCCAATCTTCCCACGGCTTGATGTGGAAGCTGAAGTTGAATTTATCAAGGGGCAAATGACCAAGTCTGATAAAACGAAGGGGCGGGCAGCCCAAAAGGCTGCTGCTGAAGGCAGTTTCGACCCAGATACGACTGAATTAACGTTAACTAAAAAAGCAATTCGTTACGAAGCCTTTGATAAGGTCGAATTAAAGGTTGCTGAAGTGGTTGCAGTCCAACCCGTTGAAGGTTCGGATAAGCTATTGAAGTTCAAATTAGATGCGGGTGATCAAGGATATCGGCAAATCCTTTCAGGAATTGCACAGTGGTACCCAGATTACGAAAAATTAGTTGGTAAGAAACTAATTGCCGTATCGAACTTAAAGCCTCGTAAAATGCGTGGTGAAGTCAGTCAGGGAATGTTACTTTCCGTTGAACACAAGGATGGTTCAATTGAATTAGCGACCCTTCCTGAAAGCTTCGAAAACGGGGCTACTTTAGAATAATGAAAACCCTAAATTAGCCATTCAATCAATTTGATTAATGGCTAATTTCGTTTTGGAGGAGATTTTATGAAGATTTTTGATTCCCATACCCACTTGAATGATGATATTTTATATCCCGATGCTAAGCAATACATCGACCATGCCCAAAGGTTAGGGGTAGTTAAGATGGCAATCGTTGGTTCTGATCAACATTTAAATCGCTTAGCAATTGAATTAGCCCACCAATACGATAATTTATATGCAATCGTTGGCTACCATCCAGAATCGGCCAATGACTTTGATGAAGCTGCCGAAGCGGAGTTGATCGAACAAATTAAGGATCCAAAGGTCATTGCCGTTGGTGAAATCGGCCTTGATTACCACCAAAACGTAGTGAAGCAAAGCACCCAACGCCGTGTTTTCAAACGCCAAATTGAAATTGCAAAGGATGCAGGGCTGCCAATTTCTGTTCATAATCGGGATGCGTTCAAAGATACCTACGATATTATTAAATCAACCGATGTCAGTGCGACCCATGGAATCGTGCACAGCTTTAATGGTGATCCTGAATGGGCACAGAAGTTTATCGACTTGGGGATGTTACTATCATTTAGTGGGGTTGCCAGCTTTAAAAAGACCCGTGAAATCCATGAAGCTGCTGCTAAAGCCCCACTGGATAAAATCCTAGTGGAAACTGATGCTCCATATTTAGCACCAGAGCCATACCGTGGAAAGCAAAATGAACCTGGCTATACACTCTATACAGTCGAAGCAATTGCTAGGTATCGCGATACGACTCCAGACGTAGTTGCTGATGCAACTTACCGTAATACGTTACGCTTGTTCGGAATCGAGGAATAATGAAAAAAATTAAAGAAGTAATTGTGGTGGAAGGTAAAGATGATACTACCCGCATTAAGATGGCTGTGAACGCTGATACCTTAGAGACTAGGGGCTCAGCCATTGATGATGCAACGATTGCATTGATCAAAAAGATTGCTGAACAACGGGGAATCATCATCTTTACTGATCCTGATTTTTCTGGTGAACGAATTCGAAAGATCGTTGCCAAAGCGGTTCCAGATGCTAAGCATGCCTTCATCAAGCGCAATTTAGCAACCCCTAATCATCACCATGGCTCGTTGGGCGTCGAACATGCCTCTATGGATACGATTAGAGAGGCGCTTGCGAATCTGTATACTGAAAATCCAACCGCAGAGCCGCTGATTCCAGAACGTGTGTTATTGGAATATAACCTATTAGGGGGACCAGGAGCCAAGCAACGACGGCAAAAGTTATGTGATATTTTGAACATCGGATATGTAAACGGGAAGCGACTCGGAAAACGACTGCAAATGTTTTCAATCACCCCCCAACAATTTGATGCCGCAATGAAGCAAATCAAGGAGGATCAATAATGACAGAAACACCAGCAATTGGGAGCCCAGCCAGAACTCAGGCGATATTGAATCGTTACCACCTTTCTGCAAAGAAAAGTTTGGGACAAAATTTTCTGACCGATTTAAATATTTTAGTCGGGATTGTGGATGCCGCAGAAATCACAAAGGAAGATAATGTAATTGAAATTGGACCTGGAATTGGGTCTTTAACTGAGCAATTGGCCAAGCGGGCGAATAAGGTCGTTGCATACGAATTAGACCAAAATTTATTACCAGTTCTAGATGATACTTTACATCAATATGATAACGTTAAAATCATTAATCAAGATATTTTAAAGGCAAACTTGCCAGAGATGATCGATCAAGAGTTTGGTAGCAACGAACATGTCAAGGTGGTTGCCAATTTGCCATATTACATTACTACTCCAATTATTTTAAGTTTATTAAAGGGCCCGATTGACTTTTCTAAAATTGTGGTGATGATGCAAAAGGAAGTTGCCGATCGATTATGCGCCAAAACAGGTGTGAAGGCATATAGCTCCCTTTCTGTAATTGTGCAATATCTGCATCGGGTGACAGTGCCAATGCAGGTTTCTAGAAAATCATTCATCCCATCACCGAACGTGGATTCCGCAATCGTAACATTAACTAGTTATGACCATCGAAATGATCAAGCATTCAATGATAAGTCATTCATGGGTTTTGTTCGCGGGTGTTTTGCTCATCGTCGTAAGACGTTATGGAATAATTTACAAAGTGTTTTTGGGAAGCGTCCAGAAATAAAGGAGCAGGTCAAAAAAGGTTTGGCAGAATTAGACATTGATCCAGGCGTTCGCCCCGAAAGATTAACGGTGAGTGACTTTGTGAAACTTGCTAATACCTACCATAAAATTGGCATTTTAAAATAACCTAATTAGCAACTATTAATTAAAATAGTTGCTTTTTTAGTCCACTGACTTTTCATTGATTTTTTAGTATAATGAAAAATAAATAAATTAGATGATTGGAGGGGTGGACTTGAAAATCGTAGAAAAAGCGCCTGCTAAAATCAATTTAGGGCTAGATACACCTTACATCCATCAAGATGGGTTACCAGAGTGGAAAATGGTTATGACTTCGATTGATTTAGCGGATTACGTAGAGATTAGCACTAATAAAAGTGGTAAGATCGTTGTGGAATCTGATAGTGTTTTTATTCCTAATGATCAACGTAACCTTGCTTATCAGGCGGCGTTGCTGATTACAAAGCAGTTTAATATTCAGGATGGAATTGAAATTAAAATTATTAAGCATATTCCGATTGCTGCAGGTTTGGGAGGCGGATCATCTGATGCCGCTGCCGTTTTAAGGGGCTTAAATAAACTTTATCAACTGGGGCTTAATAATTCAGAATTAGCATTGATTGGACTGCGGGTTGATTCTGACGTTCCTTACTGTATTTATAGTCAAACGGCTAAAGTAACTGGTCGCGGTGAAGTCATCGAACTAATGCCTAAGCTGCCTTCAATGTGGGTAATTTTAGTCAAACCGCGGGTGAGTGTCTCAACGCCTAAAATTTTGCAAGAGATTAATTATGATCGGTTGATTCATCCGAATATCGATAAATTAATATTATTTGCAAAGCGGGGGGACTTGACCGGAATCACCGCTAACATGGGAAATGTTTTAGAATCAATTTCAGCGGGGCACTATCCAGAAATTTTAGAAATCAAGAATCGCTTAATGAGCTTCGGTGCGGACGGTTCTCAAATGAGTGGAACTGGGCCGACGGTGTTTGCAGTGTGCCATAAATATAGCCGTGCGAAACGGATTTTAAACAGCATTCGCGGTTTTTGTAACGAAGCGTACCTAGTTAGACCTTTATAATATTACTTACATTCATATATTAATTTACGAAAAAGTTGAGTAAAACACGAACTTTTATGCTAAAATTTGATTGATAGGAAAATTTGTTATTTATTATAGAGGTGAAAGATTTGAAGGTCAGACGAAGTAATCGATTGATTGATATGACTAAATATCTTTTAGATCGACCACATACTCTTATTCCCCTGACTTTTTTTGTGGACCGTTATGGTTCTGCAAAGTCTTCCATTAGTGAAGACCTAGGAATATTAAAGCAAACTTTTAAAGAGCGTGGAATTGGAATTGTTGATACGGTTCCTGGAGCAGCTGGTGGAACTAAGTTTTTACCATCGATTCCAGCAGCAGAGGCACAATCGTTCGTTAACGACTTAAAGGATGCATTAAATGATGATAGTAGGTATTTAGCCGGTGGCTATATTTATATGTCTGATGTATTGAGCTATCCTGATACGCTTAGAACGATCGGCCGAATAATGGCAACTAAATATACTGATCAAAAGATCGATGCGGTATTGACAGTCGCAACTAAGGGAATTCCAATCGCCCAAAGCATTGCTAGTAATTTAAACGTTCCATTCGTGGTTGCGCAACATGACTCCAAAATCACAGATGGTTCGACGATTAGTGTTAATTATGTATCTGGTTCTAATAATAATGTCAAAAAAATGGTATTATCTAAACGGAGCCTAAAGGCTAATTCCAGAGTATTGATCGTTGATGACTACCTTAAGGGTGGTGGCACTGTCAATGGACTAGCTACTTTGGCTCGTGAGTTTAATTGTGAAGTAGCTGGGATTTCGGTCCTAGCTGAGGAAAATTATGATCGGAATGAGTTTGCTGATCAACAATATGTGTCATTAGTCAAAGTTGATATTGCAAAACATATTACAGTATCAGACGGGAACTTCTTAACGACCGTCTTTAATCAATAATAGGAGGATCAATTTAATGGCATTAAGAAACACAATTATTCTAGCTGCTGGTAAGGGAACTAGAATGAAATCAAAATTATATAAGGTCCTACATCGCATTTGTGGTCGGACAATGGTTGACCATGTCTTGACGCAAGTTGAAAAGACTAATATGGACAACGTTGTGACCGTGGTTGGTTATGGTGCTGAAGATGTTGAACGGGAATTAGGCGACCGTACCAAATACGTTGTTCAAAAAAAGCAACTAGGGACTGGGGATGCCGTGATTAAGGCCGAACCCTTATTGGCAGACCTTGAAGGGACTACGATGGTGGTAAGTGGTGACACCCCGCTATTCACTAGTGAAACCTTTGAAAAGCTTTTTAAATATCATGAAGAAAAGCAGGCTGCCGTTACCATCTTGACTTCCAAGGCTCCCGACCCAACTGGTTATGGTAGAATTGTGCGTAATGATTTGGGGATTGTTGAAAAAATTGTTGAACAAAAGGATGCTTCGAAGGAAGAGCAGGCGATCAACGAAATCAACACTGGGGTATATGTTTTTGATAATCAAGCTTTATTTGACTCCCTCCACAAGATTAACAACGATAATGCACAGGGCGAGTATTACTTGACTGATGTAATTGAAATTTTGAAAAACGCTGGCAAAATTATTGCAGCTTATCAAATGGCTGACTTTAGTGAATCGATGGGGGTTAACGATCGAATTGCACTATCTAAAGCAACGAAAGTGATGCAGAAGAGAATTAATCGCTACCACATGACTGAAGGGGTTTCCATTATTAATCCTGATGATACCTATATTGATGTTGATGTTAAGATTGGTTCAGATACGGTTATCGAACCCGGGGTCCAAATTCATGGTAAGACGACGATTGGATCAAATTGTCGAATTGGGGCCCATTCTGAAATCACTGATTGCGTTCTTCACGATAATATTCATGTGATTTCATCATATCTTCAGGAATCAGAAATGCTAGATAATTCTAATATTGGCCCTTACAGCCATTTAAGACCAGGCTCTCTAATTGGTGAGCATGTTCACCTAGGTAACTTTGTAGAGGTTAAAAAAGCCCAAATTGATGAAGGTACGAAGGTAGGGCACCTAACTTACGTTGGAAATGCTCATTTAGGGAAGAACATCAATGTTGGATGTGGGGTTATTTTTGCCAACTATGACGGTAAAAATAAACACAACGTTACCGTTGGGGATGCATCGTTTATCGGTAGTAACTCCAATTTAATCGCCCCTGTGACCATTGCTGATCACTCCTTTATTGCCGCTGGTTCGACCATCACTGATGATGTAAATGAATATGATATGGCAATTGCACGGGCAAGACAAACTAATAAACCCGGTTATTATAAAAAGTTACCTTACAATGGATAGTGAATAAATTCACGTAACATTGTATGATAATGTGGGATTTTAGTGTAAAATAGTAAGTAACAAGAGTAAAACATGCCTGTTTTATTTGAAATGATAATCAATATGAATGGATTTTTAGATGGAGGAACTCATGGCTGAACAAAAAATCGATCCTAATTTTAAACTTTTTGCTTTAAGTTCAAATCGCCCATTGGCAAAGAAGATTGCTGATGATATGGGAATTGAATTGGGGAAGGCAAACGTTAATCATTTTAGCGACGGTGAAATTCAAATTCAAATCGAAGAAAGTATTCGTGGGGATGATGTCTACATCATCCAATCTACTTCAGAACCGGTAAATGATAATTTGATGGAGCTTTTGATTATGGCCGATGCGCTTAAGCGGGCCAGTGCAAGAACGATTAACGTCGTAATTCCTTACTATGGTTACGCGCGTCAGGATCGCAAGGCACAATCAAGAGAACCAATTACAGCTAAATTAGTTGCTGATATCTTACAAACTGCAGGGGTTAGTCGGGTGGTTTCACTTGATTTACACGCTGCTCAAATTCAAGGCTTCTTTAACATTCCAGTTGATCACCTAATGGCAGCACCGCTGTTAGCTGACTTCTTCTTAAAAGAAGGTTTCGATTCAAACACGGTTGTTGTTTCGCCAGACCATGGTGGAGTAGTCCGAGCACGAAAGTTAGCTGAATGTCTAAAGGCACCAATTGCCATTATTGATAAACGGCGGCCCAAGGCCAACGTTGCTAAGATTATGAACATTATTGGTGATGTTGAAGGAAAAACCTGTTTAATGGTTGATGACATGATTGATACTGCAGGGACGATTACCCTTGGTGCACAGGCCCTAATTGATGCTGGTGCTAAGGAAGTATATGCTTGTTGTACCCATCCAGTCTTATCCGGCCCAGCAATTGAAAGAATTGAGAAATCACCAATCAAGCAATTGGTGGTTACTGATTCGATTCAATTAAAGCCTGAACAAAAAATTAGCAAAATTAACCAAATTACAATTGCAAAATTAATGGCGAATGCAATTACTAGAATTCACCAAAATAAAGCCTTAAGTCCACTATTCAAGGCCTAAAATGATGAAGCAGTTAATATTGCGCTTTAAAGTGGCGTTATTGGTAATCATTATTACGGTTTTCATTGCTTTAATTTCGTTAATGATTAATTCTAGGACCGTAATTTTTACCATAAGTAACTTCTATTTTATGGTGGGATTGTTATTTTTAGTGTTTGCAGCGTTTATTATGCTATTAGGTGGACATTTGTTTACCGGCTGGCATCGAGTTCGGCGTCGTGGTGACGATGCTGAGTTACCAGATGAACAGGTGCCTGCTAGAAAGGTGGGCCGTTTAAAAAACGCCCCCATCAAGGTTAGTCGTGCTGCTAGTTACTGCTTACAAATTGCACTGCCAATGATAATCATGAGTATTTTAATTACACTAATTTAAAAAAGCTGACCAGATTGGTCAGCTTTTTTTTATTTAGTGGATTTATTCGGGATTGTTAACGAATTTATTGATTGCATAGGCAACCCCATGGTCAACGTTAGTCTTAGTAACGAATTGAGCTGCTTGTTTATTATCTTCAATCGCGTTACCCATGGCGACGCCTAGCCCTGCGAATTTAATCATTGAAAGGTCATTGCCTTGATCACCAATTGCCATCACATTTTCTGGCTTTAAGTTGAGTTTGTTGCTTAGTTCCTTCAGTGCATTTCCCTTACTGATTTGCTTATTCAAAAATTCCAAAAAGAATGGTTCGGTTTGAACAACGTATAGTTTATCACTAATGGCTGCTGGAATATTTGCTTTGGCATGCGTAATTTTATCAGGAGTACTTACGAACATTGACTTAGTAATGGTCAATTCTGGTTTGATATCTTCAGGATTTCTAACCTTAATTGGCAGTCTAACGATTGAACTTTCGTAAACTGTGTATTGGCTTAGGTCATGATTAAAAGCATAAATGGCTTCGGGCGTTTCAATTTGGTAATTAACGTCTAACTTACGGCCCAGTGCTTCGGTATCAACGAAATCATCATAGGTAATGGTGTGGTTAGTAATGACCTTACCATTAGCATCTTGAATTGTGGAACCATTGAACGTGATTGCATATTCATCTGCTCCAGAAATGGATAGTTCCTCAAGGTATTTTTCAACCCCTGAAATGGGACGGCCAGTACAAAGGACGACCTTGATTCCCTTTTCACGAGCAGCAGCAATCGCCTGTTTGGTAGGTTCTTGGAGGACCTTTTCATCGTCAACAAGGGTTCCGTCAATGTCAATTGCAATTAATTTAATATCCATAATTTTTTATTCCTCACTTTAAATAACGTGGTCGTTTTTAATGTATTTTCTAAATTGTTCTTGTTTCTGTAAAAATAAATCAGTTTGTTCGCCATCATTTTTAAGAAATTCACGGGGGAAGAAGAAACGATCCTCACCAACCGTTTTATTGGTAATCACTTTGACGAGCTCACTAACATTTGACAAATCAATGAGACTATCATCACGATTAATTAACTGAATCCGATTATCGTTAATCCCGCGCTTCGTATCATAGGAGTCATAGGGCAAGTTATAACTATTATCGATGCCAGTGTAATATTTAACGTCGTATCCACAATCACTTACTAACGAGCGCAGCTGATCGATGGTTGTGATGTCGCTTTTTTGGTATTTAACCGATTTAAATGGTTTGCGGTTAATGAAGCGATCCGCTAAATCCTTTAAAATCGGATCATCAGCGTGTTGCCAATGGATGAAATAGGTGTTTAAAACGCCGTCGTCCAATTCCAAGTAGTCCGATAGGTTGAAGCTATCCTTATTAAAGAATGGTATTAACTGGTATGGAACCATTTCAGGTTTCATTTTCCCAGCTTCATATAGATCCTTAGCACGTTGGAGGAGATGGTTTAAAATGACCTCCATTGAACGTGAGACCGGATGGAAATAAACTTGTAGATACATCTGCATCCGACCAATAATGTAATCTTCGATCGTATGCATCCCATTCATATCAAAGCAAATCCCCCCAGAATACGGGCGCATGATTCTTAAAATGCGCGTAAGATCAAAGTTACCATAACTGGTCCCGGTGCTATAAGAATCACGGAGTAAATAGTCCATTCGATCGGCATCGCATTGACTGGAGATCATTTGGACGACCTGCTTATTAGGATATGATTTATCGATTACGCTGGCCACTTTTTTGGGAAAATCTTTGTCGACCTTGTGCAAAACTTTGTTGACTTCTGTATTTGGATTGGTAATGATATTACGAGTGATTTTTTCGTGGTCAGTTTTGAAAATGTGTTCAAACGTGTGTGAATATGCACCATGACCAATATCATGCAGTAAAGCTGCACAAAGAGCGACTAGCCTTTGTGAATCATCATCCCATAATCCATCGTTAGGATTTTGGGATGGGAAATTACGTTGAAAGTTATCACAAATCCGTCTGGCAATTTCATAAACGCCCAGCGAGTGGGTAAATCTGGAATGCTCAGCACCGTGAAAAGTGAATGATGATGTTCCTAGTTGTTTAATCCTGCGCAATCTTTGAAATTCCGGAGTGTTAATTAGGTCCAAAATCACTTGATGGCGTACATAGATATAGTTATGAACTGGATCGCGAAAAACCTTTTCGCGTGGCAGTAATTTGTTAGCGTATGACATGCTGTACTCCCCCAAGTTTTTAAATCAAATGTTTATAATATTATTATAACTAAAATTCAGTTTCGTGACTATTAAATGAGTGCAATTTACTTTTTCATAAGTATAATTAAAAGTAGGATAACTTTATTTAGGGGTGATAAAAATTAGAGATACAGACGTACAAGATGTCACGATTCATCTGGAGACGAGCGTAAGTCAAGCTGGTGACCATTCAGATTTTGTATACGATGTACAAGGACAACTAGCACGAGTTGGGATGTCCTTTTATTTAAGGTATAAAGAAGATGATCCTAAAACGGGTAAGCAAGTCCCAGTAACATTTAAACTAGATGATAACGGGGAAGTGCGGTTAACACGTGCAGCTGAAAATCGCCTCCAGGTTCGTTTTGAACAGGGACAAAAACACACGGCGCGTTATAGTACCCCCTATGGACTAATGAGTATGGATGCTGAAACAGTGCAATTATCATATCAATATTTAGATAATCCCGCTCACGGGAGCCTGCAAGTTGATTATCGGCTATATTCAGGGGAAAACTTACTTGGTGACTATAAGATTAGGTTGCAATTTAACGCCTAGACGAGTAACATAAAGTAGTATATGTATAAAGCGATTAATACGATTTGAAAGTGTTTGAAAGGACGTGCACCAATTTGGAATTAAAAGCCTTAGAAGGTAAAAACAAAAAAGAACTCTCAATGATTGAAGTTGCACACGCAATTTTAGCTCAACACGGTGATGTTATGTCATTTGCTGATTTAGCTAATGAGATTCAAAAATACCTTGGTGATTCAGATGAAGAAATCAGAAACCGCTTAGTTCAGTTCTACACTGATTTAAACGTTGATGGTAGTTTCATCTCATTAGGTGATAACCTTTGGGGCCTTCGGACTTGGTATCCATACGAATCAATTGATGAAGCAACTGTTCATCCAGAAGACGAAGATGAAGAACGCCCAAAGAAGAAGCGTCGGAAGGTAAATGCATTTTTAGCTGATGCAGATGACGATGACGATGTTATCGATTACGATGATGATGATCCTGAAGATCAAGATGATTTTGATGGTGATGATGATAATGACGATGAAGATCATGATTTAGATGATATTGACGAAGAAAACCCAATCGATGATGAAGATAGTAATGATGTTCCAGATGATATCGACCTTCATGATACCGATGTTGACGATGATGATGATTCAGACGAAAGTAAAAAATAATTTTTTTGCTTGACTATAATCTTAAATATGGGTAGTATATTGTTTGGGCTCCTTACGAGTAGTTCGTAAGGAATTGATCGATTATATTATGTAGTAAATAAGCTCCCTGTTCCATGGAATGGGGAGTCTTTTTATTTTTTATTGTTGTTTTTAAATGTATCCCTAAATCATTAGAAAAAGGAGAAATTCAATTGACTAAGTATATTTTTGTAACTGGTGGAGTTGTTTCCTCACTTGGTAAAGGTATTGTTTCAGCATCGATTGGTCGACTATTGAAGAATAGAGGCCTTAAGGTGACGATTCAAAAGTTTGATCCATACATTAATGTGGATCCAGGAACCATGAGTCCTTACCAACATGGTGAAGTGTTTGTCACCAATGATGGTACTGAAACTGACCTTGATTTAGGTCATTACGAACGTTTTATTGATATTAACTTAAATAAATATTCAAACGTTACGACTGGAAAGATTTATTCAGAAGTACTGGAAAAAGAACGGCGTGGGGATTACCTTGGTGCAACCGTTCAAGTAATTCCACACATTACGAACATGATTAAGGAAAAAATCAAGCGGGCTGCTGATATTTCAGATGCAGACGTTGTGATTACTGAAATTGGTGGAACTGTTGGTGATATCGAATCCCAACCATTCTTGGAAGCCATTCGGGAAATGAAGACTGAAATGGGTGCCAATAACGTCTTTTACATTCATACGACTTTGATTCCATACCTACATGCTGCTGGTGAAATGAAGACAAAGCCTACTCAACACAGTGTTAAGGAATTACGGGGATTAGGGATTCAACCAAACCTATTGGTAGTACGAGCTGAACATCCAGTGACCGACTCAATGAAGAAGAAGATTTCATTGTTCTGTGACGTTAAACCAGAAGCGGTTGTTGAATCAATTGACGCTAAGTCTCTCTATTCTGTTCCATTGAGCTTGCAAGCTCAACACATGGATGATCAAATCCTTGAACACTTTGGAATCGAAGCTCCAGAAGCAGATATGACGAAGTGGCGCGAACTAGAACACAAGGCGCTGAACTTAAAGAACGAAGTGAACATCACATTAGTTGGAAAGTATGTATCACTACACGATGCTTACATTTCAGTTGCTGAAGCTTTACATCATGCTGGATATCCAGTGGATGCCAAAATCAACTTGAAGATGGTGGCTGCTGCTGATATTACCGATGATAACGTTGCTGAAATGCTTGCAGGCGCTGATGGTGTAATCGTACCCGGTGGTTTCGGCCGTCGTGGAGTTGAAGGAATGATCAGAGCCGTTAAGTACGTGCGTGAAAATGACATCCCATTCCTCGGGGTTTGTCTTGGAATGCAAGTAGCAAGTATCGAATTTGCTCGTGATGTGGCTGGCTTTGCTGATGCTAACACCACTGAAATCGATCCAGATACTAAGCATAACGTAATTGATATTATGGCTGATCAATCTGATATCGAAGAATTGGGTGGGACCCAAAGACTAGGGGCATACCCATGTAAGATTAAGCCAGGAACGGTTACCGCTGCTGCTTATGATAATAAAGAAGAAATTTCAGAACGGCACAGACACCGTTATGAATTTAATAACAAGTTTAGAAAAGACTTAGAAGCAAAGGGCTTAGTATTCTCGGGAACATCTCCTGATAACCACTTGGTCGAAGTAATTGAAGTTCCAGAAAACAAGTTCTTCGTTGCTGCTCAATACCATCCAGAGTTCTTATCCAGACCAAATCGGCCAGAAGGATTATTCAAAGCCTTTGTTGCAGCTGCGAATAAACAACATGGCAATGCGTAAACTAATAAGCTAAATTGATTCAATAAAAAAGACATTTTTTATGAGATTATTTCATAAAACTTAGTCTTTTTTATTTTACATTTGCTAATAAATTCACAAAATGGATATAAAAAATGATATAATTTATTGTCAGTGATTAAATTTTATATCACGACTGATTTTTCATTTGGTGAATGGCATAGTGACCATTTAAAACCAGTGTTAATGATTAAAATTAAGCGAGGAAATGCAATAATGAGTGAAATGATTATTCATGGGGGGCATAGACTCTCAGGAGAGGTAACTATTGGCGGTGCGAAGAATAGTACAGTTGCAATCATTCCGGCATCAATTTTAGCTGATTCACCAGTTCAATTGGACATGGTTCCTAATATCCTGGATGTTAAGAATCT
Source organism: Nicoliella sp. ESL1113 (assembly GCF_058509245.1). Taxonomy (NCBI): domain Bacteria; kingdom Bacillati; phylum Bacillota; class Bacilli; order Lactobacillales; family Lactobacillaceae; genus Nicoliella; species Nicoliella sp. ESL1113. Next base: position 1,399,423 of record NZ_CP196387.1, on the reverse strand, counting down.
AATGTTACTTTTAGAGTCAATGAATGTCCATTCGGAATTTGTTGACGGGGTATTAACGATTGATCCGACCGATATTAAACAATCACCGCTCCCAAGTAGGGCAATCAAGAGTTTGCGGGCTTCTTATTATTTTATGGGGGCGTTGTTAGGTCGCTTTAACCGTGCGGAATTAACTTTTCCCGGTGGTGATAACATTGGACCACGGCCAATCGATCAACATATTAAGGCTTTCAAGGCCCTAGGTGCAATCGTTGATGAAAAAGAAGATGGCACAATTAAGATTGAAGCTGGTCCGAACGGCTTACATGGGGCGCCCATTTTTTTGGATGTCGTCTCAGTCGGGGCTACAATTAATGCGATCTTAGCTTCTGTACGGGCACAGGGGACCACTACGATTTGGAATGCTGCTAAGGAACCAGAAATTATCGATGTTGTTACATTCTTAAATAACATGGGGGCTAAAATTCGGGGTGCAGGCACCGATGTGATTAGAATCGATGGGGTCGATAATTTAGTTGCTAAAAATACCCACACGATTATTCCTGATCGGATTGAAGCGGGGACTTATTTATCAATGGCCGCGGTAATTGGTGATGGCGTTTTAGTTAATAATGTAATTCCAGAACATTTGGAATCGTTTATTGCTAAGTTAACTGAGATGGGCGTCAAATTAGATACTAACGAAGATAGTATCTATGTTCATCGATGTGATGATTTTGAACCGATTAAGATCAAGACGTTGCCATTCCCAGGCTTTGCAACTGATCTACAACAGCCAATTACGCCGTTGTTATTAAAAGCGAATGGCGATAGTATCATTGTTGATACCATTTATCCTGAACGGACAAGGCATGTTGCTGAATTAGTTAAAATGGGTGCACACATTAAGGTAAATGAAGATGACCATATCATCATCGTTAGCCCCACCACTGAGCTAACGGGAGCGGTCGTTGATGCTGGTGAAATTAGGGCTGGAGCGGCTGCGATGATTTCAGGGCTGATGGCAAATGGCATTACAAAGATCACTAACGCTGATAATATTTTGCGTGGTTATGATAACGTAATTGATAAGTTGACCAATTTACATGCACAGGTTGAATTAATCAATAATACTAATTTAATAAAATAAAAAAAGATTGATTGAACGATTATTTGGTGTTAATATAATAACTATCGACTAATCGATAATCTCTGTTTTCAGAAAGATTTCAGGGCAAAGGAGCGATATATATAATGAAAAAAGGAATTCATCCAGATTACCACAAGGTTGTATTTAAGGATTCAAGTACTGGTTTCAGTTTCTTAACTGGTTCCACTGCTACTTCCGATCAAACCGTTGAATGGGAAGATGGTAACACTTACCCATTGATTCTTGTGGAAATCTCATCAGATTCACACCCATTCTACACTGGACGTCAAAAGTTCACTCAAGCAGATGGTGCTGTGGACCGTTTCAACAAGCGTTACGGTTTAAACAAGTAATTATATTAATAATTACGCAAAAGAGTTCGTCATTCGACGAACTCTTTTTTTATTGAATTCCATTATCTTTTTTGATTTTATCTAACCAAGCGGGCATCGCTTCAGCTAAAACATCATAGGTATAGTCAAACTTATGGGTATACCAGGGGTCTGGAATCGCAGTCCCCCTTTTTTCTGGGAAGATGTCTAGGCAAAGATGAATCTTAGACTGACAATCAGCTGGTGCCATGGACTTTAAATCGATCACGTTTTGATGATCCATGGTAATAATGTAGTCAGCCCACTCAAAATCAGCCGTGGTAATTTGATGCGAATACAAATCGTGCCAATCGAAGCCGTGGTTTGTCAAAGTTTGAATTGTCCCTGGTTGGGGGTGGTTACCCTGTTCCTCATCGCTAGTTGCCGCTGATTTTACCTGGATGTGGTTGGTCAGTCCTTGTTTTTGAACTAATTTTTTAAAGATAACTTCTGCCATTGGTGAACGACAAACGTTTCCTAGGCAGACAAATAAAACGTTAACCATTGTGAATCCCCCTAAATTATATTTGAATTGATTATAATTATTATAGCTAATTTAGATTGTTTTTGTTATGATTAATACGAAATTAACAGAATGGAGATATTTAAGATGGGAATTATTATTACAGTTATCGTGATTGCAATTTTAGTATTTGCGTACATTTTAATCTACAACGGGCTCGTACGTTCCAGAACCTACGTAGACGAATCGTGGAGTCAAATTGATGTTCAATTGAAACGGCGGAACGACTTGATTCCAAATTTAATCTCTACTGCTAAGGGATATGCTAATTATGAACAAGAAACTTTGGCTAAGGTAACCGAATTAAGAAATCAAATGATTTCAATTGATGGGAATGTTGATCGTGATAAGTTAATGCAGGTATCCGATCAATTATCAGGAACTTTGAAATCAATGTTTGCAGTTGCTGAAAATTATCCAGACTTAAAAGCAGACACTCATTTTCAAGAATTGATGGAAGAATTAACGAATACTGAAAATAAAATTGCTTATTCTAGACAGTTATATAATTCAACGGTCGCTAAGTATGATATGCAAATTAATAGTTTTCCTACTAATCTAATTGCAGGCATTCACCACTTTACTAAGCGTGATTATCTAGAAGTGCCAGAATCAGAAAAACAAGCTCCTAAAGTTAACTTTGATGAATTTAAGGGCTTTAATAAGTAGGCGTCCAGATGTTATACGAACAAATTGCGAAGAACAAACGAAAAACGATCTATGTTTTATTTGGGTTTATTTTATTACTATTAGCCGTTGGGGCAGCCGTGGGTATTTTATTCTTTAGAAATCCAATCGTGGGTATGGTGATTGCTTTTGTTGTTGGCCTGGTTTATTCATTGATCATGATTAACCAATCGATCGATATTGTGATGATGATGAATCATGGTCAAGAAATAACAGATGAACATCAATCCCCAGAATTATGGCATATTGTTTCTGATATGGCATTAGTTGCAAGAATTCCAATGCCACGGTTATTTATCATTAATGATGATAGTCCGAATGCGTTTGCAACTGGAAATAATCCTAAAAAAGCTGCTGTGGCGGTTACGACTGGCCTATTAGCGATTTTAAATCGCGAGGAACTAGAGGGTGTGATTGGCCACGAGGTCTCTCACATTCGGAACTATGACATTCGAGTATCAACGATTGGATTAGCACTATCAGCTGCAATTTCAATTATTGTTGATTTTGGAATGCGTTCCCTTTGGTTTGGTGGTGGCCGACGGAATGATAATGAAAAGGATAATGGAATCATTGAAATCATTGCATCCGTTGTGATCATTATTTTAGGACCAATCGCTGCTAGCATTGCTCAAATGGCTTTATCACGGAATCGAGAATATTTAGCCGATGCTTCTGGGGTCGAATTAACCAGAAATCCGTTGGGGTTAATTAACGCCTTGAAGAAAATTTCAGGTGGGCAACCAATGCACGATATTAATTCAAATAGTGCAGGATTATATATCGAAGATCCATACCATGGAAAGCATCGATTTTCTTTTTCCCGCCTTTTTGATACTCATCCACCGATTGAATCGCGTATTCAAAGATTGGAGAAAATGTAATTAGCATGTTTCAATTGATTTAAAAAGTAGTACAATTGAATAGTTAAATATTTGGGAAAGTGTGGTTGTAATGCGGGATAACTTTATTTACATCGACGCTAATTTAGTAAGAAACATGACGATTACTAGGGGAATCGATTCCGCAGATTTTGTAAATGGACTAGCAAACGTTCCGAGTAATATTATTTTATTGAATGATGATCGTAAAAATGCAAATAGCTATAATGCACACGCTAAGTTTAGCACGATTACTGGAAGTGGAGCGGTGCGTGATTACTTACTTAATAAACAGATTACAGATAAAAAAATTATTGATTTTCATTCCAATGATGATTTAAATGTTCTGCTGGATAGCGAGATTGCAAATTTACTTTATCTGGGACATATGACATATCCAATGAATAGCCCGTTTTCTTCTAAATTGCGTAATAATTATATTTATATTCTTTTGAAATCTGATTTTGTAAAGGTTTTTTATCGGCAGTTTTCTAAGTTCAACCATGTTTTAGAAATTAGTCTGAAGCGGCACCTTAGGGAAATGCATAGTGGAAGAAGAATGTTTGTAAGACCATTGGTAATTAAGGATATTGATGAAATGGTCCTAACTAAAATTATTAAATTAAGTAGTGAGGGATTAGTAGTTGCTTTTGACCAATCTTTTGAGCAACAACGGCAATATAATATCCCATTATTGATGGAAAAGTATCCAGAAAAACAGAGTACATGGTATACTAAACATGATATATATCAGAATGCTGTTTCGATTGGGACACTAAAGTATCTAATCTATGAACAAAAATGGCAACTTCACATTGATGAAGATAAATTACCAAATAATTTTATTTTTGAAGATTAATTGCATTCTGGTTGTTAGAAACACCAGAATGTTTTTTATTTGATAGCTTAATGGGGTTAAAAAATATGAAAATGAGTTTAGCTGAAATTGCTAAGGCTGTATCAGCAGAAAATGACGTTACCAAATTTGCTAACGTTGAATTAACGAGTGTATCTTTCGATAGTCGAGAATTGAAATCGGGAGCATTATTTGTGCCGCTTGTTGGTGATCAAGATGGCCATCGGTTTGTTAATAGTGCCATTATCAATGGTGCGAGTGCCACATTTTGGGCGAGCGATCACGATGGTATGCCGACTGATTTTCCAATTATTGTAGTACCCGATCCGTTGAAGGCGCTCCAGGATTTAAGCCAGTACTACTTAAACAAAATTAATCCGAAGGTGATTGCCGTTACAGGGAGCAACGGTAAGACTACAACTAAGGATATGGTTGCTTCAATTTTAGCGACTAATTTTAACGTTACCAAGACGCATGCTAATTTTAATAATGAGATCGGAGTTCCGATTACCGTGCTTTCAATGGAGGCTAATACAGAAGTATTGGTGGTTGAAATGGGGATGGATCGCCCTGGTCAATTAGACTTCTTAAGTCGGTTGGTCCAACCTGATGTTGCGATTATTACGATGATTGGTGAAGCCCACATCGAGTTTTTTGGGACCCGTGATAAGATTGCCGATGCCAAAATAGAAATTTTACACGGACTAAAAGAAGATGGGACGTTTATTTATGATGGTGATGAACCGCTCTTAAAGCAGCGTGCGGCCCAATTTAATTTTAATGAATTAACTTTCGGACGCAACGGAGTTAACGATATTTATCCAACTGAAATTAGTGACCAAACTACTCAAACGAGTTTTGTTACTAATAAATGGCAAGATTTTTCATTCACAATCCCAATGATTGGTGAATACAATGTTAATAATGCCCTAGCTGCTGTCTTAACTGGTTCATTATTTCAAATTAGACCTGAATCAATTCGGAAGGGTTTAAAAAACGTTAACCTAACTGCTAATCGAACCGAATGGATTAGGGGAAAACGTGGTGAATTAATTTTAAGTGATGTCTATAACTCTAACCCTACTGCCGTTAAGGAGGTTTTAAAAGCGTTTGATGAAGTTAAAACTACTGGGCGGCGGATTGCGGTGTTAGGCGACATGTTAGAATTAGGGGCGCAGTCAAAAGCAATGCATGAGTCACTTGCTGACTATTTAAATCCATCTTTAATTCCAGAAGTATTTTTAATTGGAACTGATATGGCAGCGTTACGCGATAAATTAATTGGCAAGTACGCTTCTGATCGAATTCATTATTATGAAGCCGATCAAATTAAGCAAGGTGCTTTAGAACTAGAAAAAATAATTACTGCTGATGATGTGTTATTACTTAAGGCTAGTCATGGAATTCATCTGGAGATAATCTTAAATATTCTGACTGATCAGCATTAATATTGTTGCTTAATTAAAGAAAAAGGATTATTATTATTTAGATATACAACTTTACTAATAGATTTATTGATTTTGAATCAGCTTTTGGGTGTTTGACGGAAACGGATTTTTCTTAGCTCACTAGTAATTTTCGAAATCATAGGAGGAAATTTTTTGAAATTTAGAGATTTAGGTTTATCACAAGGCCTATTAACAGCCGTTGAAAAAGCAGGTTTTACCGAAGCTACCCCTATCCAATCGGATACGATTCCTTTGATTCTTGAAGGCCATGATGTGTTGGGTCAAGCCCAAACGGGGACTGGTAAAACAGCTGCATTTTCCTTACCAATTTTGGACAAGATTGATTTAGAAGATTCAAATGTCCAAGCATTAGTCGTATCACCAACGCGAGAATTAGCAATCCAAACCCAACGCGAAATGAATCGTTTTGGTAGGGTAGAAGGCGCTAAGGTTCAAGCAGTTTATGGTGGTGCAGATATTCGTCAACAAATTAGAAATCTTAAAAAGCATCCACAAGTTGTGGTTGGAACTCCTGGACGGATTTTAGACCATATTAATAGACGGACTTTAAAACTAGGGAATGTTAAATTCTTAGTTCTTGATGAAGCTGATGATATGTTAGATATGGGATTTTTAGATGATATTGAAAGTATCATCAAAGCCCTTCCTACTGAACGTCAAACGCTCTTATTCTCAGCTACGATGCCAGATAAAATTAAGCGGGTTGGGGTTCAATTTATGAATCAACCTAAGCAAGTTAAAATCAAAGCCAAGGAATTGACTACCGACTTAGTTGATCAATTCTACGTTCGTTCTAAAGAAGCTGAGAAGTTTGACTTAATGACACGCTTCTTTGATGTTCAAGCACCAAAGGTAACGATCGTCTTTTGTCGGACTAAGCGTCGAGTGGACGAAGTTTCCCGTGGCTTAATTGCATGTGGGTATCCAGCTGCTGGATTACACGGTGATTTAACTCAAAAGCGGCGTTCACAAATCATGCGTGAATTTCGTGATGGCAAAATTTCAATCTTAGTTGCAACTGATGTTGCTGCACGTGGGATCGATGTTAGTGGAGTTACGCATGTTTATAACTACGATATTCCACAAGACCCAGAAAGTTACGTTCACCGAATCGGTCGGACTGGTCGGGCCGGTAAGCATGGGGTATCACTTACTTTTGTTGAACCCAATGAAAAGGACTACCTTCGTGAAGTTGAAAAATTAACCAAGGTTAGAATGTTACCACTTAAGCCTCCTTCGGAAACCGAAGCATTAAACGGTCAATTAGGTGCTGTTAAGGGTGAATTGGCTAGCATGATTGAAAAGACCGATATGGATAAATTTTCAGCAACCGCAGATGAATTGCTAGAAAAATATTCTGCTAAGGAATTAGTATCCGTATTGCTCAGTAAGATGACTAGAAGTCAGGTAAAGGTACGAATTACTCCAGAACGGCCATTACCAAACAAGAAACGACGCTTTAGTCATGGTCGTCGTTATAGCGGTCATGGCGGTGGTCGCGGCGGAAATCGTAATTACGGTGGCGGTAGCCGTCGTTTTAATGGTCGTGGTGGAAACCGTCGTAATGATCGTAACCATGGTCGAAGCAATGATCGACGTGGTAATGATAACCATCGCTCAAACGGAAATGGCAAGTCATTTACAATCAAACAACGCGATTAATTTAATGATTTTAAAAGAATAAGATATTAATAAGAAATAGGAATGATGGATTATAAATCTACGTTCCTATTTTTTATTATATGATTTAATGCTAAAATAGACTATAAATTATATTTGAGGGTGCAGATTATGAGTGTTGGATTTCATCGAAACGCTAGCCTAGTAATTGATAGGCAGGCAATTTTTCAGAATATTCACAGTGAGGTCAAGCGATTAGCTAACGGGACTGAAATGTTTATGGTTGTTAAGGCCAATGGATATGGACATGGGGCGGTTGAAGTTGCTAAAATTGCTAAATCTGCGGGTGCAACTGGCTTTTGTGTTGCCATCTTGGATGAAGCAATTGATTTACGTTCGGCTGGGTTTACGGAACCAATCTTGGTTCTTGGGGTTACAAGACCCGAAGATGTTTTATTGGCCGCTACTTATAATATTGCGATTACGTTACCTTCAAATGAATGGCTTAACGAGGCAATTCAAGTTTTAGCACAGCAGCCTAGTGCGCCCCGATTAAATGTTCACATCGCCTTAGATACTGGAATGGGTAGAATTGGTTTTCAGTCGATCGATGAAATGAATGCAGCAGTCGCTGTGGTCAACACAAATGCATCATTGATTAATATTGAGGGGATTTTTACCCATTTTTCAACTGCTGATTCTAATGATGAAAGATACTTTAGACTACAAGTAGATCGTTTCAAACGCTTCCTTAAAGCTCTTCCCAAGCGACCACGTTATGTTCATGTTTCAAATTCTGCGACTAGTTTATGGCATCAAGAATGTAACGGGAACATGATTCGTTTTGGGGTAGCTGGATATGGTCTAAATCCTTCTGGGACTGAAATCAAACCGCCATATAAATTATTGCCAGCCTTAAGTTTGTTTTCTGAGGTGGTCCATTGTAAATTAGTTCCAGCTGGTCGCTCAATCGGATACGGAGCCACATATACAACGGATGAAGAGCAATGGATTGGGACGGTCCCAGTGGGGTATGCTGATGGGTATGTAAGATCGTTACAAAATTTTCACGTATTGGTTAACGGTCAGTTTTGCCCAATCGTTGGTAGGATCTGCATGGATCAATTTATGATTAAGTTGCCCGAACGGGTTAAGTTGGGAACTAAGGTGACCCTAGTTGGAAAAGATGGAGAAAATATAATCTCATTGGAATCAATAGCTCAATTTTGTGATACAATTCATTATGAAGTTGCTTGTTTATTCCAAGAGCGACTACCAAGAGTATATATTTAGTGATTGTTTCAATTAATATTATAATAAGGGGTATTTATTATGCCATTTATTTTGTGTGAACGTTTTTTAGTTAGAACGTCTAAACTAATTTTGATCAATGAAATTAGAAATAACCAAACTAATTATAGAACGTTTTCTGTATTAGTTAATCCTGAATATAACTATTCCCCATATTTTCAGGAATTAATATATGGATATATCTTTATGGGGAATTTAAATAAGGATATCGTTAAAGAGTTTATGCCCTCTGAGGATTGTGCGGCAAGAACTATTAATGAATATTTAGTGAAACACAAATTCGTTAATAATATAAAGGAGGGGTATATCAGAAATGGCCAAGACAGATGTTAAACGTGGTGATATTTTTTATGCTGATTTATCTCCGGTCGTCGGTTCCGAACAAGGAGGGGTCAGACCTGTATTGATAATCCAAAACAATATTGGAAATCATTACAGTCCGACTGTCATTGTAGCCGCAATCACTGCACGGATTTCTAAACCTAAAATGCCCACCCATGTGGGGATAAAGGCAAGTCAATCGGATATTGAGAAGGATTCGGTAATATTACTGGAACAAATTCGAACGATTGATAAGCAGCGGCTTAACGACCGAGTTGCTCATTTAAATAAATATCTAATGAAAAAAGTTGATACTGCTTTAGAGTTAAGCATTGGATTATCTTCAAAAGTGAATGATAAAAAGTAGTATACATAACCAAAAAGATTCGTAAATGAATTCATCATTTACGAATCTTTTTAGTTGGTTATTGCATGCTATTTAGATTTTCAATTTCTGGGACCTTGAAGCCACGCTTGTTAAGGGTGGTAATGACCTTATTGAGTAATTCCTTATCCACATCTGATGGTAGGGTGAACATGGTCCGATGGACTAATTCGCCTTCCTGGACATCTAGGGAGATTACACTAGCAATGCTCGTAAACTTAGAAATGGTTCTGGCCATTTTTTCTAAATCACCACGTTCGCCAGTTGATACAACCGTAATTACGTAACTACCAACGTTAACGTTCCAGGACTGAGAAAGCATGTCCATTAAGCGATTATGGGTTAAAATTCCGTAAAATGAATTTTGTTCATCCAGAACTGCAATGTATGGTAGATCCTTAATTGAGAAGAAAACGTTGAAAAATGAGGCGTTAACGCTAATGAACTTAGTCGAATTTTTAATCAAATGGGTAACGGGAAGGTTCATATCTCCGCCCCGTGACTTATGACGATATAAATGCATCTTATAAATGTTACCACGGAAAAGGGTGCCTGTTTCATCTAAAATTGGCACACAGCGAAAGTCCTTTTCTTCTAAAATTTGTAACGCTTCTGCCAACGTATTGTTTTCAGTGACCATTGTTAAACCATTTTTAGGTTTAACTAGAGATTTTAATAACATAAAATCAGCTCCTTAATTCATATAGTAAGTATGTCATTTTGTGATTTTGGAAAACTGCACGGCGCTTTGCAACTAGATGATATGCTTTGGTAAAGTATTCATCTGGATGGTTTGGTGAATCCCAAATTGTTTCACCAGCAAGAAGTGTGAAAATTACAAAATGAGCTTTATGATTATTTAAAATATAATTTTGGGTGCGCATCAACGGTTTAAAACCCTTCAAATTCAGTTTAGCAAAGTATTTAGTCGGGGGCAATGTTCCAGACGCTGTATATACCCCTACGTCTAGATTATTATAATTTAAAATAGTGCGGTCGTTACTGCGATCGATAATTTTAGCAAATTCAATTTGAAATGGGATGGTTGATTTTTGGTTGGTACTAATTGATTGGTTGTGTGGAAATAAGATCGTGTTGCGATAAATTTGATTGGTAATGAAGATTGATCCAATTGCAATTACCATTACGATAATGCTTAACTGCTTTTGATTATCAAAGCTGTGTTCAGCAAAGAAAGTTAGAAGACTGGCAATTCCCATTGACAAAAAGATCATGAAAACGCCTAATCCAACGAAGTAATAACGATAACTGTGTTGATTACCAACGATCATGATCACTTCAAACATAATTCCAGTTAATATAATTACTTTGGGGAACCATTTGAACTTAGTTGCACAGATAAAGTAACCAATGCTTAAGCAAAATAGCGTCGTAATGGTCATGGTTCGCCAATTTTTGATGATGAAATCCGTAATTGTATATATTATTTGAACTGATAAAAATTTACTGTGGGGGTAATACTTAAAGTTAGCAAAGAAATAAATTTTAAATAAATCTCCTAAAGCCCCCATGATTCCATAAAAAACAATAATTGGGATGGAAACAGTTAAAAAACCAGCGATACTAAAGGTAACTTTACGTAACAGCTCATGCCATTCCCTTTTAAAAATGGCGTTCAGACCAATCCAAACGAAAAATGCGACCCATGGTAATACCAGGCTGAACTTGGTCCAAAAGACTAATGATAATGCCACTCCTTGGCCAAACAATTGCAAGTTACTTTCTGATTTTCCGTTATTCTTTAAAACGATGTAGATTAAACTAAGCACCAGGGGCATGATCAAACTTTCTGGTAATTCACCGTTTTCAAAGAAGTAGTCGTTAAAAACGATCGGCAGTAATGTAAAACTACTGGCATATGCAATCGGCTTGCTAAATTTAAGGTTGATGATTTTATAACTTAAGATTAAATCAAATAGGACCGTGATTGCTTCAAATAGATATACACCAATAAATGTCCGATAGCTAATTAAAGCTGCAAATGAATTCATTAAGTATATTAACGGCCCTCTTTGATCGAACAGATCACGATACGGCATCAAACCATGCCATAGCCCCTTACCAACTGTAAACATGGTATTACCGTCCCATGAATTGTTAAATGCAAATAGGGGGGAAGTGGTGGTGACAAATGCGGTAATTATTAAACTTAATATTGCGGTTAGGATAATTAAAGGCCAACCGAGTTTTTGATTGATTTGCCGTTTCATAGTTAATTGTTCGGGAACTCCCGCAAACCTTCTTTCTAATAAAAAATAACCACACTCAACGGAGTGCGGTTATTTTAAATGTTTAAAATTGGTGGATTAGTTTAATGAATCCATACCCTTTTTAGCCATTTCCTTCAAAGTTTCAGCGGATGCTGACATCTTTTTAGCTTCATCAGCACTCAATGGGACTTCGAGAACCTTAGCAACACCAGATGCGTTAATAACGGCAGGAGTTCCGATGTAAATATCGTTTAATCCGTATTCACCGTTCATTGGAGCACCAATTGGTAATACTGAGTTTTCATCCCGTAGGATGGCACGAGAAATTCTCATTAATGCGGTTGCAACACCGTAGAAGGTAGCACCCTTCTTGTTAATGATCGTGTAAGCCTTGTCACGAGTTTCTTGTTCTAATTTAAGAAGATCGTCCTTGCTTACGCCATTTTCCTTAGCCACGTCAAGTAATGGACGACTACCAACTTCTGCTTCATCAATGGCAGCAAATTCGGAGTCACCATGTTCACCCATGATGTATGCGTGAACATCAGCTGGGTTGATACCCAACTTCTTACCAACAGCAACTTGGAAACGGGTGGTATCTAGTGAAGTACCTGAACCAACAACCTTTTCCTTTGGAAAACCTGATAATTTTTGAGTAGCGTAAGTTAACACATCAACTGGGTTAGCAGCTACTAAGAAAATACCATCAAATCCTGAATCAACAACTGGTTTAACAATTGATGAAAGGATCTTGATGTTTTTGCTTACTAAGTCAAGACGAGTTTCGCCTGGCTTTTGAGGAGCACCAGCAGTAATAACTACTAGGTCAGCATCCTTACAATCAGCATAATCGCCAGAGTAGATCTTCTTTGGAGCAGTGAAAACTTGAGCGTCTTCAAGGTCTAAAGCGTCTCCTTCTGTACGATCCTTAACAATATCAATAATGACGAATTCTTCAGCGATTCCTTGTTGCATCATAGCAAATGCGTATGATGAACCAACCGCACCGTCACCGACTAAAGCAACTTTTTGGTGTTTTAATGCCAAAATAATCATCCCTTCAAAAGAATTTTGATTTTAATGCTTCCAGAGGTAATTATAGCATAATTAAACTTAAGTTGATAACGAAGAGGACACCTTTAATTATATTAAAGTGATATTTTGCTATAATAGATAGAAATAGATAAAAATAGGAGTGCAATTAAAAATGAAAATGATCGTTGGATTAGGAAACATTGGACCCCAATACGATGGGACTCGTCATAACACTGGCTTTGCAGTTTTAGACCAATTTGCTGCTGACCACGGAATTGAATTTACCACTCGTAAGATGGATGCTAAGTTAGGCTCCACGATGATCGATGGTGAAAAGGTCTTATTAGTGGAACCAACCACCTTTATGAACGAATCGGGCCGTGCAGTTGGTCCATTGATGAAATTTTATAAACTAGATATTGAAGACTTAATCGTTGTATATGATGATATGGACCTGCCAGTTGGTAAGATTAGACTAAGGACCCATGGTGCTGCAGGTGGTCATAATGGGATTAAGAGCTTAATTGCCCATTTAGGAACTAATCAATTTAATCGGATCAGAGTCGGTACGGATCATCCCAAGTTACAAAGCGTTGTTGACTATGTATTGGGGAAGTTTACTGATGAACAACTCCCTGATTTTAAGACCGCTTGTGACCATTCAGTAGCCGCTTTGAACGATTGGGTAGGTGGCGAAGCGTTCGATAAACTTGAAAATAAATATAATTAAAGTGTTGAAAGGACCCTTTGAATGAAACTAAGTCAGTTTTTTACTTCGATTCCCCAATTTAAAACAATTACTGACAACTTAAAGCCTGCCACCCGTCAACTAATTACGGGGATGTCAGGCTCAGCCAAAACATTGTTACTATCGATTTTAATGCAGCGGATTAACCACCCGATCTTGTTAGTAGTGGATAATCTACATCATATGACCCAAGTTGCGGATGATTTCACTAACTTGCTATCTGAAAATCAGGTGTTTGAATTTCCAGCAGAGGAATTGATCGCAGCTGAAGCAGCGACTAGTTCCCCGCAGTATCGTTCGCAACGGGTGCGGGCGCTGCATGCCCTTCAGACCGACCAACCGTGCGTAGTTGTGACATCTATGTCAGGAATCCGCAGAATGTTGCCGACTCCGAAGGATTTCTCAGCAAACCAGTTTGCAATTGAAGTCGGGGCAGAAATTGAATTAGCCGAGATGCAGGCAAAATTATTTCGGCTAGGATACCGCAAAACGCGGATGGTCGCTGCTCCTGGTGAGTTTGCGGTTCGTGGTTCGATTGTTGATATTTATCCACTCAATTCTGAATACCCAATTCGAATTGATTTTTTTGATACCGAAGTGGATTCACTTCGCTATTTTGATGTCTCCACACAGAGTAGTATTCAAAACCTTGAACAATTTAAGGTGCTTCCTGCAACCGATTTTATCCTGAATGCCGATCAATTAAAAAATGGTCCCGAGCTTTTGCAAAGCCACTTAAACCGCTCGACTGGGCAGATGAAGGATCGACGCGTTGCTGAAGCGATGACCGATTATTTGCAACCGATCATTGATGAATTTAAAGAGGGGATCATTGATGATCAATTAATCTTGTTTGCTAACTACCTGTTCAAGACACCTACGTCGATTTTCGACTACGTTCCAGCTGATGGGGTCATCGTTTGTGATGACTATAATCGGTTATTAGAGTCAGAACAGGAACTACTGGGCGATGAACAGCAGTGGGCGGCCGATAAGTTATTGAATGGTGAAATCTTTAGCGACCAAAAGTTCGGCCACGACTTTAAAAAGACTTTCAAAGCTGCTAAGCAAGCAGAACTAATGTTTTCGCGGTTCCAACGGGGATTGAATGGTTTGAAATTAACCCAGTTGATTGAAATTACAGTTCAACCAATGCAGAAATTCTATGGGCAAATTCCACTACTTAAGACCGAGATGAATCGCTGGTTGAAGCAAAAAGAAACCGTTATCATTATGGTCCGTGATAAGGCCCAAATGGCTAAACTAGCGAACACGATGGAAGACTTTGCAATTCATGCGACCCAAACCGATTGGGATAACATCATTGCAAATCAAGTTCAATTGATTCCAGAGCGGTTGAACAACGGCTTCGAGTTGCCGTTTGCGAACTTGGCGTTGATTACCGAAGCGGAGATGTTCAATCACGTTACGAAGCGCCGCGCCAAACGCCAGACCTTTTCGAATGCGGAGCGGATCAAGAGTTACGTTGATCTAAAACCTGGTGATTACGTTGTGCATGTCAACCACGGGATTGGCCGTTATGAAGGTATGAAGACGATGGAAGTCGATGGTAAACATCAAGACTACATGACGATTACCTATCGTGATAATGCCCAACTCTTCATTCCTGTGACACAGTTAAATTTGATTCAAAAATACGTTTCATCGGAAGATAAACGTCCGCGGATCAATAAACTTGGTGGGACCGAATGGGCCAAGACCAAAAGTAAGGTTGCCAGCAAGATTGAAGATATCGCTGATGACTTGATTGAACTATACGCTAAAAGATCATCCGAAACTGGCTTTGCATTCCCACCTGATGATGTTTATCAAGAACAATTCGACTATGCGTTCCCATATCCAGAAACGCCTGACCAACTCAAGAGCATTGATGAAATTAAAACCGATATGGAAAAGCCCCATCCAATGGATCGCCTATTAGTCGGTGACGTTGGGTATGGTAAAACCGAGGTCGCATTACGCGCGGCGTTTAAGGCCATTGAAGCGGGCAAACAAGTTGCCTTTTTAGTCCCGACGACCGTATTGGCTCACCAACACTATGAAACGATTCTAAAACGTTTCGATGGATTTCCAGTTCAAGCGGCCGTATTATCACGTTTTAGAACCCCAAAAGAGATTAAAGAGACGATTAGCGGACTTGCTGATGGTTCGATCGATATCGTGGTCGGCACCCACCGATTGTTGTCTAAGGACGTTCGTTTTAAGGACCTCGGCCTATTGATCGTCGATGAGGAACAACGGTTTGGGGTCAAGCATAAGGAACGGATCAAAACGATGCGTTCTGCCGTCGATGTTTTGACTTTGACGGCAACGCCGATTCCCAGAACTTTAAACATGTCGATGATGGGGGTCCGTGATCTGTCAGTAATTGAAACGCCCCCGATCAATCGATATCCGATTCAAACATATGTGTTAGAAGAAAATGCTGGGACGATCAAAGATGGGATTCACCGTGAGATGGACCGCGGCGGGCAGGTCTTTTATCTTCACAACCGTGTCGAAGATATTGAAAAAACGGTCGGGCTACTAGAACAATTGGTGCCAGATGCTCGGGTTGGTTACATTCACGGCAAGATGAACGAAAATCAATTGGAAAGCGTTCTCTATGACTTTGTGAATGGTGAATACGACGTATTAGTCACCACGACGATTATTGAAACGGGTGTCGATATCCCAAACGCCAATACGCTTTTCGTGGAAAATTCTGATCACATGGGCTTGTCGCAGCTATACCAGTTGCGCGGTCGGATTGGGCGGAGTAATCGAATCGCTTATGCTTATTTCATGTACAAACCCAATAAGGTATTGACCGAGGTTAGTGAGAACCGCTTGGATGCCATTCGTGACTTTACGGCACTGGGATCTGGATTTAAAATCGCCATGCGCGATTTATCGTTACGTGGTGCTGGTAACTTACTGGGGAAGCAGCAACACGGGTTCGTTGATTCGGTTGGTTATGATCTGTATACCGAAATGTTATCAGATGCAGTGGCTCAAAAACGTGGGACGAGTCGCACCCAGAAGGTTGACTCCACGATCGAATTGGATGTTGAAGCATACTTGCCAGATGATTACATTAGCGATCATCAACAAAAAATCGAGCTCTACAAACGGATTCGCCAATTGGAGAATGAAGATCAATACACTGAGATTCAGGGTGATTTGATCGATCGATTCGGTGATTATCCACAAGCGGTTGCCAACCTGTTATTGATTGGCCGAATGAAGATGTTATCGGATCAAGCTTTGATTAAAAAAATTAGTAACAATGATCAGGCCATCTTAATTACGCTTTCTAAATTGGGGACCGATAAATTCGATTCCAAGGATATTTTAAGGGCCATTGCTGAAACCAAGTTTCGTTCTACGATTGAGGTTGTGAATGAACGAATTCAAATTAAGCTGATCATTCAGCCCAATATGAAACAATCTGAATGGCTAAACGAGCTAATGAAGTTGATTGAGTCATTGTTCCAACGCAGAATGGAGATTGATGATGAGCGGTAATTCCCAAATTAAAACCGTAATGAGTGGCGCTGGAATATTAACCATTTCCGCTTTGATTGCTAAAATTTTAAGTGCAGCTTATCGAATCCCATTACAAAACCTAGTCGGGAACGTTGGCTTTTATATTTATCAACAAGTTTACCCAATTTATGGAATTGGGATGACGTTTGCGCTTTCCGGACTGCCAGTTTTAATTTCTAAACTAGTGGCTGAAGAATCCAACTTAGAACAGCGAATTGGTTTGATCAAAAGGATCCACTTGATTTTGGTGGTTGCAGCAATATTCATTTTTTCAGGACTACAATTAGGGGCGCCATTGATTGCAATTCAGATGGGGGATGTCCGATTATCGATTGTCATTCGTGCGGTTAGCTGGATGTTTTTATTAATGCCGTTCTTATCAACTAGTCGTGGTTTTTTTCAAGGCACCTTGAACATGTTGCCAACTGCAATTTCGCAGGTAGTTGAGCAGATCATTAGAATTTCAATTATTATCATAGTTGCAATTTTAGCCCACCGTAATCACTGGGACCTTTATTTAATGGGGCGGAATGCAATGTTGTCATCACCGATTGGGGCAATTTTTTCTAGCTTAGTTTTACTAATGTTCATTTGGCCAACTTTCAAAAAGCATGGTAAGCGTCCTCAAATCAGTAATTGGCAAATTACAAGAAAATTATTCATTGAAGGTGGTACGATTTGTTTATTATCTTCAATCATGATAATGATGCAATTGGTCGATTCATTTACGATTAGAAAGGGATTAATTCTATCAGGCGTCGATGGATTGCTTTCGCAAGATATCAAGGGGGTTTATGATCGGGCGCAACCATTAGTGCAAGTCGGGTTAGTAATTGGGACCTCGTTTGCTTCTGCCGCATTACCATCCCTAGCAAAGTCAATCCAAGAACACCATCAAAGAACGTTTGAATCCACTGCACGGTTGATGGTAAAGAGCAGCTTGGTAATAACCGTTTTGATAACGACGGGAATGATTATTTTAATGCCTTCAATCAATCGGGTGTTGTTTGGAACGACTTCAGGAAGCATGACGCTAGCATTTTATTGTTTAAGTATCATTATTGTAACTTTAATTACTACCGATAATAGTATCTTGCAGGGAATTGGTAATTTTCGAATTGGTTTTTATGCGGTTATTACAAGTATGGTAATAAAAGCATTCATTACAGAGGCATTAGTTGCTAGAATTGGGATATTGGGTGGTAGTATTTCGACCGTCGTTGCACTGCTAGTTGGATTAACGGTAAATGAAATCGGGGTTAAGCAGCTGCTTTCAATCCAGGCATATTCGTGGCAGATGATTTTAAAATTACTAATGGCTACTTTTATAATGGCCGTCGTCGTTATTATTATTCAATTTGGGCTAAACCAATTAATGCCGCCGACACCTGGAAGAATGGTGACGTTAGGGATGTTAATTATTGAAACATTATTCGGTGGTTGCACGGCCTTGCTTGCGGTGCTAAAACTGAAAATATTTGAACCCGATGAACTAAGCGATTTACCAGTTATTAATCATTGGATGAAAAAATAATTAAATTCGGAGAGTGAATTTTATGAGATTAGATAAATTTTTAAAGATTTCCAGAATTATTAAGAGAAGAACCGTTGCTAAAAGTATTTCTGATCAAGGACGAATTGAAATTAACGGTCGGGTTGCAAAGTCATCGACCAACGTTAGTCCCCGCGATCAATTAACAATTAAGTTTGGTAATAAAACTTTAACAATCGAGGTGGTTCAATTAGTTGATACCACTAAAAAGGCCGATGCAGATAAAATGTATAAAATTTTAAGCGAAGATTATGAACATGATTATCAAAATGAACAATTTTAAACGCTTTCATCCCTAGTACGATAGACAATGGCGTGACTTATTGCTATACTTAAGGCAATTGAATAATTTTTGGGGGAATTATTTATGAAAAATAGCAATGTCAAGGCGCTGAATAACGATTATACCAAGAGTTATTATCGTAAAATTAAGTGGGCATTCATTAATAAACCAAAATTTAGGCGCATTTGTCTAGCTTCGATTATTTTTTTATTGTTTTCAATTCCGATGTTATTTGGGATTATTAAGTCGTCTTCACAAACATCCGCAATTCAGCAACAAACAAACGTTAGCAAACAAAATTTAGTTGATGCAAAGGCAAAAAACCAAGAGTTAAAGTTGAATGTAAAACAATTGAATAATTCTGAATACGTCCAACAATTGATTCGTGACAAATATTACTATACTAAGTCTGGTGAAACCGTTTATAGTTTGCCTAATGACACGGCTAAGGATGTTACACAAAATTAAATGTTTTTACGTTTTTTATATGTAATATTGATGCTTTTGGTGCTATACTAAAAGCACTTAATTATTAGGAGGAAACACTTTTTTATGGCAATTGAAGTTGGAACAAAAGTTCCTGGCAAAGTTTCTGGAATTACTAATTTTGGGGCTTTCGTAGACCTAGGAGATCACAAAACTGGTTTAGTACACATTAGTGAAGTCTCAGATGGCTTTATTAAGGATATTCATGATGTACTTAAGGTTGGCGACCAAGTAAATGTTAAGGTCCTAAAAGTTGGTGACGATGGAAAAATTGCTCTTTCTATGAAGCAAGCAAATGATGAACATAGTCATGTTAGTGAAAAACATGGTGGACATAATCAAAACCACGGTGAACATCACGAACACAACGGTCACAAGAATTTTCATGGAAATGGTGGCAATAAGAACCACTTTAATAATCACCATAATGAAGGTGCCGTAAACCATAAAAATACCCAGACGGAAAATTTTGATGATATGATGTCAAAATTTCTCAAGCAAAGTGATAGTCGATTAGCAACACTTAAAAAGAATACTGAAGGTAAACGTGGCGGTCGTGGTGGCCGACGGAGTTAACCGTTAAATTATTTAATAATTATAAAAGATTAAGGATGAAACCTTAGTCTTTTTTATTTAGGAGGGGTGCAATGAAATTAGCGCTTCGAAAACAGTTCGCTAGTATTGTTAGACGAAATAAATATTGGCAATCAGATCAACCGATTGTGGTAGCGGTTTCAACTGGAGTAGACTCAATGGTACTACTGGATCTATTGTTGCATTTAAGGAATCGCATTCCAAAAATTATCGTGGCACATGTTAACCATAAGCTGAGAACAGCCAGTGATGAGGAACAACTTTATATTGAAGACTACTGCAAAGCGCATGGAATAGAATTAGCAGAAACGATTTGGCCCCGTGCTGATCACCCGAAAAATGGGGTTGAAGCAGCAGCACGTGATTTTCGGTACGCCTTTTTTAAGGAGGTAATGAATGTAAATCATGCTCAAGTGTTAGTTACCGCTCACCACCAAAACGATCAAGCTGAAACGGTTTTAATGAAGCTGATCCGTGGTGATAGTATTGGGCAAGTCAGGGGAATTCAACCCGAGCGTCGCTTTGCTAACGGGGGATTAGTGCGGCCGTTACTAGCATTTTCTAAAAAAACACTAATTGAGTATGCAAATGAAGCTTCGATCAAGTGGTTCGAAGATCAAACTAATCAAGATGATGATGTAATGCGCAATCGAGTCCGTCATAATTTACTACCGATGATGGAACGTGAAAATCCACGAATAGTGAGTGCATTGAGCCAATTTGCCAGTCAAATTTCTGAAGTTTTATCTACCAATCAATTTATGCTCGAACAACTAATTAATCAAATCAAAGTAGCGGATTATTATCATTTAGCTTCTTTTTTGAAGTTCCCGTTAGATGTACAGAAACAATTGTTATTTAGAATTGATCGAGATCTAGGAGCTGGACGGCCGCTAAACGCAAAACAAGTGCAAAATATTTTACGAATTTTGAATAATCACCAAAAACCACAGGGGATTTTTAAAATTAATGCAAGCATAATTCTTCGGAAAACTTACGTTGGATTTAAATTAGATGTTAGTAAAATTATTAAGAAAAATGCAATCAAAATTAATAAAATTATGGTAAGATTAAATCATTGGTATCGAATTAATGATCGAATGACTGTTGGGGTTTTTACACCTCAGAGCCCCGTTAAATTAACGAATGCCCACATCCTAAATTTTCAGTTGAACGTCTCTTGTTTACCATTAACGATTAGACCTTGGCAACCACAGGATAAAGTGACTTTGAAATCGGGTGGCCATCAGAGGGTAAAAAGAGTCTTGATTAATCAAAAAGTTCCCAATGCACAGCGTGAACAAGCAATGGTACTGGTTGATAACAATGAGCGGGTCATTTCGCTGTTAGGATATAAGGATTCTATTTTTATTGAAAATGATGGAGCAGTCGGCTCGTATCAATTATTAATTCGGACTTAACTTTGAGAGGAGAATTCCATGAATAACGACATATTGAAGTCTGTCTGTGATCAAAAGCACATTCAGCAAGTTTGTAAGCGACTTGGGGAACAAATTACAAAAGATTATCAAGGTAAAGAACCGCTGGTAGTAGGGGTGTTGAATGGTGCGATTTTCTTTATGACCGATGTCGTTCGTTATATGGACTTGTACTTATCAATCGATTTTATCGATGTGTCTAGTTATAATGGTGGCACTCAATCTTCTGGGAAGGTCAATTTAATCAAGGACTTAGATAGTGATGTTAAGGGCCGTGATGTAATCATTGTTGAAGACATTATCGAAACTGGACGGACTTTAAAGTACGTTCAAGAACTACTTAAGGATCGCGGAGCTAAGTCGATTAAAATGTGTACACTGGTTGATAAGCCTAAGGCACGCGTGGTTGAATTACCAGTTGATTACGTTGGAATTGACGTTCCTAATGAATTTTTAGTGGGATATGGACTTGATTATCAGGGAAAGTATCGTAACTTACCTTATATTGGGGTGTTAAAGCCTGATATTTATCAAAACAAATAATTAGTTCATTTATGAAAATCATGGTATCATTATTTTTTGTAAAATAAGTTTACGATTGTTGCGAAATACCGCTTAATCGTAATCGGTTAATTAGGAGGCACTTAATGAAAAACAATAAAAATGGACTATTCCGAAGTAGTCTGTTCTATATTGTTATTGCCATGTTGTTGATTGGGGTTTTATACTTCGTTAGTGGCAATGGCAATAGCGGCCAGACTCAACAAATTCAATCAAGCCAATTCATAAGTTCATTAAAAACAGATAAAGTTAAAAACTTCTCAATCCAGCCTTCTGGCGGTGTTTATAGGATTACTGGTCAATATCGTAGTGCACAATCTGCAAGTAATTCTAACCAAAGCACCTTCACACTTGGGGCAGCTAAGAGCAATAAGGTTACTAACTTTTCAACTACGATTTTAAAGAACAATTCTTCAGTTGCTGAAGTTAATAAGGCAGCAAGACAATCAGATACTAAGGTGAATGTTAAACCAGCTGAATCTAATAGTATTTGGATTAATTTAATTGTTTATATCTTACCAATGATTTTATTAGTCTTTTTCTTCTATATGATGATGAACCAAGCCGGCCGTGGTGGCGGAAATGGAATCATGAAGTTTAGCAAGAGTAAGGCTAAACCCACAGATAGTAAGGAAAACAAGGTTCGTTTTTCTGACGTTGCTGGTGAAGAGGAAGAAAAACAAGAACTAGTTGAAGTAGTGGAATTTTTGAAGAATCCTAAAAAGTATTCATCATTGGGAGCAACGATTCCACATGGGGTTCTTTTAGAGGGACCTCCTGGAACTGGTAAAACACTTCTTGCTAAGGCAGTTGCTGGTGAAGCGAACGTACCGTTTTATTCCATTTCTGGTTCTGATTTCGTTGAAATGTTTGTTGGGGTTGGAGCTAGTCGAGTTCGTGATTTATTTGAACAGGCTAAAAAATCCGCACCAGCAATTATCTTTATTGATGAAATTGATGCCGTTGGTAGAAAACGTGGTTCCGGAACCGGTGGTGGTCACGATGAACGTGAACAAACCCTTAACCAACTCCTGGTTGAAATGGACGGTTTTAGCGGGAATGAAGGGGTCATTGTTATTGCAGCTACTAACCGTGCTGATGTTTTAGATAATGCTTTGACTCGTCCTGGTCGTTTTGATCGAAAGGTGCTTGTTGGTCGTCCTGATGTTAAGGGACGTGAAGCAATCTTGGATGTGCATGCTAAGGGTAAGCCCCTTGCTGATAATGTGGATCTACATGAGATTGCTAAGCAGACGCCTGGGTTCGTTGGGGCTGACCTTGCTAACCTGTTGAATGAAGCAGCATTATTAGCTGCTCGTCGGGATAAGAAGTTAATCGGACCCGCTGAAATAGACGAAGCTGAAGATCGGGTCATTGCTGGTCCTGCCAAGAAGAATCGGGTCATTAATCAACAAGAGCAAAAGACGGTCGCTTATCATGAAGCTGGTCATACGATCGTTGGATTAGTTCTGAACGACGCAAGGGTTGTTCATAAGGTTACCATTGTCCCACGTGGTCGTGCCGGTGGATATGCGATTATGCTTCCTAAGGAAGACCAACAATTGCTTTCTAAGAAAAATGCAATGGAACAAATTGCTGGTTTAATGGGTGGACGGACTGCCGAAGAAATTATTTTTAACTCTCAATCATCTGGAGCTTCTAATGATTTTGAACAAGCAACCAATATTGCAAGAGCAATGGTTACTCAATATGGAATGAGTGAAAAGCTTGGAATGGTCCAATTAGAAAATCCAAACCAAGAAGCATATGCTCAACCTCGCTATTCTGATGAAACTGCTGCATTGATTGACTCTGAAGTTCGTCGGATTACTAGTGAAGGGCATGAAACTGCTAAGAAAATCATTGAATCGCATCGTGAACAACATCGGGTTATTGCTGAAGCATTGCTTAAGTATGAAACACTTGATGAAAAGCAAATCCTTAGTTTATACAATACTGGTAAGATGCCTACCGAGGATAGTGAATATCCAAGCGAAGCTGCTACTTTTGAACAAACTAAAGAGGAGTTAGCTAAGCAAGAGGCTGATAAGGATAAAGAATTTGAATCAGAAGCTGATCGACAAGCTAAGCACGATGAAAAAAAACATGATGATGACGATAATTATTATTAAAAAGATGAATATCTAGTTAAAAAACGTGGGTTAAACATTGCACTCACGTTTTTTGTATATCAATACCATTGATTAATGAAATGAAAGGATGGATTAAAATGGTGCCAAAAGATCATTTGATTAAAAGTATTACTAAGGATGGAATGTTTAGAGCATATGCAATTGATGCAACTGGTGTCGTTGCTGAAGCTCAAAAGCGCCAAGATACTTGGAGCGCGTCTTCTGCTGCTCTTGGACGGACATTAGTAGGAAGTCTTTTACTTTCTGCTTCTGTGTTAAAGGGGCAAGAGACAATGACGGTGCAGATTAATGGTGGTGGGCCAGTCGGAACGATTATGGTCGATGCCGATGCGAATGGACATGTTAAGGGATACGTTCAAGATCCACATGTTCACTTACCACTTAATAAATTTCACAAAATTGATGTTGGGAAAGCCGTGGGAATAAATGGCTTTATGCAGGTGATGAAGAGTATGGGAGGCGACGAACCTTACTCTAGTAGTGTTCCATTGGCATCTGGTGAAATCGGTGATGATTTTACCTATTACCTAGCTCAGTCTGAACAAATTCCTTCAGCCGTTGGAGTGTCAGTCTTCGTTAATGAGGATAATTCAATTAAGGTTGCGGGAGGGTATTTAATTCAAACCCTTCCTGATGCTGATGATCAGGCAATCAGCAGATTGGAAAAACGATTAAAAGAAATTCCAATGGTATCTGAACTATTGCTTTCAGGTCAAACGCCAAAGGATATTTTAAATTTGATTTTTGGTGAAGAAAATTTAGACTTTTTAACTGATACACCAGTTGAATTCACATGTAGTTGTTCTAAAAAAGGTTTTGCAAAGGCATTATCAAGGGTTAGTCCTGATGAAATTAAAAGAATCATTGATGAGGATCACGGGGCAGAATTAGTTTGCCATTTTTGTGGAGCTCGTTATAATTATGATGAACAAGAATTAAAATCCATATTAGCAATTAGTGAAAAACGTGCTGAAATGGATGCTGAAGATGATGAATCAAAGGATTAAGGAGAAAATTTATGAAAAATGATAGTTGGAAAATTGGGAACATTGAAATTCCTAATCGAGTAGTGGTTGCCCCAATGGCTGGGGTCACTAACTCTGCATTTAGAATTATTTGTAAAAAATTTGGAGCTGGTTTAGTAGTCTGTGAAATGATTTCTGATCGGGGCCTAATGTATCGCAATAAGAAAACCATGACTATGATTGGGGTTAATCCTGAAGAACATCCAATGAGTATCCAAATTTTTGGAGGAAGTAAGGAGACCTTAGTTGAAGCTGCTCAATTTATCGATCAACAAACTGATGCTGATATTATTGATATAAACATGGGTTGTCCAGTTAATAAGGTAGTGAGAACTGATGCTGGATCCAAGTGGCTGTTAGATCCAAATAAGATCTATGAAATGGCCAAGGCAGTTACCAGTGCCGTTGAAAAACCTGTTACGCTTAAGATGCGTACTGGTTGGGACGATGATCATCTCTATGCGGTTGAAAACGCCCTAGCTGCGCAAGAAGCTGGAATTTCTGCTTTAGCAATGCATGGTCGGACTAAGGCTCAAATGTATCGGGGACACTCTAACTGGGAGATCCTACATGAAGTGGCTAATAATATTTCCATTCCATTTATGGGAAACGGGGATGTTAGAACCCCTCAAGAAGCTAAGCAAATGCTTGAAGAAGTTGGAGCGGATGCAGTAATGATGGGTAGAGCAGTTGAAGGGAATCCATGGATTTTAAAACAAACTACTCATTATTTAGACACAGGTGAATTACTACCAGAACCAAGCGTGGAAGAAAAAATTCAAACTGCAAAGGAACACCTCCACCGTTTAGTTGGTCTGAAGGGTGATTTTGTTGCTCCCCGTGAGTTTAGAGGCCAAGCTGCTTACTACTTGAAGGGAATTTCACATTCAGCACGGGCAAGAGCAGCTTTGAATGATGCAAATACTGAAGCTGAAATGAATGAAATTTTTGATCAATTTGTTGATAAACAAGCAAAAAGAGCAAAGCGGACTACTAGAATGGCTTAATTCCAATCGTTAATCGCCAGTAGTTTTAAAAAATGATATAATGTTTTTGATAATAAGTTATGGGAAAACAATGCATCATAACAAAAAACGGAGGTTTTATTGTGGCAAAAGAAATGAATGATCAAATGCGGGTTCGTTTAGATAAAATGAACGAACTGCGCCAAGAAGGAATTGATCCTTTTGGTCATGCGTTCAAAAGAACTTATTTAGCAAAGCAACTCCATTCTGAATTCAATGATTTAAGTAAGGAATCAATTGAAGAATTAGGTAAAAAAGCAGTTATTGCCGGTCGGATGGTTGCTAAACGTGGTAAGGGTAAAGTTGGATTTGCGGACATCATGGATCGAACTGGTCGGATGCAAATTTACGTTAGAAAAGACGTTGTAGGGGAAGAAAACTACCACATCTTTAAGCGTTCTGATATTGGTGATCACCTTGGTGTAGAAGGTGACATCATTAAGACTGATATGGGTGAGTTAACGATTCGTGCTACTCATATTACTTTCTTATCAAAGGCACTACGGCCATTACCCGATAAATTCCATGGTTTACAAAATAAGGAACAAAAGTATCGTCAAAGATACCTTGATTTAATTTCAAATCCAGAAAGTTTTGATCGTTTCCAAAAACGGACTAAAATTATTTCTGCAATTAGAAGTTACCTTAATAACGAAATGGACTGTACTGAAGTTGAAACGCCAGTACTTCACAACCAAGCTGGTGGAGCAAGTGCACGTCCATTTATTACCCACCACAATGCTTTGAATATCGATCTATACCTTCGAATCGCACTAGAATTACCATTGAAACGGTTGATTGTTGGTGGAATGGAACGGGTTTATGAAATTGGACGCGTATTCAGAAATGAAGGGATGGACCAAGATCATAACCCAGAATTCACTGAATTAGAATCATACATTGCATATTTTGATTTTAAGGATGTAATGGATGAAACTGAAGGGATTTTTAAAGCTGCTGCCAATGCCGTTACCGATGACGGAAAAGTAACTTACGATGGAGAAGAAATTGACTTTAGTAAACCATTTGCTCGCAAGCACATGGTAGATGCAATTAAAGAAGTTACAGGGGTCGATTTCTGGAAACCAATGACTGATGAAGAAGCCCGTAAAATTGCTGATGAACATAACGTTAAATACGAATCATACTGGAAAGTTGGTCATATCATTAATGAATTCTTTGAAGAGTTTGTTGAAGGTACGATTAAACAACCAACTTTTATTTACGGCCATCCAGTTGAAATTTCACCATTAGCTAAGAAAAATGCTGATGATCCACGTTTTACTGATCGTTTCGAGCTCTACATTTCTGGAACTGAATACGGAAATGCATTTACTGAACTTAATGATCCAATTGATCAAAGAGAACGGTTCGAAGCTCAAGCTGCTGAAAAAGATGCTGGTAACGATGAAGCGCAAGGAATTGATGAAGACTTTATCGAAGCCTTGTCATACGGAATGCCACCTACTGGTGGATTGGGAATTGGAATTGATCGGTTAGTAATGTTACTGACGGATGCTGAATCCATTCGTGATGTTATTCTCTTCCCTACGATGCGTCCAGAAGATAATTCACAACCAGAAGAATAGTTTTAAAACTTTAAAAGATGGGATTGGAAAAATCTCATCTTTTTTTATTCAATCTGTTGACTTTTAATTTAAATGTCTGTATAGTAGTTAATGCTGATAAATTAATGACGACCTTATAAAGATTTGTTATTAATTCAGCCAAATTTAATTTTAAAAAATCGTTGACATCCAGTTAGCAATTTGATATTATTAAATAGTTGTCGTTAAGAGCGACGCACAAAAGTAGATCTTTGAAAACTGAACAAAATTATGACAAAAAATGTGTAAGGAACTTCATTTTAAATGGAGTACAAAAAACTTATGCGAAGTCAATTCGCTTTAAAGTAACAAATATTAAGAAGAGCTAACGTTAAGCTTTTCATCATAAGATGAGAGTTTGATCCTGGCTCAGGACGAACGTTGGCGGCGTGCCTAATACATGCAAGTCGAACGAACTTCCGTTAATGATAGTTGATGCTTGCATTAACTTGACTTAACATCGAAGTGAGTGGCGAACTGGTGAGTAACACGTAGGTAACTTGCCCTAAAGCGGGGGATAACATTTGGAAACAAGTGCTAATACCGCATAACAACAAAAACCGCATGGTTTTTGTTTAAAAGATGCGTTTGCATCACTTTAGGATGGACCTGCGGCGTATTAGCTTGTTGGTGGGGTAATGGCCTACCAAGGCAATGATACGTAGCCGACCTGAGAGGGTAATCGGCCACAATGGGACTGAGACACGGCCCATACTCCTACGGGAGGCAGCAGTAGGGAATCTTCCACAATGGACGCAAGTCTGATGGAGCAACGCCGCGTGAGTGAAGAAGGGTTTCGGCTCGTAAAACTCTGTTGTTAAAGAAGAACAAGTTTGATAGGAAATGATCAAGCTTTGACGGTATTTAACCAGAAAGTCACGGCTAACTACGTGCCAGCAGCCGCGGTAATACGTAGGTGGCAAACGTTGTCCGGATTTATTGGGCGTAAAGCGAGCGCAGGCGGTTTTTTAAGTCTGATGTGAAAGCCTTCGGCTTAACCGGAGAAGTGCATCGGAAACTGAGAAACTTGAGTGCAGAAGAGGACAGTGGAACTCCATGTGTAGCGGTGAAATGCGTAGATATATGGAAGAACACCAGTGGCGAAGGCGGCTGTCTGGTCTGTAACTGACGCTGAGGCTCGAAAGCATGGGTAGCAAACAGGATTAGATACCCTGGTAGTCCATGCCGTAAACGATGAATGCTAGGTGTTAGAGGGTTTCCGCCCTTTAGTGCCGCAGCTAACGCATTAAGCATTCCGCCTGGGGAGTACGACCGCAAGGTTGAAACTCAAAGGAATTGACGGGGACCCGCACAAGTGGTGGAGCATGTGGTTTAATTCGATGCTACGCGAAGAACCTTACCAGGCCTTGACATCTCCTGCAAAGCTAAGAGATTAGCCGTTCCCTTCGGGGACAGGATGACAGGTGGTGCATGGTTGTCGTCAGCTCGTGTCGTGAGATGTTGGGTTAAGTCCCGCAACGAGCGCAACCCCTATTATTAGTTGCCAGCATTAAGTTGGGCACTCTAGTGAGACTGCCGGTGACAAACCGGAGGAAGGTGGGGACGACGTCAAATCATCATGCCCCTTATGGCCTGGGCTACACACGTGCTACAATGGACGGTACAACGAGTCGCAAAACCGCGAGGTCAAGCTAATCTCTTAAAGCCGTTCTCAGTTCGGATTGCAGGCTGCAACTCGCCTGCATGAAGTTGGAATCACTAGTAATCGTGGATCAGCATGCCACGGTGAATACGTTCCCGGGTCTTGTACACACCGCCCGTCACACCATGAGAGTTAGTAATACCCAAAGTCGGTGCAGTAACCTCTTTTGAGGAGCTAGCCGCCTAAGGTAGGACTGATGATTAGGGTGAAGTCGTAACAAGGTAGCCGTAGGAGAACCTGCGGCTGGATCACCTCCTTTCTAAGGAATAATTCGGAACCTTACACAGTCATAGTTTTGTTTAGTTTTGAGAGGTCTACTCTCAAACTTGGTTCTTTGAAAACTAGATAATATTTTAATTTTTCCAAATTATTGAATTGTATTAAATACAATTTCAACCGAGAACACCGCGTTATTTTGAGTTTTTTAAATTAGTTTTATTCGTATTTACTCAATTAACCAAATACCACTTCGTGGTAATAGGTTAAGTTATTAAGGGCGCATGGTGGATGCCTTGGTACTAGGAGCCGATGAAGGACGGGACTAACGCCGATATGCTTCGGGGAGCTGTACGTAAGCTTTGATCCGGAGATTTCCGAATGGGGAAACCCAATAAATTTAATCGTTTATTATTCAATGACGAATTCATACTCATTGAAAGGCAGACGTGGGGAACTGAAACATCTAAGTACCCACAGGAAGAGAAAGAAAATTCGATTCCCTCAGTAGCGGCGAGCGAACGGGGAACAGCCCAAACCATCGAGTTTACTCGATGGGGTTGTAGGACTGAACATTTGAGTTACCAAAGAATTAGATAGTCGAAAGATCTGGGAAGTTCTGCGACACAAGGTGATAGCCCTGTAGACGAAATCTAATTCCCTCAGTTCAGGATCCTGAGTACGGCAATACACGTGAAACATTGCCGGAATCCGGGAGGACCATCTCCCAAGGCTAAATACTCCCTAGTGACCGATAGTGAACCAGTACCGTGAGGGAAAGGTGAAAAGCACCCCGGAAGGGGAGTGAAATAGTTCCTGAAACCATGTGCCTACAAGCAGTTAGAGCCCGTTAATGGGTGATAGCGTGCCTCTTGCAGAATGAACCGGCGAGTTATGATAACATGCAAGGTTAAGATGAAAAGTCGGAGCCGTAGCGAAAGCGAGTCTGAATAGGGCGCCATAGTATGTTGTGATAGACCCGAAACCAGGTGATCTACCCATGTCCAGGCTGAAAGTGTGGTAAAACACACCGGAGGGCCGAACCCGTGTACGTTGAAAAGTGCTGGGATGAGGTGTGGGTAGCGGTGAAATTCCAAACGAACTTGGAGATAGCTGGTTCTCTCCGAAATAGCTTTAGGGTTAGCCTTGGAGTCGAGAATCATGGAGGTAGAGCACTGTTTGGGTGAGGGGCCCGTCTTGGGTTACTAAATTCAGATAAACTCCGAATGCCATTGATTTATATCCAGGAGTCAGACGATGAGTGATAAGATCCACCGTCGAAAGGGGAACAGCCCAGACCACCAATTAAGGTCCCTAAATATATGCTGAGTGGAAAAGGATGTGGAGTTGCATAGACAACTAGGATGTTGGCTCAGAAGCAGCCACCATTTAAAGAGTGCGTAATAGCTCACTAGTCGAGTGATCCTGCGCCGAAAATTTACCGGGGCTAAGCATATTACCGAGATTGTGGACGCAACTTATGTTGCGTGATAGGAGAGCGTTCTAAGGGCAATGAAGCCAGACCGTAAGGACTGGTGGAGCGCTTAGAAGTGAGAATGCCGGTATGAGTAGCGAAAGATCAGTGAGAATCTGATCCACCGAATGACTAAGGTTTCCTGGGGAAGGCTCGTCCTCCCAGGGTTAGTCGGGACCTAAGCCGAGGCCGAGAGGCGTAGGCGATGGATAACAGGTTGAGATTCCTGTACTAGTTAACTATGTTTGACCGATGGAAGAACGTAGGAGGCTAAACGTAGCATCCTGTTGGATATGGATGTTCAAGCACTAAGTCAGGTGTTGAGTCAAATGCTTAATACCGTGTTGACAAGGTGTGATGAGGACCGAAATTTAGTAGGGAAGTCGTTGATGTCACACTACCGAGAAAAGTTTCTAGTTAGTAGTTAACTACCCGTACCGCAAACCGACACAGGTAGTCGAGGAGAGAATCCTAAGGTGAGCGAGTGAACTCTCGTTAAGGAACTCGGCAAAATGACCCCGTAACTTCGGGAGAAGGGGTGCTGCACTACGTGCAGCCGCAGTGAAAAAGCTCAGGCGACTGTTTATCAAAAACACAGGTTTCTGCAAAATCGTAAGATGAAGTATAGGGGCTGACGCCTGCCCGGTGCTGGAAGGTTAAGTGGATGAGTTAGCTTCGGCGAAGCCCAGAAACGAAGCCCCAGTAAACGGCGGCCGTAACTATAACGGTCCTAAGGTAGCGAAATTCCTTGTCGGGTAAGTTCCGACCCGCACGAAAGGCGTAACGATCTGAGCACTGTCTCAACGAGAGACTCGGTGAAATTGAGATACCTGTGAAGAAGCAGGTTACCCGCGACAGGACGGAAAGACCCCATGGAGCTTTACTGTAACTTGATATTGGGTGTTTGTATAGCTTGTACAGGATAGGTAGGAGCCATAGAAGTCGGGACGCTAGTCTCGATGGAGGCATTGGTGGGATACTACCCTCGCTGTATGAACACTCTAACCCGCACCACTGATCGTGGTGGGAGACAGTGTCTGGTTGGCAGTTTGACTGGGGCGGTCGCCTCCTAAACAGTAACGGAGGCGCCCAAAGGTTCCCTCAGAATGGTTGGAAATCATTCGACGAGTGTAAAGGCAGAAGGGAGCTTGACTGCGAGACATACAGGTCGAGCAGGGACGAAAGTCGGGCTTAGTGATCCGGTGGTACCGTATGGAAGGGCCATCGCTCAACGGATAAAAGCTACCCTGGGGATAACAGGCTTATCTCCCCCAAGAGTTCACATCGACGGGGAGGTTTGGCACCTCGATGTCGGCTCATCGCATCCTGGGGCTGTAGTTGGTCCCAAGGGTTGGGCTGTTCGCCCATTAAAGCGGTACGCGAGCTGGGTTCAGAACGTCGTGAGACAGTTCGGTCCCTATCCGTCGCGGGCGTAGGAAATTTGAGAGGAGCTGCTCTTAGTACGAGAGGACCGGAGTGGACATACCGCTGGTGTACCAGTTGTGCCGCCAGGCGCATCGCTGGGTAGCTATGTATGGATGAGATAAACGCTGAAAGCATCTAAGTGTGAAACCCACCTCGAGATGAGATTTCCCATTCCTTTATGGAAGTAAGACCCCTGAAAGATGATCAGGTAGATAGGCTGGAAGTGGAAGTGCAGTGATGCATGGAGCGGACCAGTACTAATTGGTCGAGGACTTAACCAAGTAAGGTTGTTCTCATGGAAGAATAAGATATTATCTAGTTTTGAGAGAACGAAGTTCTCACAGATAAATAGTGTGGTGATGATGGCCAGAAGGATACACCTGTTCCCATGTCGAACACAGAAGTTAAGCTTTTGAGCGCCAAAAGTAGTTGGGGGATCGCCCCCTGCAAGGATAGGACGTTGCCACGCAATTATTCCGGCATAGCTCAGTTGGTAGAGCACCTGACTGTTAATCAGGTTGTCGACGGTTCGAGCCCGCCTGCCGGAGTCATAACTAGATAGAGTGCTAACTTATGTTAGCACTTTTGTGTTATATTATATGCCGGCTTAGCTCAGTTGGTAGAGCATCGGTATCGTAAACCGAGGGTCACAGGTTCAAGTCCTGCAGCCGGCATAAATATAGCTAATTAGTTGAGTAATTACAATAAAATGTTAATTTACTATTGACTATTGTGCTATATTTAGGTATTATATTAATTGTCGTTTGATACGATACTTCTACATTTCGGAGGGGTAGCGAAGTCTGGCTAAACGCGGCGGACTGTAAATCCGCTCCTTCGGGTTCGGTGGTTCGAATCCACTCCCCTCCATAATATTGGGCTATAGCCAAGTGGTAAGGCAACGGGTTTTGATCCCGTGATGCGCTGGTTCGAACCCAGCTAGCCCAATCTTAATAAACAATCGTTATTATTAATGTTTAAATACGTTGATATAACGGTTTTTTTGTTTATTGTGTAAATGTTTTTAGTTTAAAAGAATTAAATTTGATCAAAGATGCTATATAATGAAACTATCAGAATCAAATGGAGGGATTTTTAATTTGAGTTCACCTATTTATATTCAAATCCATAATGTAATCAAGCGTAAAATTGAAGATAAAGAATGGCTAATTGGTGATCGAATTCCTTCAGAAAGGGAACTAGCTAATCATTTTCAAGTTAGCAGAATGACCTTAAGACAAGCAATTCAAACTTTAGTAGATGAGGGTATTTTAGAGCAACATGTGGGCTCAGGAACTTTTGTTGCTAATTCTAAGGTGCAAGAGAAGATGTCTGGGGTAACCAGTTTTACAGATATCATGGTTTCACAGGGTAAAAAACCTGATAGCAAGACCATTTCTTATCATGTGATGGCACCATCATTAAGTGAAATGGAAAAATTAAAAATTGGTCAAAACGATAAAGTTCTTAGAATGGAACGGATTCGTTATGGTGATGGAATTCCAATTTGTTTTGAGGTTGCAACGGTTCCTGAAAACATTGTTGATGGACTTAGTAAATCAGATGTTACTAGTTCACTTTATCGAGCGTTGGAAGAGAAAAAGGATTTAATTCCTAGA
Source organism: Nicoliella sp. ESL1113 (assembly GCF_058509245.1). NCBI lineage: Bacteria > Bacillati > Bacillota > Bacilli > Lactobacillales > Lactobacillaceae > Nicoliella > Nicoliella sp. ESL1113. Next base: position 1,365,185 of record NZ_CP196387.1, on the reverse strand, counting down.
AAAGCGCACCAAACGGTTTCCGCAATGTTAGCTTCAGAAAAAATTGCTACCTATCTAGATATTAAAAAAGGGGATTCAATTTTAAGACTTAGACAAATCACATATTTACAAAATGGCACTCCATTTGAATATGTTCGTACTCAATACGTTGGAAAGCGGTTTGAATTTTATCTCGAAAAATAAAGTCGTAGCTGGATTATATCCAACTACGACTTTATTTTGATTTTCGAACTAACTTGAGGTATTTCGGAATGACCATAACTCGGGGAAGCCTTTTTGGTTCTTTAAGTAAACGATATAGCCACTCTAAGTGGTGGTTAATCCAAAACTTTGGGGCTCTTTTATTATTACCAGATAAAACATCAAAACTGCCGCCTAAGCCAATCCAAAGCCCGTTATTTAAATGACGATATTGATTAATGAACTCCTCTTGTTTCGGTGATCCAAGGGCTAAAAAGACCATGTCAGGTTGTTGTTGTTTTATCTCTTTTGCCACAGATTCGTTCTCCTTGAAATAACCATCACGAATCCCACTGACTATTAAATTGGGATACTTTTTATGCAAAACACTTTTTAAATCTTCAATAACCTTAGGTTTTGCCCCCACGAAATAAGCTGATTTATGATTTTGATTTCCCCATTCTAGCATTGCTTTAAATATATCAAACCCAGTAATTCTTTCTTGAATGGGTTGATTAATAATTTCAGATGCTTTAATAATTCCAATACCATCTGGAGTAATAAAATCAGCATGTTTTAAAAGGTTTTGGTAATCATGGTTTTGATATGCATAGTAAGCAATTTCTGGATTGACGGTTGCAATGAATGTATTTTCACGTTGCTGAACTCTTGCTTGAATAATTTGTAAAAAATGGGTAAAGTTAGTATTAATATATGAAATATTTAAAATTGTGGTTTTTTTTAACTTGTCGTTCAATAAAAACATCCTTTCAATGTATAATATTAATTATAATTGAACTATCAAGTTTATCAAAGATTATTTTGAGGTGTAAATAGGAAATGTCACTTAGAGACTATACGAATTTAACGCTCCATACTGATGATTACGAAATCAATATGATGCAAACTTATTTTTCAAAGAAAATGGAAAGTCGCCACGCGGTGTTCGAAGTATTCTTCAGAAAGATGCCATTTGAAAATGGATACGCCGTATTTGCTGGATTAGAGCATGTAATTAATTATGTTAATAATCTTCACTTTACCGATGATGACATTCAATACTTAAAGGAAAATGGGGAATATACCCCCGCATTTTTAGGATTTCTACGTAACTTTAAGTTTACGGGGACGATTCGTTCTGCTCAAGAGGGAGATTTAGTATTTAATAATGAACCTATCATGCAGGTAGAGGGAACTTTAGCAGAGTGTCAATTAGTTGAAACTGCAATTTTAAACATTGTAAACTATCAAACGTTGATCGCTACAAAGGCCTCTCGGATTCGCCAAGCGGTCGGATCCGATCCATTAATGGAATTTGGTTCTAGAAGAGCACAAGAAACTGCTGCCGCCCTCTGGGGGACTAGAGCTGCGTTCATTGGTGGCTTTAATTCTACTTCTAATGTTTTAGCTGGAAAGTCATTTGGAATCCCAATTAGTGGTACCCATGCTCATTCATTGGTAGAAACATTTGGTCATGATTACGATGCTTTCAAAGCCTATGCTGAAACCCATAAGAACTGTGTCTTTTTAGTTGATACTTATGATACTTTGAAAAGTGGTGTTCCTAATGCGATTAAGGTTGCTAAGGAAATGGGTGACCGCATCAACTTCGCAGGGGTGCGGATTGATTCTGGCGATATGGCATACCTTTCCAAACGGATTCGGGAGATGTTAGATGCAGCTGGTTTTAAGGACACTAAGATCATTGCTTCAAATGACTTAGATGAAAACACCATCACTAGTTTAAAAATGCAAGATGCTAAGATCGACATCTGGGGTGTTGGGACCAAGCTAATTACCGCATATGATCAACCAGCCTTGGGAGCTGTCTATAAGATGGTTTCAGTGGAGAATGACGATGGGACAATGCGTGATACCATTAAAATATCTAATAACGCTGCTAAGGTCTCTACTCCTGGGAAGAAACAAGTTTGGCGGATCAATAAGAAGTCAGATGGAAAATCAGAAGGCGATTACGTTGCGTTGAGTGATGAAGACCCTAACAGTCAAGATAGTCTGTACATGTTCCATCCGCAGTTTACTTACATTAGTAAGACGTTGACTGACTTTGAAGCTACTCCACTCTTAAAGACAATAATTGATAAGGGTGAACAGGTTTATGAGGTTCCAGAATTAGTCGATATCCAAGCCCATGCGAATGAATCGCTTGCTTCGCTGTGGCCAGAATACAAACGGCAGTTAAACCCACAGGATTATCCGGTGGATCTATCTAAGAATTGTTGGGATAATAAGATGAAGTTGATCGAACAGGTTCATGGATACGTTCAAAAGTTAAATTATTAAGATTAGGGGGAGCTTTATGAGACCTTTACAAAAGAAAATCATTGCTGCTTTGAAGGTGAAGCCTGAGATTGATCCACATCAAGAAATCAGAAATAGTGTCGAATTCTTGAAAGATTATTTGAAAAAGAATTCTTTTTTGAAAACATTGGTTCTCGGTATTTCTGGAGGACAAGATTCAACACTAGCTGGTAAGTTATCTCAAATGGCAATCAGTGAATTACGTGAAGAAACTGGTAATAATGACTACCAGTTTATCGCGGTGCGGTTGCCGTATGGTGAACAAGCAGATGAAGCTGATGCTATGGAAGCAATTAAGTATATGGATGCTGATAAGACAATTCGAGTTAATATTAAGCCAATGGTTGATGCTGCAGTTAATGCGGTTGAAGAAGGTGGCCCTACTATTAATGATTTTAATAAGGGGAACATCAAGGCACGTGAACGGATGATCGCTCAGTATGCAATTGCAGGTGAATGTTCTGGAGCCGTAGTTGGAACGGATCATGCTGCAGAAGCAGTTACTGGTTTTTATACTAAATTTGGTGATGGAGCAGCCGATATAACTCCATTGTGGCGTTTAGATAAGCGGCAGGGGAAAATGCTACTAGCCGTTTTAAATGCGCCTAAACACCTCTATGATAAAGTCCCAACTGCTGATTTAGAGGATAATCGTCCTGCATTACCTGATGAAGCAGCTTTAGGGGTTCGTTATTCTGACATCGATGCTTATTTAGAGGGTAAGGATGTTGATGAAAAAGCTGCGCAAACCATTGAAAACTGGTATATTAAGACTGAACATAAACGGGAATTACCTGTAAATATCTATTCCACATTCTGGAAATAAAAAGGAGTTAACAAATATGAAGGGCGCAAAAATGAGTAACTATGCACCAACTGTTTCACAATTAATTACTGAAACGGATAAAACTGGTGAAAAGCTGGCTAAGTTTTATGAACCATTAAAAAAGGCATTGGATAAGGATGATTTATCTGATATTAACTTAGCAGAGACGAAAGAAAAATTTCAAAATGGGACTACTTTTTATAAGGAAACCCTTCGCAAGTTAAAAGTGCTAGGCGTTCCAGCAAGGGTTCTTGGTAAGCATAAGTTGTTAGTGGGTGCTTATTCAGATTATGCTGATGCATGCCAAGAGATGGTTGATAGTATTAATGTTGATGAAAATACTATTGATAAAGGGGCCTTTAAAGATTCAGAAGATGCCCAAAGCGATAGTGTTGCACGCGTAATTAAATATACTCAAAAAATTTTAGTAGGTTAATGATTAAAAACGGGGCAACCCGTTTTTTTTATTAATCGGATAATAATATAATCACGTATTTTAAAGTATTAAGGGGTAGAGGAGATTTTATTATTGTCCAATCAGGAATTACAAGCGCTATGTGAAAAAATTTCACAACGGTATTTTGCCCGACCGTTTAACCATCGGATTTATTTTAACCATCGTTTAAAAACCACGGGCGGACGTTATTATTTAAAAAGTCACAATATTGATATTAATCCGAAGATGTTAACGGCTTTTTCTAAAGAAACGCTAATTGGGGTTATTAAGCATGAATTATGCCACTACCATCTCCATTTAGCAGGTTATAGTGGTCAACATCGTACAAAAGAATTTCAACAGCTTTTAGCTGCGGTGGGTGGGCTACGGTTTGCTCCACGCATTGATCAACCCAGATATACATTTGAGTGTGAAAAATGTCATCGAAAATATAATCGCGAACGGTTAATTAACACGAGCAAGTTTGTTTGCGGGAAATGTCGTGGTAGGTTAAAATTAATTTCACAAAGAAGATAAAGGAGCGATATTCATTGGGAAAGATCATTATTCGAGTTCCAGCGACTGTTTCTAATTTAGGTCCTGGTATCGATTCATTAGGGTTAGCATTACACCTTTACTATACAGTAATCGTAGAAGAAGAAACTGACCATTGGCGTGTTAACCATGCGCTCGGTGAAAACATTCCGCATGATGAAAATAATTTAATCGTTCAAACAATTTTACGGTTAGATCCTAAAATTCATCCCCATCAATTAACGGTAATGTCTGATATCCCAGTTGAACATGGTTTGGGATCTAGTACTACTGCAGTAATCGTAGGGATAAAAATTGCCAATGCTTTGGGAAATTTAAATCTTTCAATCGACGAACAGATGCAAATTGGAAGTGAAATTGAAGAGCATTCTGAAAATGTTGCTGCCGGTTTTTTAGGTGATTTAACAATTTCAAATGAAAAAGATGGTCAATTAACTGCAATTAAAGCTAAAATGCCCGCCGTTTCAGCGTTAATGTTTGTTATGCCACGTGGTAAAGTAGGCAAAATCGAGCTACCTAAGCAAATTAATGCCCAGTCTGCATTAGCAGCCAGTAACGATGCTAACTTATTAGTAGCAGCTTTAATTACTGATAATTGGGCCGTTGCATCTTCTTTGATTGAGGGAGAATATTTTGGAGAAGAAAATTTGAAACGCGATCAAGACAATTTAGATCTAATTCGTACGGCCGCTCATAATTTAGGGATTTATGGAACCTTTATTAGCGGTACGGGTCCAGTGATCGTATCGCTGGGGCAAAGAGACTTATTGATCAAGTTGCGTGATCAACTCCGTGCAGATGACCGATTAGCAGGAAAAGTGCGGGTAATGGATCTCGACCGTGATGGCGCTACTGTTCGTGGTGAATAATAAAAAAAGAGTTGCTTATTTTGTGAATATTTGATATATTTATATATGTTGATTTTCACATGCGGCCATGGCGGAATTGGCAGACGCGCAAGATTAAGGATCTTGTCGGGAATTTTCTCGGTGGAGGTTCGAGTCCTCTTGGCCGCATAAATAAGAAGCTGAAATGCAGAAATGCGTTTCAGCTTTTTTTGTGCGCCGTTTTGTTTGTCAATAAAGTGACACCATGTTACCATTATTCTGTAAAAATATTGTATTTATTAAAAGGAGTGGTTCACATGACAGATAAGATCAAAACAGCTGAAGGTCAACCATGGGCTGACAATAATCATTCACAAACAGCTGGAAATCGTGGCCCTGTTTTAATGCAAGACTACCAATTACTAGAAAAACTAGCACACTTTAATCGTGAAAGAATTCCAGAACGAGTCGTTCATGCTAAGGGAGCTGGTGCAAAGGGGTTCTTTAAGCTAACTCATGATATGAGTAAATATACTAAGGCTGATATTTTTAATGGCGAACCTGGTAAAAAGACACCAATGATCATCAGATTTTCCCAAGTTGCTGGTGAATCAGGATATCCAGATACAGAACGCGATGTTCGTGGATTCGCATTGAAGTTCTACACTAATGACGGTAATTACGATATCGTTGGTAATAATACCCCTGTCTTTTTCGTTAATGATCCACTTAAGTTCCCAGATTTTATTCATTCGCAAAAGCGTGAACCAGATACTCACTTAAGAAGTCAAGATATGCAATGGGATTTTTGGTCCCATTCTCCAGAATCAGTTCATCAAGTGACCTATTTAATGGGTGACCGTGGTAATCCTGCTAGTTATCGTGAAATGAATGGGTATGGAAGTCATACTTATAAATGGGTCAACGCCAAGGGTGAGGTGTTCTGGGTTAAATATCACTTTATGAGTGAACAAGGCGTAAAGAACATGTCGAACGAAACGGCTGCTAAGACCGCTTCAAAGGATACTGATTTCTTGCTTCATGATCTATATGATGCAATTGCAGATAAAAACTTCCCAAAGTGGAAAGTGATGGTGCAAATTATTCCTTATGAAGATGGTTTGAATTATAAGAAGGACATTTTTGATGTGACCAAGGTCGTTAGTCATGCAGACTATCCACTCCAAGAAGTCGGTGAATTTACATTGGATGAAAATCCAACTAATTATTTTGATGACGTCGAAGAAGCCGCTTTTTCACCAGCTAATCTAGTTCCAGGAATTGAAGCATCCCCAGACAAGTTACTTCAAGGACGCTTGTTTGCATATAAAGATGCTGAAAGATATCGATTAGGTGCTAACTATGAACAGCTACCAATTAATCGTCCGAAGAACGGTACCCCTAAGAACTATGAACGGGATGGTTTTATGGCTCATGATCAGGGGAATGCCGTTAACTACGAACCAAATGGTGAAGGTGGTCCTGTTGAAGATCCTCATGCTAATATTAAGCCATTTAGCGTTGAGGGGGATGCAGGTAGTTATAAGACCTACGATGTCGACTATTATTCTGACGCTGGTGCCTTATACCGTGTTATGAGCCCAGAGGAACGAGACCGCTTAATTGAGACGATTAAGGGAACTCTCGGGACTGTGAAGAGCCATGAAAATAAGGTTTTGGAAACGCGTCAATTTTACAATGCAGATCATGAATATGGAAAACGTGTCGCTGATGCATTGGGCTTAAACATGGATGAAATTACCAAATAATAATTGAAACTAAAAATACCAATCTGGGCATTACCCAGATTGGTATTTTTTTGTTTAATATCCAGTTGATGAATTGGTAGTAGTGCCAGTACCAGTTCCATCAGTACTAGTTCCGTCAGTGGTACTATCAATTCCGCTACCGTTATCATCAGTAGCACTTTGTGTTGCTGAGATACTTGATAGTGAACTGAGGTTTAGATTCTTACGAATGTAGTTAGAAACCCTTAGTAATTCTGATTCTGGTGCGACTTGATAGTCAATCCCATCGATAGTGGCGTCTTCACCTTGCAGGGTATCTGACTTAATATGGTGCGTTGCATCACCATAACGAGCCCGCATCGAAACCATGTCATTAAAAGTAATATCAGTCTTTAAATTACCATTTAGTGATTCGAGGATTTCTTTGTAACGTGGTAGTGAAGAAATCTTCATTGCCTTAAGGACTAGTTTTTGAAGTACTTCTCTTTGGCGTGCTTGTCGACCGTAATCACCGGTTGGATCTTCATGGCGCATTCTTGAGTAATCAAGTGCTTGTTTACCGTTTAAAGTTACCTTTTGCCCCTTGACCACGTTTGCATTACCGTACTTAAACGTAAGTGGCGGATCGACTTCCACGCCACCGACGGCATCAACCATTTTTTCGAGTCCACCCATGTTAATGATTGCGTAAAAATCAATTGGGATGTTCAACAAGTTTTGAACCGTTTGAACGGCAGTCGATGGCCCACCAATCGTATACGCAGCATTAATTTTTTCATATGGTTGCGAATCACCAGGTACAGTTACCTTAGTATCCCGTGGAATACTAGTGATTGAAATATTCTCTTTTTTGGGATTAATCGTGACTACCATCATGGTATCAGTTCTTCCCATGTCATCACGACCCAATGCCCCTGTATCAGTTCCTAATAGTAAGATTGAAAATGGCTTATCCTTACTGATCACTGATGATACATCCCTTAATTTATGAGTATCACCAGCTTCAAATGTTTTATTGAATGTTTTTTGTGCACTATTATAAGCCATATATAAGTAAATCAATCCAGCCGTTACGATGATTAGTAAGATAATCAGGAACGTCCATAGCTTTTTATGACTACGTTTTTTAAAATGGGTTCGATTTTCGCGTCGTTGATAACCATTATTTTCGTTTGAATTATTCATATTTTAATTACCCCATCATTTATAGTCTTGAATTCGATTTTTAAACAATATGTTTGCATTATAAAAAAAATTGAACCAAATCACAACTTTACTTAGTGATATTTAACACCAATTTAATATTTAATATTTGAAAAAATTGAAGCGTTAAAGCAGACTTATTTTTATGCTATAATGCAAACTGTTACAATAATTTTTGAGTTAGGATGTGATGCTATTTGATAGTTTTTGAGAAGAGTATTTCTGGAATTGTAGTGATTTTATTAATGATCCTATTAGGCTTCTTCTTGGCTAAACGACAGTGGTTCGATGAGAAATCTTCGAAACTGATCGCAAAAATCGTTACCCAAGTTGCTTTACCTGCCTATATGATTAGCACGATCACTAGTAAATTTACCGCACAGACGCTTTTACATACATTGCCTGACCTTCGCTTCCCCGTTATTTCCATGTTGATTTTATTCGGGATCTCAGTGGCGGTTGCCAGGGCGCTTAGGATCGCTAAGTACCATCGTGGATTGTTCGAATCCATGTTTTTTAATTCTAATACTGTTTTTGTGGGCTTGCCAGTCAACATAGCATTATTTGGGAATCGCAGTTTACCATATGTGTTGGTTTATTATATGGCAAATACCACGTTCTTTTGGACGCTGGGCGTTTATTTGATCCAACGGGATGGTGATGCCGATAGCAAGTTTAATTTAAAACAAACCCTACAAAAAGTTTTTTCACCACCACTGTTAGGGTTTATCGTTGCCGTTATCATGGTCCTCTTGGACATTCCCAAAATGGAGTTATTACACCCAATTTTAGAACCAGTCCTCCAAAGCTGTGACTATATTGGTGGGTTAACAACCCCGCTTTCGATGTTATTTATAGGGATTGCTGTTTCTAAGGTGAGCTTAAAGGCTGTGAAGTTCGATCGTCTTAACTGGGGCATTCTATTGGGACGGTTCATGATGGCACCGCTTTTGATGACATTATTGGTAACGTTTACGAACATGCCAGTATTAATGAAACAAGTTTTTATTTTGCAATCTGCAATGCCCGTGATGACGAATGCACCAGTTGTATCCAAACTATATAATGCGGATGATGAATACGCATCGTTAATGGTAACTGAAACTACGTTACTTAGTTTAATCGTAATTCCAATCTTAATGACGTTGGTTCAAAAATTTTAATCAGATAAGGAAGCGAAATTGTTTTGCGAAAAACGCTTTTATATGTTTTAATTTCAACCTTTATGTTCAGTTCGATGGAAATTGCTTTAAAGAGTGTCCAAGGTGCTTTTTCACCGATTCAACTTAATTTAATTCGATTCTTCGTGGGTGGCTTGGTCCTATTACCAATTGCTTTGCGGCACAGTAAAAAAGCGAACCAGCAATTTACCAAAAAAGACCTGCTAGTGTTTGCATTGAGTGGCTTTTTATGTGTGATTGTTAGTATGACGCTATATCAAATGGCGATTGAATATGATGAAGCCGCAACGGTTGCGGTATTGTTTAGCGTTAATCCCGTTTTTTCATTGCTATTTGCGTTTATTATTTTAAAAGAGCGAATTGGTCGCTTGAATTTAATTTCAATGCTATTATCAATAGCAGGGTTATTAATAATCGTTAATCCAACTAAGTTAACTAATCCGCTGGGGATTTCACTAGCGATTGGTTCTGCAGTTACGTTTGGCCTTTATAGCATCGTATCACGGTGGTCATCCGTAGTTAGTGGCTTTGATGGAATAACGATGACCTGTTATACATTTATTGCTGGTTCGATCGAGTTGTTTGGATTAGTATTGATTTCTAAAGTTCCAGCAGTTGCTAATTCAATGAGAACGGTTAATTGGATGAAATCCTTTGCTGATACACCGATTTTACAAAACGTTAGTGTCCATTATTTTTGGATTTTATTCTTTATTTGTGTCTGCGTGACAGGTGGGGGCTTTGCATTTTACTTCTTGGCCATGGATCGCGGCGGGGTCTCAATGGCATCGCTCGTATTCTTTATAAAGCCAGGGTTAGCCCCTATTTTGGCACTCTTGATTTTACATGAAACCCTCTCGATTAATACAATTATTGGAATTATTGTAATTTTAATTAGTTCAGTCATTACCTTCATTGGTAATCGCACTAAGACCGATAGCTCCGAAATGAAGGATGCTATTGAGTGATCAAATTAGAAAGTGTGGGATAACGATTGTTTTTAACGTTAATGCGGCATGGAGAAAGTTTAGCAAATGCTAATAATATCTTTACTGGTTGGAATGATGTTTCATTGACTGATGTCGGAATTGCACAGGCTCATTTAGCAGGTCAGAAAATTAAGGCCACTGGAATTCAATTTGATGATGTTCACACTTCCTTTTTAATTCGAGCAATCGATACCACTAACATCGTTTTAGATGAAATTGAGCAGGCCTTTATTGATGAGCATAAATCATGGCGCTTGAACGAACGCCATTATGGAGCGCTACGTGGTCAAAATAAACAAGTTGTTAAGCAACGAGTGGGGGAGCAACAGTTTAATCAATGGCGGCGTAGTTTCGATTCGGTGCCGCCGTTGTTGAAAGAACGTGACCATGACTACCGCTATGAACGAATTGGGGTATTGGAACCCCTAGGGGAAAGTTTAAAAATGGCTTACGAACGGATTATGCCATACTGGGAGGATGCCATTGCTCCACGCCTGTTAGATGGTCATAATCAATTGGTCATTGCCCACGGTAGTACTTTACGCGCCATGATTAAGTATCTAGAACGCATTAGTGATGGACAAATCGATAGAGTCGAGGTACCGAACGGGAAACCAATTCAATATGAATTAGACCGTCAATTAAAAATTGTTGATAAAAAAACATTGTAAATAAAAAGCTGATCCCTAAGGATCAGCTTTTTATTTTGAAATTAGAATTTAGCTAAGGTACCCATTGGATCCCATGGATCTAAGACGATTGGGTCTTGTGCTTGGGCTTTCTTTAATTCATCTGAGAAGTATTTTTTGTTGATAACAACTTGGTAAACGTACTTTCTGAACCATGATTCACTCATTACGAAGTAACCATCAGTTCCAACTTTTTTACCCCAACTATTTTCAACTTTCCACTTAGTTGGTTTACCATCAACGATGTCTACTCCAGTGATAACCATAGCATGATCCATTACACTTTCACCGTAGTCTAATTGTTCTGCCTTGGTTAAATCAAGGTTAATGTCAAATAGTTCATTTCTGGAGTAAAGTTTGTCGTCCATGATTCCCTTTTGCCGATCAGAATCTTGACCAACATCACTACCGAACCAAACTGTTTCGCCATTTTTTAGCTGCTTGATTGCTAATTTTTCAAAGTCATCGATTGAAAGGTTTAAATGCTTAACTTGACGACCACCAACAACGTTTCCTAGTAATTCAATTGTGTAAGTCTTCTTGTAAGGCTTATCGTCAGTAGGCGAATTAATGATTGAAACGTAATCTTCCAAATCTAATTGGATGTATTTCTTGTAGAACGTCTTAGGAGTAAGACCCTTTTCAATGTGATAGTTATTATTTTTATCACGGTATTCAAAGTCAAACTTTTTAGCTGGTTCACCCAAAGCATAAACAAGTACTCGATAGATTTCATTGAGCATCTTGTCCTTTTTAGCAGCGATTTTTTCTTTTGATTCACCATCATTAACTAGGTTTCTCAAGATCATTGCATCGCGTCTAAGCTTCAAGTTTAAAACGCTGTTTAAATCAGCAGAGTTATTACTATTGAAAGTTTCTGACATTGCTGATTGAGGAACGACACCGTACTTTTCAACTAATGCACAGAGCATATCCCATTGTCCACCGTCTTGTTGGGGGGTAGCAAGGAGAAATGAAACTTTTCTAGATGTCCGCTTTTTATCGGCAGTGTTAATGATATTTTCCAAGAAGAAGTTTGACTTTTCAAACTTATCCCAGAAGTTAATGTAGTTTTGTGATAATTCAAAGTTACCCTTGAGGTTAAATTCATTTGCAACTTTGTGGCGTAAAGTGTTCAAGGCTGCAAATGTCCAACAACGACCACTGCGTTGTTGGTTCGCAACGTCACCAGTTTCTAATTCAATGGAAAACACAGGTTTGTTAGCGATTTCTGAACTGTAGTTAGCACTAACTTTAGCGACTCCTTGGTGAGAAACGGCGCGCTCTAAAATCTTAGCGTCTTTGCGCTTATCTACGTCAGACTGATAATTCTTGATATCATCAAAATTGATACTCTTACTCATTGAATTCACTCCTTAATTAATAGAACAATAACCATATTGTAAACAAAAAAAGCCTAAATAAAAAGCAAAACCCACTGAGTTTTGCTAATTTTTACAGATTATCTAGCTTGAATTGTTTCTGGACCATCTGGATGGCCAACGATAATTGTATTAACTATGTCTAAAAATAGTCCATGTTCAACGACGCCAGTCATATCCTTTAGATTTTTGGCGAGTTTATGGGGATCACCAATTTTACCTAATCCAAGGTCAATGATGTAGTTTTTGGAATGGGTCAGAATGAATCTTTCACCATCCATTCTAAATTTTGGATTGTAGCCGCGCTTTTTAAACTTTTTAAATAGTTGTTGACTACCATATGGGATAACTTCGACTGGTAGGGGAAATGAACCTAATTGTTTAGTTAACTTCGATTCATCAACGATCCAAATGTTCTTCTTGGAATTAATTGCAACGATTTTTTCTCTTAGGTGGGCAATGCCGCCCCCCTTGATTCCCTGGTAGTTTGCATCAATTTGATCTGCTCCATCAATTGTTAAATCAATATGGTCAACTTGATCAATATCCTTAACCGTGATTCCCAATTGGGTTGCACGCTTGGCAGTTCGGTTCGAAGTTGGGACTCCAATGATATTTAAGTGTTCATTTTTGACCCGTTCCCCTAATGCTTCAACTAGGTATCTAACCGTTGAACCAGTACCTAATCCAACGGTCATCCCATCTTCAATGTACTTTACGGATTCAATCCCAACTATTTTTTTTAAATCGTCTTGGCTCATCTTGTATGCCCCTCTAGAAATTAATAAGTGTACTGCGGAATGAGAACTTAGCAACTATTTAATCATCCGATTAAAATCCAACATATTTATTCGCTAATGGTAATTGTCTCAAAATTTGTTGCAATAAGCAATTCAAGATTTAATATTTATCGTTATTAATAAAAAAATTTTAGCAAAATCTAATTAATTTATCTACTTTTTTCGTAAATCATCTTTTGAATACTGATTTAAAGAATGGATAATAGTATAATTTGACTATTAATTAAATTAAGGACGTGAAAAAATGAATCGTGGATTTGAGATCGTTTCAAAATATAAGGATAGTGGATTAACCCTTCCATTTCGAGCTACTCAGCAGGCAGCTGGGTATGATTTTGCTAGTGCGGAGGATTTTGTTCTACCATCGATTTGGAAACTGAACTTTTTACGAATTTTGTGGGCCATCAAGCATCGTAAAAAGGTGGCTACTGATGATTTAAAGGATGCTCAACAAATTTTAAAACCCCTGTTAGTACCTACTGGTATTAAGGCTTATATGAAAAATGATGAGGTCCTAATTATTGCGAACCGTTCTAGTAATCCGCTTAAGCGGGGAATGTATTTGCCGAACGGAATTGGTGTAATTGACGCTGATTATTATGACAATCCCAATAATGAAGGCGAGATTTTCGTTCAAATGATTAACTTTGGGCTTACTGATCGCAAAATTAAAAAGGGTGAAAGAATTGCTCAAGGCATTTTTATGCCTTACTTGGTGGCGGACAATGATGATGCTAGTCAAGCCCAGCAAAGAACTGGTGGTTTTGGTTCTTCTGGTAAGTAGGAAGGGGTGGTCACTTGGCAAAGGTAAAAACCCAGTATGTTTGTGATAATTGTGGATATATTTCACCACGTTTCTTAGGCCGATGCCCCAATTGCGGCAAATGGAATACACTGGTTGAAGAAATCGTTAAACCGCAAAACGCAAGCACCGGGAGTGCCAAAAAAATTTCGCCTAGTCGAACTGACTTTGATGGAAGCTCAACTAGGCCTGAATTAGTCGGTGAAATTAAATCGCGTACTGAGATGCGAGTAAAGACGGATTCAGAGGAATTTAATCGCGTCTTAGGAGGAGGTGTGGTGCCCGGCTCATTAATATTAATTGGTGGGGATCCAGGAATTGGTAAATCAACACTCTTGTTGCAAATATCAGGGGAGTTAAGCAATTCTGGACACAAGATGCTTTATGTTTCAGGTGAAGAAAGTGCTAATCAAATTAAGTTGCGCGCTGATCGCTTAGCGGTTGCTAGTGATCAGTTATATATTTACCCAGAGACTGACATGGATTCAATTAGACATGCCATTGAGGAGTTACAACCAGATGCAGTCGTAATTGATTCAGTTCAGACTGTCGAAGAGCCTGCAATCCAGTCTGCGATTGGCTCCGTTGCGCAGGTTAGAGGGATTACCTCTGATTTAATGAACATTGCTAAGTCAAAGGGGATTACCATCTTCGTAGTTGGTCATGTTACTAAGGGTGGCGCATTAGCAGGTCCTAAGACTTTGGAACACATGGTTGATACGGTCCTTTACTTTGAAGGCGATATGCACCATTCTTATCGACTACTAAGGGCCGTTAAAAATCGGTTTGGTTCAACGAACGAGCTAGGTGTTTTTGAAATGCGTGAGGGGGGCTTAAAAGAAGTTCGGAACCCTTCAGAAATTTTCCTAGAAGAACGACTTAAGGATGCAACGGGATCGGCAATCGTTGTCTCAATGGAGGGAACACGGCCGATCCTAGTTGAAATTCAGGCTTTGATCACACCATCGATTTTTGGAAACGCTCAGCGGACGGCATCTGGTCTGGATCGCAACCGCGTTTCCTTGATCATGGCAGTTTTAGAAAAACGTGCGGGCCTAATGTTACAGAACCAAGATGCTTATTTGAAAGCTGCTGGTGGGGTGAAGTTGAACGAGCCGGCAATTGATTTAGCAATGGCAGTCAGCATTGCTTCTAGCTATAAGGATCAAGGAACGCTTCCGTCAGAATGTTATATCGGAGAAATTGGATTGACCGGAGAAATTCGTCGGGTCACAAGAATTGAACAACGGGTTGCAGAAGCTCAAAAGCTGGGCTTTGAACGGGTATTAGTTCCTAAAAATAATTTGAATGGTTGGACACCACCGACTGGAATTAAAGTCATTGGTGTTTCAACCCTTAGAGAGGCCCTTTCAATTGCGCTTAGAAAATAAGTTAATCCTAGGGCAAAAAAATATGAGTATGTTATAATTAATAACGATTTTAGTAAAAGAGGGGAATAGAATTGGCTAAGAATTCGATTCGAGTTAGATACGCACCAAGTCCTACTGGACATTTACACATTGGAAACGCAAGAACTGCAATTTTCAATTATCTTTTTGCCCGTCATAATAAGGGTAAATTTATTATCAGAATTGAAGATACTGATACGAAAAGAAACGTGGCTGATGGTGAAATCAGTCAATTAGATAACTTAAAGTGGTTAGGTTTGGATTGGGATGAAGGTCCAGATAAACCAGGTGATTTTGGACCATACCGTCAATCAGAACGCCGTGATATTTATGAACCACTCATTCAAAAATTATTGGATGAAGGGAAGGCTTATGAATCATATCGGACTGAAGAAGAGCTTACCGCTGACCGAGAAGAACAAAAGGCCCGTGGTGTAATGCCCCATTATGAATATGAATTTGAAGGCATGACCGAAGAAGAAAAGAACCAAGCAATTGCTGATGCAAAAGCCAAGGGCTTAAAGCCAGTGATTCGGTTCCGAGTTCCAAAGAACCATGACTATGAATGGGATGATATGGTAAAGGGTCATTTATCATTTAATTCCGATAGTGTTGGTGGGGACTTCGTTATTGCCAAGCGTGACGGGATGCCTACTTATAACTTCGCCGTAGTTGTTGATGATCATTTAATGGAAATCAGCCACGTCTTTAGAGGTGATGACCACGTATCCAATACACCAAAGCAATTGATGATCTACGATGCATTTGGTTGGGATGCTCCTAAGTTTGGGCACATGAGTTTGATCACCAGCGCTGATTCAGGGAAGAAGTTAAGTAAACGTGATGAATCGATTATTCAATTCATTGAACAATATCGCGACTTAGGATACCTCCCAGAAGCAATGTTCAATTTCATTACCTTACTTGGTTGGTCACCAGTTGGTGAAGATGAAATCTTCTCAGAACGTGAATTCATTAAGATGTATGATTATAAGCGATTGAGTAAGTCACCCGCTAAGTTCGATAACAAAAAGTTGGAATGGATCAATAATCAATACGTTAAATCTAGTGATGAAGACGTTGTGATGGATCTTGCGCTTCGTCAATTGATCGATAAGGGTAATATTCCAGCTAATCCAGATGCCAAGACAGTTGAATGGGCACGGAAGCTGATCAACGTTTACAAACAACAAATGAGTTACATGGCGCAAATTAATGAAATGGCTGATGTTTTCTTCCATGAACCAGATCAAGTAACTGGCGATGCACTTGAAGAAATCAGTAACGATACTGCACCTGTAGTTCTAAAGGAATTTGCTAAGCGGGCAAAGGAATTACAAATCTTTGATAAGATTGAAATTCTAAGAACGATTAAGGCGGTTCAAAAAGATACCAAGATTAAGGGGCGTAAACTTTGGATGCCAATTAGAATCGCGGTAACCCATGAAATGACTGGTCCTGAATTGCCAGAATCAATTGAATTAATTGGTCGCGATAAGGCCCTTGAACACATTGAACAAACATTAAAGCAAATTGATTAATTTAAAAAGGATTCCCGTACGATAATTTATCGTAAAGGAACCCTTTTTTATTTTAAATTGATGATTAGTTTATGCTAAAATGAAAACACTTATTAATAATTTTGAGATTGGGGTGTAGGATGTGCTAAAAATTTACAATACGTTAACTCAAGAAAAAGAAAACTTTGAACCAATTCATCCAGGAGTAGTGAATATGTACGTCTGTGGACCTACCGTCTACAATTACATCCACATTGGCAATGCGAGAAGTGTCGTTGCTTTTGATACCATTCGCCGTTACTTAGAATACTGCGGATATCAAGTTAATTATGTTTCTAATTTTACTGACGTTGACGATAAGATGATTAATGCGGCTAAGCAAGAGGGGATTACAGTTCCCGAGCTGGCAGATAGATATATTGCTGCATTTATGGAAGATACGCGGGCTTTAAATGTCCAAAAGGCAACCAAGCATCCGCGTGCTACAGAAAACATTCCAGAAATTATTCAATTCGTTAGTGATTTAGTTGATAAGGGATATGCTTACGTCGTTGATGGAAATGTTTATTATCGGGCCCGTAAGTTTGCGACCTATGGTCAATTAGCGCATGAAAGTATCGATGACTTAGAGGCTGGTGCTAGTAAACACGTTAGTGATGAGGAAACAGCCCAAAAAGAAGATCCAATTGATTTTGCACTTTGGAAGAAGCAAAAGGGCGATGAGATTGCTTGGGATTCCCCATGGGGGAAGGGTCGTCCCGGATGGCATATTGAATGTTCAGTAATGGCTACCAAGTATCTCGGCGATACAATCGATATTCATGGTGGGGGCATCGACCTAGAATTTCCTCATCATGAAAATGAACGTGCCCAAAGCCAAGCTAGAACTGGGCAAACATTCGTTAACTACTGGATGCATAATGGATTCGTGACCGTTGGTGAAGACAATGAAAAGATGAGTAAGTCCCTAGGTAACTTTGTGACGGTCCATGACTTAATTAAAACCACTGATCCACAAGCAGTCCGTTTTTTGATGTCGACGACTCAATATCGTAGACCAATTAATTATAATCCTACTAACTTGCAAACAGCGGCTGCTAATTTAAAGAAAATCAAAACTGCTTATAGTAATTTAAGCTATCGGCTTAAGGATGCTGATGATTATAATGATCCAAAGGTCGATCAAGAAATTAGACAGATCCAAGCAGATTTTCAAGATGCCATGGATGATGACTTTAATGTGCAAAATGGAATTGATAAAGTCTATGAATTAGCTAAGTTAGGGAATGTTTATTCCGAACGCCCATTGGTGTTCAAGGATACTATCAAGTTGATCTTACAACGTTTAAAGCAACTAGCTAGTATTTTTGGGATTGAGTTTACGGTTGATCAATTAGATGATCAAAAAATTGAAGCCTTAATTCAAGAACGGAATCAAGCGCGTGATGATCGTAATTTTGAACGTAGTGATCAGATCAGAGCAGAGCTAAAGGCACAGGGAATCGTGCTTGAAGATACAGCACAAGGAACTCGTTTCAGAAGGGAATCATAATGACAGAGAAGAATGTTGATTATCAACAGCTTAACGGGATTGTTTTAGCTTATTTAGGCGATTCAGTTTATGAGGTATACATCCGCAAGCACCTCCTTACACTTGGAATCACGAAGCCAAATCGGTTACAAAAAGTGGCTACTAAGTACGTTTCAGCGAAAGCGCAAGCAGCTTTGATTGCTCTAATGCAAGAAGATGGGATTCTTTCTGAAGCGGAATGGGCGGTCTTTAAACGGGGAAGAAATGCAAAGAGTTATACCCATGCTAAAAACACCAGTGTTGTAACTTATCGCATTTCAACTGGATTTGAGGCGTTAATGGGCTACCTATCGTTAAGTGAAGAATTAGATCGGCTCAATTTCTTAGCTGATTGGTGTATAAAACAAGTTGATAATGGGAGAACGATTCATGAAAAGTAATGACGATTTTGTGATTGGCCGCCATCCTGCAGTTGCGGCTTTAAGAAGTAAGCAGGAAATTAATAAAGTGTTTTTGCAAGATGGAATTAAAAAAAGCGATGCAGTGGTTAGTGAAATAATTAAATTAGCAAAGGGTCGTCATTTAATTATTTCGATGGTTCCAAAAGCAAAGTTAGATTTACTTTCAGATCATCAAAATCACCAAGGTGTCATTTTGGCGATTGCATCATATAAATACGCAACGATCGATGAAATTTTTGAAAATGCTGAAAAAAAGGGGACTGCTCCATTTTTCGTAATTTTGGATAGTATTGAGGATCCACATAACTTAGGTTCCATTATGAGAACCGCTGATGCTGCTGGTGTTTCTGGAATCATTATTCCAAAGCATCGTGCAGTCGGTTTAACTTCAACTGTTGCTAAGACTTCTGCTGGCGCGATTGAACGGGTTCCAGTTGCTCGGGTTACAAATTTGGTACAAACCGTAAATGAATTAAAAGATCGTAATGTTTGGATTTTTGGAACCGATGTTAATGGAACTGATTACCGGAAATGGAATGGAAATGGTGCGGTTGCTTTGGTAATTGGAAATGAGGGCAAGGGAATTTCACCGCTTCTAAAGAAGCAAGTTGATGAAATGTTAACAATCCCAATGGTCGGAGAATTACAAAGTTTAAATGCAAGTGTGGCTGCCGGACTATTAATGTATCAATGTTTTAACTCCAGAAATCCATTATCTTAAAATAATGGAGTTGATTAATTATGAAAGAGCAGCTATTGTTGGTCGATGCTTATAATGTAATTGGTAGTTGGCCAAAGTTAAATGAACTAAAATTGGATAATCGCTTACCAGAAGCACGTGACGAATTACTACGGATTTTATCGGAATATCAAAAATACCGTAAAATTAATATGGTAATAATTTTTGATGCGATGTATGTTCCTGGGTTGGCTAAAAAAGATAAACATTATAATCTTGATATTGTTTGGACTGGTAAGGATGAAACTGCTGATAGCTACATCGAAGCGTTAGCTCGTAAGAAGCAATCTCGTTTTATCCAAGTGATAGTAGTTACCAGTGATCAAGCTGAACAATGGACTGTGTTTTCAGCTGGCGCATTGCGATTGACTTCCCGAGATTTATTGCGGGATGTTACGCGTGCTAAAAAGGAAATTACGCGCCATGTGCATAGTTATAAAAACATAGGCAGTGGACGTAATTCACCTTTTTCAGATCAACAGTTAAGTAAGTTAGCGCATTTACGAGACCGTCTTTCAGATCAATAAATTAATTTAATTTTTATTAATTAATTAATATTTAATAATTGGTACATGTTTTAAGAATAAATGTTCGCTTGTTGTTATGATACCCTTTTGCTAAATTTGTTTAAAAGGGGGTGATCCATAATGAACACGATCGAACAAAATCGAATTGCGAATACTACTACTACGCATGTTATAAAATCTAAAAAACCCATTCATAAAAACCAAATTATTAGTGAAATTGATTTAATTAAATCGATTCAAAGTGGGAACGAACAATCAATTAGAAAGTTATTTAATAAATATAAACCAATCGTTAATAAAATGTGGCGTCAATATTTTATCAAGGGAATGGAAATTGAGGATTGGTATCAAGAATCAATGATCGTTTTAGTCCGAATCGTAGATAAATATGATTGTGACAGAGGGATTAGCTTTGGTAGTTATTACCGCCAAGCATTAAAAAACCGCTTTTTTGATTTAATTCGGCGTAAAAATGCCCAAAAAAGATTTCCTGATAATTTAGTGAGTTCATTTGAAGCATCTGAGGGTTTTTATTCTGATACGCTTGTTGATACGAATTCATTTTGTCCTGAAAAATTAATTTTTCAAATTGAAAAGCTAAGTGCAATCTTTAGTAAGCTTTCTAAATTTGAATCTAGGGTTTTTGGTGAAATGGTAAAATCATCCTCCATAAGTAAGATTGCTAATAAGTATAATTGTTCGGAAGAAAAAGTAATAAATGCTTTTGAACGTTGTAAGCGTAAGTTTAACCAAATGGAATGAACGTTGATTTAGTGATGTTTGACTACCAAGGTTGAACATGCTAATATTTAAATGATTACGTGGGGGTATTCCTATGTCAAAAAATAAGTTAGTACTAGCATGTTCAGTTTGTGGATCACGGAATTACATCACGGATGACAATTCAAAACGATCTGAACGCCTAGAAGTAAAAAAATTTTGTAAGCACTGTGGAAAGCATACTTTGCATCGAGAGACACGCTAGTAGGAGGGTCTTATGCGATTAATTAATTTTTTTAAGAGCGTTATTCAAGAAATGAAAATTGTTGTTTGGCCTAATGCTAAACAAACAAGGGAAGATACTTCAACTGTTTTAGGAGTTACAATTTTATTTGCAGTTTTCTTTGCAGTTGTCGACCACTTGGTTCAGCTATTATTAAAGATTTTATAAGATATATAAAAACCTACAAATGTGAGGTTTTTTTATTTTGGAAAATTTTGCATAATTAGTGGATAGTGGTTATTATGATATAATATTCTAGATGGTTGAATGATTAATAAATAAAGGAGCAATTTGAAATGGTAGAATCAGCAGAAAAACAATGGTATGTATTACATACTTACTCTGGTTATGAGAACCGTGTCAAAGCGAACATCGAGTCACGTAAGGAATCAATGGGGATGTCTAACTATATCTTTAGAGTAGTCGTTCCTGAACAAGAAGAACATGAAGTTAAGAACGGGAAAGATAAGATTAAAATGGACAAGACTTTCCCTGGATATGTATTAATTCAAATGGTTATGACCGATGAATCATGGTATATTGTTCGAAATACACCAGGAGTGACTGGTTTTATTGGTTCCCATGGACAAGGAAGTAAGCCAACGCCATTGCTACCTGATGAAGTAGAATTAATCTTGAGTCGTTTGGATCAAACTCCTGAAACAAAGGAAATCGATGCCAAAGTTGGTGACACTGTTACCATTATTGATGGTGCATTTTCCGGACTATCTGGTAAGATTATTGAAATTGATAATGAAAAAGCTAAATTAAAGGTTGATATTGATATGTTCGGTCGGGAAACTAGTGCTGAATTAGATTTTAATCAAATTAAAACTGATGAATAAAACCTTGAAACACAAATAACTTTGTGTTATATTTACTTTTGTATGTTTTTTGCATATGTTTTTGAACGTGGGAGGAGAAATTTAGATCTCCATTTACCACACACGGACTTAAGGAGGTATGTCTCGTGGCTAAAAAAGTAGCTAATGTAGTTAAATTACAAATTCCTGCGGGTAAAGCAACACCCGCTCCTCCAGTTGGACCTGCTTTAGGTCAAGCTGGAATTAACATCATGGGATTCACTAAGGACTTTAATGCCCGTACCGCTGATCAAGCTGGTATGATTATCCCAGTTGTTATTACTGTTTTCGATGACCGTTCATTCGAATTTATTACTAAGACACCACCAGCTGCAGTATTATTAAAGAAAGCTGCTGGAATTCAAAAGGGTTCTGGTGAACCTAACACTAACAAGGTAGCTGAAGTTACCAAGGACCAAGTGAAGGAAATCGCCGAAACTAAGATGAAAGATCTTAACGCAGCTGATGTAGAAGCCGCAATGCGTATGGTCGAAGGTACTGCACGCAGTATGGGGATCACTGTTAAGTAATTTCATTCATACTGTGGGTAGGCCCCGATGCTCTAATTGATTTTAGGGTATCAAGTGGGAGGTTTATCCGTTATAACCACAATTGCAAGGAGGAAAATACACATGGCTCGTAATAGAGGTAAAAAATACCAAGACGCACTTAAGCAAGTAGACCGCGAAAAGGCTTACTCTGTTGAAGATGCAGTTAACTTGGTTAAGAAAATTGATTTTGCAAACTTTGACGCAAGTGTTGAAGTTGCATTTAACTTAAACGTTGATACTAAGCAAGCAGACCAACAATTGCGTGGTGCTACTGTGTTACCAAATGGGACCGGTAAAGACCAAACTGTTGTTGTATTTGCTAAAGGTGACAAGGCCGCTGCTGCTAAGGAAGCTGGCGCTGACTTCGTTGGTGACGCTGATTTAGCTGAAAAGATTCAAGACGGTTGGTTGGACTTTGATGTTGCAATCGCTACTCCTGACATGATGGCACAAGTTGGTCGTCTTGGTCGGGTACTTGGACCTAAAGGTTTAATGCCAAACCCTAAGACTGGTACTGTTACTATGGACGTTGCTAAGGCTGTTAATGATGCCAAAGCAGGTCAAGTTACTTACCGTACTGACCGTGACGGAAACGTTGCTGTTTTAGTTGGTAAGGTATCATTCGATGCTGACAAATTAGTTGGTAACTTAAAAGAAATTGAAAACATTATTGCTAAGAACCGCCCTGCTTCAGTACGTGGGACTTACATTAAGAATATTTCAATCGCTTCAACTTTTGGCCCTGGAGTTAAGGTTGACGTTGAATCATTCTAAGTTATTAAACTAGGATCGAAATAAAAAATCCTCATATTGACTGTAACGATCCCTTGTGGTATAGTTACTCTGTTATATCAATCTACCTAAGACTCAGGTGGCGTTCGCCTTAAATATCCTGCCGAGGAATTCAATTCTCTCTATGTCTGGGTAGGCGTGGGGATTTTTTTATTTAAATCCCAAACAAATTTGGGAGGTGAAAATGGATGCGTAAAGATGTTTTAGCTGCTAAGGAAGAATTAGTAGCAGAATTTACAAAGAAATTGCAAGATGCTAACTCTGCGATCGTAGTTAACTACCGTGGATTAGATGTTGCTGACGTTACTGACTTACGTAAGCAATTACGTGATGCTGACGTTTCATTTAACGTTATTAAAAACAACGTTATCAGTCGTGCTGCTGAAAAGGCTGGTTATGAAGAATTAAAGGATATCTTTAAGGGACCTACTGCAGTTGCCTTCTCTAACGAAGACCCAATTGCTCCCGCTAAGATCTTGAAGAACTTTGCTGACAATAATGACGCTCTTGTTATCAAGGGTGGTATGATTGAAAAGAAGGTTGCTTCATTAGATGAAATTAATGAATTCGCTTCATTACCAAGTCGTGACGAATTACTTGCTACTCTTGCTAACGTATTGCAAGCTCCTATTCGGAACGTTGCTTACGGTGTTAAGGCAATTGCTGAAAGTAAAGACGACGATAGTGCCGCTTAAAAATTAAAATTTATCCAAAATGGAGGAAAATAAAATGGCTTTTGATAAAGATAATATTATTGCTCAACTTAAAGATGCTTCAATCTCTGACTTAAACGACTTAGTTAAGTCAATCGAAGATGAATTCGGTGTTTCAGCTGCTGCTCCTGTTGCAGCTGCTGGTGCTGCTGGTGCCGATGGTGGCGCTAAGGATTCATTCGACGTTGAATTAACTTCAGCTGGTAGTGCTAAGATCAAGGTTATCAAGGCAGTTCGTGAAATCACTGGTGCTGGTTTGAAGGACGCTAAGGACATGGTTGACGGTGCTCCTGCCGTTGTTAAGGAAGGCGTTTCTGAAGAAGAAGCTAACAAGCTCAAGGAACAACTTGAAGCTGCTGGTGCTACTGTTACCCTTAAGTAATTTTAGTATTAAGCTTAAAGCGTGTGGCATTTAGATGCCATGCGCTTTTTTGTTTATTGGAACTAAGTTTAGAGATGGAGGGCACTTCCGTTGAAATCTTTATATCAAAATACTAGGGAATTTTTTGCTAGGCACCTTAAGGTTATTCGAATTTTATTCATTTTTTCAGTTTTAATTTTTTCAATTCGAGAATTTTCTAAAATTATTTCTGAAGTGAATGGTCAACAGGTTAAGGCTAGTTTTGAAAGTCAATCGCCAACATCGCTATTAATCATGTCTGTATTGGGGATTATTGCGGTTTTACCAATGCTAGTATATGATTTTACAATTGTGAAATTTTTACCTGGTAAATTTAAGCCCCTTTATATTGTCAAAACCGGATGGATTACCAATGCGTTTACCAATATCCTGGGTTTGGGTGGACTGATTGGGGCAAGTCTACGAGCTAATTTTTACAATGAAAATGCTAAGCCTAAGGAAATCTTATATGCGATTTCTAAAATTGCATTGTTTTTATTGGCGGGACTTTCCACTTTCTGTTGGGTTTCGTTAATAATGATCTTTGGCTTCGATATGGATGGCGTATTAGCTAATTATTGGCCATTTCTTTTTGCGGGAGCGCTTTATTTCCCCATTATTTTCATTATTACTCGTCTGAATAATTCAGATTTTTTCAAAGATTTAACCATTAAAAGAGAATTAACTTTGATCATGGGTTCTTGTTTAGAATGGGGAAGCTGTGCTGCACTGTTCTTAATTATTGGTGCTTTAATGCACGTTGAAGTTAATTTAGTCTCAGTATTTCCGTTATTCATTATCGCCAACCTAATGGGGGTAATTGGAATGACGCCCGGTGGATTGGGCGGATTCGATGTAACCATTACGACTGGATTGATTATGATCGGACTTGATAAACCACAAACACTAGTTTGGCTGGCACTCTACCGAATCTTTTACTATGTTATTCCGTTTGTGATTGCATTAATTCTGTTCATTCATGATTACGGGAAACGGATTAATGAATTTTTAGATGATATTCCAAAGACCATTTTTCAAAGGACATCGCAGCTTTTAATGACATTTTTCCTTTATTTTTCTGGAATTATGTTGTTACTTTCGATTACCTTACCGAACGTGGTATTGGTAAATAGCTTTTATCTATCGTTCGAGCCTTATACGTTCTACTTCTTGAATCAATTGTCGACAATTATCGTAGCGTTTATTCTCATTGGATTAGCGCGCGGATACGGTTCAAGAGTCAATCGGGCTTTTTGGCCTACGGTAGTCGTTTTAATAGTTGCGATTGGTAATACCTTGTGGAAAGAGAGTTTTCCTGCTAATATGACCATTTTATCAATCATATTGATATTGTTATTATGGGCATCCAAGGGTTCACTATATCGTTCCCGACTATCTTATTCCTGGGGTCAACGAATTATGGATACGGTTATTTTTGCATTTACATTTACAGCTTACACGTTGTTAGGTATTTATAACCGTTTTCACCATAACTTTAAGCATGGACCATTTAAGGGCTTTTTCCATCAACAAAATTCCTATCTATTCCCATCCCAGCAGGTTTGGTTATCCGGTTTTCTAGGATTGTTAGCTGCTTCGCTAATTTTAGTAATTATTTATCGCTACTTCTCATCTAAGGAATCTAAATGGTTAGACCAACCCTTTAATGCCGATCGAGTTCGCAAAGTAATTGAACAATTTGGTGGCAATGAAGTGAGTCACTTAGCGTTTGTTCGCGACAAGCAGATCTATTTCTATACCGAAGATGATGAAGATCAAGTCTTCTTTATGTTTAAGCGAAAGGCAAATAAATTAGTTATTATGGGAGAACCAGTTGGAAATCAAGAACGGGTTTCAGCAGCAATCGATCAATTTATGGTCGATGCTGATAAAATTGGTTTATCATTAGTATTCTATGAAGTTGGGGAAAAATTCACCATGATCCTTCATGAAAAGGGCTTTGATTTTACCAAGGCTGGTGAAGAAGGAATGGTCGAATTAAGCAAGTTCACCTTAGTTGGTAAAAAACATCGGGGTGAACGAGCTTTGATGCATAAGTTTGAACGTGATGGGTATGTATTTTCAATTGTTCAGCCACCGTTTGATGATCAATTTATGAATGAATTGAAGGATATTTCTGACCAGTGGTTAAACGGCAATTCTGAAAAGGGCTTTTCGCTAGGCTATTTTGACCCTTATTATTTGAATCAGGCACCAATTGCGATCATGAAGAACCAAGATGGCAAGGTAGTTGCGTTTGCCAATATTATGCCAACTGGTGAACATGACATCACTTCAATTGATTTGATGCGTTCAAGTGAAGATGCTCCATCTGGAATCATGGATGGCATTTTCATTAATTTATTCCAATATTCATTGGAAAATAAGTACCAATACTTTAACTTAGGAATGGCACCATTATCAAATGTTGGTCGTTCACGGTTTAGTTTTATTGATGAAAAGCTTGCTAACTTAGTTTATCGTTATGGTCAATCGTTTTATAGTTTCCAAGGATTAAGATCATATAAGGAAAAATACGTTAATGTCTGGGTCCCTCGTTACATCGTTTATCGCAGAAAGAGTTCATTGATATTTACAATGCTGCAAATTTTGATGATTGTGAACGAACGGATTGGCGGGGAACAGCATCAACGAGGACCGTTTAAATTAATTGCACAGTTATTTTCATCGAAGTAACCAAAAAAGTGCTCCCTAGATAATTCTAGGGGGCACTTTTTGCGTAGATTGATTATTTTTTAGGACGACCGATATCATAGTCATCGTTATTCATTGCCTCAACTTGGCCTAGCCGATACCCATTTCCAACTTGTGAAAAGAAGTCATGGTTAGCAGTGGAAGTTGAAATTCCGTTCATAACGATTGGATTAACATCATCTGCAGTATCAGGGAAGAGTGGATCTTGACCTAGGTTCATCAATGCTTTATTAGCATTATATCTGGTAAAAGTTAGGACTTCGTCAGACCAGCCAACTTGATCGTAAAGCACGTGAACGTACTTTTCTTCATTAGAATATAATTCATAAAGGAAGTCATACATCCAACTTTTAATCGATTCTTTTTCACTATCTGGAAGTTGATTAAAAGCTAATTGGAATTTATAACCAATATAAGTTCCGTGGACCGATTCGTCACGTAAAATTAACTTAATGATTTCAGCTACGTTTGGTAACTTATTATTACCGAGGTACCATAATGGGGTAAAGAAGCCAGAATAGAATAAGAATGTTTCAAGGAAAACACTGGAAACCTTTTTCTTTAGTGGATGGCTGTCGTCATGATAGAGCGTGTATATCTTCTTAGTTTTATTTTGTAAGAACTCTTCACTGTCGCTCCAATCAAAAATTTCTTTAATTTCTTCATTCGTATTTAACGTTGAAAAAATTGATGAATAGCTTTTGGCATGCACTGATTCCATAAATTGAATGTTATTTAATACTGCAGTTTCATGAGGGGTTCTAACATCTTGTTTTAAAGCTGCCATCCCATCTTGAGATTGCAAAGTATCTAATAATGTCAATCCGCCAAAAACGTGCCCCACGACCCATTTATGGTCATCATCAAGGCTCCGCCAATCATGAAGATCGTTTGACAATGGTACCCGAGTGTCTAACCAAAATTGTTCGGTTAACTTTTCCCAGGTAGCCTTGTCAATTTCATCATTGATTGCGTTCCAGTTAATTGCTTTATAATTTTCCATGAGATTCTCCCATCCTATAAAATAAGCTTTCTGTTCGAATATTAAACATATCTAATAACTATAACTAATAATTATCATTTATACAACTACTTATTAGATAATCTTAAATTACACAGCTTTCACATTGACTAGCCCCAACTTCTTGTTGGTCATCTGTAAATGTTCTCACGTAGTATAATGATTTAATTCCCTTATAGTAAGCGTAGTTTCTCAGGATGTTTAGATCACGAGTCGACATCTTATCAGTCCGACCATTCTTCCATTCGTAGAGGCCTTCTGGAATGGTGGAACGCATGAATAGCGTCAAACTCATGCTTTGATCAATGTGTTCTTGAGCAGCTGCGTAAACGTCGATGACCTTGCGCATATCGATATCGTAAGCAGACTTGTAGTACTTGATCGTATCATTTGAAAGGTATGGAGCAGGGTAATAGATTTTACCGATCTTTGATTCGTACCGTTCTTCGATTCGGCTAATGATCGGATGTAAACTAGCAGTAGTATCATTGATGTATGAAATCGATCCGTTCGGTGCGACTGCTAATCGATTTTGGTGGTAAAGGCCATCCTTCATAACGGCTTGTTTTAATTCGTTCCAATCTTTAGTGGTCGGGACGAAAATGCCCTTGAATAGTTCCTTGACCCGTTCTGATTGTGGACCCCAATCCTTTTCAACGTATTTATCAAAGTAAGTCCCATCTGCGTACTTGCTCTTTTCGAAATTATGGAAACTGGTATTTCGTTCCCGTGCGATTTGGTTAGAAACCTTTAGTGTCCAGTAGTTCAATAGCATAAAGTATACGCCAGTGAATTCAATGGATTCAGGTGCACCGTATTCGATTTGATTTTTAGCGAGAAAACTGTGGAGCCCCATTGCGCCTAAACCAATGGTATGGGCTAATTTATTACCATGTTGAATTGATGGAACGACATCAATGTCTGAATGATCGGTAACGAATGTAAGTGCTCGGACCATTGCCTCGATCGACTTGCCAAAATCAGGACTTGCCATCATATTGACCATATTTGTGGATCCTAGGTTACATGAAATATCAGTCCCCAACTTAACGTATTCTTGCTTATTATTAACAGTGGATGGGGTTTGAACCTGCATGATTTCGGAACAAAGGTTACTCATTACGATCTTACCATCGATTGGGTTTGCACGATTAGCAGTATCGATATTGATGATGTAAGGATAGCCTGATTCTTGTTGAAGCTTACTGATCTCAGTTTCTAGCTCCCGCGCCTTGATCTTAGTCTTTTTGATTTCCGGATTGTTGACCATGTTGTCATATTCTTTTGAAATATCAACGTATGAGAAGGGTTCGCCATAAATCCGTTCAACATCGTAAGGACTGAATAGGTACATATCAGCATCAGCTCTCACTAGTTCATAGAACTTATCAGGAACGGTTACCCCTAATGACAGGGTCTTGACCCGAATTTTTTCATCAGCGTTTTCTTTTTTAGCGGATAGGAAGGAAATAATGTCAGGATGGAAAAGACTGAGATAAACCACTCCGGCTCCTTGGCGTTGGCCTAATTGGTTGGAGTATGAGAAACTATCTTCTAGCAATTTCATTACTGGAACGACCCCACTTGCGGCTCCTTCAATGTGCTTGATTGGATCGCCAGCGGCTCTTAAGTTCGAAAGGTTGATTCCAACCCCGCCACCAATTCTGGATAATTGAAGGGCGGAATTAATGGTTCTACCAATTGTATTCATATCATCAGTTGTTTGAATTAAGAAACAAGATACCAGTTCACCACGACGCTTCCGCCCGGCATTTAAGAAACTAGGGGTAGCTGGTTGGTAACGTTGGTTAATGATTTCATTTGCTAAACTCATTGCCAATTCTTCGTTACCATCAGCAAAGTAAAGGGCGTTTACGGCTGCACGATCAATGAAGTTTTCTAGGTAGTATTCATTATCGTTAGTTTTTAAAGCATATTGGGCATAGAATTTATATGCGGCCATGAATGTTTTGAAATGGAAATTTTGTGCCTTTAAGTAATCATATAGCTTTTCAATGAAGCTAAAGTTGTACTTGCTTATGAATTCCTTTTCCAAATAGTCATTATCAACTAGGTATTGGTATTTTGCTTTTAATGATTCAAATTGCTTAGTATTTGGTTGGACGTTTTCCTTTAAAAAGGCTGCTAGTGCTTCTTTGTCCTTGTCCAGTTGAATTTGACCATCAACTGGGATGTTGATTTCATTGTTTAAGTCGTAATAAGTAACGTCCTTTAGATTCGATAGTCCCATTATTTCTCCACGCTCTCCTTCAAAATTTGCTAAAATAAAAGTGGCGAGGTCTTTACAGACATCGCCATTGTAGTAGAATTATTTAAGCTTAGGCTAACACTGATAACTTATTTAGTTGATCAGGTCTAAAACCGCTAAATGCCTTAATGCCGTCAGCTTTAACAACTGGCATTGCCATAAATCCTTCTGATTTTAATGTTTCAATGTATTCTGGTTGTTCATTGATGTTGATTTCATTGAAGTCGATTGAGTGTTCTTCTAGAAAACGTTTTGTCATTTTGCATTGCATACAGTTGTTTTTTGAGAATAGGGTAACTTGTGTCATAAGCGCGACCTCCAGTAAATTTTCATTTTAATTCGAATCAATTGAGGTGAACCTCAATTGATATCGACATGTTTTAATTTTACACTCTTAATAAATAATTTCAATGTAAAAATACCACAAGTAGTGTCTCTAAATTCGTGTAACACTAGATGTGGTATTATGATAATGTGTGAAACAATTTTAAAATTACTTTTTTAGTATTAAATTCGATAAATATTATTAACCTTATAGAAACGGATGGTAGAAATGACTGAATATTATTATACACCAAATCCTGATGTTAAACACGAAGAACAGACATGGAATTTTGAATTATTAGGGAATCGATTTACTTTCACTACCGATAACGGTGTTTTTTCGAAAAAGACTGTTGATTATGGATCACGGGTTTTAATTGACAACGTTGAAATTAATGCCCTTCCCGATGGAGACATCTTAGATTTAGGTTGTGGATATGGTCCAATTGGTTTGTCCTTGGCTAAAAAGTACCCACATCGTCAATTTACCTTAGTTGATGTTAACAATCGGGCGTTAGCATTGGCTGAAGTAAATGCTAAGCAAAACCAGGTCCAAAACGTGATCGTTAAAAATTCTGATGGTTATGAATCGGTTCCAGAACAATTTGCAGCTGTAATTACGAATCCACCAGTACGAGCTGGTAAAAAAGTTGTTGATGATATGATCACTGGCGCATTGGAGCACTTAGTAATCGGAGGACGGCTTACCGTTGTTTTACAAAAAAAGCAAGGGGCGCCTTCCGCTAAGCGATTAATGACCAACACGTTTGGCAATTGTAAGGTTTTAAAGCGTGATAAAGGTTATTACATTTTAGAAAGTCGCAAGCAATAGCAGGGGGTCAAATGGACAATCAACAAATTGAATCTTTTATGCAAATGGCGCTAACTGAGGCTCGAGTGGCCTATTACATTCATGAAGTGCCAATTGGAGCAGTAGTCGTTCATAATGGCAGGGTAATCGGGACTGGCCATAATCTCCGTGAATTAGCCGAGGATGCAACTGGTCATGCTGAGATTTTTGCGATTCAAGAGGCCTGTAGTACTTTGAATAGTTGGCGCTTAGAAGATTGTGATCTATATGTAACCGTTGAACCCTGTTTAATGTGTGCGGGGGCGATTTTAAATGCGCGCATTAAAAATCTTTATTATGGTTCCCGTAATGCTAAGGGTGGGGTAGTTGATAGCCTATACCAAGTTTTGAACGATCAGCGATTTAATCATCAAGTCAACGTTAACGGTGGGATATTAGCTAATGATTCTAAAACGATAATGAAATCATTTTTTAAGGCAGCTCGGAAGCGTAAAAAAATGGCTCGTCGTTCTGGACAATCATAGTAAAATAAGTTAAGATAATATTTGCCGTTAGGCCTTGAAGCAAGGATGTGCTAACGAACCGTGTCAGATCCGGAAGGAAGCAGCACTAAGTTTCCTACGTTCTGTGCTTCTCGTACATAGAATAACGCCCTCTTAGTCTGTTTAGGCTAAGAGATTTTTTATTTTAACATGGTTTGATTAGAAATCGTGTTTAATTCCATTTATAATTGTTAATAGTTGTTTCGTTATCGTTATCATTATTAGGAGGAAAAGTAGATGAGTTATCAAGCGCTGTACCGAGTTTGGCGGCCCCAACGTTTTGCCGATTTAGTTGGCCAACACGTTATTACTGAAACGTTAAAGAATACCATTATTACGAATCAAATTAGTCATGCTTACCTATTCTCTGGGCCCCGTGGAACTGGTAAAACATCTGCTGCCAAGATTTTTGCAAAGGCTGTTAATTGTCCGAACGTAAAGGATGGTGAACCTTGTAATGAATGTAAAATTTGTAAATCCATTACGAATGGGACCTTAAATGATGTAATTGAAATCGATGCCGCTTCTAATAATGGGGTTGATGAAATTCGAGACATTCGTGATAAGGCCAAGTATGCGCCAACTGAAGCGACATACAAAGTTTATATTATCGATGAAGTTCACATGCTTTCTACGGGGGCCTTTAATGCCTTGTTAAAGACATTAGAAGAACCTCCTGCTAACGTTATTTTTATATTAGCGACGACGGAGCCCCATAAGCTGCCAGCTACGATTATTTCTCGGACCCAGCGTTTTGATTTTAAACGGATTCAACCTAAGGATATCTTAGAACGAATGGAATATATACTGAATCAAAAATCAGTCAAATATGACGATCGTGCTTTGAAGGTAATTGCGAAGGCAGCTGAGGGTGGAATGCGGGATGCCTTGAGCATTTTAGATCAAACGATGTCATATGGAGATGATGTTGTTACCTATGATAATGCGCTGCAAGTTACTGGCAGTGTTACTACGTCTTTACTATTTCAGTACGTAAGTGATGTTTTTAATCAAGATGTGAAAGCTGCGCTAGTTTCTGTTCGTAAAATTATGGATGAGGGCAAAGATGCTGGGCAATTTATTGAAGACTTGATTAGTTATTATCAAAACATCCTTCTTTATAAACAAGCTCCTGAAATGCTATTAGAACAAGAGTTAGGGATCGTTAATGACCAGTTCAAACAATTAGCTGAGCGGGTAGATTCGAATATTATTTATCAAATTATTGAAAATTTGAATGATATCCAACAACAAATGCGGTATACAATGCACCCAGATGTTTATTTAGAGGTGCTAACGGTTAAAATTGCAACGTTAAGTCAAAATAATGCGTCTAGTTCTGTCGAACACAATGAAAATGACCAACATCTAATTCAAAATTTGTCTGTTCAGATCAATGACTTAAAACAACAGATCAATCAACTTAAGCAACAACAAATGCAGCAATCGCAAAATAATCAGAATTCACAACCTGTAAATGCTGCCTCGACTAACAATCAACAGAATAATAAAATAGATGTGAATCAAAAAACAATTAAGGTGAACTTGAGTAAAATTTATCCTATTTTAGATTCAGCCACTAAGGAGGACTTAGTCCGCGTGCGCAGCGCTTGGACTGAGTTAGTCCAAAAGATGCCGATTATTTATAAATCTTTACTTAGTATTGCTACCCCAGTAGCTGCCAGCAGTAGTGGAGTTGTGGTATCATTTGGTTATGATTTCTTTTACCAACGGGCAGTTAATGACCGCGAATTAGATGATATAATTGGTAAAGGCTTTAATCAATTTATTGGGTATACTCCTAACTTGGCATATGTGTCAGAGAACCAGTGGCCTAAAGTTAGGCATGACTATTACACTCGTAGTGGGGTAATGCCTAATGAAAATTCTAACCCTAGTTCTGCAGTTCCCAAAAGTGCTGCAGTAAAGGATGATTTAAAGCCTTCTAATGATTCGTTAAATTCATCAAGTGCTGATGACGGTGTTGATGATTTAGCACATCAAGATTCGCAAGTTGCTGCCACCGTTCAGCAATCAAGTTCGAATTCAGAATCGCAAGTCGCAACTGAGTCGGATTCGAATGCTGACGTTGTTGAAAAAGCGATCAAAACATTTGGTAGTGATATTTTAGATATTAAAGATGATTAATTAAAGGATGGTAGATAATATGATGAATGGAATGAACATGAACAAAATGCTGAAGCAAGTTAAAAAAATGCAAAAGCAAATGGGTGCAGAACAAGAAGAATTGAACAAGCAAGAATTTATTGGCTCTGCTCCTGATGAAATGGTCAAAGTTACATTTACTGGTGATCGTAAGATGACTGACATGCAAATTAACCCAGAAGTAATCGATCCTGAAGATCCAGACATGCTGTCAGACATGGTATTAACTGCTGTAAACGATGCGCTTGGTAAAATTGATGACGCAACTCAAAGTACCCTTGGTAAATACACTAAGGGTATGCCAGGAATGTAAAATAAAGAAGGAATTTAAATGCAATATCCAGAGCCAATTGCAAAACTAATTGCTAGTTATATGCATCTGCCAGGAATTGGACAAAAGACTGCCGTTAGATTAGCCTATTTTACTGTTAACATGAACAAAGATGACATTGCTAATTTTGCGGAAGCACTTACTGAAACAAAGGATAAACTAACTTATTGTTCGATTTGTGGGAACTTAACCGATGAAGATCCATGTGAAATTTGTCAAGATCCAAATCGTGATCAAACCAAAATTTTAGTAGTTGAACAACCTAAGGATATCATGACGATGGAGCAGATGAAGGATTATAATGGCCTTTATCACGTCTTAGGTGGGGTTTTATCTCCCTTGGATGGCACTGGTCCAGATGAACTAAACGTTAGTTCATTGATCAAGAGACTACAATCGAATGAAGCCGTTAACGAAGTGATTATTGCTACCAATGCAACTCCCGAAGGAGAAGCAACTGCAATGTATCTTTCCAAGTTGATTAAACCAGCTGGAATTAAGGTAACTCGTTTAGCTTATGGACTTTCAGTGGGAAGCGATATTGAGTATGCTGATGAGATGACTTTGTTTAGAGCCGTTCAAGGTCGAACCGAAATTTAGGGGCGAATTATTTATGTTTGGTAGAAAGAGCAGTGCACAAAAGAATAAAATGCAATATGATCAAGAATTATTGGATTCAATTGACGAAGCAAAGTCTGAATGGTCACGGGCTCAAGAAACCCAAAACGCAATTTCAGAAGTGGATGACGAAATTATTGCTCAAACCCAACTTGCTCGTTGTAAATATTTGTATCTGTATCGAGAAGCTAGATTCCGAAATGTTCATAATAATCGGATTCAATCGTCGGTATTTGATTATTAAAGGGTCGGAATCACGTTTGTGGTTTTGACTCTTTTTGCTTTGCCAATGAACTTTTAATAAAGTACAATTATAGTTAGAAAACAAAAAGGATAGTTACTAATGAATAAAAATTTTATTACGTTCGAAGGCTCTGATGGGGCTGGCAAAACCACGGTTTTAAAACGGGTTTTTGAAACCGTGCAAAGCCAATTGGATGTACCAGTGATCCTAACTCGTGAACCAGGCGGGAATCGAATTTCAGAAATGATAAGGAATGTAATTTTAGACCGTGATAATCAAGCAATGGATTTCAAAACGGAAGCGTTATTGTATGCTGCCGCTAGACGGCAACATTTGGTGGAGACTGTCATTCCAGCTCTGGAGAAGGGTAAATTGGTTTTAAGCGATCGATACCTGGACAGTTCGCTTGCTTATCAAGGTGGCGGTCGTCAGCTGGGAATCAAACCAGTTTTTGACATGAATCAATTTGCTACCGATGGTTTAATGCCGGGCTTAACGATTTATTTTGATGTCCCGGTTGAAGTTGGTTTAAATAGGATTAGTGCTCATCGAAGTGCCAATGAAGTTGATCGATTGGATGTTGAGACCAAGGAATTTCATTATCGGGTTCATTCTACTTATGAGCAGCTAGTTCATGATTATCCTAATCGAATCATCCGAGTTGACGCAACTAGGTCAATCGATGAAGTTTATGATGCGGTATTAAAAATTTTGCACGATTATCTAAATAGGGGTGACAAATAATGAAATTATTAATTGCAGTTATTCAAGATAAAGATACTAGTGAGCTACAAGAGGCATTTATCAAAAATAATATTCGAGCAACCAAGTTATCTACAACTGGGGGCTTTCTTAAATCAGGGAACACCACTTACATGATTGGAATTGAAGATGAAAAGGTGCAAAAAACCTTAGATATCATCAAGAATATTTCAAGAACTAGAAAGAAATATATGACGCCACCAGTTAATCTAGATGGCGGAGCAAATGAAGGTTCATATCCCGTCAAAATCCAAGTTGGTGGGGCAACTGTAATGATCTTACCAATGGATCAATTTTATCAATTCTAATGGCGATGGAAAAATCAGTTGCTGAGTCCATTATTAAAGAGGCATCTATTAAGCAACCCCAATTAGTTGATCATTTTGCCCAGGTTGTTAGTGACCATGATTTGACCCATGCGTACCTATTTAGCGGGGCGCTAGGAAATGGGAAGTTAGCGGTTGCGTTACAGATTACGATGGCATTGTTTTGTCCCCATCAAAAAGATGGTAGACCTTGTGGTAAGTGCAATGAGTGTATCCGAATTGCCAGTCGGCAGCATCCAGATGTAATGATCATTGAACCAGACGGAGCAAGCATCAAAATTGATCAAGTGCGATTATTAAAGGCTGAATTTACCAAGAGTGCTGTTGAGGGTAATCAAAAGGCATTCATAATCAATGATGCTGATAAAATGACCACAGAGGCTGCTAATAGTCTTTTAAAGTTTATTGAGGAGCCAGTTGGGAATGTATTTTCATTTCTACTTACCAGCAATAAATCACTATTGTTACCAACCATTATTTCAAGAACCCAATTAGTTGAATTTCCTTCAATTTCGCCGACCCTCTTTAGCGAAGAACTCACTAAAGCTGGTATTGATAGTGTATATTTTAACTTAATTATGAAAATGACTAATAATATTGATACTGCCTCTGGGTGGTTTGAAAATAATTGGTTCGCAAAGTTGCAAAATGCAATTAGTCAATGGTTTCTTCAGCTCAACAAGCGCAATCCAGTTGCATTTACAATGGTGCAAACTGATATGATGGCCTTGATTAATAATCAGGATGCAAAGCGAATTACAATCGATATGATGATTGAAGTTTGGCGGGATGTATTAGATATTAAATTTAAAGCAGTTGATGATAATGAACTTAATTTTCCACAAATTAATAGCCAAATTCACCAAATTGCGTTGCAGATTCCTAAGCAAAAGTTGCTCAGTATAATTGAACTAATGCTTAAGAGTAATAGTGATTTAGCAATTAACATTAATTTTCAAAACGTTTTAGAATCAACTACTTTAAAGGTGCTAGATCAGTTGAATTAAACAATTAATAAGGGTGAAATTGATATTGAATAATAAAGAGCTATACAGTGGGTTAAAGAATATGGAGTCTCAAACTCAATCGATGTTGACCCGCTTTTCCGAACTCCGTGAAGCAATGAACGAAGTTTTGGAAAAAAATTCAGAATTAGAAATTGAAAATCAGCATTTGCGTGAATTATTGGAAACACATTCAAATGAAAATCATGATCAAAAAGTACCAACACAGAAAGCAACCAAGCATAATGAGTCCCGCAAGATATTAGAAAAGTTATTTAATGATGGATTTCACGTATGTAATCAATTTTATGGTAAACCGCGTGAAAATGGTGAAGGTTGTATGTTCTGTGATGAAATTATTAACCGAAAATAAGAAAGTTAGGGATTAAATTGCAAGTTCAACACAGTTTTGCTAAACATGATACTGGAACGTTATACCTAGTGCCAACCCCAATTGGCAATTTAGATGACATGACTTTTAGAGCAGTTAAGGTGCTTCGTGAAGTCGATTTAATTGCGGCTGAGGATACACGAAATACCCAGAAATTATTGAATCATTTTGAAATTGAGACTAAGGAAATTAGTTTTCATGAACATAACACAATGGAACGGATTCCAGAATTGATTCAAAAATTGCAATCAGGAATGAACATTGCCCAAGCTAGCGATGCGGGAATGCCATCGATAAGTGATCCAGGACACGAATTAGTGGTTGCTTGTATTGAGGCTAATATCCCAGTCGTTCCATTGCCAGGGGCGAATGCCGGATTAACTGGACTAATTGCATCTGGGTTATCACCACAACCCTTTTATTTCTATGGCTTTTTGAATCGGAAGCCAAGTGATCAAATCGCTGAACTTGAAGATCTGAACCGTCATCAAGAAACGTTCATTCTATATGAGGCGCCACATCGTTTAAGAAAAACCCTTAAGAACATGGCGAGCGTACTTGGTGAAGGAAGACGTGCCGTCTTATGTAGGGAAATTACAAAGCGGTATGAGGATTTTCATAGGGGGACCTTGCTTGAATTATTAGATTGGGCTGCCAACAATAAAATTATGGGAGAATTCGTAATTATTGTTGAGGGCAATTCAGAGGCACAAATCGATGATCATCAAGATGATGAACTGAACGGGCTTTCGATGGTTGAACAGGTCGATTATTTAATTGCGCAAGGTGATAAGCCAAACGTTGCGATTAAGCAAGTTGCTAAGTTACACCAAATTAAAAAGCAAGAAGTTTATAACCTATATCACCATATTGAAAAGGAGGATTGACCATTTATCGTGAGTCGCTTTAGTGAAAAACATCGAATCACTTATTATGAAACTGATAATCAGAATCGAGTTACGTTACCAATGCTCCTTAACATGGCAATTTTAGTTTCTGAGGATCAAAATGAAGAGCTTGGGTTAACCAATGAATTTATTGCATCGTTTGGGGTAACTTGGGTGGTCATTCAATATGATTTAGAAATTAATCATCTTCCTAAGACGGATGAAAATATTACCATCCAAACCCAATCGACATCTTATAATAAATTTTTTGCCTTTCGAGAGTTTTGGATTTTAGATGAGAAGGGCAGTCAGTGCGTTTACATCAAAAGCTTATGGGTTTCAATGAATATTGAACAACGGCGTTTAGCACCGATCCCGCATCAAATTGTGGATCCTTATCAATCTAATGCTGTGAAGTTAACTCCTCGAATTAAAAAGCCACGCAAGATTGAATCATTATCTAATAGTCGCCAGTATCGAATCCGTTATAGCGATATTGATACGAATATTCACGTCAACAATACTCGTTATTTGGATTGGATGACTGATTTATTACCATATGATTTTTTAGTTCAAAACATTCCTGCTCACATTAACCTAAAATATGATAGCGAAGTGCGTTATGGCAACGTAATTGAAAGTAATTATGAACATCAAGAAATTGATGGAACCGTTGTTACGAAGCACGAAATTTATCACAATCAACAATTAGCAGCAATTGCTAATATTACTTGGCAACACGATGGCGAGGTAGATTAAACATCTGGTTCGCTTTTTTTAATGCTTTATAATGGTATATAATAAGCATGATAAAAATTAACAACAATAGGGAGATTATTTTATGAAGGTTTTAGCATTGGATACTTCCAATCGCCCCCTAAGTATCGCGATCTTAGAGGATCAACAAATTTTAGCAACAACGACAACAACGACGCATCAAAAACATGCTCAATACTTACTACCGATTATCGATAATCTAATGAAAGATTGTGGAATGCAGCCCAGCGATTTAGACCGCGTGGTAGTTGCTGATGGTCCTGGCTCTTATACCGGAATTAGGATTGCAACTGCGACTGCTAAGGTATTAGCATTTACCCTAGGGATTAAATTAGTGGGGGTTTCTAGTTTGCAAACATTGGCTTTGAATATCAATATTGAAGGTCAATTAGTGAATTCAGTGTTTGATGCCAGAAATGAGAACATGTTTACTGGATTGTATCGGATTCAAAACGGACGCCCAGTTGCAGTGATTCCTGATCAACACGTTTCATTATCCCGTTGGTTGAGTAAAATGGAGGCCTATCAAAATGAATCGATTATTGGATTAGGTGATGCTAATCATTTTAACGATCGCTTGCCTGCTAATTTTACGATGATTAATAATTTAGATAACCTTCCTCAAGCTGCAAACCTAGGACTATTTGGCGAGACTTTACCACCAGTTCAAGACATTGATACGTTTGTTCCTAATTATTTGAGATTGACGAAAGCAGAAGCCGATTGGCAAAAACTACACCCAAAAGAGGATTCAAGTTCATATGTTAAAAAAGTTTAAGCAATGGTACCATAGCCTATTTTTAAAAAGTGAAGCAGTATTTCGTGAACAACAAATTGCGGTTAAAAACCATACGATTGAAATTAAAAATGTTAAGTACTTTATTGGAAGGGCCATGGTTACAGATACCCCGGAATTATTAAAGATTGAAAAATCTGTTTATGACGGCAAAACTCCATGGAACTACAATACGATGCTAAGGGAACTTAAGCGTGATCAAGACCGTTTATACTTAGTAATTAGATATCATGATCAATTGGTTGCATTCATTGGTTGTGCAATGTTTGATAATAATAAGGAATGCCATATTACGAATCTAGCGGTTCAAAAAGAATTTCAACATCGGGGGCTTGCATATTACTTGTTAACGGTAATTATTAAAAAAGCGCGTCGCATTGACTATTCAAAAATCACGCTAGAAGTGAGAAGTAGTAATTATCGTGCTCAGCATCTTTATGCTGATTTAGGATTTAAACGCTCAGGCATTAAAAATAACTACTATATTGATAATCAAGAAGATGCCATTGATATGACGCTAGATATTAGTGAAATTGATAATAGCCCAATTAATTATGGATTATAATTTGGAGGAATAATTTTGAAGCGTAATTTAATCATGTCATTTGAGTCTAGTTGCGATGAAACTAGTGTCGCAATTATTGCAGATGGCAATCAAATTCTTTCTAACATCGTAGCCACACAGATCAATAGCCATAAACGATTTGGTGGCGTAGTTCCAGAAGTTGCTAGTCGTCATCATATCGAAGAAATTACCATCTGTATTCGTGATGCGATGCAAGAGGCCAATGTTACCTATGATGATTTAGATGCCGTGGCCGTTACCTATGGGCCTGGATTAGTAGGTTCGCTTTTGATCGGGGTGACTGCTGCTAAGATGGTTGCGTGGGCTCACCACCTTCCGTTAATTCCAGTCAACCACCTCGCGGGGCATATTTATGCTGCTCGCTTTGTCGAACCAATTGAATTTCCAACCCTTGCATTAGTCGTTTCTGGTGGCCACACTGAATTGGTTTACATGCCCAAAGAGGGCCAGTTCGAAATTATTGGTGAAACGCGCGATGATGCCGCTGGTGAAGCCTACGATAAAATTGGTCGGGTGTTAGGGATTAACTACCCCGCAGGCCCTACTGTTGATGCGATGGCAGCGAAGGGTAAGGATACATTTAACTTTCCACGAGCAATGGATAAGTCATCTAATTATGATTTTAGTTTTAGTGGGTTAAAGAGTGCCTTTATTAACACTTACCATCACGCAGAACAAGTAGGTGATAAGTTGAATCATGATGACCTGGCAACTAGTTTTCAAAATGCGGTCGTAGATGTTTTAGTAGATAAAACACTGCGGGCGTTGGAGAACTACCCAGTCAAACAATTGATCTTAGCAGGAGGAGTAGCTGCCAACAATGGACTGCGGACACGCTTGCAATCAGCAATTGATCAACTACCAAATACGAAATTAATAATGGCGCCACGCAAACTATGTGGTGATAACGCTGCGATGATTGGTGCAGCTGGCTTTATTATGTTTAAAGAAGGGCGTTTTGCAGGCCTCGATTTAAATGCTGACCCGAGCCTTGAGTTTGAATGGGCTCCTGATGTAACTCAATAAAATTCAAAAAGGACTGAATCAAAATTTTTGATTCAGTCCTTTTATTTACTCATTATTTAAATCTTCGAGTTCTAAACTTAGTTGAGTCCACTGATCTGATAGTTTTTCATTTTGGTGGTTGACTTGATCGAGATTCTTTTGGAGTTCCTCAAGTTCACTAATCTTTTGATCAGCAGCTAGTTGGGCCATTCGATCCTCGATTTGAGCGTGTTGTTCGCTGAGCTTGCCCATTTGTTCCTCAATTTCGCTGATTTGGCGTTCTAATTTACGTCGTTGCTTTTGGTCTTGCTTACTCTTTTGGTAATCGACCTTGCCCTTCGATTCGGTGGGTTGAACCGCTTCGGGATGTTCAGCAGCTAATTTAGCGGCCTCGTGTTGTGCTTGGGCGATTTGATCTTCCTTTTTTTCGATATAGTAATCATAATCCCCTAGGTATCTTTCTGATCCTTCAGGGGTAATTTCAATAATTTCGCTAGCAACTTGGTTAATGAAGTATCGATCGTGTGAAACGAACAGGATCGTCCCATCAAATTGCTTCAATGCATTTTCAAGAACTTCGCGACTTTCAATGTCCAAATGGTTAGTGGGTTCATCGAGAATTAAGAAATTATCGTGATCCATTGATAATTTGGTGAGCATCAAACGCGCCTTTTCACCACCAGAAAGGTTACCGACGACTTTTTCAACGTCATTACCAGAAAATAAAAAGCTCCCTAAAATGGTTCTAATGTGGCCTTCTGGAGTAGTAGGGTAGTCGTCCCAAATTTCATTTAAAACGGTTTTATTACTGTGTAAGGAAGTCTGTTTTTGATCGTAGTAGCCAATGCTGACTCCGGTCCCGAATGAAACGGTCCCCGCTAATTTTGGTAGCTTGCCTAAAATGGTTTTTAATAGGGTCGACTTACCAACCCCGTTGGGTCCGATAATTGCAATCGATTGGTGCTTTTTTTCGTCAATGTTAATTGGACTAGCTAGAACCTGATCATCATAGCCGACCGCCAGATTCCGAACTGTTAAAACGATGTTACCACTGGGCTTTGCTTCTGAGAATCGAAATTGAGCGACCTTATTATTATCAAATGGTTTTTCGAGCTTTGGCATTTTTTCTAATTGTTTACGACGTGCCTGAGCACGGTTAGTAGTCGATGCCCGAACGATGTTTTTATCAATAAAGTCCTGCATTTTTTTAATTTCAGCTTGCTGTTTTTCATACGCATGGAGCCGTTCAGCATAGCGCGCTTGTTTTTGCTTCACAAAGCTAGTGTAATCACCTTTGTAATATGTTAGCGTTCCGTTATCCAAGTCATAGACTTCATTGACTAACTTATCCATGAAGTAACGGTCATGTGAAATGATCAAAAGCGAACCAGGATAGTTTTGGACGTAGCCTTCCAACCATGTGATCGTTTCAACATCTAAGTGGTTGGTTGGTTCATCTAAAATAAGGAGGTCGCGTTTTT
This sequence comes from Nicoliella sp. ESL1113, assembly GCF_058509245.1. Classification (NCBI taxonomy): domain Bacteria; kingdom Bacillati; phylum Bacillota; class Bacilli; order Lactobacillales; family Lactobacillaceae; genus Nicoliella; species Nicoliella sp. ESL1113. The sequence goes on along the minus strand of NZ_CP196387.1, from coordinate 1,321,680 downwards.
CAAGGAGCAGTTTCGCTAATGCGAGTTGGGTTTGTTGCCCACCTGAAAGAGAATTAACGGGTTGTTCGTAGAATGATTCTCCAAAACCAAATCCGTTTAAAACCGCCTTGATTTCAGCTTTATAACTGTACCCATGATTAGCGGTAAAGTTAGCCTGAATCGTGTCGTATGATTTAGTGACTTCTGCTAGTTTTTGTGGATCTTGATTAACCTGTTGATCACTCATTTGTATTTCTAACGCGTGCATCTTGTGTTCCGTTTTAATTAATTCTGCGAACACGCTTAACATCTCATCCCAGACGTTTCGTTCTGAATGAAGACCCGTATTTTGTGAAAGATAGCCAATTGTAAGGCCGTTTTTTTCAGTAATCTTCCCTTCGTCGATGCTTTCTTCACCAATGATCATTTTAACTAGCGTTGATTTACCGGCTCCATTGCGGCCAACGAGCCCGATTCTAGCATGATTTTCAATATTCATATTAACATTTGTGAAAATTGGCACACCATCGAATCTTTTGGTTACGTTATTTACTTGTAAGATTTGCAAGTCCTCACCCCTTTATATTATAGTAGTTTAAGGATAATTTTATCATAATTTACATATAATATGAAATTATGAAAATCGATATAATTGATTAATATTTCACAAAGTCTTTTTTTATGATAAAATAATCTGGAAACGTTTTTTATGAACGAAAATGCCGGGAGGAAAGACTTATGGCTGAAAATAAAATTCCACGGGCAACCGCAAAAAGATTGCCGATCTATTATCGATACCTTACGATTTTACATGACTCAAACGTTGAACGAATCTCATCAAATAAATTTGCGGACGCAATTCAAGTGGACTCTGCTACGATTAGAAGGGATTTTTCCTATTTTGGGGCGCTTGGTAAACGTGGCTATGGTTATGATGTTGAGAATTTATTGAATTTCTTTAAGCGGATTCTAAATGAAGACCGTTTGACTAACGTTGCATTAGTCGGGGTCGGAAACTTTGGACAGGCACTACTGAACTTTAATTTTCATCGTGATAGCAACGTTAGGATTGCTGCTGCCTTTGATACTAAGGAGCGAATGATTAACACAATTCAAAACGGGGTCCCCATTTATTCATATGAAGAAATGGTTCAACAATTAAGGGATCAACAGATCAAGGTCGTTATTTTAACTGTGCCTTCTAAAGTGGCCCAAGAAGTTTGCGATAATGCCATTAAAGCGGGAGCGGAGGGCTTTCTTAACTTCACCCAGGTCCGTCTATCAACTCCCGAGAACGTAACGGTGCAAAATGTTGATTTAACGAATGAGTTACAGACCTTGATTTACTTTATTGAACATTACATTAAGTAAACCTTTAGATTCAAGATTCCTAGTTTTAAATCATCGCATTATTAATCTGATTTCGATAAAATGTTCATGCAAAGTTGCATGAGCGTTTTTTTATTTGGGCAGCGGTCAAAATGTTTGCAATTAAAATTAAAAGAATATATATTAAAGATAACAATTAGCACTGACATAGTTCAAGTGCTAAATTTATGTAAACTTAATTGGAGGGATTAATGTGTTAAAGCCATTAGGTGATCGTGTGATCGTTGAAGTTGAAGAGGAAAAGGAAAAGACAGTCGGCGGGATTGTCTTAGCAAGTAATGCTAAGGAAAAGCCCCAAACTGGAAAGGTAGTCGCTGTCGGTGCTGGACGGATCTTGGATAACGGAGAGACAGTTGCACCAGCAGTTAAGGAAGGCGAAACCGTTCTATTCGACAAGTACTCTGGCACTTCCGTTGACTACGAAGGCCAATCCTACTTAGTTTTACATGAAAAGGATTTAGTTGCAGTTGTCGACTAATTAATAAATTAAAATTAAAATCATAAAAAACAAAAAATAATTTCATGAGGTGATAATTGATGGCTAAGGAAGTTAAATTTGCAGAAGATGCAAGAAAATCATTACTTAACGGTGTTGATAAATTAGCTAATACGGTTAAGACTACTTTAGGACCAAAGGGACGTAACGTTGTCCTAGAAGAAGGTGCTGGTCCAAACATCACAAATGATGGGGTAACTATTGCAAAGGCGATTCAACTCCCAGATCATTTTGAAAACATGGGAGCTAAATTAGTTGCTGAAGTTGCTTCCAAGACTAATGACATTGCTGGTGACGGGACTACGACTGCCACTGTATTGACCCAAGCAATCGTCAACGAAGGCTTGAAGAACGTTACCGCTGGTGCTAACCCAGTTGGCGTTCGCCGCGGAATCGAAAAGGCTACCGAAGTAGCTGTAAAGGCATTACACAAGATGTCACACGAAGTAAAGAACAAAAACGATATTGCTCAAATCGCTGCCATTTCTTCTGCTAACAAGCAAGTTGGTGAATTGATTGCCGATGCAATGGAAAAGGTTGGTAACGACGGGGTCATTACCATTGAAGATTCCCGTGGGGTTGAAACTAGCCTAGATGTCGTTGAAGGAATGCAATTCGATCGTGGTTACATGTCACAATACATGGTGACTGATAACGATAAGATGGAAGCTAATTTGGATAATCCATACATTCTAATTACTGACAAAAAGATTAATAACATTCAAGACATTTTACCAGTTCTTCAATCAGTGGTTGAACAAGGGCGTTCACTCTTGATCATTGCTGATGATATTGGTGGTGAAGCATTACCAACCCTTGTTTTGAATAAGATGCGTGGGACCTTCAACGTGGTTGCTGTCAAAGCTCCTGGATTCGGTGATCGTCGGAAGGATCAATTACAAGACATCGCTACTTTAACTGGTGCAACTGTGATTACTGACGACTTAGGATTAAACCTAAAGGATGCGACCCTAGAACAACTAGGTCAATCTGCTAAGGCAAACATTACTAAGGATAACACTACGATCGTTCAAGGTGCTGGTGACAAGGCTAAGATTGCTGATCGGGTTAGCGAAATTAAGACCCAAATTGAAAAGACGACTTCTGACTTTGACCGTGACAAGTTAAAGGAACGCCTTGCTAAGTTAGCTGGTGGAGTTGCTGTTGTTCGTGTCGGTGCTGCGACCGAAACCGAATTAAAGGAACGTAAGTACAGAATCGAAGATGCTTTGAACGCTACGCGGGCTGCCGTTGAAGAAGGCTACGTTCCTGGTGGTGGAACAGCTTACATTAATATCTTAAAGGATATTGATGCCATTAAGGCTGAAGGCGATGAAAACACCGGGGTTCAAATCGTTCGCCGTGCATTGGAAGCTCCAGTTAGACAAATTGCTCACAATGCTGGGGTTGATGGTTCCGTGATCGTTGACCACCTTAGAGGTCAAAAACCTGGAATTGGTTACAATGCTGCTGATGGAACTTACGAAGACATGATCAAGGCTGGAGTTATTGACCCAACCAAGGTTAGTCGCTCAGCACTTCAAAACGCCGCTTCTGTTTCAGCATTGTTATTAACTACTGAAGCCGTAGTAGCAAACGAACCAAAGGATGATAATAACACCCCAATGCCTCCACAACCAGGTATGGGCGGCATGATGTAATTTAAATTAAGCTCTGCTTTAAAAGAATCGCTATTTAGCGGTTCTTTTTTTGTTAATAAAATTCAATATGAAATATTTACCAAATTGTAGTAAAATTAAGAATTGCATAAACAAATTTATATTATCTTAAAAAATGAAGACTTAAAAAGTGAGGTCATTTTCATGTGGCGTTATTTAAAACGATTAGTAATTGGGAAGCCATTGAAATCAACTGATGAGGGTGGTAATTCCTTGAATAAATTTAAGGGATTGGCTTTGCTCTCTTCTGATGCTCTTTCATCGGTTGCTTATGGGACCGAACAGATTACAGCGGTATTGTTGACCCTTTCAGTAGCTGCTTTAGTTTACCAAATTTGGATTTCAGCATTAGTTTTGATTCTTTTGCTGGCAATCACGTTGTCCTATCAACAAATTATTTACGCCTATCCATCTGGTGGGGGTGCCTACCTAGTTGCTAGTGATAATTGGGGGCGGACGACTGGGTTAGTTGCTGGTGGGTCCTTACTAGTTGATTATATGCTGACCGTGGCGGTTTCGACCACTTCTGGAACCGAAGCAATTACGTCTGCAATTCCAGCACTATATAATTATCGAATCCTGATTTCATGCTTGATCGTAGTATTAATTATGTTACTGAATTTACGGGGGATGCGTGAATCAGCATCGATTTTGACGGTGCCGGTTTACCTATTCATCTTTATGATTTTTATCATGATTATTTGGGGTGGGTATAATATTTTAACTGGACATATTACATACCAAGCTGCTAGCGCAGTTGGTACCCCAGTCCAGGGAATGACACTGCTATTATTCTTCAAGGCTTTTTCTTCTGGTTCTTCATCGCTAACTGGAGTGGAAGCAATTAGTAACTCGGTTCCTAACTTTAAAAAACCCCGTGAAAAGATGGCTTCACATACGCTTGCTATCATGGCTTTGATCTTAGGGTTCTTCTTTGGTGGGATTACACTTTTGAGTTATTACATGGGAATTAAGCCGAATGCACATGTGACGGTGCTGTCACAAATTGGAGCAGGCGTATTCGGCCATGGTGGAATTATGTTCTATGTATTACAACTTTCCACCGCAATGATTTTAGCAGTGGCTGCAAACACTGGCTTTTCAGCATTTCCAATTCTAGCTTATAATTTAGCACGCGATAAATTTTTACCGCACGCCTACTTGGATAAGGGTGATCGGTTAGGATATTCCAACGGGATTATTTCACTTGCGATTGGGGCATTGATCCTAATCATTATGTTCAATGGGGAAACGAACCTCTTAGTACCCCTGTATTCCATCGGGGTATTCATTCCATTTACACTTTCACAGTCTGGGATGATTTTACATTGGCGCAAGCACCGTGAAGGAGCATGGGTCTTAAAAGCGACCATTAATTTCATCGGGGCGTTGATCTCGGCAATCCTAGTTGTTTTCTTATTGCTACTCCACTTTGTAAACGTCTGGCCATACTTCATCGTGATGCCACTATTGATCCTTTTATTTTATCGCATCAATGAGCATTATCGTAAGGTCGGCACCCAACTGGAAGTTAGCCATAAGGCGCAAGAAATTCCAGAATCATTTAGTGGTTCGACTGTAATTGTTTTGATCAGTGACGTTACGACCATGACGATGAATGCGATTACCTATGCTAAATCGATCAGTGATGATATCATTGCGATGCATGTTTCGTTTGATTCTAATCCAGAACGCGAAAAAAAGGTGGCCAACGACTTTAAGGTTGCGTTCCCAGAAATTCGGTTCGTTGATATTCATTCATCATATCGCTCAATCGTTAATCCAACGTTGCGCTTTTGTGATGTGATTGCCAAGCGTGCCGAACACGACGGGAATACAACCACTGTATTGGTTCCGCAATTTGTCCCTAAGCATCATTGGCAACAAATTCTGCATAATCAAAGTGGTTTACGGTTGCGTGCAGCTTTAAACTCACGTCAAAACATCGTGGTAAGCACTTATAATTACCATTTGAAATAATTAATTAAACGGGAGTTATCGCTATATTACAATTGTGATAACTCTTTTTGATTGGGTTGTTTTTAGATTGTGAGATTTGTATAATTAAATTTAATAATTATTTTTCAAGGGAGGTGGAATGGTGAAGTTAAAAATAATTGTCTGTTTATTTGCGACAATGCTTATATCGGCAATTTTGACGCCATTTGTTCGTAAATTGGCATTTAAAATTGGGGCTGAAGACGATCCCAATAAACGGCGCGTCAATAAGGTTCCAATGCCAACGCTTGGTGGGTTATCAATATTTGCATCCTATACTTTTGCAACGGTCGGCTTAATGCGGAACTTAATTCCAGGACCTCAGTTGTGGGGAGTCCTGGGTGGTGAAATATTGATTGTTTTAACCGGGGTGTTAGACGATATTTATACCTTAAAACCGCGTCAAAAAGTGTTTGGGATTACCTTAGCATCGTTATTCGTTTTCTTTTTTGGACATGTTCGAATGACCGTTCTAACATTGCCGCTACTGGGATCATTTCATTTAGGCTGGTTAAGTTTGCCGATTACTTGGGTTTGGATCTTGGCAATTACTAACGCAGTGAATTTGATTGATGGACTCGATGGATTAGCTACTGGAGTCGCAATTATTGCATTATCGACAATGGGGATTACTGGAATGTTCTTCTTGAATGTGGGTAATACATACGTATCAATCATGATTTTTACTTTGGTTGTAGCATGTGTTGGCTTTTTACCATATAATTTCTTTCCTGCTAGAATTTATCTAGGGGACACGGGATCGCTATTTATTGGTTTTATGATTTCAGTGTTTTCACTAAACGGATTAAAGAATGCAACGTTCATTACAGTCATCATTCCAGTAATCATTCTGGGGGTGCCAATTACTGATACTGTATATGCCATTTTAAGGCGATTATTGAATCGGCAACCAATTTCACATGCTGACAAACATCATTTGCATCATCGATTAATGCAAATGGGATTGACCCATCGGCAAACCGTATTAGTGATTTATGGAATTGCGATGATCTTTTCATTTATCTCGCTTCTCTACCCCATTTCCAACCTATGGGGCATTATCTTACTTACGATCGCAACCTTGATTGGATTGGAATTGTTTGTGGAGTCAATTGGATTAGTTGGCAAGAATCGGCAACCACTTTTAAAATGGATTAAACGATTAGTTAAAAGTACCACTAGTAAAAGTAATCATTAAAAAAGGATCTTTCGCCTCATTTATTTGAGCTCGATTGATCCTTTTTTGTATCGATCCTTACCCTGATGGTAATCGACTTCGAAATATTCCTGTTCACCAGTTGTAATTTTGGCACGATTATTTAATAGTTCAACGATTTGTTTTTCAAATGCGCTAACCCCATCCGCTGGAATGGCAACGGTAACGGTAACGTCAGCACCATATTGAATATCATCAATATAGACATCCTCTTGGTTTAAGTGGTACTTAAGTGGTTCAAGAAGTGAATACTCAATTTGAATGTTAATCTTAGTTTGGAGGATTCTTTCTACGACGCCGACGCTATTGATTGCTTCCGTCGTGGCGTTACTATAAGCACGAATAAGGCCACCAGCACCTAATTTAATGCCCCCAAAGTAACGGGTAACTACGACTGCAACGTCATGGAGCTGTTTTAATTTAATTGCATCTAAGATTGGTAAACCAGCAGTTCCAGACGGTTCTCCATTATCACTTTTTCTTTGAATGTGGTCATCTTGACCCACCATGTAAGCATAACAATTGTGGGTCGCGGTTTTATTTTCCGCTATAATTTGATCAACGAACGCCTTAGCCTCATCCTCACTTTTAACACGTTTAACGCTACCGATAAAGCGTGATTTTTTAATAATGATTTCATTTGCACCGCTATCCTTAACGGTTAAATATGTTTGTTCTTTTTCCATATTGAAGACCTCCTTTAAATTTTTGCGTATTTAATGATTAGGTGATGTTTATGATTAAAGAGATAATTGAACTTTATGGCAGACAAATTAACTTAAATGAAATCGCTGCCGAACTATTAAATAATCCATTATTAAAAAGGCGAATTGCAATTAAGCGACTGGGAAACCAAATTGAGTGTCAACGTTGTGGCAGTCGCAGTAACTTACAAAATGCTTTATTACCAGGGGACCATTTTTATTGTCCGAAATGCATTAATTTAGGACGCATTATTGATACTTGTGAATTGGGGTTTGTTGATGAACCAAATCAATTTCAGAGGTGGACGGACGTTCTAACCTGGCAGGGCACTTTAACTGATGCTCAGAAAGTTTGTTCAAGATCGATTATCGATCATTTTCAACAACATCGTGATCACTTATTGTGGGCAGTCACTGGTGCTGGTAAGACAGAAATGCTATTTCCTGGAATTGAGTGGGCATTGCAAAATAATTTACGGATTGCAATTGCTTCACCCAGAGTCGATGTTTGTATTGAATTATTTCCCAGAATCCAACAAGCATTTGCCCATATACCTATGATTTTATTACATGGACGGCAAACTGAAAAGTATCAATACTCGCAATTGACGATTTGTACGACCCATCAGCTATTGCGTTTTTACCATGCGTTTGATATTTTGATTATTGATGAGGTCGATTCGTTTCCATATGCTCAGGATGCGGGGTTGCATTATGCAGTGGAAAATGCAATTAAGAAAGGGGGCACCAAACTTTTCTTAACCGCAACACCAAGCGAAGAAATACTACGGTCAGTCCGTACAAAACAGCTTTCAATCAGTTATTTACCATTACGGTATCACCGCCACCTATTGCCGCAAATTAAAGTTCACTTTGTTCCTAATTGGCGGATCAAATTAGCAAAGCAAAAATTACCTAATCGGTTGATTCAAATGTTAATCCTTAAGGTCAAATCAAGGCAACGATTTTTGCTGTTCGTGCCACACGTTAGTGACCTAGCTTTGGTCAGTGAAGTTTTAAAAAGTCGATTGAAGCTCGAGAGCCGTTTTGCAACCGTTCATTCTGAGGATGCGCAACGCTTAGAAAAGGTAGCCGCAATGCGTAATAACGAACTAGATTTTTTAATTACCACCACGATTTTAGAGCGGGGGGTTACGTTTCCTGGAATTGATGTAATTGTTTTGGGAGCCGATGAGGATATTTTTTCCACCTCAGCTTTAGTTCAGATTGCTGGTCGGGTAGGGCGCAACAATGATCGTCCGTTTGGGGATGTAGACTTTTTTGTCCACAGTAACGCTAAAAATGTTTCAGGAGCTTATCGCCAGATTGCCTATATGAATCGATTGGGGGCTGCCAAAAAGAATGAATAATTGTTTATTATGTGGTAGCTATTTATCAATGGCGCCTACGATCGATTGGCTATTAAGCTTGCGTTCATTCGAAAATAGCTGGCTTTGTGATACTTGCCGAAAACAATTTATGAAAATTGATTTTGAACAAGCGTGCCCAATTTGCAGTAAGCCGAAACAAGCTGGGAAGAACTGTATTGATTGTATCGAGTGGCAATCACGTTCAAAATTAACATTTGAGAATCACTCATTATATGAATATAATTTAGCAATGAAAAACTTTATGCACCGTTATAAATTTCTTGGCGATTATCGGCTAAGGAACATTTTTTTAGATGAAATGAGTACTTATGCAAAGAATAGTCGGCGGCTGATCGTACCAATTCCATTAAATCCACAAACGATGAAGACGCGGGCCTTTAATCAAACGATTGGTTTCTTGGACCTGCAATTGTTGCAGTGTTTAGAAACGAAGGCCAAAGAAAAGAGAATGGATCAGTCTAAACTAGGTCGTGATCAACGTAAATTAATGGAACAGCCATTTAAGATGGTTCCACAAGAAATCATTAAAGTTAATGATCAAGACATATTAATAGTTGATGATGTTTATACCACTGGAACGACGATTCACTATGCGGCGCAGTTGTTGCTTGAACATGGTGCTAAATCCGTTTGTGGACTTACGTTAGCGCGATAATCAAATAGATTTAACGTTTATTATTTTAAAACGGTGCTGAAAATGTTAAAATGGATTAGATTAAATAAATAATAGATAAAATCGGGGAAGATTCCCCTTTTAATAAAACTGATTCTTATTTTAAGAAAGGAAATTGATTTAATGCCTAATATTTTAAAAAAATGGGTAGAAAGCGACAAACGCGAAATTAAAAGACTTAGTAAGATTGCCGATAAAGTTGGTGAATGGTCTCAAAAATATCGCAAATTAAGTGATGAAGAATTACAAGCTAAAACACCTGAATTCAAAAAACGTTACCAAAATGGTGAAACTTTAGATGAACTATTACCAGAAGCATTTGGGGTAGCTAGAGAAGCTGCTCGGCGGGTCCTTGGATTGAATCCATTCCACGTTCAAATTATGGGTGGAATCGTTCTTCATGAGGGGAACATTTCCGAAATGAAGACCGGGGAAGGAAAGACCCTTACTTGTACGATGCCAGTTTATTTAAATGCAATTTCTGGTGATGGAGTTCATGTTATTACTGTGAATGAATATCTTTCAGAACGTGATGCTACTGAAATGGGTGAACTATATAACTGGTTAGGCTTAACTGTCGGAGTTAACTCCTCAGACAAGTCTGCTGAAGAAAAGCGTGAAGCATACGCTGCTGATATCACTTATTCCACTAACGGTGAAATTGGATTTGATTACCTCCGTGATAACATGGTGGTTTATAAGGAAGACATGGTTCAAAGACCACTTAACTTTGCTGTGGTCGATGAAGTTGACTCCATCTTAATTGATGAAGCTAGAACCCCATTGATCATTTCAGGACAAGCGACTGCATCTTCTGAACTTTACAATTCAGCTGATCAATTTGCTAAGACTTTGACTAAGGATAAGGATTACAAAATTGATTTGGAAAGTAAGACGATTGCCCTAACTGATCAAGGAATTAGTAAGGCTGATAAATTCTTTAATTTAAAGAACTTATTTGACACTGAAAATACTGCTCTTACCCACCATATTGACGAAGCTTTACGGGCTAATTACATTATGCTGCTCGATAAGGACTACGTTGTGCAAGATGATTCCGTTCAAATTGTTGATTCATTTACTGGACGGATTATGGAGGGACGTCGTTTTTCAGATGGTCTTCATCAAGCGATTGAAGCCAAGGAAGGCGTTGAAATTCAACAAGAAAGTAAGACGATGGCTAACATCACTTACCAAAACCTTTTCAGAATGTACAAGAAGCTTTCCGGGATGACTGGAACTGCCAGAACTGAAATTGAAGAATTCCGTGAAATTTATAACATGGAAGTTATTTCAATTCCAACTAATAAACCAGTTGTTCGTTTAGATGAACCTGATATTTTATATCCTGATTTAAATTCTAAGTTCGAAGCCGTAATTGAAAGAATCAAGAGACTTCACCATGCTGGGCAACCAATCTTAGTTGGGACCGTGGCTGTTGAAACTTCAGAGTACCTTTCTAAACGCCTAGACGAAGAAGGCATCGATCATGTGGTCTTGAACGCTAAGAACCATGCTAAAGAAGCTGAAATTGTTAAGAATGCTGGACAAAAGGGTGCCGTTACGATTGCTACTAATATGGCTGGTCGGGGAACTGATATTAAATTAGGACCTGGGGTGGTTAGATTAGGTGGACTTGCAGTAATCGGAACCGAACGGCATGAATCACGGCGGATCGATAATCAACTTCGTGGTCGTTCTGGACGGCAAGGTGACCCTGGTTTATCACAATTTTACCTTTCACTTGAAGATGATTTGATGCGTCGATTCGGTTCTGATCGGATCAAGAACCTTCTTCAACATCTTAAAATTGATGGTGACAACGCCGCAATTAAGAGTCATATGATTTCTAGACAAGTTGAATCTGCTCAAAAACGAGTTGAAGGGAATAATTACGATTCACGGAAGAACGTCCTTCAATACGATGATGTTATGAGACAACAACGGGATGTTATGTATAACGAACGTTATGAAATTATCGAAGAAGATAAGTCACTTGGTTGGGTATTACTACCAATGTTCGAAAGAACGATTGACCACGTTGTTAATTTACATGCTCAAGGGAGCAGTGAAAACTGGGATTTGCAAACCATTTTGGATTTTGCAATTAGCGCTTTGATCAGTCCCGATAAGATTAGTTTATCCGACTTACAAAACAAGTCACGTGACGAAATTAAAAACTACCTAAACAACATTGCAAAGCAAAACTACAAGGAAAAGGAATCTGAACTTTCAGATCCTTCACAATTACTTGAATTTGAAAAGGTTGTTTTATTAAGGGTTGTGGATTCACACTGGACTGACCATATCGATGCCATGGATCAATTACGACAATCCATTGGGCTTCGTGGATATGGACAATTAAATCCATTGGTTGAATACCAACGTGAAGGTTATCGGATGTTTGAAGAAATGATTGCTGATATCGATTATGATACCACTAGATTATTTATGAAGGCAGAAATTCGTCAAAACCTAGAAAGATAATTCTAATTAAGAGCGAAGAGACTGAAAAGTTCCTTCGCTTTTTTGCGTTTAATCCTAAGGAGGAATTTGAAATGGAACTCAGTGAAGCCAAAAATAAAATTGAAAAAATTCAACAAGCCATTAACGGCTTTAGGGGGTCACTTTGACTTAGATGCTTTAAATGATAATATTCATTTAAATGAGCATCGGATGGCTGAACCAGACTTTTGGAATGATCAAAATAAGGCCAAGCAGCTAATTGATGAGACGAATCAAATGAAGCAAAAATACGATAGTTATAATAACCTTGCCGAAGCCGCTACCGATTTGTCGGTTAATTTAGAATTATTAGAAGAAGAAAATGATCCAGACTTAATGAGTGAGTTTGAGAACAACTTAACTAAAGTAGAAAAACAATTAAATGATTATCAATTGAATCTACTTTTATCAGGACCATATGATCATAACAATGCAATTGTTGAAATTCATCCGGGGGCTGGTGGCACTGAATCGCAAGATTGGGGATCAATGTTATTTCGGATGTATACCCGTTGGGCTGAGCAACACCACTTTAAGTTAGAGACTTTAAACTACCAAGCTGGTGATGTTGCTGGAATCGATACAGTTACCTTTATGGTAATTGGGACCAACGCTTATGGATTGATGCAGTCTGAAAAGGGAGTTCACCGCTTAGTTAGAATTTCACCATTTGATTCTGCTGGACGGCGGCACACTTCCTTTGCCTCAGTTGATGTTATGCCTGAATTAGATGATAGCGTTAATATTGAGATTAACCCTGCTGACTTACGAATTGATTATTTCCGTGCCAGTGGGGCTGGGGGTCAACACGTTAATAAAACATCTTCTGCGGTTCGAATCACCCACGAACCCACTGGGATTGTTGTATCTAGTCAAGCGCAACGTTCACAACTACAAAATCGTGAAACGGCAATGAACATGTTAAAATCAAAGTTGTATGAACGGGAAGAGGAAAAGAAAGCCGAACAAAAAGCCAAAATTGAAGGTGAACAAAAAGAGATTGGCTGGGGTTCACAAATTCGTTCCTATGTTTTCCATCCTTACACGATGGTAAAAGACCATCGAACTAATTATGAAACAGGAAATGGCCAAGCGGTAATGGATGGGGATTTAGATCCATTTATTAATGCTTACCTTCAATGGAAACTAAGCCAGAGAAATCCTGATTAATCGATAAAGGACGGATGTTGATATGCAAATTCAAATACAAATACTGTTAGCGTTAATTATTTTTATTATTCAGCCTGTTTTTTGGGTTGGATTAATTCGCACTTATTTATTATCCAAGAAACGCATTAAAAACACGCGAAATACTTTTCATAACGCGATTTATCCTCGGCACTTTGAAATTGTTCAGTTTTTTATTAACCTATTTTTACTGGGAATTTTGGGTGCGGCCTTCACCGTTACGGTCGGTCCCGTAATGACGATGGTTTGGCTAGTGATTTATCAAGTACTATCGATCATTAATTTATTGCTGATCCCTAGGTTGATTTTTTCGTTCGAGATTTTAACCATTGCTTTAATTACTACAATTGTTATTAATTTGAGTGGGGTTATTAATCAATTTATTCATGTTGAATCATTACGTAAATACGGGATTAGTTTAGCAGCCACTGGTGATTTTAATTATATTTTTTTAGCTAGTCTGTTTTTATTAGGATTAGCAATAATCGTCTTCAAAGATGGTGGGAAGTATAACGTACCGATTATTGAACACAACGAACGGAAAACAAGGATTGCAGGTTATCCGTTCAGGAGTATTAACGTGGTCCCACTGTTTTTGTTTATTCCGGGTGATTTTATTCACAGCACAATTCCGTTTTGGCCTGTTTTTATGCTTAATGGGCATTCATTTGCATTTTTATTTGCACCAATATTATTTGGCTTTAGAATGACCGTCTTTAAGCTGTTCCCCCGAGCTGTGTTTAAGAAACTGGGGGGACAATTTGCTAAACTAGCTATTTTAGGATTATTGTTGACAATCGTTAGTTACTTCTTTCCAATTATCGTCGTCCCCGCATTGGTTGGGTTGTTACTTATCTTTTGGTGGATTAACATTCATGCTAAGTCAGTTGATAAGGGGAGTGGAGATTGGTACTCTGAGGTGATTAATGGTGTGCGAATCGTCGGGATTGAACCGCAAACCCCCGCTGCTAAGATGAATTTGTCAATTGGAGATGTCATCTTAGAAGTGAATAATCAATCGGTTACAAATGAAAATGAATTTTATCGGGCCCTTTTAAAACAGTCCACTTATTGTCGATTAAAAGTTAAAAATCGGAAGGGTCAATTAGCAATTACTGAAACCGCTATTTTTAGCAATGCTCCCCATGAGATCGGAGTAGTGTTATTTAAACAGGAAAGTTAAAGATATTATTAGTGTCTATGCTTACATGTAGACACTTTTTTTGAATGTGATAATATTAATTTTGAACTTTAATATTCGAAAGGAAATCAATCATGAAAACGAAAAAATTAATGAAATCTCGTAATAATCGAATCCTAACTGGCGTATTGGGTGGCTTAGCCGAATACTTTGGCATTAACGCACGTTATCTAAGGATTGCATATTTAATTTTGACAGTTTTATTTATCAAGACATTAATTCCAGTGTTTTTATATCTTTTAATGATGGTCTTAATGCCAAATGATTATGGCAAAGATAGTCGTCAATTTAATAACTCATTTGGTAATCGACAATCTGATTCATCCTCAAGGGGTCGCAAAATTCTTCATGATGTTGAAGAAAAGGACGATTTAAAATAAGGGAGTTAATTAAATGAGTTTTTTTAAACAAGTATTATTGAACATGCTAGTTTTCGTTGCATTAGCTGGTTTCTTACAGCAATCAGGAATGTTTTATGTTTCTGGGCTGATGGCCGCACTAGGTGCAGCGTTCGTTCTATCGATTTTAAATGCGTTAGTAAGACCATTCATTACAGTTTTATCACTGCCGATCAATATTTTAACGTTAGGATTATTTAGCATTGTTATTAACGGATTAATGTTAGAGATGACCTCAGCACTAGTTGGTAAGGATAGTTTTTACTTCTCTTCGTTTGGCAGTGCGATGATTGTGGCAATTATTTTATCAATTTGTAACGCGATTTTTGCTGACCATTATTCACGTCAAATTCGCAAATAAAGTGTATCGAAAGTGCATATCATGATAAAATTAATTTAGGTTTCTTTTAACGATCGGAGGGATTTAATTGGCTGAAATAGTAACCGTAAAAGACCTTGTTGATAATACACGGTTAAGCGTTGCTTATGGATCAGAGTATTTGGACCGATTAATTACAACTAGTGATATATCGCGTCCGGGGCTTGAACTAACGGGGTATTTTAATTATTATCCTGCAAAACGGATTCAACTTTTGGGAATTACAGAAACATCCTTTGCAAAGGGAATGACCAGTTCTGACCTTTACGATGTAATGGTGAAGATGTGTCAGCCAGAAACACCTGCTTTTGTAATTTCAACCCAATTAGATCCACCTGAAGAACTACTAGAAGCAGCTGAAAGTAAGCATATTCCAGTTCTTTGCTCTAAGTTAACGACTTCACGAGTACTTAGTAATATGACTAATTATTTAGAAGCTAAACTAGCTGAAAGAATGTCAATTCATGGAGAATTAGTTGATATTTATGGGCTAGGGGTTTTAATTACCGGAGATTCTGGAGTTGGAAAAAGCGAAACGGCTTTGGAACTGATTAAGCGTGGCCATCGATTGATCGCAGATGATCGAGTAGAAGTCTACCAACAAGATGAGCAGACTCTAATCGGACAGGCACCACGCATCTTGCGGCATTTATTAGAAATCCGAGGAATCGGCATCATCGATGCAATGAATCTATTTGGAGCAGGAGCGGTAAGAAGCGATACTCGGGTCGATTTGATCGTTCACCTTTCAAATTGGTCCAAGGATACGCCTTTTGATCGATTGGGTAATAATAATGAATCACAACGTTTTTTTGATGTTGACGTTCCCAAAATCAATATTCCAGTTAAAATTGGGCGGAACCTAGCAGTACTAATTGAATCCGCCGCAATGAACTTTAGAGCTCGTTCGATGGGTTATGATGCAACGAAAGTTTTTGATGATAACCTTAAGAGTTTGATCAAGGAAAACTCAATTCGGGATTCAAAGGCACGAGCACAAGAGAAGAACATCGAATTAGAAAACGAAGCAGCCATTCATAAATCGGATGATGAGAAACATAAATAGTTGAAGGGAATGAATTCTAATCATATTAGCATTAAATCCAATTGCATTTAAATTGGGCCCAATTCAGGTGCATTGGTATGGTATTTTTATCGCGAGTGCCGTTATATTAGCAGTATACCTATCAGTGCGTGAGGGTAAAAAGCGGGGCATTAAGCCTGATAACATCTATGACATGTTATTGTGGGCATTGCCATTTTCAATTATCAGTGCTCGTTTGTACTACGTAGTTTTTCAATGGGGTTATTATCAGAATCATATTGACGAGATCATTCGAATCTGGGATGGTGGAATTGCAATTTATGGTTCCTTGATTGGAGCTGCAATTGTAATTATTATTTTCTGTCGCAGTCGGTTGATTCCAGTCTGGTTAATGTTGGATGTTATTTCGCCAACCGTACTTTTAAGCCAGGGAATTGGGCGTTGGGGTAACTTTATGAACCAAGAAGCCTTTGGTCAAGTTACTAGCCTTTCTTTTCTTCAACATCTTCACCTACCATCATTTATTATCAATCAGATGTACATTAGTGGAATGTATCGCCAACCGACGTTTTTGTATGAATCATTGTGGAGCTTCTTGGGGGTAGCGATCTTATTATCACTACGGCATGTTCCGCACTTCTTTAAGCGTGGCGAGGTGTTTTTGAGTTATGCCCTTTGGTACTCATTTGGACGCTTTTTTATTGAAGGAATGCGCACTGATAGTTTAATGATTGGTAGTATTCGAGTCTCACAATATCTATCGATCGTTTTATTCGTAGTTGCGCTTGGT
Organism: Nicoliella sp. ESL1113; assembly: GCF_058509245.1. Classification (NCBI taxonomy): domain Bacteria; kingdom Bacillati; phylum Bacillota; class Bacilli; order Lactobacillales; family Lactobacillaceae; genus Nicoliella; species Nicoliella sp. ESL1113. Next base: position 1,304,649 of record NZ_CP196387.1, on the reverse strand, counting down.
TTAATCGTTTATCGTAGACGTAAAATTCCAGATGCTAGTTGGTACTTAGATGGCTCAAAACAACTATTAAGATAAAGGATGAATTTAAAAATGACAGAAAAAATTGCAGTATTAGGTGCTGGTTCATGGGGTAGTATGTTGGCTAATATTTTAGCGCAAAACGGGCATGATGTAAGATTATGGTCCTACAAGCCTGCACAAGTTGATGAATTAAATAATCAGCATACTAATTCTAAATATTTAAAAGATTTTACCTTTTCAAATGCTTTAGTAGCTTATTCAGATATGAAAGCTGCTTTAGAGGGGGTTGATGACGTTTTATTCGTTGTTCCCGCTCAAGTGACTCGTTCGGTTGCTAAGCAGGTGAACCCAATTTTAACTGAATTAGGTATTCAACCGAACATAATTCATGCTAGTAAGGGAATTGAAGAAAAAACATATAAACGAATGTCAGAAGTGTTAGCTGATGAAATCGATCCAGATAACCGTCGTTCAATTTCAGTTATTTCAGGACCGAGTCAAGCTGAGGATGTTGCTCGTGGTGACATTACGTTGGTAACCACTGCTAGCGAAAATATGCAAGATGCTGAACACATCCAATCATTGTTCATGAATGATACTTTTCGGGTTTATACAAATGATGATATCATCGGAGTTGAAATTGGAGCTGCACTTAAAAACATTATTGCGTTAGGAGCGGGGGCACTAGTTGGCCTTGGCTATGGTGATAATGCCAAGGCATCACTAATTACTCGGGGCCTAGCTGAAATTTCTCGATTGGGGACCTCATTTGGTGCCAATCCATTGACGTTTATCGGATTATCCGGGGTTGGTGACTTGATTGTAACTGCGACTAGTTCTGATTCCAGAAACTGGCGGGCCGGAAATCAATTAGGAAAGGGCCAAACCCTAAAAGACGTTATTGATAATATGGGAATGGTAATTGAAGGGGTTGCAACCACCCGTGCTGCTTATGAATTAGCTAAGCAAAGAGGCGTTGAAATGCCAATTACTTCCGCAATTTATCACGTATTATATGATAATGCAGACATTAAAGAATCTATCGCTAAGTTAATGCAACGCCAAGGTCGTTCTGAATTAGCTTAATAATTAAAAAATCCATCGATTAGGAGTTATAAAAATGAAAAAAATTAGAAAAGCAATCATTCCCGCCGCAGGGTTAGGGACTAGATTTTTACCAGAAACAAAGGCAGTGCCAAAGGAAATGTTACCAGTTGTTGATACCCCTACGATTCAATTAATCGTTGAAGAAGCGAAGGCTTCTGGAATTACTGATATTTTAATTATTATTGGGCGTAACAAGCGTAACATCGAAGATCATTTTGATTCTAATCCAGAATTAGAAGATAATTTAGCACGCAAGCACAAGGATAAGATGTTGAAAGCAGTTCAAGAAACAAATGGGATGAATATCTACTTCATTCGTCAAAACCATCCAGATGGTTTAGGGGATGCTGTTTCCACTGCACGTAGTTTTGTTGGCGATGAACCATTTGTAATCATGTTGGGTGATGACATTGCTAAGGCTGAAGAACCACTTACAAAGCAGTTGATCAACTGTTATGAAGAAACTGGTGAATCCACTCTTGCTGTAATGCGTGTCCCTCATGAAGATACTGCTAAATACGGAGTAATTGCACCGACTAAGGAAATTATGCCTGGTCTATACGATGTTGACAGCTTTGTTGAAAAGCCAGATCCAGATGATGCCCCTAGTGATCTTGCAATCATTGGTCGTTACTTATTAACACCAAATATTTTTGATATTTTGGAAAAGACGAAACCAGGTAAGGGCAACGAAATTCAATTGACCGATGCGATTGATACTTTGAATAAGAGCCATAAGGTTTATGCTCATGAACTAGTTGGCTCCAGATATGATACTGGAAATAAATTTGGATGGTTAAAGACCAATATCGAATACGGTTTGGAACATCCAGAAGTTAAGGATGACCTTCGTCAATACATTAAAGATCTTGGCAAGCAATTAGCTGAAGAAGATCAAAAATAATCAGTTGGGTGCAAACTATTAGACAAAGATACTTATTAATAGTAAGCTGAGTACATTGATTATTTATGTGAGGAGAGTTGTGCAATGGAAAGTTATGATGTAATTGTGATTGGAGCAGGACCTAGTGGAATGACAAGTGCCCTATATGCTTCAAGAGCTAATTTATCAGTGTTAATGATTGACCGTGGAATTTACGGTGGTCAAATGAATAATACCGCTGAAATTGAAAATTACCCTGGGTTCAAATCAATCTTAGGACCTGATTTGGCTAAGAACATGTACGAGGGATCGATTAACTTTGGTGCTAAGTATGGTTATGGAACGGTAGAATCAATTGAAGACCAGGGAAAGACTAAAATCGTTCACACCGATAATGGTGACTATGAAGCCAAGACTGTGATTATTGGAACTGGGTCACAATATCGGAAGCTTGGGGTGCCAGGTGAAGATGAATACGGTGGTCGTGGAGTTTCTTATTGTGCGGTATGTGATGGGGCGTTCTTTAAGAACAAGGAAGTCGTAGTTGTTGGTGGTGGTGATTCTGCCATTCAAGAAGCCCTCTACCTAGCCCAACTAGTTTCTAAGATTACCATCATTCATCGACGTGGTGAACTAAGAGCCCAAAAGGTGCTCCAAGACCAAGCGTTCGCAAATGATAAAATCAACTTCATTTGGAATACTAACGTGACTGAAGTGGTTGGTGATGACGCTAAGGTGACTGGTGTGAAAACCGTTAATAACGAAACTCAAGAAACCGGTGAAGTGCTCGCAAGTGGAGTGTTCATCTACGTTGGAAACCTCCCAATTACGGGGGCTTTCAAAGATCTAAACATTACTGATGATAATGGTTGGATCAAGACTAATGATCGGATGGAAACTGCTAAGCCTGGTATCTTTGCAATTGGTGATGTTCGAGCAAAGGAATTAAGACAAGTAGTGACGGCCGTAGGTGACGGTGGTATCGCGGGACAGAATGCTTTCCATTACATTCAAAATATGTAAGGTGCTTATTCTTTCAAAAATAGACAACGGTGTTAAAATAAAGTAAACGAGTGGGGGAGGAATCTTCCCCACTTTTTATTACGCTAAAATATTAATTAATTAATTAATATTGAAAGAATTGAAGGGGGATAAATTAGATGGCAGAGATTAATCGAATTACGGATAATAAATTCGACTTGGTTTCAGATTACCAGCCAACGGGGGACCAACCTAAAGCCATTCAAGAGTTGACTGATGGAGTAAAAAAGGGTGATAGGGAACAAATCCTATTGGGAGCAACTGGAACCGGGAAGACGTTTACTATTTCTAATGTGATTAAGAATTTGAACAAACCCACTTTGGTCCTGTCCCATAATAAGACGCTTGCAGGACAGCTCTATAGTGAACTGAAGCGCTTTTTTCCCCATAATGCGGTTGAATATTTCGTTAGTTATTATGATTACTATCAACCAGAAGCATATGTGCCTTCCAGTGATACCTATATTGAAAAGGATTCTTCGATCAATGATGAAATTGATCAATTGCGGCATGCGGCTACCAGTGCGTTGCTAGAACGTAACGATGTAATTGTCGTGGCATCTGTTTCTGCAATTTTCGGGTTAGGGAGTCCTAAGGAGTACTTTGACCACACGATTCCGCTAAAAGTCGGGCAACAAATTGATCGAAATACGTTGCTACGGGAGTTGGTCAACATTCAATTTGACCGTAATGACATTGATTTTCAACGCGGTCGGTTCAGAGTCCGTGGCGATGTGGTTGAAGTCTTTCCCGCTTCTGGGAGTAAGTATGCCTATCGGATTGAATTCTTTGGCGATGAAATTGATCGAATCAGAGAAGTTGATACTTTAACTGGCGAAATTATCAGTGATAAAGATAAAATCGTAATCTTCCCAGCAACCCACTTTTTAGCTGATGATCAGATTATGGATCACGCTTTGGATGGGATTCAAAAGGAACTAAAAACGCAACACGCTAAGTTAGAGTCAGAGGGTAAACTACTAGAGGCCCAACGACTGAAACAGCGGACCACATACGATATTGAAATGATGCGTGAAATGGGTTATACCAACGGGATTGAAAATTATTCTCGATTCATGGATGGCCGTAAACCAGGCGAACCCCCTTACACGTTGATGGACTTCTTTCCGAAGGACTTTTTAATGGTCATTGATGAATCTCACCAAACGATTCCCCAGGTTGGGGGGATGTATAATGGTGATAAGGCCAGAAAAGAACGTTTGATCGAATATGGGTTTAGGTTGCCGAGTGCCCTTGACAATCGACCATTAAAAATGCCTGAATTTGAGGATCACATCAACCAAGTTATTTACATGTCCGCAACCCCAGGACCATACGAATTAAAGCATGCTGACCAGGTGGTTCAACAAATTATTCGGCCAACCGGATTATTGGATCCAATCGTAAAGGTGCGGCCAATTATGGGGCAGATGGATGATTTAGTGGGTGAAATCAACCAAAGAATCGAACGCAACGAACGGGTTTTCGTGACAACGTTGACCAAGAAGATGTCAGAAGATTTGACTGATTATCTCAAGGATCTAGGAATCAAGGTACGCTACTTGCATAGTGATATCAAGACTTTAGAGCGGACCAAAATCATCCACGACCTCCGTGCTGGTAAATTCGATGTGTTGGTCGGCATTAACCTCTTGCGGGAGGGAATTGACGTCCCTGAAGTTTCATTAGTAGCAATTCTAGATGCTGATAAGGAAGGTTTCTTGAGAAATGAGCGTTCACTGATTCAAACCATCGGACGGGCAGCCAGAAATGAAAACGGTGAAGTAATCATGTACGCTGATTCGATGACCGATTCAATGAAAAAAGCAATTGATGAAACGCAACGGCGGCGTGAAATTCAAGAAAAATACAATCATGAACATGGAATTACGCCACACACGATTAAAAAAGCAATCTCCCCAGTTATCTCGGTCAGCGGGGATAAAATTGAGGCTGAAAATGCCGAGTCGAATAACGAAATTATTGAAACTGATTTTAAGAAAATGACGAAACCAGAAAAACAAGCAATGATTGGGCGGCTGGAAGATGAAATGCAAGATGCATCGAAGCGTCTTGATTTTGAACATGCTGCGAACCTTCGGGATACGATTATTGAACTACAAGCAAAAATGTAAGGATGGTGCTAAGTGTTAAACGATAAAATTATTATTCGTGGGGCGCGCGAACATAACCTCAAGGACATTAACGTTACAATTCCTAAGAATCAATTAACGGTGATGACTGGTTTATCGGGCTCTGGAAAAAGTTCATTGGCCTTTGATACGCTATATGCAGAGGGACAACGTCGCTACGTAGAAAGTCTGTCTTCCTACGCTCGGCAATTTTTAGGCCAGATGGATAAGCCCGATGTTGATTCGATTGAAGGGTTGAGTCCAGCCATTTCGATCGATCAAAAAACAACCTCTCATAATCCCCGTTCAACAGTGGGGACCGTTACCGAAATTAATGACTACTTTAGATTGTTATGGGCACGGGTCGGGACGCCGATCTGCCCTAATGATGGAACCAAGATTACTAGTCAATCGGTCGATCAAATGATGGGTGAGCTAATTAACTTGCCAGAACGCACACGGCTCCAGATCTTAGCTCCCGTTGTTCGTGATAAAAAGGGGCAACATAAAGAGCTGCTCAAAAAAATTAAACGTGAAGGGTTCGTCCGCATCCAAGTTGATGGTGAAGTAATGGACTTGGATGATTCGATTGAATTAGATAAAAACAAACGGCATACCATCAATGTCGTGATCGATCGAATCATTATTAAAGATGGAATTAAATCGCGGTTATCGGATTCATTGGAAGCGGCGTTACGGTTAAGTGATGGGTATGCAATTGCCGATTTCATGGGCAAACGTGATAACATGGTCTTTTCAGAACACTATTCATGTCCATTTTGCGGTTTTACGGTTGGTAAGTTAGAACCCCGCTTGTTCTCTTTTAACTCACCATTAGGGGCTTGTCCTGACTGTGATGGGTTAGGGGTCAAACTTGAAGTAGATCAGGATTTAGTGATTCCTGATCGGACTAAGACCTTGGCACAGGGGGCATTAGCACCTTGGAACCCAATTAGTTCAGAATACTACCCGAACATGTTAAAACAGGCGTGTGAGCAATTCGACATCGATATGAATACTCCGTTCAATAAATTGCCGAAAAAGCAACGTGATCTAGTGCTTTATGGTTCGGGAAAGAAGCAGTTCCATTTTAATTTTGAAAGCAATTTTGGTGGGACGCGTGATCTCGATATGCCATTTGAAGGGGTCATGAATAATATCGATCGAAGGTTCCATAGCACCAATAGTGAGTTCACGCGCAAAACAATGCGTGAATACATGACTGAATTGACCTGTCAGACTTGTCATGGCTATCGGTTGAACGAACGGGCATTGTGTGTGAAAGTGGCCGATCAAAACATTAGTCAAGTATCAGCAATTGATGTTGAAAAAGAATTGAATTACTTTCACCAACTTCATTTTGGTGAAAAGGATTCTGTGATTGCTAAACCGATCATTAAGGAAATTATTGATCGCTTAACCTTCTTGAAGAACGTTGGGTTAGATTATCTTACCCTGGCCAGAACTGCTGGCACCCTTTCTGGGGGAGAATCACAACGGATTCGCTTGGCAACACAAATTGGTTCTAATCTTTCAGGAGTGCTTTACGTCTTAGATGAACCTTCAATCGGGTTGCACCAAAGGGACAACAACCGCTTGATCAAATCGTTGCAATCAATGCGTGATTTGGGGAATACGTTGGTCGTGGTTGAACACGATAAGGATACCATGGAGGATGCGGATTACATTGTTGATATCGGCCCTGGAGCTGGGCAAAATGGTGGGCAGGTGATGGCTGCTGGGACCCCAGCACAGATCGCTAAGAACCCTAAATCATTGACGGGTCAATATCTTTCTGGTAAGAAGTTTATTCCAGTTCCTTTAAAACGGCGAAATGGCAATGGTAAAAAAATTACAATTACTGGAGCACAGGAAAATAACCTAAAGGATGTAACGGTTAGTTTCCCCCTTGGTGAATTTGTAGTTGTTTCTGGCGTATCTGGTTCCGGTAAATCAACGTTAGTTAACACAATCTTAAAACGGGCCCTCGCTCAGAAACTGAATCATAATTCAGCACGGCCCGGGAAATACAAGTCAATTCGTGGCTACAAGAACATCGAAAAGTTAGTTAGTATCGATCAAAGCCCAATCGGCAGGACCCCGCGGAGTAATCCAGCCACTTATACCGGTGTTTTTGATGATATTCGCGATCTCTTTGCGGAAACCAACGAGGCTAAGCTACGCGGGTATAAGAAGGGCCGTTTCAGTTTCAATGTGAAGGGTGGCCGATGTGAGACTTGTCATGGGGATGGAATTTTAAAGATTGAAATGAACTTCCTCCCCGATGTCTACGTTCCCTGTGAGGTTTGTCATGGAAAGCGTTATAACGCTGAAACCTTGGAGGTTGAATATAAGGGCAAGAATATTTCAGATGTTTTAGACATGACGGTTAGCGAAGCCCTGAAGTTCTTTAAGGCAATTCCTAAAATCACTCGGAAATTGAAGACGATTGATGAAGTCGGGCTTGGCTATGTTAAACTAGGTCAATCCGCCACCACGCTTTCCGGTGGGGAAGCCCAACGGATGAAGCTGTCAGCTGAACTGTACAAAAAATCAAACGGAAAAAACTTCTACATCCTTGATGAACCAACGATTGGGTTGCATACCGATGACATTGGACGACTCTTGAAAATTTTGCACGAGTTAGTTGATAAGGGCAATACGGTATTGGTCATTGAGCATAGTTTGGATGTGATTAAAACAGCTGATTACTTGATTGACTTAGGTCCCGAAGGTGGGGATGGTGGTGGCCAAATCGTTGCGACTGGTACCCCAGAAGAAGTTTGTCAGGTTAAAGCTAGTTATACTGGCCAGTATCTAAAACCGGTTTTGGAGATTGATACTGAAAGAACTGAAAAATTAAATAAATGATAAGAAAAAGACGAATGTTCGTCTTTTTTTGTTTTATGATCAAAAAGAAACACCAGGTATGTTATACTAAAAGTTATGGTGATTTAAGCCATCTAAAAATAAAATTAATTACATTAAAACCATTTCAATAATAAGGAGGGGAATCGGAATGCCACAAATTAAATCACATCAACCTCGAATCGTTGTGATTGGCGGTGGAACCGGGGTCCCAGTGATTCTACGGGCACTTAAGGATAAAGACGTCGACATCACTGCAATTGTTACTGTTGCTGATGATGGAGGATCATCCGGGGTGCTTAGAAACTACATTAACGTGGTGCCACCTGGTGATATTCGAAACGTAATCGTGGCATTATCAGATGCTGATCCTGAATTTTTGAAGCTGTTTCAATATCGTTTCAAGGGAAGCGATAAATTTTTAGCTGGACATGCAATTGGTAATTTGTTGATTACCGCTTTATCTGAGATGAAGGGTAATATTTTTCAAGGGGTTCAAGATTTAACTCGGATTATGCAGGTTAAGGGACACATCTATCCAGCTAGTGATGATCTAATTACCTTGCACGCTGAATTTACTGATGGAACGCAATTAGCTGGAGAATCCGAAATTACTAAGGCCCATAAGATGATTGAACGAGTTTGGGTCGATCGTGATGATCAAATGGGGGCCCCTAAGGCTGTTCAACCGGTCGTCGATGCAATTTTAAACGCTGATCAAATCGTCTTAGGACCAGGTAGTTTGTTTACTAGTATTTTACCGAATTTAATGATTCCAGAGGTACATGATGCGGTCCTTCATACAAGTGCAGAAATTGTTTATATCTGTAATATTATGACCCAAAGTGGCGAAACGAATGGCTTTACTGATTCAGATCACGTTGCGGTTTTGAATCGTCATTTTAAACATAATATTATTGATGCGGTAATGGTGAATAATAAAAAGGTCCCAGTAAACTATATTCACCGCAATGAAGATGAAAGTTCAATTCAAGTTACCCATGATCAATCAGGGCTTTTAAATCAAAATTGTAAGGTAATTACTTCTGATTTCTTAAAACTTCATGACCATGGTGCTTACCATAACGGTGAAGCGGTATCAAATGAGCTTTTGAAGCTGATTGATAATAAATAAATGGGTGACGGAATGGAGTGAGATAAATGTCGTATGCTAGTCAAGTCAAAAAGGAGCTAACGACGCTTAAGGTTCATAGAGAGAACGCTAAACCAGAGTTAATGGCATTGATTAGAATGAATGGTTCTTTAACGATCGTTAACCATGAATTAATTTTAAATGTTCAAACCGAAAACCCTGCGATTGCTAGGCGAATCTATCGTTTATTATTAGAATTTTATGATGTTGAGAGTAATTTAATCGTTCGCAAACGAATGAAATTGAAGAAAAATAATGTATATGTAGTACGAATTACTACCAATACCAAAAAGATTTTAGATGATTTGGGGATTTTAAAGGGGTATGAATTAGTTGAAACGGTGCCGCTTGCACTACTGGAAAGTGATTCCCAAGTTCGTTCTTATTTGCGGGGAGCTTTTTTAGCTGGTGGCTCTGTTAATAATCCAGAAACATCGCGATATCACTTGGAAATTTATTCGTTATACGAAACCCACAACGAAATGATTACTGAGATGATGAATCGTTATCACCTAGAAGCCAAGACCACTAGTCGACGCAGTGGGTTTATTACCTATTTAAAGGGTGCTGAAAAAATTGCTGATTTCTTGCAGTTGATTGGCGCCACCAACTCGATGTTACACTTTGAAGATATTCGAATTGTCCGTGATATGCGTAACTCCGTCAATCGCTTGGTCAATTGTGAGAACGCCAACATGAATAAGGTGGCCAATGCCGCAACGAAGCAGATCGCAAGCATTAACTTTATTGCCGAAACGGTTGGTTTAGACCAGCTTCCAGATAAGTTACGCGAAGTAGCCGAGATTCGCTTAGAGAATAAAGAAGTGACCCTAAAGGAACTTGGTGAATTGGTGCCCAGTGGGGTAATTTCTAAGTCAGGAATTAACCATCGCTTGAAAAAGATTAATGACTTTGCTGAAAATCTGCGCATGCAAACTGAGGAACGGATTGCGGCAATGGAAAACGAATAGTTAATAAAAGGGATTGAAATGAAATTAGGTCAAAAATTAAAAAAATCAAGGAATAAAGTTAATTTAACCCAAAACGACGTTGCTGATCATCTGCACGTTTCTAGAAAAACGGTGTCTGGATGGGAAAATGATAGGAGCGTTCCTGATATTTACACGATTAAACAGCTTTCAGAATTATATAATACGGATTTGATTGCAGTTTTGGATCATCCAAAAGCTAAGGAGCACAGTACTAACAAGGGTCATCAAATTAATTATGCCTTAATAGCTTGGTATTTTAATTTGTTAGCAATGGGGCTGAATTTATTTAATTTATTTACGGGATTTCTAGATTTTTCTTTTTTCGTTGAAATAATTGCTATAATTCTATTCTTTTCAATCCACGTTTATTATTTTAATAATAAAGTTACAATTAGAAATAAAATGCCATTTTCATGGTTATTTTTATTAGTGATGACAGCACTATTTTTTACCTTACAAATCGAAAAGCTAGCTCGATTAGGATTTGAAATTGCTACTTTTACGTATGTCGGTGCTCTTTTTAGGGCAATTGTCCTTGACTATGGTGTTTTAATTATATTTACGTTTAAAGAAGTCAGGGGAAAAAATTAATTTTTAATATCAATTAAAAACACACCTTAGAACGGTCTTATTGACGGTTTGAAGGTGTGTTTTTATTAGATGTTAATTTAAAAATTAGTTAATGGAACTTGGATGATAGTCAGCAATACAAAATAAATGATCATTGCAATTATTAATTGATGCCAATGGGCGTGCAACGTAATTTTAAAAGCATTAGACCACTTTGCAAGATAATTACGATCGGATTGGAATTTAATGCCATGAATGGTTTGAATTGAAACGGTAGCAAACATATAGATTAAAACAATATAGCTGATATTGAAAATAATTTTGATTAGTGATCCACCAATATTGTTTAATGAAAAGTTGCTAATGATCGAACCAATTCCACCAAAAACTACCGCCGTACTAATGAAGCATAGTGCTTTAGTTATCCAAGCAATTGGGATTAATGAAAGGATTACGTAAATAATCAGAATCCTGATTAAATATGTTAAAGCCGCTATTAAAGTATAAACGGTTGGCACTGCTATTAGGGTGCTTAAATCATCAGCATTTAAAGCACTGATGATTAGGTTAGCTATAAATAATAGAACGGCTATAATTGCCCACCATTTAATTGTAGAACGAGTCACCCTTAGATTTAAGATGATTTTATCGATTATGTTTTCCATTGTTCCTCCTTGTTAAATATTAAATTAGTTATTGTACAATTTATTATGAGTATAGTATCAAAGCATTGATAAAAATGGTAGCTTATCCCTATTTCTAAGGGTGAATTACTGGGCGGATTTATGGTTACAAATTCGATTGAAAGCTTGCCAAATCAATGTTTTAACGTGTCTTATTTTCTAAGCCCCAATTTTTATAAACAAAAAAGCAGTAGCCAATTAATTGACTACTGCTTTTAAATTAATTATCCCAATTATAAGGGATTAATTATTTTTTAGTATCTTTATCTTGTTCATTCTTGCTGGTCATAATTCCATCTAGTAATCCATACTTAACGGCTTCTTCAGCAGTTAAGTAGTTATCACGATCGGTATCACGGTTAACCTTAGCAACCGTTTGGCCAGAGTTTTCGGATAAGATCTTGTTTAACATCTTTCTAGCGCTCAAGATGGATTCTGCTGCGATTTCAATATCGCTTTGCTTTCCTTGAGCACCACCAGATGGTTGGTGAATCATAACTTGGGCGTGTGGTAATGCGAAACGTTTGCCCTTAGTACCTGATGAAGCAAGTACACTGGCCATTGAAGCAGCCATCCCCATTACAATCACTTGGATATCTGACTTAACGAAGTTCATTGTATCGTAAATCGCCATTCCAGAAGTGATGACCCCACCTGGTGAGTTAATGTATAGGTAAATATCTTTATCAGAATCTTGTGCATCCAAGAATAATAATTGAGCAATAATTGAGTTTGCCATATCGTCTTCGATTGGGCCGGATAACATGATAATCCGATCCTTTAATAACCGAGAGTAAATGTCATAAGCTCTTTCGCCGTTAGCGGATTGCTCGATTACAGTTGGGATTAAGTTCATTTTAAATGTCCCCCTAAATTTTGATTTAATTTGAAAATTAGACTATTTAAATTCTATCTTAATAGTCAATGAAGGTCAAAACATTTGCCCACAAAGCGATGTATAAAATCACTGCAAATAATTGAATTATCTGCTCCGATTGACACCATTATACATCGGCTATGTTATTATTTTAAATAATGATATCACGATTGGTGGGGGAAACAACATGGAAACCGTATTGATTACTGGGGCAACTGGAGGACTTGGAATTGAATTTGCTCAATTGGCTGCTAATGATGGCCATCAACTGATTTTAGTGGGCCGTAACGCTGATAAGTTAACCCACCTGCAAAGTAAATTAGCGCAACGATTTAACGTGCCGATTAACACGATTACCGTTGATTTTAAAGATCTATCAGCTGCCCAAACCATCTTTGACCAGGTTCAATCAGCTGGCCTGACTGTTGATTATTTGATCAACAATGCGGGATTTGGTGGCCAGGGGACATTCATGGATCGTACGGGTTCACAAGATATTAACATGCTACATGTTAATGCTGAAGCCCCCACGCGGTTATTAAAATTATTTCTCCCCCAGTTTGTTAAGCGCAACGCTGGACGGGTGTTGAACGTCGCTTCGGTGGCAGCGTTGGTGCCTGGTCCGATGCAGGCCGAATATTTTGCCACTAAGGCATACTTGGCTTCGCTTGGCAACGCCGTCAGCTCTGAATTATCAGATACACAAGTAACCGTGACCACCCTGTTGCCTAGCGTAACTGAAACAGGCTTTGCTACGGCTGGAAACTTAACTAGCACCAAGCTATTTGCCCACGGTGCCAATGCTAGTAAGGTTGCTAAACGGGGCTATCGTGGAATGATGAAGGGGAAGCTAAATGTTTTTGCTGGATTGCAATGGTGGCAACGACCATTAGTGCGATTTCTCCCGATTTTGCCCAAGAATTTAGTAATGGCAGTTATCAAGCGCCAACAAACGAATCAATAAAAAAAACGTTAGCAGTAAAGCTGCTAACGTTTTTTATCTGAGTGCGCCTGGGGGGAATCGAACCCTCATCTCAAGAACCGGAATCTTACGTGCTATCCATTACACTACAGGCGCATATGATTATATTTTTCAATCGAACAATATAAAACTATATCGTAAAAATGATGAAATTGCAAGGGGCGTTATTAGAAATTTAAACAGTAAGGCCTATGTTTTGCAAATTATGAAAGCGGTTGATATACTGCAATATAAAGATAATTATTACCTAGTAAATTGCTTTGACAGTTGTTTTTGTTCAAAAATTTTATTGAGCAATGGGGCTGACACTAGCAGTAAAAAGTGGTAGTATACTGTTGTACTGCTTTAAAATAATATTTATCTTATTATTTCCTAAAGGAGGAAAATTCAGTATGACTGTAAAAATTGGTATTAATGGTTTTGGACGCATTGGACGTTTAGCTTTCAAGCGGATCCACGAACTTAACTCAAGCGACATCGAAGTGGTAGCTATCAACGATTTAACTACTCCATCAATGTTAGCTTACTTATTGAAGTACGACTCAACTCACGGTAAGTTCCCAGGTAAGGTTTCTTCAACTGACACTGGTATCGTGGTTGACGGTAAGGAATACCCTGTATACGCAGAAAAGGATGCTTCACAAATTCCTTGGGTAAAGAACAATGGTGTTGACTATGTTCTTGAATGTACAGGTTTCTACACTTCAGCTGAAAAGTCACAAGCTCACTTGGACGCTGGCGCAAAGCGTGTCTTGATCTCAGCACCTGCTGGTCAAATCAAGACTGTTGTTCCTGGTGTTAACTTGGACACTCTTAACGCTGACGACAAGATCGTTTCTGCTGGTTCATGTACTACTAGTAGTATTGCACCATCAGCTTACTTCTTGAACAAGGAATTCGGTATCAAGGTTGGTACTATGACTACTATCCATGCCTTCACTTCCACTCAAGCTATCTTGGATGGTCCTAGAGGTAAGAAGATGAGAAATAACCGTACTGCTAGCGCAAATACGATTCCTCATTCAACTGGTGCTGCTAAGGCGCTTGGTTTAGTTGTTCCAGAATTACAAGGTAAGTTAAACGGTGTTGCTCAACGTGTTCCATTAGTTGACGGTTCATTAACTGAATTAACTGCTATTTTGGACAAGAAGGTTACTGCTGACGAAGTTAATGCAGCAATCAAGAAGCATACTGAAGGTAACGAAGCTTTCGGTTACGCTGAAGATCCAATTGTATCAAGTGATATCATTGGTGATACCCACGGATCAGTATTTGATCCTACCCAAACTGACGTAACTACTGTTGGTGATGACCAATTAGTTAAGGTTTGGACTTGGTACGATAACGAATGGGGCTTCACTTGTAACATGGTTCGTACTTTATTGAAGTTTGCTCAACTATAAAAAGCAGTTTTAATTAAATTAAATAATTAAAATCTAAAAAAGGTGGGGGAGGTTACTCTTCCACCTTTTTATTATATTTAACATTTTAATATGGCTGACCTTTTGCTTTGAGATTAGGTTCTAAATGCTGTATTATTAAAAGTGTTAAGTTAATATTTATTTAGGAGGTATCTAAATTGGCTAAATTAACTGTTTCTGATTTAGATTTAAAAGATAAAAAAGTATTAATGCGTCTTGATTTCAACGTTCCAATTAAGAATGGTGTAATCGGTGATGATAACCGTATCGTAGCAGCACTTCCTACGATCAACTATGTTGTTGATCATGGTGGTAAAGCAATTATCTTCTCTCACCTTGGCAGAATCAAGAGTGAAGACGATAAAAAAGAATTATCACTACGCCCAGTTGCTGAACGGCTTTCAAACTTATTAAATAAGCCAGTAACTTTCGTTCCTACTACTGAAGGTCCTCAATTAGAAGATGCTATCAATAAGATGAACGACGGTGATGTTTTATTAGTTGAAAACACTCGTTACGAAGATGTTGTTAACGGTGAATATGTAAAGCGCGAATCTGGTAATGATCCAAAACTTGGTGAATACTGGGCTTCACTTGGTGATGTATTCGTAAACGATGCATTTGGTACTGCTCACCGTTCTCATGCCTCAAACGTTGGAATTGCTAAGGCAATGGAAGCTGCTGGTAAGCCAGCTGCGGTTGGTTTCTTAATGGAAAAGGAAATCAAGTATCTTGGCAATGCCGTTAATGATCCTAAGCGTCCATTTGTTGCCATTTTAGGTGGTGCTAAGGTTTCTGATAAGATTACCGTTATCGATAACTTATTAGATAAAGCTGATAAGGTTATCATTGGTGGTGGAATGACTTATACTTTCTACGCTGCCAAGGGAATCAAGATTGGTAATTCATTAGTTGAACAAGACAAAATCGATTTAGCTAAGCAAATTTTAGACAAGGCTGGCGACAAGTTAGTATTACCTGTTGACAACGTTGTTGCTGATAAATTTGCTAACGATGCTAAGACTGAAATCGTTGAAGGTGACATTCCTGATGGAATGATGGCTTTAGATATCGGTCCTAAGTCAATTCAAGAATTTGAAAACGTCTTAAGAGATGCTAAGACTGTTGTTTGGAACGGACCTATGGGTGTGTTCGAAATGAGCAACTTCGCTAAGGGAACTTTAGCAGTTGGTGATTTCTTAGCTAACTTACAAGATGCTACTACGATTGTTGGTGGTGGTGACTCTACTGCTGCTGTTAAGCAATTAGGAATCGCTGACAAGTTAACTCACGTTTCTACTGGTGGTGGAGCTTCACTTACTTATCTTGAAGGTAAGACCCTTCCAGGAATTGCTGCAATTTCCGATAAATAATTTTGATTATTTATTAAAAGTCGTGCTGATTGCACGGCTTTTTTGTTTACATATATTTTCCTTAAGTTTCCAATCCGAATTGCTTAAGGAAAAATATTTATAGTAAAATGATTGGGTACGAAGACACTCAATCGTGCTAATATCCTGATAAGGGGGAGCTTATTAATGAGTGCCCAAAAACGGGTTCCATTTATTGGAGCTAACTGGAAGATGTACTTGATGCCAGATCAAGTGATTCCATACATCGAAACGATTAAAAATCAAATTCCGCGGCCAGCTGAAGTCCAGGTGATGATTGCGGCTTCACCACTGTACCTATGGCCGCTATTAGAACATGCTAGTGGGACCGATGTCATTATTGGCGCTGAAAATTGTGATTATCATGATACCGGGGCTTACACTGGTGAGGTTAGCCCGAAGGCGTTGGCTGAGGCTGGTGTTACCTATTCGATTGCTGGTCATTCTGAACGCCGCCATTATTTTGATGAAGATGATGAAGTCGTTAATAAAAAGGTTCATGCATTGCTGCGGAATCATATCAATCCGATTGTTTGTTGTGATGAGACGTTAGTTAGGACCGAGACTTCAGACGGGGTGCATTGGGTGGTTAGCCAGGTGATCGCAGCATTTAAAAACGTTTCAGAATCAGATGCGTTGCATATGATGATTGCCTATGAACCGCGGTGGGCAATTGGAACTGGAATTACCGCTAGTTCAGCTGAAGCTGAAGAGGGGTGTGCATTGATCAGGCAAACGATCAGTCGGCTTTATTCATCAGAAATTGCCGATTCCATTCGAGTTTTATACGGTGGAAGTGTTAATCCCAAAAATGTAAAGGCACTAATGGCACAACCTGACATTGATGGTGTTTTAGTCGGAAGTGCAAGTCTTGATCCCAAAGAATTCCTAAATTTAATTCATTATTAATTTTTCCGATAATTATAGTTGATTTATTGGTTTTAAAAATCAAAAAATGGTATCATAACAATGTAGATGATGAATAAATGATATATTTATTCAGTTTTAAAGGGGTGTTGGACAGTCCCTGATAAAATGTTTCATATTTTGTCGTAAACTTTGTTTTGCAAGGTTGTTCATACTACGGCTCATTGGTTTTGTACCCAATGGGTAATTAACTTTCACTTAAGGAGAGAATACAATGTCAATTATTTCCGATATTTTTGCTCGCGAAGTCCTAGACTCACGTGGTAACCCTACTGTTGAAGTAGAATTATATACTGAAGCCGGTGCTTTTGGCCGTGGAATCGTTCCATCTGGTGCCTCAACTGGTGAACATGAAGCTGTTGAATTACGTGATGGCGACAAGAACCGTTACATGGGTAAGGGTGTTCTTAAAGCCGTTGACAATGTTAACAACATCATTGCAAAGGAAATCGTTGGTTACGATGTAACTGACCAATTAGCTATTGACGAAGCTATGATCAAGCTTGACGGTACTCCTAATAAGGGTAAGTTAGGTGCTAACGCTATTTTAGGTGTTTCTCTAGCTGCTGCTCGTGCTGCTGCTGACGAATTAGGTGTTCCATTATACAACTACTTTGGTGGTTTCAATGCACACTTACTTCCAACACCTATGATGAACGTTATCAATGGTGGTAAGCATGCTAACAACAAGGTTGACTTCCAAGAATTCATGATTATGCCCGTTGGTGCTAAGAGTGTTAAGGAAGCTATTCGGATGGGTTCAGAAACCTTCCATAACTTAAAGAGCATCTTAAACGACCGTGGTTACTCCACTGCCGTTGGTGATGAAGGTGGATTTGCTCCTGACTTACAAAACAACGAAGAACCATTCGAAATCTTAGTAGAAGCAATTACTAAGGCTGGTTACAAGCCAGGTAAGGACATTTCAATTGCCTTTGACTGTGCTTCATCAGAATTCTACGATCCAAAGACTAAGAAGTACAACTTAGTTGGTGATGGTAAGTCATACTCAGCTGATGAATTCGTTACTTTACTTGAAAGCTTAGTAGACAAGTACCCAATCGTTTCAATCGAAGATCCTTTGGATGAAAACGAATGGGAAGACTGGCAAATGGCTACCCGTCGCTTAGGTAAGAAGGTTCAAATCGTTGGTGATGATTTATTCGTTACTAACACTGATTACCTAGCTAAGGGAATTAAGATGGGTGTTGCTAACTCAATCTTAATCAAGCTTAACCAAATCGGTACCTTAACTGAAACTGTTCGTGCCGTTGAAATGGCTAAGGAAGCTGGATACACTGCTATCATCTCACACCGTTCTGGTGAAACTGAAGATACTACTATCTCAGACTTAGTTGTTGCTCTTAACGCTGGTCAAATCAAGACTGGTTCAATGAGTCGTGGCGAACGGATCGCTAAGTACAACCAATTAATGAGAATCGAAGACCAATTAGGCAAGGTTTCTCAATACAAGGGAATTCACTCATTCTACAACTTGAGTGAACAAGCTCGTGAAAACATTATCAACAAGTAATTAAATTTATTTGCTGCTCAAAAGCTTTGGAACTTGGTTCCAAAGCTTTTTTGTTGTGTTATGATAATAATTAATATGATTCGGGAGCTGAATTAAGGGATGCAGAAGTTAAATTGGAAACAAATTGCGTATTTATGGGATGGAGCGTTAGTTGGTCTTGCCGTTGGTGCGGTGGTGAGCCTCTTTCGGTGGTTGATTGAAATGGACTTAGACTGGGTCAAGCAGCTTTATCAAGCGGCCCATGTGAATCATCTCTGGTTGCTTTTAATGCTGTTGATCAACATTTTAATCTGTTTGTTCGTGGGGTGGTGCATTAAAAAATCGCCAGACATCAAGGGTTCTGGAATCCCACAGGTCGAGGGCCAGCTTGCCAACCGTCTTGATTATCCCTTTTGGCCGATCCTATGGAAAAAATTCGTTGGCGGGGTGCTTGCGATCGGGAGTGGATTGTTCTTAGGTCGCGAGGGACCATCGATTCAACTGGGTTCGACGACTGCCCAGGGCATTGCTAAGTGGCAAGGGTTAACCGGCAGTGCCCGACGGGTGGCAATTGCCGCTGGGGCGGCAGCGGGGTTATCGGCTGCCTTTAACGCCCCGATTGCCAGTGCGTTATTTGTCCTGGAAGAAATTTACCATGAATTTCCAATGAGGGTCTGGCCGACTACCATTTGTGCCTCCATTGCCGCCAACTTTGTTTCAACGGAGGTATTTGGCCAAACGCCGGTGCTTCATATTGAATATGCACATTCATTCCCGCTTGATCAATACTGGTTGCTAATTATTTTAGGAATCTTATTGGGGCTGGGCGGCATTGTTTACCAACAGGTAACTTTAAATGCCCAGTGGTTCTACCGTCCGTTTCAATTTATGGCTAGTAACTACTTCGTAATGATTCCGTTAGTGCTGGTGATTCCGATTGGTTACTTCCTCCCGATTACGCTTGGGGGTGGGAATGGACTGATTTTAGCAATTGCGAATGCGGTGCCCGGAATTTTAATGCTATTAGTGTACTTAGTAGTTCGTTTTGTTTTTGCAACCCTTTCATATGGCTCGGGGGTTCCTGGGGGGATCTTTCTACCGATCTTAACGCTAGGGGCAATTTTAGGCGCACTATATGGTCAGGTACTAGTTAGTTGGCACTTGATTGCTGCTGGATTAGTAATTAATTTAATCATAATTTCGATGGCAGCGTATTTTGCCTGCATTACTAAATCACCATTTACAGCAGTCCTGTTAATTACAGAAATGGTCGGGACCGTGACCCATTTGATGTCGCTCGCGGTCGTTTCGTTGGTTGCATACGCCGTAGTAGACTTATTGCATGGGCAACCGATTTACAGCCAAATGTTGACCAATTTATTGAAGCGCCGTGATTGATTTTTACTACATTGGAAACCACCAGTTAGATATGGTAAAATGTTGAATAGTAGATTGAGCCTTGAAGAAAATAGGAGGCATTATTTTGTATAACTTTTTAATGACGATATTTTGGATCATTAGTATTTTGATTATTATTGCAGTACTAATGCAACCAGCTAAAACTAACGATGCAATGTCATCTTTGACCGGTGGTGCTGACGACTTATTCTCTAAGTCTAAGCCACGGGGATTTGAAGCATTTATGCAAAGAGTAACAACGGTTCTTGGGATTTTATTCTTTGTGGATGCACTTGCGCTAGTTTGGATCTCATCACATTAATTAAGAAACCTTCTGTTTTACGGCGGAAGGTTTTTTATTATATATTATTGGCGCTATTGAATTACTTTAAAATTAAATAATGTTAAAATATAAGTAGTTAAATTACGAAAATAAAATCGATTAAAATCGAAATCTAGAAATAATGAGGAAACTATTTTGGAAGATAATAAATTAAAAGACGAAATTGAGGCTGTTCTTAAGCAAAATGCAAAGACTAGCTTTGAAGTAAGCGAGCTATCTGATGAATTAGGTTACCATGGTTCAGAAGCCTTTAAGTTAATTGTTCAAGAATTAGCACGCTTAGAGCGCGAAGAAAAAGCCCTAGTTACCCAAGATGGCAAGTTTACAGTAAACCCTAAAGCAATGAAGCCACAGGGGATTTTCCATTCAAATCAAAAGGGATTTGGGTTTGTGGACTTTGATGAAAATGAATCCGATGCATTTATCGCTCCTGAATTTACGATGCATGCAATGAATGGTGATACTGTTGAAATTGAAATCGTAGCACCTGGTGAACCAGACTCAGACAGGGGTCCAAAGGCTAAGGTTACTAAGATTTTAGAACATAATTATACCCAGGTAGTGGGTAATTTTGTTCAAACTGGTGATGATGATGGTTATTACGGCCAAATTGAATTAAAAGATAAGAAGCTACTTAAATTTAAGTTCTTTGTTACAGAAGTGGGCTTGAAACCAACAGCAGGGGAAGTGGTGACTGCTGAAATCACTGAATACCCAAATGATGAACATCCAGAAGCGATGGTGGGAATTGCCAAGCAAGTAATTGGGAGTGTTGATGATCCAGGAATCGATATTCTTCAAATTGTTTACGCTCATGATATCCCATCTCAATTTCCTGAAGATGTTTTACAAGAAGCTGACGCAATCCCAGATCACGTATTAGATTCTGAGTTAGCTGGTCGTGAAGACGTTACTGACCAAAACTTGGTGACGATCGATGGGGAAGCTTCAAAGGATTTAGATGATGCCGTTACCGCTTGGAAACTACCAAATGGTAATTATCACCTTGGAGTTCATATTGCCGACGTTAGTCACTACGTTAAGCCAGGAAGTTTATTGGATGAAGAAGCTTATAAGCGGGGGACTTCCGTTTATTTGACCGATCGGGTAATTCCAATGTTGCCACGGCGATTATCCAATGGAATTTGTTCATTGAACGAAGGGGTAATTCGGTTATGTATGAGTTGTGAGATGGAAATCACCCCAGCTGGAAACGTTGTTAAGCATCGAATCCACCCTAGTTTTATGCGTTCTAAGGCACGGATGACGTATACTGCCGTTAATAAGATCTTAGAATCTAAAGATCCCCAAACGATGGAAGAGTATTCTGAACTAGTGCCAATGTTTGAAACAATGGGTGAATTACACAAAATTCTATACAAGCATCGGAAACAACGTGGTGCAATTGACTTTGATGATCGCGAAGCTGAAATCATCGTGGATGAAAAAGGGCACCCCATCGACATTAAGTTACGGGTGCGGGGCACTGCTGAAAAGATGATCGAATCATTTATGTTAGCAGCTAATGAAACCGTTGCCCAACACTACAGTGAAAAGCATGCGCCATTTATTTATCGGGTCCATGAAACGCCTGATGCAGAACGGGTTAAAAAGTTCTTTGAATTTTTAACTGCGTTTGGAATCGATGTGAAGGGTGATCCCGCTAAATTAAAGCCAAAGATGTTACAAAACGTGCTCAAAAAGGTTGCTGGTAAGCCTGAAGAAGCCGTTGTTTCAGTAATGATGTTAAGAAGTTTAAAACAAGCTCGTTATGCTGATCAATCACTTGGTCACTTTGGGTTAGGGGCTGAATTCTACACCCACTTTACTTCGCCAATTCGGCGTTACCCTGATACTACTGTTCACCGTTTGATTCATTACTATGAAGATAACGGAATTAATAAGGAAAGTAAGGCCAAGTTTGGTGGCGGCTTATTAGAAGAAGTTGCTGATCATTCATCTAAGTGTGAACGACGTTCGGTTGATGCTGAACGTGATACCGATTCGATGAAGAAGGCCGAATACATGGCTGATCACATCGGCGAAGAATTTGATGCTACGGTTAGTTCCGTGCTTAAATTTGGGATGTTCATTGAACTACCTAACACCGTTGAAGGGCTTGTTCACATTAGTCGGATGAAGGATGATTATTACGAATACGTTGAAAAGTTCTTAGCGTTAGTGGGACGGCGGACGAAGCGGACCTATAAGATTGGCCAAACCGTACGCGTCAAGGTAGTAGGTGCAGATCCTGCACAAAGTACGGTTGATTTTGACATTGTTAATCCAGAAAAAACGCCAACTAGCGACTTGTTGCCAAAACAAAGTCATGGTCACGGTGGCGGCAATCGTCGTTCTAACAACAATCGGAATGGTAATCGCAATCATCGCAACGGTGGTGGCAATCGTAATAGTAATCATGGCGGCGGTCAAAAACGGAGTCACTCTAATAATAACCATCATGGTAATGGTCACAACAATAATAATCACCGCTCCCATTAATCAATTAACTTAAGGTGAGGTGAAATTCTATGGCTAAAAAAAAGCGACAACCAAATGATGATAATTTGATGGCGCAAAACCGAA
Source organism: Nicoliella sp. ESL1113 (assembly GCF_058509245.1). Classification (NCBI taxonomy): domain Bacteria; kingdom Bacillati; phylum Bacillota; class Bacilli; order Lactobacillales; family Lactobacillaceae; genus Nicoliella; species Nicoliella sp. ESL1113. The sequence goes on along the minus strand of NZ_CP196387.1, from coordinate 1,281,761 downwards.
AGGCGCGGCATGACTATACGATTGAAAGTACGATGGAAGCAGGCATGGTCCTAAGAGGAACCGAGATTAAATCAATTCGCGATCGGCGGGTGAATCTAAAGGACGGTTTCGTAAGAATTAGGAATCATGAAGCCTACTTGGAAAACGTACACATTAGTGAGTACGCTGAGGGGAATCAATTTAATCATGACCCGTTGCGCAATCGGAAATTATTGCTCCATAAAAAAGAAATTACCCGCTTATTAAATGACACTAAAGCAAAGGGAATTACAATCGTTCCACTTAAAATTTATATTAAAAATGGTTTTGCTAAGGTTTTAATTGGTGTTGCTAAGGGGAAACATGAATATGATAAGCGTGAAACATTAAAGAAACGGGATCAAAACCGTCAAATTGATCGCGTCTTGAAGCATTATTAAAAGCGATTCTTAATTTGTTTGAGAACCGCTTTTCGTGGTTACTGGAATGTTTAATGATGATAAAATTAATTAGGGGTGTTTGTAAATGAAGCAGTTTATTCATAATGATTGGTGGGATGTTTTAAAACCAGAGTTTGAAAAAACCTATTATCAAAATTTAAGACATTTTTTAGTGGATGAATATAGTCACTATCAGATTCATCCAGCGATGAACCAAATTTTTGAAGCGTTTCAGTGGACCCCCTTTAGTAAGGTTAAAGTCGTCATCTTAGGCCAAGACCCATACCATGAACCAAATCAAGCAGTCGGGTTGAGTTTTTCTGTAATGCCTGGGGTACCTGTGCCACCATCGCTTAGAAACATTTATAAGGAACTATATAGCGATTTGGGGATTAAGCCTGTTAACCATGGTTTTCTTGAAAAGTGGGCCAAACAAGGGGTGTTACTTTTGAACTCGGTTCTAACCGTCAGAAACGGGGTTGCCTTTTCCCACAAGGGGAAGGGCTGGGAAGAACTCACGGATGCTGCGATTCAGAAACTGTCTGAACGGCCGCAACCAGTTATTTTTATATTATGGGGTCGAGCAGCGCGCGATAAGGTTAAATTTATCAATACACAAAGTAATATTGTTTTGGAGTCTGCCCACCCTAGTCCGCTCTCTGCTAATCGGGGGTTCTTTGGCTCGCGTCCATTTTCTAAGACCAATGAGGCCTTAGTGGCAATGGGTGAACGGCCGATTGATTGGCAACTTCCTGAACATGTTGATTTTCAACAAGCACTAGCGGATTTAAATGCACAGTAATGGAGGATTACAAGATGGATCTATTTGAAAGTTTAAAGAACAAGGTAAGCCAAGCTCAAAAAACGATTGTTTTCCCTGAAGGTGAAGATATTCGAATTATTGAGGCGACTAGTCGATTAGCCACAGATGGAGTTGTTAAGCCAATTCTACTAGGGAAACCAGCAACGATTAAGCGGGTTGCTGATGAATACGAAGTTGATTTAAGTCAATTGACGATTTTTGATTATTTAAATTTACCAGAGGATGAATTAGCGGAATACGTGACTGCACTGGTTGAACGTCGTAATGGGAAGACCGATGAAGCAACTGCTAAGCAATGGCTAACTGATCCCAACTACTTTGGGACCATGATGGTTTATTTAGATAAAGCCGATGGAATGGTTTCTGGAGCTGCACATCCAACTGGTGATACCGTTCGTCCCGCCTTACAAATTATTAAGACCAAGCCAGGAATTAAGTTGGTAAGTGGTAGTTTTATCATGCTCAAGGGTGATCAACGTTATGTATTTGCTGATTGTGCGATCAACTTAGAGTTAGATGCGAATGGAATGGCTGACGTAGCGATTGCTAGTGCTGCGACTGCAAAACAATTTGGAATTGATCCTGCTGTTGCGATGTTGAGCTTTTCAACTAAGGGGTCCGCACGTGGTCCAATGGTTAAGAAGGTCCAAGAAGCGACTGAATTGGTTCATGAAAAGCAACCTGATTTAGCAGTTGATGGTGAATTACAATTTGATGCTGCGTTTGTTCCTGAAGTCGGTGCTAAGAAGGCTCCAGGATCTAAAGTAGCGGGTCGCGCAAACGTCTTTGTATTTCCTGAATTACAATCTGGGAACATTGGATATAAGATTGCACAACGTTTGGGTGGCTTTGAGGCCCTCGGACCAATCTTACAAGGACTCAACAAGCCGGTCTCTGATTTATCTAGGGGCTGTAATGCTGAGGATGTTTACAAGGTTGCCATCATTAATGCACTTCAATCAATCGATTAATTATAAGGGGTTAATAGCTTGAAAAAAATAACCGTTGACACCCCTGAAGCAACCATGCAAATCGGTAAAAAAATTGCTCCTTTCTTGCAAGCAGAGGATTTACTGCTATTAGATGGCGATCTCGGTGCAGGGAAAACAACTTTTACCAAGGGGCTTGCTGCAGGATTAGGAATTAAAAGAAATGTTAAAAGCCCGACTTTTACCATCATTCGTGAGTATCAAGATGGTCGCTTACCACTTTATCATATGGATGCCTATCGTTTGGATGATGGTAGTGGGGATGAATTAGGATTAGAAGAATATTTTAATGGTGATGGAATAAACGTTGTGGAGTGGGCTAATTTCGTTGCTGATGAGCTACCTGATAATTATTTAAAAATTATTTTCAGACGTAATGATGAATTAGGCCCTGAATCTAGGACCCTTTTTTTTGAGCCCCACGGAAGTCATTTTCAAACCATTTTAAAAGAAAGCTTGGATAAAGATGGCAAGCAATGATAATCAGATTTCAATTGAATTAGCAGATTGGAATGATGCTAACGCAATTTTAAAATTAATGAAACAATTAGTCACTGAATCTGATACTTTCACAGTTGATCCAGGACTAGCTGATTTATCAATTGAGCAAGAGCAACGTCAAATCATGCTAATTAATCAGACCAGGAGTAACGTTATTTTAGTGGCTCATTTTGGCGACTTAATTATTGGAATTGTTACAGTGCAACAACTGCTTGATTCAAAAGATGGTGAACTAGGCGTGGCCGTATTGAAGCGATTTTGGAATAATGGGATTGGCAGTGCGCTGGTGGATGAAGCCTTGAATTGGGGCAGTTCGTTTAGTAATTTACAGCGGTTTGTCTTGACGGTTGAAAATCAGAATCAAGCTGCAATTCATGTTTACCATAAACTAGGTTTCATTGATAATTTTGGCTCACGAGTGATTGCTGTCCCTGGCAATGAACGATCGACTACTGAAATGATTTGTCATTTAAAATAAAAAGATGTTAATGGAGATTACCATTAACATCTTTTTATTTGATGATTTTTACAAATTGTTTGATTGCTTCATCGCCAAATTGTTGTTGTTCATACCTTAAGATGTTGGCACATGCAAGACTGTCATCTAAGGCATTGTGATGATGATTTAACTCGATGTTCAAATTTTTACAAACGGTGTTTAGTTTGAAGTTCGTGAAGTTAGGGAATAGTTTTCGGGTCACGGCCACTGTATCTAAGGTTAAGTATTGTGGTTGGACCAATTGATAGCGTTCTAAACTCTTTTTTAAAACGCTATTATCAAAGTTAGCGTTATGAGCAATAACCAGATGATTAGGGCTAAAAAACATTTTAATTTTTTCCCATACCTCAGGAAATGTTGGCGCATTAATTACGTCTGATTCATGGATACCGTGCACTTCAATGTTTCGCCAAAAGAATGGCATCTCTGGGTTAATTAACGTGTAAAATTCACTTGCAATCTCGTTATTTCTAACCACCGTTAATGCTAGTGAACAAGCGCTAGCACGTTTAAGAGCTGCCGTTTCAAAATCAATTGCAATAAAATTCATGGAATTATTTTCCTTTCTATCCTTTTTAATAATTAGTTTATTCATAATTGGGGCGTTAATTCATGGTAAAATTATAGTATATCGATTTAAGAGGGACGATTTGTATGCATAATTTTAATCCAAAAATAAAAAATTTAAAAATTAAAACTAATGAACCACTATCAAAATATACTTTTACTAAAACTGGTGGGAATGCAGATTATTTGGCGTTACCAGATAATGAAGAGCAGTTAAGTCAACTATTAAAGAGTGCGAATGAATTTGGCCTACCAATTACAGTATTGGGTAATTCTAGTAACTTAATTGTAAGCGATAATGGAATTCGTGGGATTACAATCATTTTAACTCATTTGACCAAGATTAGCGTCAATGGAAATAAAATCATTGCTGAAGCTGGTGCTGCACTAATCGATGTCGCAATTGCTGCGCAAAAGCATGGATTATCAGGAATGGAATTTGCTGCTGGGATTCCTGGTAGCGTTGGTGGTGCTGTTTATATGAATGCTGGAGCGTATGGTGGTCAAACCGCTGATGTAGTTAATTACGCAACAATCGTTGGATTTGATGGTAGTGTGCGTAAATTAAATAATGCCGAATTAGAGTTTGATTATCGCCATAGTATTATTCAAAATGGTCATAATGCAATTATAGCTGCTGAATTTGAGTTGCAACCTGGTAATCAAAGTCAAATTTTAGCTAAAATGGACCATTTTAATGCTTTACGGGCATCAAAGCAGCCACTTGACCTGCCATCATGTGGGAGTGTCTTTAAAAGGCCTAAGAATCATTTTGCTGGTAAGCTAATTCATGATTCTGGATTGCAGGGCTACCGATTCGGCGGAGCGCAAGTATCTACTAAGCACGCCGGATTTATCGTTAACGTTGGCGGAGCCACTGCAACTGATTACATCACGGTGATCCACCACGTCCAAGATGCGGTTTATCAAAATAGTGGGATTCACTTAGAAACTGAGGTTAGAATTATTGGTGATCGGTAATTATAAAAAATGGAATTGGAGTTGAGATGATATAAATGGTGATTATTGAGTTAATTATTTTACTAGTTGTATTACTATTAATCTCGACAGTCATTAGTCACTACCTACCCATGATTCCAGGTAGCTTGATTCAAATTGGACTAGGGCTGTTGTTATCTGTTTTTACAAAATTTCAAATTAATTTTGAAACTGAATGGTTTTTATTACTATTTATTGCCCCCTTGCTTTTTAATGACGGGAAACGGTTTCCCAAACGAGAGCTTTGGCAGTTAAAATTACCAATTTTTATTAATGCCATCGCTTTAGTTGTGATTACAATGTTAGTTGGGGGCGTAATAATCAATTGGATGATTCCAGAGATGCCGTTTGCAGTTTGTTTTGCGTTAGCAGCAATTCTTTCTCCTACGGATCCAGTTGCTGTTCAATCAATTGCGAAACGTTCTAATTTACCGAGTGGCATTTTACACTTGGTTAGTGGTGAAAGCTTGATCAATGACGCTAGCGGGCTAATTTGCTTTAAGTATGCGCTAGCAGCTGCAATGACTGGAAAATTTTTGTTAACTAGTGCAGTTGGTGATTTTTTCTACATCAGTATTGTGGGATTAATTATTGGAATCGTAATTATGTATTTGCTGTTAAAGGCACGTGATTATTTATATGATAGTGGGATTAACAACATTATTTTTTATACGGTCGCTTACTTAGTCACGCCATTTGTGATTTACTTTATCAGTGAAGAATGGTTTCATGCTTCTGGCGTGATTGCGGTAGTTAGTGCTGGAATCACCATGCATGTTAAGGATCGTAAGATTGCAAATGTTAATCCTGAATTAACGTTAGTTACTGAGAAGACCTGGAACGTGGTCATCTATATTTTAAACGGAATTATTTTCTTACTGCTTGGTTTTTCATTACCGCAAGCAATGGGCAAGAGTATTCAAACGATTCAGTTGGGAACGATTGATCCGATCATTTATGCTGTGGTTACGTGGCTATTACTACTTGCGATTCGGTTCGTCTGGATCGTAGGATATCAATTCGTGGCTAATCGTTGGAATTATAAAAAGGTCAATTTAAGGGTGGCATTGCTATCTGGGCTATCCGGAGTGCGGGGAGCAGTTACGATGGTGGGGGTCCTATCGATTCCAGTGCTCACTGCTACGGGGAGAAATTTCCCAGAACGGCCCATGGTGTTGTTTATATCTGCTAGTGTAATTATTTTAAGCTTACTTAGTGCCATTATCTTCATTCCATTATTGACTGAAAATCAACAAGAACAGATTGATGACAATAATTACATTTCTAACGATAAGGCACAGATTAAATTAGTGCAATCTGCAATTAATAAGGTCCAAAAAAGCCAAAATGAATACAATCAACAAGCAGCGTTCGATTTAATATTTCAATATCAATTAATGCTTAGAAAGTTAAAACATGATTTAAGATCTAATCAATTTAATGATTTTAGTTTCAATAATGAATTAGCACTGCGTAGGATCGCGTTTAGTGGTGAGCGGAAAGCCGCCCAAGGGTTATACGATGATGGTGTGATTAAACGGGATGAGTATTTTGCAACAGTTAAAATGATTAATCGACGCGAAACGGCAATGTTAGATTCAGTCGGAATGAATACCTCTCGTTCTAGTTTTATAAGTGATATTTCCACTTTCCTGTCTGGAATTCGTAGTTTTTTCATTGCGGGACGTCGTTTTAATCACCGTGACGAAATGTTGAGAAAACATTGGGGCTTGATAATTGAAACGTTAAGTCAGGCTGCCATTCAAGAGGTTAAAAACTACCTTAACAGGTCGGATATTGATTCTAGTTCCTTTGAAAATCAAATGGTTGATCACATCATTGTTTTTTATCGAAATCGAATCAACCGCATTAATTCAGTCCATCAAGATGATTATCAACAACAATTAAATAATTTGCAGGTTCGTGGTTTTGGAGCTCAACGCCTCGAAATTCAACGTTTATTAGATACTAATCAAATTGACTGGGAAACTTCCAATGAGCTTAGGCAACACATCAATTATTTGGAAAATGTGATGATGAGTCCATTAAACGAAAGTGAATAACTAAAAAATGTGTCCGTAATTTTTAATTATGGACACATTTTTATTTATGCTGGTTTTGATTAATTGAAATGACCCAATAAATCGTAATTTGGATTGCCATCATGGTGGCTGTGAATATCATCATATCTGGTTTCCACATTTTAATCAGTGGCATAATAAATAACCTGGGGCTTAAAAATAAGTAAAGCGTATGCAACCTTAAAAACCGTCCGATAAAAACCCCCACTGAAGAGGTAAATGTAAAAATAAGAACGATTATCCAGTAAATGACTTGTGATTTTAATCTGAATTTATTCATCAGTGATTTAACTGTAAGTGATAATGACCAAGTTCCAACAAACGCACAAACAATGGCACTGATGACTAGCATCATAAAATTAATCCAAATTGGATCGGATAGTTTCAAAAGGCCGGTTAAATTATCATAAGGGTTTAATAGCGATAAATGAAATAAATCCGTAAGAATGTAGGGTGCATTTGGATAAAATAGTATCCAGATGATTAGTAGCGGCCAGTAAAGGATACTTGCATTAATTATTTCATGGTTCAAGTGGAAACTAATTTCAATTGGAATATAGGCTAAAAACGTATTTAGTAATAAGAAATTGAAGGGTTGTTTGACAAAAAAACCGGTAATTATAAACCAAATCGCAAAAAAAATGCGAACCTGCCAACTTTTTGAAAGATGCACTAGAAAACCTCCCCTTATTTTAATTAAAGTCTATTTTAATTAATTCTAACAAAAATGTGTTAATTTTAGAACGCTGTTTAAAAATAAGTTCTTAATATCGTGATATAATAAAGCTAGCGTTAATATTTGGAGGTTATATGATGAGTAACTTTTGGAGTAATCTGTTTACTCTTAGCCATTTTAGTAGCTTAATTGATATTCTAGTGGTTTGGTTCATTACATACGAATTGATTATTTTGCTACGTGGAACTAAAGCAGTTCAATTGTTTAGAGGAATTATCGTAATTGCGATAATTAAAATCCTTAGTGTTTTGTTCGGGCTGGGAACTGTTTCTTGGATGGTTGATCAGGTCATTAACTGGGGATTTATTGCAATTATCGTTATTTTTCAACCAGAAATTAGACGGGGCCTTGAACATTTAGGACGCGGTTCTTTGTTGTGGCATACTAAAAATCAGAATGAAGAAACTGAACAGATGATTGAGGGACTTGATAGCGCAATTCAGTACATGTCCAAACGAAGAATTGGGGCCTTGATCACGATTCAAATGGAAACTGGCCTTGAGGATTATATTGAAACAGGAATTGAATTAGATGCTCATATCACAGGGGCATTGTTAATTAATACGTTCATTCCGAATACTCCACTTCATGATGGAGCAGTAATTATTAGAAACCATCGAATTGCTGTTGCGGCAGCATATCTGCCCCTTTCACAAAGTACGATGATTCCAAAAGAGTTAGGGACTAGGCATCGTGCTGCGGTTGGGATTTCTGAAGTTACCGATGCCCTTACGATCGTGATTTCAGAAGAAACTGGTGAAGTTTCAATTACAAAGGATAATGAATTGCTGCGCGGGATGACCCAACAAGATTACCTTAAATTTTTACGGGATCAACTGATCAAAAAACAACAAATTAGCCATAATATCTTTACGATGATTGGGAGTTGGATCAGTAATCTTAGTAAAAGTGGAAAGGGGAATTAGACATGCGTAAATTCTTCAACAGCACTTTTTTCTACCTAATTCTATCTTTAATATTTTCGATATTACTATATGCATACGCTAATCAGGATAAACTTAACTTTACTAGTAATAAGAATAGCAATATCACGCAATTAGCATCTACTAAAAATGCTAGCGTTTCCGCTAATTTACAGTTAAACGTTAATAGTAGTAAGTATTTTGTTACTGGATATCCTGATAAAGTTAGCGTATCGCTAAGTGGGCCGACAGCATTGGTTACCACAACGACTAATACCCAAAATTTCCATATCTATGCTGATTTAAGTAAATTAGGGGTTGGAAAGCATCGGGTTAGATTATCTCAGGATGGTTTAAATTCAGAGTTAAAATATAAAATTAATCCATCTTATATCACCGTTAATATTCAGCCTCGTCAGACGGTAACGCTTCCAGTAACCGCAAGCTATGATAAGAGCATGATTTCATCTGGTTACCATGTTGGAAGTGCGGTTGTGTCTGATGCTAAAGTTAAGGCCACTGGGGCTTCTAGTGAAATTAGTAAGGCTGTGCGGGTGATTGCCAAGTTGAACCTATCTCAAAATACTAATAAGACCGTTAATTCACAGGCGATATTAGAAGCTGTTGATCGGAAGGGCAACACCGTGAACGTAATTTTAACCCCTTCAACTACGAATGTTTACTTGCCAATTAGCAGCGGTAATTTCAAGGAGTTACCAATTAAATATCAGATTGATAATAAGGCATCTAATAAGACCTATTCAGTGACTTCTAACACTGAAAAGGTTAAGGCATTTGGTACTTCTAGTGAGTTGGACAATTTGAAAAACGTTACTGCTAATATTGATGTTAGTCGAATTACTGCTAATGAAACCAAAACGATTCAGCTTGATAAGTCACTCAACAAGGTTAGTGGCTTTGATCCAGAAAAAATTAAAGTGAATATAAAAGTTAAAGATAAGTAAGAAATGAGGAGTTAATAATGAAATATTTCGGAACCGATGGAGTTAGAGGAGTTGCAAATCGTGATTTAAGCCCAGAGCTGGCTTTTAAATGTGGGCGTGCTGGTGGTTATATTCTGACCAAGCACTCTGATAGTAAAATCCCCCAAGTACTAGTTGCTCGTGATACCCGAATTTCTGGTCAAATGCTTGAAGAAGCACTGATCGCTGGATTGTTATCAACTGGAATTGAGGTTTTAAGATTGGGAGTCATTACGACTCCTGGTGTGGCATATTTAGTCCGAACTCAGGATGCAGCTGCTGGGGTAATGATTACCGCTTCTCATAATCCAGCAGAATATAATGGAATTAAGTTTTTTGGTTCAGATGGTTACAAACTTTCTGATGAGATGGAAGAAGAAATCGAAGCAATCCTAGAAGCTGATAAGGATGAATTACCACGTCCATCAGCAGAAGGATTGGGAACTGAAGATGATTTTTCTGAAGGTGCTCAAAAATACATTCGATTCTTGAATCAGACCGTTTCTGATGATATTGCTGGAATGCATATTTGTGTCGATGCTGCTAATGGTGCCACTAGTAACTTGGTTTCGCGTCTTTATGCTGATGCTGGAGTGGAATTTGACACGATGGCTACCCAACCAAACGGGCTTAATATTAATGATAACGTTGGTTCGACCCATCCAGAACAACTTCAAAAAATGGTCGTTGAAAAGGGTGCAGAGGTCGGATTTGCGTTCGATGGTGACGGAGATCGTTGCTTGGCCGTTGATGAAGAAGGAAACTTAGTCAATGGTGATAAGATTATGTTTATCTGCGGCAAATACATGGCAGAGCATGGTCGCTTGAAACAAGATACCATTGTTACCACGGTTATGAGTAATTTAGGGATGTATAAGGCCATGGAAGCAAATGGGATGAATAGTAAGCAGACTAAGGTTGGCGATCGGTATGTCGTTGAAGAAATGAACGCTGGTGGTTATAACCTTGGTGGTGAACAATCTGGCCATATCGTATTTTTAGATTTCAATACGACTGGTGATGGAATGTTAACTAGTCTTCAGCTTCTCCACGTAATGAAGGATACTGGTAAGAAACTATCAGAATTAGCGGCTGAAATGAAGACGTACCCACAGAGCTTGATCAACGTTAAGGTAGCTGACAAAAATTCAGCATTAGATAACCCTTCTGTTAAGAATGTAATTGAAAATGTTGAACACGAAATGAATGGTGATGGTCGGGTATTGGTAAGACCAAGTGGAACTGAACCATTATTAAGAGTAATGGTTGAAGCCCCAGATCAAGATACGTGTCAAGAAAATGCTGAAAAAATTGCCAAAGTGGTTGAAAAAGAATGTGGAATTGAATAAAAATATAAATTAAGAGGTCGGTTAGTTAGGCCTTTTTATTTTGCCATTTTTCTCTAATTTAGATATACCAATTTAATATTTTAATAGTTGACATATTGCACAGACCGTTGTAAAGTATCTACTTGAACGATTAAATATGAGCTTAATTATTGTCTATACCAATTTAAAAATAATATGATTAAAAACAAAAGGGGATTAAAAATATGTGTGGAATTGTTGGAGTAACCGGTAATGATAATGCCGTAAAGCTTCTAATTCATGGACTTGAAAAACTAGAATATCGGGGTTATGATTCTGCCGGAATTTATGTTAATGATCAAGATGGAAAGGACTATCTTGTAAAGCGGAAGGGAGCAATTGCCGAATTAAAGGCGGCGATTACACCCGAAGTACATGGTAGTACTGGAATTGGGCATACTCGTTGGGCCACTCATGGTGGAGTAACGGTTGAAAATGCACATCCACAATTTTCGCAAGATGACCGTTTTTACCTTGTTCACAACGGTGTGATCGAAAATTACAAGGAATTAAAGAAGCAATATCTTTCAGATGTTGATTTCACTAGTCAAACCGATACTGAAGTGGTCGTTCAATTAGTTGATCATTTTGCAGTTAAGGAAGGAATGACTACGAAAGAGGCATTCTTAAAGACAATCTCATTACTTAAGGATGGAGCTTCATACGCATTCTTATTAATGGATCGTGAACAACCAGATACTTTGTATGTTGCTAAGAACAAGAGCCCATTATTAATTGGACTTGCTGATGGTTTTAACGTTGTTTGTTCTGATTCAGTTGCAATGTTAAATGTTACCCATGAATTCTTGGAACTTAAAGATGGTGAAGTGGTAACTGTTAAGCCAAATTCAGTTGATATTCAAGATTGGCAAGGTAATCACATCGAAAGAGAACCATTCCATGTTGATACTGATGCTTCAGAAGCAGACAAGGGCATTTACCCTTATTACATGCTTAAGGAAATCAACGAACAACCAAATGTATTAAGAAAATTATCCCAAAAGTATCTTTCAGAAGATGGCGCTTCTAAGATTGATCCTAAAATTTTAGATGCAATGAAAACGGCCGATCGGCTCTACATCGTAGGAGCAGGGACTAGTTATCACGCTGGGTTAGTTGGGAAAAATCTGTTTGAAAAATTAGTGGGGATTCCAACCCAAGTGGAAGTTGCTTCAGAATTTGCCTATGATGATCCATTGTATTCTGAAAAACCATTCTTTATTTTCTTGAGTCAAAGTGGTGAAACTGCTGATAGTCGGGTCGTATTACAAAACGTTACGAAGAAAAACTTCCCAACTTTAACAATTACTAACGTTGAAAATTCCACCCTTTCACGTGAAGCAGACTTTACATTGTTGCTTGATGCTGGTCCAGAAATTTCAGTTGCTTCTACGAAGGCCTATACAGCTCAAATTACGCTAGAAGCCATTTTAGCGAAGTCACTGGGCGAATCACTCGGCTTAAAGCGGGCGATTGACTTTAACCTTAGACAACAACTTGGTGTCGTAGCTACTGGGATGCAGGCGGTAATCGACGAAAAGGAACAAATCGATTCCATTTCTAAGAACTACTTTGTTGAAGCTACCAAGGCGTTCTACATTGGACGGGGAATTGATTACTATGTTTCATTGGAAGCAGCGTTGAAGTTAAAGGAAATTTCCTATATTATTGCTGAAGGGTTTGCTTCTGGTGAATTGAAGCATGGAACCATCGCTTTGATTGAGGAGGGAACTCCGGTAATTGCAATCGTTACGCAAGCAAAGACTGCTGGGTTAACTAGAAATAACCTCGAAGAGACTAAGTCACGGGGTGCTAAGACCTTTACGATTTCAACCGAAGCATTAGCTGAGGATGATGATGATCTTGTTTTACAAGATGTTGACGAAATGCTCACTCCATTATTAAGCGTTGTTCCAGCCCAATTACTTGCTTATTACACTAGTTTGAACAAGGGCTTGAATGTTGATCGGCCACGGAATTTAGCAAAGAGTGTTACTGTGGAATAATTAAAGTTAGCGTTTTTTGATTTGATTTGTGCTAAACTGGACTTAATTATTCATCAATTAAAGAGGTGGTGGCATAATGAAATTTACTAAAAAACGCAAAACTAGTAAAAATGATCAACGCAAACAGGCGACATGGGAAAAGTTTAAAAATCAACAAAATAAATTAAATGCCGATCGTCGGGGCGTTAAACAAAAATAAATCAATAGATTTAAAATCCTTAAAATTAATCTTAATTTTAAGGATTTTTTTTACATTTTCTTAAAAAGATTATGTTATTCTAACAATAATAAAAATAAAGAGGGGAATTTAAAAATGAATAGGAAGTTCAGAACTGCATTCATTGGTCTAATGACCATGATGCTTAGTATTAGTTTACTTGGAGTACATAGTGCTAAAGCTGACACAGCTTCTGATTTTATTAGTAAGTTGTCACCAGTTGTAAAAACGGTTGCCGCAAAATATAATCTTTATCCATCGTTGATGTTAGCTCAAGCTGCGTTGGAAAGTAGCTATGGACAAAGTACGCTTGCTACCAAAGATTATAATTACTTTGGGATTAAGGGTTCTTATAATGGACAATCTGATACTTTAAAGACCGCTGAATATAATAGTAGTGGTGCTATTTATTACGTTAATTCTAGTTTTAGAAAGTACCCCAATGCGCAAAGCTCATTAGAAGATTACGCTCAAATGATTCGAAATGGTTTAGTGGGGGCTTCTAGTTTTTATTCTGGCACCTGGAAGGAAAACGCCAAGTCTGTTAATGATGCTGCGACCGCTTTGGTTGGTAAGTACGCTACCGATCCAAACTATGCTAATAAGTTAATTAGTATTATTAATCAATATAATTTAACGACGTTAGATGGCGGAATTACTGAACAAAGTAATTCGGTTGCTGACAACAGTAGCTCGACTACTGCATCAACCAATGCTACTACATCAACCAGCAATACTAATAATTCAACGAATACTAGTGATGTAAAGGTTAGTTATTCACTTGGTGATTCTAATGAATCGGTTCCACTATCTAGTCAATTTAAAAAACAAGCACTTTATAATAAAATCGAGGGCACTAGCAGTAATGTTAAGAGTTATAAGTGGAAGGCGAGTCTAAAGTCAGGATCGCTAGTTTATGCTGACAACGTTGGCTATGCTACGGGAACTTCTGGGAATCAAACTTGGTATCGAATTCGGCTTACAAAGAATACTAATTCTAAGAAGTACTGGGTAAAGGCCCAAGCTTTAAACTTTCCATCGGTTAAGTATTTTAAGTTATCAACCAGTGTTAGCTCGAATTTAATTACTAGTAAAATTGCTTATAGTCATATTTATGGTTCTGATACGCTCGCCAGCAAAATTACAGATTCAGAAATCGCTAATCGGGTTAAGTATAATGCGAATATGATTGGAATTTCAGGTAGTAAGGGGAATGCGCAGATTTGGATTCGTTATAAGATGAGCAACGGCAATAACGCCTGGATTCAAATTAAACATGTGAATGGAATTCAATACTTACCAGTCAGTCTTACTAAGCGGCTGAGTTCTCAATATGGTAAGTATGCCCTTTATAACATTGTTCCAGGGACTGGAAAGGCCCAAGAGCAGAGCTGGAATACCGTTTCAGAATCATCAATTTCAAACGTTAAGGTCGATTCGCTATCAGTCGATACTAATTCTAAATTAATTTGGGCTCAAATTAAAATTGGCAACCAAAAGTATTGGATCAACAATTCAGCTTTGTACTAATTTTCCTTTCGGATTATTATTATGTTTGTTATAATGTTATTTTGTTGTATATCTAGTTAACGAAATCAAATTTAGGAAGTATTAAAAATGGCAGAAGAACAATACAAAATTAAAGTACAAAATGTAACTAAGGAGTATGACTTATTTAAGACCCAAACTGATAAGTTAAAATCATTCTTCTCAATTAATAATAAAAATATTCCGCATTTCTGGTCACTAATGGGGGTTTCATTTACCGTTAAGCCAGGGGAAGCACTTGGAATCATTGGGGTAAATGGGTCAGGAAAATCTACAATTTCTAACATTATTTCTGGAATTATTCCACAAACAACTGGCCAAGTCGATGTTAAGGGTGATACTTCAATCGTTGCAATTAACTCAGGACTGAAAAAGAATTTGACCGGTCGAGAAAATATTCGGTTAAAGTCATTGATGCAGGGATTAAACAATCAAGAAATCGATGAAATGATGGATGATATTATTTCATTTGCAGATATTGGTGATTTTGTTGATCAACCAGTTAAAAGTTATTCAAGTGGGATGAAATCGCGTCTTGGATTTGCAATCGCTGTTCATATTAAGCCCGATATTTTGATCATTGATGAAGCCCTATCAGTGGGGGATGATACCTTCTATCAAAAGTGTGTGGATAAGATTTCTGATTTTCGTAAAGAGGGTAAGACGATCGTTTTCGTTAGTCATGCTTTGAAGCAGGTTGAATTACTTTGTGATCGGGTTGCTTGGATTAATTATGGAAAGTTAAAACAAATTGGACCAACTGCTGAAGTAATTGCTGAATATCGTAAGTTCACCGCTTGGTTTAAAAAGCTTTCTAAAAAAGAAAAGAAGCAATTTGAAAAGCAACAAAAGGACATACAAAAGAACTTCGATATCAATGCCTACGAAAAAGAAGTTATTAATGAAACAGAGGCCGCAGATCCTAGCGCTAAAAACGTTTCAAGCGAAATTAATCACCGCTTTTACGGGTCAGTAATTAGTGAAAAGATGTCATTTACATCTAAATTGGCTACGTTTTTGGTTGCAGTGGGTGTTATCTTCTTTTGTTTAGTTAATGTTTCTGGTCATCGGATTAGTCATGTGATGGCTAAGCCAGCTAGCCTATTAAAGCCTACTAAGGTCTTAGAGGTCCCTAATAATCGGACACATACCACTAAAATTGTTTATAAAAAGACGCATCACAAAAAATAATTAATAGGGGAGCGAGCATATGGCTGATGAATATAAAAGTCACGAAACACTGACTTTAATCGAGGAAATTACCCGTTTAGATGGTTCTAAGTATATTGAAATTAGCGATATGGTCCAGAATGGACGTGCTGAATTGGCAGCTGAGCGTGGTTTGATTAAGGAAGTAAGAATTATTCAATTAAACATTCCCCATTCAATTCACGTTATTAATTATGAAAAATATATTAATCAGAATTACACGATGCCAGGGGAAAAGTTTGACCACTTTGATGAGTGGAAGAAGACCCCTGCGATGCAATTAGAAATTGAAGCCATCTTAAAAGAAAATCATGTTGGTTAAAATAAAAATCAGGCTCTTCTTGCTTAAGGGGGCCTGATTTTTTAGTCAAAAAAAACAGCCATTTAAGTAGGCTGTTTTTTGGATATGTGTCTGATAAATTAGTAGGTGCGAAAGAGAAATAGATATACCAATCATCAGGGAATCGGAATTATGTATTATTTAATAAAATTAAAGTTCTTAACATAAACTTATTCTTTACAAAATATATATTAACAAATTGTCCCATAAATAGCAATGATAATAATGTAAAAATGGCTAATATTTTTTGATAATAAAAAAAGTTAATTTGACTTTCATAAAATTATCAAGATATAATTAATATAAATAAATATTAATTGGTTGGAGCGCACGCTTTCAAGAATTCTTCTGTTTTGGGTTGGCAGAATTCTTTAAAGCGGGCGTTTTTTGTTTTAGGAGGTTTTTTAATGGCGTTTTTATTCAATATAATTTTGATATTAGTTAGTGCTTTTGCAATGGGGAAAATTGCCGAATGGCTTAAAATCCCGATTGTAGTAGGACAATTGCTGGCAGGCTTAATTATCGGCCCTGGATTATTGAATTTGATTCACCTAAACGGATCGTTAAAAAATTTAGCCGATTTAGGAGTAATTATATTAATGTTTTTAGCAGGCTTAAATAGTGACGTTCAATTATTGAAAAAGTATCTTAAGCCTAGCTTAATTGTGGCATTGGTGGGTATTTTATTTCCAATGATAATTACAAGCATTTTTGGGATTTTAATTAGTTGGCCAACTAAGGATGCTTTGTTCTTAGGGGTTATTTTTAGTGCGACATCTGTCTCAATTACTGTTGAGGTGCTTCGCGAAATGCGTAAGCTGAATAGTCGTGAAGGAATCACGATTTTAGGGGCTGCTGTGGCAGATGATGTATTAACGGTGGTTCTACTCGGAATCACAGTAGCGTTCACTGGAGAGCGGTTAAGAGGGCAAATTACGGCTGGGATGAACAGTGGGTTAATAATTGGTCTTCAAATCCTGTTTTTTGTTGTGATTTTTATAATTGCAAAGTATTGCATTAAGCCGCTTTTAAAAATCTTTCAACGGATATCATTTCCATATGCTGTTTCAATCATGGCTTTAATAATTGGTTTATTATTCGCCGAAGGGGCGGAATTGATTGGTTTAAGCGCAATTACTGGCTCATTTTTTGCTGGTTTGATAATTGGACAACACCCCGTTAAAAGATTAGTTGATAATCAAATTAGTTCATTGGGGTATTTACTGTTGATACCGACGTTTTTTGTTAGCATTGGATTGGAAATGAAGTGGTCTGGAATTATTGATCAATGGGCCTTATTTATTGCCCTTACTTTTCTAGCAGTCATCACGAAGTTAATCGGAGCTGGGCTCGGGAGTCATTTAATGGGATTTAAGTGGTCGAGTAGTTTCGTGGTTGGTGCGGGGATGGTTTCACGTGGTGAGGTCGCGTTGATCATTGCGCAGATTGTATATGTAAATCATTTACTATCAGTTGATCAGTATTCTACGATTATCGGTGCGATAATTGCTTCGACCATTATTTCTCCATTTATTTTAAAACTGAGCTTTAAATTAATAAAATAGCCAAATAAAAAAGCCCTCAGCGAGGGCTTTTTATTAGTTCTTAGGATTTCTTGTTTCCCTGGAGTGAATTGGGTGGAGAATCCGTTTTTGAACTAGGTATTGATCATGTTGCATATTAAAGAATAGTGGTGAAATTTCTTGAACGGTATTGCTAAATTCCAATCCATACCAACTAACTGGAGAAGCAGTGATATTTTGTAGAAAAATCCGTCCTGAAATCAATTGTTTGTCCAATTGACTAACCTCTGTATTTAAGGCTAAATCAGATGGCCGTTCGTTGATCAAAATGAATTTGAAGTCCCCGACGGTCCGATTTTTAATCGTTGAGTAGTGTTGGACTTGCTTTTCGATAACCCCTTGTTCGATCAAGTTATTAACGATTTGGTGCAAGTAGACACTAACCGTTTGTGGTTTTCTGAACCCTAGATAGAGCTGCACGTCAACCACGTTATCAGTGTCTAATAGGTCAACAGTGTAGTTACTTTCGTATGGCGAACTAGTTTCGTTCACAGTCACGAACCAGTACACTTTAGCCCGCTTGGGTTCCTTATCCAAGATCGAGTACATGGTGTTTCGTTTGATTTGATAATCTTTTTTAATTTTAGTCATGTAAACTAAATTAGAGGTGAAGTAAGGAATTGAGCTATCCTTACTGAGGGCGCTTAACTGATGCTTATAGTCTTCAAGTGAAACGTATTCACTTTCTCTTTCATAGTGGTCACGCCGCTTGTTACCAAAGAACCAGATGATCATTACATATAGGATTCCCATCATGATGAAGAAGGTAACGTAACCACCCTTAACGAACTTAACTAGACTTGCTAGGAAGAAGATCGATTCGATGATTGCAAAGAACGATGCAATGCTATATGCGAGGACCCGATTCATGTGACTAGACAAGAACTCAAACAACAAGATGGTCGTCGATAGCATCGTGATCGTAATTGCTAGACCATAGGCAGCTTCCATTTTTTCAGAACTACCGAAGAACCAAACGACAAAGAGCGTGATTCCACATAAGATCCAGTTAATAGTGGAAATGTAGATCTGACTTCTCACGTTACTAGGGTGTTTGATGATAAAACGGGGGAGGAAACGCAACCCAATGGCTTCATCGACTAACGTGTATGATCCAGTGATCAACGCTTGCGAAGCAATGATCGCAGCTAACGTAGCGATGATGATCGCAAATGGACGCACTTCGCTAGATAACATTGAATAAAATGGGTTGATACTGCCCATGGCACTGAATACGGGATCCTTAGCATGGGTAATGACCCACGCCCCTTGGCCAAAGTAGTTCAAAATCAATGATAAATAAACTAATGGCCAAGTAAAGTAGATGTTCTTCTTCCCAACGTGACCCATGTCTGAATAAAGTGCTTCAGCCCCGGTCGTAGCCAAGAAGATACTTCCTAAAATAAAGATTCCAGCCTTATTACCAGGACTGAAAAGGACTTCGAAAGCATAGTATGGATTTATGGCCTTAATAATTGCTGGGTATTGAGCCATGTTGACTAATCCAGCGACAGCTAGGAACCCAAACCACACAATCATGATGGGACCAAATGATTTACCGATCGTCCCGGTCCCGAACCGCTGAATCAAGAACAGCCCCAAGAGAACACAGGTGGTAATTACCAACACGTCTGATTGAGAATTGCTAAAATGTAGCCCAGCGATCGTTTGGTTTTTCAATCCTTCGATCGAAGAGGTAACGGTCACTGCAGGGGTCAACGTCCCATCCGCTAGCAGTGCGGCCCCACCAATTAAGGCGGGCCAAACTAACCATTTCGCTCTTTTTCTAACTAATGCATATAACGCAAATATTCCACCTTCGTGGTTATTATCGGCGCGCATCGTAATAATTACGTATTTAACGGTGGTGATAATCATTAAAGTCCAGAATATCAATGAAATGGCTCCAATGATATAATCAGGTGTGGCATCAGCCATCTTTCCCTGGTCACCAATAATCGCATTCATTACATAAAGTGGCGATGTACCTATATCACCATAAACAATTCCGATGGCGATTAAAGTTCCCGCCAACGTCAGTTTATTTAAGTTAGCCTTCATGACTAAGCCTCCATAAAATTTGGTTATTTAGCTCTAAATCAGTTAAAATAATTAACTGATTATGAACAAGCTTTTTTAAAGAATATGAAAAGATTATCACTAATCGGTGATTTTTGAAAGGAAAATTTATACTTTTGTTTATTCAATTAAAGAAAATTTTTACTGATAAGCTCTTAATTATTTCTTTTGGAGTCTTATTAGTTGTTAACATCCTTGGTAGGATTAGGTTTGCTGATATTGATTGGGGCACAATTGGGACGCTATTTTCATTAATGTTAGTGATTCAGTTGTTAAACGAATTAAATCTTTTAATTAACGTTAGCGATCGGTTAATTAAAATTGTTAAAAATAGTCGCCAATTTGCCCAATTAATGATTTTGATTGCATTTTGTGGTGCAATGATAATGACTAATGACGTAGCAATCATCTCGATTTTACCACTATATTTATTTACCGCTCAAAAATACGATCTGCCAATTATTGTTCCGGCGGTATTGATTACCGTGGCCGCAAATTTAGGCAGCGTTTTAACACCGTTCGGGAATCCCCAAAATTTATTTTTATTTAATTACTATCAGCTGCCTGCCAGTATTTTTTTTGCAATTACAGTTCCAATCGTGTTGATGAGTCTGGTTGTTTTGATGTTAGGGACCCTTTTGATAACAAAAACACCGTTTCAAAATCAAGTGGCTGTTTCTAAGGTCGGAAATCGGAGGGCTTTATTTTCTACTTTGGGGTTAGCAATCGTCGTGTTAGCAGCAGTTTTTAATTTGGTGCCAATCCCGTTAGCCGTAGGATTATCAATTTTAGTAACGTTGTTAATTGATAAACGGCAACTTTGGCGGGTCGATTATTCCTTATTACTGACCTTTGCTTGCTTCTTTTTAATTTCTGGAATTTTAAGTCGCAATCAATTTATTAACACGAGTTTGGATTGGCTGATGCACAGCACCACAAGCACTTATCTGACCGCAATTGGTGCTAGTCAATTCATTAGTAATGTTCCTGCAGCTGTACTATTAGCCCACTTTACACATAATGGACAAGCCTTGCTATTAGGGACCAATGTTGGTGGATTAGGAACGTTAGTAGCTTCATTGGCTAACCTATTAGCATTGAAACAAGTGGTCGCATTCGATAAAACGATTGCATTGCGCTTTATTAAGGTATTTACGATTATTAACGTCATTTTGTTGATTATTATCGGAATTATCGGTTGGACAATGCTTATAATTTGATATTGTTATTTTTGATGTGAGATAATGAATAAAATAATATCCTTAATCGAAGGGGTCGTGAACAAAATGTACGATGATTTAAAAGGAAAAGTTGCTGTAATTACTGGTGGTTCTAAAGGAATCGGTAAGGCAATTGCAAAGAGACTTGCTAAGGAACACATGAAGTTAGTTGTGAACTACAATTCCGATGCTAAGGGTGCTGAAGACACTGTTGAATTGATCAAGAAAAACGGTGGGGATGCAGTTGCGGTTCAAGCTAACGTTGCTACTGAAGAAGATGTGCAAAAAATGTTAGATGCCGCCATTGATAATTTTGGTGGATTAGACTTATGGATCAATAATGCTGGACTTGAAAACAAGGCCCATACGCATGAAATGTCACTTAAGGACTGGAACAAGGTCATCGGTGTTAATTTGACCGGAACTTTCTTAGGGGCTCGTGCAGCACTTAGATATTGGGTTGAAAACAATAAACCTGGTAACATCATTAACATGTCGTCAGTCCATGATCAAATTCCTTGGCCTACTTTTTCACACTATGCTGCTTCCAAGGGTGGGGTGAAGATGTTCACTGAAACGATTGCTTTGGAATACGCAAAAAGTGGCATTCGGGTAAATGCGATTGCTCCTGGAGCGATTAATACACCAATCAATGCTGAAAAGTTTGCTGATCCTGAACAATTGGATGCCACTAAGCAATTAGTGCCAATGGATCGAATTGGAAAGCCAGAAGAAGTTTCTGCTACCGCTGCTTGGTTAGCATCTACAGAATCCGGTTATGTTACTGGTGATACCATCTACGTTGATGGTGGGATGACACTATACCCTGATTTTGAAAGTGGCAAGGGTTAAAATAATTTAATTACCCGAAATGATATTAAGGGAGTCGCACGTGGTTGCGGCTCCTTTGTTTTTGGTGATTGATATTGCTATAATATGATTGCGTTTGAGCTTTACTAATCGCTGAAGGAAAGTAGTGAAAAAAATGCAGAACTATATTTTTGACTTTGATTTAACATTAATTGATTCTGGGCGGGTGAACGTTCTCTCCACTCAATCTGCTTTTGATAAAATGGGATTTCCAAAACCGACTGCTGAGGCAGTTAGTTACTATACGGGAATTCCGATTGAAAAATCATTTCCCAAGATGGCACCAGAAAACATTAGTCGTCCTGAATTACAAAAATTAATGAATGTATTTGTAAAAGAGTATGAAAAACTAGAGCCTGGAAATTTAAAATTATTCCCAGGAATTAAAGAAACGCTCGCGAAGTTAAGTTCAGAAGGAAAACAACTATTCGTTGCCACTAGTAACCGCAGCGAAGTCGTTATTAGAAACACAAAGGCGCTTGGTATTTATGATTATTTCACCGAGATTGTCGGATTCGATATGGTCGAACATGCCAAGCCAGCGCCTGATACGGTGCTTAAAATCGTTGCTGATCATAATCTAGATAAGAATGAAACGATAATGATCGGTGATGCAACTTTTGATCTTGAAATGGGTAAAAACGCTGGTGTCCATACTGCTGGGGTCGTCTGGGGTGCGCATGATGTTAAAGCACTTGAGATGGTACACCCAGATTACTTATTAGAACGGGTTCCAGAACTATTGGATATTAAATAAGCTTGGCAACGGATTTTCCGTGGCCAAGCTTTTTATTAGATTGCGTTATTACCGATGTTCTTTGGAATGAGTAGTGTTTCGATGAATGGATAAATCATTAATGCAGCGAGGAATATAAATCCGAAGTGATAAGCATTGCTACTACTAGTGATAGTTGCAACCATGCTGACGACCACCGTTATCAATGAGACCCCGAGCCCTTGTGATAATGTTTGGGTTACCGCATTCAAAGTATTTGCACTGGTGCGATCCTTAAAACTGATATCAGCAAACGACAGGGCGTTATATGCAGTCAAGGCCAGTGAGCGTCCCACCCCGTTGATAAATCCTAAAATCATTACTAATCCGGCGGGTGAGCTGACTTGTACGAATGCAAATCCAAATGATGAAATTAAGATGATCATTACGGCCGTTAAGATTGCAGGGCGAAAGTGAATTGTTTTAACGAACTGATTAGCAAAAGTTTTAGCAACAATGTTGCCTAAAAAGATAAAAATCACGTAAAATGATGCCTTGATTGGTGAGTAATGAAGAATTGTCTGCAGGTAAATCGTTAATAGATATGGCATTGATCCTATCGAGACCCATAGAAATGATCCACCAGTTTGAAAGATGCGAAACGACGTTACTTGTAATGACTTGATGGAAAATAGTGGATGGTTAGAATGAACTAGGTGCAAACCTGCAATAACGGTAATTACAATTCCAATTAAAACCAGAATGCCAGCGAATCCCCATTCACTTTGCCCGTGGGTAGCAATTTCAGCTCCAATTAAAATTAATCCTGAGGCAATTGCAATTTCAATAAATCCTAATAAATCGAATTGCGCTTCTGGATGGGTTTCATTGTGGGGAATTAATTTGATTCCAAATAAAATGCTAATTAAGCCAATTGGAATGTTGATCAAAAAGATCCATCGCCACGATAAATAATTAACGATCAATCCACCAATTACTGGTGCGATTGATGGTGCGATCAATGCTGGCCAGACTAAGTAGGTAGTGATTTCTAGTAGTTTATCAGCAGGGGCTTTTTGAAGAACGATCAATCGGGAAGTTGGAACCATTAGCGATGCTGCTACTCCCTGGCAAAAACGACTGATTAAAACAAATGTAAATCCAGGAGCAATTGCATTTGTAAATGAACTAACGGTGAATAATAGTACCGCAACTAGCCAAGCGGTTTTTTGACCGTAGCGATTTGCAATCCAACCACTTAACGGAATAAAAATTGCCATTGTAATTAGATATACACTAACCACTAGTGAAATCGTAGCTGAACTAACTGCTAGATTCTTACTCATTTTAGGAAGGGCAGTTGTAACGATTGTCGAATCCATAATTTGCATGAATAAGCTAGAGGCCATTAATAATGCTAATTTTCGATTAATGATGAAAGCCTTCTTTCCTATATTTATAACTTATTCATGATAACACTAAAGAATATTATAAGGGTAGGAAACAATGGTAATATTATTATTTGATAGTGTGTTAAAATTACTATAGTTAATTAACAAAAGGAGAATTTAAAAATGAACGCTGTTTTTAAAATTTTATTGGTTATATTTTTAGTGTTATTTGTAATTACACTATTAATCGCTTTAATTCAAGGAATTAGAATTAAGAATAAGTCTAGTAAAACCTGGGGACTATTCGCATTGGTAATGGCAATTTTTTCAGTGGGGAGTTTTTGGGGGGTCAGCGCCTCTAACCATTCTAATTCAAATGAATCACAGGCTATTAATAATAGTTCTAGTGCAAAGAATGATAGTTCCAACTCGTCAGGATCGACTAGTAGTTCAGCGAATGATTCAAGTAAAAGCGATTCTCAAAAAAAGGCATCTGAATCTTCGAGCGTAAGCCAAATGAAGCAGAATCAAAGTGAGAAAAATTTTGAATCACGTGACAGACGTAATCGTGATATGGCAAACCGTCGGCAAGAACAGATGCTTGCTAAACGCGGTACTGATAAAAAGGGTTATGAAAAACAGATTAGCGGGGTTCCAGACCAATCATCACACGTAGTTGAAAAAGTGACTTACGATGGTAATGATAAAACGGTGGTTACGATTTCTAGTGACCTAACCATGGGGAATCGACGTGAAAACCAACACAATGCCTTTACCGTTTGGAGTGGGATAAAACGGATTGCATACTTACATCATGTGAAAACTAATGTTATTATTAAAGACCATAAGGGTAAAGAGATTGCAAATACTAGTAATAATCGGTTTAATTATTTAGAATAATAATGATATAATCAGTTCATAACTACTATTGAGAGGTGTTATAAATGAGTCGAGAAGTAATTGAATTATTTAAGGACTACTATGTAAAGAATGAAGAATTGATGAATAACTTTGAAGATCACGGAGATGTTGCCGATTTAAATAAGGCAATGAATGAATTGAATCAAAAATTTGTTGACGAATACTTTGTTAAGACTGGTGACCGTGTTGAACCAGATAAGATTGCTGATTTAATCGCAAATACAATTGCTAAAGATGATGACGATTCAGCTAAATAGGATTAGAATAAGCATGGCTAATTTAGCGGTGCTTTTTGTTTTTAAATGCTAATTGTTACTTAAAATGATAGACTATTAGATGATAATAATTTTAATTGAAAGAAGTGACTTTAATGTTTGGAGAAAGAAGACGATTCAATCCATTCTCATTGTTGGTTGGGATTTTATCGATTATTTTAGCATTGATTGTTATTAAGAATCCCCTTAGTTCAACCTTTTCATTGATTTATATGATTGCGATTTTATTAATCATAGATGGCTTTTCCCGCTGGAGTGATATTAAATCAATTCGCACTTATAATAAAACATGGTTATATGTTGGAGCTGGTTATGATATCTTTTTAGGAATCGTAATGTTCTTCGCTCCTTGGGTAGGAGTGGTTTTGATCTGGTTCTTATTTGCCGTATCGGTTATTTTTAATTCTGGATTGGAGCTTTGGCTCAATCAAAATGCGTTTGAGAGCCGCGACGGTGGTTATTGGTTTAACGTCATTTTAGGTGGATTAGGGGTCATTGCAGGAGTTATCATTCTTTTCAATCCTTATTTAGCAATATCTGTACTTTTATTTACGATTTCATTTTTCCTAATGTTTTACGGAGTGATCAAAATCATTCGTTCTGTCTAGTTAGATCAATTTGAAACCTGTATCAGGGCCTTTTAAGGCTGGTCTGGTATTTCTGACTAATGGAAAATAATGAGTGATATTACAGATAATCATGATCATGTTCATCAATAGACAGTAGCTTGGAAATGGATAGCCAAGCTGCTGCCTATTTTTTAAACTACTATTATAAATTTTCGCTAAAATAATTGATTTTATACTTAGTAAAATATAGTATTGATAGTGGATATAGTCTCGGGGAAAAAGCAAAATTACGGAATACTTAAATTAAAAAAGTTACATATTTAGTGAAAAATATGATCATGATTGGGGTGTCCTTATTATGTTTGGGAAAACAAATAAATTTAAAAAATTAAAAGAGAAAAAATTACTTAGAAAAGTAAAAAAACAATGGGTAGTAGTTTCGATTGCATTCTTTGGAATGGTAGGAGCTAACGCTGTTAGTTCTAAGCAAATCGAAGTTAAGGCCGATTCTAATGTCAGCAGTCAGGCACTTACATCCAGTGCGAATACCGATAGTAGTGGTAGTGCTAATGCTGCTTCTTCATCAGGGAGCAGTAATAATGCTTCCGCTGCCAATAGCAGTAGTGCTAATTCTGCTTCTTCAGCTGGTAGTAGTAATAACGCTTCCGATGTCAATAGCAATAGTGCTAATTTATCAACGAACGTTAGTGATACGCTTGACCAATCCGACTTAGATTACAAGTCTGGTGACGATAATGGATCAGGAGGCAACGACAGTACCACGTCTAGTGCCATTGCATCTGCAAGTGCTTCCGTTGCAGCATCACAAAAATCAGCAGTGCAATCAATTTCTGATAACATTAGTAAAGTTTCTGAAGCAATCTCCACAGCTAGTTCTTCAGCTACGGTAGCAATGAGTAGTGCTCAAAGTATGAACAGTAGCTTTGCCACCCAAAATACAACGAATAGTCAAACTGCTGATAGCCTCAGTAAGAAATTAAGTTCAATTACTAGTGATCAACAGGTCTTGAGTAGTTTAGCTGCTTTAGACTCTAACAATGCTAGTTTAACGAGTGCATTTAGTTCGTTAAATGCGGCTTCTTCTGCTGCGCAAACTGAAATGCAAAATATTAATGCAATTGTTACGCAGTTATCCAGCTCTGCTGATTCTGCTAGTTCTATTCAAACCATAATGGGGTCTAATTCAACAGCCATTGGAAGTGCTTCTTCAGTGGCTAGTCAACAATCATCAGTAGTAAGTAGTATTGCTTCTGGTTCGATTTCTGCGACCCAGGTCAGCTCGGCCCAAAGTGCCAGTTCAGTGGTACAAACGGCAAGTAGCCAGGCTAGCGTTGCTGAGGGCTCGTTTAACTCGCTTAATACTCAGTTATCTGTGATTAACGATAGTTTTAATGCCTCTTTATCAGTATTATCTAGTAACCAAAGCCAATTAGAAACCAACGTAAGCGTTTCTAATAGTCTGGCTAGTACTGCGATTGTCAATGAATCATCAATTGTTAATAGTATCGCTTCAAATGCTGTGAGTTCTGCTAATGCTGCGGTTTCATCAATTGCTAGTTACGCTCAGTTAGCAAGTGCCGCTAATCAATCTATCATTGCTAGTAGCACTGCAACTGCTGCATTAGTAAGTGCAGCCACTAACTCGTTATCCAGCACGAGTAGCGCCTTAGCTTCATTAAGTTCACTAGCAAGTAGCAATCCTAATAATAGCGATGTTGCTAGTTCGCTTGCGGCTGCTAATAGTGCATACCAAGCGGCTAGTAGTGCGTTGGGGGATGCTATTACTAACTCTAGTTCTTCGACTAAGTATGCAAATGGAATTGTAAGTATTAAAAACGACATTGACCAATTTTTATCACAAGCAACTGCCAATGCTGCGTCTGCCAGTGCTGCCAGCGTCGCCGTTGCTAGTGCAGCTAATGCGAACGACTTTAAGACCGCCTTTAGTAATGCCAGTAGTGCGGTTAGCGCAGCTTCGTCAGCAAATACCGCTGCTAATAGTGCAAGTCAGTATAATTCATTGGTAAGTGGTGCGACCCAATCATATGCAATTTATGATAACGCCGTTCAATCAAGTACGGCTTACATTGGCTCCCAATCTAGTACCGTCAGTGCTGATTTAATGAGTGCTAATGACAATGTCAACCAAAGCAATTCTGCAGCAATGGACTCAGTCACAAGTAATAACAATAGTTCAATTGCTAGTATGAGTGCATCAAATAGTGCCGCCAATAGTAATAGTGTTGCCACTGGTAGTTTTGTCAGCAACATCGGTTCTTATTCATCAGCTGCCATCGTTAACGGCACTGATCTATCAAATGCAGGTAGCCTTGTTAATAGCTTGAATTTTTACAACTTTCAAAATTCAGCAGTTTCGAGTGCCTCATCAGCCATTTTTTCAATGGCAACCCAGGTTTCCAATGCTGATTTTGACTTAAATCAAAACCAAAGTACTGCTAATAGTGCCAATACAGTGGTTGCTAGCAATGCGGCTTCTGCTAATTCAGCTGCGAGCCTAGCTCAATCATATTCTGCCAATGTAGCTAGTTTGAGTGCGTTCATTAACTCGGTCACGGCTAACCATGGTCCAGCTTCACAAACGGCTTCTGCCGTTTCAGCTGCTGCCTCCTATGCCGCCAGTGCAAGTTCTGCTGCGTCCGTTGCGAATTCGTTTGCTGCAATCGTCAGTTCCGCTGAATCGGTTGCTAGTGGTGCTAATTCGACTGCGAGTGCTGATCAGTCTAACATTGCCAGTTTGGCACAGTCAGCTAGTGTGGCAGCTTCACTAGCAAGTAGCGTGATCAGATCTGATACCGATAGTGCTAGTAGCGTGGCTGCTAACGCCAGCAATAGTGCATCCAGTGCTAATTCAGTCGCTAATAGTGCCCTCAGTGGCGCTCAATCCGCCCAAAGTTCCGCTAATAATGGAATTAGTGCGGTTTCTTCAGTGACGCAAAGTACTGGTTCGCTTGCTAGTACCGTCAATTCGATTAATAACACGGTTACCCTAAACAGCTTTAATAATTCAGCCAACAAGGTCATTAATAGTAATGCTTCCGTTGCAAATTCTGCAAATTCAGCTGCGAGTGCTGCCAATGTTGCTGGACTTAGTGCTAGTAGCAACGCCCAGTTCCAAAGTAGCCAAGTTACGATTAACATCTCGGCTGCCTCTTCTGCAGCCTCCCTTGCGAATTCATATACAGCAATGGTTAATAGTTACCAAAGCCAAACTGAAACTGAGTCGGTCGCCCAAAACAGTGCTCTGGCATCTTCTTATGCCGCTAGTGCATCACAAATGGCCATTTTAGCTAGTTCTGCAACCGTTAGTGCGCAAAGTTTCTCCAATGCGGCTAACCAAGCGGCTAGCAAAATCAGCAACTACCTATCAATTGCAAATAGTGCTAATTCAGTTGCTAGTTCTGCATTATCCACCATTAATACTGCCAGTGCTAACATTACCAGTGAAATTAGTTCAGTTGCTGCTGCACAATCCACGGCCAATGCGATTACTGGGAGCTCAGGTAGTCTAGCTGCCAATGCGGGGAATAATAATTACTGGATCGGTAAGAACTCCAGTGGGACTAATTCCAACTCATCAAATGATGCCATTGCTTCTGATATCGCTTCTTCAAATGCCGTTGTTGCTTCCAGTGGGGTTGATAAGGCAACTTGGGCTAGTAGCATTAATCCTGATAATGCTGACATTAGAAGTGATGTGAGCGTTGCCTCCAGTGCTAACCAAAAGGCTTCAGAGGCTAACAGCATCATCGGAAGTGTTCATAACTATGCCAATCAGGCCAGTGCCGATGCTACTTCATACTCAAACCAAGCAACGACTTTATTTAGTGACATTAATAGTTATAATGCGATTGCCTATTCAGCTTCAGCCACAGCAATGAGTCTCGCAAGCATGGGTGAAAATAGCAGTGCTAACCAATACATTGCATCTGCTAGTGCAGCTCTTTCTTCGGTAAGCTCTTATGCAGCAATTCTTAGCAGTGCTAATTCTGCGGTTTCATCTGCTAGTTCAGCACTTGAGAGCTTGAATGCAACCATCAGTAGTTACTCTGCAGTTGCTAATGATTCTCGGAATCTTTCCAGTTCCGCCGCCAGTGATGCACTAAGTCGGGTAGCATCACTAGCTGGTTCTTCCGGTGGTTTTGGTGATCGGGGGAGTATCGTTGCTTCCAATGCTGCCAGTCAAGCCATTGCCAATAGTGCCGTTGCCATCTCGGCTGCCAACAAGACCGGTTGGGACAGTAGCACCATTGGGGATAACATTAATATTAATATGAGCAGTAATGCGGTCTTAATTAGTAGTGCTAATTCCGTGGCGATTGCTCAGTCATCGTTATATCCAGATAATAGTAAAATTGCGGCAGAAGTGTCTGCGAATAGCGTCATCCTCTCTAGTGCCCAGTCGTATGCTACTGCTGCAAACCAAGCTAGTAGCGATGCCGTCAGTGCTAAGTCTCAAGCTGAGTACTACAGAGATAGTGCAGTTAGTTATGCGGCCCTGACTAGTTCGGCTAATGCAAACGTTGCTAGGGATATTTCAATGTTTGAACAAGCCTCTAAAGCTAATGACAGTGAAGGAGTGCAAAAGTGGATCAATAGTACCTGGGATGATACCCATACAGCCGATAGTTATCAATCACTAACCAGTCTGGCGACTGATAGTGCACTTACTCAGCAAAGTATTGCTGATAGTGCCAGCAATGCGGTCCAAAGTTATGCTGATGCGATGGGTTCGCTGAAAAATGGGATTACCTACAATGCCAGTGTCGCAGTGGATGCTGGAGTTGCCGAATCCGCTTACCGCGTGGCTTCTGCTAATGCTAGCACGGCCAATACGGGGACGATTTCTGCTTCCAGTGCCACCGATGCCTCAAGTGCTGCTCAAAACGCACTAAGTTCTGCCAATTCAAATGCGATCGTTGCTTCCAATACTAAATATTCGGTTGATTCTGCAATTGCTGATATCAACAGTGCCGCTAATTCTGAAAGTGGGGTCTGGGGTAATCAAGTCAGCAGTGAAGCCTCTGCCGCAACTAGTTACTCCACTGTAGCTTCATCGAACGCATCGGCTGCCATGTCAGCTGCTAGCGATGCAAATAGCTACAACCTGTTAGCTAGTTCTGCTGCCGTTGCTGCTAAGAATGCCGAAGCTCTTTTAACCTACTACCGTAACGATGCCACTTCGAATGCATCCCAAGCTAGTACCGTCACTGGAATTAATGGTGGTGATCCAAACCCAGGATTGGCGCAAAGTAACGCTACTAATACGTCCAACGATGCCAGTGTGGCAGTGGTTGAACGTTCAATTCTAGATAGTGCCAATTCAGCAGCAGCTAGTTATGCTGCTTTAGCCCAAACGGCTTCTAATTCCGCAAGTAGCTACACCAGCGTTGCAACTACTGCTAATTCCAATGCCATCGTTGAAGGGAATCGGGCGGTTACGAACCTATACTCATTACAGGCTTCTTCCAATGCCTCACAGGTTGCTGCTGCTTCAACTAGTGCCCAGGGAGTCGTTAAGTCCACTCAAGCCATTAGTTCTGCCGCAACTTCGACCGTTAACAGCTTAAGTGCCGTTTATGCCAGTGCTTCCGCTGCATTACAAAGTGCTCAGGATATTTACAACAACCAGGGTGGTAATAATGATCGGGGGAGCTCCTGGATCTCTAGTGCCGTTAGTCAGGCGAGCTCGGCAGCTTCGCTTGCTAGTTTAGCGCTGTCCAATGCCCAAGCCGCATCTAATAATGCAAGTATTGCATATGTGAGCGCTAATAGTACGGCGAGTGCAATCTCAATTCAAAACTCAACTGCGATCTCTGCTAATAGCGTTGCGCAAAGTGCGTCAGCCACATCTGATCGGAGTGCTGGGAGCTTCGCTGCTTCCGTTAACTTCGCTGCCTCTTCCGTCGCAGCCATGAACAGTAATGTTTCACGGATTGCTTTATCATCTGCGCAAAGTGATAGCAATCGGAATAGTTTAGCTGCTTCGACTGGGAATAGCATGGATTCGATTGCTGAATCGAACTACTCGGCAGCTTCTGAATTCCACCAAGCACACCAATCTGCTAATTCAGCTGCTACTTCTGCTAATACGGCCAGCAACGATGCAAAAACCACTTCCCAAGCTAACAGTGTGGCCGGCAGTATTAACAGTGCGGTCAATAGCTTGTCAACGGCGGGTAGCAATTCCGCTAGCGCCATTACCACGGCTTCAAATGGAGTCGATGCAAATGTCGCAACGTTCCAGAATTTAAACATTCATAACCACGTTGACTCTTCAGTTGCCGGCTGGAGTGATACGGTTAACTCTGCCGCATCCGTATTGAGTTCTGCAAGTTCTGCTGCAAGTTCTGCAACTGCTGCGCTTAGCAATGACAGCACTGGGGCTAGTACCCAGGCTAGCATCGCAAGTAGTGCTAATTCAGTTGCGAGTTTGAACGCCTCACTTGCTAATAGTTACTATAACTTGGCATCTTCATATGCAACGAATTTGAACGGCAGTCTATCTGGATCACAGGCATCTAGTTTTGCCAGTTCCGCTTATCTTCAAGCTTCAACGACTGCTTCGATTGCTAATTCTGAATCTGCCGTTGCAACCACTGCTTCAGCATCTGCTAATAGCTATTCGGTTGATGCTAATTCACAAGCAGTTGTCTTAAGTGTGGCTAATTCAAATGCCACCAACGCCTCCGTTGCTGCTAGTTCCGCCACTAGTTTTGCAGTGAGCTATGTTACTAGTGAAATGAGCAGCGCTTCTTCCACCGCTAGTTCAGCAAGTAGTACCGCTAGTTCTGCTAGTTCACAGGCTAGTGCGGCTAATTCTGGCGCCCAGAGTGATTCTGCAATTGTGCAAAATTACAACAGCGTTACCGCCTCCGCCAATTCAGGGCTTTCTAGTTCGACCAGTAGTGCGGGGAGTAGTCGGGATGACGCTAACTCAGTTGCTAGTTCCGCTAGTGCAATGAATTTTAATTACTATAACAATAGCGACCTAGTTAAGTATGTTTCTGCGGCTAATTCTAACTATAGTGATGCCAACAACAATAGTGGTATTGCTTCTTCAGCTACCATTACCGCAAGCACGGTCAACTCGCTTGCTAGTTCACATGCAATCAACGCTTCCAACGAAGCTTCCGAAGCAGCAGTGCAGGAGTCGATTGCCAATAGTTTATGGAGTGCTACTAATTCAGACAATAGCGATAATAGTAATGCCCCGAGTGCCATGAGTAATGCTGAAGCTGCTTCTAAAGCGGCTTTACTAGCCAGTTCCTACAACAGCGCTGCGCTATCCGATTCAGCGCTGGTAAGTGGGGAACGCGTGACCGCTTCGATTGCTAAGAGTACCGCAATTAGTGCTAGCAATGCTGCATCAGCTGCGGCCTCCCAGGCTAAAGTCAACGCCAGCATGGCATTGGCTAACCTGTATTCTCAAGAAGCGGGGACTCAGATTTCGAACACTAATTCTGATGTAGCAGATATTAGTGCAAATAATTCGCTTACTTCCAGTGCAGCTAGTTTAACTAGTGGCATGACTTATAACACCTCTATTAATAATGATAGTGCCAATAGTTACAATGGTGGTGCCCAGTACTGGTCTAGCACCTATCCTGACACCAGAGCTTCAGAAGCAGTCAAAAGCATCGCTGCATCTGCTGGTGGTGCGACTTGGGTAGCAGGGAGTGCAACCAGTGATGCGGAAAGTGCTAAGTCGATCGCTAATTCAGCGGCCGTTGTGGCTTCATCTGCCAATAGCGTTGCCCAGTCCCTGAGTGCGGATGCAGCTAGTGAGAGTGCGGCTGCCACGAGCGCATCGGCTAATGGAGATCCTAGCCTAGCTAGTTCCGTGGCCAGTGTGGCTTCCAGTACAGCTGTCCTAGCTTCATCGGCTTCGGTAGTGGCCGCTGCCCAGTCAGTAATTGCAAGCGAACAAGCCACTCGGGCTGGTCGAGATTGGTACTTTGCGGGATCTGCCAATTCATATACGCAGTCTGCATCCACTTTCATTAGCAACGCAATTGCGGCAAACAGCTATGCTGATAACGCCTCTAACGCTGCTAAGTCTGCAGATGCCGATAGTGCATCGGCTTCCGCTAACAACCAATCGGTAATCAATACGAACCCATCCATAACTAGTACCAGTTCCGCAATTGCTGATTCTACCGCTTCTGCCAACAGTTATAGTACGGCGGTTTCATCAATGGCTAGCTACGTGAATAGCCTGGCTAGCTACAACTCTGGACTGCCATCGTTTGGTTCGCAAATGGCCTCAATGAGTTCTGCTAGTTCTGCTGCTAGTTCTGCAAGTACGTTAATTAGCAGTATCAACAGTGCGGTCACTAGCGATATGAGTAGCTATTCTAGCGCCGTTACGGCAGCTAGTTCTGCTACCAATGCGGCTTCGATTGCCTCATCTAAAGCTGCTTCTTACGCTAGTGAAGCATCATTGTACGCTAATTCTTCAGTAGCGGTTAATGGCTCATCGGTTCCGTTCGTTGATCCTAGCTCAGCCTCCATTTTTGCTTCCGAGGCGAGCGCTCAGCTATCAATTGCCAGTGCTGCTAATTCCACGGCGGTCAGTGCGAACTCCACCGCGAGTGCCGTTAATAGCCAGTTGATTAGTTATCAAGCCGAGATTTCTTCGCAAAACTTCCAGCTCTCACAGGCAAATTCGATGGCTAGTCAAGCGGCATCGGCAGCATCCTCAATTGTGTCATCCACAATTGCTAGCGGTAGTTCGTTTACCAACAGTTTATCGAACGATGCAAAGGGGTATCAAATTACTTCAGCTAATGACGATCCAGCTGCGATGGCTTCTAGTGTTGTTAATTCCGTTTACCCAGCGGTTTCTAGCAACTCGAGCACCACTAGTTCAGCGCACAGTGAGACGGCTTCACTAGCCAGTGCGTATGCTAGCAATTCCACCATTGGGAGCCAATTATCAGCATTTGCTTCAAGCACTAGTGTTGATAATTCAATTGCTTCTAATGCATTTAGTGATGCTGGGGTCCAACTTTCCAGTGCTAACTCTGCTTATAATGCGGCATCCAATGCGGTTTCTGCAATCAACAATGATTCGGTTGCCCTTTCCAATGCCAATAGTGCGTTGGCTTCCGCTAGTGCTGAAATTGTGATCGCCCAATCAGAACACAACGGGCCATTGGCTAGCTCGGCTGCTTCAGCCGTTGTTGAGCAACAGTCGATTGCATCAAAGGCTGCGAGTGATTCATCGCTACAAGCATCGATTGCCAACCAGAACAATTCATTGGCTAAGTCTTATCAAAATAATGCATTGAACGACAGCACCACAGCTAGTGCTAAGGCTAACGATGCCGTGATCAACAACGCTCGGGCCAATGTTACCGTAGATTCATACAACACTAGCGTGGCCCACAGTGCGACGGTGGTTTCCTCAAGTTCCGCAAGTTCGAATGCGGTTGATACTGGGAACACGAAGGACAGTTTAGATTCCAGTTACACTACGGCAAGTGGGATTGCTCAATCTAATCAATCCATCTTTAGTCAAGCCAGTCAAGCAGCCGGGAGTTCCGCACCGCGGATCAGCAGCTACAATGCTAATCAACTATCCATTGCTGCTAGTGCTGCTGCTGAAAATAGCAACGCCATCGCGGATGCGACTCAACAAAGCGCTAGTGCTTCGACTGCTCTTAGCAATGCTAACGCAGCTTCGACTACCGCCAGCGTTGCGGAATCAACCGCTAGTGTGGCATCATCAAATGCTGCTGCTGCTTTAAGCGCTGCTAATTCACCATCGATCACTAGTGCGTCCGCAATTGCATTGAAGGAAAGTGCTAGTTCGTTGGCATCGGCTGCCCAATCTGCCCAAGCAACGGCATCTAGTGCTGCGAGTGCTGCGAGTGCGGCTTTTGATAGTGCCAAGGCGGCTTCAATGGCAGTTAATACCGATAAGCAAAAGATTTCAGATGCTAACGTGACGCTTATCAGCGCCAACGCTGCCATTAGCAACGCCATCATTGCCAATAGCTATGCCGATGATGCTTCCACTACGGCATCGACCGCTAATTCAAACGTAGCCCAAGCACAATCTGATTCAAGTGCTATTAGCACGAACTCAGCAACTGCCAGTGGTGATTCTGATAGCATCAGAAACGCTTCTGCTGCGGTCCAGAGTCAATCTGCATCGGTTTCAAATGCAGTGTCAGTAATAGCAACTTTAAACTCTAATAATAGTAGTTATTCTGACGTTTCTAGTGCCGCAAGTGCAGTAAGTAGCGCTAATTCCGCCTACAGTAAGGATGTCAGCACTGCTAGTTCAGCTGCTAGCTTAGCCAATTCTATTACGGCTCAGATTGCACAGCTTTCCGCTTCAACTACCTCGAACGTTACCAGTGCGGAATCATTCAATAGCAGTGTCCAATCTGCTGCAACCTCTGCATCCACTGCCGCAGCCCAGAGTGGTGATTCTAACGCTGCTTCGACTGCCAACAATAACACCATTTCTCCAGCCAGTGGGGTAAGTGATCAAGCTAGTTCCGCTAGTGCCCACGCTTCCGCTGTACAATCCTTGACGGACCAGTTAGCATCCGCAAACTCAGCCGTCCAAACGGCCATGACCGATGCTAGCCAACAAGCTTCTAAAGCTAGCTCCGCTGCTAGCTTTGCCGCTAGTTACGTGAGTTCCGTTGTTTCATCAGCTAGTTCGACGGCCAGTGCTGCCAGTCATTCTGCAGCATCCAGCGCCACTAGTGCTGATTCAGATGCGAATGGTGCCAACACGGATGCAAATAGCACCAGTGACGCCCAAGTTTCGGCATCATCATCAGCTAGTTTAGCATCGAGTCGGGCTTCAAATGCAGTTGCCACGAACAGCCACGCTCAAACCATTTCGGCTGGCAGTAATTCTGAAATTGCCAGTGCAAAGGCAAGTGCTTCTTCATACGCTTCTGATGCAGTCTCAAAGACCGCTGAAGCTAGTTCCGCAGCAAGTAACGCAGTCAACTTTGTAAGCAGTGCTAATAGTAACGCTGCGGCTGCAAGTACTGCTGCTTCCCAAGCTGCATATGAGGCTTCGCTAGCCAGTTCGTATTTGAACAACACGAACAGCGCGGTTGCAGATAAAAGCGACGGGCCAACGGCTCAAAGTAACGCTAGTTTAGCATCAACAGCAGCGGTATCCGCTAGCTCATTTGCTTCGCTAGCTAGTTCATATTCCACTGCTGCAAGCGATAATCTCAAATCGGCCAATAGTCTATCCTCATTAGCCAGTTCCGATGCACAGATCACGAGTGCCGATGCTGACGGGGCAACGATTGCTTCAGCCCATGCTGCAACGACTTCGAATTCAGTTGCGATTAGCCAAGCCAGTTCAGATGCTGCTAATAGTTCTGCGGCTGCTAATCAAGCTGCTAGTTCAGTTAACTCGGTCGTCTCAGCATCGAACAATAGTTTTGTTTCGACCCAGGCTTCAACCGTTAGTTCAGCTAACAGTACGATTGCCTCAATCACTTCATCAATCAACTCAGCGCAAAGTGCGATTGCTTCTGCAAAGTCCGTCACTAGTGGAGCGACGAACAGTAATCCTGCAGATGCAAGTACCGCTAGTGCTGCTCAACAACAAACTGCCAGTCTAACCTCTTTGGTATATAGCATGGCAGCTTCCATTTCAAGTGCTGCTGCGACTGCAAGTTCAGCCGCCAGTGCCACTGTTTCTTACAACGATTCCGATGCTAGTCAGCGGGCCAGCGTTGCTACTAGTGCTGCTGATAGTAATGCCAGTGTCGCCAGCGCTGCTAACAGTACCGCTAGTGCTGATGTTTCATCGAATATATCATCGAGTGCATTCGTTTCATCTGCAACTAACAATACCGCCACCGTGGCGAGTGAGACTGCGATTACCGCAAGCAATGATCCTAGCAATGCCGTGGTTTCTAAGGCTGCAGCAGACGCTAGCTCAGCTGCCGCTACTAACCAATCGTTATCGAGCCAGGTTACGATTCAATCTAGTGCTGCGGTAAGTGCTGCTGGAACGCTTAGTGCTGCCAACCAGGCCATGGGAAGTTATGCAAGTCAAGCAGCTAGTGAAAGTGCCGCTGCTTCATCAGCATCTACCGCTGGAAATGTTTCAGCAGCGGTTAGTGCTGCCTCTGCGGCCGAATCATATGCTAGCCAAGCTAGTTCTGAATCGGCAATTGTTTCGAGTGCCTCAACTGCTGCTAGTTCTGCATCATCTGCAATTTCATCGTTCACCGCGTTGATTCAATCAGCTAGTTCGGTTGCCGATAGTGCGAGTGCAGCGGTGGCTAGTTCGGTGGCTTCTTCTGCAGGCTCTATTATTTCAAATGCTACGGTTTCAGTGAACAGCTATTCAGCTGCCCAAGCCGATGACCGTTCCGCATCCGTTGCTAGTGTGGCCACTAGTTCATTGCGCTCCACTACTAGTTCTAGTGCATCTGTTGCATCATCAGCCAATGCCGATACGCAGACGGTGGCTAGTCAATATTCAAATGCACCAATCAGTAGTGCGTTATCATCCCTTAATAGCACCACTAGCAACGATAACGCGAGTGCTTCCAGTGCGCTTTCCAATGCAGTTACCCAGGATTCATTAGCATCGAGTGCCTTTGCAACTGCATCGAGTGCCGTTATTGCAACTAGCTCAGCTGCAGTGGTCGTGTCTTCTGCACGTTCCACGGTCGCATCTGCTTCCGCTGCGGTATCCAATGCTATTGCTAACAGTAAGGCTCCAAACATCACGTCATTGATCAGT
Source organism: Nicoliella sp. ESL1113 (assembly GCF_058509245.1). Taxonomy (NCBI): domain Bacteria; kingdom Bacillati; phylum Bacillota; class Bacilli; order Lactobacillales; family Lactobacillaceae; genus Nicoliella; species Nicoliella sp. ESL1113. Next base: position 1,243,147 of record NZ_CP196387.1, on the reverse strand, counting down.
GTGATAGTTGCTGCCGAAAGTCAAGCGGCTTCAGCTGTTAATGCTGCTTCAGTAGCTAGTAGCCAAGCGGTTGTTGCCACTTCCACTGCCCAACAGGCACAAAGCAATGCCACTGATGATTCACTAGCAGCTAGTTCGCTAGCCAACGATGCCGTTATCAACAATGATCGTGCCCATATTGTGGTTAATTCATACCATGCTAGCGTTGCTAATAGTGGAACTGATAGCAGCACTTCATTAGTTAACTCAAGCACCAGTGTTGCCCATAGTTTTAACAGCGGGGTTAATTCATTATCAACCGCTAATTCGAGCGTTTCAGTAACTAATTCATCAACTAACAGCGCTGCTGATAGCCAAGCAGGTAGCTACGTTGACACTAGAGTTGGTAGCTACAATTCAGTTCAGAGCTCTGTTGCTAGCGTTGCATTTTTAAATGCTACTAATGCTACGTCCGTATTGAACAGTGCTAGTTCAGATGCTAGTTCTGCTCAATCCGCTGCTGATAGTGCCTCTTTGGAAGCCAGTCATCAAGCATCGATTGCTAGTTCTGCCTCCGCACAAGCCAGCGCAGACCTCAGCAGCGCCAATTCAGCTGGGGTTACTAGTGCTGAAACGGCATCGCTGCGCAGTAATGCTAATTCAATGGCATCAATTGCTGCTGCTGCCAGCACCGCTGCTGCTACTCAAGCCGATAATGCATCGATTGCTGCAGCTAAGGCTAGTTCAGCCAGCTTAGTTGCCGTTTCCGCTGCTAGCGTGGTCAACAGTGCTAATGCCACCGTTAAAAGTGCCAGTGTTGCCATCAGCAATGCGGCAGTAGCTAATAGTGATGCCGATTCCGCTGATGCTGTTGCTAGCTCAGCTAGTGATAATGCTAAATCCGCTGGGATTGCTAGTATTATTATCGGATCAACGTCCAGCGTTGCTAGCTCGACTGCTGATCAGATCAATAATTCTTCAACGGCTATCAATAGCCAATCACCAGCTTTGAGTAGTGCTGATTCATTGGTCAACAGTCTCAACAACTTCAATAGCACCTACATCAGTAGTCAAATGAGCGCGATGAGTAGTGCCAAAGCAGCGTTCAGTAATGCTAGTTCGGTCGCTAGTTCAGCCGTATCTGCAGCCAGTGGGATTGAAAGTCAAATTGCATCCCTTTCTGGCGTTGCGAGCCAAAATGCCGCCAGTGCTGCTGCTAATAGTAGTGCCGCCAAATCAGCTTATATTGCCGCATCTAGCTATGCATCAACGGCAGGGGATGCTAGTGGTGCTGCCAGTGAATTAAGCAGTGCTCAAACGGCATCCATTGCTGCATCAAATGAAAATGCAGCTGTCCAATCTGCCTCCGCTGCGATTACATCCCTCAAGGCTCAATTAGATAGCTTGAACGATTCAACGACTAGTGCTTCACAAATCGCGAGTGCGAACGTGACTGCTGCTTCGACTGCGGCCAGTGCGGCATCCAGTATCGTTGCTTCCGTGATTGCTAGTGCCGAAGCGGTTGCCAACAGTGCAAGCAGTCAGGCGGCGAGTGCTAATTCGATCGCAGCTCCTGCTGCCAGTGCTAATCCTTCGTATGCAATTGCTGCTAATGATAGTGCGGAATCGAATGCGGTAGTAACTTCATCTAAGGCGGTTGATGCGCAATCTGCTAATCAACATGCCCAAACGATTACCACCAGCGATTCTGCAATTGAGAGTGCTAAATCACAGGCATCATTAGATGCTTCTGATGCAGTTGTTAAGTCAGCCGATGTGATCATTGCTAAGAGTGATGCTAACAGCATTATGAGCGCCGCCAAGAGTGATGCCGCTGCTGCCAATAGTTATTCAAATGATGCATCGAACGACGCATCACTAGCTAATTCAGCATCATCTGCCGCTAGTTCAGCTGCGCAAGCAAGTAACGCACCGTTGGCTGTCGAACAGGCCAGCATTGCGGCGAGTGCCGCTTCCGCAGCCAGTGCTTCTGCCGCCAGCGCTTCTGCTCACTCCAGTGCGGTGCAATCCGAAAATGCATCTGCATCGAGTGCCGCTAGTCGGGCGCAAAGTGATGCCAATATCGCAAGCCAAGATGCAAACGACGCCCAAGTCCAATATGATCGTGCGAAGATCATTGCCGACTCAATTGCCATCAGTCAGGCTAGTGCTGCTGCTAGTGAAGCTGCCAGTGCAACTCAGTCAGCTAAATCTGCAGCAGATTCAGTTACTTCGGCTTCTAACAACAGCGTGGTATCCAGCTATGCAAGTGTTACTAGTTCTGCTAACAGTACGGTTGACTCCGCTTCTGCATTTATTAGTAGTGCTAATAATGCCATTAGTAGTGCCAAGAACGTTGTCAGCAGCGCCAGTGATGCTAGTGTTGCCAATAGTGCCCAGAGTGCAACTAATAACTTGAGCTCTGAGGTGGCCAGCGCTTCTACAGCTGCTTCAAATGCAGCATCAACTGCTAGTCAAGCCGCTAGTCAAGCCATTTCTTATAATGATAGTCTTGCTAGTGGACGGGCTAGTTCCGCTAATTCTAACGTTGATCACGATTCAGCGACCGCTAGTTCACATGCTAATGAGGCAAGTGCAGCTGTAATTACAAATAGTACGGCCATCAATACTGCTAGTTCTGAAATTAGCAATACTGATAAGATTGCTAGTGAAACGGCAGCTACTGCTAACATGGATGCAAGTAACTCAGCCATTACTAAGGCTGCTGCTGATGCTAGTTCAGCCGCTGCTTATAACCATTCATTGGCAAGCAACATGAACAGTAATGCAGAAATTGCTAAGAGTGCTGCAATCGTTCTTAGTTCTGCAAATCAAGCAATGAGTAGTTATGCTAAGCTCACTGCTAGTGCTAGTGCTGCAGCATCGTCAGCATCTGCTGCGCATGATGTTTCAAAAGCCGTTAGCGAGGCTTCGATTGCTGAATCAATTGCTAGTGAGGCAAGTAGTGAATCGATCGTTGTTTCTTCTGCTGCTTCAGTTGCTAGTTCCGCTTCAGCTGCAATTTCATCATTGGCTAAGCTAGTTAAATCAGCTAGTTCGGTTGCTGATAGCGCTAGCAGCACTGCTTCCAGTGCCTCAACTGCTGATTCACAGTCCGCATCAGCAAGTGCATCGGCCTCGGCAAGTGCGTCGGCATCAGCAAGTGCGTCCGCATCAGCAAGTGCATCGGCCTCGGCAAGTGCGTCGGCATCAGCAAGTGCGTCGGCCTCGGCAAGTGCATCAGCATCAGCGAGTGCATCAGCATCAGCAAGTGCGTCGGCCTCGGCAAGTGCATCTGCATCAGCGAGTGCATCTGCATCCGCACATTCATCCGCTGCAGCTAGCAACCATTCCGCGGCAAGTAGTGCTGCGAGTGGATCAAAACACAGTAGCCATGCTAGTCATGCTAGTCATAGCCATAGTCATGCTTCGAATGCGCACTCTTCAGCAAATAGTGCTGGAACCACTAACCATCATGGAAGTACTGCAATTGGGTCATCTAGACCTAATTCAAGTGGATATTATGAATCTAAACATGGATTACATGCTAGTCATGATTCCAACGTAGCTTCTAATAATAAGCAGGGTAAGTTACCACAAACTGGCGAAAGTCAAACAACGGTTCGTTATAGTTTGTTGGGAGCACTTGCATTAGGATTATCTGGATTCTTCTTCGCCGCATATAAGCGGAAGAGACGGAAATAATTAAAAGCCTTCAAAACTGATCAATTCGTTTTGAAGGCTTTTTAATTTGGGCTTAATTGTTCGATGATGGCTACTAAGGGCGGTCCATTGTACTAAGATCTTATTGTTAGGACGACTTTACAATCGAAATAATGCTAATTAAAAGGCGTCAATAATCACAATTGAGTAATTATTGACGCCTGTATTTAAAGATTTAATTATTGATTTGATGGATTAATATGTGATTAAAGCTATGATATATGAAACTATGATATTAAATGCAGTTGTAATTATGTGGTGAAACTATGTCGTGAAGCTATGTGGGAAATTGATTATGCGTTGGCAAAGACACCTTTTCTTACTCTAACAAGGTGCCAAGCTAGTCCTAAGACTGCACCGAGCAGTGCTGGAACGACCCAATCCATTCCGACACTGGCAAATGGGAAGAAGCCTTGTTGGAACTTAGCGAGTGCCAATGCGAAACCGCTTTGGCTAACGACTGGTGGGAATGCTGCGAACATATCGAACAGGGCGGGAACCGCTGTGAACAATACGACCATTCCGTATACGACTGGGTCGCGCTTGAATAGTGGGGAGGTAACTGATAATAAGATCAGTACCATTGAGAATGGATAAAGGAACATTAGCATTGGAGTTGACCATAAGATGATTTGGTCTAATCCTAAGTTAGCAGTTAAGAACGATGCTAAACAGATGAATGTTAACCAAGCATGGTAACTAAACACTGGGAAGTGCTTGTGGAAATCCTGGGCAAATGCAGCTACTAGTCCAACGGCAGTGGTTAAACAAGTTAACGTGATCAATGCGGCTAATGCAGCTTGCCCGGCACTACCAAAGTAGTGAGTCATAATCTGGGAGAATGTGCCCCCACCATCTGGACCGAGCTTGTAATCGTTCAGACTAGTTGCACCGAGCCAGATCAAGACAACATAGATTAGACCTTCCACGCTTACAGAGAGGACCCCAGCTTTTGCAGTGACCTTGGCATTGCTAGTAGCCTTAGTCTTACCAAGTTGGCGGACGGCTTGGACTACTGTAACCCCAAATGCTAAACCAGCAAGGGCATCCATGGTGTTATAACCTTCTAAGAAACCGTTCAAAAATCCGTTGTGTTGGTATGGAGCGGTTACTGCTTGTAAGTTGGCTTTCCCCATTGGTGAAGCGAAAGCGAATAGGAAAATTGCGAATAGCATTAATAAGAAGAGCGGATTTAAAACCTTGCCGACCTTGTCCATGATGGAGGATTCACGATATGAAATGAAATATGCGAACCCAAAGAATAGGGCGGAAAAGACTAACAACCCAACCGTGTCGTACTTAGCTGGTAAAAATGGTGCCACCCCAACGGTAAATGGAACCGATGCAGTTCTGGGGGTTCCGAATAATGGTCCGATGGTCGCATGAATCAAAACCATGAACGTGACGGCAAAGGCAGGGCCGAGGGGTTTACCGATGTCATAGACCCCTTCAGAACGAGTAATGCTGATCGCAAGGACCGAAAGGAGGGGTAATACGACCCCCGTACAAAGGAAACCGAGGGTGGCGACCACCCAGTTTGCACCTGACATTTGCCCCAAGTGAATTGGGAAAATGAGGTTACCGGCTCCAAAGAAAAGCGCGAATAGTAACGAACTGACGGTTAAATATTGTTTCCAAGTCAATGGATTGGGATTTAAATCTGTATCTTGCATAAAATGATGCCTCCGTAATATATTTTTTGAAACCTAACTGTGAATTAATAATCTGAATCGGACTAATGTCGCTTTCCAATGAAACCACCCCCTTAAATTGCAATAAAAAAGCACCCTTATCCAAAAGAATAAGGGTGCTCACACACGGTACCACCTTAATTACGAGCACAAAAACACTCGTCGCTAAATACGTACTAACATACGCTAACGCTGTAATGGGCGTACCCAATGTAGATTACTGATTTCGTCACATTGCTCGAAAGTGATTGTTCGTCATGAATATGAATACTCCCTCTCACCTAACGGAGCTCGCTGAATTCGCCATCATGATTACTTTTCTTTCTCAAAGCATGTCTCTTTTATTTGTAACAATCATATCGGTAAAATGATTATAAGTCAACCTTTTTTTGATAAAAAAATTAAAATAAAATTAAAAAAGTTGGACGCTTGCCCAACTTTTTTTAATATTATCTAATAAAACTAGTCATAATCCCACCAATTAACACCATGGCGACACCACCAACTGTATAAACTAGTGCCTTGCCAGTTTTGTGTTCACGAAGAATGACCAGCCCACCGAACGTGGAAACCACCACGCACATTTGGGAAAGGGTGAATCCAGTTGAAACCCCGTTTAAGGTAATCGAGATTAAGTATCCAGCCGTCCCAATCCCGGAGTTAAATCCGGTCAGGATGTTTTTGAAGGTGGCCTTTTGAAACAGGGGCTTTTGTTCGCGAAAATCCTTGATCAAAAGCGAAAAGATAATCGCACCAATAAACATCCCTAACGATTGGGGTGGGAACGTCGACCAACCGTCAGAACCAGTAATCTTAGGGAAGGTTGAACAGGCAGTGTACCCAATTCCAGAACCGACGATCAATTCGATCAAGCTCTTGGTAAACTCACGCTTGCTGATCGAGTTTTCATGGCCACCATTACCGGTTCTAGTGGTTAATACGACCCCGATAACCACTAGGATCACGGCGGTAAAACCGATACCCTTTGCAAAGCCAGATTCCCAACTACCAAAGAAGAGGACTCCAATGATGTTAACCCCGACTAATTGAAGGCCAGTAACGATTGGGGTGGTGGTCGAAACCCCTAGCTTACGGAATGCATTGTACTGAGTCAACTGGCCAAGCGACCAGCAGGCCCCACCCAAGACACACCAGAATACATCATCTACGGTGATGGTTGGCTTTTTGATCAACCACACTAGGATTCCAACAACGAGGGCTCCATAAGTCGTTCCCAATAGTTGTTGGATCGGCTTACCACCCATGAAGTGGACCCACAACGGGGTGATTCCCCAAAGCAATGCGGGAATTAATCCAATTAGAATATCCAAAATCTTTCCTTCTATCTATAAAAAATTAGCTACGCAGTCTATTATACTCCAACATGGCTTGGCCAGTAACCGATTTTTTAGATTTAATCGAATCAATTGGCGTTCCCGAATAAAGGATTTCACCACCGTAGCGCCCCGCTGCTGGGCCGACATCGATTAGCCAATCGGCGGAACTGATCACTTCAATGTTATGTTCTACGATGATCAATGTGTTATTAGCAGCCACGAGTTCCTTGAATAAATTAATGATTGTGCCAACATTGAACATGTGCAACCCAGCGGTCGGTTCATCCAAAAGGTAGATTTTACCCGTTTGATTCAATTGCAAGGCAAGCTTTAGGCGTTGTAACTCCCCGCCAGATAGGGTATCTAATGATTGACCGAGTGAAAGGTAGTCCAAACCGACTCGTTGCATATTGATTAATGGTTTTTCGATTTTGGCGGTTTGCTTGAAAAACGGAATTGCCTGGGCGATCGACATGTTCAAGACTTGGCTGATGTCTTTACCCTGGTATTGATATTTGAGGGCTTCGTCGTTGTAGCGTTTCCCATTACATGCCTCACAGGTCTGAATAACTGGGTCCATGAACGCCATGTTGGTGATCACGACACCCTTCCCCTTACAGACGGGACACTTTCCCTTTCCGTTGTAGCTAAAGAGGGTCCGTGAAACATGGTTGGCATCGCCGAACAACTTGCGGATCTCATTTAAAATATCGAGGTAGGTGGCAGGAGTGGCGCGAATATTTGCACCGACGGCATCTTGTGACAGGTCGATGTAAGGTTCGGTCAAATGATCCTTGATGGCTTGCATCAACGAGCTCTTTCCTGAACCAGCGACCCCAGAAATGACGGTCTCAACACCGAGGGGAATTTGGACGCTGACGTCTTTTAGGTTGTGGACTGAGACGTTTTTTAAATCGAGCGTCTGGGTAGCTTTACGGGGGTGTTCATTAAATTTTAATTTAGCGCGCAGGCATTTACCCGTCAACGTGTCTGATTTTAAGAGTTCATCATAGGTACCGTCAAAGGTAATGTGGCCACCTTCCGCTCCCGCTTTAGGGCCAATCTCAACGACGTATTGGGCGATCGGAATCAATTCTGGATTGTGTTCGACAATCAAGACCGTATTGCCGTTATCGCGCAACTTGGTCAGGGCGTGTTTGATCAACTGGATGTCCTTGGGATGCAGACCGACACTGGGTTCGTCTAGGATGTAGACCATATCGACTAGCGAGCTGTTCATGAACTTTGCGATCTTGATCCGCTGGGTCTCACCGCCAGAAAGCGTTTCGGTTGTCCGATCCAAAGTCAGATAACCCAGCCCCAAGTCGATCAGTGATGCAATCTTGGTCGATAGTTCGCGGATAATCCCTTGGACCAACGGGGTCTTGATGGTCTTTAAAAAGGCGAGGCCGTGGATGAGGTCCATCTGCAAGACGTCAGCGATATTTTTGCCGTTGATTTTACAACCTAGGACAGGTTTTCTGAGCTTGGTACCATGACAAACTGGACAGGCGTGGTGGTCAACGATTTCTTGGATCGCCTTTTGGTGGTGTTTACCCTCGGCGCTGTTGATGATCGAACGTTTGATTCGCGGGATTAATCCTTCATATAAGATGCTCTTCCGCCAAATCTTTGGGGCATCCGTTAGCTTTTGTTGGGGAGCGTACAACAATAGATCTAATTCGTGCTTCGTGTAGTCCTTGATTGGTTTATCATTATCGAATAATCCGGTGTGGGCATAGCGATTCCACCGCCACGTGTGCGGACCGAAACTAACGAAGGTGATCGCACCTTCATTTAATGATTTATTGTAATCTAAAATTTTGTCGGGATTGATATCATCAACATAGCCCAGTCCTTGGCAGTTCGGACACATCCCCTGGGGCAAATTAAATGAGAACGTATCTGAATACCCTACCCAGGGCTTACCGTCCCGTGAGAACAACAGGCGCATCAATGAATAGATTCCAGTGTATGTAGCAAGTGTCGAACGCGGGTTCTTGCCAATCTTTTTTTGTTGAATCACGATCGCAACGGGGAGGTTATCGATCTTATCAACGTGGGGTTGACCATACTTAGGTAGGTATTGCTGGGTAAAACTAGGGAACGTTTCGTTTAATTCCCGCCGTGAGTTAGCGGCGATCGTATCAAAAACCAGTGATGATTTTCCAGCACCAGACAAACCGGTAAAAACGGTAATTGCGTGCTTATGAATCTTTAAACTAATGTCTTTTAGGTTGTTCTGATGGGCATTATGAACAACGATGTATTGACTTTCGGACATAAAACTTCCTCCTCAATTAATTATTATCCTAATCTTATAATTAATGCAGGGGTTGGGCAAAGATAATGAACTCAAAGGCAATTGAGCGTAAAATAGATAGTTCAAAGGGAGATGAAGATTTCATGGAAACTGATATTCGCCAAGATGTGCGCAACAAGCTGCAGTCTGGTAATTTTGATTGTGCCAAGGAACTAACGCTTTCGATGTTCAGCGGCAAGCATAAAATGTATATTTTATGGGAACTGCGGCATGGGGATGCGATTCACTTTAACCAATTTACCAGAATTATTCCAAACGTTAGCCGCAAGGTATTGACCAATCAACTCAACGAATTGATCCAAGATAGCATCGTTGAAAAACACGATTACAACGAGGGCAAGGTCAAACGGGCCAGCTATCAATTGACCGCGATCGGGAAGAGTCTGCTGCCGATATTGACGATGATGTATGAATGGGGCGAAAAAAGGATCAATCAATTAAAGCTGGATCCAATCTATCAGACCAAGAACTTTCATCCGAACGTCTAGGTAGTTACCTAAAAGTAACTAATTGTTAGTAAGTAACGCCTCTGATATCCTACTATTAAATCATAAATTAATGGAGGAATTATTATATGAAGTTACAATTAGCAATCGATTTAGAAGACGTGGATGGCGCAATCGAATTGATCAAAAAGACCAAGGACAGTGTCGATGTCTTTGAATACGGGACCCCGTTAGTGATCAACTTTGGTCTAGAAGGCTTTAAGAAGATTCGCGACACGTTCCCAGACATCACATTACTAGCTGATGTTAAGATCATGGATGTGGCAGCTTACGAAGTTGGCCAAGCAGTCAAGTACGGCGCAGACATTACCACCATCTTAGCCGCCGCAGAAGATCAATCGATCAAGGATGCCGTGGAAGAGGCCCATAAAGATGGCAAGGAACTGCTCGTTGACATGATCGGCATCGAAGACGTGGCAACGCGGGCGCGTGAGATCGATGCAATGGGGGCTGATTACATCGCCACCCATACTGGTTATGACTTACAAGCTTTAGGAAAAACCCCATTCGAAACGTTTAACACGATCAAGGCAAACGTGAAGAACACTAAGACCGCCGTGGCTGGTGGGATTAAGCTCGATACAGCCGCTAAGATCATTGCCGAACAACCAGACCTATTGATCGTCGGTGGTGGAATCGCGACTGCCGATGACCCAGCAAAGGCGGCGCGTGAAATTAAGACGATGATCGAAACGGGTGAATAAATTGCCAACTAGTTCATGGAAAACGATCTTAGCAGAATTAAATACTGCGGATGTAGCAGTTGATGACGCTGCGCTGACCTTGATCCATTCTGCTGAGCGGATTTTCGTTGCTGGGGCGGGACGTTCTGGGTTGGCCAGCAGTGCATTTGCAATGCGGATCGGTCAGCTCGGTAAACCAGTCACCGTGGTTGGGGAAACGACGGCCCCAGCGTTTACGAATGCCGACTTATTAATTGTAGCTAGCGGTTCGGCTAAGACGCCATCGATCGTTGCACTGGTGCAAAGAGCGCAGCAGTTGGGCGGGCAAGTCTGGCTACTGACGGCGACAAGGGACAGTGAGTTAGCGCATTTCGTTGATCACGTTACCGTTTTACCTGGCAAGGGTAAGTTCACAACTAATAAGGATACGGTCCAACCGATGGGCGCACTTTTCGAACAAGCGGTGTGGCTGTTCGGAGATTCCGTTACCTTAGAATACATGCATCAGTACCAAATCACTGAGCATGCGATGCAACTCAACCATGCCAATTTAGAATAATCTTTGAATCGGTTGATTGTGAAATCAACCGATTTTGTTATTAAAAAGTAAAGAGTGAGCATATTTCAGCATTTCACAATCATTCCTTGTTATAATTTAGTTACAAGTAAAGGAATGATTATTAATGTACAAAGAAAAAGTAATTGAAAAAATTGAAGAAGATTTTATGGATAAGTTTTATAATCAACAAAAGCCCAACACGGATAGTCGGGTTTCAGTTACACTAGCAAATGAAGAATTTATTAATCTCGCCAAAAGTATTCATGCTGAATACGAAGATGACATTAGTCGGGACGAATATGTTGCAGAACTTGTGAAGTTAGATTGTAACCACCCGAAGGGGATTTTTAATTTTGCAATTAATGTTGAAGAATATGGATATGTAGTTCCTGATTTTGCCCAAAAGGCTGATAATAATAATTTAATGTTGACCCAATATGGGGAAGCTCTGTATGGAACGCTTAAGTTCGATAAGGGTGAATAGTGAACTAATATTGATGATTCGTGGGATCGCTTTGAGCGGTCCTTTTTTGTATCTAATCAGGAGGCTTTTAAATGAAAAAAATTAATTTTAATGGCGTTTCACTACCAGCAATTGGCATGGGCACTTGGCACATGGGGAGCACAGAAGCTAATTATGCGCAACAAAAAACGACCTTACAATTCGGGATCACACATGGTGCGACCGTCATCGATACCGCTGAACAATATGGGAATGGTGATTCAGAACGGTTAGTGGGGGATGTCATCAAAGATTTTGATCGGGATTCGTTATTCATCATCTCCAAATTCTACCCCTTCCATGCGCAGCGTAAGCAAATGCAAAAAGCACTAGATGATAGTTTACAACGGCTTGGGACTGACTACTTGGATCTATACCTCTACCACTGGCCAGGGAGCACGCCGTTAGCCGAAGTTGTGGATAACATGGTGGCCATGAAACAAAGTGGCAAGATCAAGCACTGGGGGGTCTCGAATTTTGACCTTAGTGATATGCAAGAGCTTTGGGCGGTCCCACATGGTCAGGAGGTAATGGCAAATGAAGACCTTTATAACATTGGTTCACGGGGGATCGATTATGACTTACTGCCTTGGCAACGCGATCATAAAGTACCGTTGATTGCCTATGCACCGATCGATCAGGCTGATCGCCGCGGGGCTAAGATTACTAGGCAACAAGCATTGGTGGAAGTGGCACGGCGGCATAACGCGACTGAATTTCAGATCATGTTGGCCTGGGCGATCCGCGATGGCCAAACCCTGGCGATTCCACAAACCAGTGATGAAGACCATATGCGATCCAATCTTGCGGCCGCAGACATTGCATTGAGTAGTGATGATCTAGCATTGTTGGACCAGGCATTTCCAAAGCCAACCAGTAAAAAATCGTTGGATATTATTTAATGTACGATGATTGTAATAGCAATCGCTTTAATATATACTTTTTTACGGATAAGGAGGTGTAATTTTGAAAAAACAGTCAATTTTCAAAAAGATTTTTTTAATGTTTTTATCATTAGGTTTTATTGCGTTATTTAGTTTGTTTTTAGGAACGCAAACGCATGCTGATAATACCAATGCTATGTTGCAAGATTCGTTTGTAACTGGAGCCAGCATTTCTGGAAATAAGGATAGTTCTGGAAACTACGACTACTATAAGGGAGTCAACGCCACTTGGGGTTTCAATATTCCAGCTGGTAAGGCCAAGAACGGTGATCAAATTAACGTCACGATCCCCCCACAGCTGAGGGTGCAAAGTGACTATATATAATTTTGATATCGTTGGTAAAGATGGCAAAACGTATGCAAATGCAGCTGTTGATGCATATAATAATAAAATTACCATTACTTTTAACTCCAACGTTGATAATCTGAACTCAGATGTTACGGGTTCCTTTACAGTCGGGGTGAATTGGGTATCTAAAGAATCCACTTTTCCGCAGACGATCACCATTAATTGGCCAGTCACAGGGAATGTTTCATATAACGTTGCAGGGGCTGGGACTCCTGACAGTAGTGAAAAAGTATTTAAGTATGGATATGCAGATACATCTGATCCGTACTTAATTCACTGGGTGGTTAGAGTTAATTATGCTCAAGCACAAGTGGATAATGCCGTTTATACTGACACGCTAGGTGATGGTCAACAACTCATTCCTGGTTCTGAAAATGTTACAAAGGTGACTTTCGATCCGGACGCTAATTGGGACGGCTTACCATATAAACCGATTTCAACGGTTGAAGCCAGTGCCATTACTGAAGGCAACGGCGGTTTTAACGTTCAATTGGGGAATATTAATAGCTTATATGTGGTTACTTATGACACGCGAGTTAATGATGATGGTAAAGCTAAAGATTATGCGAATACCGGGGTCCTAAGTGGTAGTAATATTTCTAGTCAAACGAAATCAACAACGGCTGAAATTCAGACCGGCTCTGGAACATTGAATAATTTATTCAACGAAACTGGTAATAAGATCTGGCAGGATAATAATAATCAATATAAGGTTAGACCATCTTCAATCGTAGTGTACTTATTTAGAAACGATAGACAGTTCCTAAGCCAAACGATTTCAGCGGATAATAATTGGCGTTATAGTTTTAATAATTTACCAATTTATGATAATAATGGTAAAGCGTACAAATACGCAGTTAATGAAAATAGTGTTCCTAACTACGTTACTAGCTATTCTAGTAGCGGTAGTGACATGGATATTATTAATTCATATAGCGCAAGTAGTTCTGCATCTACTGGCAGTGATTCAGGAAGTTCTGGTGGCTCAACTAGTTCTAGCAATAATGCTAGCAGCACTGATTCTACTGGCAGTTCTAGTTCAACTGACAGTACGGGAAGTTCAAACAATACTTCTGGTAGTTCCACTGCTAGTTCTACGAACAGCGGCTCTAGCTCAACTAGTTCGCAAAGTTCGACTAGTTCTACGAACAGTAGCTCTAGTACAACTAGTTCACAAAGTTCGACTAGTTCTACGAACAGCGGCTCTAGTACAACTAGTTCACAAAGTTCGACTAGTTCTACGAACAGTAGCTCCAGTTCAGCTAGTTCACAAAGTTCTAACAATACTTCTTCTAGTAGCAGTGCTTTAAGTAGTAGTTCCTCGAATAGTTCTAGTGCGTCAAGTTCCAATAGCAGTTCAACTAGTTCAAGCACCACCAATAGTAGTAGTTCAATGAGTAGTGATAGCTCATCCAGTAATAGTGATTCATCCTCAAGCACTACTAATTCACAAAGTGACTCTAGTACACCTGCTGGTTCAAGTGATTCTAGTAGTTCGGCATCCGTAGTGCATGGGTCTTCAAGTAATAATTCATCTAATCGATCAAAACCAAACATTAATCGGCTCCCACAAACTGGCGATACGAATAATCTTTACGTTTATCTATTAGGAATTTTTATTCTAGGACTCGCTGCATTATTGATTAGAAAGACATTTAAAAATAAATAATTAATTTTATAAAGGATCGTCAGCTATTAAATTAAATGGCTGACGGTTTTTATTATAAATAACAATTTTTAATATCTATTTTTGGTGTATTATATTTTGCATTTTATTTTAAATAGATTAAAATTGTATTAAGAAAAGGGTGTGATATAAATGTTAGTTAATAAGTTAAAATATCGGAAAACCAAAGAAAAAAAGGTTTTACATAAAGTAAAGAAACAATGGGTTGTTTTAGGGACAGCAGCCTTAACGATTTTAGCTGCAGGAGCTGGTTCGCCAGAAGTAGTGAATGCTGATGCTAACGTTAGCTCGAACCTAACTAACAATCAGACTAGCAGTGGGGATGAGGGATCTTCGGCGGAGACGACTAAGAGTAGCGCTGCTGAATCATCAAGTGGCAGTACTTCAACTAGTAGTGCATCCACAGGTAGTAGCGCAAATTCATCAACTGATAGCAATGCTACTAGCAGTAGCGCTAGTGTAACCACCAGCAGCACTGCTGTAACTAGTAACGACTTTCAAGTAAGTGCACCATCATCAACGCCTGCTGAAGATGGATTGTTGGAATATCGGTTAGAGGGAGTAGATGCTGCCAGCACGCCTGATTCCAATGTTGTAAGTAATGCTTCATTGGTGGATAGTGCGCCATCAATTGAAAAAGCATTTTATGTTGGTTCTGGATACTCATATACTGGAAATAATTCCAGTACGACCTATAGTTTTTTCATGCAGCATGCTCTTAGTGGGGCTGCTAGCGTTTATAACGCTAAAATGACTCTTCAACCAGCAAGTAAAACCATCAATGGACAAACTTATTCATACAATGAAGCGATTGTATTTGCTAACGATGCAAGTGGCAATCCATTCTTTACCAGTGGTGCTGCCAGTGCATTTTCTAATTTGAGTGTTTACTATGCTGATAGTGCAAATAGCGTTATTAGTAGTTCGG
This sequence comes from Nicoliella sp. ESL1113, assembly GCF_058509245.1. Lineage (NCBI taxonomy): Bacteria > Bacillati > Bacillota > Bacilli > Lactobacillales > Lactobacillaceae > Nicoliella > Nicoliella sp. ESL1113. The sequence goes on along the minus strand of NZ_CP196387.1, from coordinate 1,227,936 downwards.
CAATCCCTAGTGATCAAATGGGAAGTTACTTTACGTTTATTTATTCAAATGCTGATTTCTCATCTAATAGTACAGCGTCGGTGTTGTTATTTAGCATGCCTTCCGACTTTAATAGCAATATTGATTTGAAGCTAGGTGAAACGGCTGGCTGGTCAATTACTTTTGACCACAGTGCTGGATTGAATTCCGATTATAATTCAAGAGCAGCTAATGATCGTAATACTAATAACCATTCTGATCCTACTATTAGCCCAGTTGGTGGTGGTGCTTCATTTAATCAAGATGTTGGTTCAGTTGCAACCTTCGATTATCACTTTGCAGGTAATTCATCCGCTAATGGGCTTCCTTCCACTCAGTACTTAACTGGTAGTTATATTTATTCTGGTAATAGCTTCTCAGTAGCCGTGCCATCTATTGCTGGCTACACGTTCACTAGCGCAGCTGCTAACGTGGGCAACGTTAGTGCGTCCGCAGATGCATCTGGATCTAGTTACGTCACTGGAACGATTGGCTATATGCAATTGGTTTCTTTATACTATAACCCAGTTACGGTTTCAGATACCTTTAATTTCTATGATGAAAATAATTCGAATGCAGCATTGCCAAGCGCTTCTTCGGTAACGGTAAGTGGTGATTATTCATCTGCAGTCGGGAGTTTAGCATTACCAGCTGGGTATGAATTAGGTTCCAATGCTGATAATAATTCTTTAAATGGCTTGACCTTCGGGACTTCTAACGCTACTTATTCGGTTTATTTGAAACACCAGATCCTGTCTTATTCTGCTGGAGTAAGTGGGGTTGCGGATGCTACTAAATCACAAGCATATACTAGAACCGTTAACTACGTAGACAATAATGGTAGTGCAATTAGTGCCGCATCGACATTCACTTCTGCATTTACCCAGACTGCAACTTCTTATGATGCAGTTACCAAGCAAGTAACCGCTTATGGTGATTGGACACCGGGCTCATTAGTATTTCCAGCGGTTTCAAATTCGATTACGGGATACACGTTAACAAGCTCTGCTCCTGCACAAAACGTTGCTTTAAACGATAATGAATCTGCATTCTCCGTGAATGTTGTTTATTCAGAGAATTCAGTTGTTGATACCTTTAACTATGTAGATTCAAACAACAGAGTGGTTGCCTCAGTTAGCGTTTCTGGATACCCATCTAGTATTGTTGACACCAATAGCCTGTTGAGTTCAGCACCATCAAACTATGTCTTTGCATCAGGTGCCAATACCTCCTTTTCTGGCTTGAAATTCGGAACCAGCGGTTCCACATACACTGTTTCATTGGCTGATAAGACCCAATCATTCTCAGCAGGTGACAGTGACTTTAGTGGCACCAACCTTTCCGCAGGTGACTTTTCAAAGACCGTTACCCAAACGGTAAGTTACTTGGTTTCTGGTACTAATACTCCAGTGCAATCAGCAACGTCATCTTCAGTAACGTTCACGCGTGGTGGAACTTATAACTACGTAACTAAGTCCACTGCTTATTCTGATTGGTCTCCATCTAGTGCATCTTTCTCATCAGTTGATACTTCAGTAGCTGGATACACGGTTACTTCATCCGCAGCTGCACAAACGGTTTTGGCAAACGATTCTAATACTGCAGTATCAACAGCGGTGCTTTATTCAGAGAATTCAGTTGTTGATACCTTTAACTATGTAGATTCTAACAACAGCGTGGTTGCCTCAGTTAGCGTTTCAGGATACCCAGCTAGTAGCGTTAACACCACTAGTCTGTTGAGTTCAGCACCATCAAACTACGTCTTTGCATCCGGTGCGAATACTTCCTTTTCTGGCTTGACATTCGGATCCAATGGTTCCACATACACGGTTTCATTGGCCGATAAGACGCAATCATTCTCAGCAGGTGATAGTGACTTTAGTGGCACCAACCTTTCCGCAGGTGACTTTTCAAAGACCGTTACCCAAACGGTCAGTTACTTGGTTTCTGGTACTAATACTCCAGTACAATCAGCAACATCATCTTCAGTAACGTTCACGCGTGGTGGAACTTATAACTACGTAACTAAGTCCACTGCTTATTCAGATTGGTCTCCATCTAGTGCATCTTTCTCATCAGTTGATACTTCAGTAGCTGGATACACGGTTACTTCATCCGCAGCTGCACAAACGGTTTTGGCAAACGACTCTGATACTGCAGTATCAACAGCGGTGCTTTATTCAGAGAATTCAGTTGTTGATACCTTTAACTATGTAGATTCAAACAACAGCGTGGTTGCCTCAGTTAGCGTTTCTGGATACCCATCTAGTATTGTTGACACCAATAGCCTGTTGAGTTCAGCACCATCAAACTATGTCTTTGCATCAGGTGCCAATACTTCCTTTGCTGACTTGACATTCGGATCCAGTGGTTCCACATACACGGTTTCATTGGCTGATAAGACCCAATCATTCTCAGCAGGTGATAGTGACTTTAGTGGTACCACCCTTTCCGCAGGTGACTTTTCAAAGACCGTTACCCAAACGGTTAGCTACTTGGTTGCTGGCACTAATACTCCAGTACAATCAGCAACATCATCTTCAGTAACGTTCACGCGTGGTGGAACTTATAACTACGTAACTAAGTCCACTGCTTATTCAGATTGGTCTCCATCTAGTGCATCTTTCTCATCAGTTGATACTTCAGTAGCTGGATACACGGTTACTTCATCCGCAGCTGCACAAACGGTTTCAGCAAATGATTCTAATACTGCAGTATCAACAGCGGTGCTTTATTCAGAGAATTCAGTTGCTGATACCTTTAACTACTACGATGGCAACAGTGTCGTTGGATCAACAGTTACCGTTTCTGGTTATCCATCCAGTGTGGTTGATGTAAAAACGATTACTGATTCCGTTCCTGAAAACTATGAATTAGCTTCAGGAGTAGCTACATCTTTAGATAGTTTAACGTTTGGCACCTCTGCAGGATCATATGCAGTTTCGTTAGCTCACAAGACCAAGACGTTCTCTGCTGGTGATACTAACTTTAGTGGAACTAGCTTTTCTGCTGGTGACTTTACACAAACTTACACGAGAACGGTTAACTACTTGGTTTCTGGGACTAATAATTCATTGCAACCAGCAACAACGGAGACGGTAACGTTTACTCGTGAAGGCATTTACGATTACGTTACTAAGCAATCTATCTACACTAGTTGGAGTCCAGAAAGTTCTTCTTTCGCCGCAGTCGCTCCTTCAATTAGCGGTTATCAAGTAGTATCATCAGCACCAGTATCGACAGTTAATCCTAATGGTGCCGACTTTACATCTAGTGTTGATGTTACCTATTCTAAGAATCCGGCTGCATCATCTACGAGTGCCACCCAGTCTTCATCATCCGATGATGGCTATGTATCTTATGCTAATAGCGTTGGTAGATTGTCTGGAGCTTTTGTGATCTCATCATTGAATGGTAGTTTTGTGACTGATAGCAATTATTCATCAGCTAGCGCTACTTCGACCACTAATGCTTCATCATCGAATGATAGCTCATCATCTGCCGTTGGTTTTGTCCCATCAACTGATTTTCCACAATATATGGAAAAAGTTAAAAATGATTCATTATCAAAATCATCTGAATTTAAGCGGGGCACGGGCACGACTAAGGAAGAAGTTACCAAGGCTAAAAACGCAGTTAAGAAGGCTAAGGCAAAATTAGCAAAGGCTAAAACAGCTAAGGCTAAGAAGACTGCTAAGGTTAAATTAGCCAAGGCCGAAAAGAAATACACTAAGGTTGCTAAGTTGTACGCTGCTGAGAAATAATCTAATTATTAGCAACGATAACTTAAGTTCTAATTTATGTTAATTTTGATTACCAAAAGCACCCATCGATAATTTATATTGATGGGTGCTTTTTGGTGTCTTTTCATTTACAAATAATATAAAATTGTATATAACATATTATGTAGGAAAGGACTGTGATTAAAGTGATTAATAAAATGAAATATCGCAAAGTTAATAACAAAAAAGTATTACATAAAGTAAAGAAACAATGGGTCGTCGTAGGGACTGCAGCATTGGCATTGATGGCGGCAGGAGCTGCTCCTGAAGTTGTTCATGCTGATACTTCAGCAAACGTTTCCAGTAGTCAAGCTAATAGTAGCGCTGTCGATTCAGCGACTGATTCAAGTGCGGGAAGTAGCACTGCTTCTTCTGCATCATCAGCCACTAGTAGTGATACCAATAGTTCAACAAGCGCTTCAAGTGTGGCATCTGCTAGTTCATCAGTACAAACTGAATCTAGTAGCAGTGCCCAGACGAGCTCCAGTTCCGATTCAGCATCCCAATCATCTGCTGATGACTTACTATCATATCGTTTAGGGGTCGAAGACACCGCTAGTTCGACAGATAGACCTACTGGATCAGCTGTAACGAATGTTTCGCTGGTATCTAGTGCGCCAGCAGCTTCAAACCAGTTAGCACCATCTGCATTCTATTCTTTATCTGGCAGTAGCGTTTCATTGGGATTTTCCGTTAGTGGCACTAATTCTGCTGTTTACCATGCAGCTGTAGCGAATGGATCTGACAACCTAGTTTACGCTAATAGTAACGGAGTTTCTCCAGTTAAGGGAATTGCTAACCTAGTTCAACACCAATTGATTAATGGAACAGAAACTTCTTCTTCCGTTAATGCAAGTAGCTATGTTTCCATTAACTATAGTGCTTCCACTACGACTGCACCAGGTTCAACCTACACAATTGTAACGATTAGTCAGGGCCCACTAGTAACTAGTGCTAACGGCTATTATTATGATGGCGATAAATCATGGTGGACGTTTGATGTTCAAAGTAATACCGCCTTCAGTAGTGCGAATGTTGGACCAATTCAACCCACCGTTGGGGTTTATAAAGTTCAGCCCACTCCAATCGTTGTTAATTATGTAGAAGGTGGTAGTACTTTTGCGAGTGCATATGTAACTGCTGATAATCTATATGTTGGTAATTCATACTCGGTTAATGTTGATACTCCTAGTGGGTACACTTATTCTAGTGCTACGAATAACGTTAGTAAATCGATTTTTGCTTCAGGAAACACCGTTATAAATTCTGGAATTACCTATAGTAATTATGCTACTAGTCCTACGATTACTGTTTACTATAATAAGACCGCTGCGACCAGTAGTGCATCAAGCAATACTAGCTCTGCAGGTAGTAATACATCGGGCAGTGCCAATTCAGCCACCGTTAGCGGAAGTGTTAAATTAATCGATACAGCGAATAGTAATGCGGTAATTGGTGGGGTCAATTATAGTGGTGTAATCGGTGGAGCGGTTAAATACTCTGTTTCAAGTGCAGTGCAAAGTTTGGAAAATAATGGTTATAAGCTGATCACTGATGCAAGCAAGGTGCCATCATCAGATCAAATTATTTTAAATGCTGATAATAATAATTATGAATTTGATTTTACCCACAGTACAGCATCTTATACCGCTGCAGATAGTAGTTTTTCAAATGGGGTTACTAAGGATAACTTAGCTAAGACCTTTACTAGAACGATTAACTACGTTGATGCTAATGGTAAGCAAGTTGCTAACCCAGTAACACAGGTCGTATCTTACACTCGTTCTGCAACTTATGATTATGTTACTAAAGTGATCACTTATACTAATTGGCAGGTAACTGGGAGTGCTAGCAGTTTTGCCGCTGTTACATCACCATCGGTTGCAAGCTTGACACCTTCACAAAGTTCAGTTGCTGCTGTTGATGTTCCAGCAGATTATAAGTACAGTCAAGATAATATTACCGTGACTTATGGAACGGGCAGTTCTGCTTCATCATCTAGTACCAGCAGTTCGACCTCATCCGCTAGTTCTACGGCATCTTCGAGTGCCAGTGGATCTTCATCCGCATCGTCCAGTGCTGATTCGTATGCTATTTACAGTTACAATTCGACTAATTTACCATCTGGCTTAAATGCTTCTGACTTAACGCGGACGTTTAACAAGTCATTTAGCCTTTATAATAACAGTGGTCAAATTATTAAACAGGTCTCAGTTCCAGTAACTTACTATCGTTCAGCTGTTTATAAAAATGGGACTTTTACAGGTTACTCACTAGATAATAGTGGGGTCGCAAATGCCCAAACAGCTGTTGATGCTACTGGTAACAATGGAAATGAATGGTTTACGAATAGTAATTCAGTTACCCAAAGCGCATTGCTCAGTGCATTTGGTAGCGACTACAGTCTTGATGTTTTAAGTAATTGGCAGAGTGTTGTTAATGACTTGACTAGCAATAATGGATCATTATTTGCATACAAGTCAGTTACCCATGCTAATGATAGTACAAGCACTAGTAGTTCTAGCTCCGATACTAGTTCATCTGCATCATCTTCTTCATCAAGTGCTTCTAGTTCCAGTTCATCGACTTCAAGTAGTTCTGCAACTAGTTCAACCACTAGTGATGCTTCTAGTGCTAGTTCATCAGCTACTTCAAGTGCTAGTGATTCAACGGCTACTAGTACTACTGATTCATCGACTGCTACTGACACTAGTACCAGTGATTCAACTGCAGATGACGATACGAGTGATTCTGACTCATCAACAACTTCAAGTTCAGATGATGACACCACTAGTGATGATAATAGCGCTAGCGATGGAAGCACTGATGTTAAGGATGATAATACTACCTTGAGTTCAGATGATGGTACTGATGACACTAACAGTGCCGATGGTTCCACTACTGATAAAACTAGTTTAACCAGTACCAAGAGTGCAGGTACCAATGGCACTAGCGCAAAGAATAGTAGCAAGAAGAGTAAGCTACCACAAACAGGTGAAGAGAATGACGTTCAAGCAGAAGTATTGTTAGGATTGATCATGCTTTCATTTGCGGGCATCTTTGGTGGCCTATATATCAGAAAAAGAAATTAATTAATTTTTAATCAACAGGAGGGGGATGCCGTTATGATTTTGGCATCCTTTTTGTTTGAATATTAAAATAAATCAGAACGTAAGAAGTGATTGGCTATCAAATTTTATTCATATCAATATTTAACTCATAATTCACACCTATTAGATTATTTGTTTATTGGTTTGGGCTTGTTAATTAGTTTAATGATTATCGTGATTGGAATTAAATATTCTAAGGATCGAACTAATTTAAAATTTCGCAATATCCTAATTGTAATGTTTGCATTTGCTGCTGCAGTGATTTGCTTGGAGGTTGGCAAGCTGCAAAATCAGGCGTCTACGCAAAGTGATGCGATTCAAATTGCTAGAATTATGCAAAAAGTAAGTCAGGATCAACATGTTTCGATTAATAATATTTACTCCAGTTCCCCGACGATTAGCAAGCAACTAGTCATGAAGGTCAACGATAAATACTATGAGGTCGATATTAATTCAACGACTGATGTTTACTCAACTAAGCGGGTGCATCCGTTTGCGAATAAAATCGAGTATGTAAAAAGGGGTGGTTTAAACTTAAGCGTTAGTGGCAGTCAATATCTAAACATTGCTGGAAAACTATTGATTGGTTTTTTAATGTTAGTATTTCAGATTAACCTTTCTGGTAAGGGGAACTTGGATCCAGCCAATGCAGTTGATGAGTTGCAAAACTACGTCTTAGGTGGAATTGTTGGGGGAACCGTTTTTAACCTTAGCATTTCGATTTTGGAATTTATTGTGATTGTTCTGATATGGACAATGATTATTTTTAGTAGCAAGGTCTTGATCAACGAAAGCGATTTCTTTAAAAACTTGATGAATGGAAGCCCGAAGGTGTTAATTAATAAGGGGCGGATTGATGTTGCGACAGCACTTAAAAGTGGGGTTTCTGCAAGTGATCTAGTGTTCAAATTAAATAATTCTGGGGTGAATGATTTACAACAAGTTAGCAAGGTCACCTTGGAACAAAATGGTGAATTGAATATTAATAATTACCATGATACGACAACTAATTTACCGATTATTACCGATGGGAACGTTAATGAGGACGTTTTAGATCATATTCAGAAAAATCAAGATTGGCTAATGCAACTGTTAGCCAAACAACATCATGACATTAAGGATGTTTATTTAGGACAAATTATTAACGGTGATTTAGTATTGACGCTTTATCCTAAGCAGGGAACTCCATTGATGAAGTTTTTACCAAATGAGATTATTCATTTAAGGGATGTATTAACTAAGCGTAAATAATTAAAGAGCAGCTGCTCATATTTGGGCAACTGCTCTTTTTGGTTATTACGAAAAAAATACAAATAATTTACTTAATTTATAATTTAAAATGATAATCTTTTAATGAGGAACTTATTAATTACGAAGGAAGCGTGGCGTTATTGGCATACAGAATAATTCAGATCACTGATACTCATTTACACAATACTAACGGAGTCAAGGAAATGCTACAGCAGTATAGTCCGAACGATAAGCTGCAATTGGTATTTGATGACATCTTTAAGCATCGCAATGATTATGATGCCTCGTTGATTGCGATTACCGGTGATTTGATTCACGAGGGGAATAAGTTAGACTATAAGAACTTAAGAAAATACCTAAATCAGCAAAGTGATCGAATTGGGGTGCCAATTTTCGTTACTTTAGGGAATCATGATCGCACTAGTGAATTTTTTAGTGGGTATTTAAATGAGCCAGCAAAAGATCATTATTATTATAAAATTGAGATTGATGATTATGACCTTTACTTTTTAGATACTAAGTTTAAAAATATGTCGCAAGGCTATTTAGATGCGAAGCAACTAACTTGGTTAAAGGCCGAATTGTTAAAATCCAGTAATCCCCATTCTTTAATGTTTATGCACCATCCTTCGGCAGGCGTTCCAATGGGTAACATGAATTTTAGTATTTTACAAAATAGTGATGAATTGTACGATATTATTCGCGGATATAATGTGCTAGGGATGTTTACAGGTCATGTTCATTTTCCAGCAATCTTTTATCGGGAGGGCGTAATGAATGTGATTGGTGATTCTACTGCATACCACATTGATTGTCGTAATGCCCATGATCATGTTTATAAAGATTCAACTAGCTATAACATCGTAGACATTGATGGCGATAATATCGGGGTACGCAGCGTCTATTTGGTTAGTGACAATAAATTCGTTGATAATGTTAATGGCCATATGAAAATTGGGAGTACTGACTTTGTAGATAAAGATGTCTTTACCGAGTCATAGTAAAAGGGATTCCACTTTATAGTAGAATCCCTTTTATTATCATTATTCAACCTGAGCTTGTTGTTTTAATTTTTGATTCCAAACGTACCAACCGAAGAATGAGTTCACGTTGCAGGCAATGAACAACATAATCATGATGGGGTTGAAACTAACCGTCCAAAGAACGATTTCCAGTGAATTTCCAATGATCCAAAGAATGAATTGGCTACTGCTGAAGCGACAAATAAGCAGGATTTGAGCAAAGACCTGGACGACCGTGCTCATTGAATCGATCCAAGGATGGGGATCTAAAGTCGGTGTGATCAATGGGACTCGTTGTAAAAACATTCCCAAGATGACCCAGCCAACTAGTACGGCAACTGTTAAGAGCAACCAGCCCCGCGCAGACAGTTCCTTGACCTGAACTTCATTGTTATCCCCCACGGGATGTTCAATATTACGCTTGTTCCATGCATAGATCCCAACAAATTGAGAAATAAAGAAGTATGTATATAGATAAACTTCACCGTATAGATGTGCTTTGAATGAAACGTAGATGTAAGTGATGTTGCTAAGCATTCCCCAGAAAAAATTAGTCATGTTACCATCTGAGTCTAATACGACGCTCATGATGTTCGTGACACCGGAAAATAAGCTGACTAACCCGATGATCGTTAAATCAGGGGCAATTGAAAAGTGATTATTATTAAACAGTAAGAACCACGAGCAGACCTGTAGAATTAGTAGGACTACTAATTCAATTAACAATGGTTTGCGCATGTTTTGTACTGCTGAGGCTAATTTGGTAGGGTGGCTAGCCAATTGCCATCCAGATTTAAAAATCTGCCACTTGGAATTTTCTACCATTACCAACACTTCCTAATTAATATTGAGTTTAAAATAATTTTATGCCTGCTTTGATAGCAATGTCAATAAAAAATGTGAATGCTTTAGCAATTGTTGTTATAGTATGAAAATCAGTTTTATATTTATTGATTTTAACAATCACCATTAAATCAATGATAAAATAAATATATTAATAATTTTACATAAAACAGGAGAAGCACATGGCTGTAGAAAAAGACGAATTGCAATTTGAACAAAAAATATATGATTACTTGGCCAACCTAGGTGGGACTAAGCAATGGCAACAAGTTGATTCAATTAAAACTACTGATGATCTTTGGGCAAACTTCCGTAAGATTGTTTACCAATTGAATCAGGATAAGCTCATGCAGCCTTTGAGTGATGCAGAATTTAACCAAGTTAAAGCAGAGTTGATCAGCCAGACTAAGACACCTTATTATGCTGGGGTATTTTTATATGGTGTTGGCGGAAAGTCGCAGGTGGAAATTGACCGAGACGATGGCAAGCATGTTTATTTAACGCTGTTTGATCAAGATGAAATTGGTGCCGGAAACACGGTGTACCAAATTGTGCGCCAGGTGCAAAGAAAGAACGTCATTAGCGGAAAACGAGATCGTCGTTTTGATACGACGCTGTTGATTAACGGTCTGCCGATTATTCAGATTGAGGAGAAGGCGGATGGGAGAAGTGCAAAAGAAGCGTTAAATCAAATGCATCAATATATTGATGAAAATCAATATTCTGACATTTTTTCAACGGTACAAATTTTAATTGCCATGACCCCGCATGATGTTCGTTACATGGCAAACACCACTTCCGAAGACTTTAATACTGACTTTGCATTTCGGTGGAAACAAAATGGTGGTAATCAATTACCAATTCAAGACTGGAAGGAATTTGCTGATCAATTCCTATCGATTCCAATGGCCCATCGAATGGCAACCAACTACATGATTTTAGATAATACACCTAATCGCCAATCGATTAAGGTAATGCGTTATTATCAAGTTTATGCTACTCAAACCATTATTCAGGAATTGAAAAAGCATGATTTTAGTGATCAAAATAATGATAATAAAAAAGTTGGGTATATTTGGCATACTACTGGTTCTGGTAAAACGATTAGTTCTTTTAAGGCCGCTTTTTTGGCATCTCGACTTCCTAATGTTGATAAGGTAGTGTTCTTGGTTGATAGAATCGCACTAACGAATCAAACTGCTGAAGAGTATAAAGCATACGATCCGAATGCGAACGCAGATAATAAGGGTGGTATCGTGTCTGATACTGCCAATGTTTATGATTTGAAACGCAAGCTTAAGTCTAAAAATAAGACTGACATTGTGGTTACTTCTACCCAGAAAATGTATCGATTGGTCAGCAGGGATGATTTTACTTCTGATGATAAAAGAACCGTTTTTATTGTTGATGAAGCCCACCGTTCAGCCAGTGGTGATATGCTAAATGAAATCAGGGAGGCGTTTAAAAAGTCTGCTTGGATTGGTTATACGGGAACTCCTAACTTTGACCCTAAGAATGGCCCCACGACTCAACAGGTGTTTGGGGAACCGCTCCATCGCTACGTAATTAGCGATGCCATTGCCGACAAGAATGTATTAGGCTTTAAGGTCGATTTTCAAACTACGCTGCCTTACGATGAGCTTAAGGAAAAATATCTACCAAAATATTTCCACGATAAGTATCCTGAATGGTCCAATACCGATATTCATCATCGAATTAATTCATTAACCGATGAGGATATGGATGATGCGCTTGGCAGTAGTGTTTACGATATGCAACCGGCCCACATTACCGAAGTGGTTAGTGACATTTTGAAGTATTGGGATAGCCGTTCTGTCAACGGTCGCTACAACGCAATGTTTACAACCAACATGGGTGGAAGAGTGGCTTCTTCGCCAATGGCCATTGCCTATTATAATGAATTTAAAAAGCAAATGGCGGCAACTGGTAAACACCTAAAGATTGCGGTTACCTTTAGCCAAAACACTTCTAATGATGATAACCAACTGGAAAATAATCGTGGATTATCAATGCTGATGGATGAATATAACCAAGAATTTAACACTAAGTTTGATAGTAAGACTGTTAGCGAGTACTTTGAAGACGTATGTAGTCGACTGAACCGTACTGCTAACGATAAAAATTACTTGGACTTAGTGATTGTGATTAATCAACTATTAACCGGATTTGATGCGCCATATTTAAACACGCTCTATGTTGATCGGACGCTAAAGGGTGCTAACTTGATTCAAGCGTACTCTAGAACCAATCGAATCCAAAACATGCTTCATAAGCCATATGGACATATCGTTAATTATCGGTGGCCATTTAATAGCGAGAAATTGATGCGTCAAGCATTAGCAGTCTACTCTAATCCGGATTCAGCTGACTCAAATGGTGTTATTTTGCCTGATGATGACACTGTATTAGCCAAAAAATACAATGATGTTAAAGAAGAATTAAGGCAAACGGTAGCTGAGTTAGCTAACCTAACTGATCATTTTAGAGCAGCGCCGAAGAGTGAAGATAAGCAGAATGAAACTTATAATCAACTAAATAAGTACAACCGAATCTTATCAAAACTCAAGCAATACGATGAGTTCGTTGATGAGGGTGGCGAACAGGTTCTCAAATCTGTTGGGATGACACCAGATGATGAAGCCCGATTAACTGGGGCAATTGCATATGATGTTAAAAAAGATATTGCTGAACGGGAACACCTTGATCCAATCGAACTCGAAATGAAAATGGAACACGTCAAAGAAGTTACTGTTAATTACGATTACCTTCACCAGTTAATTGCTGAATATGCTAATCACGTTCATAATCAAGATGTGAGCGATGCGGAATTAGATAAGTTAAGGAACGAAATTTTAAAGATGCTCGATTCACTTGATCAAACCGATCAAAAGTACTCACGGCAGGTCCGTACTTTGATGGATAAGGACTTTAGAACTGAAGTTAAGTATCCATTGCAACCAGACCAAATTGAGGAATTAATTAAAAGTAGCGGCCAGAGTTGGTCACAAACTGAAATCAAAAACTTTATTAACCAATGGGGGCTGGAAAACGCGGATGTGCAGAAGTTAATTGAAGATTTAATTAGCCAGCACCACGTTGAAAAGGATGATTTGCAACATTCTGATAAGCTGGAAACGGTGATCAACCGTGGTAAATCCGCATATAAGCAGGATGCTAATGATGAAGCCGTCAGAAAGTTAAGCAAAATCAGGTATTATAATAAGATGAAAGAGGCATTTAAAAAACTCGCCGATAGAATTAAAAAACAAATTTAGGAGTGTTAATAATGGCAGAAAACAAGGCACAAGACATTACTGGTCAATTATGGAATATGGCTAACGAATTACGTGGAAACATGGATGCGGTCGATTTTCAAACTTATATTTTAGGATTCATGTTCTACCGATACCTATCAGAACACCAAGAATTATTCTTGAAGTCCCAAGACTTCTTTGAAGTTAAACCAGGCCAAGATATTAATGATGCCTACGCTGAAGCAGCTAAGGAAGATGGCGTAGAGGACTATCTAGAAGCAATTGCGGAACGTGATGGTTACGCAATTCGGCCGGAAGACACGTGGGAAAGTATCGTCAATAAGGTGGAAAACGGGACCGTTGTTCCTGAAGACTACCAAAACATGTTTGATCACTTTAATGAAAATGCTTCTTTGAACCACGGTGCTGAAAAGGATTTCCGAGGTGTGTTTGCGGATATTAACCTTGGTAACAGTCGATTGGGAAGCAACACGAACGATCGGGCCAAGGCATTGAGTAAGATCGTCAACTTGGTTGATAAATTTAACTATAATGATGAAGATGGTCATGATATCTTAGGGGATGTCTACGAATATCTAATTGCTCAATTTGCTTCTAACTCTGGGAAGAAGGCTGGGGAATTCTACACTCCCCATGAAGTTTCTGAAGTACTGGCTAAGTTGGTTACAATTGGGTTACCAGATAACGATGAACCATTTGATGTATTGGATCCAGCAATGGGTTCTGGTTCATTACTACTAACGGTTCAAGGCGAAGTGCCAAACGGCCAAAAGAAGGGGAAGGTTCGTTTCCATGGTCAAGAGCTGAATACCACGACCTACAACTTGGCGCGGATGAACCTAATGATGCATGGAATTGGTTATCAAAACATGCAGTTACGAAACGGTGATACTCTCGAGGGCGATTGGCCTGACGGAATCGATGAAAACGGGATCGAACACCCCCGTTTCGTTGATGCAGTGGTTGAAAACCCTCCATACTCCGCCCACTGGGACAACAATGAGGGAAAATTAAAGGATCCGCGTTTCAAGGAATATGGTGCATTGCCACCAAAGAGTAAGGCTGATTATGCATTCTTGCTCCATGGTTTGTATCATTTGAAACCAACTGGTTCTATGGCCATCGTCCTACCACACGGGGTGCTATTCCGAGGCGCAAAGGAAGGCAAAATTCGGGAAGGACTCCTAAATAAGAATCAAATTGATGCAGTAATTGGGTTACCTGAAAAGTTATTCTATTCTACATCAATCCCAACTGTGGTAATTGTTTTGAAAAAGCAACGGGATAACCGTGACGTGCTATTTATTGATGCTAGCAAGGATTTTGAAAAGGGCAAGAATCAAAATATTTTACGGCCAGAAGACCTGGATAAGATTGTTGAAACTTACAGGAATCGTAAGGACGTTGATAAGTATGCCCACGTTGCAACGCCCCAAGAAATTGAAGAAAATGACTTTAACCTAAACATTCCACGATATGTAGATACTTTTGAACCAGAACCTGAAATTGATATTGAGGCTGAGGAACAAAAGATTGCTGAAATTGATGCTGAATACCAAAAGGTAGAAGCGGAATTTAATAAGATGAAGGCTGACTTAGTTTGGACGGATCAACAGGATAAGTAAAACTAACCAGTAAAGGCGTGCTCTCATATTTTGAGGGTACGCCTTTTTTAGATAAACATGTTTTGAAGAAACCGTGCCATCAATTAGCCTATTTAATAGGAACTACCATTTATATGACTTATTAATAAAAAATGGTTGTAAGAATATTCATTTAAAATATGACCATGTGGAAAGCATTTCAAATAAACACGGCTTTATAAACCAAATGGATCAATTCAATAACTATTCAGTTGCAAGTAAAGACCTATCTAATTACTATGTTATAAAAAGGGGTTACTTTGCTTACAATCCTTCCAGAATAAATGTTGGATCAATAGCGTATAAAGATGATGGAGATACTTCAGTTGTTTCATCTTTATATGTTTCTTTTAAAACGAATGATAAATTAGATTCAGAGTACTTTTTAAATTGGTTTAAAACAGATTCCTTTAATATACAAAGGAAAAGATTATCTGAAGGTGGAGTCAGAGATACTCTTTCGTTTAATCAATTATCAAAGATGATTATTAGTATTCCAAACTTAGATGAACAAAAGCAGATTAGTAAAGTATTTGAAAATCTTGACCACCAAATCGAACTCCAACAATCCAAACTCGATCACCTATAATAGCTTAAAAAAGGCTATCTTCAAAATATGTTTATATAATTAAAAAATGGAACCCGCCTTCAAAAGGTGAGTTCCATTTTAATTATTTTTTATCCCTGCAACTTCGTCCCAATCGTCAATATAATCTCCCGCGCCCCTAATAAATCATTGATTCCATAGACGATCGAATTTAAATTATTATTCACTTTGAGGTTTAACGTATTGGTCACTTCATTAAAGTAGAATCTATCGTCTAATGCATTTGGCAAGGAGGCTTTAAACTCAGTCATGTTAAACATGTTTTGTTGATATTCAACTAACGAATTTAAAAAGCGAACTGTGGATGAAGCATCACTATGGTAATCAACTTCTGAAACAAAAAATTGACGATTTAAAAGATACAGCACAATTTCAACATTAGTATACTTATTTTTTCGATCATCATTAAAAAACGGGGTAAGCCGCTGACTAAATTGATATATGACCGTTTGCATCTGTGTATTGTTATCGACATTCATTGGAAAAATCCCACAACCTTGGTACTCATAACCAGGAATTGTGCAATTTTGCAATTTTTTATTAATAAAATCATATTGCTCATTATCTATAAACAATCTAGCTCACTTCCTTTTTAACGCTGATGCCATTAAAGCAGTACGAAGCCCAAGAATGATGTTAATACCATCAACTAAACTAGAATTATCGATTAATTGGGCCTGGGTAATTAAATCGCCATTATTATTAACCATATATTTATTACTAATGGGCGCGATGGCATCACACATTTCGCGAAATGCATTGATATCAATTGTTTTATTTAGCATCTTACAGATGGTTTGGTATGTACTATCAAACTGATAGCGGTTGGAACTAGTATTCATAAATGTAACATAATTGGGATTAATTTGGGCTAAAAAAATACCTAAATGATGATAATGATTTTTCCGAGCATCAAATGGATATGTTTTTTGTTCGAGTTCGATTAAATATCCTGGAATTTTATTTCCATTATATTCACACTCAGTCTCTGAACAGATTGTGTATTCATATCCTGGAATAATATTTTCCTTGATCTCATCAAGGGCGTTAATAATATCTTGATCATTAAATTTCGTTATATTCACATCCATTCTGTAAAATTTGATTCTGGAATCAGTGGCACTAGTGGCTTAGAATGCCAAAGGTTAACATGGCATTACGAGCTCCTAAAAGGACATTAATGTTTAAAATAATTTCTGGGAGACTGACGTTTGAAGGAACGAATAGTGTATTTTGCAGCCGATTAAAACCAATTCGATTGTCAACGACATTCGGAATTAAGTTATCAAAATATTCATGATTAACTGGGTTATCGATATATTCTGGTAATGAATTTAAAAGGTTGAAGGCTGTAAGTGAATCGTTAAAATATGAACCTTCGTAAATAAAAGCACCATTATTTGGGGAAACAAAAATGATAAGTTCCGCATTCACAAAGTAATTTTGGCGTTCATCATTAAAGAATGGAAACAATGGTTGTTTTAATTCAATCGCAATGGCAGGAGTCTTTTGATCTTCCACATTTAAATCGATGGTTTTTAAATCCTGGTATGTGTAACCAGCAATTAAATCATTTTCGGCAAAGCTGCGTATTTCACTAATCACTTGGTCGTTAAAAAAGTCCATAATTAAGAACCTCCTTATTCAAATATCGAAGTAATCAAATTACTTCTTAGACTTAAAAGAATGTTAATTCCACTGACTACTTTGATCGGATTGATTTCATCTGCCATCGTCGTTAGACAGCCATGTTGATCAATGAAATATTTATAACTATCCATGGGTTCAATTTGGTTACATAGTTGATTAAACTGATCGGCGCTGATTTGATTGCCTAAAAGATTACAAATCAAACTATATGCATTATTTAATCCGTATTCAGCAGGACTAGGGGTGGCCTCATTGATGATAACAGCATTGGAAGTACTGTCGTTAGTAAGAATAATGCCTAGCATCACATTCCCATCATTTATTTCATTGAATTGATTCATTTTTTGTTCAATGAGCATAAAGTATTCAACGGCATCTTCCCCTAATTCAGCATTTCGGACTAAACAATCTGAAAATTGATACCCAGGTAGGATAAACTTTTCTAAACATTCAATTATTGGGTCAACGCTTGAGTTATTTAATTTCATTTTGTGCACCTCTTAGAGTAATAAATATTGTTTTTACGCAAACTTACTGTTGGGTCAACTTTGTGCCCATCGTTAAAATAATGGCTCTAGCGCCTAATAATGCATTAATTCCATAAATAAATGATTTTAGATACTTATCTGATTGTAAATTGAACGTTTCTGATCTTTCGTTGAAGAAGAAACGATCGTCTAAAATAGATGGGATTGAAGCCATTAATCCCGGTAATTGAATGGGGTTATTTTGGAATTCAGGGAGGGACTGTAGAAATTGTAAGCAAGTGATCGCTCCTGGTTGAACTGCAATTTCCGAAATTGCATATTGGCCGCCCAGTGGATATAGGGCAATGTCTGCACTAATGGAATCGTTTTTACGATCATCTTTAAAATAGGGCGTCAATGATTGGGAAAAGTGAAAGATCAACGTTTCGACAGTTTGATTCTCATCAGCTTTTAGTTTGACTTGTTCACATCCCCTATATGTATATCCCATGATGGTATCTACATCTAATCGCTGGTTAATAAAATTTAGTTGTTCTGGATTAACAAACATGAATTAGGAGTCCCTTCTTTCTAGATTACAGCGGTAATCAATAGTGTTCTTAAGCTAAGCAATCGATTAATGTTATCAACTAGCATAACGCTATCTTCAAATGGAACGGTGATACTTAATCCGCCGTTATCATCAATTTGATATTTATTACTATCAATTGGGACGGTTCTTTCACAAAGCGCTTTAAACTCATCAAATGACATGGGTTTAACATTACCTGAAATAAAATCATAGGTGTTTTCAACGTCTGGCTTGATGGAGTTGGAATCAGTGATGGTTACTAAACTTGAACGCTTATGGGATAAAAAAATATTAGTTTTAACGTAGTTATCTGCTTTGGCATCGAATGGGAACGTACTTTGCTCTAATTCAATTATGTGTCCAGGTAATAAAGACGCACTTTTATTATCCTGAACGTATTGATAACCTGGTAAAAGATTGTTTTTGAGTTCGACAATGACTTTCTTTAAATTGTTATCGTTAAATTCCATTTAAATAACCTCAGTTCCCTTAATTTAATGTGAAAAGATAACTTAATTGTATTGATTCAGCAAAATAATGTCAATTTGCGAGAACTGTTGATGTTTATTTTATATAAATTAAAAAGTTTGGCAGTTAGATTTCGATCTAAGTCAAACTTTTGAATGGGGATTTATATATATAAAAGTGGCTGCAAAGGGGGGACAATGCAACCACTTTTTAGTGAAATGTATATCAATGAGGGAATAAAATCCTTATGAAGGATAATTATCTATCATTCTGAATGAAATAAATATTTATTTTGAGAAGTCAGATGCAGGGGTTTTGCTTTTTTCTGACTCGGAGGAACGTTTTTTATTCGAATAATTAGGATTTTCATTAGAATTAGTTGTCTTTTGAGATTTATGATTTTCAGTATAATTCTGTGAAGCTGCGTTAGCTTCATAAAATGACTGAGTAACAAATCCGCCAACGGTGGCAACTGAAGCAGTCATTACCATTACAGAAAATGCCTTCTTCAAATTCTTGAAAAAATTAATTTTTGTCATAATAAAACCTCCAATTCATTCAGAATTCGATAATTATGTAATTAGAATTTAATTACAATTAAATGATACCACACTTATGTAATTTTAATGTAAAAAAATGATTTAATTGTTGTAAAGTTATAAAAAAACAGCATTCAGTGAGCTATTTCATTCACTGAATGCTGTTAAATTAAATGTTATTTACGGTAGTAAGTAGCGGCGTCCCCAAACTTACCACTTCTGTTACCACTAAAGTAGATTTTATCTTTACTATAGATCTTAAATTGATACTGAGTGCTACCAACACCATTATTATGGTAAGTCCCCTTAACAGTGTATGAATTAGATCCTGTTTTTTTATAGCTCAATGCATCTACAGAATCAGGGTTAATCGGTGCAAAGCGATGGGTCGAATAAATACTGTTCTTCTTAATTACGGTGCGACCATTACTTGATTGATAGCCGTCCTTTTTAATTCGCGTCGTTTCCCAGGTTCCGTGTAATGCAGAAGGGGTGCCCTTATGCCACGTTGCAGCATTAGCAATGTAATTTGTTGATACTCCGACTGTAAATAGTGCAATAATAAAGATTAATCCCTTTAAAAATTTATTGTTTTTCATATTATCAGCTCCTATGTAATTTATTTTTACTTAAACCATTTGGTTTGTTTTTCGTCAAGAACAAAGTAGAACGTTTTACTTGTTGCTTTCCATTTATGTTTACCAGTAACAACGTAACCGCCTCCAGTACTCATGACCCAATCACTAACTGATAAATGAGTGCCCCTTTTAATTTTACCAGCATTGTGGAATTGATTGTCGGCCTCATCTTTACCAACTGTGACTCGATATACCTTGACCGTTTTGGTGGTTTTGACACTATGGGTGGCCGTATTAGCATAATCATAACCAGATGCACTTGCCACGTTATGGTATGTAAATAGCCCAAATGATACTGTCCCTAAAATGACAATCAAGGATTTCAATTTCATATAAATCCCTCCTTTCCCTAATAATAACTCATTATCAAATTAATAAAAGCCCATAATGCTCAAAAATTAGCACTATGGACTCTTAAATTATACTTTGATAACGATCTTACCAATATTCTTCTTATCTAACATGTATTCTTGGGCGGCTTTAGCGTCCTGTAAATCAAAGGCATCACTGACCAATGGCTTTATTTTACCACTTTCGAATAATTTACTGGTCTTATCAACAAAGTCGGTAATTAATTGCGCCTTGTATTCTGCTGATCGAGTGGAGAGGAGCGTTCCAGTGATGCTAACCCGTTTAATCATGATGTAGCGAAGGTTAACGTCATTAACGATACTACCGCTTAAATCACCAATCAAAACAATGTGACCATCAGTAGCAACTGCGTTCAAATTATGTTGAAAGTAATCTGCTCCGATAAAGTCGAGGATTAGGTCAACGCCC
This sequence comes from Nicoliella sp. ESL1113, assembly GCF_058509245.1. NCBI lineage: Bacteria > Bacillati > Bacillota > Bacilli > Lactobacillales > Lactobacillaceae > Nicoliella > Nicoliella sp. ESL1113. Next base: position 1,207,230 of record NZ_CP196387.1, on the reverse strand, counting down.
TTATGGTCAGTAATCTTATCTACTTCAGTTTCGAAATCTTGCGTTTGATAATCGATTGCGTAATCAGCACCGTTTTGCTTGCAGATGGCAGTCTTAGCAGTGCTGGAAGTCGTGATAACGGTTGCATTTTTCAGCGCTTTGGCTAATTGAATAGCAGCAGTACCAACGCCACTAGCACCTGCATGGATCAAGACGGTTTGATTAGCCTGTAAGTTACCGATCCAAAAGAGGGTTTGGTATGCGGTAATATAGCTTTCGGGCAAGCTAGCTCCCTGCGAGTAACTGAAGTCATCTGGAATGGGGATAATTCGGTTGGCAGAGACTGAAACAAATTCTGCATATCCGCCTTCATCAACTAGTGCAGCGACTCGTTGGCCCACCTTAATAGCTGAATTGGATTCAACAACTTCACCGGCAACTTCCAGGCCAAAAATGGTGTCATCATCCTTACGGTGGCCATTGGCCCATGCCAGGTCAACATGATTAACGCCAGTCGCATGTACCTTAATTAAAACATTGCCACTAGGTACAGCGGGCATTGGTACGTCAACGATGGGATTGGCCTGCTTTAAACTATGAATTGTTACTGCTTTCATGGTGTTAGCTCCCTTACTAAATATTATTTTACTTTTAAAATACATTAGCTTTTTAGGAGCTGATTGTCAAATGATTGGTATAAAACTAATTAAAGATGTCTATGTTCTTGATCTGGGTTAGGGTGGTAATGAATTGCTGGGCCTCTGCTTTTGATAATCTGTTCATAATATTGGCTAATTTATCATTGATGCGCTTTCTTAATTGGACCTGGACCTTGGCAATTTCCATTCCACTTGGGGTTAACTTCACTATAATATCCTTACTATTTTGGGGCGTTGAATAGCGAAGCAGGATCTGATGGTCACATAATTTTTTGATAGCTCTAGAAATAGTGGGTTGCGATAGGTGTAGGATTTCAGGCAGCTGTTTGGCATATGCGCTTTGCAACTTACCAACCGCTGCGATTACGTGCATGTCACGAGTAGTGAGATTATTAATTGCATCAGCGATATCTTTACTTGGTGCATGTTTTTTTAACCATTGTTTTTCATTATCGTCCTTTGAATCTTGCGCGAGCATTTGACTGATGATGCTCATTACTTGCTCTGATGAACTCATTTGTGACTCCTTTCTTTTTTATTCGCATGAATAAAAATTGCTTTTAAATTATTTAATGATATACTGAAAATGTATTCATGTGAATACAAATTTAAAATGGATGAAGGAATAATTATGAACAAAATTAATGTTATTTTAGGCAGTTCGCGTGAAACCGCCCTGGGTAAAAATCTAATTAACTATTTTAAAAATCATCAAACCGAATATGAAAAAGCAACTGGCGACCAATTTAGATTATTAGAGGTGGGGAGCTATCAATTACCATTCTTCTATGAAGCGTTACCACCGTTGAATAACCCAGCTCGTCATTTGAAAACGAACGAACAACGATGGTTAGACGACATGCAGGCTGCCGATGGATACATCTTCTTAACGCCTGAGTATAACCATTCGTTTCCCGCGGTGTTAAAAAATGCGATTGATTATTTGGCAGGTGAGATCAATAATAAACCGACAATGATCGTTTCTTATTCTAATAATGGTCGGGGCGGTCAGTTTGGGGGACTCGAATTGGGTCCCGTATTAACGAGGTTAGGGGCATTAGTGTTACCACCACAAGTATTAATCGGCAGTGTTCAAAATAACTTTGCAGCCGATGGATCCTTGTTATCCGATGCGCCATCTGGTGATTACTATGGAAAGAAATTGTTACAAACAGCAAGAAAGATTGCATTTTACACGGACTTATTGAAAGCCCATCCATTTAAGTAGGCTTAGAACAGTTTGATAATGATGACCCCCGCTAACATGATTATAATCCCCGCATATTGAATGATGGTAATATGCTTCTTGGTTGCTCCCATGATTCCGAATCGGTCAAAAATGACCCCACCAAATAAATTCCCTAACAGCGTCAGTATGACTGCGGTTCCAGCCCCGATAATTGGGCTGAGGTATGCATTGGCTAGGACGTAAAAAGCTCCGAGGGCTCCACCGATCCAGATCCACCAAGGATGACCAGTACCAAAAGCATTACCAACTTTTCGGTAGCCATGATCTGTAAATGCGGCAATGATGAATAGAATCACCGTTCCCACTAAAAATGAAATGAGTGCTGCATGGATTGAAGAACCAAGCACTATTCCCAAGTGTCCGTTGATCGGAGTTTGGGATGCTTGAAACATTCCAGCGATTAGTCCGATGAATTGCCAAACGTGTTTACCATGTTTAACATCGTTTTCCTCATCTTTTTTAATGACGATCATAAAAATACCACTTAGTAAAATGATGATTCCGATGAGGCGAATGATGGTGAATGGATGAACGGGGGCTTTGAATAGCCCGAAATTATCAATGATCATTCCCATCAATATTTGGCCTAAAATTGGCATGACCACCGTTTGGACCGCGCCTAAATAAGGAAAGATAATGATGTTGGCAGTCAATCCGATTACCCCGAGTGCTCCGCCTAGCCAGATCCAAGCAGGTTGGTTAACAAAGAGGTTCCCAGGGACCAGTAGTGATCCACCTAAGACTAGATTAGCGATCAATAGCGTGATCGTTCCAATTGTAAATGATGTCATTGATGCTAAAAAGGGGGAACCTTGCATGGTGTTTTTTAATTTGGTGTTAATTGATGTTTGAATAGGCAACACCAGTCCAGCGATGATTCCAATTAAAAATGTCAAAAATAAAATCTCCTTAATTTAGTATTACTTTTATTTTACTATTTTAGCTTTAAACTTACTTAATATTAGAGCCATTATTTTTGTGTTTTAAAATCGGCTGTTTTAATATAGTGATTGAATTGAATCTAAAGTTAAAAATAAAAAACGAGAGGATTTGGTGTTATGCATTTGAACGAAGTTTATATTGAAAGAGTTAAGGGACGGGAAGTTTTTGATTCTCGTGGTAATCCTACGGTTGAAGCCGACGTTATTTTAACTGACGGTACGTTGGGAAGAGCCGAAGTACCATCTGGAGCTTCAACTGGTGAAAACGAAGCGATTGAACTTCGTGATGGTGGCAAACGTTTAATGGGTAAGGGGGTTACCAAGGCTGTTGGTCATATTAACAACGAAATTAGTAACGCTCTTCATGGAGTTAGCCCATTTGATCAACGCCAAGTCGACCAAATCATGATCGAATTAGACGGGACGCCTAATAAGGCTAAGTTAGGGGCCAATGCAATCTTAGGAGTCTCAATGGCAACTGCTCGTGCTGCTGCTGAATACTTTAACGAACCATTGTATCGTTACCTTGGTGGGGTTGACATTGAATTACCACAGTCATTCCACAACGTTATTAACGGTGGTGAACATGCCGATAACGATATTGATGCACAAGAATTCATGATTACACCACTTAAAAAGACTTCTTTCCGTGATGGAATCAATAAAATCGCTGATGTTTATCACACCTTAAAGAAAGTCTTAGAAGCTGAAGGCTTTGAAACTGGTGTTGGTGATGAAGGTGGATTCGCACCAAACATGAAGCACACTGAAGAAGCCGTGGAAGCCCTTTACAAGGCAATCAAGCAAGCTGGTTACGTTCCAGGTGAAGACATCGGAATTGCGATGGACTTTGCAGCATCCTCTTTCTACGACAAAGATAGTGGTAACTATAACTTTGAAGGCAAGACTTATACGCCTGAACAATTCATTGACTACGTTAGTGATTTAGTTGATAAGTACCCCGCAATTATGTCAGTTGAAGATCCAATGGATGAAAATTCATGGGATGACTTTGTTACCGCTACTAAGCGTTTGGGTGACAGAGTTCAAATCGTTGATGATGACTTGATCGTTACGAACCCTAAGTTTATCCGTAAGGCAATTAAGCTGGGTGCGGGTAACACCCTCTTGATTAAATTGAACCAAATTGGAACGGTTTCTGAAACCCTAGAAGCAGTTCGATTAGCGCGGAAGAACAACTTTAGAACGATGATCAGTCACCGCTCTGGTGAAACTGGTGATACATTCGTTGCAGACTTTGCAGTTGCCGTTAATGGTGGCGAATTGAAGGCTGGAGCAATGGCTCGTTCAGAACGGGTTGAAAAATACAATGATATTTTAAGGATTGAAGAAGCAATGCATGATTTAACCCCCGTTGCTCACTATCCAAATGATGTTGATTTAGATTAACCTTCAAAATGATTATTAGGGCTCCTGAGTGTTTTGGCATTCAGGAGTTTTTTGATTCCAATTTAGTTGTCTTTTATTCTGTAAAATTTTAGAATAGTTATTAAACCCTTTATGAGGAGGTGTTTAATAATGGATAACCAAGGAGGACTAGCGTTAACTGATAAGGAATCTAACTTACAGATTTTAAAGGCGATTGCTAGTAATGGATTAGGGGCATTTAGTTTTGGGATTTTCGATTATGGAATCAGCTTTATGTTACTGCATGCCACTAACTCGCCACTGAGCTTTGGAATGGGATTGGTAGTGGCCCCCTTAATGAGTTTGATCTTTTTTATTCCAATTGGTAACTTTGTGGATAATCATGATCATAAACGAATCATCTTTTGGGGATTTTTATTACGCTTATTTGGGTTTGGGTTATTAGCAATTGCATTGCCACACTTTCACGGAATGGGATTATTGATTCCAGTAGGGTTATTCATCGCAATTGATTCGTTACTAGTTAACGTCAGAAACACTGCCTATTCAGCATCGATTAAGCAATTGGTGAACCGAAGTCAAATTGCTAAACTGAGTTCTTTGACCACTGCCTGTGCATCGGCTTCGCGGATTTTATCACCAGTGTTTGGGGTCCTTTTATATTCATTGATCAGTATTGAAGGATTGATAATCCTGGAAATGGTTGCAACTGTAATTGCACTTCTGATTATGATGTCACTTCATTTTTATGAGGCAGAACCCAGTGAAAAAACAGCACAGGGGGCTTCACAGCTGCAACAATTCACAGAAACGTTGCATTACATGAAGAAACGACCGTTTATTAGGGATACGATTATTTCAGAAATCGTAGTCAATTTCTTCTTTACCGCTGTTGTGACGGGGAGTCCATTCATCATTGTGAACGAATTGCATATGAGCAATCAAACCGTGGTGTTCGTTGAAATGGGTTATTCGATCGGCTATCTACTGGGGAGTCTATTGATGACGTTCACTAAAAACCAGCGTCATTTTGCCGAGAAGGTGATTGCAGCATTGATATTGAATGGACTGTCGTTACTAGGCCTAGGAACGTTATTTGCAATAAAGCCGAGCCCTTTGATGGTGGGCATTTTTGGATTATTATTAGCACTATTAATGGACTTTGCATTTGCCATCTTCGATCTTGCAATTGAGATTAGACTACAAAGTACCGTGCATACCCATATTTTAGGTCGGGTTAGTGCGACGCTTTATACCGCTAGTTTTGCAATCATGCCAGTGGGGACGTTGGTTTATACGCTGCTGTTCGATATTTTTAAGCATGGCAGTTACGTCTTGATCGTTAGTGGAATTTTATTAGTAATCTATGCAACCCTTAGCACGTCAATTTTTGTACGTGATATAAAACGAGATGACGAATTTCTCTTAAAACGTGTTAAATAATGATATGATATAAGTACTATTAAATAGGAGTTGAATTATTTTGAAAAGATTACAAATGCCATTTTTAATGTGTTTACGTAGGGGTAAGTTTAAGCCAGATGAAGTATTTACCGGAGTTGATGATTTAGAAGGGCTCACGATCGACCTATCTGGAATTAACAAAACCAACGAAGAGTTAATTAAGGATCCTAACGATGATGATGAATTAAGATTTTTAATTACTGCTGGTGATGATGAAATCAGTACCACTGAATTTTATATGAGCCAGGTTTTTGAAACTAAAATTAATTTTGAATGGGCTGACAAAAAGTTCGAAATTAGCTTTAAATAATAATGGGGGTGTCCAATTGGGGCACCCCTTTTATTATTGAGAGAGGACGGCTACAAAGGCTTTAAATTAAATGAATTAAAGGACAATCGGTTGAATTTAAAATAATATTTTCAAAAATATGATCCTAGCATCGTTGATTTAACGGGGCTAGGATCTTTTTTGCATATTTTATCTTCATATATATCTTTTATGATTCTAATTTATTTACAATATTAAATTATAATCTTTACAAACTTAATACATTAAATTTACTTTAAGTTTAATTTCATTTGATAATATTGTTATTGAAAGTGAGGAGATATAATTATGAGAGCTAATAAAGCTTTAAAATTTTTGGCAGGAGTTTTATCAGTTTTGACGTTAGGGGCTACGCTTGCTGCGTGTAGCTCAAGTAAATCATCAGATTCAGATAAGGTAACAAATATTACTTATTGGCATGTTAACGCCCAGACAATGGGTGGACAAACTGTTAACAAATTAGTTAAGGAATTTAACGATACACATAAGAACATTAAGGTGACCGCAAAGTATAATCCTAATATGTACCAAGGATTAATGCAAAACCTGCAATCTGCACAAGCATCTGGAACGGTTCCAGATATTGTACAAGTTGGATGGTCATATTCCAACTACTTCTCTAAGACATTTAAATATATGACACCAACCGATGCACAAAGCAAATTTGATTCAGGAAGTAACTTTATTAACAATAATTTCTCATCCAAGACTTTATCATTCGCAAAGAACAGTGATGGTAAATTAGTTGGATTACCTTATTCATTAAGTACTCCTATCCTATATGTGAACAATGACCTACTTAAAAAGTATGGCATTAAGTCCAGTAGCTTAAGTACTTGGGAAGGGGTTAGAACCGCTGCTAATAAGATTAAATCAGCAAGTAGTGGTAATACCTACGGGGTATACATTCAAGAACCTAGTGACACTTGGGCTCAACAAGCAATGATGTTAAGTAATGGTGCTAATATCCAAGAAAATGGAAAGGCAACATTTGCTAGTTCCCAAGGAATCAAGGCTATGCAATTCTACCAAGACATGGTTAATAAGGACAAATCTGCATTGCATACTCAATGGGATCAAGGAATTGATGACTTTATCACTGGTAAGGTTGCAATGATGTTCACGACCGTTGCCCAAGCTTCTCACATTAAGAGTGGTGCTAAGTTCGATGTAACTTCTCAAACTGCACCTACCTTCTCTGGTCACGAATTGAAGGTTCCAGTTGGTGGGTCAATGCTTGCAATTACTTCCCAAGATTCAGCTAAGCAAAAGGCTGCTTGGACATTTGAAAAGTTCCTTTACAAGAACTCATCACTTGTTGATTGGACTAAGGCAACTGGTTATTTACCACCAACTAAGGATGCCGCTAACTCAACTGAATTTAAGCAATACTTTACTAAGATGCCATTACTAAAGGCTGCTAACTCAGAATTGGGCAACGCTGTTCCTTGGACTTCATTCCCTAAGAATGGTTTACAAGCAGAACAAACATTGATCGATGCTAAAAGTAAGATTCTTGCAGGTAGCAATGTTTCTTCAGCACTAAAGGAAGCTCAAGATAAGATTAATTCTCAACAATAATAGTTTAAATGGGGGTTTAAAGATGCTTCATCAGATAATTCAGATAACAGACACTCATTTAAAAAACACCACTGGTGCTAAGCAAATGAAACAACAATTTAGCCCAAATGATAAACTACAACTAGTGTTTGATGATATTGAAAAAAATAATTCAAAAGCTGAGTTTATTGTGATTACTGGTGACCTTATTCACGAAGGCAATCAGACGGACTACAAAATGTTGAGACGTTATCTTGATCAACAAAGTGAAAAGCTAGGAATGCCGATTTACGTAACGTTAGGTAATCATGATCGCACTGCTGATTTCTATAAGGGATATTTAAATCAAGAAGCTAAGGATAAGTACTACTATAAAGTTTCCTCACCTGATTATGATTATTACTTTTTAGATACTAAGCATGGCAATATTGAACAGGGATATCTAAGCAGTGATCAATTAGATTGGTTATCTAATGAGTTAAGCAAATCAGACAAGAGTTCAATTATCTTTATGCACCACCCAGCCTATGGGGCTCCATTAAAGTACATGAAGTATAGTATTTTACAAAATGGTGATGAATTTTACGACATCATTAATGGTAAAAACGTTATTGGAGTATTCTCGGGACATGTTCATTTTCCAACGAGTTATAACTATAACGGCATCTTTAATGTAATCGGTGATTCGACTGCATACCATATCGATTGTCGAGACCCATACGATCACGTTTATTGTGACGCAACTAGCTATAATGTCATTGATATTGACGATAATAATATCGGGACGACTTTGGTTCAGCTATTAAGCGATGGCCATGGCCCTAGCAATATTAATGGACACATTAAAGTTGAGGACATTGAATTTTTAGATAAAGGTAAATTTAAATAGTGCAACGAACTGACCTCCTAATTATTTAGGAGGTCGCGTTGTTAATGAAAGTATTTAATAAAACGGGAGCGGTTAAATGACTAATAATAAAAAGGGGAGTTGGAAATCTTTTCTATACTTAACCCCAGCCGGACTGATAATGTTAATTTTTCTGATCATACCAATTTTGTATACTATTTATTTAAGTTTCTGCGATTGGAATTTGATCTCACCAGATAAAAACTTTGTCGGGCTAAAAAACTATATTTCATTATTTACAGACCCAACTAATTTAAAAGTAATCCTTAATACGGTTGTTTATATTATTTTCCTATTAATTTTGAACTTTATTGTTCCTTATTTCATTTCAATTATCGTTCAGTATTTTATTTCCAAAATGAAGGGGATTTATAAGATCATCTTTTTCATCCCAAGTTTATTTTCATTAGTGGTTGGTGCAATGCTATTTTCTTGGTTATTGAATCCGGTGGCTGGACCAGTTGCTGAGCTCTTTCACACAATCGGAGTCAAACTACCGCAATGGACCAATTCTGGTGGGATGGCAGTTACGGTGCTTTGTTTGATTGCTAACTGGAAGGTGTTCGGTTATAACTTTATTTTGCTCTTAACTGGATTGGGAGCAATTCCTGAGAATATTTTAAATGCAGCTAAGATGGATGCAATTCCTAAATGGCGGATGGTGAAAGACATTGTTATGCCAATGAACAAAAGCATTAGTATGTACGTGTTGATTTTGACCGTCGTGCAGGGGCTTCAATATGTATTTACCCCAATTAGTGTAATTACTCAAGGGGGTCCTAATTATGGATCATCCAATGTGATTTATCACACTTATTTAAACGCCTTTGTTTTATATAAGACCGGTGATTCCGCTGCAATGGCAATCTTTACTTTTATTATTTTCCTCATCTTTTTATTCTTAGAAATTAAATTTGTTGAAGGAAAGGAGATTTTTGGCAATGAAGGTTAATAAATACACCGCTTGGCACGTGATTTTAATTATCGTATGTTTAGTTGCAATTTTACCCGTTATCTTTATGATTGGGAATTCATTTAAAACGGTCCAAGAATCGTATCAAACTCCACTGCAATTTATCCCTAGTCACCCTTCGTTAGCTAATTATATTACCCTTGCGAAACAATTAAACATCATTCAATTGATCTGGAACACCTTTTTTATGGCTAGTTTGGTAACCTTGGGAAAGGTATTTACAGGATTATTAGCAGCGTATGCCTTTAAGTACCATGCTTTTAAGGGTAAGAAATGGATTTACTTTGTATTTATGGCAACGATGTTTGTTCCATTTACAATGACAATGATTCCGAACTACTTAGTTATTTCGAGAGCGCACCTTTTGAATACAATTATCGGGGTCGTTTTACCACAACTATGTGATGCTTCTGGAATCATGTTATTTGTTAAATCAATGGGTAAGATTCCATATAGTTTGATTGAGTCTGCTAAGATCGATAATGTGGGTGATTTTAGGATTTTTAGAAATATCGTTCTACCATTATTGAGACCAAGTATCATCAGTATGGGTGCGTTGTTCTTCATTAATTCATGGAATGAGTATGTATGGCCAACCTTGATTTTGAAGAATACTGGTAGCTTTACACTGCCATTAGCATTACAGAACTATATCTCCAGTGAAGGGGGAACTAACTTCCCACTGGCAATGGCTGTCGCAACAATTATGATTATTCCACCACTATTGATTTATATTGCGCTTCAAAGATACATTTTGAACAATATCAGTAGTGCGGGACTAAAATAAGAGAGGGATTTTAAATGAGTACTTCAGGATCAAGCGTTGAATTAAAAGATGTTTCTAAAAACTTTAAAAATAGTTCAGTAATCAAAGATATGAATTTAAAGATTAACCCCAGCGAATTTTTGGTTCTACTAGGGCCTTCAGGATGCGGAAAGTCTACTACCTTAAGAATGATTGCGGGACTTGAAACACCAAGCGATGGTGAAATCATTTTTGATGGTAAGGATGTTAAGAATACCGCAAGTGGTGAAAGAAACATTGCCATGGTATTTCAAGATTATGCGCTCTATCCAAATATGACGGTTAGACAAAATATCGAATACGCACTTAAGGTTCACAAGGTTAGTAAAACAGAAATTAAGAATCGGGTTGAAAAGATTCTTGAGTCACTCGACTTAGTTGACCATCAGAAGAAATATCCTGCTCAGTTGTCAGGGGGACAAAAGCAACGGGTGGCCCTTGGCAGGGGAATGGCTAAGAAGAGTCGGATCTTTTTACTTGATGAACCTTTATCCAATATTGATGTTCAATTACGTGAAAAGGCACGGGATGAAATCATTCGGCTTCATAACGATAGTGAACAGACGATTATTTACGTTACCCATGATCAAATGGAAGCAATGGCTCTGGGTGATCGAATCGCTGTAATCAATGATGGTAAAATTCAAATGATCGATAGTCCTAAGAAGATTTATGAAGAACCCGCTAATCTGTTTGTTGCTAAGTTTATTGGAACGCCAAGGATTAATCTTTTTGATATTACATTCCAAAATGCGACTCCATACCTTGAAAATGAATATTCATTGGCAAAAATATTACCTGATAAGATTAAATTGGATAATAGTAAAAGTTACGTTTTAGGGATCAGATCCGAAAATGTTTTAGTTAATAATTCAGATTCTGGAATTAAGGCGAACGTTAAATATGTAGTCGATTATGGAAAGTATTACGAGCTAACCCTTGAAACTAAGAATGGAACAACGTTTAAAGCGAACGTAAGCGATTGGGATGGCAGTAATAAAGAAGTTAGCGTTTCATTTAATAATCAGAAAATAATTGTTTTTGATAAAGAAACTGGTGAAAGAATTTAGTTGACCATTAATAAAAGCTCATTAGTCTATCCTAGGGTGGATTAATGGGCTTTTTAGATTGGCAAGGATATTATTGATTGATTCAATTACTAAATTCACCTATGCTTGTTTTAAAACCATGGGGGGATGCAAATGAATTTACAGAAAGTCACTGCTGATGCATATAAATATTATTTGATTGACCTAAAACGCTTTGATGGGCATTTAAATAGCTTTGCCACTAGTCAAGAAGATTTGCTATCTGCTGCTTTTTACCAGGGTTTAGCTAGTGTTTATCTTGGGAAGAAATATCGTCACGATGATGTGGTTAATCAACCATTTGAAGAGGATAAAGATTTATTTGGGGTCGCTACTAACGAAGCAATTGCAACCTTAGCACATCGATTTATTGAAAATTATGATATTTATTTAAGCGATAATGAGGATGATAACTTTGTGATTAGTGGCGGGCGACGGTATTATTTCACCGTAAAATCAAAGGGGTTCGTTGACTAAATTCGTCCCTTTATTTGATTGCTGTTTGGAAATTAATGATTAAGGATTGATATCATATTGTTGCTTTAGCGTTGAATTCGTGTAAACTAACATTTAGCTTGAAACTAAAGGAGATAGATTATGAAATTAAGAAAAATGGTGTTTACTACTTTATCAGCTAGTTTATTATTGTTTGGCACTGGTGTTACTGCGGTAAATGCTGCAACTTCAAATTCTTCATCCACGACCAATACGACTGCAGAAACTAAAAAGTACGTAAAGACTTTTCCAAAGGCAATGCAGATGACTTGGTATTCATACAATAAAAAGACTGGTTATACGGCTGTAAAACTGACTAAGAATCAACTGACCGTAACGAATAACGGCAAAACGAATGCTAAGATTACATTACATGCTTATAAACAACATGATGCTAAAAAGGTTACCAAGGATCAGGAAAATTGGATTTATGCCTGGAAAACTGGTGGCTGGCTAGAGACTTATGATTGGGATCAACAATATGGCTCAGGCAGCTATTTTAAGGTTCAAACTGTCAATAAGCATAAGACGTTATCAATCAGATCGATGCAATCGAACGTTGATTCAGGAACATACTATCAAACTAAACAGTTAGCTAAGAAGTATTCAAATCAAAAATCAGCGAATTCAAACGTATTGATGTAAAAAATAGGGGGTTACTTGGATTTTTTCCAAGTAACCCTCTTTTTAATGTTAATTTTGAAATGATTAATAAATATAAAATCAATTGATTAGATATTAACATTATAATATGATTATTAAAAATACTTGTTTACATAAAAAATTCAAACAACTATTAGGGAGAGAATGATAATGGCACATGAAGCAGTTGCGAAAGTAGAAAATGTTTTTATTAATTATATACCTACTAGTAGTAATGTTGAGACAGTAATTAGATTAGTCTATAAGGGAATGCTTGATAAGCAGTACCATAGTAAATTGAAGCCGTATATATATTTAAAGTTTACTTCAATTAAAGATCTTGATACTAAGGTAGGCGGACTCAATTTAAATGCATTACTTAAAGAACGCAAAATTTTTAATAACGATTATTTTAGTGATAAGAAAAAATCACATAAATTTGAAAACGAATTGATAAGTAGGTGTAGTGGTAAAGCTTTCATTATTGATATGGATTTTAGTAATGGGATCAATGATTTTAATTCTAATAATTCTTTGATTGCGGTTATTAATGATAATGGGAAGCTTGATTTCAATACTGCATCGTTAGTGCTAAACCCTAATTCTGTTAAAGAAATTAATGACGTTAATAATCTCTTAAGTTTACTTAACGCCCGTAAACCAATTAAAATCGATTCATATTTAAAGATTGATGATCAAGTAAATATTGATGGGTTAATTTGGCGTGATGGTAATAACTACTTTTCGATTAACGGGCAATTTAAAATTAATGATAATTATGAACTATATGATTTAGATTCAAATGCTAATTATCAAGCTACGCCTATTTCGGATGGCTTATTTTATTCACTAAACAATTCATGTGATGCTTTTTTCGTCCCTAGTAATAGCTATCAACATCAAGTTGCTCAAAAAACGATTGATCAATCCGCAGAAGTCAATAATGAATATAATCAAGAACTATTGAACACTAAGGGTGATGCGATCTTAGCCCACTTTGTAGACGTTTTAGACCATAAATATTCGTTTTTATTTAATGAGCAAGATATCGCTAACTTTCATAACTCCGTTAAAAGCTTTCCATTAACCATCTTAGCTGGTCTTAGTGGCTCTGGAAAATCTAAGATTGCAACGGCATATGCTGATGCAATGGGGATTAAAAATGATGAGCAATTTAATTTGGTTTCAGTAATTCCAGAATGGCAGAGTGATTCAGACCTACTTGGCTATGTTGATGTTGTTAAAAATATTTATAGACCGAGTGCTTCAGGAATTGCGGATACCTTAATTGCAGCGAATAGAAACCCCAACAAAATATATTTGATCGTGTTGGATGAAATGAACCTTTCCAAGGTTGAACATTACTTTGCACAGTTTCTATCAGCCATAGAAAGAGATCCTAATGAGCGTAAAATTAAGCTTTATAATTCTAATGAACAATCGATGATTACCAATAGTGATGTGTATCCTCATGAAGTCTTTATTTCAGATAACGTTCGGTTTATTGGAACTATTAATATTGATGAATCGACCTTTGAATTGTCAGATAAGGTCTTAGATCGGGCTAACTTAATTAAGTTATCAAGGGTTCCATTTACAGAATTGGATAACTTACCAGCTAAAAAAGCAGTTCGAACTGAAGAAATCTCTTTTGATACTTATCAAAAGATGATTCATAATGATCAATTTACATTTGAAATGAACTACTTGAATTTTTTTGATGAACTATACGATGCAATTAATAAAGCAATGCCTACGGTCGGTTTTAGCTGGCGAACCATTAATAACATCAGGGTATTTATGTCGAATGTTAATGCATACAATAATGATAACTACGGTTTTGATACCAGGGTTGCATTTGACTATCAAATCGCCCAAAGAATCTTACCTAAGATTCGTGGGAATAGACAGATGTTAGCACCATTGTTGGATAATAATAATTTGATCAACCTATTTAATAAATACGCAGATATTTCAGATTTTAGTGTAACGAAACAGCAATTAACACAAAAATTAAGAGAGATTAAGGTGATTGGATTTGCAAACTAGGGTTGTCTTAAAGCCAGGCCATGGTGATTTGATAGGATTTACCCCTGCGGGTGATAACGTGGTGATAGCCAAGGAGAATACCTATACCTACCTAAGCGTAAAGATTGGCAAAGACGAACGCTTTTATTTAGAAGGCCTTGAAAATATCGATGGAATTGATAAAAAGCGCGCCAAAAACGGGCGTTACTATATTGATCAAGACCTGGAAATCCCACTTTATGATAATAAATTGAATAAGGATGCTTATTTAAAAGGCTACTATAAGATGATGGTTACTAATGGGGAACAAATTGGCTACGCTTGGTTAAAAATAGATAGTAAGTTTTTTGATGCTGACAAACGATACAATCAAATGGTGATTGATATTGAGCGGGCTTTTAAGGATTTATCTAAAACGGCGATCGATCGCAAATCACGGGTTAGATATATAACCGCATTGGATGATTTAGCCCGATTTTTAGATCAAAATTTCGCTATTTTTCAAAATGTATTGGTTGATTTACGCAAACATACGCATATTGATCTATTACGTCAATATAATTGGAGCCATTCATTACGGGGGCGGCTGGATAATCGGTCCTTAAGGATGATGAATCGCCACGGAAATCAAAATTATTTTATTCAAAACAACACCGTTAACTTCAATAATCGCACTAATCAAGCCTTGAAGGCGAATTTACGACAGATATGTATGATTTTAAATGAACACTTTAATAAGATTACTTACACTTTGATTAGTGGTTACTGCGATTTGATTAATGACTTTTTGAGTAACTCATGGATGAGTTCCGTTAGTGATGTTCAAATTAACGGTCAACCACATCAGATTAACTATAGCTATCGCTTTATTAGTAATTTTTTAACTAAGTTGATTGAACTAAGCCAATCCCAAATTACGTTAGCCGCTAAGTCTAATCATTTTGCACTAGCAAAAAAGAGTAGCTATGATCTATATGAATATTGGGGCTACATCAGAACATTATTGGCACTGAACCAACTAGGGTTTCGGGATGTCGCGGGGTGGAGCTTAGCTGATCAACTAACAAAAATTAAGAACATTCGACTAGGCTTGCCGAAAGAAACCCAGGTTAAGATGACTAAAACAATTCAGTTGGCAGGTCAGTCATTTGATATTACCGCTGTAGTTGTTTACAACGATGTAATGCTTAGTCCATTTAACAAAAAGAAGCAAAAATATAATAAAATTTCTAGTAAATATATTTGGATTGATAGTATCCACTACAAGCCCGACATTAGAGTGGATCTTTTTGACGTGGATAATGTTTTTGTAGGTAGCTTTATTATGGATACTAAATATCGAGCAATGGAAAACATCTTAAAATATGATAAAAACGATAAATACGCCCAAGATAATAAAGATGTTCGCGAACAGTTGCTAGATTATTATTACAAGGTTAATAGTTCAGTCATTTTTAAATCGGATCGGTATCCAAAAAATTTACCAATAAATATATTCAGGATTATTAGTAAAGTTGGGATAATTAATCCCGTTGCAGAGACTACTAGTATGTTGAATGGAATTGAACCAGTTTTAACAATTCCTGGTGACGACAATCAAAATTTACGCTCATTTATCGAGACGCAAATCAACACCTTAATAATTGGATTATCCTTATTAAACAGGTAATTAGTTGGTTAAGTAGTGTACTTAGATATCGTTGATTATTAATTTATTAATGATGTATAATTACTATAAATATTTTCGGGAAATTATTAGTTAAGAGGGGTGTTTTTAATGGGGCAACTACCCGCCAGGGAACAATTACATTCAGAACAAATTGAAGCATTAGGTTCTAATAAAAATCAAGATCAAATTATATTAGGGGTCGCTGGTGGTGGTAAAACGGTGATTGCTATATATCGTGCAGTTGACCTCTTAGCCGATGTTGACAGTTTATTTTTTGACAAACAAAAAGTCCTGATCTTAACTTTTAATAATGCAATCCATTCATTTATCAAGAATAATATTAATCAGATTGCTAATGGTGAAGATAATATTGATGTTAATACGGTCTATACATATTTTAGGGATATCGTAAATAGTTGTTCTCCGAAAGAAGAATTAAAGTTATTAAATAAGCATGAGTATGACTATTTAGTGTCCGCTAATCGATACTACGCTGATAATCAATGTGCCGCCAATCATGATGTTAGTCGCAAAGCAACTGCAATTGCGGAAACAATAAATAATAAGAT
Source organism: Nicoliella sp. ESL1113 (assembly GCF_058509245.1). Taxonomy (NCBI): domain Bacteria; kingdom Bacillati; phylum Bacillota; class Bacilli; order Lactobacillales; family Lactobacillaceae; genus Nicoliella; species Nicoliella sp. ESL1113. The sequence goes on along the minus strand of NZ_CP196387.1, from coordinate 1,190,485 downwards.
TATTAATGGCCTTGTAAATGAAGCTTATCTTGATAATCCTGATAATAACATTTGGAAAAAAGATAACCTAAGCCTAGATGATGTTAAAAAGGCGATTAAAGATGAAATCAAATGGATGCAGGATAATGAAATTGCATACAATGATGAAGAAAGTTACTTACAAGTAAGTAGGGTAGGGCGGAGCTCTTTTAACCTTGGTAAAAAAGGTGGTAATCAACGAAAATTAGTATATGATATTTACCACAAATACTATCAAAAACGTGATGCTTATCGTAATTCGAATGGTGAATCTAGGATATTTAGCTATTCCGATGTTTATCGGTTAGTAAAGTATATTCAGATTCCCGAAAGTCAAAAATATGATTATATCATTGTTGATGAGGTGCAAGACCTTTCACCAGCGATGTTCGATGCATTAAGTTATTTGCGGAAAACTAATGGGCACACTTACTTTACATTACTGGGAGACCTTTCCCAAAACATTTACGGTCGACGGATGTCATGGAAGAGCTTGGGACTTCAAATTAACCGTGGTAATAGTCATCGCATCAAGCATAATTATCGGAACACGTATCAGATTTCAAAGGTTGGAAAAGACTTACTAGATTATTGTAAGTTGTACTACTCTTTTGATGTTGAATCCGATTCATATCGGGAAACTGATTCAGCATTCATCGAACCAGATTTATCCTCTAATCAAAATGGTCATCCAGTATTTGCTGTGAATGATGACGACGAAATGGTGATTAGAATGGTTAAAATGGCTTTAAAAAATGACGAAAATATATTGATAACGTATCGCAGTAAGGATGATCGTAAAAAAATAATCGAACTACTGGATGGAAAGTTCATATCATACAGCAGTTCTTATGATGAAGACAATGGTAATAATAAAGTTTTTGTTTTATCCATGAAAAGGATAAAGGGATTGCAATTCCCAAATGTTATTGTTTATTGTTTTGATTCTATGGATGCCGATATTAACCGTGAAGAAATTGTCGATTCTGATGGAACCGTTAACTATGATTTAATGAACGATGAGGAAGCCAATATTTTTTATGCTCAACAGTATGTTTCAATTACCAGAGCTGAAAAAATTCTAATGTTAGTTTATAAAAATCCCAAAACTGCTAATTTATTGCAAGATATTTGTTCAGATGGTTCCATTCGATTCATTTAATGAAATTGCACTCAATTATTGATAATTTCGAATCAATCTAAAAATCCTAGTTCCGCTTAATTGCTGGAACTAGGATTTTTGCTAAAAGTTATCTTTTCGATAATTTTGATTTTTAGTGATTTGATCACTAATGGGTTGCCATATTTTCACTTGATACTGATTGTTATTACGGATCATGATCCGTTGGGCTCTTTTAGCGTAGCCAGCCATTGAGTACTTTTCACCATATCTTTTGTGGGTGAGGTACATTTTAGTGGCGATTTTCTTTTGTGGGATGCAATGTGCTAATTTTTGTTTGTTTTGGTTGATATGCTCACTAGTTAGTTGCTTATGAAAATCAGATTTTGAGCGGATTACCCGTTCATTTTGATCCCAGACCATCCGATAGTTAATATTCCAATAAAAACTTTTATGGTTATCAAATTTATACTTATCAACCTGCAATCTACGGATATGACGCAACATTTTCTTACTTTTATAATGGAATTTATAAACTGATTTAGGCCTCATTGTAACCATTTTACCGTTAAATAAAAAGCCAAGGTAGTCAAACCATGCTTGATGGAATTCGTTATTGAATAATCGCTTAGTCCCATCAACGGCATCATAATTAAAGACCTTCGTCTTGTTCGTTTCGATCGTTAACTTTGTTTCAGTCGTACAAATAGACTTAACCAAGTTGATAAAATCATGAATATCAACTTCTTTTTGGTCTGCTAACTTAGGGATAACAATTACGAAATCATCTGAGTATCTGCGATACATACCGTTGTTTTTGGCAACTAATTGATTTATTTGCTTATCAAATTCAATCATGTATACATTTGCGAGGACGGCACTGATTGCGGTTCCTTGAGGGATGCCCACTGAATTGGGGCCGTTGACTTTTAATTGCCCCGAATGAATCAAATTACCAAGTTCACGGTGGCTTCTTGTGTAATATGGAGCTTGATTACGATTTAACCCAAGTTTCTTAAGTGCGGGGCTGATTTCAGATTCATTTACGTATCGATATGCAGTGATCGATTTAAAAACTCGTTTCCAGTCAGATGGTAAAGCATTGACTTTTAGCACCTTACAAAGGGCCGTGGCTAATTTTTTATGTCTAATATTGTTAAAGAAGCTTTTAAAATCACCCTTAATGATCCAACAATCTTTTAATGTGATGACTTCATCAAAAACTTCCTTGGCAGCAGTAATATTAGATCCCTTAAGGAGTTTACGATATGCAGTCGGAACTTTGAATAGCCCTAAATCATTAATGTAATCTTCGTACTTTGCACTTAGTTCATTAGCGTAGTATGAATAAACTAGCTCATCGTGGTGAGCAACCAATGAAATAGGGCGTTTCTTAGATTTTACGTACCCCTTGAATTGATGTTTGGCCCGATGATAAATCTTGCTTTCCTTATATTTTAAAATCAAGGGGTGGAATCGATAACTAGCAATTTTGTCTTTGTTGGTTACAACGGAATCGAAGAACCGTTTAGCGTTTTTAGGACTTAAATTACGATCAAAGTGTTTATAGCGCTTGTTGATGACGTTACTAAGTACTTTTTCTTCATCCATATCATTTCACTCCTAGCAAATAAAAAAAGACCCACAAAATGCGGGTCCATCGGAAATCATCAGTTAACATACGACGGATAGAATCGTAATAAGCAGTTAACTGTGTCTAACGCTCTGTCACAAATATAATCAACGATTTAATTATAATTCCAGCAAGGAGAGCTCCGATAATCAATTAAGCTACCCGGGAAGGAAAGATTCCCTCCGTTCTAAATTAGTTTTCATTATAGATAGACATCGACATAACGAACTTACGAATTGTCTGAGTTTAACGCTTCATACTTGGTAGTAAACTAGCATTGCTGGAAAATGCCATTGCGTTAAGTATGTTTAATATACAGCTAATTGAAATCGAAATCAAGCATCCTAATTTGTTGCAATATTTTAATTAATTTTCGATTGATTGAACGTATTTTTCAAGTTGAGAATATAACTTGTTGAGCTTATTTTGTAATTTATTGATTTTAGTTTTACTTGCCTTTTGCTTTTTTAAGCGTTGGATTTGTTTGAATAGTTTTTTGGATTCATTATCATATTTGATTAACTTGGGATCGGTTTTTTCCTTATTGAAAAGCGTGAAGAACTCTTGGAATGAATGGGCAATCGTATCCTTATCCTCATTAGTGGAGTAGTTACGATACCAAATAAAATTATTAGAATCAATGTTAAATCCGATGTTCTTGCTTGGATCAGATTCATTGCGAGTGGGGGCCGAATTGAGTGCTTTGTTGACCTGGGCTTGAGACGAAAACTTTACGGTTTGCCCTGATTTGGGATCATTGTATCCATAATCGGGGGTATATTTAAATGAAACGACACCATGAGCTCCTTGCAATGGTAGTCCTGCATGTTCGGCATGCACGGTAATTTCGTTGGGCACAAGATTAAAGCTATTTACTGCCACGAATCCACCAAATGTTAATGTAATTAAAGCTGATAAGGACAAAATTTGCTTTTTCATTTAACCATCTCCAATAACGATTTTTATATAATAATTATACCATAATAATAATATTAATTTAAATAGATAGATTATTTGGATGTGATTATAAATTAACTAAAATTGCATAATATTTATTTTATAGTATTATTAAAGATATAGGAATAAATATCTGAGATAAGCAATTGATTGACATTTATAAAAAAAACGGATATAATTGTAGTCAAGAATGAGTGATAGATACTCTACGGAGCCTATTACGCTAAAAGTCCTTTCATCTTCTTGATGAAGGGGCTTTTTTGTTTAAGGGGTGGGTAAGATTGGCAAATCACAAATATTTTCTAGCGATTGATGAACAAATTGAGTTGCTTAAAAGTCGTGGGCTAGTGATTAATGATGAGGAACGGGCCTTTAAATATTTATTGACTAATAATTACTATGACATTATTAATGGCTATAGCAAGTATTTTCAGAAGGATCCGAGCTCACATGATGATCTTTATTTATCGAATGCTACGTTCGATGAAGTGTGTAATCTTTACTTTTTTGATAAGAAAATCAAACAAACTTTATTTAACAGTATTATTAACGTTGAACATCATTTAAGATCAATTTTTTCATATCGATTCTCTGAAGAACACCAGAAAATTAGGTACCCCTATTTGAACATTAATTTTTATGATCACGCCCAAACTTTGGAAATGGGATATACACTTTCCAGACTAACTCGTGTGATCAGTAATAACGCCAGGTATAAAAATAATGCAATCTATCATTATGTTCATGCATATGACGATGTCCCTACATGGGTGTTAGTTGAATTTTTGGATTTTGGAACGTTATATAATCTGATCAAGGGTTTGAACAAAAATATGCAAAATAAGATTGCGCTGGATTTAAGTGATTTTATTCTTACGAACAATCATGATTTTAATGATCAATTTACACCCAAATGTATGCTCTCCTTTATCAAAAATATTCATGAAATTAGAAATGTTTGTGCACACAATAACCGTTTGATTGGTTTTACCTGTCGTTCCGATTCTGTTTATTTTCCCTTCTTACATAATCAATACGGAATTACAAAGGATATGCAAAGAAGAAAGACTTTTTCGACCTTTATTAGTATGCAGTGTTTCTTAAGTAGGGTGGAATATGCAACGCTGAATAATACGATTAGGAAGCGCTTTAGAACCCTATCTAATAAGCTGGATTCAATTGATATTAATTGTATTTTAGATTCGTTAGGATTTCCACCAAATTGGCAAGAACAAGATACACTTCCCCAATAAAAAAACTGATCTCGATTGAAGATCGAAATCAGTTACTATTATTTTTTTAATGATGATTAAATCCCAATTCCTGCTTGATTTTTAATCGAATCTAAATATAATTCTATTTTAGTCGCTTTGATGATTTTTTCAAAATCATCAAGGCCATTCTCTTCTTGATTGTTGTTAACAGCATTTAAATTTTTTCTATCATTCATAATGACCCACCCCTATTATTTTTTGACCAAGTTCATTTTATCATAAAGAAATAGTAGATTGTTAAATAAGCTCCATTAGAGACAGATAATTTTTTGTGTCTCTAGGAACCTGATTTAAGCTTGTTTTTATCGATTTTATGGGGGCCATTGACACTTTATTTGTTTAGGGGTAGAATTATGTTCCTGTATTTTCAGAAATATCAATTCAGTAACCAGATAGTCGATCGAATATCTGGTTTTTTATATCCAGTTAGCTAATTCTGGTGAACTCGTGAGCGTTCGATTCGCTCATTAGCCCTTGCACCACAAATTAATAATTGAAGGGAAGTAAAGGTATGGAAAAATTATGCGCAGCTCAGTTGCAAAGAAACATCTTTATGATGGACGGTAGTTTCGACGATAAGTTTAGTTTTCTCAAGGCCCTTACTTTAATATCTAAGAATGCTGAGGAACACCCCAGTGCAATGGTTTTATATTCTGAAATTTCCGATGATTATACGGTACCTGATAATTATTTGGATAATAACAAAATCTGGAATCGCATTTTGAACCAGATCGATGTTATACCAGGTTTTAGAACGAGTCGGGTGGTTTCAGTTGCTGCGACTTCGGTTTTTAGGTACTACCAAAATGTTAGCATGTATAAGACGTTGAATGGCACTTTAAAATCAATGTCAGAATGTCCTGACTATGGTTATGATCAACGAATTGATGATTATGATCAATTTGAAACTAATCCAGAGATTAAGAAATTAGATAATGCGATGAAGGCCGTCGAAGGGATACTGAATAGTCAAAATTCTGACATCATTTATGATAAGCAACAAGTTATTAATCTGGACTTCGATGATCATCCAGACCCATTAACCTATCAAGAACTAATTAAACGGTTAAACAAATCCTTCAGTTAATTTTAATTTGTAGTGGCATATACTTTTATATAAAGTGAAAAAGATTGCTAATTTAGCAATCTTTTTTTGTGGAATGATAAATTTAAATCTGTTTAGATTGGTAAGTTATTGTAGAAATAAAAAATAGCCTTCGATAAATACAATTTAGTTATCGAAGACTATTTTAAAATTGATAATATTAAATGCTATTTTGCGTTCAAAGTTTTTGGAGTTGACTTAGATAGGTAAAAAGTACCAAATCCCTTTGCTTTAATACCTGATCCTTGCTTCTTAAAAGTAAAGACCTCTTCCTTGGAGTTATTATAGTTTGCTTCAATGTAGTAGGTCCCATTGGTTACCTTATATTTTGGATCAGCACCTGTTACAGATTGGGAAGTCTTATACTTTTTGTTTGCCCCATAGTAAAGGTTTCCAATAGTAAAATTATCCTTACTGATGGTAAATGAAGTACGGTAGTACTTACCATACTTAGCTTCGCTTTTATCAACAGCGTTATGTTTAGATGCAACCCAAGTTCCTTTAAATTCGCTTGGAGTTCCACTTTTCCATGAATCAGCATTTACTGTAGCTGAAGTTACGCTTCCAAAAGTCACGAAAACTAATGATGTTAATAATAACTTTTTTAAATTCATTAAAATCACTCCTATGTAAATATTGTAAATCTATTTCCAAAATTAATTATAACAATTTATAGTTTATAATACTATAAATTTAACCTAGCTTTGATATTTTAATAGTTGTATTAATTATTTTTTGTTGATAAATTAATTAGGTTCAATGTTGATGGTGGAAGTGAGTTTCTATGTTTGGACTTGCCTTTGTTATCATCAACGTTGAAGGCAATGGATGATAGGGATATTAGAACGATACTTCGCCGCCGCTTCAATTCCTTGGCACTCACTAAGTAGATTGTCTTCAATTTTTGGATCAATCGTTAGTGTTTTGTGATGCAACATGAATTTTTGTTTAACGGTGGCTAAGTCCTAAATGTTAAGAGTAGCCAAAAACTTATTAAATTCCCGCCATTGGAATTTCATCATAAGCATTCGGACAATTAATAAAAGATTGCTTCCAGAGTAGCCATTTGGTTGTTGTCATTCTGGTATTGGTTTGCTTAATTTTATTTGGAAGCTGAAAAAGAATTAATTACCGTTCCCGTGCTAAAGTTTACATTATTAAATATGCTAACCTAGCTGATTTAGCTTGCTTAAAACATTTAATCTTACAACGTGAAAAACAACTCAAAGAGTAGCCGTGAACGGTTACTATTTTATTATGACCGTGGCAATTATTGAGCTAGATCAATAAGGGGGGCTTGTAAGTTAGGTGCATTCCTAGAAACTACTTTATTAAGTGGCGTAAACCAGTTAGAATTAACCTATACATAAAATTAGGAGTGGTGGAGTATGGTAGTGCCTAAGTTGAGATTTAGGGAGTTCGGGGATGAGTGGGAAGAAAGTAAATTAGGAAGCTTAACAGAAGCTTTAAAGGATGGTACACATGCATCATTTAAAGATGATAAAAGTGGAGATCATTATTTGCTAAGCACTAAGAATATAAAAAATGGTAAGTTAATAATAAATGATGATGAAAGAACTATTAGTTTAGATGATTTTAATTTAATTATTAAATCATTTAAACCAATAGCTAATGATATTTTACTAACAATTGTTGGAACGATAGGAAGAACCCTAATTTTTGATGGAAATACAAAAATTGCATTTCAAAGAAGTGTTGCTTATTTACGTTTTAAAGATAAAGATATTAAATATTTTAATTCTCTTTTTCAAACAAGTATTTTTCAAAATAAATTAAAACAACGTACATCAATATCGGCCCAACCGGGAGTATACTTAGGAGACTTAAAAAGATTACAAATTATGTACTCCTCAAATCATTATGAGCAACAAAAAATAGGCCAATTCTTCACTAAGTTAGATCAGTTAATTAACTTGCAAACTGATAAAGTAACCCACCTTAAACAGCTTAAAAGGGGCTATTTACAAAAGCTATTTACTAAGCAAGGTAAGAGCATCCCCGAACTTAGATTTAAGGAGTTTGATTCAAATAAGATTATAAAAAAACGATTAAGAAAATTGCTGAATAAAAATTCTTTAAAGAACAATAGTCTTTATGAATATGTGGAGAGTGTTTCAAATAAAAGTGGCTTTATTAAGCAAACAGATCAATTTAATGATTATTCCGTTGCAAGTAAAGATTTATCTAATTATTATGTTATAAAACCACGTATGTTTGCTTATAACCCTTCTCGTATAAATGTTGGTTCTATCGCTTATAAGAACAAAAATGATCAGGTTTCGGTTGTTTCACCTCTATATGTTTCTTTTTCTACAAAAGATGAATTAAATGATGGATATTTGTGGAACTGGTTTAAGACGGTAAATTTTGAAAAACAAAGAAAAACATATTCAGAGGGTGGAGTAAGAGATACATTATCATTTAATCAGTTGTCTAATTTTAATATATATTTACCATCATTAAAAGAGCAACAAAAGATAGGGCAGCTATTCAGCACCTTAGATCATCAAATTGAACTACAAGCAGCCAAGCTAACAAAACTTAAGCAACTAAAGAATGGCTATCTACAAAAGATGTTTATATAACGACTAAGACACCCAGTTAATGCTAGGTGTCTTTTTATTACCACTTATCTACCTATTTAAGTGAACTTGATCACTGACGGCGTGTGAGTGGCAAAATGAAAAGGCCATCCATATAAATGAATGACCTTACATCCCTTCCCCTTAATGCTGTTTATTTTTTGACCATCAAATTGACCACTATTGACCATCAAATTGACCACTATTGACCATCAAATTGACCACTATTTAAACTTAAATAATTGCACTTAATAGATTTAAAAACAAACAAAAAGCCCGTTATGCCAGCGTTTATAGCGCTTTAGCATAACAGGCCTTTTTCAATAAATGGAGTCGGCGGGAGTCGAACCCGCGTCCGAGCATATTGCCACCCGAATATCTACGTTCATAGGGATACTATTTGCGCGTTCACTAGTCAAAACGCCGCATTCCAAGGCAGACATGGCTAGCTAACCTGATTAGTCTCTTCTAATTACTTCAGGTGTGAGCAATTAGCGTAAGTCCACTTAATTTAGGACCCGGCACTAACCCATGGACGAGGCTAGACGGATCACGCTGAGCATACTGTTTAGGCAGCTACGGCGTAGTTGTTTGTATTATTGTTTGCAGTTATAATAGAAAACTGAGCGTTTTTAACGTGGTCGATGCCACGGAGCGCAATTCAGGCTCAACCTATACCCGTCGAATCCATAACGACCCCGATATAGTACTCATAATATCTTAGCATAATTTATAACAATGTCAAAATGATAAGCTTTTATTATCAAATTATAAAATGTCCCACTTAAATCTGAAATTACGATATAATAAAAATACTAGGCGTCAAAATTTTAATGGGGTGAAGTAATTGAAATCGACTACGATTGCCAGCGAGAAGACGCATGCTTTTTATATTAAATTAAAGCGTTCGCCAATGGCAGACTGGTTCGTTCCCGAATTAGAACATCAAGTTAAGGTTAATAAAGTAAAGCTACCTAAGCATTCTTTGAAGAATGAGTTTAAGGTAACCAGGTTTGGCTATTTCAATAAGCATGCTTGGTACTTTTTTAGTAACGATTCTGTCTCGGGATGGCTACCGCTAAAGAGTGTTCGCGAGAATTATCGGCGGTTAGCGGTTACTGCGGTTGAACAAAAATCTGATACGACTCAAGATAGTTACTTAGCGGCCGTTTTAATGTTGTTTCAATACTCAGGTAGTGATTTTAGCGTTGATGAACTGGATAGTTTATTTAGTAATTCTCAAATGGATTATCCAATGCCATCAGACCTTTTTACGATTATTGTTGAACGCACAGGGTCCTTTAAAAATTTATCTAATAAAAAATTACGGCGGTTGCGGAATCACCTGCGTCGGGAACGGCCCATTATATTATGGGTGTCAGGAAGTAAAAATGCTGACAATTCGGCAATTTTGTTGACGGGCTTTAATAAAAAGTTATTTTTCTATATTGATCCGCGAACGGGTGGGGTGCACACCATGACGAAAAAAGCACTAGTTAAACGTTGGAAAGCGGCTGGCTATCTGGCGATTAGTTACTAAAATAATGTTTATGAAACAATTAGAAGCTTCTTCGATTAATTAAGATCGGGGAAGCTTTTAATTTTTAAACGAGGGGCCTACTTATGGAGTCGATAAATATTCCAAACCATTATCAACGGAATGACCATTAGAATACTCATTAAAATGGTTTGGTGTTGATATGCATTTAAAATGGGACGGTAGCTAGCAGTGACCGAAATCACGACTGATAGAATAACGGAGCTACCAATTTGATGAAAAACATTGAGGGTTCCTGAAGCTGCTCCAGCAATGTTGGGGCTAGTGTTAGCAACTCCAGCCGTGGTTAGTGGACCAAAGGATAGTCCTTGACCAATTCCAATAACAATCATTGGAAAACCAACGCTAATCCAATAGCCGTATTTTAAATTAATTAATGCGGTTAATAAAACCCCAGTAAACGTGACGAACATCCCTAAAAATAAAATCGTAGAATTCTTAAATCGACTTGCCATTTTAGATTGCACTGATCCAAAAATAAACTGAGCGATTGTTTCTGGCATGTAGCAAAATGCAGCAATTAATGGTGTATATCCATAGTAAAACTGCATTACTCGTGGAATGATGAAGAAATAACAAATCATTACACCAATGTAGAAAAATCTGGATATATATGCGGAAACTCTTTCTGGATCTTGAAATAGTTTGAGCGGCATGATGGGGTGGTTGGTTTTGAATTCCCTGATTATAAAAATAACGATGAGCAATACGCCAATAATTCCAGAAGGTAGTTGGTAATTACTACCATCAATACTATATACGATTGCTAAAAAGCCTAAAAATGATAATACTGAGCCTAAGTAATCTAATTTTCCCCTTGAATTGGGGGCTTTGCTAGGAACAAATAAAACGGTAATGATGAAGAGGATGATGCCGATTGGCACGTTAATAAAAAAGCCCAGACGCCAAGAGGTGAATGTGGCAATAATTCCACCAATTACTAGGCCTACACTGGTTCCCAATCCTGCTGTAATTCCATAATAGGCAATTGCTTTGGCCTGTTTATCGCCGTTGTAGTTATCAAGGATCAACGCAAGTGACGTGGGAGCTAATATTGCGGCACCAATTCCCTGAAATGCTCTCATGGTGATTAATATTCCACTAGTTGTTGATATTCCCACTAAAAATGAACTAGTGCTAAATATGGTGAGACCTGTTAAAAAAATGCGTTTTCTACCATAAATATCGCCGAGGCGCCCGCCTAAAAGAAGCAGGCTACCAAACATCAACGAGTAGATGTTAGTTATCCAAGTTACAGATTGTGAATTCATGTGAAGCTCTCTAGATATATTGACGGTGCTAGTAAAGACAACGGAAATATCTAGTATGATTATAAAGTAGCTAATCAAAACAATTGGTAAGATAATGCCAAAACTTCTAATTGTTTTCAAAATTATTCAACCCCTAATTAATTATTAGGATTATGATAAAACTTATAGTTAGCTGTAAGTCAAATGTTCTGGAGAATTCAGCCCTATTCCTTGAGCGAAAACAAAACAACTAATAATGGTAGGATTGCGGCTAAAATTGAAAAAACATTCGCAAAGTTATTAATCACGCCCATTAATAGCGCTCCCAGAATAAAACTGAACATGATTATTAACGTATCGAATAAAATGCCGCGGGCCTTTGGATCTTTATTCTTTAAAGTTTCGTATAGGTTATTCATTGTTTTGCTAACGTTGCCCGTCATCATTAGTGGATTAAAGCTATTGCCCTTTAATATTTTAAACTCTTGTAATTGAGCTGAGGCTGCGATGGCTAGTAGGCCAACGATAAGCATGTCGGGGAGCAGCTTCGCCAAGCTGCCTGAAATTAATAAGAGCATCATTTCATAAATGATGATCACTCGCTTGCGGGTACTTTCCTGTTCAATTTGGTGTTGAATTAATTTAACGATCAATATGCCTAGGGCAAAGAACAGAATTGAGATAATATATTGCAAGGATTTACCAAATTGAAGTTGGCTTAAACTAATTCCCAATAAAATATTATTCCCAGTTTGTAATCCTGCAAACACACCGCCGTGGTCTAAAAACGTATAGCTATCGATACTACCGCTAACCATTGCTAAGAGCATGCCAATTAGTAGCCCTTCATAACTTTTATAATTTTTCATATTTTGCCCTCCGTTTGGAACTAATGTTAGATTAAATCGCTTAACAATTTATTTTCCCTGAATAAAAAAAGACCGCCCAAATAGATTATAATTTGGACGATCTTCCCCGCGGTGCAAACCCGAATGAAATAAAAAATTCATTCACTAGACGTTAACGGGTCTATCGGAAACCGCTTTTATTCTTAAAAGAAATTGTTATTAAATTCAAGGTAATATTAGCACCAACTTTTTTAGTTGTCAAAGAAAATCAAGATTTGATTAAATGCAAGGGGGAACTGTTGTTATCCTTAGCAACCCTAGTTATTCCATCGATTGCAAATGGCATCGCTATTTAGTAAGTTGAACGTTATTCAAATAACATCGTGTTGTAGTAATTACCATGAATATACTTGGTAGCCATCGCCATTTGCGTTGCGTTACTATTTAAGATGTTTTTGCGGTGGCCCCATTTTTCACCAACAGCATCATTGTACATATATTCATTAATTAGATTAATCGTGGTGGTTGCTGGACTATCCGTTGAGCTTAATATTTGAATATTTTCTCCAAGGATGTAATCTGACCAGCCTAGTTTTTCGCGCAGCGAGTCAACTTTCCAAGTACCGTCTGAATTATAGTGGGTAATTTCACCATTTTTGACGTATTCGTTGTGTAACTCGTTGTTACGCTTCTTAGCTAATGTATAAAGGTGGCTATTCCAAGTTAGGGGATCTTTGCCATTTTGATATCTCAAATAATTAACATAGTTTAAAGCTACGTTTTGATTACTATCAGTATTGAACGTTCTCTGGATGCTTCCGCTGGGCTTTTGCAACATTAAATCAGCAGCTAAGACCCAGTATAATAACTTGGCCTTTTTAAATTTGACCAGATAGTATTTAATGCCCCAGTCACTCATTTGTCCATCAACGATGGTTCCCTTGGTCATATCTTTAACTTTTTGGACACCATAATCAGTTGATGTCTCACCAGTGGGGAATTGGGTAAATTGCAAATTAGTACTGGCAAATTGATAAATCACCTTGGTCCCGTTAGGATAGTTAGAATTACTTAGATATGGATTGGGATCAAATACTTTATAACGATCTGTAACGTTAGCATTAAAATCATTTAATACTAGGTTAATAGTGTCCGATGATTGGCCTGCTAACGGATTATTATCAGCATGAACGCTGGCTTCAGTCATACCAAAAGTGAACATAGTAATGACTACGGTTATAATCGCGATTGATTTTGTCTTAAAGTTAATAATAAGTTCATTCCCATCTGATTTTTTTGAATTATGTAACCATGAACATTATAGCATTAATTGAACGATTTAATTAAAAAGGGTTGAAATAAAAAAACTGAGCTCACATTATATTGATCTCAGTCTTTCAAACACTATTTAATTTAGCTTTAAACTAGTACTTACCAATCTTAATCGTAACGGTACTTAGCCGACTCGGGTTTTCCTTAGTGGTAATGCCATTTAAGTTATTTGTCTTTGCGATTCTAGTTAACCCATTAATTGCAAACGTTGCTTTATCCCCGACTTTAAATCCATCAAAAGTCTTGGTACCACTAGTGACGGAAGCATAGGTCAAGTTAGTTTTGGAATCTTTAATGACAAACGTAGCGCTGCCTTGAAATTTCTTACCGACCTTCACAATTTCACCCTTAATTGAGTATTTTTTGTGGAAGTAAATGGTGTTGTTCGGTTTTAATGCCTTTAATTTTTTAACTGAGATACTTTTGTTAATTGGTTTATATTGAGTGGTATCAATGTGTGAATATTTTACCATTGTTGACCCTGACTGATCGGAAGCTTTCCCACAAGCAGCTAATAGTAAAGTCAGTGAGGCGACTCCTATCAATAGTCCTTTTTTCATTATTAAAATCTCCCTTAACTAAAACGATAATTCATTAATTTTCAGAATATTGGTTTTAGATTTGAATGTCAATTCTAATCATGGTGATTTAATAAAAACATAGTGAAATGAAATCAAAAAAGCCACTTCTGATCAGAAGTGGCTTTGCATATCACCCGCACGGGAATCGAACCCGTAACTCCGCCTTGAGAGGGCGACGTCTTAAACCAGTTTGACCAGCGGGCAAAAACTAGAACACCAATTAGTATAGATTAATCCCTAAAACTTGTCAATTAAGTATTGTTAGCTAGATTTTGGTTTGACAGATTTTTTAAAAACCGTTATTATAGTTAGGTAACAATTATTGGGTATTCGCCAAACGGTAAGGCAGAGGACTCTGAATCCTTAATTTACTGGTTCGATTCCAGTATACCCAATCGGTTATTAAGTCGCTGTATTTATAGGATGCAGCGGCTTATTTTGCTTTTTAATAGTTGCTTTTGAAGGATTGACAATTGCTCTATTATATTTTGTGTCAATTTACTTTCCTTTTGAAAGTAAACCATCTATAATTATTATTTTGATGTCTCTTATAATCCTATGTTTATATATTATTAGAAAGTAGTGATGAAATGATAAAGCTTGCAAAGCGCTTTTTAAACAAGTGGGCAGCCCTCGGGGCTGTTTTATTTATGGTTGTTCAAGTAATAACCTTCTTATATTTACCTACTTTGACCGCTGGGATAATTAACCAAGGAATCGCAAAACATGATATAAATTACATTATTGGTCAAGGGACCATAATGTTTTTCCTTTCGATCTTATCCGTAGCTGCGGCAGCCGGTAATATTTATTTTGCAGCTACCCAATCGCAATTGATGGGTAAAAAAATTCGTTCTGCAATTTATCGGAAGGTAATTTATTTTTCTGAACAAGACCTGGGTCGTTTTGGTGATTCTTCATTAATTACGCGGGCCACTAATGACGTGGTGCAAATTCAAAACGTAATGGTCAATATGCTTAGAATGATGATCATGTCACCGCTTATGTTGATCACGGCCATTATTTTGGCATTTACAATGAGCCCTAAGTTAACGATCATTTTTCTAATCTCGTTGATTATTTTGGTGGTTGTTATTTACTTAATTATGCATCAAGCAATTCCATTATTTAAGAGTATTCAAGATAAGACTGATGATTTGAACCTTGCTTTTCGCGAGGGCTTGACGGGAGTGCGGGTAATTCGGGCGTTTAACCGCGATGATTATGAACAAGAGCGTTTTGATCACTATAATCATAATTATATGAATACGGGGTTAAAGGTTTATCGTTTAACCGCAATGTTGTTTCCGCTTCTTACCGTGATATTGAATTTTACGAACATTGGAATTATTTGGTTCGGTAGTCAATTGATTGCTGGTCAATCCTTTGCAGTTGGAAACCTAGTAGCGTTCATGAGCTATTCGACACAAATTTTAATCAGTTTCACCATGCTATCATTTGTCTTTGTCTTTTTACCAAGGGCATCTGCTTCAGCAGCTCGGATTAATGAAGTATTGGAGCAGGAAAATACAATCACTGATCCTGCTCAGCCAATTCAACCAAATGAAAGTGGTCAAGCAACTTTAGAATTTGATGATGTGAGTTATCGTTATGAACATGCTGAAGAGTGTGCATTATCTGGAGTTTCATTTAAGGTCCATTCTGGACAGACGTTAGCGATCATTGGGGGGACTGGTTCTGGTAAATCCACCTTAGTCAATTTAATTCCGCGCCTGATCGAACCTGAAAAGGGGACCATTAAGATTGATGGATTAGCCATTAATAAAATGACGCAACATGAATTGCACAAGTTAGTTTCAATTACGCAACAAAAGGCGGTTTTATTTAAGGGGACCGTTAGAAGCAACATGCAGTTCGGTAATGAACATGCTAGCGATGATGAAATTTGGCATGCGTTAGATGTTGCTCAAGCATCTGATTTCATCAAGGCTGAAGATGGGCTTGATACCAAGGTAGAACAAAATGGTGAGAATTTCTCTGGTGGGCAAAAGCAACGTTTAGCGATTGCTAGAACCATTATCAAAAAAGCGCAGATTTATGTGTTCGATGATTCTTTCTCCGCCTTAGATTTTAAGACCGATGCTAATTTAAGAGCAGGGTTGAAGACGGATTCACAAATCCAGAATGCAATTTCAGTCATTGTTGCCCAACGGGTTTCAACGATTGCGAATGCCGATGAAATCATTGTCCTAGATGACGGTAAGGTGGTTGGCCAAGGTACCCATAAGCAATTGTTAGCTAATAATGATACTTATCAATCAATTGTAAGTTCTCAGATTAAGTCAGGAGGTGAATCGAATGCCAAGAAATAATTTTAAGAAACCTCGTAAGGCCCAGAACTTTTGGCAGTCGACCTTCAGATTAATTAAATATCTTAAGCCATGGCGAATTAGTCTAATTGGTGTTTTTATAATGACGATTTTGTTCGTTCTTTTGGATATCATTACTCCTAAATTATTAGGTGAAGCTACTACCATCATCTTTAATGGGGTTGCAAAGGGGATTAAGACCAGTAATGGCTTGTTGGCCATCAATTTTGGTGCAATCGTTAAAATCTTAATTTTAACTGGGACTTTATTCCTAGTTTCTGGAATTTTAAACGTTGGGGTCCAACGCATCATGGCCTCAATTTCACAAAAAGTAGTTTACAAGCTAAGAAAAGACCTCAAAGCAAAGATGAAAAGATTACCAGTATCCTACTATGATCAACACTCGCATGGTGATATCATGTCGCGGGCTGTGAATGATATGGATAATATCTCAACGATGCTGCAATCGAACTTAAGTCAATTGATCAACAGCATTGTGATGATCATTGGGGTAGTTGTGATGATGCTAACGATTAGTTGGCAGTTGACGCTGGGTGCGTTGATCACGGTGCCATTAAGTTTACTTTCCGTGGGCTTCTTAGCGCCACGTTCACAACGCTACTTTAGTGCTCAACAAAAACACTTGGGGTTAGTGAATGGCCAGGTAGAAGAAAACTTTGCTGGTCACAACGTTGTTAAAACGTTTAATCGTGAAGACGAGGCGATTCAAAACTTTGAAGAACAAAATGAGGCCTACTATAAATCTGCTTGGAAGGCGCAATTCATCTCTAGTTTTATGTTTCCAATGATGAACTTCATCAAGAACTTAGACTACGTTTTTGTTGCGATTATCGGTGCAGTTCAAGTGATCTCTGGTTCCGTTACGATTGGGAACGTTCAGGCGTTTTTACAATATACCGATATGTTTTCCCAACCGATTACATCATTAGCCAATATTACCAATACGATTCAATCGACCATTGCTTCTGCTGAACGGATTTTTGAGGTGCTAGATGAATCTGAAATGAAACCCTCAGATACAAAACACCAGAATAAAGTTGATAATGGGGATAAGATTCAATTTTCAGATGTTGATTTTAGTTATGATCCTAACGTTCCGTTAATTGAAGGTTTTAATTTAGATGTGCCGAAGGGTTCTAGTGTTGCGATTGTAGGACCGACCGGGGCTGGTAAAACGACCATCATTAACCTATTAGAACGTTTTTATGATGTTGATGGTGGAGCCATTAGAATGGATGGCTTGGATACCCAACGGATGCCGCGGCCGTCATTGCGTTCTCACATTGCGATGGTACTTCAAGATACGTGGTTATTTACAGGAACGATTTTTGATAATATTAAATATGGAAATGCAAATGCCACTGACGCAGATGTCTATAAAGCTTCACGCGAAGCCCATGCCGATGAATTTATTCGTAAATTACCTGATGGCTATGATACGATTTTGAACGAAAGTGCTTCTAATATTTCACAAGGGCAACGCCAGTTAATAACGATTGCGCGAGCATTCATTGCTAATCCAGAAATATTGATTCTGGATGAAGCAACCAGTTCAGTTGATACTAGAACTGAAATGTTAATTCAACATGCAATGGATAAGTTGATCAAGGGGCGGACTAGTTTTGTGGTTGCCCATCGACTTTCTACGATTCAAAATTCTGATAAGATCGTGGTCATGGCACATGGACACATTATCGAAACTGGTAATCATGACCAATTATTGGCAGCTGGCGGTTTTTACGCTGATTTATATAACGCTCAATTCTCTGGCAATGATCTTAAAGTTGAATAATTATTAAAGAAAGAATGACTTATGGTCGTTCTTTTTTATTTATGTGTGCAAAATCGTTATAATAGTAAAAAAGGGATGGTGGATTACATAATGAAATATCAATTGCCTGCAGGATCTAAAATCAAATTGATTGCACTTCGTGTGAGTGATTTGGATTCGATGATTGATTTTTATACTCAAATCGTCGGATTAACATCAGTTAAAAGAACTGAAAATATTGCCTATTTAGGAACCAATGAACACCAGGTTTCGTTGACTCTTAGGAAGGTTGATAATCCAGTTAAGGAACATAATGCCGCAAATGTTGATCGATTTGCATTTAAATTTCCCTCTAGCAAGAGCTTGAAGCAATTGCTATTACACGTTAAAAACTTGGGAGTGAAGTTATCGCCAATTCAATATAACCATAACTTTGAATGGATTGAATTAACAGACCCAGAAGGAAATCACATTATTTTATACGCTGAAATTAATGGGGTGACCTTGGTTGATGACCATTCGATTCAATGGCATCATGAAGAAGAAGATACGATTCCAGTGAATCGCTTTTTGCGTGATGAAGATACCCGTCTCAAACGCATTCCAGATGATGCCGAACTATCTTGGATTGAGCTAGGGATTAGTAGTATTGAAAAGGCGCTAGCTTTTTATCAAGCATCGGTCGGAATGGATATCTTACCTACCGATCGAAAGGATACTAAGACGTTGGTCCTCCCCAATGATCATTCTCAACAAATCGTTTTAACTGAAAAACCTGATGTTGCTGACCATGATTACGAAGGTTTAGGAATCGACTACATTAGCTTTAAGATGATTCGTAGCAATGATGTTGATGGCCTCTACCACCAGATCGAGTCGATTGATGGTGGGGTTCACTATGACCAAGTTGACCATCTACTATTTATTAACGATCCAAACCAAATTAATTTAACTTTTTCTGTTTGGTAGAAGGTGACGTTGATGAAATTTGATTCAACGGTTGCTCTTATCCATAAATTAGTCGATGATCGTACGGTTCCAGGGGCAGCATACGCATTTTATGATGGGCATAAATGGTGCGATGCTGTCTATGGCGATCGTCAATGGATTCCTAAGTCGATTCAACTAACGCGGGGGTTAACATATGATGTTGCTTCATTAACCAAGGTGGTGGCAACGCTTCCCGTAATTTTACAGTTGATAGAAGAAGATCGCTTGGGACTACAAGATTCAGTTAGCGCCTATTTGCCCGAGTGGCAATTTCCTGAAGTTAAGATTTTTAATTTATTGACGCATACTTCTGGAATTGAGGGTTATATTCCAAATCGCAATCAATTAAATAAAGCGGAATTGACTAATGCATTGTTAAGTCAGTTACACGTTGGACCTAATTTAAATCATAAAATGGTCTATGCTGATGTTAACTTTATCTTTTTAGGTTGGATTGCAAGTCGAATCCTAGGAGCGCCAATTCAGCAATTAGCTGTCGAACGGGTTTTTAAACCATTAGCGATGAAACATTCTACGTTTACCCCCACACCGTCTGAATGCGTTGCAACCGAAGTATTAGCTAACGATGTGGTGCTGCAAGGACGAGTCGATGATCCTAAGGCAAGCGTGTTAGGGGCTGATTGTGGTTCAGCAGGATTGTTCACTACGATGGGGGATTTGATTAAATTTACTGATGAGATGCTACATCCGACTGGCCGCATTTTAAGCCCAGCAACGATTAACAGTCTGTATAGCGACCATACGATTAATGGAAAATTGGGTCGTTCATATGGTTGGGCCGTTGATCATTTTAAGACTGATTATATTTGGCAAACTGGGTATACCGGCACCGCCGTGGTTATCGATGCGGTGAACGATCAAGCATTGATCTTATTGACCAACCGCATTCATCCCAATGCGCCGAATGAACCATTTATTGCTAAGCGCAATCAGATTATTGATTCATTTTTAAACCTTAACTAAAAAGACCGTTCGACAATTGCCGAACGGTCTTTTATTAGTATGATTCTGGAACTTCAATTGCAGCTTGTTTACTGAAATCTTGGTCTGGATATTTATTATGCAGGGCCGTTAGCAGCATCCGCTTTGCTAATTGACCATTTCGAGCTAGGATTGGTCCATGAAAGTAAGTGCAATAAACATTCTTATAAATGGCACCTTCTGATTGGTCCTTTCCATTATTACCATACCCTTTGATGATCTTACCAAGTGGTTTTTCACCCGCACCTAAATAGGTAACTCCTTGGTGATTTTCAAAGCCCTTGTAGGTATCACCATTTTCACCATTATGGATCGAGATGTTACCAATGAAGCGATTATCATGTTGTTGTTCAGTGTGGTGGTTTAATGCCCCGATTCCAGGGATTTTATCACCGTTAGCATTAACGTAGTATTTACCAAGCATTTGGAAACCACCGCAAATTGCGACCATTGGCTTGCCTGCGTCGATGTATTTGATCAATTCTGCCTTTTTCTTTTGAAGGTCCTTGGAGACGATTGATTGTTCAAAATCCTGTCCACCACCAAAGACAGCAAGATCGTAATCATCAGCCTTAAAATTGGTGTCTAAACTCACGACATCTGAGTCGACTTGGACGCCCATTTGTTTACCATAGTATTTGAGCGCTAAAATATTGCCATAATCACCATAGGTATTCATTAAATCACCATAAAGGTGGGCGATTCTTAATTCGTATTTAGCCATTATTCAATCCCCCTTTTGATGTAACCCTTGGTTGCAAAATCATTGCGAATCTGAATCATTGCAGTGTAGGTAGCAAGGATGTAGACCTTCTTAGTCGGGAGGTTAGGAATTTCAGCAACGATTTTTTCTAGGTTGGGTTGGACTTCGTGTTTGTAATCTGGCACACCAGCAATTTTAAGTCGGAAGGTAATGTCTTTATACCGTTCTCCACCAGTAATAAATTTTTTGATGTTCATGTGAGGCAACCGTTCAAAATCACCGTCCCAGATCCAACTGGTGTCAATCCCATCCGCATAGTTAGCGTTCAACAACCCAATGAATGAGAATGGATCTCGATCGGTAGAAATCATATCAATGACTTGATTAAGCCCAACTGGGTTTTTCACTAAAATTAACGTAACTTCCTTATCACCAACTTTAATGATTTCTTGGCGACCAAAAATGTGTTCATTATTATGGAAGGCTTTTGCAATTTTTTCTGGTTTAACCCCCATGATGCGTCCGACTGAGTAAGCAGCAAGGGCGTTATAAATATTATAGATTCCACCAATATCAATTTGGAAATGGTCACCTTCAATGTCAAATTGAGATGATGTCGGTAATAATTCATTGATCTTGGTTAGTTGAAAATCAAGGTGGGGGCGCTTATAACCACAATTAGGACAAAAGTAATTGCCTAAATTACTGTAAGTAATTGAATGGTAATGGAGGATGTTCTCGCACTTAGGGCAGAGCACTCCATCGGTATTGGGTTTGGCTTTAATATCATTTTCAGCTAGTTCTGGGTGATCGTTGAATCCATAGAACAGCCGCTTATTTGGTAAATCATCAGAATTAAAGATTGGCGCATCGCCATTAGCGATGATTGTAGCGTCAGGAGCTAACTTAGCACCATCTAAAATCTTTTGATAGGTAGTATAAATTTCACCGTAGCGATCCATTTGGTCACGGAAAATATTGGTAAAGACCATGGCCTTTGGTTTGATGTACTTAGTAACCTTGATTACATTGGCTTCATCGACTTCTAAGACGGCGACTGGTTTAGCATCCTTAGTATTCTTGGCTCTTAAGAACGTCGTCACGATTCCCTGTTCCATGTTAGAACCAGATGGATTTGTTAATACATTTTGATACTTTTGTTTAAGGACCTGCACCGTTAGAGCGGTTGTCAAAGTCTTACCGTTCGTCCCAGTAATGATGATTACATCGTAATTTTGACCCATTGATTTTAACACTTCGGGGTCGATCTTGGTGGTAATCTTACCTGGGAGTGAACTTCCACCCTTTAAAAAGGTGTGTAAGAACCAGTATGAAGATTTACCGACTAAAGTAGCAATTTCACTTCTTAATGACATCTGCGCCATTCCTCCAATTGATTTAATCAAATGATAATTTTAACATATTTTAAATTGAAACCCACTAAAAAGGGACTAATTTTACGGAAAATCAAAAATACATAGCTATCGAAATTCATTTATAAATCAGCTATAATAGGATAGTAGTTTATTTATATGAGAGAGGGATTTTTAAATGGCCCAGCTTTATTTCCGCTATGGCGCAATGAATAGTGGTAAAACAATTGAAATTATTAAGGTGGCCCATAATTATGAAGAAGAGGGTAAATCAGTCATAATTATGACGAGCGGCTTAGACACACGGGATGGTTTTGGCATGGTGGCCTCGCGAATCGGTTTGAAACGCAAGGCCGTGCCGATCATGGACGATACGGATGTGTTTGAATACGTCAAGCAAACGAACCCAGATGCTAACTGTGTATTAGTTGATGAAGCCCAGTTCTTAAAACGGGACCATGTTTTACAACTAACACGGATTGTTGATGAATTAGGGATTCCGGTAATGGCATTCGGCCTTAAAAATGACTTTCAGAACCATTTGTTCGAGGGTTCTGAGGCATTGTTGATCTTTGCTGATAAGATCGAAGAGATGAAAACCGTTTGTTGGTTCTGCGATCGCAAGGCCACGATGCCATTGCGCTTTCAAGATCATCATCCAGTTTATGAGGGTGAACAAATTCAAGTAGGTGGTAATGAATCATACTATCCAGTTTGCCGTAAGCATTACTTTAATCCACCGTTAGATAAAATATAGAAAGTGAGGCGCACCATTAATGAGTAGCGATTTTGAGAAAATTTTTGATAAACTGCAAGCCGCAGTTGACCGTTATGACGAGTTGAACGAATTGATCAGTGACCCAGAAGTGATTGCTGACACACCACGGTTTATGAAGCTCTCTAAGGAAGAGGGGAGTTTGCGTGATCTAGTTGCTGCATATAATAAGTACAAACAGATTACGGATGCGATTGCTGAAGATAAGGCAATGTTAAATGATAATTTAGATGATGATATGACCGAAATGGTCAAGGATGAATTAAATGATCTGACCCAACAGGATGAAGAAATCGAAGAAAAGATCAAGATCATGTTACTACCACAAGATCCGAATGATGATAAAAATATCATTATGGAAATTCACGGAGCCGCTGGTGGTGACGAAGGAAGCCTTTTTGCTGCTGATTTATTCAATATGTATTCCAAATATGCTGAAAAGCAGGGATGGACCACTGAAGTGATTGATAAGAATGAAACTGAAGTTGGTGGATTTAAGGAAATCACCTTGATGATCACAGGAAGTAAGGTCTATTCTAAACTGAAGTTTGAAAACGGAGCCCATCGGGTGCAAAGAATTCCTTCAACCGAATCAGCTGGTCGAATTCATACCTCCACTGCTACAGTTGGGGTCATGCCTGAAGCAGAAGATGTCGATATCGATATTGATCCAAAGGATATCAGAGTGGATGTTTACCGTTCTTCTGGAGCTGGTGGTCAACATATTAATAAGACTTCATCGGCTGTGCGGATGACGCATTTGCCCACTGGAATCGTGGTAACGATGCAAGATCAACGTTCCCAACAACAAAACCGTGCTAAAGCAATGCAAATCCTACGGGCGCGGGTTTATGATTATTACCAACAAAAAGAAACCGCAGCGTATGATGAACAAAGAAAAAACGCTGTCGGAACTGGTGATCGTTCCGAACGGATTAGGACCTATAACTACCCACAAAATCGGGTCACTGATCATCGGATTGGTCTGACACTAAATAAATTGGATAAGATCATGAACGGTGATTTGGAAGAAATTATCGATGCTTTGATTATTTCTGATCAAGCCCATAAGTTGGAGCAATTGAGCAATGGTTAATTCAATTACTTTTTTTGAAGCCCAGAAAAGGGCTTCTTTGTGTATTAAGGACCATAACATGGATGAATCGGTAGCTAACTACCTATTGATTCATCGATTGAAGTGGTCTGACACGGATTTATTATTACACTATCGTGATTTCATGTCTGAAAGTCAATTAGCCCAGTATCAAGAAGATATTAACCGTTATCTAGACGGACAACCCCCTCAATACATTATTGGAACTGCTGATTTTTATGGCCACACGCTCAATGTTGACCCAGCTGTTTTGATTCCCCGTCCAGAAACTGAAGAGCTAGTTGACTGGATTTTAGAAACGCACGACGATGAACCCATATCAGTTTTAGATGTTGGCACTGGGAGCGGTGCGATTGCAATCGCCTTGCAAGCGGAACGAAAAAAATGGTCGATTACTGGATCAGATATTTCGGAATCAGCTTTAAAAGTAGCTGAACAAAACGCGAACGTTCGTAAATTACCAATAAAATTCGTGCAAAGCGACCTTTTTTCTTCAATTTTTTATAAAAAATACGATTTAATTGTCAGTAATCCCCCATATATTTCGGAAAATGAGGTAAAATATATGGATGAGAGCGTTATTAATTTTGAACCACATTTAGCTTTGTTTGCTAAAAATAACGGTCTTGCGCTTTATCAAGGTATTGCTGATCATTTTAGATCCGTCGCCAAGCCGCATGGTGAAATCTTTTTGGAAATTGGTTTTCATCAGGAGTCCGCAGTAGTTGCAATTTTTGAACATGCAGTTCCCGATGCTAAAATTGAGACCAGAAGGGATTTTAATGGTAATCAAAGAATGGTTAGAATCAAATATTAAGGAGGGATTGGAGTTTGGAAACTCACATTTATCAGCCTAATGAAATTAAACAGGCTGCTGAAGATATTAAGCGCGGTGATTTAGTTGCCTTTCCGACCGAGACGGTTTATGGACTTGGCGCTGATGCAACTAATGAAGCGGCGGTAAAAAAAGTTTATGCGGCAAAGGGACGACCAAGTGATAATCCATTGATTGTGCATGTTTCTGGAATTGAGGCAGTTGAAAAATACGCAGAACCACTTTCCGAACCTGCTAAGCAATTGATTAAGACATTTTGGCCTGGCCCTTTAACAATAATCTTTAAATTAAAGCCTGATAGTCTTTCGAAGGCGGTCACTGGTGGTCTAGATACTGCAGCGTTTAGAAATCCTAAAAATCAAGTTACGATTGATTTGATTAAAACCGCTGGCGTACCATTAGTTGGTCCATCTGCGAATACTTCAGGCAAGCCTAGTCCAACCACTGCAATGCATGTTTACCATGATTTAAATGGTAAGATTGCGGGAGTCATTGACGATGGCCCCACTGATATCGGGGTCGAATCAACCGTTTTAGACATGTCAACTGACGTGCCAGCCATTTTAAGGCCAGGGGGCGTGACTGCAGAACAGCTACGCGCTGTCCTGGGTACCGTTGACGACGAAAAACATAGTGTGTCTGGCAGCGAAGCGCCTAAAGCGCCGGGCATGAAGTATAAACACTATGCACCAAATGCACAGGTCTACATCGTTGATCACGATGCTGATTGGCAACAAGCTAGTCAATGGGCCGCTGCTCAACCTACTAAGGTCGGCGTAATGACTACCGATGCAGTAATGAACAGTGCAAAGTGGCCCGCAAACGTTGAACTATTTAGCTTAGGAGCTGATGTAAAGTCAGCCAGCCACTTGTTGTTCAAGGGTTTACGGCACTTTGATGACGAACCCGACGTTAAAGCGATTTTAACTGAGGGTTTCAAAGCGGATGGATTAGGTGAGGCATACATGAATCGGTTGAACAAATCAGCTGGTCAAATGCATTTTGAGATTAAAAAATAACTGGTTGTTTACAAGTATCATTTTTGGAATATAAAACATGAGGGGTTTTAATAATGATTAAATATGATTATCGTGCAGCAGATCCAGAACTATGGGCAGCAATTGACAATGAAAAGAATCGCCAACAAGATAACATTGAATTGATCGCATCCGAAAACATCACTTCCGATGCCGTTATGGCAGCCCAAGGGACTGTTTTGACCAACAAGTACGCAGAAGGGCTTCCTGAAAAGCGTTACTACGGTGGTTGTGAATTTATCGACGTTGTTGAACAACTTGCCATTGATCGTGCCAAGAAGCTTTTTGGTGCCGAATTTGCCAATGTTCAACCCCATTCTGGTTCCCAAGCCAACCAAGCTGCTTACGCTGCTTTCTTAAAGCCTGGTGACAGAATTTTAGGAATGGACCTAAACGCCGGTGGTCATTTGAGCCACGGTGCGAAGTTTAACTTCTCAGGAAAGATTTATGACACTTTCACTTACGGTTTGGACCCTAACAGTGAAGAATTGGACTATGACGCCATTATGGAAGCCGCTAAGGAAGTTCAACCTAAGATGATCGTTGCCGGAGCTTCTGCTTACAGCCGAATCATTGACTGGAAGAAGTTCAGAGAAATTGCTGATGCTGTCGGTGCATATTTAATGGTAGATATGGCCCACATCGCTGGATTAGTTGCCACTGGTTTACACCCAAGTCCAGTTGGCATTGCCGATGTTGTTACCACTACTACCCATAAAACTCTTCGTGGACCTCGTGGTGGTTTAATTCTATCCCAAGAAAAGTATGCTAAAAAGATCAATTCCGCAGTCTTCCCAGGAACTCAAGGGGGTCCACTAGAACACGTGATCGCCGCTAAGGCTGAAACCTTCTACGAAGACTTACAACCAGAATACAAGACTTATTGTGAACAAATCATCAAGAATGCCAAGGCAATGGCAAAGGTATTCAACGATTCCGATAACGTAAGTGTTGTATCCGGTGGAACTGATAACCACTTATTAAACTTAGACTTAAGTAAGACTGATATTTCTGGTCGTCAACTACAAGAAATGTTAGAATCAGTTATGATTACTACCAATAAAGAAATGCTTCCAAATGATAAGCGCAAGCCAACAGAAACCAGTGGAATTAGAATTGGGACTCCTGCCATCACGACCCGTGGATTTAAAGAAGCCGATGCCACTCGCGTTGCTGAATTAATCTTGGACGTGATTAATGGACATGACGATGACCAAGTAATGAAGGAAGTTCGCGCTGGAGTTCAAGGATTGACTGACGCTCACCCAATCGAATGGTAAGCTAAAGGAGATTTATAATGGGTAAACTTGAAGTGATGAATCATCCATTGATTCAACATAAATTAACGATTATTAGGGACAAAAATTGTGGAACGCGTGAATTTCGTGAGGTGACGAATGAGATTGCACGGCTCCTAGCCTTTGAAGCATCGCGTGATTTACCCGTTGAAAATGTCGAGATCGAAACCCCAATGGGGAAGACGACCTCAAAGCAATTAGCGGGTAAAAAATTGGCCGTGGTGCCCATTTTACGGGCCGGCATTGGAATGGTCGATGGAATGCTTGATTTGATTCCAGCCGCTAAAGTTGGCCATATCGGGATGTATCGGGATGAAGAAACTTTCGAACCACATGAATATTTTGTGAAATTACCTTCCGATATTGACCAACGGCAAATTTTTGTTGTGGATCCAATGCTTGCAACTGGTGGTTCCGCAAATATGTCAATCGATGCGCTTAAAAAGCGTGGTGCTAAACCCGAAAACATTAAATTTATTTGCTTAGTTGCTGCTCCAGAGGGAGTCAAAGCGCTTCAAGATGCCCATCCAGATGTCGACATCATTGCAGCAGCCCTCGATGATCACCTTGAAGACGGGTATATTTTTCCTGGACTTGGTGATGCAGGGGACCGCTTATTTGGCACGAAATAGAAATAAGGGAAAGTATCGCCTAGTTTTAGGCGATACTTTTTTATTTGATATTCTTTAAGATGTTTGTAATGTAAATTAACGCAAATTTACTTTTTGCTTTGAAATAATTTTAAAACAGTGGTAATATTTCTAGTGTATTTATTAAGATAAATACAAATTCACTTTTGAATAAATAATCTTGTATATTTATTACATTTGAATTGTAATAGGTGTATCATAGTTGGATAGGTTACATGAAAAGAGGTGAAATTCTTGAATGATAAAATTTCAACTTTCCACCTTGGTGGATTAACATTTAATATTGGTAATATGGTTGCGGCAACAGTTGCTGCAGCAATCGTATTAGTGATCGTAGTTTGGTTGTCGCGTAATTTGCAAGTGCGTCCCACTAGTAAGAAACAAGCCGTGTTAGAATCATTAATTGATTTTTCTAATACGACTACGCGTGGTTCAATGAGCGATAACGATGCTGCTAGTTTTAAACTCTATGGATTTGTTTTATTTGTCTTAATTTTTGTGTCAAACCAATTAGGTTTAATGCTTCAAGTAGATGTAAATGGTGTCACTTACATTAAGAGTCCAACTGCGGATCCAATGTTTACGATGACATTAGCATTGTTCACAATTACGCTATCTCACTACGTAGGTGTTAAGAAGCTTGGGTTTGGGGGGTACTTTAAGAATACGTATCTAGAACCATTCGTATTCTGGTTCCCACTCGCATTGTTTGAAGAATTTTCGAATTTCCTAACCTTAGGACTTCGTTTATTCGGGGTTATTTATGCCGGTGAAATTCTTTTGAAACTTGTCGGTGGTTTGGCATTCTCAGATGGAATTGTCACCATTATCGGGTTAGCACCAATTGAGCTAATCTGGCAAGCGTTCTCAATTTTCCTAGGTGCGATCCAAGCCTACGTGTTTGTAACCTTAACTTCAGTATATATTAATGGAAAAATATCTGCTGAATAATATTTTTTAAATTGTCTATAAATAAGGAGGACTATAGTTATGGGATTAATCGGAGCTGGTATTGCTTTAGCAGGTGCTGCCATCGGTGGTGGTATCGGTGATGGTATCGTTGCTTCTAAGTTACTAGAAGGAATGGTTCGTCAACCAGAAATGCAAGGTAAGTTATTTACTAACATGTTTATTGGTGTTGGTTTGGTTGAAGCTATGCCTATCTTAGCTGTCGTTGTTGGTTTCATTCTTATGGGTAAGTAATTTAAAACTCAAACATTACATTGACGTAAGGAGGTGTCAATAGATGCTTTCACAGTTGGTATTCGGAGCTGAATTAGCTTACGGAACAATGCTTTACTACTTAATCTTGTTCTTAGTTCTAGTATTCTTGATTAAAATTTTTGCTTGGAAACCGATCAACAAAATGTTGAACGAACGGACTCAACAAATCGTTAGCGATATTGATTCTGCAAAGCAAAAAAATCAAGAAGCCGATAGTTTAGCTAAGCAACGTCAAGCAGAACTTGACAAGTCACATGATGAAGCAAGTACGATTATTAGTAACGCTAAGCAATCAGGTCAAAAGCAACAAGAACAAATCGTCTCTGACGCACAAAACGATGCTCAAACCATCAAGGACAATGCTCACAAGAGTATTGAACAAGAACGTCAAGACGTCTTAGCAAATACCAAAAATGATGTGGCAAACTTATCTATTGAAATCGCTTCTAAGATCATTCAAAAAGAATTAAACGCAAACGACCAGAAGGCGCTAATTGATTCTTACATCGAAGGGTTGGGGAAGCAAAATGAGTCTAGATAAAGTTACATTTTCAAAACGCTACGCGAAAGCGTTATTCGACTTACTAAAGGCTGATAATGAACTAGATTCTGGTTATGAAGACTTACAGTCAATTAAGGCGGTCTTTGAAGATAACCCTAGTTTTGCTCCGGTATTGAGCAACGTTAGCTTTCCAGAAGCTGATAAAGCTAAATTAGTTAAGTCAATGATTGATAGTGCTAGTTCAAAATACATTCAAAACTTAATTCAGGTTTTAGCTGGTAGTGATAATATGGATAAAATGGTTGCGACCATTGATGCCTTTACTGACATTTATGATGAATATAACCATATTGTTCACGCTGAGCTAATCAGTGCCGTTGCTCTTGACGCTGAACAACAATCTAAATTAAAGGACGCCTTTGCTAAGCGCACTGGTGCCAAGAAGGTTGTTTTGGATAGCAAGGTTGATCCAAGTATTATTGGTGGTTTAATTATTAAATCAGCAGATGTTACCTTTGATGGGAGCGTTAAGTCAAAACTTAATCGCGTAAAGCAACTCCTATTAAAGTAAACGATATCTAAATCGAAGAGGTGAAAACTTTTATGAGCATTAAGGCTGAGGAAATTAGTGCTTTAATCAAGCAACAATTAGCCGGATACAAGGACGAGCTCTCAGTTGAAGAAACTGGTGTCGTTACCTACGTTGGTGACGGGATTGCTCGTGCTCACGGTCTAAATAATGCACTATCTGGTGAATTACTTGAATTCTCAGATGGCGTTTATGGAATGGTTCAAAACCTCGAAAGCAATGATGTTGGTATCGTTGTTTTAGGTGATTTTGATGGTATTCGTGAAGGCGATTCCGTTAAGCGAACTGGCCGAATCATGGAAGTTCCAGTAGGTGAATCAATGGTTGGACGGGTCGTTAACGCCCTTGGTCAACCAATCGATGGTAAGGGCGACATTAAGAGTGATGGGACTCTACCAATCGAACGTAAAGCTCCTGGAATCATGGACCGTCAAAGTGTTGAAGAACCATTACAAACTGGGATTAAAGCCATTGATGCATTAGTTCCAATTGGTCGTGGTCAACGTGAATTAATTATCGGTGACCGTAAGACTGGTAAGACTTCAATCGCAATTGATACGATCTTGAACCAAAAGGATCAAGACATGATCTGTATCTACGTTGCCATTGGACAAAAGGATTCAACTGTGCGGAGTCAAGTGAATACGCTTGAAAAGTTTGGGGCAATGGATTACACGATCGTTGTTTCTGCTGGTCCATCAGAACCAGCTCCATTACTTTACATCGCACCTTATGCTGGGACTGCAATGGGTGAATACTTCATGAATAAGGGTAAGCATGTTTTGATTATCTACGATGATCTTACTAAGCAAGCTAATGCTTATCGTGAACTTTCATTGATCTTGCGTCGTCCTCCAGGTCGTGAAGCTTATCCTGGTGATATCTTCTACACCCACTCCCGTTTACTAGAACGTTGTGCTAAGTTGAACGATAAGTTAGGTGGCGGTTCAATTACCGGACTTCCAATCGTTGAAACTCAAGCAGGGGACGTTTCAGCATATATCCCAACCAACGTTATTTCCATCACTGATGGTCAAATCTTCTTGAACGCTGATTCATTCTACTCTGGAATTCGTCCAGCCATCGATGCCGGAACTTCTGTTTCCCGTGTTGGTGGGGATGCCCAAATCAAAGCGATGAAGAAGGTTGGTGGGACCCTTCGTTTGGATCTTGCATCATATCGTGAATTGGAATCATTTGCTCAATTTGGTTCTGATTTGGATTCTGCAACCCAAGCTAAGTTGAACCGTGGTGCTAGAACCGTTGAAGTTCTTAAGCAACCACTTCATGATCCAATGCCAGTTGAACAACAAGTCCTTGTACTTTTCTGTTTAACTCGTGGATTCTTGGACAAGGTTCAATTAGGTGATATCCAACGTTATCAAGAAGAAGTAATCGACTTCTTCAAGTCTAACCATCAAGATATCTTAGACAGTATTGTTAAAACTGGTAACTTACCAGATGAAGATACATTTAGTAGTGCTGTTAAGGAATTTGCTCAAAATTTCCAACCAAGTCAATCTCAAGAAGACGATAAACAAACTAACTAGCTTGAAGGGATGGTGAAACAATGTCTTTGAATGATGTTAAACATCGCATTCAATCAACTAAAAAAACACATCAAATTACCACTGCGATGGAAATGGTGCAAACTGCAAAGTTGACCCAAATCCAAAAGCATGCGGTTAGTTATGAACAATATGTTTCACGTGTTAAAGCGGTTGTATTGCATTTAGCTAAGACTCATTTATTAGATAACTTTAATTCCTCAAGTAAGTCAAACTCCAAGGGTAAGACTGCCTATCTAGTTATTACGTCTGATCGTGGAATGGTTGGAAGTTATAATAGTAATGTGATTCGCGGTGCGAATGAATTTATTCAAGAGCACACACCAAATAACGACGATTACCTATTATTAGCAGTTGGTGGAAACGGTGCCGATTTTTATAAGAAGCGTGGTGCAAACGTTGCTTATGAATACCGGGGCGTTTCTGATATTCCTACTTTTAGAGAAGTAAAGGAAATTGTTGATACGGTAACTTCGATGTATAATGATGGTGTCTTTAGCGAACTTTACGTTTGTTATAGTCATTTTGTGAACCGAATGACTTCAAACTTTCGGGCTGAAAAAATGTTGCCATTGGATGACGAAACAATTAATACTGGAAAGAGTGGGGATGTGAAAGCATCCGAAATCGGTCCTACTTATGACGTTGAACCAGATGAAGGTTCCGTATTGCGGGTTGTAATTCCCCAATACACTGAAGGGTTGATCTTTGGAGCAATCCTAGATGCCAAAACTTCTGAACATGCTTCTAGTTCAACTGCCATGAGTGCTGCATCTGATAATGCGGAAGATTTAATTGGAAAGTTACAATTACAATATAATAGAGCTCGTCAAGCTGCAATTACCACTGAAATTACTGAAATTACAGGTGGTCAAGAAGCCTTGAAGCATTAATATGGGAGGAATTAACGAATAATGAGTACTGGAAAAGTTATCCAAGTAATCGGACCAGTTATTGACGTTGAATTCCCTGCGGATGTTAAATTACCTGATATCAATACTGCCCTTAAGATTAAGAGTGGTAATGATGATAAAGATTTAGTTACTGAAGTTATGTTGGAATTAGGTAACGGTGTTGTTCGGACCATTGCCATGGACGGAACCGATGGTTTACGTCGTGGAATGGAAGTCGAAGATACTGAAGCCCCAATTTCAGTACCTGTTGGTGACGATACTTTAGGTCGGGTCTTTAACGTTCTCGGTGATACAATCGATAACGGTCCTGAATTCGGTCCAGACGCTGAACGTTGGCCAATTCATAGAGACGCACCAGCATACGACGAATTAAGTACTTCAACTGAAGTGCTTGAAACCGGAATTAAGGTTATCGACTTATTAGCACCATACATTCGTGGTGGTAAGGTTGGACTTTTCGGTGGTGCCGGTGTTGGTAAGACTGTTTTAATTCAAGAATTAATCCATAATATTGCTCAAGGACACAACGGAATTTCTGTTTTCACCGGTGTTGGTGAACGGACTCGTGAAGGTAACGATATGTACTTCGAAATGAAGGGTTCGGGTGTTCTTAAGCAAACTGCCATGGTGTATGGACAAATGAACGAGCCACCTGGTGCCCGTATGCGGGTTGCCTTGACTGGTTTAACAATTGCTGAATACTTCCGTGATGCTAAGGGTTCTGACGTGCTATTGTTCATTGATAACATCTTCAGATTTACCCAAGCCGGAATGGAAGTTTCTGCCTTGTTAGGACGGATTCCATCAGCCGTTGGTTACCAACCAACGTTAGCTACTGAAATGGGTCAATTACAAGAACGGATCACATCAACTAAGAAGGGTGCCATTACATCCATCCAAGCTGTTTATGTTCCTGCCGATGATTATACCGACCCTGCTCCAGCAACTACTTTTGCTCACTTGGATGCCACTACTAACTTGACGCGTTCATTAACTCAACAAGGGATTTATCCAGCCGTGGATCCATTGGCATCTACTTCTTCTGCACTTGACCCTGCTATTATTGGTCAAAAGCACTATGAAGTTGCCAATGAAGTTCAACAAGTACTTCAAAGATACCGTGAACTACAAGACATTATCTCTATCTTAGGGATGGATGAATTGTCAGATGAAGAAAAGACGATCGTTAACCGTGCTCGTCGGATTCAATTCTTCTTATCACAAAGCTTTAGTGTTGCTGAACAATTTACTGGTCTTCCTGGTAAGTACGTTCCTGTCGAAAAGACTGTTGACAGTTTCAAAGCCATCTTAGATGGTAAATACGATGACATCCCAGAAGATGCATTTAGAAACTGTGGTCCAATCGAAGACGTTGAAGAAAACGCTAAAAAGATGAAGGCAAACGCTAACAACTAAGGAGGGTTCTAATTGGCTGATAACTCAGTATTAACCATTAGTATCGTTACTCCTGATGGAATGGTCTATCAAAATGACCAAGCTTATCTAGTAATTGTTAAAACCAAAACTGGTGAACTTGGGATTATGCATGACCATCTTCCTGTTATCGCTTCTCTAGAAGTAGACGAAGCGCGAGTTAAATACGATAATGGTAAAGAAGATGAAATTGCCGTTAATGGTGGTTTTGTTGAATTCTCCAATAACGTTTTAACCATTATTGCCGATAGTGCTGAAAAGCAAGGCGATATTGATGTTGAACGTGCTGAACGGGCACGTGATCGGGCTAAACAAAGACTGGAAGAAGCACAAAGTAAACATGACAATCAGACTATTACCCGTAGTCAAATTGCCTTACAACGTGCCGTCAACCGGATTCACGTTGCTCGTCATTAATAAATTTTAATAAAAGAGATTGCAAAAGAGTAATAACTTTTGTGGTCTCTTTTTTTGCTATGTTACAATTAAGGAATATAAAAGATATTTAGTATAAAATGTGATATAGTAGTGAAATAGGGAAGGTCGGATTTATGGTACATTCTAGTTTGATTATTTCAATTGTAACAATTGTTAGTCATTTGTTTTTTATTTCAATTGCTTTTTGGTGGATTCAAGATATTCACATTGAGCGATACATTAGGATGCATGAACCACAAGCAAAAATGATGATCGTGATGTTATCCGTAGTTGTTGGATTCATCTGTAGTTCATTTTTTATCGACATTATTAATGCGATTTTAGGCTTGTCCGCTTTCACTAAATTGCTCTAGGAGGTTTTGTTGTTTTGGATAAGATTGTTGTGCAGGGTGGCAATCGTTTAACTGGTGAAGTACATATCGAAGGTGCTAAAAATGCTGTTTTGCCTTTGTTAGCTGCTTCGATCCTCGCTAGTAAAGATAGAGTAACCCTCGATAACGTTCCATTGTTATCAGATGTATATACAATGAACGAAGTCCTTCGTTTTTTAAACATTAAAATTGAATTCAATAAAAATAAAAATCAAATTATTTTGGATGCTTCTAAGAATATTTCATCAGAAGCACCTTTTGAATATGTATCAAAAATGAGAGCTTCAATTGTTGTGATGGGTCCATTGTTAGCCCGCTTGGGTCATGCAAAGATTGCCCTACCAGGTGGTTGTGCGATTGGATCGCGACCAATTGATTTACATTTAAAGGGGTTTGAAAAATTAGGGGCTCGGATTGAACAACATGACGGGTATGTCGAAGCTTTTGCTGAGGACGGCCTTGTCGGTAGTGATATTTACCTTGATTTTCCAAGTGTTGGTGCTACTCAAAACATTATGATGGCTGCTACCCTTGCTAAGGGTAAGACCACCATTCGCAATGTTGCCCGTGAGCCAGAAATTGTTGATCTGGCAATGCTCCTTAATTTAATGGGTGCAAAAGTGGTTGGTGCTGGGACTGAAACACTTAAAATTGAAGGTGTTAAAGAGTTGCACGGTGCTGAACACAGTGTTGTACAGGATCGAATTGAAGCTGGGACCTTTATGGTGGCGGCTGCAGCCACTCAAGGTGATGTTTTGATTCTGGATGCGATTGCTGAACACAATAAGCCATTGATCGTTAAAATGCGTGAAATGGGAGTTACGATCATCGAAAGAGATGAAGGAATTGAGGTAATTGGTCCTAAGCAGCTAAAGCCGACTGATGTTAAAACGATGCCTTATCCTGGTTTTCCGACTGATATGCAACCGCAAATGACAATTTTGCAATTGTTAGCCAATGGGACCAGTACGATGACTGAAACGGTTTTTGAAAATCGTTTCATGCATTTAGAGGAACTACGGCGGATGAATGCTCATTATACAATTAATGGTCGGACCGTCGTAATGCAGGGTCCAACTGATTTTAACGGAGCTGAAGTTTCTGCAACTGATTTAAGAGCTGGTGCGGCATTGGTAATTGCTGGATTGGCTGCTAAAGGAATTACAACTGTTGGTCATCTACAGTACTTGGACCGTGGATACTATAACTTCCATGGTAAATTAGCTGCCCTTGGTGCTAAGATTAAGCGAATTAATGTTAGTGAAGATGGTAAAATCATTTTAAAACAAGGGACTAAGGAAAATAGATAATAATTGTTTTGAATTGTAAAGGAGTTCTTTAGAACTCCTTTTTGTATATGTTAACTAATATAAACTATGCTATAATTAATTAGTTGCATTAAAAGTTTTTTTCAGGAGGAAATTGCAAGATGGCAAAAGACATCGGCATTGATTTAGGGACTGCCAACGTTTTGATATATGTTGTTGGTAAGGGAATTGTTTTAAACGAACCCTCAGTTGTAGCTGTGGACGTTAAAACTGAAAAAGTATTATCAGTAGGAAGCGAAGCTTATCGGATGGTGGGGCGGACACCTAGTAACATCCGAGCCATCAGACCTCTAAAAGATGGGGTTATTTCTGACTTTGATGTTACTGAAAAAATGCTTTCTTATTTTATTAATAAATTGAACGTAAAGGGCGTTATGTCCAAACCAAAAATTATGATTTGTGCGCCTACTAATATCACTAACATTGAAAGAAAGGCAATCATCCAAGCCGCTGAAAAATCTGGTGGCGGTAAGGTCTATCTAGAAGAAGAACCAAAGGTTGCTGCAATCGGTGCTGGAATGGATATTTTCCAACCATTTGGAAACATGGTAATCGATATGGGTGGTGGAACTAGTGATATCGCAGTCATTTCACTTGGTGATATCGTTGCAAGTAATTCGATTCGGATTGCTGGTGATAAGATGAACAATATGATCGTTAGCTACATTAAGGATAATCATGGTTTGATTATTGGTGATCATACTTCAGAACGCATCAAGATCGAGATCGGGACTGCTGTTAAGGACAAAAAAGATGAAATTCGTACTATGGAAGTGCGGGGACGGGATGCACTCTCTGGAATGCCACGCTCGATTACAATTGATAGTAATGAAATCTGTGATGCACTTTCAGATGCCGTTGATACCATTGTAAGTGGTGCAAAGGACGTTTTAGAAGTGATTCCACCAGAATTGGCTTCGGATATTGTTGATCGTGGAGTAATGCTCACCGGTGGTGGTGCATTATTACGTAAAATTGATCAAAGAATTTCAGATGCTTTAACGGTGCCTGTGGTCATTTCTGAAAAACCACTTGATAACGTTGCAAGGGGTGCTGGAGCACTGCTTGAACATATTGATAAAACTGAAAGCAAATAATTATATTAGAGAGTAGGTGTTTATTTGCGTAGGCTTTTAATTATGATGGTGCGCGGGTATCAAAAAATTATTTCACCATTGTTGCCGCCTAGTTGCCGCTACTCACCAACATGCTCTGCATATACGATTACTGCAATTAAGGAACACGGGGCACTTAAGGGAATCATCATGGGGATGGCACGTATTTTAAGGTGCAATCCCTTTGTTAAGGGTGGTTACGACCCCGTTCCAAAGTACTTTACAATTTTTAGAAATAAACGCGCACGTGATGAATATCGGCGTTCAATGAATTTAAAGTAGTCGCTCATGTGATCCGACTACTTTTCTTTTTAGGGGGGATATCATGAGTAAAAAGAAACAAAATATTGAAGTTAATATTACTGAAAAAACTAATTCGAAGGGATTTTTAATTCAAACGTTAAAAATTAATTCAGACGTTATTGGTGAGATTACAACCTCAGATACTGGAATTGTAGCTGATTATCGTCATAAAAAAACCTTTCCTGTAAAATCAGTTGATGAAGGAATTGAAAAGTTAATTAGTGAGTATAATTTACACCATTAATAATTAACGTCAATATGATAGTCGAGGAGGCTTGATTTCATTGGATCGGACTGATGATGAAAATAGCAAAAACGATAGAGATAATCGAATTGATTGGGGAATCATTTTAAGTGTAATGCTTCTAGCGGTAATTGGAATCGCTTCGATTTATGTTGCCGTGTCACACGATAATAATTCTTCGAGTGTAGTTAGTAAGTTGATTCCGCAAGTTCTGTGGTATGCAATTGGAGCGGTAGCTGTAGTCGTGATCATGCAATTTGATTCTGAACAACTTTGGAAATTAGCACCATTAGCTTATTGGTTCGGAATTGCGTTATTGGTGTTAGTGCTCTTCTTCTATAGTCGAGCGTACGCTGCACAGACGGGGGCGAAAAACTGGTTTGCAATTGGACCCTTTACTTTTCAACCATCGGAAGTAATGAAGCCAGCATATATTCTGATGCTGGCAAAGGTAACCGTTGAACATAATGATAAATACACCCATACCCCCAAAAACGATTTACTTTTATTATGGCGGATGGTTCTTTGGACCTTACCAATTGTTGTTTTAATGAAGTTACAAAATGATTTTGGGACTATTTTGGTGTTCGTTGCCATCTTTGTTGGGTTTATGGTTGTCTCTGAAATTACTTGGAAGCTTTTAGCGCCACTATTTGGGGCGGGAGCACTGGTCGGATTGGCTACATTGTGGTTAGTGACCTCCACTCCAGGACGTAATTTATTGACCCATTTTGGTTTTCAACTCTATCAATTCCAACGAATTGATAGTTGGTTGAACCCTTCTGCTGATACCACTAACCAAGGTTATCAACTATGGCAAAGTATTAAAGCCGTTGGTTCAGGGGGGATTACTGGAACTGGATTTAACGTTTCTAAGGTATACGTTCCAGTTCGTGAATCAGATATGATTTTTTCAGTCATCGGAGAGAACTTTGGTTTTATTGGGGGCTGTATCTTAATTTTTATTTACTTCCTTTTAATTTATCAAATGATTCGAGTTACTTTCGATACTAGAAACGTTTTTTATGCATATATTTCAACTGGGGTTATCATGATGATTTTATTCCACGTTTTCGAAAATATTGGAATGAGTATCGGACTATTACCATTGACTGGGATTCCACTTCCGTTCATTAGTCAGGGTGGATCTTCGTTGATTGGTAACATGATGGGAATTGGATTGATAATGTCGATGCAATACCATAATAGAAGCTATATGTTCAGTCGACGGCCTAAGAATTTTTCATAACTAGATTGACATTAGATTAGTTAATTTGTATACTATAAATTAGTAAGTTAAAGATGAGTAAATGGTTAGCAAACAGTCAGAAAGCTTTCGGTCGATGTGAGAAAGCGTTGCATTCATTGAAGATGGTCTTTACAAAATAGTTTACGGTGAGTCGATCGATTAGCCGTCAATGATTAACGACCATTATATCGTTAAGTAAAATTACTTGTTAAGACTGCTACTGCGAAGTAGTGGTAAATAAAAGGTGGTACCACGAAAACTCTTCGTCCTTTCCCTAGGATGAAGAGTTTTTTTATTTGAGGAGGAAATTAAGTTGATTAAGTTTAAAGATGTATCAAAGGTCTTTCAGCTTAAGAACAACCAATTAAAGGCGGTCAACGACGTTAATTTAACGATTGACGACGGTGATATCTTTGGAATTATTGGTTATTCTGGAGCTGGGAAGAGTACGTTAGTGAGAATGTTAAATGGTTTGGAAACTCCAACCACAGGGTCTGTTGAAATCAATGGTCATGATATTGCCAAGCTAAGTGGGCGTGATTTGCGAGAACAACAAAAGCAAATTGGGATGATTTTCCAACACTTTAACCTACTATGGTCACGGACGATCATTGAAAACGTGACGTTACCCCTAGAACTCGCCCATGTGGATAAGGCAACGCGTGAACAAAAGGCCAAAAAGCTACTAGCATTAGTGGGCTTAAAGGGTCGTGAATCAGACTATCCTTCAGAATTATCAGGTGGTCAAAAGCAAAGAGTTGGGATTGCTAGGGCGTTGGCAAACAATCCTAAGATTTTAATTTCTGATGAAGCCACCAGTGCTTTGGATCCCCAAACCACTGATGAAATCTTAGACCTATTGATTAAAATCAATAAGGACCTTGGCATCTCAATTGTTCTAATTACGCATGA
Organism: Nicoliella sp. ESL1113; assembly: GCF_058509245.1. NCBI lineage: Bacteria > Bacillati > Bacillota > Bacilli > Lactobacillales > Lactobacillaceae > Nicoliella > Nicoliella sp. ESL1113. The sequence goes on along the minus strand of NZ_CP196387.1, from coordinate 1,150,116 downwards.
AATGCATGCGATTAGAAAGGTTGCTAAAAATGTAGCCGTAATGGAAAATGGTGAGATCGTAGAACGCGGGACGGTGAGTGAAATCTTTAACCATCCCAAGCAATCAATTACCAAGCGATTCGTTAGTGAGAATGATACTCCTGATGGTAGCGACACGATGATGGCATTGGATGAGTTAGTGAGCCGTTATCCAAATGGATCGATCATTAAGTTGATCTTCAGTGGTGAACGTTCGCAATCACCAGTGGTATCACAAGTTGCTAAACAACGGCCAAACCTAGAAATTAACATTATTGAGGGGGCTTTACACCCAACTCAAAATGGAACGATTGGGGTATTAGTCATTCAATTACTTGGTGATTCAGAAGAACAAAAAAAAGCACTACAAGACTTTAAAGAATTAAAAGTAGAAACGGAGGTCATTAGCCGTGGGTAATCAAGGGTTAAGTTCTTATTTTCAATTTAAAAACGTTAATTGGCCAAATATGTGGGCAGCAACCTGGGAAACGATTTGGATGACTTTAGTGGCAATGATTTTAGTTGCGGTAATCGGAATCGTATTGGGGCTCATCTTGTTTGAAACACGCGATAAAAAGGGATTTTGGTATCGAGTATTGAATATCGTAGTTTCAGTATTGGTCAATATCTTTAGATCGATTCCATACATTATTTTGATCGTGTTGTTATTACCAATTACAAAGAACATCGTGGGAACGATTATTGGCCCCACCGCTGCAATTCCTTCATTGGTCATTTCAGCAGCACCATTTTATGCGCGAATCGTTGAATCTAACTTCCGTGAAATTGACAATGGCGTGATCGAAGCAGTGAAGTCAATGGGAGCCACGAACTGGGAAATTATCTGGAAGGTATTGATTCCAGAAAGTACTCCTGCATTGATCGCCGGTGCGACCGTGACTACGATTTCATTGATTTCATACACTGCCATGGCCGGAGCCATCGGTGCTGGTGGTTTAGGAAACCTAGCCTACCTTGATGGATTCCAATCGAACAACAATAGTATTACCTTAGTGGCAACTGTCATTATTTTGATTTTTGTCTTTATTGTGCAATACGTTGGGGATGCATTCGTTAAGGGCACTGATAAACGAGGACTATAATTAAGGGGGTACAACAATGAAAAAAGTCGGTTTCTTTCTTTCCTTAATTATTGCGTTTATTGCGTTGCTAGTGATTGGACCCGGTGAAACACATTCTAAAAATTCATTGACCATTGGGGCTTCAAATGTGCCCCACGCCCAAATTTTGAATCACATTAAACCAGAATTGGAAAAAGAGGGGATTCATTTGAACATCCGAGTTTTCCAAGACTACGTATTGCCAAATAAGGCACTTGCTTCTGGTGAACTAGATGCCAATTACTTCCAAACGATTCCATTTTTGGATCAATGGAATAAGCAAAATAATGGCGACTTAGTTGATGTGGGGGCCGTTCATTTGGAACCAATGGGGATTTATTCTAAGAAGGTCAAAAGTCTGAAGGACTTAAAGGATAACGCTACCATCTTGGTAAGTAATAACGCTCCTGATTATGGAAGAATTTTACAATTGTTCCAACAGGCGGGATTAATCAAAATCAAACCTGGCGTTAGCATCGAACAAGCGAACTTCTCAGATATCGTAAGCAATCCCAAGCACTTGAATTTCAAGACTGGATATGAACCAAAGCTACTTCCCGAGATCTATGAAAACGGTGAAGGTGATGCGGTCGCAATTAACGCTAACTACGCGGTGCAAAGTGGTTTGAATCCTAAGAAACAAGCGATCGCGCTTCAAAAGAGTGATCCACATTCGCCATACAATAACATCGTCGTAGTCAGAAAAGAAGATCGGAATAAACCACAAATTAAGAAATTAATGAAGGTGCTGGAATCCAAACCAGTTCAAAAATGGATTTATGATCACTATAAGGGTGGGGTTGTTCCTGCTCATAAGTATTAATACGCAAAAGGATTGGAAATTTTTTCCAGTCCTTTTTTGTTTGACTTTTTTAATATCTATATGTATAGTTAGTTACATAAGTAATTAACTGATTATTAACAGTGAAGTTTTGAAGGATGTGAGAATCAATGCAGTTTGACTTTGATAGTGCAGAGCCGATTTATTTACAAGTGGCTAACCAGATTGAAGATGCTATCTTTACGGGAGCGTTTCCCGAGAATGAACAGATTCCATCGACGACTGAAATATCAAAACAGTTTCATATTAATCCAGCAACGGTATTAAAGGGGATGAACATATTGGTGAGTGAAGGACTATTAGAAAAACGGCGTGGAATGGGGACGTTCGTTACCATTGACGGTCAAAAAAAGGTGGTTGAAAAACGGCGGGCTAAGTTCTATGACGATTTTATCTTAGACCTAATTAATGAGGCCGATAAATTAAAGCTAAATCAAGATGATGTTTTGAAATTAATTCAACGGGGGTATCAAAATGAGCACGATTAAAATTGAGCATTTAAACAAGCATTTTCACAAACAAAGCGTATTGAATGATATTAACTTAACGTTTGAATCCAATCAAATTTACGGCTTATTGGGGCGGAATGGAGCAGGGAAGAGTACCTTGTTGAACATCGTTACCGACCGAATCTTTGCTAATTCCGGGCAGGTGAAGCTGGATGGGGCCGTGATGCACGATAACGGCGATGCGTTGTCCAAGGTCTTTATGATGAGTCAGGATAATTTGTACCAAGAATCAACGAAGGTCAAAACCATCATCAAGACGACTGCTGCGGTTTACGACGGCTTTGACCAACGCTTAGCTGACGAGTTGATCCGTAAGTTCGATGTGAACGTTAAGACTAAGTTCGGCAAGTTATCGACCGGGTACCATTCAATCGTGAAGCTGATTATTGCACTATGTGTGCCAGCCGAAGTGGTGATCCTCGATGAACCGACATTAGGCCTTGATGCTAACCACCGTGAGTTGTTCTATTCCGAATTGATTCAATCCTACAGTGACCATCCACGGACGTTCATCATCTCGACACATTTGATCGATGAAGTGGCCAACATCGTTAGTGACGTTGCAATTATTGACCATGGTGATGTAATCGTGAGTGGGGACAACGAATCGGTTTTAAAGAACGCCCATACGATCACGGGACCGGAAAAAGAGCTCGACGAGTACTGTGCCGGGTTGAACGTTATCGGTACTAAGCAATTGGCGAACTTAAAGACGAACTACGTTTACGGACCACTCAATGATGACCAACGGATTCCTGATACGGTCAAGATCGAAGGGCTGGATTTACAAACGCTGTTCATCTACCTAACGAAACGGAAGGGGGAGTTAGAAAATGATGACTAATCGAATGAAAGACTTACTCGTCGTGAGCATCAAGGACTATTTAAAGGTTTTTGGATTCCTGGCCTTATTATTTATCGCTTTTTTAGCTGTTCTTTTAATCTTTGACAATTTATTTGACGGTGGTGATGCACCTTCGATCCGCTCGATGCTAACTTATTTTAATTTTCCGCTTTTATTTTCGGCAGCGTTGATTTTTAGTTACTTTGATCAATGGTTCTTGATGAAGGTGCAAAATGGTTTTGCTAGGGGCCAGATTTTTAAGAATGATTTCTGGATGATTACATTAATTACTGCTTTCGTTACCATTTTGGAACGCATTTTGCACCTAAGTTGGCTGGGTTCTAATCCGACTTACAATGGCTTTTTTACGAATCCATTGGTAAACTTTTTAGCCCTTTTGATTATATCATTTTTAGGGAACTACTTATTGTTTATTGCAGCCGAATCTTTAGGGGCGTTTTTGAACCTGTTTTCGAAGAAAATACGGAATTGGATTGCAATATTAATTGTATCTGGCTTTTTGTTCGTTAGTATCTCTTTATTTAATGAAGCGGCGTTTGGAGTTGGAATGTTGGTCTCGAATCACGTTATTGATACTCAGACGGTTGAAAACATCTTGAAATTAACGATGAGCGTATTATTTGGGTTTAAAGAACACGGCGCTTGGAACCCACTCAACATGATCGTGACGATGTTGGTGGGTGCTGGCTTGCTGACTTGGTTGGCTCGCTTTATTATCTTGCGCGTCCAGGTTCGCAGAAGTTAGGGTGTCGAAAAAGAGAGGGGGGATTAATAATGGATAGTCGATTAAAGGCGAGTTTGAAAATTGACCTTAAGAGCTTTTTAAAATACTTGGGTTGTTTTATTTTGGGCCTATTATTAGTTAAATTAATTATTCCTGGGGGATTTAGTTTAGCTAGTGGCCATGGCTTATGGTTGTCAAAGAATGATGTTTCTTCAATTCCTGAATTGATACTATTACTTAGTACGGTCTTTATTGGGATTAACTTTGATTTAGCTTTTAAAAGTAAAATTCAAAACAGCTTTTCTAGAACCCAACTATTTAAGAATGATATGTTATTGATTGTTGCGTTATCGGTTGTGATTGCATTTTTAAATCGGGTTTTTAATTTTAGTTTGATTGACGATACGTTTAATTCATATAATGGTTTCTTTTCAATTGGCTTTTTGAATGTGATCACTATTTTTATTATCAGTATCCTATATGGCTACTTTTTACTTTCAATTGGTGAATTTTTAGGAGCGTTCTTCAATTTATTTTCTAAGAAAATTAGAAAGTGGATTGTGATTCTATTCTTTGTCGGGTGGGTAATGGTAACGGTTGCGTTGTTTAGCATTACTGCAATTGGAATCGAAATATTCGTTGCCAACCATTCGATTGACTCCGATACTATTGATAATGTTTTGACAGCTATTTTTAATTTATTGTTCGGCTATCGGCGTGATGCACCATCTAATCCAATTAATTTGATCATCACATTACTAGTGCTGAACGGCATTTTAACTTTGTTAATTCGGTTTATTATTCGTCACTTACAACTCCATCGGAACTAAAAATTATCCTGAAACGTAACTATTCTATTAATTAATATGCTATAATGAAGTTTCTGAGAACGATAGATAGGACGGTAAAAAAATGACAAAGAAAATGCACGTTGCACTCCTCTTTGGGGGTAACTCTTCAGAACACGATGTTTCGAAGCGTTCAGCTCATAATATTTACGATGCAATGGATAAGAATAAGTACGAAGTCAGCTTATTCTTAGTGACTAAGGATGGATATATCCTTAGCGATGAAGATTCCCATCGCGTTTTTGATGGTGAAGATGAAGATACAGTAGTGGCATCTGTAATGCCTAATGTTGACCAATCAGATCCATTGGCTAATATTGCTAACCTTGGTAAGATCAAGGATGTAGACGTTTTCTTTCCTGTAATTCACGGAAATTTGGGGGAAGATGGGACGATTCAAGGCCTCTTTAGACTCCTGCAAAAGCCATGGGTCGGCAGTGGAATCTTGGAATCCGCAATGGCTTATGATAAGGACATCACTAAAAAGATGCTCAACCTTTACGGCGTTCAAAATACCAAGTATGTTTTATTGACTCCTGATAACGAACAGGACTATTCATACGACCGCCTGGCCAAAGAACTTGGTCCTAAAATCTTCTTAAAGCCTGCTAACCAAGGTTCATCAGTTGGGATTCATGAGGTGAACAATGCTGAGGAATACCAAGCTAGCTTAGCAGATGCTTTTAGATATGATTATAAGGTCTTAGCTGAAGAAGCCATCGAAGGCCCTGAAGAACTTGAAATCTCGATTTTAGGGAACGAAAAGCCAATTGCTTCTAAATTAGGGGCAATTCGGGTGCCAGAGAACGACGAATTCTATACTTACGAAAACAAATTCGTGGATGCCAGTGAAGTGAAGTTCGATATCCCAGTGCAAGTTTCTGAAAAACTAGCCAATCGAATTACCGATATGGCATTGACTGCCTATAAGGCACTCGGTTTAAAGGGAATGGCACGGATCGACTTCTTAGTTTCTAAGGATGAAGAACCTTACTTGGGAGAAGTTAATACCCTTCCTGGGTTCACTAACATTAGTTTATATCCACAACTATGGGGTGCTTCTGGAATTTCTTACACCGAATTAATTGATCGCTTAATTGAATTGGCCTTCGCTGAATATGCGAGAAGACAAAAGCTCCATTATGACTTTACTCCCCTTGGGAAGGAAAAGTTATCTAAATAGTAAAAAAACATCCATTTTTGGATGTTTTTTTTCATTATTAGCGTATTTAATAATATGGGACTAAATTAAAGGGGGCAAATGCAATGGTATATCGTTGTAAATGGGCGCAAAAGGATCCGCAGTTAATGGTCTATCACGATGTTGAGTGGGGGGTCCCAGAGTATGATGATCAAAAATTGTTTGAGTTAATGACGTTAGAAATTTTTCAAGCGGGATTGAGTTGGCTGACGGTGCTAAAAAAGCGGGCGGCGTTACGCAATGATTTTGCTAACTTTGATTTTGAAGTGGTTAGTAAATATGGTGCTGATGATTTTGAAAGATTGATGGGTGATGCAGCCATTATTAGAAATCGCGCGAAGATTCAAGCCACGATCGATAATGCTAAGGTCGTGCAATCGTTATCAACATCTGGACAATCCCTTTCTGATCTTTTGTGGCAAAATACCAATAAAAAACCGCTAAATCATTTTAGAAAAACTGTTGAAGAATTAGATGTAACTGATTTTGTTAAACCGTACGTTAAACAGTTCAAACAGCTGGGCTTTAAGCGCTTAGGGCCAACAACGATGTATTCTTTTTTGCAGGCTGCTGGGGTCGTTAATGACCATGAGACCAAGTGTTTTAGATACCAACAAATCATAAATTTTGATAAAAGAGATTGCTAATTTTAGTTAATATATATTATGATGATCTAAAAGGAATAGGAGACATTCATGGAACCAATTAATACGTATAATATTGATAATGGCTCTATTAAAATATTAGGTAGCCAAATTAGGAGAAAACGTAAACAACTTGCTATTTCTCAATCTGAACTTGCCGAGGGGATTTGTACGCAGGGATTGATCAGTCAGATTGAAAATAAAAATATTTCGCCGAGCATTGACACCATTTATAAAATTTGTGAACGCTTAGACTTAAGTGTTCATGATGTAATTACAAAGGGAAAAACTAAAAACAAGACCTTAGATAAAGTTGAATCAGCTATTTGGAATCGTCAGTATGCTAATGCCGATCAGTTGATCCAACAAATTAATGTTACTAACTTAGCCAATCGAGAACTGAAATGTCGCTATTATTGCTACTTAGGAGATATTCAATACAAGCTGAACTTAGACTATGAAGCTGCGATTAAAAACTTTAACGAAGTGTTAATCAAGTATAGTGGCATCAATAAACAAAACCTTTATACAACTTGGGCCCATATTGGAATTGCTAAGGCCTATTTGATGCTTAAAAACCAAAATCAAGCAAATCAATTTAATGAATTAGCACGTGCATATCTTGAACTGCATCAGTTTAGCTTACGTAAAAATTTTAAATTACTGGTGAATATTTACGTTGAAGCGATTAATTTGCACCATGAATTATTAAAATACGATGAAGCAATGCTCTTAAGCACAGTGGCATGTCAATTTTTGCTTTCTGTAGATTCAATGTATCAATTAGGAGCATTGAACTTAGCAATGGCACGGAGTTTGATCGCATCCAATGCGCATCAAAAAGCAATTAGCTATTTAGATCGAGCCCATCATTTTGGAGATGTCAACGATGACTCCCACATTGTTGATCAAGTTCATCAGCTTAGAAATCAAGTTATTAAATAAAAATCACCTTCCTTGAACGTTCGAGGAAGGTGATTTTTTATGATTGTTATTTCTTTTTATTAATCGGTTGGTTATTTTGATCAGTTCTAACGATTAAAACATCACAGTTAGCAGCTTTGCTGACATAATCAGTAACTGATCCCATCATTAACCGTTCAAATGCACTTAAACCAGTTGCACCCATAATGATTACATCTGTATGGTATCTTTCTGGGACTTCTCTTGCGATGACTACTTTGGGAGCTCCATATTCAATTGAATAGTCAATGTTAGTAACTCCTGATCGATTGGCTTGATCTAGATAATCATCAAGGATTTTTTTAACGTTTTCGGTTGCTTCTTCAATCATCGAGCTATCAAAGCTAGAAATATTTTGAAATGAACGCGTATCGATTACGTGGACCATGTGGATACTAGCCTTAGTTTCACTAGCAATTGCAACGGCCTTATCGAAAGCTAGTTTAGCCTCCTTGGAACCATCAACAGGAACTAAAATGTTTTGGTAGTTACTTAGCATACTATCGCCTCCAAATATATTTTAAATTAGTTAGTAATTAAATCAAGCTAAAGCAACTTTATTTTTTGCCAAAGTATTGTGCCATTGCGATCTGAAAACCAATGACTAAAAAGCAGGCAATGATCATCATCCAAAATAATAGTTTATCATTAGCAATGAAGAGGGGAATTAGAAAACATCCCCCACAGATGATGAAAATGATCCCAAAAACCTTTACTAATAAACTCAGTGCGGGAATGCTTTCGGGATGGAACACTAAGAATGGTTTGTTTTGATGTCTAAATAAAAAGATACCAATTCCAAACATAAGTGCCGCAAAAATAATCGTTAAGATGATGACTAACATAAATTTCTCCATTCTATTTCAGATAGCCACGTTGGGCATTCTGAATTTTTTGATACTGATTACCAAAGGCTCTTTCATATTTCCCATTAGCCTTTGGTTGGTAGTAATTAGCGTTTTTAATCTGATCAGGTAGATATTGTTGTTTTACCCAATCACTAGGGAAATCATGTGGATATTGGTAGTTAAGCCCATGGCCTAACTTTTTAGCACCCTGATAATGGGCATCCTTAAGGTAGGGTGGAATTTCACCAAAGTTACCATTTTTAACATCTTTAATAGCAGCATCAATTGCTGAGATTCCAGAATTTGATTTTGGCGAGACGCAAAGTTCAATAATAACGTCTGCAAGCGGAATCCGTCCCTCTGGTAAACCGAGTTTATCCACTGCTTGCACTGCCGTTACAGTCCTAGCACACAATGGTGGGTTTGCTAGACCGATGTCTTCATATGCAATCACCATTAATCTACGCGTTAAAGAGTTGATATCACCAGCTTCGATTAATCGTGCTGCATAATGAAGAGCGGCATTAGCGTCAGACCCACGGATTGATTTTTGAAATGCTGAAATAACATCATAATGGGCATCTCCATTTTTATCAGCACTGAGCAGCTTTTTTTGTAAACAATCCTCAACGTCTGATAATCGAATGTGGATTATACCATCTTTACTAGGGTCAGTTGAATTAGCTGCTAGTTCCAAAGCGTTCAATGAACTTCTTAAGTCACCATTGGTAGCGGTAGTTAGTAGCGCTAGTGAGTCTTCATCTAATTGAATCGATAACTTACCGAGTCCATGCTCAGAATCCTTTAATGCTCGATTGATCGCACTTTTAATATCTGATGGGGTGAGCGGGTATACTTGAAAAATTGCAGTTCGGCTTCTAATTGCTGGACTAATATTAATATATGGGTTTTCGGTAGTAGCACCAATTAAAATGATGCGCCCACTCTCTAGGAGTGGTAATAAGAAATCTTGTTTTGTTTTATCTAATCGATGGATTTCATCTAATAACAAAACCACGGTGCCACTCATTTTAGCCTCTTCGGCAACGATTTGTAGGTCTTTTTTAGAATCAGTTGCGGCGTTTAGTTTGCGAAATGCATATTTAGTAGAACCGGCAATGGCACTGGCGATACTGGTTTTACCTGTACCAGGGGGACCATATAGAATCATTGATGAGAGGGTCTTTGCTTTTACCATTCGACTGATAATTTTGCCTGGGCCAACTAAGCCTTGTTGGCCCACAATGTCCTCAATTTTTTGAGGACGCATACGATATGCTAAGGGTTGCTGCAAAAAATGGCCTCCTACTTAAATAGATTTTTAATTTTATCAATAAATGAAGTTGGTTTTTGATCTTGATTATTATTAGATTGTTCGGAATTAAATAAGTTAGGGTACTTTTGACGTAGTTCAACGGGGCTAACGTTGATTGCATCAGAAGCGGCATAAATGACTCCGTAACTATCTGGTTTATTGAAGTAAAACGAATCGTTTCTAATTGTGAATTTTACGTTGTTTTGAGATGCAATTTTCATGAATGGGCCAATGGCATCTTGGCCAGCCTGTCCGTTTACCAAGACTTGGTAATCAGGATGGTTCTTAATTTCAGTTTGGAGGGCTTGTTGGGCCTGTTGTGTCCCTAGATCTTGAATGGTGATTGCTAAAGAAACCCGTTCTCTAAATGTTCCAAGGTACTTTCTTTGTTCATCTGGATTTAATTTTGGAGTACCAACTGAAGATTGCTCTAATCGATTGTTTACTGAGTTATCATTATCTGACATTTGAATCCCTCGCTTTAATTTATTTGATAGTTAGATTGTATAACAAAAAAAGTGTTTCGCGAAAGCGAAACACTTTTTTGAATCGAAATTCATCCTATAGCTTGTTGTAGTATTCAACAATAAGTGATGAATCGATATCAGCGTTAAGGTCATCCCGTTGTGGTAAACGGTTTAATGAACCTTCAAGCTTATCTGCATCAAAGGTAACGTATGCTGGACGACCAACAACGGCTTCAACAGCATCCTTGATGATTTGTAAGTCTTTTGACTTTTCACGAACGGCAACCACTTGGTTAGGTTCTACTTCATATGATGGAATATCAACACGCTTACCATCAACAGTAATGTGACCGTGGTTAACTAATTGACGTGCTTGACGACGAGTAGTTGCTAAACCTAAACGGTAAACAACGTTATCTAAACGACGTTCAAGAAGGATTAAGAAGTTATCCCCATGGGTTCCTTCCTTAACCTTACCCGCACGAACGAATAAGTTTGAGAATTGACGTTCAGTCATACCGTACATGTAACGAAGCTTTTGCTTTTCACGTAATTGAGTACCATATTCTGAAAGTTTTTGACGACGACCTTGACCATGATCACCAGGTGCGTAAGGACGACGAGCTAATTCTTTACCAGTTCCTGATAAAGATACACCAAGACGGCGAGAAATTCTCCAACTTGGACCTGTATATCTTGACATAAATAAATTCCTCCAATTATTTTTTGGAGTAAAATAATCCGTATATACACTTAGTATTCGTGCATATTGCTTTGCAATGTTCACCTCAGCAGCCGGAGGGTTACTTATTGAACCAGAGTGGCAACAATATGTTGACGAGCTTACCGTGTACTGCTGCATTATTTTACACAATTACCTATTGTATCTGGATCTAACTATTTTGTCAAATGTTCAGCAAAAGTACTTACAAATTGACTTAAGACGGCCTCATCTTGAGCTGAAAACCGATTTTCAACTGGCGCATCGATGTCCAAAACTCCAAATGGTTCACCGTTCGAAAAATTGATTGGTAGCACGATTTCAGATTTACTATTTGCATCGCATGCAATGTGTCCTGGAAATTGATGAACATCAGCAATTCTTAAAATTTCATTATTTTTGAATGCGGTTCCACAGACCCCATTTCCATTTTGAATGTGGACGCATGCGACCTTTCCCTGAAATGGACCTAACAGCAATTCATCGTTCTTCTTGACGTAGCGATAAAAGCCCGCCCAGTTGATCTGATCAAGTGATTCGAAGAGAAGAGCGGATGCATTAGCCATGTTGGCGACGGAATCTGTTTCGTTAGTTAATAGTGCATCTAGTTGCTGTACAAGTATTGATTTAGAACTCATTATTTTAAATTCCTCCAAAATAAACTTAAAAAAATATCATATGTTATAATTTTAATTGATTAGTGATTTTTATCTCAATATTGGCTATAATATAATGAATAGTATCAATTTACGGACGAGAAATAAACTAAAACGGCTATTTATGTTTAACAAAGGTGTGGGAGCGTATATGGAAAATTCAGCTGTAGGGATATTGGTTGCGATTGTAGTGGTAGTCCTAGTCATCTATCTTGCAATTGTTGCTTACCAACATTACATATTAAAACAAATGAGGGTGCTTGAAGCTAAGTTCGAGCAGGTTCAATCAGTGCCAATTCAAGATGAACTGGATGATGCTAAAAAAATGAATCTATCCGGAGAAACCCTGGAGCAATTGAATGGATATGATGAAGGATACAAAGAAATCATTAGTGATGATTTCGTTACGATTACTGAACATCTAAAAGAAGCAATCAAGATTAGCAAGACTTTGAATTTCTTACGGACGAATCAAATTTACCATTCAATCAATCGATTGATCGGTGATGTTACCCAGCGGGTGCAAATGATTCAAGCGGGATTAGCTCAAATTAAGGATTTGGATAAGCGTCATCAAAAAATCATTCAGGATTTGAATCAAAAATACAAGCAGATGCATTCAACATTGCTTAGTAAGAACTATCTTTATGGTCCCACTACTGACAACTTGGAAATTCGTTTGACTAAGGCGGAAGAAAAGTTTAGTCAGTTTAAGGAATTATCTGAATCTGGTGATTATGAAAGTGCTGAAAAGCAATTACCAGAATTATCTGGACAAACCGATCAATTACAGGCTTTTTTAGATGAAATTCCTAAGATCTACAAAAGTTTGACCGCTGAGTATCCAGAACAAGTTGCAGAAATTAAGCAGGGGCATCAAGAGATGGTCGCTGCTGGGTATCATTTTGCTGATGATAACATTGAGGGAGCGATTGAATTTGTTAATCAACAAATTCAAAAGAGCTTAGATAACTTAAAGGATTTAGAGTTAGCCCAAACTAAGAGCAGCAATCATCAGATTGATAAAATGATCGATCAACTCTACGATGCGATGGAATTAGAAATCACTTCTAAAAAGCGCGTCCAAAAACAAATTGATGTTATTTCAGCGTTTATTTCACACGCCCAAAAGCAAAATATTGCTTTGATGAGTGAGTTGAAACAACTTGATAAGAACTATGATTTAGATCATCAAGAAATTGAAACGACCCGTGAATTAGCAGAACAAATCAAAGCAATCGACATCACGAATCAAAATGATTTACAATCAATTGCTGATAATGATGCTGTTTATTCTAAAATTTCGGAACACATTAGTGATGCTAAAAAAGCGTTAAGTCAAATTGAGGCTCAACAAAGAGAAATTGACGCTTCCGTTTCTAATTTAAACGAAGAAGAAGAAGCGGCCGTAAATGCCATCCAAAATTTTGAATTGCAAATGCACACCATGAAGCGAAAAATGGAAAATCTCAATTTGCCTGGGATTCCAGATGATTATATGGATGCCTATACATTGGTTAGTCGCGAAATTCAACAACTATCCCAAGATATGAATCAAACTAAAATTAGTATGGACACCATCAACGAGCAAATTAGTGTAATTAAGTCCGACGTCGATAATTTATTGGAACGAACGAATACGCTATTAGATAGCGCAGTGTTATCTGAGCAAATGATGCAATATGCGAACCGCTATCGCAATAGCCATCCTGATATTGCACAAGCAAGTCAACGGGCTCATTATTTATTCGATAGGGAGTATCAGTACGAAGAAAGTTTAAACGTAATCGTAACGGCTTTGAATACGATCGATCCTTCGATTTATCAAAGAATTCAAGATGCTTATTATCGTCATAAATAATTAGCTAACTAAAAGTAACCATTTATGTTAATCTAATAACATAAATGGTTTTTTTCTGTTATAATATAAAGTTAGAATTTTAAATTGGCCGGACTAATAATTTAAAAGAAGGTTTATTATGATTTATTTTGATAATAGTGCAACTACTAAGGTGGATCCTGCAGTATTAAATACTTACGATCAAGTAAGTGATAAGATTTGGGGGAATCCTTCTAGTTTACATCGCTTTGGTGAAGAAGCATTTAATTTATTGAATCAATCACGCAAACAAATTGCTGATTTATTAGGTGTTCAATCAAATGAAATCTTTTTTACCAGTGGTGGAACTGAGGGTGATAATTGGGTCTTAAAGGGGACTGCCATTGAAAAGCGGAAGTTTGGTAAGCATATCATTACGACTGCTGTTGAACATCCCGCGATTCATGAAACTTGTGAACAACTCAAACAATTAGGGTATGATGTTACCTACCTTCCTGTTGATAAGGAGGGGCGGATTTCAATTGCTGATCTAAAAGCGGCGATTCGCAAGGATACGATTTTAGTGTCGATCATGGCCGTTAATAATGAAATTGGAACGATTCAGCCAATTAAAGAGGCGGCTGAAGTGTTAAAGGACTACCCTAGTATTCATTACCACATTGATGCCGTGCAGGGAATTGGAAAGGGCATTTCTGATTTGATCATGAATGACCGCGTTGACTTTATCACGTTCTCCGGCCACAAGTTCCATGCGCCCCGTGGGATTGGCTTTATCTACAAGCGCGCTGGAAAGAAAATTGCGCCATTAATGACTGGTGGAGGCCAAGAACACAACCTCAGAAGTGGGACTGAAAACTTGCCAGCAATCGCTGCAATGGCTAAGGCGGTCCGACTCTTGTTGACCGATGAAAAAGCCAAGGCCAAAAAACAAGCTGATATTAAATCAACGATTTATAATCACATTAAGGACTTTGATAAGGTAACGATTTTTTCTAAAAATCAACCTAATTTCGCTCCCCACATCCTATGTTTTTCAATTTTAGGGGTCCGTGGTGAAACGATCGTCCATGCATTCGAAGACCATGATATTTACATTTCGACGACGAGTGCATGTTCTTCAAAGGATCATGTGCCATCAGCGACGTTGACTGCAATGCAAGAACCGACAGAACTATGTACTAGTGCGGTGCGTGTATCATTGGATGCGAATAATACAATCGAAGAAGCAGTTGAATTTAACCGCGTTTTTGATCAACTATACAAGAAATTTAGCAAATTAAGCTAAGGAGGTACTAATGCAATATAGTGAAATTATGGTCAGATACGGTGAATTATCCACCAAGGGTAAGAACCGAAAAGACTTTATTAAGCAACTAGGGAAGAACATTCGCCATGTGTTGCATGATTTCAAGGATATCCACGTTAATCCCCAACAAGATCGCTTGCACGTGGATCTTCATGGTGAGGATTACGATAAGGTAATCGAACGGCTCGAAGGGGTGTTTGGAATTGAGACACTGTCACCTTCGATCAAGTTGGATAAAGATATTGACCATGCCAAGGAAGTGGCGCTTCAAATGGTCAAGGACCAATACCAACCAAGCATGACCTTTAAGATCAACACGATCAGACAAGACAAGAACTATCCACTAGATACCTATGATATTAACGATAAAATGGGTGGTTACATCATCGATAATATTGAGGGTATCAAGGCCAAGATGAAGCAACCAGACATTGAGATTCGAGTGGAAATTCGGATGAACGGAATCTTTCTCTCCAGTGAAACAATCAAGGGTGCGGGAGGACTACCAGTTGGAACAGGTGGTCGGGCAACGATGATGCTATCTGGTGGAATTGATTCACCAGTGGCGACCTACCTTGCTATGAAGCGGGGGGTTAAGGTCGATATGATCCATTTCTTCAGTCCACCATATACTAGCCCCCAAGCCTTAGCAAAGGCCAAGGAGTTAACGTCTCAAGTGGCGAAGTTCGGTGGTAATATCCAATTTATCGAGGTGCCATTCACGGAAGTTCAAGAAACGGTGAAGGAAAAGGTCCCAGAAGGTTATTTGATGACGATTCAACGGCGGATGATGCTTAGGATTGCTTCTGAAATCACCCGCAATCGGCATTGCAAAGGGGTCTTTACTGGTGAATCATTAGGGCAAGTAGCTTCGCAGACCTTAGAAAGCATGATGGCCATTAACGATGTTACGAACCTGCCCGTATTACGGCCACTGGTATCGATGGATAAGACTGAAATTATCCGGATCGCTGAAAAGATTGGCACTTACGATCTTTCAATCATGCCATTTGAAGATTGTTGTACCATCTTCACGCCGCCTTCGCCTAAAACCAAGCCAGACCTTGAAAAGACCCGTCATTATGAAACTTACATTGACGTGGATGCTTTGACCAAGAAGGCCATTGCTGGGATTAAGGTCACTGATATCAAACCAGGCGAAGAATTCTTAAACCAAAATCAAGATGTATTTTCAGAATTATTATAAAATTAGTTGACGATTAGACGCTGATTGATTATGATAGTTACCAAGAAGTAAAATACTGCGAACAAGAGAGTAATTTAAATTGGTGTCCAGAAAGAGACCTGCATCGTTGCGAGGGTTTTCATCATTTTAAATGAAGGTACCTTGGGAGTTGATTTACTGAAGCCTAGTAGGTAAATTCGGTTGACCCCGTTAAGCTGTCACATGAGAGAAATCGATTTGATCGGTTTAATTTAGGTGGTACCGCGAAGCACTTCGTCCTATTCGACGAAGTGCTTTTTTGTTTGCAAAATTTAAAATTAAATGAGGTGTTTTTTATGACTAAGGATATTAAAATGCCACCAAAGTATGACCATAATGCAGTTGAAGATGGCCAGTACCAAGAATGGCTTGATGAAGATGTCTTCAAACCTAGTGGTGATCAAAAAGCAAAACCATATTCAATCGTAATTCCGCCGCCTAATGTTACTGGAAAACTGCATTTAGGCCATGCTTGGGATACGACTTTACAAGATATTTTAATTCGCCAAAAGCGGATGTTAGGCTATGATACACTCTGGTTGCCAGGGATGGACCATGCTGGAATTGCGACCCAAGCGAAGGTTGAAGCTAAGCTCAATAGCGAAGGCATCACCAGATATGACTTAGGACGCGAAAAGTTCATCGAAAAGGTGTGGGAATGGAAGGATGACTATGCCGCAACCATTAAGAAACAATGGGGTAAGTTAGGCCTCTCCCTTGATTATAGTCGGGAACGCTTCACGTTAGATGATGGTCTATCAGCTGCCGTGCGCAAGGTGTTCGTGACCCTCTACAAGAAGGGTCTCATCTACCGTGGTGAATACATCATTAACTGGGATCCAAAGGCGCGGACCGCATTGTCCGATATCGAAGTTATCCATAAGGATGACAAGGGTGCCTTTTACCACGTTAAGTATCCATTCACCGATGGAACTGATTTCAACGGTAAGGACTATATCGAAATCGCAACCACCCGTCCAGAAACGATGTTTGGGGATGTGGCGGTTGCTGTTAACCCAACCGATGAACGTTACAAGGACATCGTTGGCAAGCACATTCGAGTGCCATTAGTTGATCGTGAAATTCCAATCATTGCCGATGAATACGTAGATAAGGAATTTGGGACTGGGATGGTTAAGATCACCCCAGCCCACGACCCAAATGACTTTAACGTTGGTAACCGTCACGACTTGAAGCGGATCAACACGATGAACGAAGACGCTACGATGAACGAAAACGCCGGTAAGTACAAGGGCATGGACCGTTTTGAAGCTCGTAAGGCGATGACTGACGACTTGGAAGCTGGCGGCTACATGTTAAAGGTCGACCCAATCGTCCACGCTGTTGGGCATTCCGAAAGAACCGGGGTCCAAGTTGAATCCCGCCTTTCGACCCAATGGTTCGTTAAGATGAAACCACTTGCTGAACAAGCCTTGAAGAACCAAGAAACAGATGATCGGGTTAACTTCGTGCCAGAAAGATTCGAACACACCTTCGAACAATGGATGGACAACATCCATGACTGGGTTATTTCCCGTCAACTATGGTGGGGGCATCGGATTCCTGCTTGGTACAACAAGCAGACTGGTGAAACCTACGTTGGTGAAGAAGCACCTAAGGATATCGAAAACTGGGAACAAGACAAGGATGTCTTGGATACATGGTTCTCATCTGCTTTGTGGCCATTTTCAACCATGGGTTGGCCAGACACTGATTCCCCAGACTTCAAGCGTTACTTCCCAACCAACACGTTAGTTACTGGTTATGACATCATCTTCTTCTGGGTTTCTCGGATGATTTTCCAAAGTCTTGAATTTACCGGTCGTCGGCCATTCAAGGATGTCTTACTCCACGGTTTGATTCGTGATGAACAGGGTCGTAAGATGAGTAAGTCGCTTGGCAACGGGATCGATCCAATGGACGTGATCGATAAGTACGGTGCCGATGCATTACGATGGTTCTTATCTAATGGTTCTACGGCAGGACAAGACGTGCGGTTCAGTTACGCGAAGATCGAATCCGCTTGGAACTTCATTAACAAAATCTGGAACGCCAGTCGTTACGTTATCATGAACTTAGGCGACATGGAAAAGCCTGAATTACCAGACCCCGCCAAATGGAACTTAGCTGACCGCTGGATCCTAAGTAAGCTAAACGGCCTTGTCAACCAAGTGACTGATCAATTTGATAAGTACAACTTTGGTGAAGCTGGGCGGGCGCTTTACAACTTCATCTGGGATGATTTCTGTGATTGGTACATTGAAATGAGTAAGGAAACCCTTACTGGTGACGATGAAGAAGCTAAGCAAAACACCCGTAACGTATTAGCCTACGTCTTAGACCAAACATTACGGTTATTGCAACCAATTATGCCATTCGTAACTGAAAACATCTGGCAAACAATGCCACATGAAGGCAAGTCATTAGTGGTTGCTGCATACCCAGTTGACCACCCTGACTTTAATGATCCTAAGTCAGAAGCTGATATGGATAGCCTCATTGATTTGATCAAGGCGGTTAGAAATATTCGTTCCGAAGCCAACGCCAAAATGTCTAGTGCGGTCGACATCTTAATTAAGACTGATAACCAAAACCTAAAGGACATTTTTGAAGGCAACCAAGGCTACATCGAACGCTTCTGTCACCCTAAGACCCTAGAAGTCGGTAGTGATGTTCAAGTGCCTAAGTTAGCGATGACGAGTGTGATGACTGATGCTGAAGTCAGCATCCCATTAGCAGAATTGGTTAATTTAGACGATGAAATCAAGCGTTTGGATGGTGAAATTGAACAATTTAATTTTGAAGTTCAACGTGCTGAAAAGAAATTAGCGAACGAACGTTTCGTGCAAAACGCCCCCGAAGCAGTGGTTAATGCAGAACGTGAAAAGCTAGAAGATAACAAGGCGAAGTTAGCTGCAACCAAGCAACGCCAAGCCGATCTAAAAGCACAATAATTAATTATGATTTAGCAACTAAGCCCCGGGCAGTCGATGTTACGGGGCTTTTTTGTAGGGAGGAACGAAAAACAATGGACTATCAAGAAGCACTAGCCTACATTCACGGACGGGTCAAGGCACACAAAGATGCGACGATGCAACGAATGCAAATATTAATGGAAAAACTTGGTCATCCAGAGCGGCAAATTCATGCGATCCATGTTGCTGGTACGAATGGGAAGGGTTCGGTCGTAGCATTTTTAAGTAATCTGCTTCAAGAAAGCGGACTTACGGTCGGCACGTTCACCTCGCCGTTTTTATTGCGGTTCAACGAGCGGATCAGTGTTGATGGCACCCCGATCAGTGATGATGAAATTGTGCGCTTAGTTGAAAAGGTACAGCCAATCGTTGCAGAAATCGATGCAGCAATGCCAAACGAAGGACCGACCGAATTTGAAGTCTTGACCGCAATGATGTTTGCTTACTTTGCGGAGGGCCATGCAGATGTTGTGATTGTCGAAGTCGGTATCGGTGGTGATAATGATTCAACGAATGTGATCACTCCTGACTTATCAGTGATTACCACGATCGGGTATGATCACATGCAATTTTTGGGCAATACATTGGAATCGATTGCAGGGCATAAAGCAGGCATTATCAAACCGAACGTCCCCGTGGTAATTGGTAGGATTGAACCTGGGCCCCGAAAGGTTATTATCGACCGTGCCACGGATGAACATTCTGACATTAAGATGTTAGGGACCGATTTTGATGTTCATCCACATTCGATTGCAGGTTGGCATGAACAATTTGATTTCGCGAGTGAGAATGAACAAATCAAGGGGATCGTTTTGAATATGATGGGTGATTTTCAGATCGATAATGCAGCAGTAGCGATTGAAGCGTTTATCACCTTGATGAATAAGCAAAAGACTCCGTTTAACAATAAAATGATCAAAGCGGGCATCCTAAATACCCAGTGGGCAGGACGGTTTGAAAAATTAAACGATCAGCCCCTAGTGATTATTGATGGAGCTCATAATATGCCCGCCATCAAAGAAATTGAAAAAAATATTAAAAATCATTTTTCAGATCGTGAAATTTATATTATACTTGCTATATTGGCAGATAAACAATATTTACCAATGATTGAAGCGCTTGCACAAATTAAAAATGTGCATTTAGTTTTAACCGAATTTGAGGGACCTAATAAGCGCTCCGCAGCAGATTTATCAACGATCGTTAGTAAAGTTGAATCGGTCAATCAAATTGAATTCGTGAATAATTGGAAGGAAGCCATTTTAAGAGTGACTAATCAAATGGGCCAAGATGATGTGTTATTGATCACTGGATCGTTGTACTTTATATCTGATGTGCGAGCATTATTTACAGATTGATAACTAATTGTTTAACTTAAGATTAAGTTATTTGAAAAACCTTTTATTATTAGTGTTAATTTAGTTAAAATTAATCACGAGTGATTTAATTCAAGTTGAAGAAAATATGATATACTAAAAATGATAAATTCATATTAGTATATATGAATACGAAGGGATGAACGTCGTGTTTGGATTTGGAACAAAAAACATTGGGATTGATTTAGGGACAGCTAATACCATTGTGTATGTTGAAGGAAAGGGAATTGTTTTAAGAGAACCTTCCGTTGTTGCTAAAAATACTAAAACTGGCTCAATTGTGGCAGTTGGTGAAGAAGCTCGGAATATGATCGGTAGAACACCTGCTAGTATCAAGGCAATTCGCCCAATGAAAGATGGGGTAATCGCTGATTACGATACCACTGTAGCTATGTTGAAGTACTACATCGCTAAGACCTTAGGGCATTCAAGTGGTAAGCCATATGTTATGGTTTGTGTACCAAGTGGGATTACTGAAGTTGAAAAACGTGCAGTTATTGATGCTACTCGGGTTGCAGGGGCTCGTGATGCTTATGTAATCGAAGAACCATTTGCAGCTGCGATTGGTGCTGGATTACCAATCATGGATCCAACTGGTAGCATGGTAGTTGATATTGGTGGTGGAACTACTGACGTTGCTACAATCTCACTGGGTGGAATTGTTTCTAGCCGCTCAGTTCGTGTTGCTGGTGACAAGCTTAACGAAGCGATTGCTACTTATGTTCGTAAAAAGCATAATTTATTGATCGGTGAAAGAACTGCCGAACGGCTTAAATGGGAAATTGGTTCTGCATCATTAGAAGATGCTAAGAACATCGAAGGAACAACCGTACGTGGTCGTTACCTGCTTACTGGTTTACCAAAGGCCGTTGAAATATCAGCTGAAGACATTTCGACTGCCATTCATGAACCGATCTTGGAAATTATCGGAACCGTTAAGGAAACGCTTGAAGAAACTTCTCCAGAAATCGCTGCCGATGTTATCGATCATGGGATCGTACTTACCGGTGGGGGTGCATTACTTAAAAATCTTGCTGAAGTTATTTCAGATGAAACTCAGGTTCCAGTATCAATTGCTAAAGACCCGCTTGATTGTGTCGCAATCGGAACTGGTGAATCACTAAAGAGTATTGACGTAATGAAGAAAAAATAAAAAAACAATCACTGCGGGAGGGCTTATGCTTCCCGCTTTTGTTTTTATAAATTAAAATTTATGGAGGGGCAATTATGCACAAATTTTTCTCCAATCGAAAATTGGTAATTGTCATGGTGTGCGTTGTTATCAGTATTGGCTTAATGACGTTTTCAGTTGCGGTGCGGAATCGTAAAGCCACTCCGCCGTTAATCCAACAATTTGGTAATGACGTTGCTGGATTCACTAATACTGTCGTGTCAACACCAGTGAATATTATAAGCAATGGATTTGGTTCGATCGGTAGCTTGTTGAACACCTATCAAGAAAACCAAATTCTAAGTAAACGGGTTAACGAGATTACTTCAACTCAGGTTCGTGATGAAGCGTTACAACGTGAAAATGCCAAATTAAAGAGTCAATTAAAATTAAACGATACGCTTACTAGCTATAAAGCGATTAATGCAGCTGTAATTACGAGAACCCCTTCATCATGGCAAAATCAAATTATTATTAACCGTGGTGCAAATGCGGGCGTTAAAAAAAATATGCCAGTATTAGTCGATACTGGATTAGCTGGTCGGGTTTCTGAAGTCAATAAAACTAATAGTAAAGTTGAATTGATTACTAATAATAATGCAGCGACGAACCGTTTTGCGATTCAGGTGAATGCCACTAACGGAAAGGTCGTCAACGGAATTATTTCTGGCTACAATAAAACAACTGGGTTAGTTGAAATGGGTAATATTACGACTAAATCTAAGATTAAAGTTGGCCAACGGGCATATACTAGTGGATTAGGTGG
This sequence comes from Nicoliella sp. ESL1113, assembly GCF_058509245.1. Lineage (NCBI taxonomy): Bacteria > Bacillati > Bacillota > Bacilli > Lactobacillales > Lactobacillaceae > Nicoliella > Nicoliella sp. ESL1113. The sequence goes on along the minus strand of NZ_CP196387.1, from coordinate 1,127,716 downwards.
AATCACACCTAAGGGTCTATACATTGGAAAAGTGGCTAAGGTTTCAACTGATGACTATGGTTTGTCATACAAGATCTATATTAGCCCTGCTGCCGATCTAAATGATATCGAAGCAGTGACAGTAGCTAGTCGTGCTCAGTAGGGGGGATTGAAATGCTAAGGAATTCACCACTAAGGTTTTTATTTCCCATTGGCTTATACGTTGCATTTTGCTTAGATGGATCAGTTAGTCAAATTTTTAGTAAACAGTTATTTGGTGCCCAGTCGTTTGTTCCCAATTTAACATTACTATGGTTGATCTTTGGCTTGCTATTTGAAAATGAAATTAATTTACACTTGGGATTATGGGCAGCTTTGGTTGGATTTATAATGGACTTGTTCTACTTTGGAACGTTGGGGGTCTTTTTATTTATCCTCCCACTTACAATTTACATTAGCCGATTCCTATATCGTTATCTATCGGCAACGTTTATTTCTGGATTTTTAATTTATTTCATTGGCCTTACGTTGACAATGTCATTTTCATTTTTTGCAAATCGCTTTGTTCATCTAGCTAATATTACGGTATCCAATTTTTTAGTGTCTGTTTTGGGACCTAGCCTTGCATTTAATCTAGTTCTATTTATTATCACTTATTACCCGATTTCAGTGTTATTTAACCGCTATCGGGAAAAGTCATAGGGGGAAATTGATTTGAAAGCAGTTAGCTTAAAAGGGACTAAAAATGGTTATGAAGTAGTGTTAGATGAATCGGCGTCAATGACAGCGATTCTTAGTGAATTAGAAGTAATGCTGAACCAATTGGATCATGATTATCCAACTAAGCGAATGCATTTAGACATTGTTACTGGGAAACGATTACTTTCTAAAGAACAATTGAATAACATTCGGCAACTATTTAATAATTATAAGCACTTATTGATCAATCAAATTAGCAGTGAAGTGATTACGATTGAACGTGCTAATCAAATTAAGGAATCGGAAAACGTTCATGTTATTGTGCAAACGATTAGAAATGGCCAGGTTTTTGAAGCAACTGGTGATGTGTTATTCTTGGGAACGATTCATGAAGGTGGTAAATTAGTTACTAACGGTAATATCTATGTTTTAGGAAGCGTTTATGGAATCGTTCAAGCTGGTTTCCCTAATTCTGAAGATAGATTAATCGTTGGTGATTTACATAATGCGCAACAAATAAGAATTGGTGAACAATTTGATATCGTTGCTGATAAACAAATTGGTGGTTCTTTTCAAAATGTTGCATATGTAAATGATTTGCACACATTAGATTATGGTAAAATAAAGGAGTTAAAAAAAATTAACCCTAAATTTTACAATCGAATTGGAGGAATTATGTAATGGGGAGAGCAATCGTCGTTACCTCTGGTAAGGGTGGGGTTGGTAAAACGACCACTTCTGCAAACCTGGGGGTAGCTTTAGCCCTGATGGGTAAAAAAGTTTGTCTAATGGACTTGGATATCGGATTACGTAATCTAGATGTTATTTTAGGGTTAGATAATCGAATTATCTATGACATTGTTGACGTTGCTAGCGGTCGTGCTAAATTACGTCAAGCATTAGTTAAGGATAAAAGATTCGATAGCCTATACGTCTTGCCTGCAGCACAAAATACCAATAAAAACGCTTTAAATCCCGAACAAGTTAAGGGAATCGTTTCTGAATTAAAACAGGAATTTGAATACGTATTTATTGACTGTCCTGCTGGGATCGAACAGGGATTCTTAAACGCAGTTGCGGGTGCAGATGGTGCAATTGTGGTCACGACTCCAGAAATTTCTGCGGTTCGGGATGCTGATCGAGTAATCGGACTATTAGAACAACATCCACTTAAGGAACAACCAAAGCTGATTATCAACCGAATTAGAAAAAACATGATGGAAAACGGCGATACGATGGATATTGATGAAATCACTCAACACTTGGGCATTCAATTGTTGGGAATTGTTGTCGATGATGATGCCGTAATTCGTACTTCTAACCATGGAGAACCAATTGTAATGAATCCTGATAATCAAGCTTCACAGGGTTATCGAAACATTGCAAGAAGGGTTAATGGTGAAACCGTTCCGTTAATGCAAATTGAAGAAACGAGTGGGTCCAAAAAATCATTTTGGAATAAACTAGGGAACCTATTTTCTAAAAAAGATTAAGGTAAATCTTGACGAAATGATGATAATGTTTTATAATTCCATTAATTAAATTAAAGACATTGATCAGGAATTTGTTCATCATTATTCCACAGAAAATCTACGATGATGAGATGTAGATGAATAATGCGAATCTTTCACGCCTGTGAGTCGTTATCTCTGAAGATTATTAGGAGATTACCGTTTTAACGCGTTATTGTTGTAGTTTAGTAAATAAACTCATTGAGTTTCATTGTGTGAGCAATGGAAAAATCTGAGGTGGAACCACGATTAAATCGTCCTCTTAAGTCCCTGACTTAAGAGGACTTTTTTTATTTACTAAACTCACTAAGGTAGTTTGCTTGAGCAGGCTATAAATTGAGGTGGAACCACGTTGGACACGTCCTCTTAGATTAATTTCTAGGAGGACGTTTTTATTTATAGAAGGGAGCTAATTAAATGCTTAATTATATTATTGAGATTTTACCATCACTACTATCAGGGGTTAAAATGACCCTCCAAATTTTCTTTTTGACCCTTATTTTTTCAATTCCATTAGGAATCGTTGCTGGGGTTGGATTAATTTCCAAATTTAAGCCGTTAAAAGCGGTACTGGAATTTTATGTTTGGATCATGCGGGGAAGCCCACTACTATTACAATTGATCTTTGTATTCTATGGATTGCCAATGATGCCTGGGATTCAAATTGTTTTTCCACGATTTGATGCGGCACTCTTTGCATTTGTTTTGAATTATACTGCATACTTTGCCGAAATCTTTAGAGGGGGATTACAATCGATCCCTGCAGGCCAATACGAAAGTGCACGGGTATTGAGATTATCATATTGGCAAACGTTTAGAAAGATTATCGTGCCACAAGTGGTTAAAATTGTAATTCCATCGATTGGTAACGAAGTAATTAACCTCGTCAAAGATTCTTCATTGGTTTATGTCATTGGAATCGGAGATTTACTTAGAGCCGGAAACGTTGCATCTGCACGTGACGTTACCTTATTACCATTGGTACTAGTTGCCATTATTTACTTAGCTTTAACTGCCATTTTGACGTTCATTTTACGGCGGGTTGAAAAACACTATAGTTACTGGAAATAATTAAAAAGGGGGAATCACAAATGCTTGAATTAAAAAATATTACTAAAAAATATGGTGATCGAACAATTATTGATGGCTTAAATGCTGAAATCAAAGATAATGAGATTATGTGTATCGTAGGACCATCTGGAGCTGGGAAAACGACCTTGCTGCGTTGCATTAGCGGATTAGAAAAAATTAATGGCGGCGAATTTATATTAGATGGGCAACGATTTGATCCATCAGCAACTGAAAATAATTTAGTGGGGGTCGTTTTCCAAGATTTTCAACTATTTCCTAATTTAACGGTAATGCAAAACATTACGTTAGCTCCCGAGTTAGTTTTAAAACAAGATAAGGCGACTGCACGTGAAAAAGCACAGGCATTAATCAATAAATTGAACCTAGATGGGAAGGAATCGCTTTACCCATTCCAACTCTCTGGTGGGCAAAAGCAACGGGTCGCAATTGTGCGGGCCCTTGCGATGAATCCAAAGATTATTTGCTATGATGAACCAACGTCTGCGCTTGATCCTAATTTACGGGATGAAGTTGCTAAAATTATTATTGATTTAAAACAAACTGAAGTGACCCAAATCGTGATTACTCATGATATGGATTTTGCTAAGAAGGTTGCAGATGATATGCTGAAGGTTCAACCAATTAAGTAGGGAGGGATAACATGAAAAAAATTTATAAATGGTTATCAATTGCCCTGATATTGGTGGCTGCGATTAGTCTGAGCGGTTGTGAATTAGTGACCCAGCGTGCTAATACAGAAAATACCTGGAATAAAATCAATCAGAAAAAGAAAATTGTGATTGGATTAGATGACAGTTTTGTTCCATTTGGTTTTGAAACCAAGGCAGGTAAAATAACTGGTTATGATATCGATCTTGCTAGAGCTGTATTTAAGCAGTATGGCATTAAGGTGGATTTTCAGCCAATCGACTGGTCTATGAATGTAACTGAACTACGGAATGGAACGATTGATTTAATTTGGAATGGGTTGACTGTAACCGCAGAGCGGGCTAAAAATATTTCATTTTCGGAACCCTACCTTTATAATGATCAAGAGTTGGTAACGTTAAAGAGCTCTAATATTAAGAATTTTAATGAGATGCAGAGCAAAGAATTAGGAACTCAGACTGGATCTGCTGAAATTATCAGTTTAGACCAACAACCAAAAATTTTGAAGGATAAGATCAAAAATAAACAACCAATCTTGTATGATTCATTTACCAATGCATTCATTGATCTAAATGCTAAGCGGGTCAGCGGTTTGTTGATTGATAGTACTTATGCTAACTACTATATTAATCATGAGGCGACGCCTGATAAGTATAATACTTACGTTGGGTCATTTCCTAAATCTAAGCTAGCGGTTGGGGTTCGGAAGGGTGATAAAACCTTGAGAAATAAGATTAACCAATCATTGAATCGCATGGCTAAAAATGGTGAACTCAAGAAAATCACGCAAAAATGGTTTGGGAATCAATATAACTCACCATTACTTAATAAATACGATAAATAATAAGCGGGCGGTTGCTCGTTTTTTTGTTTGATATTTCATGGGGCATAATTTAATATTACATTATGTAGTTTTTAAAGGGGGAATTATATTTGAAATTGATTAATGGTGTAAACCTAGAAGTAATTTCAAATGATAAGTTTAAGAGTAACAGCATTATGATTGATTTTATCGAACCTCTCGATCATAAAAAATTTGCAGCATTTTCAATTATTTCTGAAATGATGCATAGTGGGAACCAAGAATATCCAGAACAATCCTTACTGGCAAAGCAGCTTTCGAATATGTACGGGGCTAACTTTGAGACGGATGTCCTTAGACGTGGTCATTTGCATGTATTGAGAATCAACATGTCTTTTCCGAACCAAAAATACTTACCAACAGATGAATCAATTTTTGAAATGGCGGTTAGTTTTTTAAATGCCGTCATTTTTAAACCGCTTGCCAAGAATGGGGCGTTTGATTCAGATGCTTTTGAAATTAAAAAGCGAAACATCATTAATTATGTAAAGTCGATTCCAGATAATAAGCAATACTACGCATCCAATCAGTTAATGGATTTGTACTATCAAGATAATCCTGATTATGCTCAATTATTATATGGAACGGTCGATCAGTTAATGGCTACAGATCCGAAAAGAACGTTTGAAATCTACCAATCAGCGCTAGCTAATTCACAGATTCAAATTTATGTACTGGGTAACGTTGAAGAATCAAAGGTCCAACAAGCGTTCACTAAAATGGATTTTACGCCACGAAATGAAGAGCATTTAGACCTAAAGACTTCATACCAGCCTGTTCAAGCGGTTCGTAAAAAGACTGAAGTTCAAAAGATAAATCAAAGTAAATTGGATATTGCGTACTACCTTCCTGTTTTATATGATGACGATTTAAAATACGCCGCGATGTTATTTAACAGTTTGTTCGGTGGAACGCCTAATTCAAAGCTATTCAAGAACGTTCGAGAAAAGAATAGTTTGGCATATTACGCAGATAGTTTATATACTGCTGCTTATGGGATTGTGATCGTTCAATCTGGAATTGACGCTAAGAATTATGATCAGGTCTTAAAAATTATTGCTGAACAACTAACTGCGATGCAGAACGGTGATTTTACCAATGAAGATATCGAAAGTGGCAAGGCGGAGTTGATTAGCAGACGGTTATCTGGTTTAGATAGCCCATTTTACCTAATTGGGAAGGCCAGTTCGGATGCTTTGACCCATCAAAATATTTCTGTTTCGGAATGGTGTAACCATGTGAATAATGTAACCAAGGCGGATATTATTAAAGTGGCCAAACAAGTTGAAATGCAAGCGATTTATTTCTTAGAAGGGCAGGCTGATGATGACGATGAATAAAAAACACTACCCTGTATATGGAGATACCGTTTACTCCAAGCGCTTAGCAAATGGATTATTGGTAATTGTGGTACCAAAGCCTGATTACCATCGGACCTATGCTACGCTTGAGGTTAATTATGGTTCAATTGATAACGAGTTCATTCATCCTGATACAGGCAAACCAGTGAAGCTTCCAGCTGGAATCGCGCACTTCTTGGAACATAAAATGTTCGATAAAGATGGATACGATGCATTCGACCTATTTAATAAATACGGAAGTAATGCCAATGCTTACACTAGTTTTACGGATACGAACTACCTATTTTCAACGACTAATCACGTGAAAGAAAATTTAAAGATCCTATTGGACTATGTTCAAATTCCATACTTTACCCAAACAAAAGTGGAGAAGGAAAAGGGGATTATTGGCCAAGAAATTCAAATGTACAATGATGAACCGAACTCACGCATCTTTTTCCAAACGTTACGGAACCTCTACCCCGATTTTCCATTGAATCAAGACATTGCCGGTTCGGTCGAATCAATTGCTAAAATCACTGCTGAAGATTTAAATTTGGCATATCGGGTCTTTTATCAACCCAGCAATATGACGCTTAAAATCGTTGGTAACGTTGATTTTGCAGAAATTATTCAATTTATTGAAGCTGATCAATCAAAGAAGCAATTTGCAGCCCCCGTCAAGATCGAACGAATCTTTCCAAAACAAGCCCCTTACCAATTTTTAGCTTCACACCATGAACATATTGGAATATCAAGACCCAAAGTCGCACTTGCGATTAAGGGGATTCAGCCACTCGCTAAGGGAGCAAACGAAGCCAAACAAGAAATTGCAATGACCCTACTTTTGAGCGTATTATTCTCCGAAAATTCGCGGTTATATTCTGAACTATACGATGAGGGAATCATTGACGATTCATTTGGTTATGAATTAGATTGTGAACGTGAATTTTACTTTTTATTTTTGTCCGTTAATACTAACCATCCACAAGCATTTATCGATCGCATCTTAGAAGTGCTTAAAAATGTAAATACTCACTTAGATGACTTGAAAGCTGATTTTGAATTGATTAAAAAAGAAAAGCTTGGCCAACGGGTCTTAATGATGAACTCACTAGAAACAATTGCCACAAGATTAGGCAATCAAATGAATGATTTCACGAATCTATATGATGAAATAGAGATTACAAATTCAATTCAAATATCCGATATAAAGGCTGCTGCTGATCATTTATTTGACTTAAAAGCAGTTACAACTAATATTTTTGATTAAGAAATTGTTCAATCTACAAACTAGTGTTATCTAGCAACAATTGTTATGATATACTTAATAATGTGAAAATTTAAAATATATTGAGGTAATTTTGATGAGTGAAGAAGATAAAAAAGGAACAACATCAATTGGTCAAACATTACACGATGCCCGTGTGAAAAAGGGACTTACAATTGATGATCTTCAAAATAATACTAAAATTCAAAAGCGGTACTTAATTGCAATTGATGAAGATAAATTTGATGAACTACCCGGTGATTTTTATGTTCGGGCGTTTGTTAAGCAATATGCTGATGCTGTTGGGTTAGATGGCACCGAATTATTGAAACAATTCGATGAGGCACTTCCTGAAACTCAAAACCCAGAATATGTTGATAAAGTCAGTGAAGATAAAATCGCTAGCAGAACGGCACAACGGAAAGTAGACGATCGTAATATGACGATTAGAAGATACATTCCAGTGACGATCATTTCTGTTGCGGTGGTCCTAGTGATCCTAGTGATTTGGTTTGCTGCTGCCAAGAGTTCTAAGAATTCTCAACAAACTAACATTAATAGTGGTAGTTCGGTTTCAGTTTCTGGATCGTCTAGTTCTAGTAGTGAATCCAGCAGTGCCAAAAAGGTGACTAAAAAGACAACTAAAAAAGCACCTGCATCAAATACTACGATCAAATCTGAAAGTACATCTACTGATGGTGGGACTTATAGTGTTACGACTAAGAAGTCCGCTAGTGAAATCAAGATTGAAACTTCTGCTAAGGCATGGGTAAGTATTAATGCAAATAGTAGTAATGTTTATCAAGCATCACAAGATGCAAACGTTAACCATACCGTTAAGCTACCAAGTAACACGACTTCTGCAACCCTTAACTTAGGGAATGCAACTGCTACTAAGCTTTACATTAACGGAAAAGCTGTTAAATTAACTAGCAATTCACAAGTTCAAAACATTACTTTTAACTTTAGTAAATAATATTGATAAAAAGCGGGGTAGTTTTACCCGGCTTTTTATTTGGAGGTTTTTTAATGAATTTACCAAATAAATTAACGCTGTTAAGAATCTTTTTAATTCCCATTTTTATTTTAGTTTTAGTACTGCCGATTAGTTGGGGGTCAGTTACCATTCTAGGTAGTACGATTGCGATTAATAGCTTGCTTGGGGCAATAATCTTTGCCGTGGCAACAATTACTGACTTCTTAGATGGTCAAATTGCAAGAAGACAGCATCTTGTTACTAATTTTGGCAAATTTGCAGATCCACTAGCTGATAAAATGATCGTGATGAGTGCCTTTATTATTTTAGTTTCATATGGCAAAGTTCCAGCTTGGGTTGCAGCAATTATTGTTTGTCGCGAACTTGCAGTCACGGGGTTAAGATTGATCGTAGTTGAAAACGACGGTGAAGTGATTGCTGCAGCTTGGCCTGGTAAAATTAAGACGGCTTCACAGATGTTTTCGATCATTTTCTTATTTATGAATAACTTTATTTTTAGCTTAATTAAAGTGCCGATTGGTGAAATTTTACTATATATTTGTTTGTTTTTTACCGTTTACTCTGGTGTGGAATACTTTATTAAAAGTGGATCTGTATTTAAAAATTCAATTTAAAATTATTACGTATTTAAATATTGAGGGTGATAAAATGGCAAATCGGTTTCAAACACAGTTAGTTAAAAAGATGATTGCTTCTGGCCTTACAATCACAGCTGCAGAAAGTTTGACTGCTGGCATGTTTCAAAGCACGTTAGGGGATGTCGCTGGCGTATCAGCGATTTTTCCGGGCGGATTTGTTACCTATGCTAATGAAGTGAAACATCAGTTAGTTGGGGTTGATGATGAAACGATCAAGCAATTTGGGGTCGTTTCCGAAGAAACTGCAATTGAGATGGCAAGTGGGGCGAGTCAGATTTTAAATACTAAGGTCGCAGTTTCATTTACGGGAGTCGCTGGGCCAGATTCACTGGAAGGAAATCCTGCGGGAACGGTTTGGATTGGCCTGAGTTTTGTGGGCCATCCAACGATTGCTAGCGTTTATCACTTTCAAGGCAATCGAGACGAAGTTAGAAGATCAGCGGTTGCAAAGGGATTTGAAATGCTTGCTCAACGATTAGAACAATAAAAAACGAACTTTTGTTTGCATTTTTGATAATTGATTAGTATAGTATATAAAGATGATTTTTTGGAAACGATAAGGAGGAAAATGAATGGCTGACGAACGCAAGGCAGCACTTGACGGTGCATTAAAGCGAATTGTGAAGGAGTTCGGTAAGGGTTCCATTATGCGGATGGGAGACCGCGGTGATACGCGGATTTCGACTGTTCCATCAGGTTCATTAGTTTTAGATAATGCACTTGGTGTAGGTGGATATCCACGTGGACGGATTGTTGAAATCTATGGACCTGAAAGTTCTGGTAAAACTACGATTGCTTTGCAAGCCGTAGCAGAAGTTCAAAAGCAAGGTGGGACTGCAGCATACATTGATGCAGAAAACGCCTTAGACCCTGAATATGCAACTAACTTAGGGGTTAATATTGATGACTTATTGCTCTCCCAACCTGATACGGGTGAACAAGGGTTACAAATAGCCGATGCCCTAGTATCTAGTGGAGCGATTGATATCGTGGTAATCGATTCAGTGGCTGCACTAGTTCCAAGAGCTGAAATTGAAGGTGAAATGGGTGACACCCACGTTGGTTTACAAGCGCGTTTGATGTCACAAGCTTTAAGAAAGCTATCTGGGACGATCAATAAGACCAAAACGATTGCATTATTTATTAACCAAATTCGTGAAAAGGTCGGCGTGATGTTCGGGAACCCAGAAACGACCCCTGGTGGACGGGCCCTTAAGTTCTACTCCACGATCCGCCTAGAAATTCGGCGTGGTGAACAAATTAAAGATGGTACTGATATTATCGGAAGTCGCGCTAAGATCAAAGTTGCCAAAAACAAGGTTGCTCCTCCATTTAAGCGTTGTGAAGTGGATATCATGTATGGAAAAGGGGTTTCTCAAGACGGTGAATTAATTGATATGGCTGCTGATAAGGATATCATTAATAAAGCTGGTTCTTGGTACTCGTACGGAGAAGATCGTATTGGTCAAGGGCGTGAAAATGCTAAACAATATTTAGTTGAACATCCTGATGTTAAAGCTGAAATCTACAATAAGGTTCGCGTAGCTTATAATATGGGCGGTGCTGCTGAAAAAGAAGCTGCTGAAGGCACTCCTAAGGATGGTAATGCTAAGTCTGATGCCGATAATCAAAAAGATAAATAAATAATAAGATAGGTAAATTGAGTTAACTTAATTTACCTTTTTATTTTGAAATGGTTATAAGTTAGTTGACACTTTGCTTTCTAAAATTTAAAATGGGTAAGTGTGATAGTAATCAATAACATCTAAAATACTGATTAATTAATCATTGTTTGATGATGCGGAGGTGTTATAGTGCCATTTATTTATTTAATCCTCGTCGCAATCATCGCTATTATCGTTGGTTTTTTTGTTGGAAAAGCAGTGCATCAAAGTGCAACTGAAAAGCGTCTTAACGCTGCCCATCAAAATGTCGATGACATTTTAGCTGAGGCAAAGCGTCAGGCAGAGACTACTAAGAAAGAATCAATTCTTGAAGCACGTGAAGAAAGTAATGACTATCGATCAAAAATTGAAAAAGAATTAAAGGATCGCCGTTCTGAAATTCAAAAGCAAGAAGATCGATTATTACAACGTGAAGATTCCCTCGATCGCAAGGAATCATCATTAGAGAAACGTGACAATTGGTTTACTAAAAAGGAAGCCCGTCTTAACGCAGACGAAAAACAAATTGCCAAGCGACAACAAGAAGCAGAATCACTCGTTGAAAAACGTCAACTTGAAGTCGAAAGGGTTTCATCTCTATCACAAGATGAAGCACGCGACTTGATTATCAAGGAGACCAAGAATCAATTAGCTGACGAGCGAGCCAAGATGATTAAATCCAGTTATGATCAGGCGCATCATGATGCAAATGAAAATGCTAAGGATTTGATCGTTCAGGCAATTCAACAAAGCGCTGCTGATACCGTTTCAGAAACAACGGTGTCTGTGGTTAACTTACCAAGTGATGACATGAAGGGACGGATTATCGGACGCGAAGGTCGGAACATTCGGACTTTTGAAACGTTAACTGGAATTGATTTAGTAATTGATGATACTCCAGAAGCCGTTATCCTAAGTGGTTTTGATCCAATTCGAAGGGAAGTTGCCAAAATTGCCTTGGAAAAATTGATTAAGGATGGCCGAATTCATCCAGCTCGGATCGAAGAGATGGTTGAGAAAAGTCGTCGTGAATTAGATCAACACATTCAAGAAGTTGGCGAAGATGTCATCTTTGACTTAGGAATTCATTCAATGAATCACGAATTGATTAAGTTAGTTGGTAAATTGAAGTATAAAATGTACTTCGGACAAAATGCTTTAAGTCGGTCGATTGAGGTAGCAAAGCTCACTGGAGTATTAGCTGCTGAATTGGGTGAGGATGTTACATTAGCAAAACGCGCAGGATTATTACACGAAATTGGACTGGCTGTGGATCACGAAGCTGATGGATCGCACGTTAAAATCGGTGCTGATTTAGCTAAAAAATACCACGAAAGTCCAGTGATTATCGATTCTATTCAAGCTGATGACAGTACTAATTCGACAAAACCACGTTATGTGATTTCAGAATTAGTTGCCGTTGCTGAAAAGATTTCGATTTCCAGACCAGGAGCAAAGAGTAAGTCATTAGAAAGCTTTGTTCACCGTTTGGATAGTTTAGAAAAAATTAGTAATAGTTTTAAAGAAGTAAAACAAAGCTATGCAATTCAAGCTGGGCGTGAAATTAGGGTCATCGTTAATCCTGAAAAAGTTTCAGATACCCAAGCAGTTGTATTAGCTCGCAATATTAAACGTAAGATCGAGTCTGACATGGAATACCCAGGTCACATTAAGGTTACGATTATTCGTGAAGTTCGATCAGTTGAATATGCTAAGTAGAAAAGACCATGCAGTGGTCTTTTTTATTTACTTTCTTCCGTGTTAAAATTAAATAAAATGCTTTCGAAAAAAGAAACGAGGACCCAGATTAGATGAGATTATTATTTGTTGGTGATACTGTTGGTAATATCGGAGTGTCGATGCTACAAGAATATCTACCAAAGTTAAAGAAGGACTTAAAGCCGCAGCTTACCATTGTTAATGGAGAAAATTCCACTTCAGTGGGTAGGGGAATTAGTCACAAGGGATACAAGCAAATTATGAATGCTGGAGCAGATGTGATCACCTTAGGTAACCATGCCTGGAACAATGCTGAGCTGTTAGACTTTATCGATGATACGCCCAACTTAATTCGTCCAGCTAATTATCCTGGCCCAGATGTCCCCGGAAAGGGTTATACGGTTATTAACGTAAATGGTAAAAAAGTGGCTGTGATTAATTTGCAGGGGTTAGTTTTTATGGATAATCTAAACAATCCATTTGATACGATTGATGGGATTTTAGATGCACTTAAAAATGACATTGATTATTGTTTGATTGACTTTCATGCTGAAACCACTAGCGAAAAGACAGCAATTGCACGCTACTTAGACGGGCGCATTTCGGCATTGATCGGAACGCATACCCATGTGCAAACTAATGACTACCGTATTTTACCTGGTGGAACTGCGTTTATGAGTGATGCTGGGATGACTGGTCCATACGATAGCGTATTAGGGATGCAGACTGATTTAATCTTGAAGCGGTTTATTACTCAGCGTCCAGTGCGATTTGCGGTTGAAGAAAATGGGGCTGGAATCTTATCTGGTTGTGTTATCGATATTAGTGATCGTACTGGGCTTGCTACAAAAATTCGCCCCATCTTAATCAATCCAGATCACCCGTATGATAAATAACAGAATGAAAGGAACTTTATAATGGCAAGTGCAGCGAAACTAACGCCGATGATGCAACAATACCAAGCAGTTAAGGATCAATATCCAGATGCTTTTTTGATGTATCGATTGGGGGATTTTTATGAATTGTTTAATGATGATGCTGTTAAAGGCTCACAAATTTTAGAATTAACCCTTACTAGTCGCAACCGTAATTCTAAAGACCCCATTCCAATGTGTGGGGTGCCACATCGGGCGATTCAAAACTACGTTGATATTTTAGTGGATAAGGGTTATAAGGTCGCGATCTGTGAACAAATGGAAGATCCTAAATCAGCTAAGGGAATGGTCAAGCGTTCAGTAACCCAGTTGATTACACCAGGAACAAGAACTGAATCAGGGGTTGCGAATGCCAAAAATAATAACTACCTTACTTCGTTAGTTTACGATGCTCAGAACAATCAATATGGTTTTGCATATTCTGAGCTTTCAACTGGGGAGCTACGTGCAAGTGCTTTAAATAGTGAAGCCGCCATTATTAATGAGTCCCTTAGCTTACAAACCAAGGAAATTGTTGTTGATGATATGGTTAGCGCTGAATTGATCAAGAAATTCGAAAAGTTAGGAATCTTAGTTTCACACCAAAAGGGTGTCAAAAAAATGGCTGAAACTAGCTATCTAACTCAAAAATTGCCTACCGATGTTCAAAAAAGAAGCGTCGCAATTCTTTTGACATATATTACTGAAACGCAAAAAAGGGATCTAGCCCATCTCCAGCAGGCAATTTCGTATGAACCTTCATATTTTTTAAAAATGGATCATAATTCTCAGTATAATTTGGAACTGTCACAAAATATTCGAACGAAGAAAAGGTCCGGAACTTTATTGTGGTTACTGGATAACACTAAAACAGCAATGGGTGGACGGAAATTAAAGCGGTGGTTAACGCGTCCGCTGATCAAGAAACAGGCGATCGTTGAGCGACAAAATGCAGTTCAGGAACTACTGGACCACTATTTTGAACGGAGTCAACTTCAAGAGGCTTTGATTAAGGTTTATGATTTAGAACGCCTTTCTGGTCGGGTAGCTTTTGGAAATGTTAATGGTCGTGATCTAATTCAATTAAAAACTTCTCTGAATCAAATTCCACAAATTAAGTATTGCTTAGAACAGCTCAATCCCAAAGTATTAGGAGGGATTTACCGAAATATCGAACCTGTTGACGATGTTGCGAACTTGATTGATGCTGCAATCGTTGAACAACCACCGATCTCAGTTACCGAGGGTGGGGTGATTCAAGATGGCTACAGTCGTCAATTGGACCAGTATCGAGATGCAATGAAAAACGGTAAGCAATGGTTAGCTGATTTAGAGGCGCGTGAACGAAAGGCAACTGGTATTAATAACTTAAAGATTGGCTATAACCATGTTTTTGGTTATTATATTGAAGTGACTAAGGTGAACTTGAATAAGTTACCACGCGACCGCTATGAACGAAAACAGACCTTAACCAATGCAGAACGCTTTTCTACACCAGAATTGAAGGAGAAGGAATCGTTAATCTTAGAAGCTCAGGAAAAATCAAAGAGTTTAGAGTACGATTTATTCTCTGAAATTAGGGAACAGGTCAAAAAATCGATTCAACGGCTTCAAAAATTAGCGGATGCAATTTCTACGTTAGACGTACTCCAAAGCTTTGCTAGCATTAGTGAAGAATACCGCTGGGTCCGCCCCACATTAGATGATAATCATGACTTAGAAATTATTGATGGACGCCATCCGGTAGTTGAAAAGGTAATGGGGCGGCAAGTTTATGTTCCTAATAACATTGAGATGGATCATGATACAAATGTGTTATTGATTACAGGGCCTAATATGTCTGGGAAAAGCACTTATATGCGTCAATTAGCATTAACGGTTATAATGGCTCAGATGGGGTGCTTTGTCCCCGCCAAATCAGCACAAATGCCAATTTTTGATCAAATATTTACTAGGATTGGTGCAGCTGATGATTTAATTAGTGGCGAAAGTACCTTTATGGTCGAAATGAAGGAATCTAATCAAGCTTTGCAACAGGCAACGCCCAATAGCTTAATCCTATTTGATGAACTAGGACGGGGGACTGCGACCTACGACGGGATGGCTTTAGCACAGGCGATTATCGAATACGTTCATGATCAAATTCATGCGAAGACCCTGTTTTCCACTCATTACCATGAATTAACAGCCTTGAACCAGGAGCTTCCACATCTGAAAAATGTGCATGTGGGGGCTAGTGAAAAAAATGGTGAACTAGTGTTTTTACACAAGGTAAAACCAGGAGCAGCTGATAAGTCATACGGAATTCATGTTGCTAAAATTGCTGGACTACCAAGCCCGCTTTTAAAACGCGCAGACGTGATTTTAAAGGACTTAGAGGCACACTCTAATCATGAAGAAATAAATTCTCCTGCCTTGGATGCACAACCACAGCCGCAACCAGATGAGTTAGCACAACAAGATCAGCAACTGGCGTTATTTTCAGAACCACTAGCTGATGATAAATTAGTTAAGCATAGCAAAATTGAAAAGCAAGTTTTGGTCGATTTAGCTAAAACTGATTTAATGGGAATGACACCAATGGATATTATGAATAAGGTTTACCAATGGAAAAAACGGTTGAATGATTAATTAAGAAGGGGGCAGTTCGATGGGAGCGATTCATAAATTATCACCAATTTTATCGAACCAAATTGCAGCTGGGGAAGTAGTTGAAAGACCAGCTTCTGTAGTTAAGGAACTAGTCGAAAATGCAATCGATGCGGATAGTACCCAAATTGATATCAACGTTACTGATTCTGGATTTAATAGCATCCAAGTGATTGATGATGGTAAGGGAATGGATCCAGATGATCTGCCCTTAGCTTTTACTCGTCATGCAACTAGTAAAATTAGCGATCGCCGTGATTTATTTAACGTGCATTCGCTCGGGTTTCGAGGTGAAGCCCTACCAAGTATTGCCTCCGTTTCTGATGTAATCGTAAAGACTTCTAACGGGACCCAGGGAGTCGAATATCATGTTCGCGGCGGCAAAGAAATTGATAATAAGCCAGCCGAATTACGGCGCGGGACTACCCTAATAGTGCAAAACCTATTTTTTAATACGCCCGCACGGCTGAAGTATATGAAGACGCCTTCTACGGAATTATCAAAAATTACCGATGTTTTAAATCAAATTGCACTGGGGCATCCAGAAATTTCATTTTCCTTGGTGCACAACGGTCGAGAGCTGCTCAGAACCTCTGGACGGGGAGATCAGCTCCAAGTCTTAGGCGGCATTTATGGTGCTAAAAAAGCACAAAAAATGCTTGCCTTTGAGGGCCATGATTTAGATTTTAAAATTAGTGGCTATTTTAGCCTGCCCGAATTGACGCGGGCAAATCGGAATTACGTAGTGGTGATTTTGAACGGGCGCTTCATTAAAAATTATCAAATCGTCAGAGCCATTGTTGCCGGATATGGCTCTAAATTAATGGTGGGTCGCTACCCGATCGCAGTAATTAACATTCAAGTTGACCCCACCCTAGTGGATGTGAATGTTCATCCAACGAAGCAAACTGTCCGCGTCAGTAAGGAAGATGCACTTTGTAATCTAATTACAAATACGATTGCGAAACGGTTCTTAAATCAAAATTTAATTCCAGATGTAATGAACCGTGAGCGTTCGGTAAAGCCACGCTACCATAATGATCAAACAGCATTTGATCTTAATCGTCAGCCTAAACATTATCATGTTGATACAGACCATGATTCTAAAACGGTAGCCAAGACAGAGAATATAAATCCTACGGTTATTGAACCAGACCAGCAAACAACGCCTCCCAAGCTGATAAAAATCAACACAAGAAAAGATTTATTTGGCACCGCCGTTGATAACTTTGTTGAACATTATCGGAATGAACCATTGGCAATGACTAGGCCGTTTGCTGAAATGCAGTCAAACCCCAACCAAACGTCAAGTGAGGTTCATAATGTCGATTCATCAACTAAGTTTCCGAATTTGATTTACATTGGACAAATGCATGGAACATATTTATTGGCAGAATCTGATGATGGGCTGTATATTGTTGACCAGCATGCTGCTCAAGAGCGAATTAACTATGAACGGTTTCGTAAATCGATAGGGAATGTTGCCAATGATCAACAGGATTTATTAGTGCCGATTGTGTTGGAGTATTCCACAACTGAAGCAATTAAATTGTCTGAACGTTTAGATTTACTTCAAGGAATTGGGATCTTTTTGGAACCTTTCGGTAAGAATAGCTTTATTATTCGTCATCACCCGACTTGGTTCGTTGCTGGGCAAGAAGAGGCAACGATTCGCAACATGGTGGATAGCGTTTTGAATAATGGTAAAATCACGGTTGCTCAATTTAGGGCTCAAACTGCAATTATGATGAGTTGTAAACAGGCAATTAAGGCTAACCATCATTTGGATCGTAAACAAGCAGTATCACTACTTGCACAACTGGAGAAAGCCGAAGATCCATTCAATTGTCCCCATGGTCGTCCGGTGTTGGTTCATTTTACGAATTACGATATGGAAAAAATGTTCAAACGGATTCAAGACCCACATCAAAGCCAGAATAAACGGGATTAAGGAAGGTAAAATTAAATGTATGAATATTTGAACGGCTACGTGACAGTCGTTACCCCCAGCTACATTGTATTGGACGTAAATGACGTTGGTTATTTATTGTTCACTGCTGATCCATACCGCTATCAAGTTGATACCCAAACGAAGGTCCGAATTTACATTCATCAAGTTGTGACGGATTCATTTCAATCGCTATACGCTTTTCAAAGCCGCGATGATAAAGCATTGTTCGAAAAGTTAATTAACGTTTCTGGAATCGGCCCCAAAAGTGCGAATGCAATTATGGCGGGCAATCAAAACCAGGGCCTTTTGCGGGCAATTAACGAAGAAAATATTACCTTTTTGACGAAGTTTCCAGGAGTTGGTAAAAAAACTGCAAAGCAAATCGTTTTAGACTTAAAGGGTAAAATTGATGATTTGTTTCAGGCGGTGGAATCAACGCCTGCGGATTCTGCAGATGATTCGTTAGCTAATAATGATACTAAGGAATTAAAGGACGCCTTAGGTGCATTAAGTGCGCTAGGGTATTCTGCTAGGGATATAAAAAGGGTTGAAAAGCAACTATTGGCATTTAATGAACCCATGGATACCAATCAGTATTTAAGTGAAGGATTGAAACTGTTAACTCAATATTAGAAGGGGGGATTTATGATGGCAGATGATAATCGAATCGTATCTGGTAGTTCTCAAGGAAATGATGAATCTGCAGTGGAAAAGTCGTTGCGCCCACAAACGTTAAGCCAATATATTGGTCAAGAACAATTGAAGCATGAACTATCAATTTATATTCAAGCGGCTAAGCAACGAGAGGAGTCATTAGATCATGTATTGTTGTACGGACCACCTGGACTGGGGAAAACGACCTTAGCAATGATCATCGCACGTGAAATGGGGGTTAATATTAAAACCACCAGTGGGCCTGCGATTGAAAAACCTGGCGATTTAGTGGCACTATTAAATGAGTTGCGGCCTGGGGATGTTTTGTTTATTGATGAAATTCATCGGTTACCTAAGGTAGTGGAAGAGATGTTGTACTCGGCAATGGAGGACTTTTATATCGATATCGTTGTTGGCCAAGGGCCAACCGCCCATCCAGTTCACTTTCCACTGCCACCGTTCACGTTAGTAGGAGCTACGACCCGTGCTGGAATTTTAGCAGCCCCGTTGCGGGATCGATTTGGGATCATAGAACATATGAATTATTATGAAGTTGCTGATTTACAGGAAATTGTTAAGCGAACTGCTGATATTTTTCATACAAAGATTAAAGAGCAGGCTGCCCATGAAATCGCTAGAAGATCACGTGGAACACCACGGATAGCGAATCGCTTATTAAAACGGGTTCGTGATTTTACACAGGTTTCTGGTCAATCAAGTATTGAATTACCAGTTGTAGCGCGTGCATTAGAGTTATTAAAAGTTGATGAAATGGGCCTTGATGCAACCGATAAAAAACTGTTGACTACGATGATCAAGATTTATAATGGTGGTCCGGTCGGGTTGAATACGATTGCTGCTAATATTGGTGAAGAATCCGATACGATCGAATCAATGTATGAGCCATACCTGTTGCAGATTGGATTTTTAAAACGGACTGCTCGCGGTCGAATGGTTACTAATGAGGCCTATGAGCATTTTCACTTAAAACCAGTAGACTAATTGGCTGATTTTTGTTAAAGTAGTATATAAATAAGGAGTGTAATTAATTATGCAATATTCAAGTTTTATTTTTATCGCGCTAATCATTGTTGTGATGTACTTCACCATGATTCGGCCACAAAAGAAGCGGCAACAAGAACACCAACAAACTATTAATAACATTAAGCAAGGCGACAAGGTTGTAACCATTGGTCGTCTTCACGGTGTCGTTGATTCTATCGATCGAGAGAATAAGACCGTAACATTGGATTGTGACGGCATCTTTCTTGAATTCGATCTAAACGCAATTGCTAGTGTTACTGCTGCTCCAGTAGCTGCTAGTCAAGATGATTCAAAATCAGAATCAAATGATACTGATTCAGCTGCTGATGATAGTGCTGCTAAGTCAGATGAATCAGCAAAATAATTTTAATTGACCTTTGGAAAGCCTGAAGTTACTCAGGCTTTTTTTAATGTTATAATTCAGTTAACAAATAAAAAAGGATGGCATTATGAATACTCAAGAAAAAATCGTTAATGCAATTAAACAATTCGATACAATTATTATCCATCGACACCAACATCCAGACCCAGATGCGATCGGCTCACAGATGGGACTAGCCAATATTATTAAGGAGTCATTTCCAAATAAGCATGTTTACTGTGTTGGAAAACAGTACACAGGTTTTAATTGGTTAGGGACTGTTGATGAGATTGATGATGATGTTTATAAAGATGCTTTGGTAATGGTATTAGATACTGCTAATCAACCTCGTGTTGACGACGATCGTTACACTAAGGGGAAAATGTTGATTAAGATCGACCACCACCCCAATGATGACCAATTTGGTGATTTAATGTGGGTCCAACCAGAAGCCTCCAGTACTAGTGAGCTTGTTTATGATCTTTACAGCGCAAGTGCTGATTTAAAGATCAATGCTGAAGCTGGACGGTTATTGTATGCCGGAATCGTTGGCGATACCGGTCGTTTTAAGTATCCTTCTACTTCTGCCCATACGTTCGCCGTGGCCGCTGGACTTGCTCAATTAGACTTTTCAACTAGTGATGTCAATCAAATTGAAGATGAAATCGATCTACCATTAGCGCGCCTATCTGCATATGTTTACCAAAACCTTCAAATCTTGGATAGTGGTGCGGGTTATATTATCTTGACCAACCAAATTTTAAAGGATTTAGAGTTAGGTGACGAAAGTACATCTGCAGTAGTTCCCCTCCCTGGTAAGCTTAAGGAAGTGAAGAACTGGGCCATTTTCGTTCAACAAAAAGATGAAACCTATCGGGTGCGGTTGCGTTCTAAGGGTCCCGTGATCAATGAAATTGCGAAACATTTCGGTGGGGGTGGCCATCCATTAGCGAGTGGTGCGGTTGCTAAAGATGATGCAGAAATTAAGCAGGTAATTGCAGCAATCAGTGATGCTGCACAGAATTATAAAGGAGTAATTGCCTAATATGAGTACCACTTTTAAACAGTTCAACTTCAAGCCGTTTATCAACGAAGCATTGGAAGAATTAAAATTTACCGAACCAACACCGGTTCAAGCTAAAATGATTCCAGTGATTAGAAAGGGGAAGGACGTTATTGGTCAATCTGCTACTGGAAGCGGTAAGACCCACGCTTTTTTACTTCCAATTTTTGATCAATTAAATCTAGATAAGCAGGTTGTTCAAGCTGTAATTACCACCCCTAGTCGGGAGTTAGCCTATCAAATCTATGAAAACGCTAAGCAGTTAGCTAGCCATAGCGACAAGCCAATTCACATTGCTAATTACGTGGGTGGAACTGATAAGCAACGCCAGATTGAAAAATTAGAGCACGAACAACCTCAAATTATTATTGGAACGCCTGGGAGAATCTTGGACTTAGTTAACACCCAAGCCCTCGATTTACACACTGCGAATCATTTAGTAGTCGATGAAGCTGATATGACCCTAGACCTGGGGTTCTTAGGCGAAGTGGACAAAATTGCGGCTAGTTTTGGCGATGACCTACAAATGATGGTCTTTTCAGCTACGATTCCACAAAAACTAGAACCATTTTTGAAGAAGTACATGAATCAACCAGTCTCAGAAGAAATCCCAGTCGAATCAGTGATTAGCCCTACCGTTGATAACTTTTTGATTTCTACTAAGGGTCAGGATAAAAATGATTTGATTTATCAACTGTTAACGATTGGTGAACCGTATTTGGTGTTGATCTTTGCTAATACCAGAACACGGGTCCAAGAAATCCACGACTATTTAGTAGGACAGGGACTCAAAGTCGGAATGATCCAAGGTGGAATGAAGCCGCGAGAACGCAAGCGCATCATGAAGCAGGTCCAACGCCTTGAATTTCAGTTCGTAGTAGCGACTGATTTAGCTGCACGGGGGATCGATATCGATGGGGTTTCTGACGTGATCAACGATGATATCCCAGAGGACTTGGACTATTTTATTCACCGTGTTGGTCGAACTGGTCGCAAGGGGATGGCTGGGACTGCCATTACGCTTTATCAACCTGGTGAAGAAGAACGCGTTGCTGAACTTGAAAACATGGGAATTAAGTTTCAACCTAAGGCGATTAAGGACCATGAAATCGTTGATTCATATGACCGTAATCGCCGTAAGACCCACCGTAATCGTTCTAAAAAGCTAGAACCAACTATGATTGGGATGGTGAAGAAGAATAAGCGGAAGGTCAAGCCGGGCTACAAGCGGCGCATTAAGAACGCCATTAAACGAAATGATGAATTTAATCGGCGGGTTGAACAACGTAATGAAGCCCGTCAACAACGGAAGCAAAAGAAGCAAAGTTCCCAACGATACCGTTAATTTTTCAGTGCAAAAGTTGGCTCAATAGTTAAAAATATTGTATAATTGAGTTGAATAAAAATACAAATAACAAATTGGAACATCCAAAATCTAAATGGAAATTAGGGACAGGTCGGTTATTGCAAGGTCTGCAAGTTTAGATTGCGGGCTATCCATTTCAAAGTTACGCTACTCAGCGTTATTGAGAATTAAAGAGGTAAACGAAAACATCGTTGCAAGTAAAGTGGTACCGCGTTAAAAGCGTCTTTACTAGCAACGGTGTTTTTGTGCCTTTGGAGGGGTTTATTGATGAAAAAATTAAGTAGTAGTGAAATTCGCCAAATGTACTTGGACTTCTTTGAAGAACGTGGTCACACGATCATGCCAAGTGCATCATTGATTCCAGTTGATGATCCATCATTATTATGGATTAACTCTGGGGTTGCCACCATGAAGAAGTATTTTGAAGGACGGGTTGTTCCTAAGAATCGTCGGATGACTAGTTCCCAAAAAAGTATTCGGACTAACGATATCGAAAATGTCGGAAAGACTGCTCGGCATCAAACGCTATTTGAAATGTTAGGGAACTTCTCAGTGGGGGATTACTTTAAAAAAGAAGCCATCCATTGGGCGTTCGAATTGCTAACTTCAGAAAAGTATTTCGGTTGGGATAAAGATAAGCTTTACATGACCGTTTATCCTGAAGATGAAGATGCCAGAAACTTTTGGATCGAAGCAGGAGTTGATCCTAGTCATTTGATCGACATGGAAGATAATTTCTGGGATGTTGGCCAAGGGCCTTCAGGTCCCGATTCAGAAATTTTCTATGACCGTGGTGAAAAGTTCAACGACTTGGCACCCGATGATCCAGAAAACTATCCTGGTGGGGAAAACGAACGTTACCTTGAAGTTTGGAACATCGTGTTCTCCCAATTTAACCACAAACCAGATGATACCTACGAACCACTTCCTCGGAAAAACATTGATACGGGGATGGGACTCGAACGGGTGGTTTCAATTTTCCAAGATGCACCTACGAATTTTGAAACCGACTTATTCTTACCAATTATTGAAAAGACGCAAGTACTCAGTGATGGCCGTGAATATGGTAAGGTGCACGCTGATGATATTTCATTTAAGATCATTGCTGATCACGCTCGGGCAATTACGTTTGCCATCAATGATGGTGCGATTCCATCCAACGTTGGCCGTGGATATGTGATTCGCCGATTGATTCGGCGGGCAATCGTCGCTGGTCGAGATCTTGGGATTACTGAAAACTTCTTGTATAAGCTCGTCCCAGTAGTTGGTGAAATCATGAAGGCGTTCTACCCAGAAGTATTGAAGAATGCTGATTACATTGAAAAGGTTATCAAATCAGAAGAAAATCGTTTCAATGACACCCTATCAGATGGTTTGAACCTCTTGAACGACTTGATGGATCAAGTGCGGGCTTCAGATGGTAAGCAAATGAGTGGAGCCGATGCATTTAAGCTTTACGATACCTATGGATTCCCATTTGAATTGACTCAAGAATACTTGGCTGACGCTGGAATGAGCGTGGATGCTGAAGGGTTCAAGAATGAAATGCAAAAGCAAAAGGATCGGGCACGTAACGCCCGTGACGATGGCAATGCCATGAGTGTTCAACGCGACTTGCTAGTTGACATTAAGACCCCTAGTGAATACGTTGGTTACACCCAATTGATCGTCGAAAACGCGAAGGTCGAAGACATCGTGTTTGATGAAAAGCTTGTGGATCAAGTCAAAGCGGGGAAGGCTGAAATTATCTTTGATAAGACGCCGTTCTATGCTGAAATGGGTGGTCAAGTGGCCGACCAAGGGGTCATCGAAGATCACGATGGGAACCTAGTTGCCAAGGTGCTCGATGTCCAACACGCACCGAACAACCAAAACTTACACACCGTTGAACTATTTGAACCAATGCAAAAGGGTGCGACTTACAAGTTAGTCGTTGACCGTCACTTCCACAGCAAGGTGGAAAAGAACCATACGGCAACCCACTTGTTGGATCAATCATTAAGAAACGTACTTGGTGGTCATACTCAACAAGCTGGTTCACTAGTGGAACCAGACTACTTGCGGTTTGATTTTAACCACTTTGGTTCTGTGACTGATAAAGACTTGAAGAAGGTTGAACAAATGGTCAACGACCAGATCTTTGCGGAACTACCAGTGACCACGATCGAAACTGATCCAAAGACTGGGAAGGAAATGGGTGCCGTAGCCGTATTTAGTTCTAAGTACGGTAAGAAGGTCAGAGTGGTTAGTGCTGGAGATTTCTCAATCGAATTCTGTGGTGGTGATCACGTTAAGAACACGAATGAAATTGGCTTGTTCAAGATCGTTTCAGAATCAGGAGTTGGTGCTGGAGTGCGGAGAATCGAAGCCGTTACTTCCCAAGAAGCATACGAATTTCTGAATGACAAACAATCCCTATTGAACAAGATTGCAGTTGAATTGAAGACTAAGCAAATCAAGGACGTGCCAAATAAGGTAACTCAACTTCAATCAGAAGTTAAGGAACTACAACAAAAGCAAGAATCCCTTGAAGCTAAGATTGCTGGTCAACAAGCTAACAACGTTTTTGAAAATGTAAAGGACGTTAATGGCGTTAAGATCATTACTGGGATTATTAAGGATTCTGGAATGAACCAACTTCGTCAACTAGCTGATACCTGGCGGACAAAGGGACTATCCGATGTGTTAGTGCTTGGAACTAACAGTAAGGATAAGGCGAACCTAATCGCTGCCGTTAGTGATGAAAAGGTCAAGGCTGGCTTAAAGGCTGGCGATTTGATTAAGGCAATCTCTGCTAACATCAATGGTGGTGGGGGCGGCCGTCCTAACATGGCGCAAGCTGGTGGGACAAATCCTGCTGGTTTAAACGACGCGATGAGCGCTTCATTAGATTGGCTTAAAGAACAAAAATAGTTAAATAAAAAGACTCTAATGGTTGAAAATCATTCAACCATTAGAGTTTTTTTCGTTATGTATGCTATAATAAGACAACTGGTTAATAATGAACGAATTAATTAATGTTTTGATTCAATTTGAGATTTATATTGATTTTTAGTAAAATTAAGCTGAATGTTATAATTTGTGAGGTGTTGTAGATGTCTTCTTTAGATAAAACGATGTACTTCGATTTTAATAAAGCACCGAAAGATGTACATGATACACTTTTAATTGTGTACAAAACCCTAGAAGAAAAGGGTTATAATCCATATAATCAAATTGTTGGTTATTTAATTTCAGGAGATCCAGCATATATTCCTCGTTTTAACGATGCTCGAAATTTGATTCGACGTCATGAACGTGATGAAATCATTGAAGAATTAGTGCGTTTTTATCTTGATAAGAATAAAAAAAATGAGGATATAAATAAATGAGGTTAATGGGATTAGATGTTGGTTCAAGAACCGTTGGAATTGCGGTTAGCGATCCGCTCGGCTGGACAGCACAGGGTGTTGAAATTATACCGATCAATGAAGATAATCAAGAGTTTGGGTGGCATCGTTTAGGGGAACTAGTTGCTAAATATGAGGTGACTGGATTCGTTATTGGCCTCCCTAAAAACATGAATAACACTTCTGGCCCACGGGTGGATGCTTGTCGAAAGTATGCATGGATGGCTAATCAGCGATTTGGCATTCCATTTGATTTTCAAGATGAACGATTAACGACCGTAGAAGCCGAAAGAATGCTAGTTGAAGAAGCAGATACTTCTAGAAAAAAGCGTAAGAAAGTAATCGATAAAGTTGCTGCGGAATTAATTCTGCAGGGTTATTTAGACCGTAAGGGAAAATTAACGAACGAATAAAGGAGAATATAATGACTGAAACAACAAATGAAGATGGTAAGCAACAAATTACCCTAGTTGATGACCAGGGGAATGAGGAGCTTTACACGATTTTATTCACATTTGAATCAGAAGATATGGGCAAGTCCTACATCTTAGTTTACCCTGCTGGTAAAGAAGATGACGATGAAGTGGACATTGAGGCGTATGCACTACCAAAGGGTGAAGATCCTGCTGATCCTCAAGGTGGCCAGTTAATGCCGATTGAGTCTGAGAAAGAATGGGATATTGTTGAATCCGTTCTAAATACATTTTTAGATAATGATTCAGACGAATAATATAACGACTCCCAGCTAAGTGTTGGGAGTTTTTTTGTGAATTACTAACTGCAATAATGTTTCATGATAAAATAATGCATGAAGTATTTGGAGGGAATTTAATAATGAGTGAAACTAAAAAGCGGTTCAAAGCTAAGATTGGTAATCGAACGTATACGTTCGTTGGCAAAAGTTCAATGGAGCATATGCATGCAGTAACAGATTTGATGAATAAGCAATTGAACCAATTAAATCAACTATCTTCAAGTATTAGTTATGAAGATGCAATGGTATTACTAGCCTTTAATGCAATTTCAGATCAATTAAAATTACAAGGACAATTGGATCAAATTGAATCCAAATCAAAAAATGAATAATGATGTTGACGATTATAATATTACTATTACTATTTATTAGTACCATTATTGGTTATAGAAGGGGATTGGTGGCTAGCTTATTTATGATTGCTAGTTACATTGTTTCATTTTGGATCGCATTGCACTTTGCTGAATACCCTAAAAGTTGGATTCTAGCTATTTTCAATAGTGCTGATTCATCAATAGTTAGTATAATTGCATTCTTGGGGACTTTTGTAGTTTGCTATTTAATAATGATGCGAATTAGACGAATATTACGAACCATTACGAAACTACCGATTTTAAAACAGCTAGATGGTATTTTAGGTGCATTTAGTGGTTTTTTAATGTGCTATGGAATGATTTTAATCGTTTTAAACTTGTTATTAAGGGCTGATGGAACTTGGTTTGCAACTCAATACGTTAACTCTGGAATTGCCCAAATGATTGTAAATCAAACCCCAATCATTACCCCTAATGTAGTTTATCACTGGTTAAACTCTAATTAAGGAGGATTGAATTATGAATTCAAAGGTTCTTGATACCCTTGAGTATAATAAAATTAAAGAAGCGATTCATGGCTTTTTATCAACTAGTACTGGGAATAGCGAATTGCGTCGCTTAAAACCCATTAGTGATCGAAAGTTAATCAAAACCGCACTATTAGAAACTGATGATGGTGCACATATATTAAGATTACAAAAGGCAATGCCATTAGTGACGTTAAATGATATTCGTCCCTATATGAAGCGCTTAACGATTAACGCTAGTTTGAATGGAACTGAACTAGCTCAAATTATGCAAGTATTAATCACTGTTAATCGATTAATGACTTTTTTTGATAATTTACAGGCAAATAAAGTGGAACTTCATCGTCTTTATGATTTGATTCAATCGTTTGCGTTGATTCCAGAAATTACAACAAGGTTGCAAAAAGCTTTAAACCCTGATGGACGGCTTTTGGATTCAGCTTCTGAGGAACTATATGGCTTAAGAAAGCGAATTTCACGGACTGAAAATAACATTCGTAATCGGATGGGCAAATACCTGCGGGGCAATCAAGCTAAGTTCCTTAGTGAATCGATCATTACAATTCGTGACGAACGGTATGTAATTCCAGTGAAAGCTGAAGCCAAATCTAAGTTTGGCGGAATCGTTCATGATCAAAGTGCTTCTGGACAGACTTTATACATCGAACCTGCTGCAGTAGTTGAGCTCAATAATCAATTACGGCGTGATCAATTGGCTGCTCGCCATGAGGAAGTTAAGATTTTAGCTGAACTTTCCTCGATGGTCGCTCCGTACCAAGACGAAATTATTGCTAATTTCAAAATCATTGGTCATTTAGATTTGATTAATGCAAAGGCTCGTTATGCTAAACAAATTAAGGCTACCTTGCCACAAATTTCTGCAAAGAATGTTTTAAATCTAAAAAATGCTAGACATCCATTGATCGATGTTAATAAAGTCGTTGGTAATACGATTGTGCTTGGTGATGAGTATCGGGCAATTATTGTGACTGGTCCTAATACTGGTGGGAAAACAATTACGATTAAAACGGTTGGATTACTACAACTAATGGCTCAATCAGGTTTGTTTATTCCTGTTAATGAGGGCAGTCAGGTGGCTGTTTTTGATAATATTTTTGCCGATATTGGGGATGCACAATCAATTGAAAATAATTTGAGTACTTTTTCCTCCCATATGGATAACATCATTAAAATTTTGCGTAACATCACTAAAAACAGTCTCGTTCTGCTTGATGAAGTGGGTGCTGGAACCGATCCTAAGGAAGGTGCGGCCTTAGCAATTGCCATTTTAGACCAAATTGGAGTCGTCGATAGTGAAGTGATTGCTACGACTCATTATCCTGAGCTAAAGGCGTATGCTTATAATCGTCCCCAGACGATTAATGCCTCAATGGAATTTGATATTGAAACGCTCAAGCCCACATATCATCTCTTGGTGGGAGTGCCTGGGCAAAGTAATGGGCTAAATATTGCAGAACGCCTTGGAATGAAAAAAAGCGTTATTCAAGAGGCCCGTTCATTTACTGATACAAGTAGTCAAGAAATCAATAATATGATTAAACAACTAGCTGATCAAACTAAGCAGGCTCGTGAAGATGCTGAACAACTACGGATCCAGTTGAACGATGCGACTAAGTTACACCAAGAATTGACCGATAAGTTTAACCAATACGAGCACCAACGTGAACGGTTGAATCAATCCGCAAAAGAAAAAGCTAATGAGGTGGTTGCTAAAGCTAAGAAGCAAGCGGATAAAATTATTGCCGAGCTTCATGAAAAGCAAAAGCACCTTTCTGAAACAGCCGTTAAGGAAAATGAATTAATGGATGCTAAGGGAAAGTTAAACTCTTTGCATAATGATTTGAGTTTGAAGAATAACCGAGTTTTAAAACGTGAAAAGGCTAAGCATGATTTTCACAAGGGTGACGATGTGATGGTTAAGTCATATGGTCAACCTGGTGTTTTAGTTGATAAAATTGGTAATCATAATTGGGAAGTCCAAATGGGTATTCTTAAAATGAAAATTGACGAATCCGACCTAGAAAAGTTGAGCCAACCCAAAAAAGAGCCCAAGCGTCAATACAATACAGTTAGACGGACTAAGTCTTCAGGAATGTCTTCTTCGCTAGACCTTAGGGGTCATCGGTATGATGAGGCGATGCATGAAGTTGATCGTTATATTGATGCAGCGCTACTAGCTGGTTATCCGTCTGTGACGATCATTCATGGGAAGGGGACGGGTGCACTTAGAAAGGGTGTTACCGACTATTTAAAGCGCAATCGACGGGTAAAGAGTTTTGGCTATTCACCAGCTAATGCAGGTGGGGATGGTTCGACCGTTGTTAAATTTAAATAGTGTACAATGCTTTTTAATTGCATTTAATTGAAACCGTGTTAAACTAGTTAAAAATAAGAATTTTAGGAGGTAATTTGATGGTTACGGAAACGACTGATAAAACCTTTGAACAAGATACTGCTAAGGGTGTTACTCTAACTGATTTTTGGGCAACATGGTGTGGTCCTTGCAGAATGCAATCACCAGTTGTTGATCAACTTTCTGAGGAAATGGGTGATAAGGTTACGTTCAATAAAATGGATGTTGACCAAAACCAAGAAACGCCTCAAAAATTTGGGATTATGAGTATCCCAACCCTATTGGTTAAAAAAGACGGTAAGGTAGTTGATAGTATTGTTGGGTACCATAGTAAAGAACAACTTGCTAAGGTATTGGATCAATACGTTGATTAATAATTGAATAAATAAAAAATCATGGCTAATGTTAGTCATGATTTTTTTTGTTTATTCTTGCTCACTATCTTCAGAATCGTTATTTTCTTGAATTTGATCTGAAATGACATCAAATGGGGCAACTGCTTCAAATTCATCAGTGGTATTTTGGGGATCAATATGAACGCTAACGATTACTTGTCCCTTTTTAAGTTTCTTTTTATCAAGCTCTGCTTCAGTGACTAATCCACGTTGTTGTTCAATTGATTGGGCTAAGAATCCAGATTCAAACATGAAATCGGCATCATGATCAGCATTAATTCTAGCATCAACGATTGGACCACTCACTAACCACTCAATTAGATTTTCACTTTCCTTATTCATTGTAAGATGGCCTAGCCCTGATTGCTCAAAGAAGATGGCCAATTCGGATTGATTATTAGTGGCGTATTTGCGCGCCATTCGTTTGCCAGCCCAGTAAAGAATACTATGAACGTCATCACCTAGCAGGTCAGTAATTACTTCATCGCGTAGGAAAGCTGCTGGCCAATTATTTTTTATTTTCGGATTGGTAATGAATTTTTGATATAATTCTTTAGTCATATCCGTTCTCAACCTCAATTCTTTTTCATTTATGAATTCCATTATACACGCACTAAAACATTTTTGGCGAACCTTTTAAACTATCTTATATCTTGAAGGTTGGTTAAAAATGTTAGATAATATAGTTTCATAACATTCGAAAGAGGGATCAACAATGAATTCACAACCAATTGGATTCATGGATTCTGGAGTTGGTGGCCTGACGGTTGCCAAAGAGGTCATTACCAAGCTGCCGAACGAATCAATTGTTTATTTCGGTGACGAAGCCAGATTACCATATGGTGAAAAAAGCCAATCACAGATTCAAGTTTTTGCAATGCAGATTGCACATTTTTTAATAAAAAAAGATATTAAGCTGTTGGTGGTCGCTTGTAATACAGCTACTGCTCAGGCACTTCCTGTTTTACAGCGCGCACTGTCAATTCCAGTAATTGGTGTGATCGATCCCGGAAGTCAATTAGCAGTTAAAACGACGCAAAATAATCGCATTGGGGTAATTGCAACTAATGGAACCGTCAAGAGCCATGCTTATGAGCAGGAATTAAAAAGGTTGAACAAGAATGTGGATGTCTTTAGTCTAGGATGTCCACGATTTATCCCCATGGTTGAGGACGGTAAGTACCATAGCCCGTTAGATCAATCAATTGTAGATGTTGATGTCAAGCCGATGCTAGGCCATGATATTGATACCTTAATAATGGGGTGCACTCACTATCCCATTATGCGATCGTTGATTCAAAAAGCAATTGGCAATGATATTAAATTAGTTGATCCAGGAATAGCGGTATGTGAACAAGTAGTTGAGGTGTTACGCCAGTCAGGCCTTTCAGCGCCTGCAGATCATTTGGCAACTTATCAATTTTTTACCACTGGTTCAATTGATAAATTTGTAACGATTGCCGAAGATTGGCTTCAACGTTCAATTACCGCTAGTCATGTTGAATTAACAGAATTGGAGGATGAATAATGACGGATTTAATCATTGCCACTAATAACCAAAACAAGGCTCGAGAATTTAAGGAAATGCTTGCCCCGCATGGATTTAACATTAAGACTTTAGCTGATTTTCCATCAATTGGTGAAATTGAAGAAAACGGGACTACTTTTGAGGAAAACGCGACCATTAAGGCTAGTACAGTTGCTAAAATTACTGGGCATTCTGTTTTAGCTGATGATTCAGGACTGCAAGTAGCAGCCCTAAATAATGCTCCAGGTGTCTATTCAGCGCGTTATGCAGGTGATCATGATGATGAAGCTAATAATCGCAAATTATTGGCAAATTTAAAGGGGGAAAAAGACCGTTCGGCAACGTTTAGGACTTGTTTAGTGTTGTTCAAGCCTAGTGGCGCTAAATTAGTTGTAAATGGTGATATTCATGGAGAAATTTTAGAATCACCGCGTGGGAACAATGGCTTTGGATATGATTCACTATTTTACGTTCCCGAAAAGCAGCTTTCAATGGGTGAGATGACTGATGAGCAAAAAAATGTGATTAGTCATCGGGGCCGAGCTACTCAAAAATTAGTGGATCAAATTGACGAATGGTGGAAAAATAACCAATAAAAAAAGACGATTTTAAATCGTCTTTTTTTATTGATTATTTTAATTAGTTTAATACTAATGGACTCTTTGGTAACTCGATGCCAGCATCTGAAATTGCATCTAAGTAGTGCCCTAAGAATTCGTGTTGAATGTATAGTTGTTGACCATTCTTAGTTTGGATGTTGACTTGAATTGCAACGTTACCGTCAGGAG
The DNA here is from genome assembly GCF_058509245.1 of Nicoliella sp. ESL1113. Classification (NCBI taxonomy): domain Bacteria; kingdom Bacillati; phylum Bacillota; class Bacilli; order Lactobacillales; family Lactobacillaceae; genus Nicoliella; species Nicoliella sp. ESL1113. Next base: position 1,095,226 of record NZ_CP196387.1, on the reverse strand, counting down.
TGTTGGTAGCTCCCCAAACATCTGGAGCAGCGATGATGTCTGGATATTGCTTAACGTATTCATCATTGACTTTATTAATGATATCAATCGTTTTTTCTACTGGAGTATTACCATTGATTCTAATTTGGATAATGGCCCGTGTTTCACTCCGATTCCGATTAGTGATCGCAGCAACTTGACGGTTTGGAATGTAGTTAACATATCCATTAAAACTAGTTAATTCAGTCGTTCTTAAATTAACTGATGTTACCGTTCCTTCGATCGATGAACCGTTGGTAAGGGTCAAGGTTGCGTATTCACCTACATCGATTTGTTTTTCGAATAGGATCAAAAATCCAGTAACGATATCGGTAACCAGTCCTTGAGCCCCGATCCCGATTGCCACACTGAAGATACTAGCACTGGCAAGTAAGGTACCGATTGGTACGCCCACTTCGGATAGTACCGAGTAGATCCAGAAGAACACTAATCCGTATTGAAATGAGTTCTTGGCAACTACGTGTAAGGTCGTGATTCGCTTGCTTGAATTTTTAGTGTTATTGCTTTTTCCATATTGTTTAAAAGCCTTATTGATAAAGAACTTTCCCAACCGACTAATGATAATGAAAAAAATCGAAATGATAACGACTGAAAAAATCGTACTAGTTAAGTTGTTTAATATTTTATCCCATTTGAATGTTGCTAAGTATTTTTGAATAAATGAACTATTTTTAGTAATCACAGATTCTGCGAAAAACATTAACTAATTCCTCCTTAGATATAATAACAGTATTTTAACACAGATTTATCAATATAATTAGTAATTAACTTTAATTGTCAAACTTTGGTTAAAATGATATTCTTAATTGTAGGTTTAATAATTAATTGTTGGGAGGGATTTAGATGACTGCAGGTATTATTGCCGCTTTAGCTTTTCTATTATTAGTAATTTTCATTGGTGTATTTTTATTGAAATTGGTTACGACCTTAAATGAAGTTAATCAAAGCTTAAAATCAATTACCAATGATGTGGACGTACTTTCTAATCAAACTGAAAAGATTTTGGCAAGTTCTAATTCAATGCTTAAGGATTTAAACGACAAGGTCAATACAATTGATCCTGTCTTTCAAGCAGCAGCTGACTTAGGGGTTAGTGTTTCAGAATTAAATGATTCTACTAAAAACCTTACAAGCCGGGTTAAAAATGGTGGTAAATTAGGCTTTGGTGGAAAAGTCTTAAGCTTAGTTGGTAAGTCCGCTTTTGGTAACAAGAAAAAGAAAAGTAAAAAATAATCAATTTTAGAGGTGTTTGTTATGAGTAAAAAAGCAGGATTCGGATTTGGTTTATTTTTAGGATTGACTGGTGCCGCTGCATACTTTGCATTTAAGCGTTTAGACCCAGCCAAACAAAAGGAAATTGTTACAAAGGTAAATAATACTGCCCATGATTTAAAGGATCGGGCAGTTGATTATGCATTTTATGCTAACGATGCGCTTTCCGATGCCAAGGAAACGTTAGGACAAAAAACAAATGAAGTTACCGATAACGCAAAGCAAGCGTTTAACTCCGCTACTGATAAGATTAATGATCGTTTCCAAGAGGCTTCTGATGATGATAATGATGAAAGTAACACTACTCAATTTCACACTGCCGCAGATCGTTTAAGAGACGAACTAGGGAGTACATCTGAAGATGCCCAAGATGATATCGTTGTTAATGCTGATGATGTCTTCAAAAATGACAAAAAAGTGGAAACCTTTTATCCCAATGGCACTTCCAAATAACTTAATATACTTAGTTTCAAGCCCTCTCAATATTGAGAGGCTTTTTTATTTATAAATTGATTGCAGTGATGATATTTGTTATATTAAAAAGGATTAATTTATATGTAAGCGCTATTATAAAGAAAAGGAAGGCTATTTCATGGAAAAACAAACGGTCACCATATACGACGTTGCTAGGGAAGCAAATGTTTCCATGGCAACTGTTTCACGGGTGGTAAATGGAAATAGTAATGTTCGTAAAAATACGCGTGATAAGGTATTGGGTGCAATTAAAAAGTTAAATTATCATCCTAATGCAGTTGCAAGAGGGTTAGCCAGTAAGAAAACCACTACTATTGGGGTAATTGTACCAGATGTTACTAATATTTATTTTTCTGAGTTAGCCCGCGGGATTGATGATATTGCTGCAATGTACAAATATAATATTATCTTAGCTAGTTCCGACGGGAATGAGGAAAAGGAAAAGCGGGTCTTTAATTCTTTGATGACTAAGCAAGTTGATGGAATTATTTTTATGGGTCATGATGTTGAACCGACGCTTAGGGGGCTATTTGAAGGATCGACTGTTCCAGTCGTATTGGCTGGAACGGTTAGTAAAAATCAACTAGAAGCAAGCGTTAATATTGACTATCAAGCAGCTGCTTCAGAAGCGGTTAGTAACTTAGTGGCAAATGGTTGTTCTAAGGTGGGGCTGGTTTGTGGTTCACTAGATTATGCAATCAATGCTGATTATCGAGTAGTTGGTTATCGGAGGGGACTTGCTGACAATGATATCCATTTTAATAGTGATTTTATTTTTTCTACGGATGAAAGTTATCAATCTGGTTATGATTTAGCACTTCGCTTAGTTCAAGCGGGAATCGAAGGGGTCTTTGTTAGTGATGATGAACTAGCAGCTGGTATCTTGAATGGACTAACTGATAATGGGGTTAAAGTTCCCAATGATTTTCAAATTATAACTGGTAATGATACTAAGTTTACTCGTGTTGTGCGCCCTCAATTATCTTCAGTAGTTCAACCTCTTTATGATATTGGGGCAGTCGCAATGCGATTATTAACTAAGCTGATGAATCATGATGAGGTTGACGAAAAAAACGTACGACTTTCTCACCAAATTATTAAACGTGATTCAACTAAGTCAAATTAATTTAGAATGGAATGATAATTATGAAATCAAATGAGGCGCTATTGATTATTGATTACACAAATGATTTTGTAGCTGATAAGGGTGCTTTGACATGTGGAAAGCCAGCTCAAGAACTTGACGATTCAATTGTTCAGTTAGCTGATGAAATGAAGGAACAAGGGGCTTGGATCTATTTTCCGACCGATGTTCATACCCCTAATGATCCTTACCATCCTGAAGCTAAGCTATACCCACCCCATAACGTTCGCGATTCATGGGGTCGACAGTTATTCGGGCATGTTGATGATTGGTATCAACAAAATCAAGGGGATGAAAAGGTTCACCTTTTTGATAAGACCCGTTATAGTTCGTTTGCTGGGACTGACCTTGATTTAAGGTTACGTGAACGCCATGTTGATACGCTCCACTTAACGGGAGTTTGTACTGATATTTGTGTATTACACACGGCAATGGATGCGTACAATCGTTGTTATAATTTAGTAGTTCACAAATCATGTGTGGCAACACTGTCAGATGAAGCGCAGAGTTGGGCTTTGAATCATTTTCAAAATTGTTTAGGCGCAAAAGTGGTTGATTAGGGTTGTTACCTTGATTAGCTTTTTAGATATTGCTATAATTGTATTTGTTTAATTTAGGATTATAAAGAGAGGAGTGCTTAATTTATGTCAGGACATTCAAAATGGCATAACATCCAGGGACGTAAAGGTGCTCAAGATGCTAAGCGTGGAAAGATTTTCCAAAAAATATCACGTAACTTATACCAAGCTGCGAAGGCTGGTGGTGTTGACCCAGACGGTAACCCCCAATTGCGGCTAGAAATGGACAAAGCTAAGGCAGCTAATATGCCAAAGGCAAACGTTCAACGTGCATTGGACAAGGCTTCCGGTGTTGGTGGAGCTAAGTTCGAAGAAATTACTTACGAAGGTTATGGACCTGGTGGAACTGCCGTAATGGTTTCCGCCTTGACTGATAATAAGAATCGGACTGCTTCTGCAATCCGTTCTGCATTCACCCACCATGGTGGTTCATTAGGTGCCTCTGGTTCCGTTTCATACCTATTCGACCGTAAGGGATACATTGTGATCCTTCGCGATGGTTTAGATGTGGATGAAGATACGATGTTAATGGATGCTTTGGATGCAGGTGCCGATGATATGAAGGCTAGTGATGATCGTTTTGAAGTCTTCACCGACCCATCGAACATGCAAGCAGTTAGGGATGCACTTCAAGAAAAGTATGATTTAGATACTGCTGAAGTGAAGATGATTCCAAATACAACAACCGAAGTTCCAGAAGCTAAGTTATCACAATACACTGGCTTAATCGATGAACTATCTGAAAACGATGACGTTCAAGATGTTTACGAAGCCGCTGAATTACCAGATAACGTTGAATAATTAACTTAATATTTATTTGTAAATCCCCAATCAACTTTTTTAGTTGGTTGGGGATTTTTTGATTGGGATAAATATAAATTGCGTAATTAATTATTAAGGAGGGGATATTATGGATGTTAAAACGCTGATTACTTCAGTCTTGATAGAAGCTTATCAAGCGCGCTCAGCAGATGTGTATATTGTACCCAAGCAAACTAATTACACGATCGAACGTCATTATAATAATCAAATCATCACTGTTAAATCAATTCCTAAATCAATTGGACTGAAAATAATTAATTACTTTAAATATAATGGGAACATGTTAATTAGTGAACATCGCCGTCCGCAGATGGGAGCAATGGAGTGGCAACATGAAAATTATCATTGTTATCTACGATTTTCAACCGTTGGGGATTTTAAAAGTCGTGAAGCAATGGTAATTAGACTTATTTATCCGCTGGATAGCCATTCGCTTCATTTTTTAAAACCTGAACAATACCAAAGTTTAAAGCAGCGGTCCGTTCAAAGAGGGTTAATTGTGTTTTCAGGGCCCACTGGTTCTGGAAAGACGACTACGATCTATCATTTGGCACGTGAATATAGCGTAAATCAAAAGGTTATGACAATCGAAGATCCAGTCGAAGTTTACGAACCTAGTTTTTTACAGCTACAGGTTAATTCGGATGCTTTGATGAGCTATCAAGAACTGTTAAAGGTAGGACTTAGAAATCGACCTGATATATTTATCATTGGTGAAATTCGTGATGCCAGTACCGCTCAAGCAGCAGTTCAGGCTGCTTTAAGTGGTCATTTAGTGTTGACCACCCTGCATGCTAAAAGTCCATTAGGCGTGATTGAGCGTTTAACTAATTTAGGGGTGCAGCTCGATTATTTAAAACAATGTTTAAATACAATTTCATATCAACGGCTCTTGTTTAGCAACGATGGGCAGCCTAAGGCCCTCTTTAATTTAGTCACGGCTGAAGACATTTTTGAACAACATTTAACCCAAACCGATTCAATTAAAACCTGGCGCACTGATTTAGATCAACTAGTGAGCGCTAAACTAATTGGTGATGAGGAGCGAAAGCGGGTGTGGTATGGCTAAGCGACTTTCAATTAAAAAGCAATTACAATTTTTTGAATCCTTAAATGCACTTTTACAAAATGGATTTTCGATTGGTGAGGCAATTAAATTAATCAGTGAATTACATGTTAAGGATCAATTTATTGATAACATAATAAATCAATTGAATGCTGGGGAATCCTTTGCCAACGGATTGATTAACTACATTCCAGTTGATATCGTTAATCAAATTGAAATTGCTGAACAACATGGACAGCTAGTTAATACCCTTCAAAGCATCCAAAAATTTATTGAAGAACGTAATAAGCAGCGAACTAAACTGAATGCACTATTGATTTATCCGTTCTTTCTAGTGGGCTTATTGATGATCATTATTGTGGGAATTAAGTTATTCGTAAGTCCCCAATTAAGCATGATTGGTGGTTCAGATTCAATAAAAAATAATGGTCAAATTTGGTGGTGGCTATTGTTACCGCTTTTTTGTGGCAGCCTAATTTGTTTTGGAATGTGGCTGCGCCAACAAACTCGAATTAAGCGAGCTGAGTTTTATGCGCGGGTGCCTATTATTGGTGGAATCATTCAATCATATTATGCATACTTTTTTGCAAGTAACATTTCATTATTAATGGCCAGTGGTTTAGAAGCCAGATCGATTGCCACTGTTTTAAAACGATTTCAAGCTAATTCAATTTTATTTGAAATTGGCAGGGAGTTGGAATTATCGATTCAGTCTGGTCGCTCAATTAATAGTATTATTGAACGACATGCTTTTTTACCGAATGAGGTGGGACTATTCTTTGATCATGGCGATCAAGCTCAGTTAGTTGCTAAGAAACTAGCTGTTTATTCTAAATTATCTTTTGATAAGATGTGGAATCAGTCTCAACGCCTCATTTCAATTGTTCAACCAGTTATTTTTGTGGTGATTGGAGCGGTAATCGTAATCACCTATTTAAATATGTTGTTACCGATGTACGATACATTAAGCGAGGTTTATAAGTAATGAAATTTAAATTTAAAAGCCAAAGAGAAGCATTCACATTAATTGAAATGACGATCGTGTTATTTATTATTTCCCTTTTGATTTTAATCGTTATTCCGAATTTAACCAACCAAAGAAACAATGCCAAATCAATTCATGGTACTGCGATGGAATCGGTGGTGCAAACCCAAATTGATAGTTATTTGAATGAAAACAGTGATGATAAGGTCACCTATGCAATGCTAGTAAGCAATGGATACTTAAGTGAAAAACAAGCTAAACAAGCCCAGCAAAATGGGATTCGAATTGTTGACAATAATGCGCAAAAATAGATCTGGATTCACACTGCTAGAATCTTTGATCGTAATGGTGATTGCAATTATGGTATTAATGATTGGCATAATTGGTGTGAATGGTCATAGCGCTGGTCGAATGCAAGAACGAATCTTTTGGCAATCTTTTCAAAAACAGTGGCAATATTCAGAACGCTTAGCGGTTGAAAAACAAATTAAGGTAAGGGTTGTTTTTTATAAACATCAGCTACAGTTTATTTATGCTAATGATACGCCATTAGAACAGCTGAACTACCCAAAGGGACTGGTTAATTTACAGCCAAGAGAAGAAGTGATTATCAAAAGTAATGGGCACGTTAGCCCCAAAACGATTAATTGGGATTCACAAAATTATCAACGAAAAGTCAAACAAACTTTTCAATTAGGGTGGGGAGTTTATCGAATCAAGTATGAATAATAGGGATGGATTTACTTTAGCCGATTCATTATTAGCGTTATTGATCATCAGCACAGCAGTAACCTTTTATTTGACGTTTTTGCAAACGATTAATGTTAAATTGATGAATAGTAGGATTAGAATGGAACGAGAACGGGAACGGTATGAAAAAGTTATTATGGAACAAAGTAGGCACTAGAAACGCCTTTACCATCGTAGAAAGTATTATTTCATTGATGATTGCCTCAATGGTGGTTTTACTTTGTGGAATAATTATCAACTATAGCTTGAATCGACGCCAGCAGGAGAATCATCTGACTGCTTTTCATATGTATTTACAAATGCTCGAATCTGATGAATATCGATTTAAGTACGTTTCAAATGAATTAGACAGGCTTAATTTAACTGCTCACCATAAAAAATATCAGCTTTCATTATTAAATAATAGTATTAAAATGACTACCGATCATGGTGGATACGTCCCATTAATCGATGGGGTTAGTCATGTTGAATGGAGTTATCATAATCGAATTTTAAAAAGTAAGTTAATAATGGAAAATGGGGATGTATTTAACGCCAGATCATTATTACCAAAAACGGGGTAGTCAATAATGAGAACAGCTTCAATGACTTTGATTGCAATAATTATTTTATTGTTAATGACAACACTGCTATATTTTCAAATTAAGGCAATCAATGGAGAAATTCGTACTAATAACTCAATTAGTCTCGACTATCAAAAACGGGTAGAATTGGTTTTAAAATCGCAAAAATAATTAAATCGTTGTCAATCTTGAATTTATTCACAATTTTCTGGTAATATTGATGTTGGTTATTGTCTAATCACTTTACCTAAGGAGGTTGAGAATACTGGCTAAAAAAGATACTGAGACTCTTTTTAAGGTATTGGATCAATCGACTGAGTTATTGCAAAAAGCATTGAATTTATCTTATCTAGATTCATTTATTGAAAATGGAAATAACATGTTAGATAATAATAATGTTCATATTGAAAATGATCAACCAAATTCCGATGTTGCTGACCAATTAAAGTCACTATATGAACAGGTTGATTATCAAAATATGGATTCTGAAGATGTTCGTAAGGCCATTCAAATGATTATGATTAAGGCAGTCGTTCAGGATAAAATTCAGGCTAACCACCAATTAACACCTGATACAATTGCGTTCATCATTGGCTATTTGCTTACGCGGATCTTTAAGTCCCAGTCTAAGATTAATATTTTGGACTTAGCAGTTGGTAGTGGGAATTTATTAATGGCAGTGATGCATCAATTATCTTCTGAATTACATGCAGATGTGCATGGCATTGGAATCGATAATGACGATTCACTATTATCAATTGCTGGGATTAACGCTGAGATGCAACAATTACCAGTAGAATTAATCCACCAAGATTCGATCAATAACATTTTGGTAAACAATGTGGACTTAGTAATTTCAGATCTACCAATTGGATATTATCCGATTGATGAAAACGTACGAAATTATGCCACTAGTTCTAAAAATGGTCATTCTTTCGCCCATCATCTATTGATCGAGCAGGGAATGAACCATGTTAAACCAGGTGGTTTTGGGGTATTCTTGGTTCCTAGTAATTTATTTCAAACTGAGGAGTCAAAAACACTATTGAAGTGGATGCAAGATAATGCATACCTGCAAGGGATGTTGAACCTGCCTCGTGAGCTATTTTCAAATCAAAATACTCAAAAGGCAATTATGATCTTACAACGCCACGGTGATGGTGCAAAGCAAGTGAATAAAATCATGATTGGTGAATTTCCTTCATTCAAGGATCAATCTGCGTTTCAAAAATTTATTGCAGAAATCGTTGAATGGGAACAAAAGGATTTATTAGCTAAGTCATAATACTATTTTTAAGGAGAATAATTATGGGAAAATCAATTGCAATTAACGCTGGTAGTTCAACTTTGAAGTACAAATTGTTCGAAATGCCATCTGAAAAATTAATTTCTAGTGGGGATATCGCAAGAATTGGGATGCCCGATTCAACCGTATCGATTAAGTATGGAGACGGAAAGAAATATAAGGATACCCTAGATGTTAAGGACCATGAAGAAGCAATCAAGTTGGTATTAGACAAGCTATTGAGCCTTGACATTATTAGTGATTACAATGAAATCACTGGGGTTGGCCATCGGGTCGTTGCTGGTGGAGAAGAATTTAAAGATTCAGTTGTTATTGATGATGACGTTTTACAAAAGCTAGCAGACTTATCAGAATTAGCACCACTTCATGAACCTGCTAATATCTTAGGAATTAAGGCATTTAAGAAGATTTTACCAAACGTTATTAGTGTTGCTGTGTTTGATACTTCATTCCATACCACAATTCCTGAAAAGAACTATACCTATGGAATTCCTTATGAATATTATGAAAAATATGGTGCTCGTAAGTACGGTGCTCATGGAACTAGTTACCGTTACGTTAGCCAACGAGCTGCCGCAATGCTTGGTAAGCCAGTTGAAGACCTTAAGTTGATCATCATGCATATTGGTGCCGGAGCTTCAATGTGTGCCGTTAAGGGTGGTAAGTCATACGATACCTCAATGGGATTTACCCCACTTACTGGTGTGATGATGGCCACTCGTTCTGGGGATGTTGATCCTTCCGTTCTTTCATACGTAATGGAAAAGGAAGGCATTGATAAGCTCAGTGACATGATAACGATCTTGAACAACAAATCTGGATTACTTGGTGTATCAGGCGTTTCTGCTGATATGCGTGAAATCGAAGGGGTTCAAGATAAGAATCATCGGGCTTATCTTTCAAGAGAAATGTACAAGAATAGAATCATTCGCTACATTGGTCAATACATTGCTGAAATGAATGGTGTTGATGCGATCGTATTCACTGCCGGTGTTGGTGAAAATGATATCATGATTAGACAAGAAGTTACCGACGAATTAGGCTACTTTGGCATTGCAGTTGATCCAAAGAAGAATGATATTCGCGGTGAAGAACGTGATATTAGTACTGATGATGCTAAGGTTAAGACTTTGTTGATTCCTACTAATGAAGAATTAATGATTGTTCGGGATGTTGAAAGATTGAAAAAGAACTAAATCATTATCAAATAAAAAAGGTAGCTGATCGGCTACTTTTTTTATTTCAACTAAAAGTGAAATAAATTCATTTAACTTTTTATAAAGTGAATTATTATTGATATAACGCTAAATTACTCTCTCGCTTGGTGCTAGCGTTTTTTTAACTTGGTTGTGATTTTTTATGAACCCAGTTTATACTAATTTACATTATAAAGGAGTGTTTAAAATGGGACAAAAAGATGAACAAATGTCCAAAGAACTTAAAGAACGCCATGTTCAGCTAATTGCGCTTGGCGGAACGATTGGAACGGGACTATTTTTAGGAGCTGGTCAGTCAATTCATTTTGCTGGGCCATCAATTCTACTTGCATACATAGTTGCTGGAATTGCCTGTTTCTTTTTAATGCGTTCACTAGGGGAACTATTGATGTCCAATCCTGATAGTACCTCATATATTGATTTTATTGCTAAATACTTGGGTCCTAAATGGGGATTCATTACTGGATGGACCTATTGGGTCTCATGGATTGCAATTGCGATGGCGGAAGTCACTGCCGCTGGTCTGTATATGAAATTCTGGTTTCCGTGGATGCCACAATGGCTACCCGCGTTGGTAATTTTGATTATTTTATTCTTATTAAATTCGATTACCGTATCTGCTTTTGGTGAAACTGAATTTTGGTTTGCAATCGTTAAGGTGGTGGCAATTATTTCTCTGATTGTTGTTGGAGTCGTATTACTTTTGATTCATTACCAAACTTCAGTGGGAGCAGTTAGCATTGGTAATTTAACCCATGGTAAGTTCTTTGCCAACGGGGCAGCGGGCTTCTTTCTTTCTTTTCAAATGGTGATCTTTAGTTTTGTGGGAATTGAAATAATTGGGATGACCGCTTCTGAAACGAAGAATCCAGAGCGGGTCATTCCAAAGAGTATTAATTCGGTACCAGTTAGAATCCTGCTCTTTTACATTGGATCATTAATGGCTTTGATGGTGATTTATCCTTGGAACGATATTAGTCAAAATGCCAGTCCGTTCGTCCAAGTATTTGAAAACATTGGAATTACTTCTGCGGCTGCGATCATTAACTTCGTGGTTTTAACCGCCGCTGCTTCGGCATGTAACAGTGCGGTCTTTACCACTGGGCGGATGCTTTATTCGTTGACTGGCAACGAATCAAATCGGTTCAGTAAAAAGATGCATCGACTTTCTAAGAAAAAGGTCCCGAGCAACGCCATTTTAGCTTCGACTTTAATCATTGCGATTGCCGTAATCTTGAACATGGTGATTCCAGAAGGAGTCTTTACGTTCATCGCCAGTGTGGCAACGACTTGTTTCATCTTTATTTGGGGCTCGATCGTAGTTACTCATATTAAGTACAGAAAGCAGGTCAAGGCTGATAATCAAGAGGATAGACTAAAATTTAAGACCCCTTGGTTCCCGTTATCCGACTATTTTGTAATTGCATTCTTAGGAATGGTCGCAGTTGTGTTACTATTTAAATTTGATACTTTAATTGCGTTGGTTGGTTCGATTATTTGGTTGATCGTAATTTACATGGTTTACGTGATCGGTACCAAAAGAAATAAATAATTTTGCAAAGCTACTTTCAATTTGGAAAGTAGTTTTTTTGTAGCTTCTTTTTGAAAAAACCGAAAACGATGTAATATAATGTTAAATATGAGGGTGATTGAGATGAATTATTTTACAGCAGATACGCATTTTTTTCATAAGGATATTTTAGGTTTTAATGACTTTGCACCACGGCCGTTCAAAGATGTTTTTGAAATGAATCAAACCATTATTCAAAACTGGAATGAACGCGTCAAGCCAACCGATACCGTTTATCATCTAGGTGACATTGCCCTATATTTTATTAAGCCCATAAAAGAAGCCTATCGACAGATTTTTGAAGTGCTTAAACAATTAAACGGTAATTTAATTTTGATCAAGGGTAATCATGATAGTCGTGATTTTTTTAAGTACTTAGATAAACATAATTTTATTGTGAATGGAAAACCTAAGTTTCAATTCCATGACGTAGGCGTAATCATTAAGTTCAATCATCGGCAATACTATATGACGCATTACCCAATGATGTTAGGAATTGTTCATCAAATCATTAATTTACATGGGCATATTCATCATTACGCAGTTCCAATTAAGGAGAACATTAACGTCGGCATTGATAGTCCAGAATTGGATTACCTGGCAAAGCGCCCCCCATTTGGCGCCCCATTATCTGAAGCAGAAATCGAAACGATAATTGAGCAAAAGGCAATTGATTTTGCAAAAAGACATTAGAAGGGATGATTTCGTTGACAGAAAAAATAGCAATTCTGCATACCAATGATATGCATTCACATTTTGAAAATTGGCCAAAGATTAGACGTTACATCAATAACCAGCGTAATAAATTAGAGGCTGATGGTTATCAGGTGTTAGTTTTTGACGTTGGAGATGCTTTTGATCGGGCCCACCCACTAACGGAAGCGACTAACGGTCAAGCCAACATCCATCTAATGAACGAAGTTAAATATGATGCCGTTACGATTGGTAATAACGAGGGGCTCACGAATACACATTCTCAAATGAATCATCTTTATGATGATGCGAATTTTGACGTTGTGTTGGGCAATTTAAAGGATTTAAAGACTGGCGAACAACCTAAATGGGCTAAACCCGTCAAGAAAATCGTAACGAAGCAGGGGACGCGAGTATTGATTATGGGGTTCACAGCTCCATACGTATTGACCTATCCGCTAGTGGGGTGGCATCCTATTAATGAGCAAGTGGCCATTCAAAAAATGCTTGAACAATATAAGGGTCAATATGATGTCTTGTTTATGTTATCGCATCTAGGGATTGGAAATGATCGCTCCAATGCAGTTAAGTATCCTCAATTTGATGTTATTTTCGGTTCACATACGCATCACTTATTAGTAAATGGTGAATTGGATAATGATACCCTCCTTACTGGTTGTGAAAAGTGGGGTCATTATGTTGGAACGGTAAAACTAGAAATTGGCGATGATCATAAATTCATAAGTAAATCGGCTTCCGTTGTAAAAACAGCTGATTTACCGGCACTGGCTAGTGATCAAGCCGAAATTGATGGATATGAACTAAAGGGCGAGCAACTCTTGGCTAACCGCAAAGTAGCAGCAATTGACCATCAGATGAAGATGGACTGGGTTCATGGTGGAGAATTCAGTCAAATTGGGCTCGCTGCAATGAAACACAAGGCAGGCACTAAGGCGGCAATTATCAATGCGGGTTTATTTTTGACCGATTTACCAGCGGGGGTAGTTGATAAAAATCAAATTCATAAATTGCTGCCCCATTCTATGCATGTAATGAAAACGACGTTAAGTGGCTATAACTTATGGCGCTTGATGAGGGAAATTGAAAAAAATAAACGCTTTTTAAGTCGTTTTCCGCAAAAGGGAATGGGCTTTCGAGGTGATATTTTTGGTAAAATAGAGTTATCAGGGATTGAATATGATGCTAAAAATGATATTGTAAAATTTGATGGGACAGTGGTAAAAAATGAAGAACGCTACTCGATCGCATTGTTGGACCACTATTTATTTATTCCATTTTTTCCAACTGTATCAATTGCGGGTGAGAATCACATGTATTATGATCAACCATTACGGGATGTCTTCAGTGATTATTTAGCAACTCAATATCCACTGAATAAAAATTAGAGCGGAGGAGTATCTTGGACCGAAACAAAATTGAAGAACTATTTGAAGAAAGTCGAACCAGTCGAAAACCATTGGCAGAAATTAGCCAAACGAATGATACGGATTTATTGATTAATGGATATCATTATCAATTAGTTACGAATAAGGGCGAAGCGTTCGATATTGAAGAATTAAGTCTTGCTTACAATACCTTTTTTAGTAAGTATGATTATATTTTGGGTGATATTGGATATGGTCAACTACGTTTAACGGGTTTTTATTCTGATGATCGAAATGTTAATCCGACTAATAAGATTAGTGCAGTAAGCGATTTTTTAGTTGAATATTGTAATTTTGGTGCTCCATATTTTATTTTACACAATCAAGAGGTAAAGAGAGTAAAACCAACTAAACGGAGGGGTAATCGTAATAGTCGCTCAACCAATAGCAATCGAGGCCGCAGTCGGAGGACAAGTGCTAAGCATGCTTTTATTGAGGAGAAAGTGACTAAAAGAAAGCCGCCGTTGGAAAAGCGAAAGTCAATGATCGTTTCTGAATCAAAGGAAAAGGGCAAACGACATTTCAAAATTAGACAGAAGCAAAAGTAAAGGAGAATCAATTTAATTTATGAAACGTTATAAGGGATACTTTATTGATTTAGACGGGACCATTTATGCTGGTAAAAAAAGAATTCCAGCGGCTAAGCGTTTTATTGAGCGGCTTCAGGCAGCAGGAATTCCGTTTTTATTTGTTACTAATAATACGACCAAGTTACCTAGGGATGTGGTCGCAAATTTATCAGAAAACCACGATATTCATGTTGATGAATCAAATGTATATACAGCTGGGCTAGCGACTGCTGATTTTATGAATGATGATGCAGATGCTACTCATCGTAAGGCATATGTAATTGGGGAAACCGGTTTGGTAGATGCACTTGAAGCCCGCAATTTTGAAATTACTAGTGATAATCCTGATTATGTAGTAGTTGGATTAGATACTGAGGTCACTTATGAAAAATTTTGTGTAGCGACCCTTGCGATTCAACATGGGGCTAAGTTCATTGGAACCAATCCAGATACTAATATCCCAAATGAACGCGGAATGTTGCCAGGCGCTGGATCATTAGTAGACTTAGTTCGTTATGCAACTCAAACTGTTCCCACTTTGATCGGAAAGCCTAAGGCGATCATTTTAGAAAATGCTTTAAAAATTATTGGCTTAAAAAAAGAAGAAGTGGTGATGGTTGGTGATAACTATATGACTGATATTTCGGCTGGAATCAACTTCGGAATTGATACTTTATTAGTATATACTGGAGTATCAACTAGAGAACAGATTGCTCAAAAGGATATTAAGCCAACTTGGCAAATTAATTCTTTGGATGATTGGAAATTAACTAATGATTAGCAATTGGCGAGATTATCTTTTTTGCCTATTATTAGAGCTTTTTTGTTTAAGTTTAGCAATTTTTTTAGTCGTTAATTTAACACCGCTTTACTGGATTGATATTCATTTAATGAATTTAGAACGGTCAACTGGAATCAAAGCGAATTTTATTATGGGTGATTATTTAAGAATCATAAACTATATTCAAAATCCTTTTTATCAACACTTAAAATTTCATCATTTTGCCTCAACTGCTAATGGAATCAAGCATTTTAGTGATGTTAAACATTTAATTATTTTCAACAATCTTTTTATGGTTGTTTCAGGGTTGTTTACTTTGAGGGGAATAATAAAATTATCATTGTTAAAGCAACGATGGAGAATGATGGTACCGATTAAGGTGTTAATGATTACGTTATTAGCATTGGTAACGGTTGTATTAGTTAATTTTGATAAGTGGTTTATCCTTTTTCACAAATTGGTTTTTAGAAACCAAGATTGGATTTTTAATCCTGATTACGATCCCATTATTAATGCACTGCCAATTGGTTTTTTCGTTCAATCATTTTTGCTATTAATTATTTTCATCGCCGTTTTAAATTGCTTATTATATTATCTTGGTAAACGCGATCTAAAATAAAAAAACCACCGTTACGGTGGTTTTTATTTACTAATTTTTTCTTTGATTAGCCCAATGATCGCTGGCATTAATGAAATCAAAATAATTCCTAAAATAACTGCTGAAAAATGTTCTTTGATAAAAGGAATATTACCGAAGAAGTATCCAGCACCGCAACAGATTAATACCCAGGTGAAACATGCAGGAATGTTGTGGATAGCGAATCGTTTGTAATTCATTTTACTGCTAGCAGCAACGAATGGGATTAATGTCCGAATGATCGGCATAAATCTAGCTAAAAAGATTGCTGCAGAACCGTGCTTTTTAAAAAAGTAGTTTGTTTTTTCGATCTGTTCTGGTTTAATTACTTTTTGCACCCATTTGTTATTTAGCATTTTTGTTCCTACTTTCGAACCAATTAAGAAATTAATTGAATCTCCAGCGATTGATGCAATTAAAAATAATCCAATAAAAATCCAAATATTTAAAGAATAACTAGCATTTGCAGATAGTGCTGCAGCAGCAAATAATAATGAATCCCCCGGTAAAAACGGTAGGATGACTGCACCAGTTTCAATTAATATGACTAGAAATAAAATTAGATAAGTCCAGTTTCCAAAGTTGTTAACAATATTGATAATATGTTTATCAATGTTTAGTGTGAAATCGATTAATTGTCCCAAAAGACTCGCTCCTCATAAATTTTAGTAATTACATTCTAGCAGAAAAGGTAATAGCCGATTCGCTTTTGCAATCTAATTTATAAAAAAATAAAAGATAGCATTTGATTTTATCTGCAAAACCATGGATAATATTTAGTGTTTGATTAATTAATTTTGAACAAGTAGGAGGATTAAAATGACTGAATACCCACAATTAGAAACGAATAAAGCAAATGGGTTATATGCTACTATCGAAACCAGCAAGGGAAACATTAAAATTCAACTATTTCCTGATGAAGCCCCTAATACTGTAAAAAATTTTGTTGAATTAGCTAATGCTAATTATTATGATCATTGTAGCTTTCATAGGGTGATTAATGATTTTATGATTCAAACTGGCGATCCAACCGGAACGGGTAATGGTGGTGAAAGTATTTGGCATCAACCATTTGAAGATGAATTTTCTGATCAACTCTATAATATTCGTGGTGCAGTATCGATGGCTAATGCTGGTCCGAATACAAATGGAAGTCAATTCTTTATTGTTCAAAGTAAGAAAATCAATGCTGAAATATTAAATCAACTTGAAGACGCTAATTTTCCAAAACCAATTATTGATGCTTATAAGAAGAATGGTGGGACCCCGTGGTTAGATTTTAGACACACTGTTTTTGGCCAAGTGGTTAGTGGAATGAACGTTGTTGACAAGATAGCTAATGTTAAGGTTGATTCAGCTGACAAACCATTGCAAGATGTTTTAATTGATCAAATTAAAATTTCTAAATAAAAAGGGTTGACTTAAACTGTTAATCTTGTTAAGATATTTTTTGTTGTCATAAAGACATCGATTGATTTATAAAATAAATTCAAAAGATGTTGACATTAATCAACACTTTGTGATAACATTTAATAGTTAGTTTCAAATCATAAAAGAAGCTGACTGAAGTAGATCTTTGAAAACTGAACAAAATTATGACAAAAAATGTGTAAGGAACTTCATTTTAAATGAAGTACAAAAAACTTATGCGAAGTCAATTCGCTTTAAAAAGTAACAAAATTAAGAAGAGCTAACGTTAAGCTTTTCATCATAAGATGAGAGTTTGATCCTGGCTCAGGACGAACGTTGGCGGCGTGCCTAATACATGCAAGTCGAACGAACTTCCGTTAATGATAGTTGATGCTTGCATTAACTTGACTTAACATCGAAGTGAGTGGCGAACTGGTGAGTAACACGTAGGTAACTTGCCCTAAAGCGGGGGATAACATTTGGAAACAAGTGCTAATACCGCATAACAACAAAAACCGCATGGTTTTTGTTTGAAAGATGCGTTTGCATCACTTTAGGATGGACCTGCGGCGTATTAGCTTGTTGGTGGGGTAATGGCCTACCAAGGCAATGATACGTAGCCGACCTGAGAGGGTAATCGGCCACAATGGGACTGAGACACGGCCCATACTCCTACGGGAGGCAGCAGTAGGGAATCTTCCACAATGGACGCAAGTCTGATGGAGCAACGCCGCGTGAGTGAAGAAGGGTTTCGGCTCGTAAAACTCTGTTGTTAAAGAAGAACAAGTTTGATAGGAAATGATCAAGCTTTGACGGTATTTAACCAGAAAGTCACGGCTAACTACGTGCCAGCAGCCGCGGTAATACGTAGGTGGCAAACGTTGTCCGGATTTATTGGGCGTAAAGCGAGCGCAGGCGGTTTTTTAAGTCTGATGTGAAAGCCTTCGGCTTAACCGGAGAAGTGCATCGGAAACTGAAAAACTTGAGTGCAGAAGAGGACAGTGGAACTCCATGTGTAGCGGTGAAATGCGTAGATATATGGAAGAACACCAGTGGCGAAGGCGGCTGTCTGGTCTGTAACTGACGCTGAGGCTCGAAAGCATGGGTAGCAAACAGGATTAGATACCCTGGTAGTCCATGCCGTAAACGATGAATGCTAGGTGTTAGAGGGTTTCCGCCCTTTAGTGCCGCAGCTAACGCATTAAGCATTCCGCCTGGGGAGTACGACCGCAAGGTTGAAACTCAAAGGAATTGACGGGGACCCGCACAAGTGGTGGAGCATGTGGTTTAATTCGATGCTACGCGAAGAACCTTACCAGGCCTTGACATCTCCTGCAAAGCTAAGAGATTAGCCGTTCCCTTCGGGGACAGGATGACAGGTGGTGCATGGTTGTCGTCAGCTCGTGTCGTGAGATGTTGGGTTAAGTCCCGCAACGAGCGCAACCCCTATTATTAGTTGCCAGCATTCAGTTGGGCACTCTAGTGAGACTGCCGGTGACAAACCGGAGGAAGGTGGGGACGACGTCAAATCATCATGCCCCTTATGGCCTGGGCTACACACGTGCTACAATGGACGGTACAACGAGTTGCGAAACCGCGAGGTCAAGCTAATCTCTTAAAGCCGTTCTCAGTTCGGATTGCAGGCTGCAACTCGCCTGCATGAAGTTGGAATCACTAGTAATCGTGGATCAGCATGCCACGGTGAATACGTTCCCGGGTCTTGTACACACCGCCCGTCACACCATGAGAGTTAGTAATACCCAAAGTCGGTGCAGTAACCTCTTTTGAGGAGCTAGCCGCCTAAGGTAGGACTGATGATTAGGGTGAAGTCGTAACAAGGTAGCCGTAGGAGAACCTGCGGCTGGATCACCTCCTTTCTAAGGAATAATTCGGAACCTTACACAGTCATAGTTTTGTTTAGTTTTGAGAGGTCTACTCTCAAACTTGGTTCTTTGAAAACTAGATAATATTTTAATTTTTCCAAATTATTGAATTGTATTAAATACAATTTCAACCGAGAACACCGCGTTATTTTGAGTTTTTTAAATTAGTTTTATTCGTATTTACTCAATTAACCAAATACCACTACGTGGTAATAGGTTAAGTTATTAAGGGCGCATGGTGGATGCCTTGGTACTAGGAGCCGATGAAGGACGGGACTAACGCCGATATGCTTCGGGGAGCTGTACGTAAGCTTTGATCCGGAGATTTCCGAATGGGGAAACCCAATAAATTTAATCGTTTATTATTCAATGACGAATTCATACTCATTGAAAGGCAGACGTGGGGAACTGAAACATCTAAGTACCCACAGGAAGAGAAAGAAAATTCGATTCCCTCAGTAGCGGCGAGCGAACGGGGAACAGCCCAAACCATCGAGTTTACTCGGTGGGGTTGTAGGACTGAACATTTGAGTTACCAAAGAATTAGATAGTCGAAAGATCTGGGAAGTTCTGCGACACAAGGTGATAGCCCTGTAGACGAAATCTAATTCCCTCAGTTCAGGATCCTGAGTACGGCAATACACGTGAAACATTGCCGGAATCCGGGAGGACCATCTCCCAAGGCTAAATACTCCCTAGTGACCGATAGTGAACCAGTACCGTGAGGGAAAGGTGAAAAGCACCCCGGAAGGGGAGTGAAATAGTTCCTGAAACCATGTGCCTACAAGCAGTTAGAGCCCGTTAATGGGTGATAGCGTGCCTCTTGCAGAATGAACCGGCGAGTTATGATAACATGCAAGGTTAAGATGAAAAGTCGGAGCCGTAGCGAAAGCGAGTCTGAATAGGGCGCCATAGTATGTTGTGATAGACCCGAAACCAGGTGATCTACCCATGTCCAGGCTGAAAGTGTGGTAAAACACACCGGAGGGCCGAACCCGTGTACGTTGAAAAGTGCTGGGATGAGGTGTGGGTAGCGGTGAAATTCCAAACGAACTTGGAGATAGCTGGTTCTCTCCGAAATAGCTTTAGGGTTAGCCTTGGAGTCGAGAATCATGGAGGTAGAGCACTGTTTGGGTGAGGGGCCCGTCTTGGGTTACTAAATTCAGATAAACTCCGAATGCCATTGATTTATATCCAGGAGTCAGACGATGAGTGATAAGATCCACCGTCGAAAGGGGAACAGCCCAGACCACCAATTAAGGTCCCTAAATATATGCTGAGTGGAAAAGGATGTGGAGTTGCATAGACAACTAGGATGTTGGCTCAGAAGCAGCCACCATTTAAAGAGTGCGTAATAGCTCACTAGTCGAGTGATTCTGCGCCGAAAATTTACCTGGGGCTAAGCATATTACCGAGATTGTGGACGCAACTTATGTTGCGTGATAGGAGAGCGTTCTAAGGGCAATGAAGCCAGACCGTAAGGACTGGTGGAGCGCTTAGAAGTGAGAATGCCGGTATGAGTAGCGAAAGATCAGTGAGAATCTGATCCACCGAATGACTAAGGTTTCCTGGGGAAGGCTCGTCCTCCCAGGGTTAGTCGGGACCTAAGCCGAGGCCGAGAGGCGTAGGCGATGGATAACAGGTTGAGATTCCTGTACTAGTTAACTATGTTTGACCGATGGAAGGACGTAGGAGGCTAAACGTAGCATCCTGTTGGATATGGATGTTCAAGCACTAAGTCAGGTATTGAGTCAAATGCTTAATACCGTGTTGACAAGGTGTGATGAGGACCGAAATTTAGTAGGGAAGTCGTTGATGTCACACTACCGAGAAAAGTTTCTAGTTAGTAGTTAACTACCCGTACCGCAAACCGACACAGGTAGTCGAGGAGAGAATCCTAAGGTGAGCGAGTGAACTCTCGTTAAGGAACTCGGCAAAATGACCCCGTAACTTCGGGAGAAGGGGTGCTGCACTATGTGCAGCCGCAGTGAAAAAGCTCAGGCGACTGTTTATCAAAAACACAGGTTTCTGCAAAATCGTAAGATGAAGTATAGGGGCTGACGCCTGCCCGGTGCTGGAAGGTTAAGTGGATGAGTTAGCTTCGGCGAAGCCCAGAAACGAAGCCCCAGTAAACGGCGGCCGTAACTATAACGGTCCTAAGGTAGCGAAATTCCTTGTCGGGTAAGTTCCGACCCGCACGAAAGGCGTAACGATCTGAGCACTGTCTCAACGAGAGACTCGGTGAAATTGAGATACCTGTGAAGAAGCAGGTTACCCGCGACAGGACGGAAAGACCCCATGGAGCTTTACTGTAACTTGATATTGGGTGTTTGTATAGCTTGTACAGGATAGGTAGGAGCCATAGAAGTCGGGACGCTAGTCTCGATGGAGGCATTGGTGGGATACTACCCTCGCTGTATGAACACTCTAACCCGCACCACTGATCGTGGTGGGAGACAGTGTCTGGTTGGCAGTTTGACTGGGGCGGTCGCCTCCTAAACAGTAACGGAGGCGCCCAAAGGTTCCCTCAGAATGGTTGGAAATCATTCGACGAGTGTAAAGGCAGAAGGGAGCTTGACTGCGAGACATACAGGTCGAGCAGGGACGAAAGTCGGGCTTAGTGATCCGGTGGTACCGTATGGAAGGGCCATCGCTCAACGGATAAAAGCTACCCTGGGGATAACAGGCTTATCTCCCCCAAGAGTTCACATCGACGGGGAGGTTTGGCACCTCGATGTCGGCTCATCGCATCCTGGGGCTGTAGTTGGTCCCAAGGGTTGGGCTGTTCGCCCATTAAAGCGGTACGCGAGCTGGGTTCAGAACGTCGTGAGACAGTTCGGTCCCTATCCGTCGCGGGCGTAGGAAATTTGAGAGGAGCTGCTCTTAGTACGAGAGGACCGGAGTGGACATACCGCTGGTGTACCAGTTGTGCCGCCAGGCGCATCGCTGGGTAGCTATGTATGGATGAGATAAACGCTGAAAGCATCTAAGTGTGAAACCCACCTCGAGATGAGATTTCCCATTCCTTTATGGAAGTAAGACCCCTGAAAGATGATCAGGTAGATAGGCTGGAAGTGGAAGTGCAGTGATGCATGGAGCGGACCAGTACTAATTGGTCGAGGACTTAACCAAGTAAGGTTGTTCTCACGGAAGAATAAAATATTATCTAGTTTTGAGAGAACGAAGTTCTCACAGATAAATAGTGTGGTGATGATGGCCAGAAGGATACACCTGTTCCCATGTCGAACACAGAAGTTAAGCTTTTGAACGCCAAAAGTAGTTGGGGGATCGCCCCCTGCAAGGATAGGACGTTGCCACGCAATTATTCCGGCATAGCTCAGTTGGTAGAGCACCTGACTGTTAATCAGGTTGTCGACGGTTCGAGCCCGCCTGCCGGAGTTCTTGGAGAGTTGTCCGAGAGGCCGAAGGAGCATCATTGGAAATGATGTAAACGGGTTAAAGCCTGTTTCGAGGGTTCGAATCCCTCACTCTCCATACTATGTTGTATGACCCGTTGGTCAAGTGGTTAAGACACTGCCCTTTCACGGCAGTAACATGGGTTCGAATCCCGTACGGGTCATTAGTAATTAATTTTACTAATGATATAAAATTGCAAAAAAATGGTCCGTTGGTCCAGTTGGTTATGACGCCGCCCTGTCACGGCGGAGATCACGAGTTCGAGTCTCGTACGGACCGTTTTTTGATTAATTCAAAAATTAAATATTTACCCTAGCAATTTTTTTGGCTCGGTAGCTCAGTTGGTAGAGCAACGGATTGAAGCTCCGTGTGTCGGCAGTTCGATTCTGTCCCGCGCCATTTACGGAGGGGTAGCGAAGTCTGGCTAAACGCGGCGGACTGTAAATCCGCTCCTTCGGGTTCGGTGGTTCGAATCCACTCCCCTCCATAATTTAGGGATATAGTTCAAGGGCAGAATACCGGTCTCCAAAACCGTTGATGTGGGTTCGATTCCTACTATCCCTGTTTAATGCTATGGCGGTATTGGTGAAGTGGTTAACACATCGGTTTGTGGATCCGACACGCGTGGGTTCGATTCCCACATACCGCCCTTAATTCAAACTAAATAGTTTGATTATTAGGCTTTATCCCATGGTGATAACTTTCTTTAATAGTTTGAAATGGCGGTATAGCCAAGTGGTAAGGCAGAGGTCTGCAAAACCTTTATCACCGGTTCAAATCCGGTTACCGCCTTTGTTTTATATTTTTTGCCGGAGTGGCGGAATTGGCAGACGCGCTGGACTCAAAATCCAGTGACCGTTTAGGTCGTGTGGGTTCGAACCCCACCTCCGGTATCTTAAAAAAGATTCTCATATTTACTATGAGAATCTTTTTTTGTGCTTTTGATTAATTTTTGAACAATTGAATCATACCATTCTTTTAATTCGATTACTTTTATGATACTCTTATATAGTTATGAGTCTATTCCCGATAGGATTCACATTCAGTGAAGCTGCCTTGTAACCAAAATAATTAGGGGGAATTAATATATTATGAGAGAAAGACATTTATTTACTTCAGAATCTGTTTCTGAAGGCCATCCAGATAAAATTGCTGATCAGATTAGTGATGCAATTTTAGATGCACTACTTGCAAAGGATCCAAATGCACGGGTTGCTTGTGAAACTTCAGTCACAACTGGATTAGTGCTTGTATTTGGTGAAATTTCTACGACTGCATATGTAAATATTCAGAAAGTAGTTAGAGATACAATTAGAAGAATTGGTTATACTAACAGTTCTTTAGGCTTTGATGCTGATACTTGTGCTGTAATGGTTGCAATTGATGAACAATCACCAGATATTGCACAAGGGGTTGATGATGCTCTTGAAAGCCGTGAAGGATCAGACGACGATATTTTAAATAAAATTGGTGCTGGTGATCAAGGAATTATGTTTGGGTATGCGATTGACGAAACTCCTGAATTAATGCCACTTCCAATTTCACTTAGCCATAAATTGATGCGCAAAACTGCAGAAGTTAGAAAAAATGGTACCATTTCTTATTTAAGACCTGATGCTAAGGCTGAAGTTACGGTCGAATATGATGACAACGATAAACCATTTAGAGTTGATACAGTTGTTATTAGTACTCAACACAGTCCAGAGGCTAATTTAGATCAAATTAGGGAAGATATTATAAATAAAGTCATTAAAGTAGTTATCCCTAATGATTTACTCGATGATAAAACCAAGTATTTCATTAATCCAACTGGTCGTTTCGTAATTGGTGGTCCACAGGGTGATGCTGGTTTAACTGGTCGAAAGATTATTGTTGATACCTATGGTGGGGCTGCTCATCATGGTGGAGGAGCTTTTTCAGGTAAGGATGCTACTAAGGTAGACCGTTCTGCTAGTTATGCTGCAAGATACATTGCTAAAAATATCGTTGCAGCAGGGCTTGCTCATAAAGTTGAAATTCAACTTGCTTATGCCATTGGGGTTGCAGAACCTGTTTCGATTTCAATTGATACTTATGACACGAGTGAATTTTCAGAGGAAGCTTTAACGACAGCTGTTCGAAAGGTATTTGATTTGAGACCTGCTGGAATTATTAAAATGCTTGATCTTCAAAGACCAATTTATGAACCAACTGCTGCTTATGGACACTTTGGTAGAACTGATGTTGATCTACCATGGGAACACACAGATAAAGTTGATGAATTAAAATCATTATTTAATAAATAATTAAATAAAAAGCCCACCTATATTAACGGGTGGGCTTTTTATTATTTAAGATAGGTGGAAATATGAATAACGAACAAAATAGTGAAAAGAATACCTTAATTATTACAATTGCGTTATTTGTTGGAACTTTTTTAAGCTCGATCGAAGGAACAATTGTGTCAACAGCAATGCCAACGATCGTTGGAGAACTACATGGAGTTTCACTAATGAATTGGGTCTTTTCTATTTATTTATTAACCAGTTCAGTTGCAACCCCCATTTATGGGAAATTATCTGATCAACTTGGCAGAAAAAGAGTTTTAATTACTGGCTTGAGTGTCTTTATTGCTGGTTCATTATTATCTGGATTAGCTACCAGTATGCAAACGTTGATTATTTGGCGTGCAATTCAAGGAATTGGTGCGGGCGTGATTTTACCCATTTCATATGCAATAATTGCTGATATCTATCCATTTTCCAAACGTTCTAAAGTAATTGGCTTAAACGGAGCAGGGTGGGGGATTTCAGCTGTAATTGCACCATTATTGGGAGGATTTATCGTTGATACATTTAATTGGCGTTGGATTTTTCTATTAAATATTCCAATTGGTTTAATTATATTAGGGGTAATTGCATTCTATTTGAATGAAGATCATGATCGAAAGACAATGAATATTGATTACTTAGGGACGATTTATTTAGCAGTAATTCTATTATCCTTGATGGCAATGATTCAACTCATTGGTGATCGCAATATTAATTTAGGTCGACTAGCGTTTTTATTTGTTATTTTGTTCGTTAGCTTTATTTTATTTATTCGAAGAGAACATTCATGTGTCGAACCAATTATTCCGATGGGCATGTTTAAACATCGTTCCTTTGTTGCTCAAAATATTGTAACGTTTTTTATTAGTGGCTTTGTAATGTGTATTGAAGTTTATGTTCCCAACTGGATTCAAGGATTAATGGGATTAAGGGCGTCCCTTGCTGGATTAGCAATTACACCTAGCTCGATTCTTTGGATATTAGGTTCATTTGTATCAGGTTGGTTAATTACGCGATTACATTCCAGAGATGTTACGACCATTGGAATCGTTTTAGTATTAATAGGTGCTTTTGGATTAGTGCTTGCTCCACAAACAATGGCATTTAATTTATTTATCTTATTAACATCAATTTGTGGGTTAGGATTTGGGATTGCCACTACGAATCCGATTGTCGTAGTACAAAATAAAGTTGCTGACAATAATGTTGGGGCTGCCACTTCATTTAATGTTTTGTGTCGAACGGTTGGACAAACCTTATTTATTGCAATTTTTGGAATCTTTATGAATACTTCATTAAGGGTCGGGACCCTGCAAGTTTCTGGAACTTCAATTAAAATGATTAACAAGCTAATGGATCCAGTCACAGCAGCAACACTTCCTGCTAAGCTACTCCCTAATTTAAAAAATATTTTGTATAATTCCCTGCATGATGTCTTTTTAGTGGGGACGGTTATTGTGGCTTTAGCTTTAATTATTAATATTACTTATCGTAAAAAAGATGTTGCCTAGAATTTAGGCATCATCTTTTTTGGATGGCAATCAAAATGGGTGGATTATTGACCTGATTGATGAATTGATATTTTAATACTGTGAACTCTTTTTGATTGAGTTGTTCAGAAAATTGAATTACAAGCTCTTTTTCATTTTTACCCCCAGGGTGTCCATAGTATAAAACGATCGTTATGATACCATTTGGCTGTAACCGTGCTAGGCACGCCTTGATTGCTGGAATGGTTGTATTAGCAGTAGTAATTTTTTTATGGTCACTACCTGGCAGATAGCCTAAATTAAAGGTTGCAGCCCGAATTAGTTGTTCAGGTGGAAGGGTATTATTTATTTGTTCATGACCGCGATGATAAAGTTTTACTTGGTTCAATAAATTCTGCTCTGCCAGTCGTTTATTGGTATGCTCAATTGCTAATTCTTGAATGTCAAAACCATAAACCATTCCATTGGGTCCTACCAAATTTGCTAAAAATTCTGTGTCATTGCCGTTGCCTACGGTCGTATCAATAACGGTGTCACCGTGTTCAACGACCGTTTGGAGTAATGAATGGCTGTAATATAAAGCGGGTTTGATTTTCATGATAACGATTCGTCCCTTCATTAAAATTAAATGAGTAGTTCGCTTGCTTTTATGAGTTAACTTTGCTATTATAACATTAAATTGAACAACATAAATTAGACGAAATAGTAGTGGGCTTAATTTTTTTCAGAGACTAAATGGTTAGTGTGAATTTAGATAATTAACCGACGAACTCATCGTTATTAATTCTTAATTGAAACTAATAAATAAGTAGATTAAAACGTTTTCCGCGTTAAGGACTCGAGTGCTTTGCCTTTTTGGGTAAAGAATTTAGGTGGTAACGCGGAATAATCGTCCTATAGAATTTTTTTCTATGGGGCTTTTTTGTTGTTTAAGAAAAGGGAGGAATATAAATGCCTTACGATCACACAGATATTGAAAAGAAATGGCAACGCTACTGGGATAAGCATGATACTTTTGCAACCAGTGATGATTATGATAAAGAAAAATACTACGTTTTGGATATGTTCCCTTATCCATCTGGAAAAGGACTACACGTTGGTCATCCAGAAGGATACACCGCTACCGATATTATGGCGCGGATGAAGCGGATGCAGGGTAAGAACGTCTTACATCCAATGGGGTGGGATGCATTTGGGCTCCCTGCTGAACAATACGCAATGAAGACTGGCCACCATCCTGGTAAGTTTACTGAAGAGAATATTCAAACCTTTAAAAAACAAATTAAATCGCTTGGTTTCTCATATGATTGGCATCGTGAAGTGAATACCACGGATCCTAAGTACTACAAGTGGACCCAATGGATTTTCGAACAATTATATAAGAAGGGCTTAGCCTACGAAGATGAAATCGAAGTAAACTGGGCACCTGATTTAATGGGTGGGACCGTGGTTGCCAACGAAGAAGTAATCAACGGTAAGACCGAACGGGGTGGCTTCCCTGTTTATCGGGTTCCAATGCGCCAATGGGTCTTACGAATTACTGCCTATGCTGATCGCTTGATCGATGACTTAGACGACTTGGATTGGCCTGAAAGCATCAAGGAACAACAACGTAACTGGATCGGCCGTTCCGTTGGAGCGAGTGTTGATTTTAAGGTTAAGGGCCATGAAGACAAGAAGGTAGAAGTATTTACCACCCGTCCAGATACTTTATTTGGGGCTACATACATGGTTTTAGCTCCAGAACACGACTTAGTTGATCAAATTACCACCCCTGACCAAAAGGATGCCGTTGCTGCATACCGCAAGGAAGTTTCAACCAAGTCCGATTTGGAAAGAACCGATTTGAACAAGAATAAGAGCGGGGTCTTTACTGGAGCTTACGGAATCAACCCAATTAACGGTGAAGAAGTGCCAATTTGGATTGGTGATTACGTTCTTTCATCATACGGAACTGGTGCCATCATGGCTGTTCCTGCCCATGATGACCGTGATTATGAATTCGCTAAGAAGTTTGATTTACCAATTAAGCCAGTCATCGAAGGTGGCGATACCACTAAGGAAGCATACACTGGTGATGGAAAGCACGTTAATTCAGGCTTCTTAGATGGAATGGATAAAAAGACCGCCATTAAGGCCGCCATTGATTGGTTAACTGAACATCATGCTGGACATAAGAAGGTTAACTATCGACTTCGTGATTGGATTTTCTCACGGCAAAGATATTGGGGAGAACCAATTCCAGTTATTCACTGGGAAGATGGTGAAACCACTTTAGTACCAGAAGATGAATTACCATTGAAACTACCAGATGTCAGTGATCTAAAGCCATCTGGAACTGGTGAAAGTCCACTTGCTAATGTATCTGACTGGGTCAACGTTGTTGATAAAAACGGTCGGAAGGGGAAGCGTGAAACCAACACCATGCCACAATGGGCTGGGAGTTCATGGTACTTCTTACGCTACATCGATCCGCATAACGACAAGCAACTAGCAGATCCTAAAAAATTAAAGTACTGGCTACCAGTTGATCTCTACGTTGGTGGAGCTGAACATGCGGTCTTGCACTTATTGTATGCACGGTTCTGGCACAAGGTATTGTACGATCTCGGCGTCGTTCCAACTAAGGAACCATTCCAAAAGTTAGTTAACCAAGGGATGATCCTAGGAACCAATCACGAAAAGATGTCCAAGTCCAAGGGAAATGTTATTAACCCTGATGATATCGTGAAGGAATATGGTGCTGATACGCTGCGGCTTTACGAAATGTTCATGGGACCATTGACTGAAGCCAAACCTTGGAGTACCGAAGGAATTCAAGGTTCATATCGTTGGTTGAACCGTGTTTGGCGGTTATTCATGGATGATAATAACCATCTCCGTGATCGGGTAACGAACTTTAATGATGGTAAATTAGATAAGGTTTATAACCAAACTGTTAAAACCGTAACTAATGACATTGAAAAGATGCGGTTTAACGTTGCAATTTCACAAATGATGGTTTTCATCAATGAAGCATACAAGGCTGATAGTTTACCATTTGCTTATGTGGAAGGCTTTATTAAGATGCTTTCACCAATTGCTCCCCACATTGCTGAAGAACTATGGAGCAAGTGTGGTAACGATGAATCAATTGCATACGAAGAATGGCCAACTTATGATGAAAGTAAGTTAGTTGAATCCACTGTGCAAATGGTAGTTCAAGTCAACGGGAAGGTCCGTGCCCACATCAAGACATCTAAGGATGCTGACAAGGATTCAGTTGAAAAGCAATCCTTAGCAGATCCAAAGGTAAAAGAATTTACTGATGGTAAGACGGTTCAAAAGGTAATTGTAGTTCCTGGTAAAATCGTTAATATCGTCACTGATTAAAATAATTTTCATTTTTTAAAAGTCCGCCAAATGGTGGACTTTTTTATTTAAGCTTTATTATCAAATGGCAAATAGATATTGATATCGCTTGCTTTTTTGATTAGAATAAACAAGTTATGTAATTTTTTATCAAGAAATCGGGTTAGAAAGTAGGAAATAAAAATGCAAGAAAGTCAAAGGGAATCTGAAGTGGAATTAGCTTCTGGGGATACAGAATCGCGAGATACAATGCTAAGGGGCTCCGCTTGGATGACCGCTGGTAGTATTTTATCTAGGATCTTGGGAGCAGTGTACATCATTCCATGGCGAATTTGGTTTGCAGGATTCTTCTTTCAGGCGAACGCCCTCTATGTTCAGGGATATAACGTTTATGGAGTGTTATTGATTGCAGCCATTGCTGGAATTCCATCTGCGGTTGCTAAACAGGTGGCTCATTATAATACTTTAAATGAATATGGAATCGGCTTTAAGCTTTATAAACGGGGGCTGTTATTATCAATCAGTACCGGGGTCATCTTTGCGGGATTGTTATACTTTGCAGCACCGTTTTTAGATAATGGCGATCAAAATGTAATTCCGGTAATGCGAGCGTTAGCGTGGGCAATCTTAATCATTCCTACAATGAGTTTAACGCGGGGCTTTTTTCAAGGGTATCAAGACATGGCGCCTTCAGCAATTTCGCAATTCGTGGAACAATTAGTTCGGGTTGCTTACATGTTGGTAACAGCGCTATTGATTATGCATCTTGGCGTGATCAAGGGTGATTGGATCACCGCTGTGTCTCAGTCTACTTTTGCTGCCTTTATGGGTGCGGTAGCGGGATTGTTAGTTTTAGGTTATTACTATTTTAAACGGCGGAATTACTACCGTCGCCTAGTTGATAATAGTAACAATCAATTAGAAGTTAAGACCATTCAACTATATCGAGAAATCATCACCCAAGCCGTTCCATTCATTATATTGGGAGCCGGCGTTTTGATTTTTCAATTGATCGATCAGTTTACCTTTTTTGATTTAATGCGGATTTTCAGGAATTATCCAGAAGTTGTTTTACAAAAACTCTTTGCCATTTATGCGGGAAATGCTAATAAGTTAGTGATGATTACGATTTCATTAGCTTCTGCATTGGCAATTACAGTAGTACCGTTGCTGTCTAAAGCTTATACTAATAATGATACTGACGGAATTCGTCGTGAAATTATTAGTGGATTGATTCTATTTGAATTTATTATGATTCCATCAGCGTTGGGGATGGCTGCCATTGCAGGACCGTTGAACCGTTTATTTAACGGAACTGGTTATGGCCATTTATCTGCTAATATCCTTTCGTTTTATTCAATTGTCTCGATCGTCCTCGGTTTATTCACGGTCATTTCTGCTATCATGCAGGGGATTTATCAAAATAAATTGGCGGTTAAGTTCTTTATTATTGGGACCATTGTCAAATTAATCTGTCAGGTTCCAGCAGTTGCAATGTTTGGAACTTTCGGGCCGTTAGTATCAACTTTGCTGGGCTTCTTAGTAACAAATTGGTTAATTCTGCGTTCCTTGACGCGCCAATTTCATATTAGTTATCGGCTAGTGGTTAAGAGAACTAATCAAATTTTGCTGTTTTCGATTTTGACATACGTTACTGCTTTGATATCAGTTTTTGCGCTTAACTGGTCATTAGGACACTTTATGAATATTCAATCCACGGTGGGGAGTGGAATCGTGACCCTTTTTGCTGTCTGCCTGGGTGGCTTTGTTTATTTATACTTAACCTTAAAGACGCGTATCGCAGATCAAGTCCTAGGTGCTCGCATCGGGCGCTTAAGAACGACGCTACACATTAAATAAAAATCCCCCTAAGCTAATGGCTTAGGAGGATTTTTATTATGCTTCGTACGTCTTCATAAATTGGGGAATGTGATGAATAATTTGATGTGGTAAAACAACGTATTGGCTTTTAGCTAGTTGATCTGCAATGGCACTATGGGTATAAACTGCAGCAACGACGGCATTTTCCTTATTAGCGAATTGAGCAACAAAGCCACCGACCATGCCAGCAAGCGTATCACCCATTCCACCAGTGGCTTGAGCAGGAGTACCAACTGTATTTTCATAAACCGCGTCTTTAGTATAGACTTGGGTTCGATGCGACTTTAAAACAACAATGGCATTTAGTTGATCGCGAACGGAGCGGTTCTTATTAGTATCTGACTGATCAGCAAGTTTGATTCCAGATAATCGTTGCCATTCAACTTGATGGGGAGTAAAGATTAGGTGGGCATCTGGCAAGGATAAGTGCTGGTTAGCTACCATTGTGATCGCAGATCCGTCAATCACTAAAAATTGGTTCGGCTTAACGGTTTCAAAAACCGCCTTTAAAACCGCTAACGCTTCATCATCAGTACCAAGTCCGCACCCAATTACGATTACATCCGCACCACTTATTGAGGTCTTTAAAGTAGCCGAGTCATGATAATCGGCCACCATTGCTTCTGGTAGTTGGGAGTGAATGCTGGTGCGATTGACAGGATCGGTCAAAGTCGTGACTAATCCCGCTCCTGAATAGACGGCGGCCATTGTGGCCATAATAATCGCACCACCGAAATTAGCGTTGCCACCAACTAGCGTGATATGGCCGTACGTACCCTTAAAACTATTATCAGGTCTAACTCTAATCGTTTGTTCGACGATCGATTTATTAATGTATTTCATTGTTTCCACCTCTTGAATTTATTATACCATTCTATTTTAGCTGCTTTAAACATGTCAACTATTTTAAGTTATGCTAAAATTGAAATAGCTACATAAATTTAGGAGGTTAATCTTTATGACTGTTGATTGGAAACAAAAAGCAAAGGATTATCAAGAAGATTATTTACAAGATTTAAAGGAACTCGTATCAATTGATAGTGAACGTGATGATGAACATGCAACTGATGAATTTCCACTTGGACCAGGTCCTGCAGCTGCATTGGCTAAGTACTTAGAAATTGGGCAACGGGATGGTTTTAAAACCAAAAACTATGATAACTTAGCTGGTTATATTGAATACGGTGATGGTGATCAGACCCTAGGAATCATTGTGCATGCCGATGTAATGCCAGCTGGTGAAGGTTGGAACACCGATCCATTTGAATTAACGACTAAGGATAACGTTCTTTACGGGCGGGGAACTTCTGATGACAAGGGCCCAGGACTAGCAGCTTATTACGGATTAAAGATGTTAAAAGATGCTGGGATTAAACCTAAATTTAAGATCCGCTTCTTAATTGGGACTGATGAAGAAAGTAACTGGACTGGAATCAAACACTATTTATCATTAGAACCAGCACCTGACTTTGGCTTTTCTCCTGATGCTGAATTTCCAGTCATTAATGGTGAGAAGGGAAACACTACTTTTGTAACCACATTTAGTGGTAATAATAATGGTGAAGAAGATACCGAATTTACCCTCCGTAGTTTTAAATCCGGATTACGTGATAATATGGTCCCAAGAGATGCGTTTGCAGTATTGGAATCTGATAATAATGAAAAGGTTTCAGATGATTTTACTAAATTCTTGGATTCATACCCAGTTAGCGGTGATTCTCAAGTTACCGATGGGGGCTTGCAATTGCACGTGATTGGTAAATCTGCTCACGGAATGGAACCAGACGATGGTGTAAATGCGGGGACTTATTTAGCACTGTTCCTCAGTCAATACCAATTTGCGGGTGATGCAAATAACTTTATTTCATTTATTGTTAATAAACTGCACAACGATTCCAGAGGTCACCATTTAGGGATTAACTTAACTGACGATGTAATGGGTGATCTAACAATGAACATTGGAATCATGCGTTTCGATATTAAGGATGGTGGAATGGTCAACACTAATTTCAGATATCCAAAGGGCATGGGACCCGCTGATATTATGAAGGGGTTAAATGCAGGTGCTAAGGGTGGCAAAGTGACCCAAGAAGATGATATGGGTCCCCACTATGTATCAGCCGATGATCCAATCGTTAAAACATTGGTCTCTGTATACAAAGACCTAAGTGGCGATGATGAAGCAAAGCCACACGTTGTTGGTGGGGGATCATTTGCACGGCTAATGGAAAGAGGGGTCGCTTTCGGAGCCCTTTTCCCATGGACTAAGAATACGATGCACCAAGCTAATGAATTTCAGCCAATTGATGATTTAATGTTAGCAATGGCGATTTATGGTAGTGCTTTAGCTAAACTGAATGAATAATAACTAAATCAAAAATCCGTCTAAGGTTAAATTCATGGTGAATTCAACTTTAGACGGATTTTAATTTTTAAACATTAAATTTTAGAACGGCAGCATCAATTTGTTTTAATACAATTGGCAGATTACTTGGATTTGATAAGTCATATTTTTGAAGGTCGATTTTAATCTTAGGACTTTCATCATATTCAATAAACCAATTTTGGTATGCTTCCCATAATCGATAATAATAATTCTTTAATTCGGGGTTCTTATCAAATTGTTCATATTCACGCCCTCTTTTTTTGATCCGATTAAGAATCGTGTCAAAATCAGCATAAGCATATACCATGAGGTCTTGATGGGGACTGGGAATCGAAGAAAGATCACTGCGCATGTTCATTAATAGTTCATTATAGACCGCAAGCTCAGTATCTGAGATATTACCATCGATATTATTCTGTTTTGTAAACAGGGCGTCTTCATACATTGAACGGTCTAAAACATTGTGATTTTGTTTTAATGCCCTTTTGATCATTTTAAAACGTTTGTTCAAAAAGAAAATTTGTAGTAGAAAACCATATCGCTTTGGATCACGATAGTATAATGGTAATACGGGGTTGTCACCTACAGGTTCATAATAAGGGCGGCTATTGAAGTGCTTAGCAAGTTTACCGGTCAGGGTCGTTTTACCAACGCCGATCATTCCAGAAGTAATTATCAAAATTTAACCTTCCTTTACTTAACAACATAAAATAGAAGGCACTTAACCAATTTAATTAGTTAAATGCCATTTTTAATGGGCTATTTGCTAGAGTTTTGACTAGTTGCTGATGATGAATCAGCAGCACTGCTTGAAGCATTACTAGCAGAGTCAGCATTAGAATCTCCATTTGGGTTTTGACCATTCGTTTGAATTAACCCCTTAATATCAGTTAATAATTGATCGGTAGTACTGATCTTAGTACTAGTATCGCGTTTAACAAGTTTATTAACGACTTTAACAATTATGAAAACTACAAATGCGATAATTAAGAAGTTAATGATGGAGTTAATAAAAGAACCTAGCTTAAAGTGGGCTTTGCCCACTGTGAACACGATTCCGGATAGATCAATTTTTCCTAAGAAAATTCCAATTAATGGATTGATCAAGTCAGAAGTAAGGGACTTAACGATAGCAGTGAATGCAGATCCAATAATGACCCCGACGGCTAAATCAATTACATTTCCTCTAGCAATAAAAGCTTTAAAATCTTTAAGCATAATGACTCTCCTTTGTTTAGCATAGCTAGATATTATATAATATATTTATATTCTAACAGATAATTTGTAAATCTTATAATAAAATGTAGAAATGGTGGTTTATTGAATAAAAAGGATTATATTTGGCTAATTGTTTTCATATTGATAGTGGTAATTACTACTTTTGTAATCACGATGAATTTAAACATTAGCGAATTTCAAATCATTACAACGTGGGTAATTGTTTGTATTTTGTTACAGATTACTTTAACTTCAGTAATTATTATCAAAACTAAACAAAAAATAAAACAGCAACATAAATCTGAAGATGAGGAATGATTAAAATTAAAGATAAATATTCACAAATTTTAAAGTCGTTCATGCGATTCGGAGTAATCGCTACCTTTAGTGTAACGACTTTTTCAGTTTTAGAAACTAGTGTTTACGCTAAAAAAGTTACAACTAAAAAAGTGGTAACAGCCGTTAATGGTAATCAAAGCCAAACGATTAACTTAATTTTAAAACCACGCTCTGAAAATCAACTAAGTAATTATATCGATCGCACTGTTACGCCGGGTAACGATAATTACCGTAAGTACTTAACCCCCAAACAGTTTGCTAAAACATATGGTCAGTCTAGTGGGACGATTAACGTTATTACTAAGTATTTTAAAAAGTATCATCTTAAGACGACCGTGTATTCTGGGAACTTAAACGTTAAGATTACCGGTAAAACTAAGAATGTTGAAAAGGCATTCAAAGTTAAGCTAAATAATATTAAGGTAACTGGAGATAGTTATCAAAAAACTAATCATAAGTATAAGTTACCTAACAATATTAACAATAAGACGTTAGGCATATTTGGATTGAATAATAATACTTATACTAATCCTGAAAAAACAATCACTGCAAAACTATCTAGTCAACAAAGCAAAATTAATACTTATCAGGGAGCGCCTCAAAAATTTATGGATACCTATAATGCAGGAGCGCTTTATAAGAATAACCACGTTGGCGCAGGGCAAACCATCGGAATTATTTCATTTGCGAAGTTCCATGCTAGCGATGCAAATAAGTTTTGGGACTCAGAAGGAATTCCTGCCAAGGCGAACCGAATCAAAACCTATCAAATTGGGAAGAGTTCCTATAATGGTGAGGATGAAACTGCAATGGATGTTGAGCAAGCTGGTGCAGTTGCTCCTAAAGCCAATATTAATGTTTACGTAAGCAATCCATCCGCAACTGGAATGATCAATTCATTTGCAACTGCGATTTCCAAAAATGTGGTCAGCACCCTATCGGTTAGTTGGGGACAAAGTGAAAACCAGGTTAAAAGTCAGATTAAAAGTGGGCTACTACCAGCTAACTATAATCAAATTATGAATTTATTATTCCAACAAGCTGCGGTTCAAGGGATTAGCGTATTTGCTTCTTCTGGTGATAACGGTGCTTATGATGGGATGGGTGAGAATCGGTACCCGAAGTTAACGGTTGATACACCAGCTAACTCACCATATGTAACTGCAGTTGGTGGAACAACGTTACCAAGAAACTACACTATTAATGGAAAGAAATATACTGTTGCTCAAGAACGGGCATGGAGTAATGACTTTCTATATCCTAAATTTGATAATCAACCAACGCTAACACCTACTAAGAACCCTGCCAAGTGGATAACAAGTTACTTTTCAGGTGGTGGTGGGGGCTTTAGTACCCTCAATTCTGTCCCTGATTACCAATCTGGCTTTAGTGGGGTTGGAACATTTCGGGCGAGTCAAATTTGGGAATATAGTAAGGGCTATTTGAACCGCTTAAATAATCCCCAAACGATCATTGGAACTCGTGAAGGACGGAACCTTCCTGATATTTCTGCCAATGCTGATCCAAATACAGGCTATTCTTCTTATCATAATGGAAAATGGTTCGTTACAGGTGGCACTAGCGTGGTCAGTCCCCAAATTGCAGGGATGGCTGCTGTTATCAACAGTGCGCAGGGGAAAAGAATGGGCTTTTGGAATCCGCAAATTTATCGGTTTGCAGCGGCTTCTAACTCACCATTTACCCCGTTAGATAGCGCGACTAATAATAATAATCTTTACTATACGGGACAACCTGGTAAATTATATAACCAAGCAACTGGATTAGGAACGGTTGACTTTGGTAAATTAAATACTGCCTTTAGCAATCAAAAATAAAAATAACGCCCATGGTGGGCGTTATTTTTTTACAATATTTTTACAGCCTTTTTACAGTAAACCGAACTTTAAGATGATCTTTATTTCTAATTGTTCGTGTTTTTGTTGACGGATTTCCATTCAATTGGTATCATTAAAGTACCAAATTAATAAAGGAGACTTTTTGATGGAAGTTGCACTCGTAATGGGATCAATCTCAGATTGGCCAGTAGTAAAGCAAACTGCTGAAATGCTTGATAGATTAGGAGTTAGTTATGATAAGCACGTCATTTCTGCTCATCGGATGCCAGAACAATTACAGGAATTTGGCTCTAAAGCAAAAGACGAACATTATCAGTTGATTATTGCTGCTGCTGGCGGTGCTGCCCATCTCCCTGGGATGATGGCTGCTAATACTACGCTTCCAGTGATTGGAATCCCTGTTCAGACCAAGGCTTTGAACGGGATGGATTCATTGTTATCAATGGTTCAAATGCCATCTGGAGTTCCAGTTGCGACCGTTGCGATTGGTAATGCTGGTGCTAAGAACGCAGCAATTTTAGCTGCTCAGATCATTGCATTACACAATCAAGATGTAAATCAAAAACTAGTTCAGTTCAGAAATGAACAAACCGAGGAGGCTATCAAGAGTAATGACCAACTCAATTAAGACTATTTTGCCACCAGCCACCATTGGAATCTTAGGGGGTGGCCAATTAGGCCAAATGATGGCACTAGCCGCTAAGTCAATGGGATATAAAGTGGGCATCTTAGATCCAACCCCAGGGGCACCTGCAGCCCAAGTTTCTGACTTTCAAGTCGTGGCTGATTATGATGATCAAGCCGCACTCGAAGAATTGGCTCAAAAATCAGACGTTTTAACCTATGAATTTGAAAACGTTGATCAAAAAGCCCTTTCAAAAGTGACGAACTTAACTGATGTCCCCCAAGCAATCGATGAACTAACGATTACTAGTCATCGGCTGCATGAAAAGAATTTCTTAAAGGATAATGGCGTTCCAGTGACTGAATTTGCCGCTGTCAACACGGCTGATGATCTAAAACAAGCGGTTGCAACGATTGGTTTTCCAGGCATTCTCAAGACCTGTGAGGGTGGTTATGATGGCCATGACCAAATCGACATCAATGATCAATCAGATGTTGAAAAAGCGCTTAGCCAGTTGAACGATCGTGAATGGATCTTTGAAAAGAAACAACCATTTGTAAAGGAAGTTTCAATCATGGTCACAAGGGATGCTAGTGGCAAGATCATTCCATTCCCATTGAGTGAAAATATCCACAAACACCACATCCTTCATACCAGTATCGTTCCAGCGCGCGTCGATTCAGAAGTGCACGAACAAGCCAGTCAAATTGCAACTAAAATTGCCGATGGCTTAGCACTCGTTGGGGTATTAGGGATTGAATTTTTCTTAATGGCTGATGGACGACTATTGGTCAACGAATTGGCACCACGGCCCCATAATTCAGGCCATTATTCGATTGAGGCCTGCAATGTTTCACAATTTGAGGCCCACATCAGAAGTATTTGTGGACTCGAAATTCCCACAATTACCCAAGACCACAAAGCAGTGATGGTCAATTTATTAGGTGATAACCTTACAAAAGCGCGCGAAGATTTACCAAAGAACCCCGCATGGCACTTCCATGATTATGGGAAGGCTGAAATTAGACCAGGTCGCAAGATGGGCCACATCACCGTAATCGGGGATTCATTCGACGATTTATTAGCACAAGTTAACCAATTTAAATAAGGAGTGCATTCAAATGGCATTAGTTGCTTCAGGAAAAACCAAAGAATTATACACTACAGACGATCCGAAAGTATTACGCGTTCACTACACTAACCACACCACTGCAGGTGATGGGGAAAGAAATGAATTGATCGAAGATAAGGGAGCAGTCAATAACCAAATTTCGAGTTTGATTTTTGGCTACTTGAATTCCAAGGGCGTTGCGACCCACTTCGTGAAACAATTGGACGCCACTGATCAATTGAACAAGAGCGTTCACATGATTCCACTAGAAGTGGTAATTAGAAACCTTGCTTCAGGGCATTTCCAAAAACGGTTTGGAACTAAGTATTTACAAGCCCTAAAGAAGCCAGTCGTAGAATACTTCTTTAAGAGCGACGAACTCCACGATCCATTGGTTAACGATTCTGATGCCGAAGCACTTGATATTGCGAGTGAAGACCAATTGGTAACGATGCGTGAGACCGCCTTAAAGGTTAACCAGTTAATGAAGCAACTATTTGAATCAATGAACATCATCCTAGTTGACTTTAAAGTTGAATTTGGGATCACTGATGACGGCCAAATTATCCTTGCTGATGAAATTTCACCCGATTCATGTCGTCTTTTAGATGCTGACACAAAGCAATCCCTAGATAAGGATGTGTTCAGAAAGCAAACTGGTGACATGATGACTGGTTATCGTGAAATTCTATCAAAATTACAAGCAGCGCTACAATAGGGGGATTCTTAAAATGTATTTAGCTAAAATCTACGTTACGCACAAACCATCAATTCTAGATCCACAAGGTGAAGCTGTTAAGAATGCTTTACACCGTTTGGATTACACTTCAATCGAATCCATTTCACAAGGAAAGTTCTTTGAAGTAAAGATCAAGGCTGATAGTAAGGATGCTGCGGTTAAAACGATCGAATCAATTTGTAAAGATTTGTTAGTGAACCAAAACATGGAAACCTACCGTTATGAAGTAGAGGAAGGATAGAGACCAATGAAATTCGCTGTAATTAGTTTTCCCGGTTCTAACTGTGATTGGGATATGTATTACGCAATTAAAGATGCGCTTGGTGAAGATGTTGACATGGTCAGATCAGATGAAACTAATTTGGATCAATACGATGGCGTAATGATTCCTGGTGGCTTTTCTTATGGTGACTACTTAAGAAGTGGTGCGATTGCTCGTTTTGCACCCGTTATGCCAGCGGTCAAGAAGTTGGCAGATGCTGGTAAGCCAGTCCTTGGGGTCTGCAATGGATTTCAAATCTTAGTTGAAGCTGGGTTATTACCAGGGTCACTGCAAAATAACGTTAGCATGGAATTTATTTCTGATTGGGCCCCTTTGAAGGTGGTCAACCCTAATACGATGTTCACGAACGGCTATCAACCAAATCAAGTCATTAACATTCCCATCGCCCATGGGGAAGGAAATTACTACTGTGATGATGCAACGTTACAAGAATTAAAGGATAACCATCAAATTGTCTTTACTTACGAAGATAATCCGAACGGCAGTTACGAAAACATTGCTGGAATTACCAACAAAGCAGGGAACGTCTTGGGAATGATGCCCCATCCTGAAAGAGCGGTTGAAGCCATCTTAGGTGGGACCGACGGCCTAACTTTATTCCAATCAATCTTAAATCAAGTGAGGAGCTAATAGCAGTGCAAAAACAAGTTGAACTTTCCCCCGAAGAAATTAGAGATAAAAAAATTTATCGTGACTGGGGATTAACTGATGGCGAATATGATTTAATTTCCAAAAAACTTTTAAAACGCCTCCCAAATTTTACTGAAACTGGTTTGTATTCTGGAATGTGGAGTGAACATTGTTCTTATAAGAACTCCAAGCCCATTCTACGTAAGTTTTGGACTAAGGGCTCCCGCGTGATTCAAGGGCCTGGTGAAGGGGCTGGGGTGTTAGACATTAACGATGGCCAAGCCGTTGTCTTCAAGGCCGAAAGTCACAACCACCCAAGTTTCGTGGAACCATACGAAGGGGCTGCAACCGGAGTGGGTGGCATTATCCGTGACATCTTCTCAATGGGTGCCAAGCCAATTGCTTCACTCGATAGCCTCCGCTTTGGTGAATTGTCTAACCCTAAGAACCGCTTTTTATTAGATAAGGTCGTAGCTGGAATTGCCGGTTACGGTAACTGTATCGGGATTCCAACCGTCGGTGGTGAAATTAGTTTTGACCAGTGCTACGATGGTAACCCACTTGTCAACGTTATGTGTGTCGGAATCATGGATCAAGCCGATATTGAAGCTGGGCGGGCTCATGGAACTGGGAACTCGATCATCTATGTTGGTGCAAAGACTGGGCGCGATGGAATCAATGGTGCGACCTTTGCTTCTAGTCAATTCAGTAAGGAAGAAGAATCCGACCGTTCTGCCGTTCAAGTCGGGGATCCATTCATGGAAAAGCTCTTGGTCGATGCCTGTCTCGAAATTACGCACAACCACAGTGATATCCTAGTCGGGATTCAAGATATGGGAGCCGCTGGGTTGGTCTCATCTTCTGCTGAAATGGCTGCCAAGGCTGACAGTGGAGTGGACTTGAACTTAGACCTCGTGCCCCAACGTGAACAGGGAATGACGCCTTATGAAATCATGCTTTCCGAATCACAAGAAAGAATGCTCCTCTGTGTTAAGAAGGGCCATGAACAAGTCGTTTTAGATGTTTTTGAAAAGTACGGCTTAGATGCAGTCGTAATTGGGAACGTTAATGATGATGGCCAGTATCGACTTTCTCAACACGGTCAATTGGTTTGTGATATTCCAACCAAGACCTTAGTCGATGACGTTCCAGAATACACCCACCCACTAGTTGAACCAGCTCGGCTCAAAGCCCCCGCTGCTGAATTTACACCTGAATTTGATGATTTAGGGGCAATGGTCAAGCAAATTTTAGGCCAAGCAACGATTGCTTCGAAGCAGTCTGTTTATCGCCAATACGATAGTCGGGTTCAAGCCAACACCGTCTTAGCACCCGGAAGTGATTCCGCAGTGGTTCGGATCCGTGGCACTAAGAAGGCGCTTGCGATGACGACTGACTGTAACGCCCGTTACATCTACTTGGATCCATTCCAAGGGGGGCAGATCGCCGTTGCCGAAGCCGCTAGAAATATCGTGGCGAGTGGCGCACTGCCAATTGGGATTACCGATTGTTTGAACTTTGGGAACCCCGATGATCCTGAAAGCTACTTCGAAATGAGCAAGTCTGCTGAAGGAATCGCAAAGGCCTGTGAACAATTCGATGCACCCGTAATTGGCGGGAACGTTTCACTTTATAATGAAACTGATAATCAAGCGATTTACCCAACCCCATTGATTGGGATGGTCGGGTTGATCGAATCAAACGACAATATTACCAAATCGGATGCTAAGGCTGCTGATGAACTCGTCTACGTAGTCGGCAAAACCTTTGATGACTACAGTGGTTCAGAAATTCAAAAGTTATTAGCTGGTAAGATCAGTGGTAAGATCGACCACTTTGACTTAGCAACTGAGGCT
Source organism: Nicoliella sp. ESL1113 (assembly GCF_058509245.1). Classification (NCBI taxonomy): domain Bacteria; kingdom Bacillati; phylum Bacillota; class Bacilli; order Lactobacillales; family Lactobacillaceae; genus Nicoliella; species Nicoliella sp. ESL1113. Next base: position 1,052,531 of record NZ_CP196387.1, on the reverse strand, counting down.
GAAAACCAAAAGCTCGTTCATGAAGCAATTGTCAACAAGCTCGTTGACAGTGTCCATGACGTTAGCGAAGGGGGACTGATCGTGACCCTCTTAGAAACCCTGTTTGCAAACGGTCTCGGCTTTAACGGGAAGGCTGACTTGACCCGTGAACAACTATTTGCGGAAACCCAATCCCGCTTTGTGATCACCGTTGCCAAAGCCGACCAAGCAGCATTTGAACAACTAGTTGGTGATCACGCGACATTATTAGGGACGACCACTGATGATCATGAATTGAACCTAGCATTAAGCAACGATAATTTAAAATTAGATGTAAATGAAATGAATCAAATTTGGAAAGAGGGACTCTCATGGCTAATGAAGTCAAAAGCTTAAATGATGAATGTGGTGTCTTTGGAATCTGGGGGACTCCTGATGCAACTCGCTTAACATACGACGGGTTACATGCATTACAACACCGGGGGCAAGAAGGGGCTGGAATTGCCTCTAATGACCATAACCAACTTCATAGATACCGCGGTTTAGGTTTATTGGCCCAAGTATTTGAAGACCCACAAACGTTGGAAATCTTGAATGGAAATTCAGCAATTGGTCATATTCGCTATGCCACTGCTGGAAGTCACAGCATTAACAACATCCAACCATTCTTATTTGAAAACACCAAGAATCACTTCGCCATTTCGCATAACGGGAACTTGACGAATGCGGATACGTTAAAGAAGGAATTAAAGGCCAAGGGTGTTCAATTCCAATCCGATTCCGATAGTGAACTCTTCGGGGACTTGATCGAAGTTTCTGAAATGGATGACTTCACTGACAAAATCAAGGATGCTGCGAATCGGATGCACGGTGGTTTTGCATACGTCTTGATGTCAACCGATGCAATGTATGCGATCAGTGACCCTAACGGCTTACGGCCATTGGTAATGGGGAAGCGTGCCGATGGTAGTGTCGTGATCTGTAGTGAAACCTGTGCATTAGACCAAGTCAAGGCCGAATTTATCCGTGACCTCGAACCAGGGGAATTGATCAAGGTCGACAACGACGGGATTAAGATCGACCATTATACAACTGACACCGAATTAACAGTGTGTTCGATGGAATACGTTTACTTTGCCCGTCCAGACTCCGTAATTCACGGGGTCAGCGTCCACGAAGCTAGAAAGCGCATGGGAGCCCAAGTTGCCCGCGAACATCCCGTTAAGGCTGACGTCGTAATCGGGGTACCCAACTCATCACTCTCCGCTGCGATTGGGTATGCCAACGAAAGTGGAATCCCATACGATATGGGAATGATCAAGAACCAATACGTTGCTAGAACCTTCATCGAACCAACCCAAAAGAAGCGTGAACGCGGGGTTTCAATGAAACTATCCGTGGTCAAGCCCGTTATTGAAGGCAAGGACATCGTCTTAGTCGATGATTCGATCGTGCGGGGAACCACTAGTCGCTACATCGTGCAATTATTGCGGGATGCGGGTGCGAAGTCGATTCACGTGCGGATTGCGTCTCCTGACTTGAAGTTCCCATGTTTTTACGGAATCGACATTCAAAAGCCAAGTGAATTGATTGGGGCTAACTACAGTGTTGATGGCATTCGTGACCAAATCGGGGCCGACTCACTCGGCTACCTTAGTGTAGAAGGGTTGATCGATTCGATCGGCTTGAAGTCTAATAACAAGTACCACGGGTTATGTACGGCCTACTTTGATGGTAAGTACCCCACCCCACTTTATGATTATGAAGAAATGTATGCAAAGGAAGCAAAGCGTTTACACCTATATGAAGGGATGAATTAGATGGCCGACCAATATAAAGAAGCGGGCGTTGACATTGAAAGTGGCGCCCAAGCGGTTAACCAGATCAAATCGATCGTAAAAGCCACCCAGGATGCAAATGTGATTGGTGGCATCGGTGGGTTTGGTGCCGAATATAGTTTGAAGGACAGCTTTACGAAGTTCAAAAACCCAGTTTTGATCTCTGGAACTGACGGGGTGGGGACGAAGTTGTTGTTAGCAATTCAAGCCCACCTCCACAACACGATCGGAATCGATTTAGTTGCAATGTGTGCAAATGACATTTTGGCCCAGGGTGCAGAACCACTCTTCTTCTTGGATTATGTCGGGGTCGGCAAACTAGACCCTGCTCAAATGAAGGAGATTGTTTCTGGAATCGCGGATGGGTGTAAGCAAGCTGGCTTATCACTAATTGGTGGTGAGATGGCTGAAATGCCCGGCATCTATACCAATGGCGACTACGATTTAAGTGGATTTGCCGTTGGGATTGGTGATAAGGATGAATTGTTGAGTGCCGATAACGTTAGGGAAGGCGATGTCTTGATTGGCCTGGCTTCTAGCGGGGTGCATTCAAATGGTTTCTCGTTGGTCCGTAAGATCATCAAAGACGCAAAGCTAGACGTTGATAAGACCTATCCTGGGTTCGATCAGCCGTTGATTAACGCGTTATTAGAACCCACTAAGCTCTACTACCATGCGGTCAACCCATCGATTCAAGCCGATTTGATTCACTCGATCGCCCACATTACGGGTGGGGGGATCGCTGATAACCTTTCACGCAGCATTCCAGATGACTTGACCGCCCAGATTGACCGCAGTAGCTGGCAAGTCCCAACGCTCTTTAAGGCACTGCAAGAATGGGGTCACTTGGACACAAGTGATATGGACCAGGTCTTCAACCAGGGAATTGGAATGGTATTAGTGGTTCCAAAAACAAACGTGGCCGCCGTTGAAAAGAACTTAGCGGCACAATCACAAGCATATTATCAAATTGGTAAGGTGGTGAAACGCAATGCAGCAGCAGTCGAAATCAACTAATGCCAAGCCCCTTCCAGTCGCCATTTTCGCCTCTGGGAACGGGACCAATTTTGAAGCGATTGCGAAGGCTGATTTACCGATCGATATTAAACTATTGATCTGTGATCACCATGATGCATACGTTTTAACGCGGGCCGCTAAGTTCGGCGTCCCAGCATTGGTGGTGGAAGCAAAGAAGGGTGTTACTAAGCAACATCGCGAATCGATCATGTTGACCCACTTACGGGCCGCTGGGGTCGAGGCCATCTTTTTAGCTGGCTACATGCGCATCATTGGCCCGACTTTATTGGATGCTTACCCCAAGAAAATCATCAATATTCACCCGGCATTACTGCCTAATTTTCCAGGATTGCACGGAATTGAGGATGCTTATGCAGCCAACGTTTCCAAAACTGGAGTGACAATTCACTATATTGATTCTGGGGTCGACACGGGTCAAATTATCGCCCAACAAAGTGTTGATCGGTACCCAGATGATAAGATTGAAGATTTAGAAACTAGGATCCATGATGTTGAACATCAACTATATCCAAACACAATTTTTGAACTAATAAAAAAAGGAGTGCTCTAAATTGAAAAAGTTAGCATTATTAAGTGTTTCTGATAAAACTGGAATCGTCGATTTCGCCAAACAACTGGAAGAACGTGACTACGAAGTGGTTTCCACTGGCGGAACTTTGAAAGCATTATTGGATGGTGGGGTTGACGCAATCTCAGTTGAAAAAATTACGAATTTTGATGAAATGCTTGATGGTCGGGTTAAGACTCTACACCCCCGCATTCACGCTGGAATCTTAGCGCGTCGTGATAACAAAGAACATATGCAACAAATTAAAGATCAAGGCATCGATCCAATCGACTTAGTATGTGTGAACCTCTACCCATTCAAAGAAACGATTGAAAAACCAGACGTAACCGATGCTGATGCAATCGAAAACATCGATATTGGTGGTCCTTCAATGTTAAGAGCAGCTGCTAAGAACAGCCAAGATGTGATCGTCATTACCGACGTGAACGACTATTCTGAATTCATTAAGCGCTACGACGCCGATGAATTAGATGCTGCTTACCATCGCCACTTGGCTGCGAAGGTCTTTCGTCACACTGCAGCATACGATGCCTTGATCGCTCAATACTTAACCAAGGAAGAATTCCCAGAAAAGCTCACTTTAACTTACGAAAAGGTTCAAGACATGCGTTACGGTGAAAACAGTCACCAAAAGGCTGCTTACTACAGTGAACCAATTCCTGAAAAGTACTCACTTGCAAACGCAAAGCAACTCCATGGGAAAGAATTATCATACAACAACGTCCGTGATGCTGATGCTGCGCTACGGATCATCGCTGAATTCCCAGAAAAGCCTGCGGTAGTGGCATTAAAGCACATGAACCCATGTGGAATCGGGACTGCTGATGACCTATTAACTGCTTGGAACCTGGCTTATGAATCAGATCCTGTTTCCATCTTTGGTGGAATCATCGCTTTGAACCGCGAAGTCGACCTAGCCACTGCTGAAAAGATGCACGCAATCTTCCTAGAAATCGTCATTGCTCCTTCATTCACTGATGAAGCCTACGACGTTTTAGCTAAGAAGAAGAACATTCGACTATTGACATTGCCATTTGGCCCAATCGATCCTAAGGGCAAGGACGAAGTGAGTGTGCTCGGTGGGATGTTAGTTCAAGACCGCGATCTTCTTCACGAAGCGCCAGCTAACTTCAAGGTTGTTTCCAAGGTTCAACCAACCGCAGCTCAATTAAAGGCATTGGCATTCGGCCAAAACGCCGTTAAACATGTTAAGAGTAACGCCATCGTTGTTACGACTGATAGCCAAACCCTAGGAGTAGGTGCTGGGCAACCGAACCGAATCGATTCAACTAAGATTGCGATCGAAAAAGCTGCTGACAAGCCTAACTTTGCCAACGCCATTTTAGCTTCCGATGCATTCTTCCCAATGGATGATTGTGTTGAATTTGCTGCTAAACATGGAATCAAGGCCATCGTTGAACCAGGTGGAAGTATCAAGGACAAAGATTCAATTGCAAAGGCCGATGAACTCGGTATCGCATTAGTATTCAGTGGCGCCCGTCACTTTAAGCACTAATATATTTGGGAGAGATTAGGATGGAAAATTGGCTTTTGGTTGGTTCTGGTGGTCGTGAATATTCAATCGCAAAGAAGTTAGTTGAAAATGGCGATCGAAACGTTTACGTAGCTCCAGGAAACCCAATGATGAATCAAATTCAAAACGTGGGGACCGTTGACATTGATGAAATGGACTTTCAAGCCCTGGTGGAATTTGCAAAGCAAAATCACATTGACTGGACGATTGTGGGCCCCGAAGCCCCATTATCGATGGGAATCGTGGATGTTTTTAGGGAAAATGATCTCAACATCTTTGGTCCCACTAAGGTTGCTGCTCAATTGGAAAGCTCCAAGGCCTATGCAAAGCAGATCATGGCAAACCGTGGCGTGGCTACTGCTGCCTACCAGGAATTTCAATCGGCAGCTGCAGCAATCGAATACGTTCGTAAGGGTAGCTTTCCGGTGGTGATCAAGGCGAACGGTCTTGCCGCTGGGAAGGGTGTCATCATCGCTAAGGACGAAGCGACTGCCGTGGATTCGATTAACCACCTCTTTGAACTCAAACCTGATTCTGAAGTATTGATCGAAGAATTCATGGCGGGGCAAGAATTTTCCTTTATCGTAATGGCGAACGGTACTAATGTGGTCCCGATGCGGATTGCCCAAGATCATAAGCGGCTCAAAAACGACGACCAAGGACCTAACACCGGTGGGATGGGGGCTTATAGTCCCGTTCCGCAGTTTAGCCAATCCGTAGTGGATGGGGCAATGAAGGACATCATCATGCCCGTCTTAGAAGAAATGAAGGCCCAGGGTCATCCCTTTACCGGATTTCTTTACGCCGGCTTGATTCAAACTAAGACCGGTACTAAGGTGATCGAATTCAACGTGCGGATGGGTGATCCAGAAACCCAGGTTATTTTACCCCAATTAGAGGATGACTTCGGGTCCGTAATTGAACAATTAATGGCAGGGAAAACTGTGAAACCAAAGTGGCAGACTGGTCAATACTACTTAGGAGCAGTGATTGCCGCTGCCGGTTATCCAGCTGAACACAAGGACCACTTACCATTACCACGGTTTAATGATGATCAGATCAGCGTTAGTTATGCCGGGGTCGCTGAAGTTGATAACCAACTCGTCAGCCATGGTGGCCGAGTGTTGATGGTCATTGCCAACGATTCAGACTTAAAGCAAGCTCAAACCAAAGTAAATTCAGCACTGAGCCAATTTGTTAATTCTAATGACTATGAGTACCGAACTGATATTGGTAGTAAAGCTTTTAAATAATAATCCAAAAGAAGCTGGATTTTTTAAAATCTAGCTTCTTTTTTTGTTGTTTTTTCTTTTATGATTTGGCATGATAGACTGTATATAAACAAAATTAGTGGGTGAAAAAATGGAAACGATTCGTTTGAACAACATGCAATTTCATTCCCACATTGGGGTATTGCCTGAAGAACGCGTTGTCGGGCAGGATATTCAAATCGATGTGATAATGAAAACCAACTTTAAACAACTAGTAACATCTGATGACGTAAAGGATACTTTGAATTACGGTTTGGTATTTGATGAGGTTGCTTCCGTAGTGGCCAACAGCCGTGTTGAATTAATTGAAACCTTAGGAGCAAGCATCATTGCCGAGGTTCAAAAGCACCACGGTGCGCAATTGGATCGCCTGATCGTCAAAATCAGAAAAATCGCCCTGCCAATCGACGGGGTTTTGGATAACGTGGAAATTGAATTGGAAGGGTAATTATTTTGACAACTGCATATTTAAGTTTAGGGAGTAACCTAGGCGATAAGCTAAACGAGCTTCAACAAGCTATCGACCTATTGAATCAAGCTGCTAATGTCACCGTTACTAAGGTCTCTGATGTTTATCAAACATCGCCAGTCGGTGGAGTGAAGCAGGATGACTTTTATAACATTGCGGCCCAAGTTCAGACCAGTTTGAGTGCCGAACTGCTTTTGAGTTTGATTCATTCAATCGAACAAAAACTCCATCGGGTCAGAAAAATTCACTGGGGACCTCGGACGTTGGATATTGATATTATTTTATTCGGCAACGAACATATCGTTAGCGAGACACTGGTGGTTCCCCACCCAGAAATGAATAATCGTAAGTTTGTTTTACGACCATTGATGCAGATCTATGACGGTGATGCTACTAAATTACAAGCGGCCTATGATCGAATCGATGGCCAAGAAATTGAAGGGATTGGAAGTTTGATCAAGTTATGAATGAAGAACAACAAAATAAAATCGAATCAGCAGTTAGGGACATCCTAACAGCGGTCGGCGAAGATCCCGATCGTGAGGGACTAGTTGAAACCCCCAAGCGGGTGGCCAAGATGTACGGGGAGGTTTTTTCATCCCTCAATAACCAGTTTACTAATTATAAGGTCTTTAATTCAGACGTTGAGGATAACGGGACCGTGATCGTCCGTGACATCCCATTTTATTCGATGTGCGAACACCACTTATTACCATTCTTTGGCAAGGTGACCGTGGCATACGTCCCACGGGATGGCAAAATTATCGGATTAAGCAAGATTCCGCGCTTAGTCGACTTTGTGGCTAGTCGGCCCAGCGTTCAGGAAAACATTACCCACCAAATTGGGGTCCAACTAGATGACATTCTTCATCCAAAGGGGGTCGCCGTAATTGCCGATGCTCGCCACATGTGCATGGAGATGCGGGGGGTCAAAAAAGAAGCCGGCAGCACTAGAACCACTTATTATCGAGGCATTTTTAAGGATCCAACCACTAAACGTGAATTGTTAGAAGAAATGAGGCTGAACTAGTTGAATAAGGAATATCAAGATGGACTCAATCAAATTAACCACACTATGAAATACGATGGAATGGAACGGATCGACCTGCTCAGCAAAATTGTTAATAAGATGGTTGAAAATCAGCCGAAAAGAACCGTTATTCGTGTGGCTGGAACTAATGGAAAGGGAAGCACGGCTCAGCTGATCAATAATATTTTATTATCAGCTAACAAATCAGTTGGGCTATTTACCAGTCCATACATCCTAGATCCCCTAGAACAAATTCATTTGCAGGGCCACCAAATCACTTCAGATCAATTCTTATCAGCCGAAAAAGCAGTTCGAACGAAGGTAAGCCAACTGGGAATCGATTTTGAAAATGACATTTCGGAATTTGAGACCTGGTTTTTGATTGCGGTGCAGTCGTTCATTATGGCCAAGGTCGATTTCATGATCTTGGAATGTGGAATGGGTGGTGAGTTGGATGCGACCAATGCGATTGACCACTCGGACTATAGCATTTTTACTTTGATTGGGTTGGACCATTTTAAATTCTTGGGGGACACGCTCGAACAGATTGCGACAACGAAGGCGCGGATGATTCGTGAAGGAGAACAGGTCATCAGTTATCCGAACCAGCCTCCCGTAGTGGCGAAAATTATTGACCAAGTGGCCAATGCCCGCCACGCTTCGGTTAACGTTGCTAATGATATTAAAACATTCGATGTGATAATGAGTTCTCCTACTGATTTCATGGCTTTATTATTGGTCTATCATGATTATGTGCTGCCACTCACCACTAATTTACACGGTAGGGCACAGTCTGAAAACATCAAGCTGGCCATTAAGTGGTGGGAAGTCTATGAACGTGATCACCCCGATTCAATTGATAGGGGGGAATTATCAAAAGGAATTGAAGTGACTGAAAAGCTCGGATGCTTTAGCACCCTTTCGAATGGGTGGATCGTTGACGGGGCTCATAATCGAGATGCCATCCGTGCATTCGTAGATACCGTTAATGAGTTAGGGACACAACAAGTTAAATTGATTATGGTCGGTTTTTTAGCTGATAAGGAAGTCGAACAATGTGTTCATGAATTACAGGGGATCAAACACGCCATTTTTTTGACCGTGACACCTGATAATCCAGATCGCAGCTTACCTGCCAAAGAACTATACAAATTGTTCCAAAATGAACCGGAAGTCAAATCTGGTACCAATTCGGTCTTTAATGTGGAAACCATTGCTGAGGCGGCCAAAACATTTGATGAAGTTGATCCAAAATCAGAAGATTTAAAATTAGTCGTTGGCTCCTTTTATACGGTCAGGGGCGTGATGGAAGTGATCAACGGAAAGGAAGCTTAACATGCCAGTTAAAGAAGTACCCATGCAAAACCAAAATGATTTAATCAACATTGAGATTCCACAAGCCTATGTGAATGAGCGACTACGTAATTTGTTGCAGCTCTTACACATTAACAACTGGGGGGCCGATCCACTATCAATGGTGATTAGCAAGGTTCAACTACACCAACTCCTAAATAGCAAGGAAATCTTGCATCCCGATTTAGTTACTGAGCTGACCGCCATTTACAAGCGCCACCAAATTATGCTGCGGGGGGCTAACTTTGCGTTGGACCTTACCATCGATCCTGCGGTAATGGCCATTTTGAATACTAGTCCTGATTCCTTTTTTGACGGCGATGCGACCCTAAACGATCAAAAGATTTTGACCAAGGTCGAATCATTTATGGCTAATAACACTAAGATTATTGATCTAGGGGGCCAATCAACGCGCCCTGGTTATCAAGAGATCACTCCCGCAGTGGAGATTAAAAGAACCGTTCCATACATTAAAATGATCAAAAAAGCCTTCCCTGAGGCCATCATTTCTGTCGATTCATATAAGCCCGATGTAATTAAGGCTGTCTTGGATGCTGGGGCTGACATCATTAACGATGTGAACGGATTTGAAGATAATCCCGCCAAGCTAAAATTGGTTGAAGAATACCATCCCGCATTGGTTGCGATGTATAATAATCGGATTAGTCAATGGGGACCAGACCAACTACCGAAGTTCTTTGCCAATCGGAAAAAGATGTTCGCTGAAATTGGCATTCATGATGATAACTGGGTCATTGATCCAGGAGTTGGGTTCTTGGCTAAGGATAGTCAGGCCACAGATATCGACTTGATCAGAACGATTCGGGAATTGAGTGAAATGAACATCCCAACGTTAATTGCCATCTCGCGCAAGAGCATGTTCAAGAAGTTGTTTGGCATCGATGCTTCGCAAAACATTTGGTCCACCCTGGTGGCAGAATTGATGATGGTCCACATGGGGGGCCAAATCATTCGGGTGCACGATTATGAAGAGACCAACCTAATGTTACAGATGCGTAAGCAACTGGAATTTCCAAGGAGCAACCAATAGGATGGACGCGCGTGCAATGCTTCAATTAATTGAGCGGCTCCATGATTCTAGATACCAGATCAAAGAGACCGCTTACCAAACGGCGCGGCAATTCATTCAACAAAATTCAGCCGCAATGTTCGATCGTAAAAACATGCATGGTCACTTTAGCGCCAGTGCGTTTGCTTGGCAGGATCAATCGATTTGGTTCATTAAGCATCCCTACCTCCACACGATCTTATTACCAGCGGGGCACGTCGAACTGGGTGAGACTCCATTAATGACTGCGCAGCGTGAGTATCGTGAAGAGACTGGCTTTGCGACCCATCCAATCAATGATTCATTGAACGGCTTGCGGGACTTAAATATCATTTCGATTCCTGCTAATCCATTAAAAAATGAGGGGGCTCATTTTCACGTTGATTTGCGGTATGAATTAGCGATTAGTTCCCAACAACGGGCCCAAGCCGAACTGCCTAGTTTTTTGATTGATCGTTGTGAAGCCCCAGGTGAATTTCATAAATATTTTGATCAGCGAAAATAAAAAGGAGAAGACAACTGTCTTCTCCTTTTTATTAGAATGCCCCAAGCAGGATTCGAACCTGTACTTGATAAAATCAAACAGCGACCTGAACGCTGCGCGTCTGCCAATTCCGCCATTGGGGCAAAGCAACATTCATTTTACTATAGTTTGGAAATAAAATAAAGCTGATTATCATAATTTAGTTGCTAAATTACGAGAAATGGTTATTATAAATAACTAGGAATTATGGTAAACTGCTTTTCAACTTTTGTTAAGAAATGGCAACGTTGGTAGTTTGCTAAACTATTTTTTGATACAATTAGTATTTGAAGAATATTTAAACTTAATTTAAAAATAAATAAGAATTGATAATAACAAAGGGGAAAATTAATATGTGTGGATTCACTGGTTATGTAAATCAAAAGGATGTCCCTAGCAATACGATCGTTAATATGGCAAATCGGATCAGACATAGAGGTCCTGATGACGAACAATACTTTCAAGATGATCATATTTCGATGGGATTTCGGCGCTTATCCTTCCTTGATTTAGCACATGGTGGGCAACCAATGTTTAGTGAGGACAATACTAAGGTCTTGACTTTTAATGGTGAAATTTATAACTATGAAGAGATCAGAGAAGAATTAAAGCAAAAGGGTTACAAGTTCTATACTGACGTTGATTCTGAAGTTTTAATTCGCGGTTATGAAGCATGGGGTCCAGAACTACTTAAAAAGCTCCGTGGAATGTATGCATTCGTTATCTATGATAGCAAGAAGCAAGAAATCTTTGGGGTTCGTGATCACTTTGGGATTAAGCCGCTTTATTACTACGATGATGGTGATGCCTTCATGTGGGGTTCAGAAATTAAGGCTTTCTTGGATAACCCAATGTTCAATAAAGAGTTAAATATTGATATGTTGCCAATTCACTTAAGTTTTGAATTTATTCCATCTCGCGATACCATGTTCAAAAATGTTTATAAGGTATTGCCAGGACAATACTTTATTCACCACATTGGCGGCGAGACTGAATTGCACCGCTACTTTAGATTTAATTACGATCACGTTGATGAAAATCAAACCATTGATGGTGATGCTAAGCAAATTAGTAAGATCGTTAAGGATTCCGTTGAAAAACACATGATCTCAGATGTTCCAGTGGGGAGCTTTTTATCAAGTGGAGTTGATTCCAGTTACGTATTGAATGAGGCTTCGAAGCTAAAGCCAATTCAATCATTTTCACTTGGTTTTAAAAACTCGAAGTACAGTGAATTAGCATGGTCAACAGAATTTGCGAAGGAAATCGGTCAAAAGAATACGCCCGTATACATTAATGGGGATGATTACTTTAATTTCTTACCAACCATGATGTATTACATGGACGAACCGCTCTCCAACCCATCTGCCGTCCAACTTTACTACTTATCCAAGCGGACGCGCCAAGACGTAAAAGCCGCACTATCTGGTGAAGGAGCCGATGAATTTTTCGGTGGTTACAATACTTACTTAGAAGCATTTCCGTTCGAACGCTACCAAAAATGGGTTCCTAAGTCAGTTCGGAAGGGCTTGGCTGCAGTGGCTGAAAAAATGCCACGGTTCCATGGTCGCCGTTTCTTGATCAGAGGGGCTCAACCACTTAGTGAGCGTTACTATCGGGTTAACTACGTCTTTAACTACGATGACCGTGCCAAAGTCTTGAAGGATCCATCGATCAACCAGGATTCAGGACAATTCACTAAGCACATCTTTGATGAAGTCAGTGGTAAGGATGAAATGACGCAAATGCAATACTTCGATATCAATACGTGGTTACCATTTGATATCTTGCACAAGGCCGATCGAATGAGCATGTGTAACTCCTTGGAAGTGCGGACTCCATTGGTCGATCGTGAAGTGGCTGCGTTTGCTGCTACGATGCCAATCAAGACGCGAATCCATAAGGGTGAAACTAAGGTCTCATTGCGTAGAGCGGCAATGGCTGCGTTACCCGAAAAGGTTGCTAATAAGGAAAAATTAGGTTTCCCATCCCCAATTGCTTCATGGATGAACATGCCTAAGTTCCACGAACAAATTGAAGAAGCATTCACTTCTGACGTTGCGCAACGGTTCTTTAATGTTGATGAATTACAACGAATCGTAAAGGAACACGCAAGCGGAAAATCAAATATGCAAAAGATTTTCACAATTTATACTTTCATTCTTTGGTACGAAGTATTTTTCCCAGAAAATACATCTGCTGATACGATCAAAAAAGTTCATAAAACAAAATAATTTTGTTTTAGGAAGGGTGAATTGCAGTGGCTTTAAAAAGCGCGGAAATTATCACACTACTACAAGAGCACGCACTGTTGACCAAGGTCGTAGGGCCGATCGACCAAGTCAGCTTTACAAATATTGAATATGACTCTCGGGCGATCAAATCCAATGGCTTATTCTGCTGTAAGGGTAATTTTAAGCCCGAATACCTGACGGCTGCCGTTAACAACGGGGCCACTGGTTACTTAGCTGAACAAGAACTGCCCACTGCTGCGGATTCCTTACCTGCAATTATTGTTAGTGATGTGCAAAAGGCAATGGCCTTATTAGGAGCGGCATTTTATGGCTATCCCCAAAATGAGCTATTCATTATCGCCTATACTGGGACGAAGGGCAAAACAACTGCTTCTTACTTTACCGATGCTAGTTTGCAGGAAGTAACGAACGGGCGGACCGCAATGTTTTCAACCATTGATACGGTCGTTGGACCCAAACCGAGTCAACGCTTTAAGTCCCATCTGACTACTCCAGAATCACTAGATGTTTTTAAGCATATGCGAATGGCGGTTGATAACGGGATGACAACTTTAGTGATGGAAGTATCATCGCAAGCATACAAGAAAAATCGGGTCTATGGATTACACTTTGATGTCGGGATCTTCTTGAACATTTCACCAGATCATATTGGAGCCAATGAACACCCGACGTTTGCTGATTACTTGCATTGCAAAGAACAACTGTTGGTCAATTCGAAGGTCTGCATTATTAATGCTGAGACTGATTACTTGAACGACGTTTATCAAACTGCCAAGGCGACTTCTCAACCAGCTGATATCTATTTGTTCGCTCGTAAACATGCTAAAACTCAATTACCGTTACCGATCGATTTTAGTTACATCAGTACTGCAGATACCCTGGAACATAATGCAATTAAGGTATTTGCAAATGATGAACGGGCAAAGCGGTTATCAATTGCAGCTGATTATCAACTAGCGCTTGCTGGTGATTATAATGAATCGAATGCGATGGCTGCAATCATTGCCGCTGCTTTGGCTGGTGCCAATGCAGAGCAGATTGATCGCGGGCTGGCTAGCGTTTTGATTCCTGGACGAATGGAAAGTTATCATGCTAATGGCCATGGAACGGTTTACGTTGATTATGCCCATAACTACGCTAGTATGCACGCCCTGCTAGGATTCTTAAAACGTGAAAATCCAGCAGGGAGGGTAATCGTTGTGGTCGGTAGTCCTGGAAATAAGGGTGAAGATCGGCGTGAAGGGTTCGGCAAGGCCTTGACCGAAAGCGCCGATGTGGCTTTTCTTACGACTGATGATCCAGCATTTGAAGATCCAAAAGCAATTGCAAATGAAATCGATGCCCACATTGATCATCACCGAGTTGAGGTGCACTTTGAAATGGACCGCAAACAAGCGATTGAACGGGCAATCAATGCAGCTGGTGAACACGACATGGTCGTAGTCGCTGGTAAGGGACGCGATCCATATCAAAAGATCAATGGCGTCGATGTGCCCTACGAAACCGATTCGGTAGTAGTTAAAAATATCTTGAAGGGATTCTAAAATAATGAGTGAAACAGAATTTACCCCGATTTTGTTGGGGAGTGATTTTAATTGTTATGGAATGGCACGCTCACTTTATGAAAAGTATGGTAAACCAGTGAAGGCGTATGCCGAAATTCAGTTAGCGCCGACACGGTTCACTAAGATCGTTGATTTAGAGCTGATTCCAGGCTTTAGTGAAGATCCAGCATGGATCCAAGCAATGTTAAAATTAAAAGAACGTTATGCTAATCATCCAGAACCCGTCATCTTAATTGGGTGTGGGGATGGTTATGCTGAATTGATCTCGAAGCATAAAAAAGAGTTAGAAGATGTGTTCGTTTGTCCGTACGTAGATTATGATTTGATTCGGCAATTGAACAGTAAGGAAAATTTTTACAAGACCTGTGATAAGTATGACCTGCCCTACCCAAAGACTAAGATCATCAGCAAGGATATGTATGAAGACGCTGAGCCAATCGAGCAACCATTTGGCTATCCAGTCGCTTTGAAACCGACGAACAGTGTGGAATGGCTCGATGTGCACTTCGAGGGACGCAAAAAGGCGTTTACGATCAAGTCTGAAAAGGAATTTAATGAAATCGTTGGCAAGATTTATGATAATGGGTACCAATCTGATTTGATCTTGCAGGACTTCATTCCGGGTGACGACAGTAATATGCGGGTCTTGAATGCCTATGTGGATAAGAACCACCATGTTAAGATGATGTGTTTAGGTCATCCGTTATTAGAAGATTGTGCACCATCTGCGATCGGCAATTACGTTGCGATTATTCCAGAGTACAACCAGGTCATCTATGATCAAATTAAAACGTTTTTAGAAAAGATTGGTTTTACTGGGTACGCTAATTTTGATATGAAATACGACGTGCGGGATGGTTCGTTCAAGTTATTTGAAATTAATCTGCGGCAAGGGCGGAGTAGTTTCTTTGTTACCTTGAATGGCTATAATTTAGCGGATTGGGTCGTCCAAGACTACGCCTTTGACTCCCTCGATACTAAGCCAACCGTCTATGCGAATGATGATCCTGAAAAATATTACCTCTGGTTAGGGGTCAGTGTTTCAGTTTTCAAGCAATACGCCAAGGACAATGTTGAAAAGCATGCCGCGCTGAAACTGATTGATAAGCATCAATACGGCACGACATTCTGGTATTCCAAGGACCGCAATTTAAAACGGTGGGCATTGATGAAGTGGATGTTCCACAATTATAGTAAGAATTTTGCGAAGTACTTTGCAATTAATAAGGGGTAGTTCGAATGAAGCACTTTTTTTCGATTATCGGGGGAATGGGGACCGAAGCGACTGAAAGTTATATCCACCTTTTGAATCAACGGACACCGGCCCATCGCGATCAAGACTATTTAAATTATATCTTGGTTAACCATGCGACGGTCCCAGATCGGACTGAGTACATTTTGGACCATACCAAACCCAGTCCGCTCCCTGATTTAATTGAAGATATTAAACAACAATCACAGTTGCATCCCGCCTTTTTTACGTTACCCTGTAATACGGCGCACTACTTTTTTGATGAGTTACAGTCGCAAACGGACGTGCCAATTTTACACATGCCCCGTGAAGCGGTAAAGGAGATCAAAAATAAGTATCCAGCTGTTAAGCGTGTCGGATTGATTGCCACTAACGGAACGCTACATGACGGGGTTTATGACCATGAAATCAAGGCGGCCGGTTTAACAGTCGTGAAGCCTACTGATGAGATCAGAAATGAGACCATGAACCTGATCTATCATGACATCAAGGAAAACGGGACGGTCAATGAGGAGCGTTATCACCATATTTTAGATCGAATGGTCAACGAATTAAAAAGTGACATCGTCATCCTGGGCTGTACCGAGTTATCTGTTGCTGAAGAACGGGCTGGTAACCATTCCTATCCCGTAATGGATGCGCAATCAGTATTAGTAGATCGCACGATCGCACTAGCTGAACAGTATCGAAAAGCAAAATAAAAAGATCCCAAAAGTTGAAATAACTTTTGGGATCTTTTTTTACCTTAGTGCAAGTGATTGGGCAATGATTGCCGCTAAAATAGTGCAAGATAATCCAAGTGTATCCAAGCGCGTTAGGACTTGTGATTCTAATTTTTGATAACTCCGTTCGATCACTGCGACTGAGATAATGCAAAGCACGTCACTAATGATAACGGAAATCGCACTATGGTGAAAGATCCGAATGCTAATCACGAATTGACTACTGATGATCAAAAAATAAAAGATCCTGGACCAAATCAGCGATTGAATAATTCGTTTTGCATAGTCGCGAGTGAAACCAGTGATGAGTGAAATAATCAATAATCCCCATAGCACAAAGTTCAATGTGACCCACATCGAGATGGCCCCCTTTAAAATTAAATTATATTCTCATTTTAGCATACTTAAATTTAAGAATTATTAAAGGATGCGTGCAAAATAATAATATAAGTGTTATATTGTTACTGTATTCTAATTAAAAATTAATTTTTGAGGTGATTGTTTATGACAAGAAAGATCGGTGTAATCGGAAGTGGGCACGTTGGTTCAACGGTTGCCCATTACATAGTTTCAGCAGGATTTGCGGATGAATTGGTGATGATCGACACCAATGAAGCCAAGGTCGTCTCAGATGCAGTTGATTTAAGAGATGCAATGCCTAATTTACCATTCCATACAAATATTACGGTTAATGATTATTCAGCATTAAAGGATGCCGACGTAGTGATCTCAGCAATGGGGAAGGTTAGCTTACAAAGTAGTGAATCTTCAGACCGATTTGCTGAATTACCATTTACCAGTGCTCAGGTAAAAGAAGTTGCTGAAAACCTTAAAGAATCTGGTTTTAACGGGGTGTTAGTTGATATTTCTAACCCTTGTGATGTAATTACTTCATTCTATCAAAAATACACTGGCTTACCAAAGAATCAAGTGATCGGGACTGGAACTTTATTGGATTCAGCACGAATGTTACGTGAAGTCAGTGAACAATTACACGTTGACCCCCATTCAGTTCATGGTTACAACTTAGGGGAACACGGTAATTCTCAATTTACTGCTTGGTCGACCGTAACCGTTTTTGATAAGCCAATCACAGAATTAGCTGCTGAAAACGGCCTAGATCTAGATGCTTTAGATGATGGTGCTCGTAAGGGTGGTTTCGAAGTCTTCAAGGGGAAGCAATACACTAATTACGGGGTGGCCACTGCCGCAGTTAAATTAGCCAATGCTGTTTTATCCAATTCATTGAGCGTGTTACCAGTTTCTAACTATCAACCTGATTTAGACGTTTACTTATCATATCCAGCCGTTGTTGGTCGGAAGGGTGTTGTAAAACGAGTTGAATTAGACTTAACTCCTGAAGAACAAGCCAAGTTACAAAAATCAGCTGACTTTATCAAGGGGAACGTAAAGAAGTATAGCTAAAAATAAAAAGTCATTACCATTTAGGTAGTGACTTTTTATTTTGAATGTGTTACAATATTTTATTGTAATGCGGGTATAGTTTAGTGGTAAAATATGAGCTTCCCAAGCTTAGGTCGCGAGTTCGATTCTCGTTACCCGCTTTATCGAATCTTCGATAAATCAATCAATGATAAAAGAGTAGTAGGGACTTATGAATATGTAGCGATTTCGGGATGGTGCGAGCCGAATTATCCATGGTCTTGAAGGCGTGCTTTTTAGATTTTAAATTTTGAATATTAAGCGGATAATCATATCAATTAGAGTGGTACCGCGGATTATAAAACCATCCGTCTCTTGCAAATTTTATTTGCAAGGGACTTTTTAATTTTTCAGGAGGAAATGACATGGATAAATACAAACAACAAGTTGCTGCGTTGATTAGTTCTGCACTTGATGCTGAATCTGGCTTAGACCAAGAAACCGTATTACAAAAAATCGAACGGCCCAAGGACTCCAAGATGGGGGACCTTGCCTTTCCTACCTTTACATTGGCGAAGGTCTTACGCAAGGCACCGCAAATGATTGCCAATGACCTAGTTGATAAGATCGATGCAACTGGTTTTGAAAAGGTCGTTGCAATGGGACCATATGTTAACTTTTTCCTGAGCAAGCCTGAATTTAGTCGTGATGTTTTAACGACCGTTCTATCCCAAAAAGCAGATTACGGTCAAAATCAAGATGGTAAAAATGGGAACGTGCCAATTGATATGTCATCACCAAACATTGCCAAGCCCATTTCAATGGGGCACTTGCGTTCAACTGTAATTGGAAACGCCGTTGCCAACATTTTAGCTAAGAACGGCTACCACCCAATCAAGGATAACCATTTAGGTGATTGGGGGACCCAATTTGGGAAGTTGATCACCGCTTATCTGAAGTGGGGGAACGAAGAAGACGTTAAACGCGATCCAATCAACTACTTAGTGAAATACTACGTTAAATTCCATAAGGAAGACGTTGAACACCCAGAATTAGACGATGAAGCTCGGGAATGGTTCAGTAAGCTAGAACATGGTGATAAGCAAGCCACTGAACTATGGAAGTGGTTCCGCTCCGTATCATTGGAAGCCTTCAACCAAATTTACGCTAAATTAGGTGTTACGTTTGATACCTATAATGGGGAAGCATTTTACAATGACAAGATGCCAGAAGTGATTCAAATGTTAAAAGATAAGCATCTTTTAAAGGAATCACAGGGGGCGCAAATCGTTGACTTGAGCAAGTATAACTTAAACCCTGCCTTGATCTTAAAGAGCGATGGGGCTTCACTATACATTACCCGTGATATTACGACTGCAATTTACCGTGATCGTGAATACCATCCCGCAATGAACCTCTACGTGGTTGGTTCAGAACAAACTTATTACTTCAAGCAACTAAAGGCCGTCCTAGAAGAAATGGGTGTGCCTTCTGCTAAGGACTTACACCACATTCCATTTGGCTTGATCACTGTGAACGGAAAGAAGCTCTCAACGCGTTCTGGGCGGATCATCCTATTGGACGAAGTATTGAATGATTCGATTGCATTGGCTAAGCAACAAATCGAAGAGAAGAATCCAGATCTTAAGAACAAGGATGCAGTGGCTCAAGAAGTCGGTGTGGGAGCCATTATCTTTGGTGACTTGAAGAACGATAAGATGGATAGTATCGACTTTGTGCTAGAAGATCAACTAAGATTTGAAGGGGAAACAGGTCCATACGTTCAATATTCCAGAGTGCGGGCAGAAAGTATTTTAAGACGGGTCCCTGAATTCAATGCAGACAGTAGCAGCCGTGACTTAGACGATCCTGAATCATGGGAGATCATCAAATTATTGAATGACTTCCCAATGATCGTTAAGGACGCATGTGCTGACTTTGAACCATCAGTAATTGCGAAGTATTCCTTACGCTTAGCAAAGGCATTCAATAAATATTACGCCCATACTCGCATCCTTGATGATAAGCAAATGCTAAATGCCCGTTTATCATTAGTTAAGAGTGTCTCAATCGTATTGAAGGAATCATTAAGACTATTAGGTGTTAAGTCACCCGATGAAATGTAATTTATTAAAAATCTGTCATTTTATAATGGCAGATTTTTTGGTTTAAATCGTTAAAATTATTACCAAAATCATATCAAATATCTTAATTATGGTACAATTAAGGTTAATATTTGAAGGGGGCGAAATGCCTTTAATGAAACAGAATCAATCTAGTTCGGTGGGGGAATTCACACACACCTACTGGCAAAAATTTAGAAAAGTGCAAAAGTACATTTGGCATCGTTATCATATTAATCGTTGGATTATTATGGTCGTAATGGGAATTATTTTTTCGATGAGCACCTATTTAACGTTCGTTGCCAAAACAATGGACGTTCAAAATCTTAATTCATCGTTAAAACGTTCAACGGTTATCTACGATGTTAGTAATAAAAAGGCTGGGGAGTTATATTCTCAAAAGGGAACCTACGTTGGGATGAAAAACATTTCGCAAAACGTTCCAGATGCGATCCTATCTACTGAAGATCGGCATTTCTATAGTGAACATGGTTTTTCAGTTAGCGGGTTCGGCCGTGCCGGCCTCTTGTGGTTGAAAAATAAAGTTTTAGGGCATGATTACATTAGTGGTGGGGGAAGTACGATCACCCAACAACTAGTGAAGAACGCCTATCTATCACAAGAACAAACCTTTTCTCGAAAGTTGAAGGAACTGTTTATTTCGATTCAGGTTGAAAACGTCTATTCTAAAAATCAAATTTTAACGATGTACATGAATAATGCCTACTTTGGTAATGGCGTTTATGGGGTCAGCGATGCCGCAGAGCGTTACTTTGGGACATCGGTCAAGAACCTACCAGTTCAAGATGCAGCGGTGCTAGCAGGGATGTTGACGAATCCGAGTGGTTATAATCCGATTGATCACCCTAGATTAGCTTTACAACGTCGGAATACCGTCTTGGACTTAATGGTCGAAAATGGCAAACTGACTAGGGCGGCAGCTGCTAGGTACAAGGCGCAACCAATTGAAGTTAAGGATAATTATACCTATAAGGATAGTTATCGTTATCCTTATTACTTTGATGCAGTTATCAATGAAGCGATTAGTAAGTACGGGCTGAGTGAAGCTGATATTATGAACCGTGGATATAAAATTTATACTAACTTGAACCAAAGTCAGCAAACTGCAATGCAAAATAACTTTAATGATCCTAGCATGTTCCCGAACAATGCTGCTGATGGAACCAAGGTCCAAGCGGCTTCGATCTCTGTCAATCCACAAACTGGGGGCGTAAATGCAGTGGTGGGTGGTCGTGGTAAACATGTTTTTAGGGGTTATAATCGTGCTACCCAGATGAAACGTCAACCTGGTTCGACCATGAAGCCACTTGCGGTCTATACTCCAGCGTTGGAGAATGGCTATAATTTTGACTCAGAACTAGTCAACGCAAAGAAGTCGTATGGTAAAAATAAATATACCCCACAAAATTATGACGACCAATATACAGGGAAGGTCCCAATGTATGAAGCATTGGCCCAAAGTATGAATGCGCCTGCAGTTTGGTTATTAAACAAGATCGGGATTCAAAGTGGTTATGAATCGGTAAAGAAATTTGGAATTCCGCTTTCTAATAGTGATAAGAACCTTTCATTAGCACTAGGTGGACTTTCAACTGGGGTTTCTCCCCAACAAATGGCTGGTGCATATACAGCGTTTGCAAATAATGGGGTAGCTACCAAACCTTACTATATTCGTAAAATCGTTGATGCCTCTGGGAACGTAGTGATTGATAATACTGCGCAACAAAAGGGGACGCGGGTGATGTCTGCGACGACCGCTAAAAATATGACTAGTATGATGCTAGGCGTTTTTGATAACGGAACCGGAGTCGATGCAAAGCCATATGGCTATCAAGTGGCCGGAAAAACTGGTAGTACAGAGGCCGATTCGACAGCCGATGCTGATGCAACTCGTGATAAGTGGATCATTGGGTATACGCCGAATGCGGTGGTTGCTACTTGGGAAGGCTTTGATGATACCAATAGCAATCATCATCTTGAAAACCTTAGTGGAACTGGAATTGGGCCTCTATTTAAGAGTGAAATGACTTCGATCATTCCGACTACTAAGCAGACTCAATTTGACGTTAAGGATGCCCAAACGATTATTGATGAACGAAACAGTAGTAATAACAGTAGTAGTAGTTCTAACATTTGGGATAATGTTAAGAATGGCAGCAATAGCATTAGTAAGAACATTGAAAGTGGTTTTGATAAAGTGAAAAAACAAACTAGTAAATGGTTCAATGATGCTAAACAATTCCTTGGTGGCAAGTAAAATTACGGACTAAAAAAGTCCTACTGAATATTAAATTCAGTAGGACTTTTTTTGGTTAATTATTTTTTGCTACTTGATGAATCGGAGCTTTCTGAAGTGATGTAACTAGCTAGGATATCCTTTAATTGGTTATCCTTGATGTCAACGTTACCGTTTCTAAGTACTTTCGCAACGATGTTGTGTAATACAGTACTATCTGACATTTCTGAAGTTACGATTTGATCCTTCAATTCGCTAACGTGATCCTTGTAACTCCCCTTAGCAGGGTGGTTAACCATTTGAATTACTTGGTAACCATATTGAGTCTTAACAGGGGTAGTAGTGTAGTCACCCTTCTTTTCAAGCTTATATGCTGCCTTCTTGAATGCGGAGTCAACAGATGATGAAGTATTATCAAATGCTGGTAGCCGTCCACCCTTGTTCTTAGTGGAAGTATCAGTAGAGTACTTCTTAGCTAAGGTAGCAAAACTAGTGCCGCTCTTAAGTTGGCTAATTACAGTTTCAGCGGTTGACTTCTTAGCAACTAAGATCGTGTTAACAGTAATCTTAGGTTGGTAACTCTTGAATTGCTTTTGAAGTGCTGAATCGGAGAAATTAGTGTTAGCCCGAACTGCTTGTTCTAACAAGAGGTTATCTCTAATTTGGCCCTTGAAAGTTGAATTAGTAAGTCCTTGTTGTTGAAGAACTGCACTAAATTGTGATCCATATTGGGACTTGTATTGATTAAATAGCTTGTTAACCTGTGAATCTTTAACCTTGCTACCATAGTTTTTTTCAAGTACCTTGTTCAAAATCATTTGTTGAAGGACTTGTTTACCATTAGAAGTTTCCTTCAAGCTACTGTAGTATTGGCTTTGAGTAATCTTACCACCATTAGTAGTTGCAACAGCGGAACTACCACAGGCTGCTAAGGTTAAACTCAAAAATACTCCGGCTACTCCAACTAGCCATTTTTTCATAAAAAAAACACATCCATTCGTACAAAATTAATATAAGTATTGATATTCAACATGTTCCAATATAACACAATTCGGATTTCATCGACACATGCAAAATTGACCTTAAACAAAAATTAAATGAAACGACTATTTTAACTTTTTGATCGTTTGATTGATGATATCGAGGTGGGGTTGAATTTCAAATGAATATTCGCTGATGATAGTTTGAACGTCATTAATTGTTTTTTGACTTCTGGTTAATTCAGCTTTGAATTTATTCAACGCATCCGTGAATTGAGCGCGGTCATGATTAAATTTTTGGGCTTGCTCAGTTTTTTGAATTGCAAAATTTTTAACATTCGTAAAGAATTGTTGAGGTGATTCACGGTTTGCTACTAAATAGACCCCCAGCGCACCAGCTGAAACACCGACTAACTTGGCTAATCCCTTCATGCTTATTCCTCCACTTGTTCCTTAATTGCATGTGCAATTTCATTATATTTAGCGTCATCGTATTGCCCAGAATTATCCGCAAAGTCCATGCTGAAGCCGTCCTTATTTGAATATCTAGGAATTAAATGAAAATGGGAGTGAAATACGGATTGGTAGGCCACTTCACCATTGTTGTTGACGATATTCATCCCCTTGATATCAGGGTTGAACTTACGGATTCCACGGGCGATCTTAGGGATGCGGGCAAAGACCTGGCTGGCAAAGTCAGCATCATATTCATAGATGTTTGGAACGTGTTTTTTAGGAATCACTAACGTGTGGCCAGGAGTGGCTTGTGAGATGTCTAAAAACGCTTTGACAACGTCGTCTTCATAAACAGTGTAGCTGGGGATATCCCCGTTGATAATTTTACAAAAGATACAATCAGTCATATTAATTACCTACCTTATTATTTATTAAGTTAATTATACACTATCCAAAAATGCTTTTGAAAATAAAGGGTCATCTTTGCATTATGCTATAATATAGTTAAACCAAAAATAGAGGAGGAATTGAATTGTCCTTAGAGGTAAAAAACGTAATTGGGGGCTATTCACAAGTTCCCGTATTAAAGGATGTTTCATTTGACGTTCAAGACGGTGAACTAGTGGGATTGATCGGGCTCAACGGAGCTGGAAAGTCCACTACGATCAACCACATTATCGGGTTATTAACCCCATTTTCAGGGTCGATCGAGATTAACGGGTATCAAATTACCAACAATAATGAAAAGTATAAACAACAGCTCGCCTACATTCCAGAAATTCCGGTGTTATATAACGAATTAACGCTGCGTGAACACATTGAAATGACGATCATGGCGTATTCACTTGACCATGATCAGGCGTGGAAAAAGGCCCACCAACTATTAAAAACGTTTCGACTCGATAACAAACTGGAATGGTTCCCCGTTGACTTTTCCAAGGGGATGAAGCAAAAGGTGATGATCGTTTGTGCGTTTATGACCGATGCCAAGATGTTTGTGATCGACGAACCATTCTTAGGGCTTGATCCGCTGGCAGTTAACGATTTATTGGCGTTGATTAAAGATCGTAAAAAACAGGGCTGCAGTATTTTAATGTCAACACACGTTTTAGACACTGCCGAACGCTTTTGTGATCGCTTTGTATTGATCAACGATGGTCAAATTAAGATTGAAGGGGACCTAGCTAAAATCAAGGAAGCATTCCCGAATGCGGGCGATTCCTTGAACAACATCTATCTTGCGCTAGCCAAGGGTGAGGCGTAATGAGCGATTTATTTAAACAACGTTTAGCCCACCATCTAGGTGAAATGGCCAAGTATATGCGTTATGTATTCAATGACTTTTTTGTGATTGCACTGATGTTTTTGATCGGGGGGCTGGGACTATCATATTCGAACCTCTTGAAGCAATTGCACCCTGGGCTTTGGTGGTCAGGAATCGTTATTTTATTAGTGACCCTAATGGGCCAAGTTTTTAGTCACCTCGCAACGCTGATCGAACCAGCTGATCGGGTTTTCTTAATTCCACGGGAAGCCGAGATGGTCAATTATTTAAAATCAGCACGTAATTATAGTATTTTAATGGCGTTGCTCCCCCAATTAGCAATTTGGTTCGTGTTATTACCATTTATGCGGGTAACGATGAATTGGAGTTTGTTCGATCTGGTGGGGGTTTTATTGACGATGGTCTTCTTGAAGAGTGCCGACATTGATGGAGCTTTGAATCAAGCTTACTACCACCAATCGCATCTGCGACTTAAGTGGCTGCTAAATGTGGTTGCACTAGGGATTACAGTTTTAATTCCCGCTTTAGGGATGCTGATCAGCGCTTTATATCTGGTTATGACAGCTGCTAAACAACGGCACCTTGCTAATAAATCGCTTGATTGGCGTTATTTAATCGAAATGGAAGATACGCGAATGCTTGCGCTTTACAAGTTCTTCAACCTCTTTACCGACGTTCC
This sequence comes from Nicoliella sp. ESL1113, assembly GCF_058509245.1. NCBI lineage: Bacteria > Bacillati > Bacillota > Bacilli > Lactobacillales > Lactobacillaceae > Nicoliella > Nicoliella sp. ESL1113. Next base: position 1,026,902 of record NZ_CP196387.1, on the reverse strand, counting down.
AAACATTCAAGGGACGACTAAACGGCGCCGCTACCTTGATTTCTTGATCAATAGAATCAAAGTGACGCCCAAGAACGTTTATTTATACCTTTACGGGCGCTCAATCGTCAGAAATGGTGAATATAGTGGCTTACACATTAGGTTAACGGTGATTGGCGCAATCCTATTAGTGGGGGTTGGTGGGACCTACCTCCCAATTTTAATTGGGTTGTTGTTCCTGTACTTGATCGGTTTTCAATTAATTCCATTTTATTTTCACTTTGCTAACAATGTGTTCACCCACGTCTATCCAGTTGCTCCCCAGCTCCAAATTGCCAGTTTTAAAAGGATTATTTCAATCTTATTGCTGGTTTCAGCCGTTATTTTCTCGATCATGACCTTGATTGGAAGTCATTCAATCGTCACAGCTGGGCTTAGCTTGATTTTAAATCTTGTTGAGGTTTGGGCACTCACGAATCAATTGATCACTAATAAAATTAACAAGAAGTTAAACTAAAGGAGTTTCAAATGCGAGTAAGACATAAATCATGGGCCAAGCCCTACATCGAATCTAAACCTGAACTAATCGTTACCAATGCCGAAGAATGGGTTGGAAAATGGAACCAACGCTTTACAAAGCAACAACCGATCCACTTAGAAATCGGGATTGGGAAGGGGCAATTCATCATTGAAATGGCCAAACGCAATCCCGAAATCAATTTCATCGGAATCGAACTACAAGAGTCAGTAATTGCGGTCGCCTTGCGGAAGTTAGTCGAAGAGGGTCTGACTAACGTTCAATTAGTGGAAACCGACGGCGCTTTGGTCAATACGCTGTTCAAGGCGGGAGAAATTGATAAGATGTACCTTAACTTTTCTGACCCCTGGCCTAAAAAGCGGCATGCCAAGCGTAGATTGACCTCACCTGATTTCTTAGCTAGCTATCGAGACGTATTAAAAGCTGGTCATCAACTTGAATTTAAGACTGATAATCGGGGACTGTTTGAATATTCATTGATTTCGTTCAATCAGTTTGGGACCAGCTTTGAGTTTGTATCTTTAGATCTACACAATAGTCCTGAACAGGCTGAAAACGTTGAAACTGAATACGAAGCTAAGTTTAGTCAAAACGGCCCAATCTATAAAATTGTGATAACGTTTAAAACTGCTTAATTGGGTGTATATCTGTTTTATAAAGATCGATGATTTGACCTCGTTGATTGGCAGTAAATTGATATTCAATAATTGTTTGATGATTTAAGATGTTGATCCCACCGAGGTAATAATTTTCGGTAATTAATTGATATTCGGGCCGTAACCATGTTCCATAGATTTTTTGAAGCGCAAAGTGGCGGTGGAGTTGTTGATAGATTCTTTTTTCAATTTTAGCGTGCACGCCTGCTTTGATAAATCCTAAAGCTGCAACGGCAATAATGCTGAGCCCCATTTTCATTTTCGTTCTATTTTTCAATAATTACACCTGATTTCTATTGAATTTGACGCTATACTATTATTATAATCAAAACAGAATAATTTGCTTGTGATTTAAGTTATAATTATTAGCATGGATTTAAAGGGAGGAATAACCATGGAAGAATTACAACCAATGAACTTATCAGAACTAAAGCAAAAGATTGCCAACGGTAAGTACATGCTTTTTTTCACCGCTAGTTGGTGTCCTGACTGTACTGTTATTAAACCAGCAATGCCTGAAATTGTTGCCAATCACCCCGAATACACTTTTCTTTCAGTTGATCGAGATGATAACATTGATTTAGCTGCTGAATTAAATATTTTTGGCATTCCCAGCTTCGTTGCCTTTGAAAACGGTGAAGAAGTGGGCAGATACGTTAATAAGGAACGCAAGACGCAAGCGCAAGTCGAAAACTTTATCGGCTCTTTAAACTAATTTTAGAAGGAATGATACAAAAGTGATAGCAAGTTATAATCCATCCCAAATGGGGGATGTTTTAGTTGTAATAATGCACCCAGATGTTGAAGACCAAGTCGTTGAACATAAAGGTGATGTTTTCAAAGTCTCAGCAGCAGAATCTGGACAAACTTTGGGATTTAACTTTTTTGCAGCGAGTCAGATTTTACCAGCGTTAAAGGATCAAAACGGACAAGTAACTTTGACCGCAGATGACGTTGCTAAATTGAACGTTGTTCTAAAGGATGCTGGTTTTACAGATCAACTAGTCGTTGATGAAGAGCCTAAATTCGTGGTGGGGTACGTAAAGACGGTTACTGACCATCCTAAGTCGACCCACCTTAAAATCACTGAAACTGAGGTCCAAGATGGCAAGACTCTTCAAATTGTCAGCGGTTCTCCAAACATGCAAGCAGACATCAAAGTTGTAGTTGCAGAAGTCGGGACGATGATGCCAAGTGGCTTGATAATTTGGCCTGGTGAATTAAAGGGCGTTACAAGCGATGGGATGATCTGTTCTGGAAGGGAACTTAGGTTGCCGAACGCACCTCAAAAACCTGGGGCGTTGATCTTACCTGATGATTACCAAGTTGGCACTAAATTTGATTTTATAAAAGCACAAAATCTATTTGAATAAGGAGTTGGTCACTCCTTATTTTTACATAATCTAATAATTTAACGTAAATTAAGGGTGAATAAAATGAATCACTATGATGGACCAGCGTTTTATAGACGCTTTTTACAAAAACCAAAATCAAATGATAATCAAGATAGTTATTCTAACAATAAGATGACTAGGGGCAATCGAAAAGATATCCGAGGCACGGGTGACTCTAGTAGCGGTAATTTTAGAACTAATGGTGAGAACATGATTTCTAAAATGACGAATGCTTTCACGCCAAAGGGCAATTATGCGAAAAGAGTCGTTGGTGATGAATATTTAAACGAGTCTAAGCTGGGCCGTTACTATCTGAAAATAATTCAGCAATTAGATAAGCAGGATTTTGATTGTATTTTATTTGACGATGGGTTGGATACACGTGCCAATTCGGATCTAATTCAATTTGGCGCTGTTGATGAACATCCAGAAAGTGCTGCTGCTGAGCAATTTTCAGATGATTTCACTAGCGATGCTATTGAAAATGCCAGTGGGTTTGAATCAGCAGCCAGCAGTCATTATGCTAATCCGACAAGTGATGAGGAATACTATCAACGCTTACAAAATGAGCAATCCGATGCAGATAAGGGGATCCAGTCTGCTTCTGATGTAGCGCCGTCTTCTAAAGCATCGCATCATTTTGAACCTGATTCTCAATCAGTTGAGGCTGTTGATAACGATGCCGATGAAATGAATGATTCCGTTGATCGAAGTAAAAGTAGTAGCGAAGCAACCCCGCAGGATAAGACGCAGCGTTCTGAATCGGCATTTGTTGATACAAAACAGTCCGCTAATTCTAAAACCCCTAAGCGTGGGTTAGGGCATCCGCTTTCTGCGATCTTAAATAATGAACAAGATGCTCAAAAAGATGTTGAATTTTTCAAAGATGGTTTGAAAGAAGTGAAAGCAGCCCAGGAAGATGAACACCCTAAGGCTATCGCACGACCATCGGATGTAAAAACACTGCAGCCAACACCTGATGATGAGCCGATTGACGAACCAGCAAATAATGATGATAGTGATAAATCTGGCCATGAACTATTAAGCAGCGGGACTGAATACGAGCATGGTTATCAGTTCCCGCGCTTTAGCATGTTAAATGAACCGCACTTCCAAGATGATGATGATTTGGATGATTGGATCATTAAACAATCAGAAATTTTAGATCGAACTTTACATGCATTTCACGTTAACGCTGAAGTTGTTGATTGGACCAATGGGCCGACCGTTACCCAGTTCCAAGTGAAGTTAGCGTTGGGGGTTAAGGTTAGTAAAATTACTAATCTAAACGATGACTTAAAACTAGCGCTAGCCGCCAAGGACATCCGAATTGAAGCCCCAATCCCTGGGCGGACGACGGTGGGGGTCGAAATTCCAAATCCCAAGCCGCGCCCAGTAATGCTATCAGAAGTTTTAGATGATCAATCATTTAAAAATGCTCAATCACCGTTGACGATTGCTTTGGGGGTCGATCTAACTGGAAAGCCACAGGTAACCGATATTTCAAAAATGCCCCATGGGTTAATTGCCGGTGCCACTGGTTCAGGGAAGAGTGTGTTCATCAACAGCCTATTGGTATCACTGCTTTATAAAGCGACCCCAGCGCAACTGCGGTTATTATTGATTGATCCAAAGGCGGTCGAACTAGCCCCTTATAATAAGCTTCCACACCTCTTGGCCCCAGTAATATCAGAACCAAATGAGGCTTCCGCTGCTTTGAAGTGGGCGGTCAAGGAGATGGATGAACGTTATGAAAAGCTAGCCGCTGGTGGTGCTAGGAATATTGAGCAGTTCAATACCAAGGCTGATGAAAATAATCAACCTGAATTGAAAATGCCATACATTGTGATCATCATTGATGAGTTGGCTGACTTAATGATGGTGGCATCAACTGAAGTGCAGGATTACATCGTTAGAATCACCCAAAAGGCTCGGGCAGCTGGAATTCATTTGATCGTTGCCACACAACGGCCAAGTGTTGATATTGTTACGGGGACCATTAAGAACAACATTCCAACTCGAATTGCGTTCATGGTTTCAAGTCAAGTTGACTCTAGAACGATTATTGATACTGCGGGTGCGGAACGTCTTTTGGGACGTGGTGACATGCTCTATTTAGGCAATGGAAAGAGTCAGCCGTTGCGGATTCAAGGAACGTTCGTTACCAATGAAGAAATTGAGCGCATCACTGCTGCGGTTAGGACCCAAGGGACGCCTAAGTATGCGTTTAATCCGAAGTCGTTGTTGAAAAAGGTCAATATGGTTCAGCAACAAGATGAACTAATGCCTGAAGTATTGGCTTATATTGCAAAGGAAAATACGGTTTCCACTTCGAAATTACAACGGGTCTTTTCGATTGGCTATAACCGTGCAGCCACTTTGATCGATGATTTAGAACAACAGAATTATATTTCTGGTCAACATGGTTCTAAGCCACGTGAAGTATATCTTACTGAAGATGATTATAAAAAATTAAATCTTTAATAATAATTAGTAGCTATTCAGGGGGATTCTGCTAATATAAAAGAGTGCCAGAATAGGTAGGGGGAAATAAAGTTGGATAAGAATACAATTTACCATTTTGTTGGGATTAAAGGAACTGGGATGAGTGCGATGGCTTTGATCTTACATGATCAGGGTTATCAAGTTCAGGGTTCTGATATTGACCAATATACTTTTACGCAACGGGGATTGGAACAAGCAGGGATCGATATTTTACCATTTGATCCTGATAATATTCATGAAGGGCTCACCATCGTTGCTGGAAATGCATTTAAAGATGACCATCCAGAAATTGCGAAGGCCCGTGAAATGGGTTTAAGGATTTATCGCTATCATGAACTACTTGGTGAAATGATCAATGGCTATACTAGCATTGGAATCGCTGGTGCCCATGGTAAGACCAGTACAACTGGTTTATTAGCCCATGTTTTGAGTGGGATTTCTGCTACTGATTACCTAATCGGTGACGGTAGTGGGAAGGGTGTGCCAGATGCTAGATTCTTTGTTTATGAAGCTGATGAATATCGTCGTCATTTTCTAGCCACTAGCCCAGATTACGCAATTATGACTAACATTGATTTTGATCATCCCGATTACTATACTGGAATCGATGATGTATTCGATGCTTTTCAAACTTTTGCTAATCAGGTTAAGAAGGGAATCTTTATTTGGGGTGATGACCAAAACCTACGGAAATTAACTGCTAACGTGCCGATTTACTCTTATGGGACTAATAAGGATGATGATTTTAGAGCCGTAAATATTAAACGGACAACTGAGGGATCAACTTTTGATGTCATTCATAATGACAAGGAACTAGGTAACTTTAAGATTCCACTGTTTGGTGAACATAACATCTTGAACTCACTTGCAGTCATTGCGGTTTCATACTTTGAAGATGTTAATTTGGCTGAAATTAGAAACGAGCTTTTAACTTTCAAGGGGGTTAAAAGACGGTTTGCACAGCGCAAGGTCTCAGACATGGTCATTATTGATGATTATGCGCACCACCCATCGGAAATCAATGCCACTTTGGATGCTGCTAGACAAGAATACCCTAATAAAGAAATTGTTGCGGTTTTCCAACCCCACACTTTTAGTCGGACGATTGCCTATTTAGATGACTTTGCTAAGAGCTTGAATAAGGCGGATAAAGTCTACGTTACTAAAATCTATGGTTCACCACGTGAAAAAACGGGGAATGTTTCGAGTCAAGATTTAGTTAATAAAATCACTAAGGACGGTGGATTGATTCAAGCTGAAAACCTATCACCACTGCTCGACTATAAAAATGCCGTAATCATCTTTATGGGGGCTGGTGATATTCAAAAGTATGAAAAAATTTATGAAAATTTGTTAAATGATTTACGGCCAAACGTAAATTAATGGTTAAAATGATTTATGATTACCAATTAGTTTGGTATAATTGTCTAAATAGTTTATATAGATGTAATTTATAGAAAAGAGGGATTTCCTTGAATAATTTTGATCAACCAACAGATAGAAGAGCTGTTAACAACGCCGTCGGGGTCAATTCATTTTTTGCCCGCGTTTACGGTTGGATGGGTTCTTCGATTTTAATTTCAGCATTGGTTGCATTCTTAGTAGTTAAAAATGGAATTTCGATGTCTGGTGGTGCCGCACTAGTACTAATGTTAGTTTGGGCGTTTATCCCATTCTTCATTCAACACGCAGCGATGCGTAATGCCGGGTTAGGCTTGGCGTTATTGTTTATTTATTCGGCAATGACCGGGTTCGTATTCTCGAACATCTTGATGGTCTACACGAGTACATCGATCGTAGCAGCATTCGTTTCGAGTGCGAGCTTATTCATTACGATGAGTGTGTATGGATTTATCACGAAGAAGAGTTTAGCTAAGATGGGCACGATCTTGACGGCGGCATTGATCGCCATCATCGTGGCGATGTTGATTAACATGTTCTTACACATCGGGATGTTATCACTTATCATCTCAATCGTTTCAGTGGTGATCTTTACCGGATTGACTGCTTACGATACGCAAATGCTAAAGCAATTCTATAACCAAAATGGTGATAGTAGCTCCGCTACTGGAATTGCTATTGGTGGAGCATTGATGCTTTACTTGAATTTCATTAACTTGTTCTTGAGCTTATTACAAATCTTTGGAGCAGGCGGCAATAACCGTAACTAATCATTACTAAAAAGAAGGGACTTTCGATGATAATATCGAAGGTCTCTTTTTTAAATCGCTTTGAATTGTTATATAATGTTAAAAGGAATAATTCGAAAATAACGACTAAGGAGATTATACATGGCTGATAAGAGACTACTATTAATTGATGGTAATAGCATCGCATTTAAAGCTTTTTATGCCCTCTATCAATATGACGATCGATTTACTAATCATGATGGCTTACATACCAGCGCCATCTACGGATTTAACACAATGTTAGACAACATGTTAGATGTTGTTAAGCCCACTGCTGCATTGGCTGCATTTGATGCTGGTAAAACTACTTTTAGGACTAAGTTGTTCCATGAATACAAAGGTGGTCGTAAAAAAACACCAGTAGAATTGATAGAACAGTTCCCATATATTGAAGAGCTTTTGCATGCTCGCGGAATTAAAAGTTACAAGTTACCAGACTATGAAGCAGACGATATTATCGGGACGCTCGCTAAACAGGCCGAAGCTGATGGCTATGAAGTGACCATCGTTACTGGGGATCGCGATCTCACCCAGCTATGTTCTGATAAAACTACTGTTAGTATTTCTAAGACTGGTGTTAGTCAAACTCAACATTACACTGCGGATTACGTGAAAGAAACGATGGGGATTACACCAGCTCAAATCATTGATTTAAAAGGCTTACAGGGTGATAATTCCGATAATTATCCTGGCGTTAATAAGGTGGGACCCAAGACAGCTGATAAATTAATTAAGCAGTACGGTTCGATCGAAAACTTATATGCGCATATTGATGAAATTACCGCTAAAAAGTTAAAGGAGCACTTGATTGAAGATCATGACCAGGCGTTATTATCTAAGCAATTGGCTACTATTGACCGTAATGCACCGATTAAAATTGGCGTATCTGATTTGGCTTATTTAGGAGATCAATCAGCTGAATTAACTGCTTTTTATCAAAAAATGGATTTCAGAAAATTCCTAAGTGAAATGGATAGTCAACCTGATCCTGATGTTAAATTTACGGTCCTAGATGAAAATAATATTAATGAATTATCGGACTTAGGCTCAGAATTGACTTTTTACCTAGCCATGGATGGTGATAATTATCACACCGCACCGTTTGTAGGGTTTGTAATTGGTACGAGTGCTGGTTGGTACGTATCGAGGAATGTGGAATTATTAAAGCAATCCCCGCTAGCGGATTTATTGGCTGATTCTGCCATTAAGATTGATGTTTTTGATGCTAAGCGGGCCTATGTAGGATTACATCGGCTTGGCGTTGAGCTTAATCATGTTGATTTTGATATGCTATTGGTTTCTTATCTTTTGAATACTAATGATAATCGGAATGATTTAAGTAGGGTTGCTAGTGAACATGGTTACTACAATGTTCAAAGTGATGAAACTGTCTATGGGAAGGGTGCTAAACGCACCATTCCAGCAGATGATGACGTTTTATTTGGCCACTTGGCAGCCAAGGCAAATGCGATCTCAGAATTAAAGACGAAAATGTTTCAAGAACTAGCCGATCACGATCAAACGAAACTCTACGAGCAAATTGAACTGCCAATTGCATTCGTTTTGGCACGGATGGAAATTAATGGAATCGCAGTCGACCAAGATCAATTGAGCGCAATGGGCAGTAAGCTATCTGAGCGGATTGCCGAATTTGAACAGGCCATCTATAATGAAGCTGGCGTAGAATTTAATATTGGCTCACCCAAACAACTCGGCACCATTTTATTTGAGAAATTAAAATTACCAGTTATTAAGCGAACTAAGACGGGTTATTCCACCTCAGTGGACGTTTTAGAAAAGTTAGCTCCTGATGCGCCAATCGTTGATGATATTTTAAAATATCGTCAATTAGCGAAACTATCATCGACTTATGTTGATGGACTCCTAAAAGTAGTTTCACCCGCAGATAATAAGGTCCATACGCGTTATTTGCAGACTTTAACACAAACGGGAAGACTGTCTTCAGTTGATCCGAACTTACAAAATATTCCGATTCGGACTGATGAAGGCCGCCAGATTAGACGCGCGTTCGTCCCTAGCCATCCCGATTGGCAGATCTTTACTTCTGATTACTCACAAATTGAATTAAGGGTCTTGGCATCGATCAGTGGTGATACCAATATGCAAGACGAATTTTTGCACAATGATGATATTCACGCTTCAACTGCTCGGCGGATTTTTGGATTGACTTCTAACGATGAAGTGACCCCTAATTTAAGAAGACAGGCTAAGGCCGTTAACTTTGGGATTGTTTATGGAATCAGTGACTACGGATTAGCTCGTAATACAGGGATTAGCCGTGCTGATGCTAAACAGTTCATTGAGAAGTACTTTGCTGAATATCCAAACGTTCACAAATATATGCAAGATTCAGTTGAACAGGCCCATGAAAAGGGGTATGTTGAAACGCTGACCAACCGTAGGCGCTATTTGCCAGATATTAATTCTCGTAATTTCAACCTTCGTTCATTTGCTGAAAGGACGGCGATGAACTCACCAATTCAGGGAAGTGCCGCTGATATTATTAAGATTGCGATGATTAATATGGAAAAAGCAATTAGTGGGATGCAAGCAAAGATGTTATTACAAATCCATGATGAATTAGTTTTTGAGGCCCCAGCGGAAGAAATTCCCGTTCTCGAAAAGCTGGTTCCTAAGGTAATGGATTCCGCAGTTAAGTTACATGTACCGCTAAAGGTAGCTAGTCACTTTGGCGCTACTTGGTACGATGCAAGTAAATAAAGAGAGGTTAAAAAATGCCAGAATTACCAGAAGTTGAAACCGTCCGTAAGGGACTGACCGAATTAGTTAAGGGTGCTCACATCAAAAGTGTTGATGTAATTTACCCTAAGATGCTAAACGTAGAACCGAAAACATTTATCGACTGCCTAACTGATAGTACAATTACTAAGATTGACAGACGGGGGAAGTACCTATTATTTAGGTTGGACAATGGGCACACCGTTGTTTCACATTTACGAATGGAAGGTAAGTACGACGTTGAAAAAGACGGCACTAAGCCTAGTAAGCACACCCATATTATTATGCATTTGGCCGATGGTCGGGAATTAAGATATAACGACAGTCGGAAATTCGGTCGGATGTATTTAATTAAAAATGGTGACGAAAAGACCCTTTCAGGATTAGGAACGATTGGTCCCGAACCAACCGAATCAGATTTAACGTTTGATTACATGAAACGGATCATGAATAAAAGTCGTGGGAAAATCAAGCCATTTTTATTGAACCAAGACCATATTTCTGGATTAGGTAATATTTATACTGATGAGGTCCTTTGGATGAGTAAAATTCATCCAGAACAACAGACTAATTTGATTTCAGATGAACAGATCAGCGAATTACGGAAGAATATTATTAAAGAAATTGCCCTGGCAATTAAGGGTCATGGAACGACCGTTCATTCTTATTCGAATGCCTTTGGTGAAGCAGGCCAGTTCCAAAGTCAATTGCATGTGTACGGCAAAAAGGGCCAACCTTGTGAACGTTGTGGAACCCCAATTGAAAAAATCAAAGTTGCTCAACGGGGGACTAGCTTTTGTCCCAATTGTCAACGAATCGTAAGTGCTAATGACTAAGTTATTAGGCTTAACTGGTAGCATTGGGACTGGTAAATCCACCGTTAGTAGGGAATTGTCAGCCCATGGCGTTCCAATTATCGATGCGGATGCAATTGCCCACACCCTCCAGTTAAGGGGGACCGATTGTTATAATGAGCTTGTAGAAGAATTTGGCAAAGAGATTGCGGGCGAATATTCCATCGATCGAAAACGCTTGGGGGAAATCGTTTTCGCAGACCCTGCCAAATTGTTGTTATTGAATCGGACGATGGATATATACATTCGTGGGATGATTTTAGATCAAATTCATGATTATAGCCTAAAACAAATTGACTTGGTGGTCTTAGATGCACCTTTGTTATATGAATTAGGGTATGCAAATTATGTTGATTTGGTAGTGATGGTTACATGTGATCCAACAATTCAAGTTTCGCGACTTAAAATGCGTAATCACATTAGCACCACACAAGCAGTTCGTTTAATTGGTAAGCAGTGGCCGCAATCAATTAAGCAAAATTTAGCAGATGTGGTCATTAATAACTCAGGTTCGATTAGTCAAACTAGCCAACAAGTGTTAAAATTACTGGATAAATTACGATAAAACGATGAGGTGATTAAGATGAAATGTCCCCATTGTCATAAAAATAGTTCAAAGGTAGTTGATTCCAGACCTACCAATGATGGGACTGTAATTAGAAGACGCCGTGAATGTGAAAAATGTGGATATCGCTATACCACTTTTGAACGAATTGAGTCGGCACCACTATTAGTGATTAAGCATAATGGGAATCGCGAGGAATTTAGTCGTGATAAGATGTTACGCGGGATTATTCGCTCTGCCGAGAAAAGACCCGTTTCAATGGATAAAATGACTAAAATCGTTGATGAAGTTGAAGCTAAGGTTAGATCGATCGGCGAAACAGAGGTTTCCAGCCAACTAATTGGTGAGTATGTGATGAAGGCTTTATCAGATGTTGATGAAATTGCGTATATTCGTTTTGCAAGTGTTTATCGGCAGTTTAAGGATATGACGGTATTTTATAATGAAATGAAAGAAGTCATGAACCGTGATCATGATAAGGAATCAAAGGATAATGATAAATAATGGCTAATCAATTAACACAAAATGATCCTCAGGCAGGCTTTATTGTTGTTAAAAATGAACGATTATCTGATTTAGCGAGTGAATCCATTGATTTGTTGTATCAACCAATAATTGGCTGCAATGCGACTGCATTGATTCGCTTGTTTTGGAGATATAGTAATGAACAAAAGGTTGATTATAGACAACGCTCTCACTATGACTTATTTTCGTTTCTTCAATTTGATTTTAGGGAGTTTACGGAATGTCGCATCAAATTAGAAGGGGCGGGGCTTTTGAAAACGTTCGTGCAACCAACGGATGCTAAACCGATAATGTTATATCAACTAGTGCCCCCACTAACGAATCGCCAGTTTTTTAATGACGATTTATTAAGCTTGGCACTATTGGAAAACATTGGTGAAAAGATGTATCACGAGCTTGCCGACCGTCTTTTGATCAAGCCCTTTCCAATGGAACATGCGTCAGAAATTACTCAAGATTTCTTGGATTCATTTCAGATCGATGCTGATCAACTCACCAATCAACCGAATACGATTGGTAATTTAAAGCAAGAATACGATTTGAATGATACCCAGAAACCAACCCCTAATTCACAGCCTCAATTAGCGGCTAGTGATGATTTTGATTTTCAATTGGTCTTAGACAGTGTTGCAAAGTCGTATGTGCGGATTGATCAGGTGAAAAAGAACTATAATTTAATCTTGAATGAACACCGTTTGTATGGCATTGACGAGCTCGCATTGGCTAGGTTGATCATTCAGTCGACTAACATTAAGAACAATGTTTTTGATCCTGAAAAATTAAAGATTTTGGTCAATCGGATGTATCAAAAAGCGCCAGTAAAACAATCGGTGCCACCTAATCAAAATGCTAATAATGATGCTGAAACTCAAAATGATGATTTTAGTGATCAGGAAAAATTACTATTAAAAAATGTAAGTCAATTTCCACCACTTCAATTTTTACAGAATTTAAAACATCAACTGGGTGGTTTTCCCTCCAGTTCTGAAAATAAAATGATTGAAGAAATGTTGAACCGTAACGTAATGAACACGAGCGTAATCAATATGTTGGTCTACCACATTTTGGTGGATATGAACAAAACCCAGCTTTATCAAGATAGCTTTGAACGAATCGCAAACGAGTGGGTTCAAAAATATCATGTTAAAACGACGCGGGATGCAATGCTTGCCATTAAGGATTACAATCGTAAAAAAGAGGCTAGCAGTAATAATGGTAGCCGTAATTTTCAGGGAAATGGTGGCTATCGCAGAAAGCAACCAATGGTCAAAAAGCCGGTCCCATATTGGCTAAGAAAGGACTATCAACCCGATGTAAAGCCAATCAGTGAGGAAAGCCTAAAGAAGGGCAAGGAAATGCTTAGAAAATTCCGTGAAGATAATTAGGGGGTGTAAATATTAAAAAGTTGGAAGAAGAATTACAGAACGTGTTGAAAAATCATACTGGCAATGAAAGTAGTTACCGTGATTTAATGAATCAAGCTTGCTCTGATCCTGATGTTCAAAAGTTTATTAATGAACATCATATTAGTAACGATGCGGTTCGCCATTCTGCCTCCCGCATTTATGAATACGTTCAACAAAAGAATAAGTTATCACGCGGTGGGGAAATGATCCCTGGATATCAACCACAATTGACATTTGATGGGAAGTTGATCGATATTACCTACTCACCGACCCTAGCGACGATTGAAAAACAAAAGACGAAGGCAATGAAGGATCGGGTTAAGTCGATTGCAATGCCAAAGCAAACTCGTGATGCTAGTTTTGACAGTTATCTAATGAGCAGTGACGCACGGGTGCACCTCCTAGAAGTTGCAATGGATTTTATCCATCGTTTATCTGATCATCCTGATCAATTTGTTAAGGGGCTGTATCTTTGGGGAACGTTTGGGGTTGGTAAGACATATACCCTCGGAGCAATCGCAAATGAGCTTGCTAAAAAAGGCTTATCTTCGACTTTGATTAACTTTCCTAGTTTCACGGTTGAATTAAAAAATTCAATTCAATTTAATACGACTGGTGCTAAAATTGATTCAGTCAAGAAGGCCCCAATTTTAATGATTGATGATATTGGAGCCGACGTGCTTTCTGAATGGATTCGAGATGAAGTATTGGGAGTTATTTTAGAGTATCGAATGCAAAATGAGTTGCCGACACTATTTAGCTCAAATTATTCGATGAATGCCCTAGAAGAAGATCATTTACCCTACGATAAACGGAATCAAGAAGATAAGGTCCGTTCTGGAAGAATTATGCAAAGAATTCGTTTTCTAGCGAATGAGTACCAGATGGATGGTAAAAATATGCGTTTGCAGTAAGCTAGGTGTTTTACTTGACATTATTGCTAAATAATAGTTTAATGATAATTGAAAAATCTTTACTAGCTAAAAGTGTTTGAAGACATGATTTGCGAATCCAAATTTATTAGGGAAGAGGGGCATTTGCTGAAAGTCCTTCTAATTTGGTCGGAAGTTACCACTTCATTTGACTGCCTATTGGAAATAATAGGTCGTTTGGTTAACGTTAGATACTAAATTAAGTGTTCATAGGCTTATTTACTATGGATAATTGGGTGGAACCGCGCTTATTACGACGTCCCATGTGTGCTCATTGAAGTACGCATGGGACGTTTTTTAGTCTAGTAAAGATAATAATATTAAAGGGGATCATAAATATGGCTCAACTTTCATTTGAATTTCCAGACGGCAGCGTAAAAGAATTTGACGCTGGCGTTACGACAGAAGATATCGCAAAGTCAATTTCAATCAGTTTGGCTAAAAAGTCAGTTGCTGGTAAGGTTGATGGACAATCATTTGGTTTGAAAACACCACTTCAAAAGGGTGGTAAGATTGAAATTGTTACTAAGGACGATGCAGAAGGTTTGACTGTTTTACGGCGGACTGCTGCACAATTATTAAAGGCCGTATTAGCAGACTCATTCGCAGACATTCGCTTCGGGGAAAGTACTTCTGATGAAGATGGTTTCTTTGTTGATACTGATAAGAACGATCGTCAAGTCAGTGCTGATGAATTAGATGGTTTAGCTGATAAGATCAACCAATTAGTTAAGGATGATGTACAATTAGAACGCAAGGAATTATCACTTGAAGATGCTTTAAAGCAAGTTGATGGTGATCCTTACCAAGCTGTTTTAGTTCGTAAGTTAGCTAAGGACGATAAGGTGGTCTTCTATCAAATCGGCGATTACTTGAGCTTAGGCGAAGGGGTCGTATTACCAGATGCTAAACCACTTAAGTTCTTCAAGCTCCTTTCAGTTGCTGGTGCTTATTGGGAAGGGAAGTCATCTAACCCAATGTTACAAAGAATCTACGCAACTGCATTCTTTAAGAAGGATGATTTAGAAGCAGACTTAAAGCAACGCCAAGAAGCAAAGGAACGTGACCACCGAGTAATCGGTAACCAATTGGACCTCTTCTTCGTTGACCCTAAAGTGGGTGCTGGGCTTGCTTATTGGATGCCAAATGGTGCTACGGTCCGTCGGGTCATCGAACGTTACATTATCGACAAGGAAGTAAACAACGGCTACCAACACGTTGTTACGCCAGTATTGATGAATCTAGACGTTTACAAGACTTCAGGACACTGGGCACACTATCGTGAAGACATGTTCCCACCAATGGACATGTGTGATGGTGAACAACTAGAATTACGGCCAATGAACTGTCCTAGTCATATTCAAATCTATAACCACCATATCCGTTCATACCGTGACCTTCCAATGCGGGTAGCTGAATTAGGAATGATGCACAGATTTGAAAAGTCAGGAGCATTAAGTGGTTTACAACGGGTTCGTGAAATGACCTTAAATGATGGTCATACCTTCGTTGCACCAGACCAAATCCAAGAAGAATTCAAGAAAATCTTGCACTTAATGATGGAAGTTTACGCTGACTTTGACATTAAGGAATACCACTTCAGATTAAGTTACCGTGATCCTAAGAATACTGAAAAGTACTTTGATGATGATGAAATGTGGAACAAGTCTCAATCAATGCTTAAGGGTGCCATGGATGAACTTGGCTTAGACTACGTGGAAGCCGAAGGGGAAGCTGCATTCTACGGTCCAAAACTTGATGTTCAAACTTACACTGCTTTAGGTAATGAAGAAACGCTTTCCACGATCCAATTAGACTTCATGTTACCAGAACGTTTTGATCTTCATTACGTTGGAGAAGATGGTAAGGAACACCGTCCAGTTATGATTCACCGTGGATTAGTATCAACGATGGAAAGATTCGTGGCTTACTTGATCGAACAATACAAGGGTGCATTCCCAACTTGGCTAGCACCAAAGCAAGTTAAGATTATCCCAGTTAGTGAAGAAAAACATGGTGACTACGCTCGCAAGGTTAACGAAAAACTTCGCAAGGAAGGAATTCGTTCCGAAGTTGACGAACGGGCTGAAAAGATGGGCTACTTGATTCGTGATGCCCAAACCCATAAGATTCCATACACGATCGTGGTCGGTGACGAAGAAGTGAAGAACGAAAACGTTTCCGTTCGTCGTTATGGACATGAAGAAAGTAATACAGAATCATTTGCTGATTTTGAATCACAAATTAAAAATGATATCAATAACTATTCTCGAGAAGATTAATTCATTCTTGACGGATTAGTTAGAAACTGTTATATTATTAGTAACGATAAAAAGCAGAAGCATCCCGCTTCTCGCCTGAGTGATAATTGTCGCTGGGCAAATGTACGGTAAAAAATCTGAATTTGATTCGGATTAAAAAGCGGGTGCCTTAGTGCGCCCGCTTTTTCTGCTTTTTAAATTATTTGGAGGTGGATTACCATAGCAAACGATATGATGGTCAATGAAGGAATTCGGTCTCGCGATGTCCGTTTAATTGACGCTCAAGGCGAACAACTCGGTGTGAAGACTAAGGCTGAAGCATTGAAGTTAGCAGAGGATGCTAATTTAGATCTTGTTTTAGTTGCACCTAAAGCAAAGCCACCAGTTGCAAAGATTCTCGATTACGGTAAGTACCGTTTCGAACAACAAAAAAAGGCTCGCAAGTCTCGTCAAAGTCAAAAGACAATCAGCGTCAAAGAAATTCGTTTAAGTCCAACCATCGACACGAATGACTTTAATACGAAGTTAAAGCGTGTTCAAACATTCTTAAGCAAGGGTGCTAAAGTGCGAGTTTCAATTCGTTTCAAGGGGCGTGCAATTACCCATAAAGAAATTGGTCGGGATGTCTTAAATAAGATGGCCGATGCAACTAAGGATGTTGCGGTTGTTACTCAAAGAGCTAAAATGGAAGGGCGGAGCATGTTCTTAATGCTTGCCCCAAACGACAATGAAAAGAAATAATTATTAAAATTATAATTATTATTATTTTTGAAGGAGGATATTTATAATGCCTAAGATCAAAACTAACCGCGCCGTAGCAAAGCGTTTCAAGAAGACTGCTAAGGGTGGTTTAAAGAGTGCGCATGCTTTTACTAGTCACCGTTTCCACGGTAAGACTAAGAAGCAACGTCGTCAATTACGTGGAACTCACGTAATCTCAGCATCAAACACTAAGAAGTACCTTAAGTTATTAAAGTAATTTAATTTGAGAACCATTATTTAGGAGGAATTTAATATGCCACGAGTTAAAGGTGGAACCGTTACACATGCACGCCGTAAGCGCATGCTAAAAGCAGCTAAGGGATACCGCGGTGCTAAGAGCCGTTTGTTCAAGACTGCTAAAGACCAAGTTATGAAGTCACGTACTTATGCATTCCGTGACCGTCGTAACAACAAAATCAACTTCAGAAAGCTTTGGATTGCACGGATCAATGCTGCTTCCAGAATTAATGGCTTAAGCTACAGCAAGCTTATGCACGGTTTGAAGTTAGCAAATATCGAAGTTAACCGTAAAATGTTAGCTGATTTAGCTGTTAACGATGCAGATGCATTTAAGGCATTCGCAGAAGCTGCTAAAAAAGCTTTAGCATAACAGAAATTAAAACTTTCACCAGACATTTTACTTGGTGAAAGTTTTTTTATCTAAATTGGATTGCCGTGTTGTTTACACTAAACACGGTTACATAATATTTAACTATGGGGAGAAGCTATGATCGAAAAATTAAAACCAACCTGGATGGTTTCAGCAATTTATGATTTAAAGCCGGCGCGTTTACAATCAATGGGGATTAAAGCAGTATTCACAGATTTGGATAATACGGTTATCCCTTGGAACAATCCAGACGGCACTCCTCAATTACGAGCTTGGCTTTCGACTTTAGCCGAGTTCAATATTCGCCTTGTGGTCATTTCTAATAACAAGCATTCACGAGTTAAGCGTGCGGTTAGTAATTTAAAATTATCATTTATTTCACGGGCGATGAAGCCGCTGCCGAATGGCATCAAGCGGGCTTTAAAACAATATCAACTTGATCGTGATCAAGTCATTATGGTCGGAGATCAAATCATGACCGATGTTTGGTCCGCAAATAATGCTGGCGTGCGGAGTGTATTGGTCAAGCCACTCGTGAATAGTGATGCTTGGATTACCGGAGTGAATCGTAAAATTGAAAAACGGGTAATAAGAAAGTTACAACAAAAGTACCCGAATCTTAAATGGCAGGAGGATATTAATTAATAATGGAAGATGAAGAATTAAGATGTGTTGGCTGTGGAGCTAAGATTCAGACCACGGACCCAGATGGTTTGGGATTTGTTCCTGCATCAGCCCTTAAAAATGCAGTTGATAATGATGAGGATGTTTACTGTAAACGGTGTTTTAGATTGCGTCATTATAATGAGATTTCACCAGTAAGTTTGACTGATGATGATTTTAGAATGTTGCTAAGTCAAATTCAAGATACCGATGCCTTGATCGTCTATGTAGTGGATATCTTTGATTTTAACGGAAGCTTAATTCCAGGATTACATCGTTTCGTCGGTGATAACCCCATCTTGATGGTGGGAAATAAGTCTGATTTATTACCTAGTTCATTTAAGCGGAGTAAATTGGCTGACTGGATTCGCCAGCAGGCCAATAAAAATGGGATTCGGCCAATTGATGTTGAATTGGTGTCCGCTAAAACTAACGATTCGGTTGACCACCTACTAGAAGTGATCGATAAGAAACGCAAGGGTCGCGACGTTTACGTAGTTGGGGTGACCAACGTTGGTAAGTCGACCTTGATTAACCAAATTATTAGACAAAGCACGGGGATTAAGGAATTGATTACGACTTCCCGTTTTCCTGGGACAACGTTAGATAAAATTGAAATCCCACTAGCCGATGGGAAACAGATTATTGATACTCCAGGGATCATTCACGCTCAACAGATGGCCCATTATTTGAACGGACGGGATTTAAAAATCGTGGCACCACAGAAAAAAATTAAGCCACGTTCATACCAATTAAATCCAGAACAGACGCTTTTCTTTGGTGGCGTGGCACGCTTTGACTATGTTGTAGGTGATCGTAAGCATGGTTTTACTGCATACGTTGAGAATAATCTTTTTGTCCATCGGACGAAGTTAATGAATGCTGATGCATTTTATGAAAAACACCTTGGTGATCTATTGACCCCGCCAAGTGGGGATGATCTAAAGCAATTTCCGAAATTAGTGCGGCATGAGTTTAAAACCACTGAAAAAAGTGATTTAGTAATTGAAGGATTAGGTTGGGTAACCGTTCCTGCAGGCGTAGTGGTTGCAGGATGGGCTCCCAAGCAGGTTGCCGTTTTAATGCGGCGTTCAATGATATAGGAGAATTTAAATGAACTTAAGAGGGAAACAAAAACGATTTTTAAGAGCGAAGGCGAACCGAATGAGACCATTGTTTTCGATTGGTAAGGAAGGGCTCAGTGATAATTGGTTGAACCAAGTTAATGATGCGTTGAACAATCGCGAATTAATGAAGGTCAACATCTTACAAAACTCTGCGGTAGAACCCGAAGATGTTCGTGAATTTGTGGAACATAATAGTGAAATTCAAGTAGTCCAAACAATTGGCCGCACGGTCTTATTATTTAAGATTGCGGATCAAGCTAAAAATCGGCATATTTCTGAGGATGTTAAACAAATCTAGAGGTAATTGATGATGAATAAGGTCGTATATCAAAGTAATGTTAAAACGCTAACGCAAATAATTGGTCATCGTGAAAATGGGCAAAACATTGGTTTATTGGGTGGGACTTTTAACCCAGTGCATACTGGTCATTTAATTATTGCAGATCAAGTGAGAAGCCAACTGGGCTTGGATCGAGTCTTATTAATGCCAGATGCCGTCCCCCCACATGTTGATCCAAAGCGCGCAATTGATGCGAGCCATCGGGTTAATATGTTACGATTAGCAACAGAGGATAACCCTAAATTAGGGATTGAATTATCCGAAGTCCTGCGGGGCGGGAAGAGTTTTAGTTTTGATACGATTAAGGAGTTGACCCAACGCTTTCCTAATAATAACTATTACTTTATTATTGGTGGTGATATGGTAGAGTATCTTCCAAAATGGTACCGAATCAATGACTTGATTAAGATGGTCCAATTCGTTGGGGTTAAGCGAAGTGGCTATCCAATCACTTCCAAGTACCCAGTGGTTTGGGTCGATGTTCCGATGATGGATGTTTCTTCAACGCTGATTAGGAGCAAGGTTCACCAAGGCCAGTCGATTCGTTATTTAGTACCCAGTGCAGTTACTAATTATATAAGGGAGAATCATCTTTATGAGTGAAGTATTTTTGAATTATCAAGAAAATATTGTTTCGTATGATCGAGCCGAATTATTAAAGCGTTTAAATGCGGCACTGCGTCCTAAGCGATTTGCCCATGTGCAAAGAGTTGAACAAATGGCGATTAAATTAGCCCAATTGAATGGCGTGGATACAGAAATGGCCAGTATCGCCGGATTAGTTCATGATTACGCGAAACAACGCCCCGATGAGGACTTTGTGAAAACGATTAAGGAATATCGATTAGACCCCACTTTGCTCA
Source organism: Nicoliella sp. ESL1113 (assembly GCF_058509245.1). Taxonomy (NCBI): domain Bacteria; kingdom Bacillati; phylum Bacillota; class Bacilli; order Lactobacillales; family Lactobacillaceae; genus Nicoliella; species Nicoliella sp. ESL1113. The sequence continues at coordinate 1,005,973 of NZ_CP196387.1, read as the reverse complement.
ACTACGGTAATGCAGTTTGGCATGGTTACGTTGGTTGGATCCTAGTTAAAAATGAATTGGGCATTCACAATATTGATGTTTTAAATGCCGTTAAGTATCACACGATTGGTGCTCCATACATGAGTAAGTTGGCACAAATTGTCTACATGGCCGATTATATCGAAACCGGTCGTGATTTTCCTGGGGTGGAAGAAGCCCGTGCGATTACGTTTGACAATTTAGCGAATGGAGTGGCTTATCAAACCTTCCATACGTTAGATTATCTAGTCAATCAACATGTTGCGGTTTTTCCAAAAACAATTGATACTTTTAATGCTTGGGTACCTAACTCCGCATTGTACAGAGAGGATAAATAATAAATGATGAATAGTAAAGAAAAATTAGAAGTCGTTGTAAAAGCTGCTGATGATAAAAGAGCTCACGATATCGTGGCTCTAAACGTTGAACAAGTCAGTTTGATGGCTGATTATTTTGTGATTATGGACGCTGCTTCTAATCGGCAGGTAAAAGCAATTGCTGAAGCGATCGTTGATGAATCAGAAAAAGCATCGATCAATGTTAAACAAGTTGAGGGCAAGAATGAAGCTAAGTGGATTTTGATCGACTTAGGGGATGTTATCGTTCATGTTTTCCAAAAGGAACAACGTGAATTTTATGACATTGAAAAATTATGGTCTGACGCTGCTGAATTAGATTTGAGCAGCTGGGTCGTTGAATAATGATCTACAGTGAATTCGCTGAGTTATACGACGAATTGTTCGATCCAGAAATGTACGTGAAGTGGGTTGGCTTTGTTGAAAAATATGCTAAGTCCAAAGCATTTTTAGACTTAGCATGTGGGAACGGACGAATGGATATCGAACTTGCCAAGCGGGGGTTTGAACCAGTAGGGCTAGATTTATCCACCGACATGCTAGCGATTGCCAGTCAAAAGGCGGATCAAAGCGGAGTGCATTTCCCCTTGTTAAATGGGAATATGCTTGATCTAGAGGGCTTGGATGCCTTTCAGACCATCACTTGTTTTGATGATTCAATTTGTTATCTAGAAGATGCAGACCAGTTGTTACAAATGTTTACCCAGGTCGCACAACACTTGAGTGCAGATGGGGTCTTCTTGTTCGATGTGATCACCCCTTATCAGACCGATGTCGTTTATCCAGGGTATATGTATAATTATCATGATGAATCAAGGGCCTTCATGTGGCGTTCATATTCAGGGGATGCCCCCCATTCGGTCGAACATGATCTATCGTTTTTTAACTATAATCCAGCTAAAGAAGCCTACGATGAGATATCTGAATTACATTTAGAACGGACCTATCCAATGCCAACCTATCTTAAGACGCTCAAGAAGGCGGGATTCACTAACGTTAAACCTAGTGCTGATTTCGGTGATGCCGAGGTTCAACCTGATACGACACGGTGGTTTTTCGTTGCGAAAAAGGAGTAACTGATGTTATCGGCTGTCGGCATTGTTGCAGAATATAATCCGTTTCATAACGGGCATCTTTACCAGCTCCAAATGGCAAAACGCTTAGTCCACGCTGACGTTACAGTTGCCGTAATGAGTGGTAATTGGGTGCAAAGAGGCGCTCCTTCAATTGTTGATAAGTGGCAGCGGACTGAAATGGCATTGGCGGGTGGCGTCGATCTAGTAGTCGAGTTACCAGTTTTTGGAGCAGTTCAGCCTGCTGATATCTTCGCGTATGAAGCCATTCGGATCGTTGATCAATTAAAGTGTGATGCCTTAGCGTTCGGCTGTGAACATTCGAACTATGATTTTAAACGGCTGGGCCAATTTAAAATGAAGGGTGATCAACAGCACTTTAAAGATTATCAGCAGAGCTATCCTGCTTTATTGCAAGCAGTGGTTAAATCTCAGTTAGGGGTGGCAATCGACCAACCTAATGATATCTTGGCTTTTAACTATGCGCGTGCAGTTCATAAATTGGCGAGTCCGATTAAATTGGTGCCCATCGAGCGAATCGGTAGTCAACATCATGATCAAAATTGGCAGACTAAATTTGCTAGTGCAACTGCCATTCGTCGTGCACTATTGGCGAAGAACGATGATGCAGGGGTATCAGAAGTGTTGCCAGCAAGTTCGCGGAAGCTATTGTTATCATCAACACCGCAGCTGTTGGATTGGTCACTTTTTTGGCCCCAGTTGCGTTATCAGTTATTAACGACTTCACTGGCTGATTTACGATCGGTTTATCAAATGACCGAGGGTATCGAATCAAGGCTAAAACAAGCTGCCATTCAAAATGCTCGTTTCACTGACTTTATTGATGCCGTTAAGACCAAGCGCTACACCTATCCGCGGATTCAGCGGTTATTAGTGGCCACATTATTAAAATTGGACGCGCACCAAATGCTTGGTCAATCTCCATACATTCGGGTATTAGGTTTTAGTCCACTTGGTCGACAGTATTTAAATCAGGTCAAAAAACAAATTGATTGGCCAATTATTTCAAAGATAAGTCAATCAGTGCTACAATCACAGTTGGCAGTTGAATTTAAGGCTGGGATGTTGATTCAGATGCAAACCAATCAGTTCGAGGATTTGTATCGGCACCCAATTATTAAAAAATGAAGCTATCAAGGAAATTACCTTGACATTAAAATTGCTAATATGTATAATTAATCACGTTGCATTAGGAGGAACTGCTATGAAATGGTATTTGAGTGATTTAAAAGATTACAAAGCTGTACCACTTTCTGAAAAAGTTGAATTAGATTTAAAGGATGACCTTTTATCTAGATACTCTGATCAAATCATTGATGTTCAGCCTGTAAATGTTGAATCATATGTTTTTTATAATCAGGGGAAGGCAATTGTGAATGCACAGGTCAAGGGCGAAATTACGGTTCCGTCATCTCGTTCATTAACGCCTGTTAAATTGCCATTAGACTTTAGCATTAATGAAGTCTATGTTCCAGATGAAGCTGCCTTAAGGAGCTTCGAACAAGATGATAGTAACGCTAACGAGATTGCATTGGTCACCGATGAAGATGGGGCCATTGATTTTGATAAATCCGTAGCTGATAATATCATTCTGCAAATCCCAATGCATATTCTGTCACCGGAAGAGTCCGAACTAAACATTATGCCAGAAGGTGATGATTGGCAAGTAATTTCGGAGGATGACTATAAACATCCTAAGACAGATGATAAACCAGTTGATCCACGTCTTACCAAGTTAAAAGATTTCTTTAATCAAGATTAGTAAGGCTTAAAAATTTCACTAGTGGATATTTTAAAAAGAAGGAGGGGTTTATATTGGCTGTACCAGCAAGAAGAACTTCTAAAGCTAAGAAGCGCATGCGTCGGGGTCACATTAAGTTGAATGTCCCTGGTTTGACTCCATGCCCAAATTGTGGTGAATTACGTAAGTCACACTTCGTTTGCCCAAGTTGTGGTTATTACGATGGTAAAGATGTTATTAGTAACACTAATAACTAATTATCAGGATTAAAAAAGCTTTCAGAACACCATGGGTTCTGAAAGCTTTTTATTTTTCTGCTAAAACGATTAGACGTTGCTTAAAAATATCTAATTTATGTTAAAATGGAATTATATGAAAAAATTGAAGGTGGGACAGTTATGACCAATGTATTGATTGTTGAAGATGAAAAAAGTCTCTCTCGTTTCGTTGAATTAGAGCTAAAGCATGAAGGATATGACGTTACGGTTGCTGGAAACGGTCGGGATGGACTTGAAGAAGCAATTAATGATGACTTTGATGTCATTTTACTCGATTTAATGCTTCCTAAATTGAACGGAATGGAAGTGGCACGTCGATTACGTGAAAAGAAGGATACCCCAATTATTATGATGACCGCACGTGACTCAGTAATTGATCGGGTATCTGGATTCGATCATGGAGCCGATGATTACATCGTAAAGCCATTTGCAATTGAAGAATTACTTGCGCGGATTCGGGCCCTCTTACGGAGAATTAAGATCGAAGGTCATCAAAAAGCCCAAGAACAAAAGGTGGTTCACTTTAAGGACCTTACGATCGAAAAGGAAAGTCGGATCGTGCGGCGTGGTGACGAGGTAATTGACCTTACCAAGCGGGAGTACGAATTACTATTAACGTTAATGGAAAATGTAAACGTTGTCTTAGCACGTGACGTTCTCTTGAACAAGGTGTGGGGTTACGATTCAGATGCTGAAACGAACGTGGTTGATGTTTACATTCGTTACCTGAGAAATAAAATTGATCGCGACGGCGACAAGAGTTACATTCAAACCGTGCGTGGGACAGGATACGTGATGCGTTCATGATTTCAAAACAAGATAAGCAACAATCACAAAACGCATCATCTGATGACGTTAGTAACGGGAGAAGATGGATTTCCTTAAAATGGAAATGGTCTGTCGGCACGTCGGTAGTTGTTTTTCTAGTTGTATCAATTTTTTCATTCTTAATTTATAATCGCTTTTCTGATGTATTATTAGATCAGGAAATGGACCATGTCAAAAGTACTTTGAATAGCGTTACGAATCGTTTGGAATCACTCGATAAGTTCGATCACGATAACGTTTACAATGTATTATCACCGCGCTTAAATCCAAATCAGCGCGATGACCAATTAGTGGCTCCTGATTCAGTGTTCAACGATTTATCGCGTAATAACACTTCGATCAGTGTTTCCGATGCGAAAAAACAGTCTTTATTTATGGTGGGTAATTCTAATCCGAAGCCGTTGACGCATTCGATCACTAGTAAACGGGTGTACAGCGATCGAGTGAACCATTCACTTGTGTTAATTGGTGATGCGCCCATCTTTAAACGGGGAACGCGGAGCGTGGTTGGTTACGTTCGAATCGTTGATCAGTTAAATGATTATCACTCATCAACGAACAAGTTAGTCGCTATTTTACTATTATTATTGATCATGACAACTGCGATATCATCACTACTAGCGTATGCTATGGCTGCTTACTTGCTACGACCAATTAATAAAATTAGGCGCACCATCGATGAAGTTAGTGATTCCCCGAAGACTTCTAAGCGGGTGCCCAAGCTAAATCAAAATGATGAATTAACTGATTTAGGGACCCTGTTCAATGAAATGCTTGATACGATGCAACGCTATATTGAGCAACAGCAACGCTTTGTAGAAGATGTTTCACATGAATTAAGAACGCCTGTGGCGGTGATTCAAGGCCACATGGACTTACTAAAGCGTTGGGGGAAAAAAGATCAAGTCGTGCTTGATGAGTCGATTGATTCATCGATTGCTGAAATTAATCGAATGAAAAGCTTGATTAATGAGATGCTTGAGCTATCCCGTGTGGAACAGGCCAGTTTAAATTATCGAGATCGCATCACGAATGTTGAAGAAGTGGTGGAACAGCAATTTAATGATTTTAAGATGTTGCATCCAGACTTTAACTTCACGTTTGATAATGACGTTAGAAAACCGGTTTATGCACAGATCTACCGTAACCATCTCGAACAGTTATTGATCATTCTTCTGGACAATGCGGTTAAATATTCAGCCGAGCGTAAGATCATTCACGTTTCATTATCCCGCAATATGCGAAGTGTTGAATTATCGGTTCAAGACTTCGGTGAAGGAATCAGTCAAGAAAATATGCGCAATGTTTTTGATCGTTTCTATCGAGTTGATAAGTCAAGAAGCCGTGATCAAGGTGGTAATGGATTAGGTCTATCGATCGCAAAACGATTGGTTGAGGCTTACCATGGTAAGATTGCCGTCGAAAGTTCAGTTGGTTCGGGTTCGATTTTTAGTGTCTCATTGCCAATTTTAAGCAAGGAACAACGATTGGCATTAGAAGCAAGGGATGCTGAAAATAATAATGAAGCTAACCTGTAGATAAAAAAAGAATTGATAATTTTAAAATTATCAATTCTTTTTATTTACTTGCGATTTTGTTTTCCAGCATTACGGTTCCGATTTCTCTGGTTATTATTACTGGATTGATTAGTTTGCTTAGGCTTATTTTCTGTGGCTACTAAGGATGATAAATCAACTTTTTTCGGTGGATTTTTTTTAGCAGCTTCGGCCACTTCTCTTCTGATCTTTGGACGGTACAGATTAATGATCAGGGTTTGGATACATGCAAAAATTCCGCCAATGAAGAAGTAGATTCCCAATCCAGCAGGAGCTTGAAAGGCAATTATTAATATGAAGATGGGACTAATGAATAGCATTGCCTGCATTTGTTTTTGTTGTTCTTTTGGTAGTCCCTGTTTGGATAATAAGGCCTGAATAATATAAGCAACGAATGAGAGGATTGCTAATGCGATGTTTTTATCGCCAAGCTTGATTCCAAAGAAAATGGTTTTGGAAAGTTCGGGTGAGAATCGAATTGCTTCGTACAGTGCGGCGAACACTGGTAGTTGAATCAAAATTGGTAAACATCCGATTCCACCAGTCATGCTGACCCCATTTTCACGGTATAGTGACATCATTGCTTGGCTGGCAGCTGCCTGTTCTTCTTGGGTTTTAGCAGCCTTTTGATGTTTTTTGATTTCATCTAGTTGTGGTTTTAACAGGCTCATCTTTTCTTGTTGAGTAGTAGACTTACGCATTTGATTAACCATCAGTGGCAATAGCACTAATCTAACTAATACGGTAAGGACGATCAATGCCCAACCATAACCACCAACGAACTTAGCGATCAAATTCATGATGCTTTCGCCTGTTTTACCGAATAGATCATAATACCATCCGTATGGTTGGCCGTTCTTATCGGTTTGGACACAACCACTTAATAATAGGACTAATGAACCAGCCATTGCTAGTGCACTCAGTCGTTTTAACTTTTTCATTTAAATCAAAAATCCTTCCTATAATCATCATAATATGCTATTTAAATATCGTAATTTAATCACGGCGAATTTGCAAATTAAATCGTGGTAAAATTATGAAAAGCATCGTGCTTAGTGAAACTAAGGTTAATATCAGTTACCTCTGCAGCACTGTTTGATGGTTGTCTAACTTGATCTACGAATTGATCTAATTGTTTGTGCTCACCTTGAGCCAAAATCCGTACTGATCCATCCGCTAGGTTCTCGACGGAACCATTAATATTGAGTTGTTCAGCAACTTGTTTGGTTGCCCATCTGAATCCGACCCCTTGGACGGTTCCATAAACGATTAATTCTAAAGTTGGTTTCATTTCATTACCTCTTACTTAAAAAATAGTTAACAATAAAATTATATCACAATAAATATGTTAGAATATTAATTGCGGATTATACAGGAGAAAATAATGGAAAAAATTACATCAAATCAAAATCGCCAGGTCAAAGCCTGGACGAAATTAAAAACCAAACACGGGCGCCAAGGGGCTGGCCAATACCTATTAGAGGGATGGCACTTAGTTTCTGAAGCCATTAATTATGATCAACCAATCGTTACGATAATCGTGACCCAAGCGCGGCTAGATGCTGACGGGGATTTCTTTGTTGATAAATATGATTATGTCGTAGTGACTAATGAAGTTGCGAACCACATTAGTGATACTAAAACCCCCCAGGGCATTTTTGCCGTGGTTGAAATTCAGCCGAGTGCCCAAGTAGCAGCTAATTATGCTCAAGGCGGATGGCTACTATTGGATCAAGTTCAAGATCCAGGTAATATCGGAACGATGGTTCGGACTGCCGATGCAATGGGGCTAACTGGAGTCGTTTTTGGTTCTGGAACGGCTAGTCAGTATTCTCCAAAGGTATCACGAGCAATGCAGGGCAGCCAGTTCCACGTTCAAATTGCTGAAGCAGACCTCGCTGAATGGATTAACGAATATCATGAACAGGGTTATCCAGTTTATGGGACTGAGTTAAATCCGAACGCCGTTGCGCTAAGTACAATTACTCCACAATCCAACTTTGCATTGGTAATGGGCAACGAGGGCAATGGAATGCAATCGGCGTTGCTTGCGACCACTGATGCTAATTTATTTATCCCAATGAAGGGAAATGCTGAATCCTTGAACGTGGCGATTGCTGCTGGAATCGTAATGTTTCACTTACAAAAGTAGGGAGGAATCATTTTGGATGCTTCTAATTGGCGCAATGATAAGGAGTACGTCTCAATCGTTTCAGATTTATTGGCGCAACCGTTAGTAAAGCGGATGGCCACGATCGTCCAACACCATCACTCTACCAGGCTTAATCATTCGATTTACGTTTCATACGTTAGCTATCGAATTGCTAAAAAATTCCATTTGAACTATCGGGCCATTGCACGTGGGGGATTGTTACACGATTTTTTCTTTTATGACTGGCGGGTCACTAAGTTCAATTTAGGTTCACACGCCTTTATTCATCCCCGCGTAGCATTAAAGAACGCTGAAAAAATAACTGAGCTTTCACCAATGGAACGCGACATTATATTAAAACATATGTGGGGCTTTACATTGGCACGACCAAAATACAAAGAGAGCGTTATTGTATCATTAGTCGATGATTATGCAGCAATTCATGAATTTTTAGGACCGTTTAACCGAAAAGTAAGGAAAATATTTGAAAAAATTTGAAATATCGATAAAATGGATAATACATGATTATTTATTACAGGAGGGATTTTTTATGGACGAATTAAAAGCTGATCAATGTGCTCCAGATTTTCACCTTTGCCCAAAGTTTCAAAAGACATTTGCGATTTTAGGCAAAAAATGGAATGGATTGATCATCGAAACATTACTAAATGAAGGCCCCCTCAGATTTAAGAACATTGCTAAGACGATTAGTAAGTGTAGTGATCGAGTTTTAGTTGAACGCCTTAAAGAACTAGAGGCCGAAGGAATCGTTTCCAGAAATACATTTAAGGATTCTTCATTGATCCAATATCAATTGACCGCAAAGGGACTAGAGCTAGAGCCCATTATGAGCTCAGTTCATAATTGGGCGAATAAGTGGTTCGCCTAAAAATAGGCTTGATTAATTGCTATGAATAGTTTAATATCAAACTAGATATGTTTCGATGAAAAATTAGTAGGTTGACCGTTTCACAGAGAAGCTATAGATGCTGAAAGTAGCTATAGGTCGATTGAATTCATTTTCTGAACAGATATTGGGAGTTTGTTAATGAACAAAAAATATCCGGTGATCACCGTTATTGATTTTGAGAGTAGATGGCTTTGATCTAGCATCTAAAGTAGGGTGGTACCGCGCAGCTTCGTCCCTTTTTGTAGGGATGAGGCTTTTTTTTGTGCAATTAAGGAGGATAAAGATGAGTTTAAAGGATGAATTAAGTCAAATTCATGATCGTGGAATTAAAGCCATTAATGATGCGACTGATATTAAAGCAATTCATGAAAATATAAAGGTAAAGCTATTGGGGAAAAAGGGTCCCATTACTAAGGCGTTACGGGGGATCAAAGACCTTGCAGTTGAAGAACGGCCCAAGGTCGGTAGCTATGCTAATAAGATTAGAGATGACCTACAAACTGCATTGGATGCTAAGGTCGCTGAATTAGAAGCCAAGCGATTGAATGCTCAATTGGCTAATGAAAAAATTGACGTGACGTTGCCTGGTACACCAGTAGCCAAGGGTCATCCCCATGTCATTCAGTCGATCATTGATGAAATTACGGACTTGTTCTTAGGGATGGGTTATTCAGTGCTTAGCGGTCCCGAAGTGGAAGAAGATAAGTATAACTTCGAAATGATGAACCTACCAAAGGACCATCCAGCACGTGATATGCAAGATACTTTTTACATTACAGATGAAATCTTGATGCGGACCCAAACATCACCAATGCAGGCGCGGACGCTTGAAAAGCATGACTTCGCCAAGGGTCCACTAAAGATGATCTCACCAGGGGTTGTTTATCGACGTGATACTGATGATCCCACTCACTCACATCAATTCCATCAAGTTGAAGGAATGGTGGTTTCTGAAAACGTTACGATGAGTGATCTAAAGGGGACCTTGGAACTATTGACCCATGAGTTATTTGGCGACAAATTTAACGTGCGGCTACGGCCAAGTTACTTCCCATTTACCGAACCATCAGTTGAGGCTGATATTACCTGTTTTAATTGTATGGGTAAGGGTTGTAGCGTATGTAAGGGCAGCGGCTGGATTGAAGTTTTGGGGGCTGGAATGGTGCACCCAAACGTCTTGAAAAATGCAGGCGTCGATCCTGAAAAATACACTGGCTTTGCATTCGGTTTAGGACCTGATCGGCTTGCAATGTTGAAATACGGGGTCTCAGATATTCGGGACTTCTATTTAGATGATGTCCGCTTCCTATCTCAATTTAACTAAGGAGTGTTAAAACATGCTTGTTTCTTATAAATGGCTAAAAGAATACCTGGACTTGAACGTCCCTGTCGATAAATTAGCCGAAAAGATCGAAAGAACGGCCGTTGAAGTTGATGGCGTAGTGCGTCCAGCTGACGGGCTTAAAAAATTAGTGGTTGGGAAGGTCGTTTCAATGGAAGACCATCCCGATTCAGATCACCTGCATATTTGTCAAGTTGACGTTGGTGAAGATGAACCGATTCAAATCGTGTGTGGAGCACCGAACGTTCAAGTTGATAAAAAGGTGATCGTCGCTGAAGTAGGCGCTAGGGTTGGCGATAACTTAAAAATCAAACGTAGTAAAATGCGGGGCGTAGTTTCCAACGGGATGCTTTGTGCGTTAGATGAAATTGGTTTTGCTAAGGATGTGGTCCCAAAGGAATGGTCAGAAGGAATTTACTTCCTGCCATCAGATGCTAAGGTGGGCGATGATGTTTATCCATACATCGGGATGGACGATGAATTGATCGACCTAGACGTTACCCCTAACCGTGGAGATATGTTGAGCATTTACGGCACGGCCCATGAACTAGCAGCGATCTATGATTTACCACTGAAATTAGACCATCCTGATTTAAAGGAAACTGGTAGCAATAAAACTAGCGATCTGATTAGTGCTACTGCTGATGATTCCATCGCACCGAACTTTAATGTACGGGTATTATCGAACGTCAAGGTTCAAAGTAGTCCCCTCTGGTTGCAGATTCGGCTTTGGAATGCTGGAATTAAACCAATTAATAACGTTGTTGATGCTACTAATTACATCATGCTCAAGTATGGACAACCGATGCATGCTTATGATTACGATCAACTCGTGGATCATCAGTTGGTCGTTCGGCACGCCAAGGACGGGGAACAATTAAAGACCCTAAATGAAAATGATAATGAATTGGTGGCAGATGACATTGTGGTGGCAGATGCTAAGCAACCAGTGGCGTTAGCTGGAGTAATGGGTGGTTTTGATAGCCAAGTGACTGCTGATACCAAGACCGTTGTGTTAGAAAGTGCTACTTTTGATCCAGTCAAGGTCAGAAAGACTGCACAACGTCATTTGATTCATACCGATGCTTCCCAACGCTTTGAAAGAGGTGTTGATCATGGTAGTGTTCAAGAAGCTTTGAATGCCGCTGCTGAGTTGATTAGTACTGATGGGAACGCGGTCGTTGAAAATGGAATGGTAACGGCCAGCGATGACCATGCCCAACCACGCGTGGTTAAAACCACTGCTGCGCGGATCAATCAGGTATTAGGAACTGAACTAAGCATTGCTCAAATTACTGCAATCTTTGAACGATTAGGCTTTTCAGTTGTGGAAAATAGTGGTGAATATACCGTGACCGTGCCAGTGAGACGTTGGGACATCAGTATCCCAGCTGACCTGTTCGAAGAAGTCGCAAGAATTTACGGCTACGATAACATCCCTAGTACATTGCCACTTAGTCGGACGACGGTTGGGCGCCTAACGCCTAAACAAGCGCTAATTAGAAAAACGCGCAACGTTTTAGAGGGCGCTGGATTGACCCATGCGATTTCATATGCATTAACTTCCGCTGATAAGGCAGCTTCATTTATGATGCGGCCAAGTTTTGCTACGAACCTAAGTTTCCCAATGAGTAGCGATCATACGACCCTTCGGATGAACCTCTTAAGTGGGTTATTGGATGATATTGCATATAATCAAGCCCGCAGCGTCAACGATGTAGCTTTATATGAACAAGGACGCGTTTTTTATAAGGATGAAGAATCACAATCACGGCCAATTGAAGTGGAACACGTTGCCGGGGTAATTACGGGTTCTTTGACCCCTAGTACTTGGGATCATAAGTCGACTGAGACCGACTTCTATCAAATTAAGGGAATCGTCGATTTATTGTTAGCTGAATTGAACGTTGCTGGGGATGTTGAGTATAAGGCTACCAATCAATATTCAGACATGCACCCAGGGCGGACAGCTAACGTTTATGTCCACGGACACTTTGTAGGGTTTGTGGGCCAGATTCATCCGAGTGTCGCTAAGCAATACAAGATCAAGGCGACCTATGGATTTGAATTTGATCTACAACAGCTAATTGATATGCCTAAACAAGACCAACAATCAACAGCCATTTCTAAATATCCTTCAGTTAGTCGTGATATCGCAATGCTAGTTGATCAATCGGTTACGAACCAACAGATCGTATCCGTCATCAAGAAACGCGGGGGCGCATTTTTAACTGACGTCCACCTCTTTGATATTTTCGAAGGCAAGGGGATTCCAGCTGGTAAAAAATCAGTTGCATATTCACTTACCTATCAAAATAAGCATGATACAATGGTTGATGATGATGTTAATAAAGCATTTGAAAAGGTTACAAAGGCACTGCAAAATGAATTTGACGTCACAATTCGTTAATTTGAACCCGCTCAAATGTTCAAAACGATTGGGGGCGGATTAATTGAGCGAACATCATTCTGATTCTGATCAAGATCCGCAGGAAGTTGCTAAGTTTGGTAAAAAGATCATTCTTTGGATCGTTTCGATTTTAATCATTTTATTCATATTCATTGTATTTTTAGGGCATAATTACATTAAAACATCTTTAAAGCCTTTGAATCCGAACAATCACCAAACAACTGAGGTCAATATTCCAATGGGGGCCTCGGATAAAAAAATTGGTTCGATTTTGCAAGATCAAGGGATCGTGAAAAGCGGGATCGTATTTAATTATTATGTAAAAGCCCATAATATTAATAATTTTCGTTCTGGGTACTATGAATTTTCACCTTCAATGAGCTTGCACCAGATTGCGAGCCTTTTGAAAAAGGGTGGCTCTGCTGAATCCATTCGGGCGTTACGTGGTAAGGTAGTGATCAAAGAGGGTGACAATATATCGACGATTGCTGATACGGTGGCCCAACGAACTAATTACAGTCGTAACGAATTCCTTAGTTTAGTCAATGATAAAAGCTTTGTTAAGGAACTTGCCAAGCGTTATCCAAAACTGCTAGCTTCACAGACTAAGAGTAAGGATTTACGCTATCAATTAGAAGGGTATTTATATCCTGCTACTTATAGTGCGAATGGCACCAGTAATTTGAAGCAATTAGTTACCCAGATGGTTGCCAAGTCTGATGCGGAATTAAAACCATACTATAATCAAATTAAGAAAAAGAATTTAACCGTTCAACAGCTATTGACGATTGCCTCACTAGTACAGGGGGAAAATGTTAATACTAAAAACGGTGCAATTATTGCTGGAGTTTTATATAATAAAATCAATGCTGGATTACCTTTGAATTCTTCAATTGCGGTAGCATATGCTTCGAATAATTATTTGCATAAATTGACCAAAAGCGATTATCTGGTAAAATCAGCATATAACCTTTCGATTTATACTGGGTTCGGACCAGGTCCGGTCAATAACCCCAGTTTAAACTTTATCCTTGCGGCATTAAATCCCAAGGAACAATCAAAGGGTTATTTGTATTATTTAAATGATCAGAGCAATAAGCGCGTCTTTTATTCTCAAAATCAGATCAGTTCACTAAAAAGCATTAGTAAAGACACGACGAAGCAAGATGACTAGGGGAGATTTATAATTATGACAGAAAAAAGAAAACGGCCGGTTGTAATTGGGGTTACGGGTGGTTCCGGAAGTGGTAAGACAACTGTTAGTCGGGCCATTTTTAACCACTTACTAGGCAATTCGCTAATGATTTTACAACAAGATGCTTATTATAAGGATCAATCACATAAAACGATGGCACAGCGTGAATTAACCAATTATGACCATCCATTAGCTTTTGATACTGATTTATTGATTGAACAAATCAATCAACTACTGGATTATAAATCCATTGAAAAGCCAGTCTATGATTACACCCATTTAACAAGAAGTACTGAAACTGTGCATCAAGACCCAATGGATGTTATCATCTTAGAGGGAATTTTAGTTTTGGATGATAAAAGACTTCGTGACTTAATGGACATCAAGGTGTTCGTTGATACTGATGATGATATTCGACTGATCAGAAGAATTAGACGTGATACCCAAGAACGGGGACGGACGGTGGATGAAGTAATCCAGCAATATTTGGATACGGTTCGTCCAATGTATCATGAATTTATCGAACCAACTAAACGGAATGCAGATATCATTATTCCTGAAGGTGGAAAGAACGAAGTGGCAATTGATTTATTAACCACTAAAATTAAGTCCATTTTAATTCAACACGGGGATCATCGTGTTGAAAATAACATTGACACATCAATTTAATTAAACTTGAAAGGATGATTTAAATGCCAGCTGATGAAAAATTTCCAATGACTGCTGAGGGGAAAGCGAACCTCGAAAAGGAATTAGACGATCTTCGCTTGAATCAACGGCCCCAAATTATTGAAAGAATTAAGATTGCACGGAGTTATGGTGATCTATCAGAAAACTCCGAATACGAATCCGCTAAGAATGAACAAAGTATGTTAGAGGGGCGTATTTCGACCATTGAACACATGCTTCAATATTCAGAAGTGGTTGATAATGCAGATACTGATTCTGACATCGTGAACGTTGGGAAAAAGGTTACCTTTGTTGAACAACCAGATGGTGATGCAGAAACTTACCAAATCGTGGGAGCTGCTGAATCAGATCCACTGGAAGGAAAGATTTCTAACGATTCCCCAATTGCAAAGGCCCTATTAGGCAATCGGGTCAATGATGTTGTGACCATTAAAATTCCTGCCGGTGATATGACCGTTAAGATCACTAAGGTTGAGTAATGCTTAGATAATCGTAAAAAAAACGAGTTCAGTTTGCTGAACTCGTTTTTTTTATGCTTTTGGTTTGCGTTTGATGATTATTAATCCACCGATGATAATCAGAGAGACGGCTGATATGATCAATCCTGGAGTGAGTAATGGTGGCCAATATGATAGTTCGAAATCATACTTCCCTGGTTTGAGCTGGGCCCCAATGAACATATTCGACCACTTCTTAATTGGATGTGGTTTGCCGTTCACTAGCAATCGCCAGCCCTTCGAATAAGGAATCGTTGTTGTTAGGGCTTGGTGATTCTTTGTGATCTGAATCTGCCCCTTGAACATGCGGCTGTTAAATGCGGTGATCTTGGCGGCGTGTTGTTTTAATTGATTGACTTGTTTTTCGAAGGCTTGGTTGTTGAACTGGTAGAGCGTAAAGTTTTGCAATAATAAATTCGTTTTCAATAATTCAATGTTGATCGTGATCGGTTTACCCTTGTCATTTGAGGCTACGTTTGCAATCACGGTATTACGAAAAGTAGGGTATTGATTTAAAACCAATCCATTGCGATAGACCTTCACGTTTTGGCTATCTTGAGAACTACCGAAGTTGATTGAACTGCCGAACGTTAGGTAGTACGAGTCATTAGTCTTTGGTGTAAACGTCAGCATCATGCTGGCTGGTTTTAATAGATCTTGTTTTTGAATAAACGTCCCTGTCAAATTGGACTGGTGTGGAACGTTTCTAAAGGTTGAACTATCAAAATTGATGGCTGTAAATAGGCGATCATTGGTATCGTTGCCCATCATATTATTTATGATATTTGATTGATAACGGGTCGGATCAGTTGCTAGATTACTTTGGAAGACCTGTTTGTTACTTGCAAAAGCGATTGGGAGGGCTTCTTGGTTTTCATACGTTTGCACGTGATCCCTAGTTCGCAAAAGGTGGTAACGATTCAAGTCTGGTCTAGTCGTAAGTGGCTGTAAATATTGATCAGAGCTGGGATTATCGGCATTGAGCCAATATTTCATTGAGAGCAGTGCATCTGATAGCACGGTTCCGTTCGAATATTCGGTAAAGCCATCCCCATCTGGTTGACCAATGTTTTCCATGAACTGGGGCGTGGCCCGTTCGAAAGTAGAGGAGAAATGGTCACCACCATTATAGCTGACCTCGAATGGATCATCCTTAGTTCGGTAAAATGTCTTGCCGATACGGTAAAATGAATCGTCATTATCCTTGATTTGATCGACCGGCCGTTTTAAGTTGCTGGTGTAATCAACGTAATTGGAATTGGTAACGTATGAAATATTGTTCAATGAACTAAAGACGTTATAACCCATTTCTCCGCAGATCAGGATAATGATAGCGACTGGAAAGTAATTATTGTTGCGCACCCAAAATATCAATAGGGTGGCTGCAATCATCAGGATAATCCCGATGGAAACGTTTTCTACCGTTAAGAAATTATTGAAGGTCTTAAAATTGAACGTAATGTAAAGGATCCCACTAGCAATGATTGCAATTACCACTACTTTGGCCCATTCGCGAAGGAATTCGATTTGATTAAGCGCTTGACAAGCGATCCAGACCAACCAAAAACAAAAGATAAATGAAAAGCGGTATGGATACCAGATTGGGAATTGCATTGCATGCCAGAACAAATCGAGTGGCTGGAACATCATCGAGATAACTAAAAACCCAGTGATCAGTCCAGCAGCGATTCTTTGGCGAAGTTTGAATCGATTGATAAAGAAAAATGAAACGAATCCGATAATGGCAACGCTACCGACAAAGACGTTCGGCGTTCCGTTCGGCATTTGGTTAAAGTTAAATGCGCCGTTAAAGAACTTAGCTAGCATCTTGAGTGGAGCGTATTCAAACTGCCATTTGAATTTGGTGACCGTGTAACTCGCCTTACTGATCAACAGAGCCGCAAAAGTCGGCATTAATAAACAGGCGGCCAGTCCTCCCGCAAGTAAGGAACTGATTGCATACCGAATTGTATTGCCAATAAATTGGCGTTTTGAATGCCATTTGGTTATTGAATAGTATGCAAAATACAAGATTGAAAAAATACAGATCATGTAGGCCATATAGTAGTTAATGATGAGCATTGCTGCTAAACTAAATAGGTATGTTTTCCACTTTTGTTCATCGATGAGTAGTTCAATTCCTAAGACGATCAATGGTAACATATACATTGCGTCTAACCAGATTAAGTTAAGTTGGTTAGCGATGATCCAGCCGTTCAGTGCGTATACGGTTGCCCAACCTGGGATTAAAATCTTTGAAGTAGCGGTTTTTTTGAAAACGAGATAACCAAAGCTCAATCCTGCCAGTCCGTATTTGATTAAGGTGACCAATAAAATGCCGCTTGCGAGGTTTTTTAACGGGAACAATAATAGGATTAAGTTAATGGGACTAGTTAAGTAATAAGCCCATAAACCGACCATTTCACCCCCGAGGGCTTTAGAGAATGAATAAAAGATGCTGGTCGGGTCTGAGATGATGGCGTGCTTAAAATAGGCATAAAAATCGACGTATTGTTGGCCCATATCGACAGTTAAAATACTTTGGTCACCAAATGGCGCCATGTTGCGATAAGCGAAGTAACATGCCATAATAACAAATGGAATTAAAAAACTGAGTAATAAGAACCAATAAGTTTTACAAAAGCGTTTCATTAAATTTCGCACCTCAAATATAAAATAAGTTAAAAAAGCAATAATTTTATTGTACAATCAATCAGAAGTAAATAAAATATCATTATAGGAATAATTATGAAATGCGTAAGGGGATTTAATTGTTTTGAATAATTTTTTTAAGGGCCTTTTTAGTCACCATAAAAAAGATGGTGAATCCAAGATTTCATTCCGATTGAATTTTATATTCGTAATCGTTGGAATCTTGTTTGCTGCGTTAATTGGTAAATTAGCGTATTTGCAAGTGATCGATGGGAATCAATACAAGGCTGAAGTTAATCGTTCAGATACGACGATCAAAACTGATAATGTCCAACGGGGGATGATTTATGATTCGACGGGACAGTTATTAGTTGGTAATAACACACACCGCGCGATTACGTACACTAAGGGGATCAATGTTTTACCATCTAAAATGTATGAAATTGCAAATGCATTAAGTCAATACATTACCGTACCGACCGATACCTTAACCAAACGGCAAATGGCGAATTACTATATTGCCAATCCTACTAACGCTGAAAACGTTAAAAATAAGCTCAATGGTAATTACACGACTGATAATTTGACTGAAAAAGAAGTCGACTACGTTTTAAAAAACGTTGATTTAAATAGTAAAATGGAGAATCCAGCAACGATTTATACCAAGATGAACGGGGCTTATCAACTTTCAACGACTTACATTAAGACCAATAACGTAAGCAACAAGGAAGTAGCTGAAGTCGGTGAGCACATCTCCGAAATGCCTGGGATTCAAATTGGGACGAGCTGGTCACGTGAATATCCACAAGGCAGTGCCATTCAAAGTATCATCGGAACGGTGTCATCTGAAAAGGTCGGTTTGCCTAGTGATCGGATCAATGAATTGCTTTCTGAAGGATACTCTAGAAATGATAGCGTTGGACAAAGTTATTTGGAACAGTTATATGAACCAACGTTAATGGGAACTAAGGCCCAGACCCAAGTGGAAGTAACAAGGGGCACTAGTGTGACCAAGGAAATTAAAAAGTATGGTGGACAAAAGGGTGATAACCTGCAGTTGACCATCAATAATAAGTTCCAAAACAAATTGCAAAGTTTAGTGCGCGATGCTGAAAGTGGTAGTGTTGGTGATTCAACTGGTGCTTATGCCGTGGTAATGAATCCCCATACAGGTGCGATCATCGGGATGGCCGGTGTCAATCGCGATCCAAAGACTGGTAAGGTCACTTCCAATGAACTAGGTGCGATTAATAACTCCATCGTTATGGGGTCCGTGGTAAAGGGAGCAACCGTGTCAGGAGCATTGATGGATGGTGTGATTACACCGACGAACGATATTTTGACTGAAAAACCAATTATCACTGGTGGAACAAAGAAGACTTCTTGGTTTAATAAAAATGGTGAAGCGAACATGAATATCGATGCTTCGACTGCTTTGGAAGTTTCATCTAACTCCTATATGATGCAATTAGCCATGAAGGAAGGCCACTTTAAGTATGTCGAAGGTGGTCCGTTGACCATGAACCCAAACGTCTTTAATACGATGCGCGGTTACTTTAATCAATTTGGTCTCGGTGTGAAAACGGGAATTGATATTCCTGGAGAATCAGCCGGAATTCAAGGGCTAGGTGGCGCTGCTAATATCGGGCATGCCTTAGACCTTTCATTTGGGAACTATGATGCATACACTACTTTACAGATTGCACAATATATTTCGACGATCGCAAATGGTGGCTATCGTCTACAACCTCATATCGTCCAATCGATTCGAGGAACGACTGCGAGTGGTAAGCTAGGACGGGTGAAGTATTCATTCGAACCAAAGGTCTTGAACGAAATCAACATGACGCAGGCCCAAAAGAAGGTCGTTACCGATGGATTCTATGATGTTGTCCATGGGACTAATGAGTACAAGACTGGTATTAACTTAAATACGATCAAGCCATCCGTATCAGCTAAGACGGGGACTGCGCAAACTTACTATGGTGGTAAACACGGTAACGAAACGGTTACACTGAGTTTAGGTTCGTATGCCCCTTCATCAGATCCACAAGTGGTGGTGGCCCTAGCAATTCCGAACTTGCCAACCGATGCAGAAGACAATAACACTAATTTGGCGAAGGAAATTTACGCTGCTTACTGGAAATATGTCCAATCAACTTCGACATTGAGCAATGCAAATTAACTGTTAAGTAATTTTCCTTAACAATCTTTTTGAAATTACTAGCAAAATGACTGAAAAAATGATAGAATGATTTAGTCAATAGTTGTTAAACTCAATTAAAAAACTAATTAATGTTTGGGGGGATAATAATGCGCGTACACATTACCTTAGAATGTACTGAATGTCACGAACGTAACTACTTATCTAGCAAGAACCGTCGGAACAACCCCGATCGTCTAGAACTAAAGAAGTATTGTCCACGTGACCGTAAAGTTACTTTACACCGTGAAACAAAATAAGGCTTGGGGGTTAACCCAAACCTTTTTTATTATCTAGGATAATTAAAATGAATAAAAAAGCACTTAGAAATCAAATTATAGCGGCTTTAAAAAACACACAGCATGTAGATCAAAATTTATATCAACAGCTATTTACGCATCCAGATTGGCAATCTGCTAAGACAGTCGCAATTACGCTTAGTTCTGCGATTGAGCTTGATACCGCTCCAATCATTGCACAAGCTTTAAAAGCTGGTAAACGCGTCGTAGTACCGCGCACGCTACCCGACTTTCAAATGGAATTTGTTACTTATGATGCCACGACAAAACTGTTTAAAACGAAGTTCGGGATTATGGAACCAACGAATGGACTGGTGATCGAAAAGCATTTGATTGACCTGATCATTGTACCAGGGCTCTCGTTTGCCACCCAGACCCATGACCGACTTGGCTTTGGGGGCGGATTTTACGATCGTTACTTGGCTGATTATTTAGGCAATACGATTAGCTTAGCTTTACCTGCTCAATTGTGTGCGGTTCCCAATTGGGACGTAAACAAGTATGATATAAGGGTAAAAACAATTATTAGCTAATGGTGTGCATTTTTGAAAAATAGGGGAGCACAAATCAATTCGAAACCGTTCGTTACCTATACACTATTAGGGATAATGGGATTGGTGTTCATAGTGATGAGTCTGGATGGTGGAACTGCCGATGTTGCTAATCTAGTTCGCTTCGGGGCTAAATATAATCCGTTGATTATTGATGGTCAGCTCTGGCGATTAGTAACCCCGATCTTTATTCACCTGAGCATTACCCATATTTTATTTAACGGAATTACGTTATACTATATGGGAACTCAACTAGAAACGTTATTTGGCCACACTCGGTTCGCTTTGATTTTCTTTATCTCAGGAATTGTTGGTAATTTAGCTAGTTTTGCATTTAATGATGGGCTGTCCGCAGGGGCTAGTACTGCGATCTTTGGATTGTTCGGCTCCTTTTTGATGATTGGAGAAGTCTTTTGGGAAAATCCATATATTAAGCAAATGACGAGATCATTTATTTTCTTTATTTTGTTGAACTTAGGATTTAATCTTTTTTCATCAAGCATCGATATCGCAGGGCACATTGGTGGTTTAGTAGGTGGGTTCCTATCCGCCTATTTTGTTGGGCTACCAAGAAAGCGCTTTATTTCATTACCTAAGCAGATTTTAGCTACAATCACACTGGTTATCATCGCAGTAGCCTTATTCTATGTCGGATATGTTGGAAAGTACTAAATTATTAGTGCATTTTACTTTAGGATGTGGGACAATGAAAACGTTGTATGATGTTCAACAATTACTAAAACAATTTGGAATTTATGTTTATGTTGGAAAACGACTGTGGGATATCGAAGTAATGGCCCTCGAACTGGATCATTTACACGAGGCTCACGTTATTTCTGACAAATCTTTTATCAACGCAAAATTAGTTCTGAATCATGAACATAGGATTGAAGAACGAAAAGAAGCGCGGAAACACGATTTAGGAGGAATTTAGTAATGGCAGCAAATAAATTAATTGGAATTGACTTAGGTGGGACTACTACCAAGATGGCTTTTTTAACTACTGACGGTCAAATTTTGGACAAGTGGAAAATTGATACTGACGTTAGTGAAAATGGTAGTCACATCGTTCCAAATATTATTAAGTCAATCAATGAAACCATGGATAATGCTAACCACGTTAAAAGTGATTTCATTGGAATTGGAATGGGGACCCCAGGAACTGTAAACCGTGAAAAGGGAACTGTTACAGGGGCATATAACCTCAATTGGACCACTCCACAACCAATTAAGGAACAAATTGAAAAGGGTGTTGGCCTTCCATTCGTTGCTGATAACGATGCCAACGCTGCATCATTAGGTGAATCATGGCGCGGGGCCGGAAGTAAGGAAAGCGATGTTGTCTTCGTTACCTTAGGAACCGGAGTCGGTGGTGGAGTTATCGTTGATGGTGAATTAGTTCACGGAATCAACGGTGCTGCCGGTGAAATTGGTCACATTACCGTTGTCCAAAACGGTTACCTATGTACTTGTGGAAAGCGTGGTTGTCTAGAACAATACGCTTCCGCTACTGGGATCGTTCACGTTGCCAAGGACTTAGCTGCTAACTTTACTGGGACTTCTCGGTTAAAGGAATTAGAAGATGCCCGCGAAGAAATTACTTCTAAGATCATTTTCTACTTAGCAGATAATGGTGATATTTTAGCTAACCAAGTCGTAGATCAAGTTTGTTCATACTTAGGACTTGCATTAGGAAACATCGGAAACATCTTTAACCCAGGAAGTATCGTGATTGGTGGAGGGGTTTCTAACGCTGGAAATACCCTCTTACAACCAACGACTAGATACTTCCAAGAAAATGCATTTAAGCCAGTTCGTGACTCTACTCGCATTCGTTTAGCCCAATTAGGGAACGACGCAGGGGTAATGGGAGCTGCCGAATTAGCTGAAAAGGCATTTGGAAGTAGCAAATAATTTTTTGCATGAGGGGACTGATTAAATTTTGTCAGGCTTAACATTTTTCATTACGCTTATTGTTATTTTAGCCGTTTGGGGGGCATGGTTCCTCATCAATCGTTACCGACTAAAACAAGTCGCAAATGTAATTGATGAAACCCAATTTAACGCGTTAAAACGACGCGCCCAAATTGTTGATCTGCGTGAAAAACGTGATTTTAACGCTGGCCATATCTTGGGGGCACGGAGTATTCCGTATTCTACCATTCGTCAATTTTATGGCGATATTCGGCCTGATTTACCAGTCATTTTATATGATCAAGGGCAAACCATTAGTACACGCGCGGCACTACTTTTGCATAAAAAGGGGTATCGTCAGATCTACGTCTTAAAAAATGGTTATCGAAATTGGAATGGCAAGACTAAAAAAAGAGATGCTTAGTTTAATATAAGCACCTCTTTTTTTAGTTATTATTGATTTAGCCTTGGTGTGCAGAACGGCTCTTTCTTAATGAACGCTTTCTGTTTTCTTCATACTTAGCTTCTTGATCTTCGATTGGATCAACGACTGCTTTTTTGAATGAAAACATTGCACCTGCAACACAACCGACAGTTGCGAATACGCCAGCTAAAAATCCTTTACTGAAATTGCGCATAGTAAAGCCTCCTCTTTAGATTTACTTTCAATTATATTATGCTTTATTTATAGTAATTTATCCAGTATGATGGATAAGAATTTTAATATTTAAGGCAAAGGATGCTGTTAATTATGAAAACAATGATTTTTGCACACCGTGGCGCTAAACATGATGCACCAGAAAACACCTTGGTAGCATTTGAAATGGCGATTCAAATGGGCGTAGATGGAATTGAAACTGATGTTCATTTAACAAAGGATCGGCAGTTAGTTATTATTCATGATGAGAATGTTCAAAGAACCACTAATGGGCATGGTTTAGTTAAGGACTTTACTTTGGCAGAATTAAAACAGCTAAATGCTAATCAAACCCATCCGAAATTAGGCAAGCAGAGGATTCCGACATTGGATGAAATGGTCCAATGCTTGGTGCAAAATCATTTTACGGGGGCCTTGAACCTAGAAATTAAAACTGATCATATTCATTATCAAGGGATTGAGGAATTAGTTGCTAACTACTTTGCGACCCATGATTATAATTTTAGTTTGATCTACTCTAGCTTTAACCTGGCGACTACGGAGCAGATGGCTCGACTAGCTCCGCAGGTCGAAACTGCGGGACTGATGATTTATCATTACCGTTCGATGCGGCATCTATTTAAACAAAAATTAATTCATAATTTTCATCCAGAAGTTAGGATATTGATGGCCCACCCCATTTTTAGTTTCCATCGTTACTTCAGACCGTGGACCGTCAACCAAAAGTTCGAAATCGCATTTTGTTTGCATCGTCACTATCACGGATTGATTACTGATGATCCGCGGTTAGCGTTGCAAATGCGCAAAAAATTTCAAGGGGATATTTAATTGCAAAAGGTATTAGGAATCGTAGGGCCAACTGCGGTTGGTAAAACAGCATTATCCATTCAATTAGCAAAGCAATTCAATGGCGAGATTATTTCAGGAGATTCGATGCAGGTTTATCGTCATTTAGATATTGGAACGGCTAAGGTGACGCCTCAGGAAATGAATGGTGTTACCCATCATTTAATCGATATCAAAGATGTTAACGAACGCTACTCAGCTGCTGATTTTGTTGCAGATGCGACCCATTGGATCGATGACATTAGCGCACGGGGGCGGTTACCAATTATTGTTGGCGGGACTGGCTTTTATTTGCAGGCCCTCTTGGATAACCTCGCTTTGGGGGGCGATGATGAAGCCGATCGAAAGCTCAGAACTGAGTTAAAAGCCCAGGCGCAGTCGATCGGTAACTACGCAATGTGGCAACGTTTAAAGCAAGTTGATCCCGTTGCTGCAACGCAAATTCCAGTTAACAACGTTCGCAGGGTAATTCGGGCATTAGAGGTTTACCAAAAGACGGGACACCGATTCTCTGAACAACCCCAATTGGCATCGAATCAATATGACTCGCTTTTGATCGGATTGAATGCAGAACGTGCGTTAGTCTATGAGCGGATTAACCAACGCGTTGATTTGATGTTACAAGACGGATTGCTCGATGAAGCCCAGTGGCTATTATCACAAGGTGGAACCGATTTACCTGCTGGAAAGGGGATTGGTTATCGAGAACTGTATCCATACTTAAGCGGAGCCATTGAACGAGACGTCGCAGTTGCTAAAATTAAACAGGATTCTAGACACTATGCCAAACGACAACTAACCTGGTTTCGGAATAAAATGAATGTTAAGTGGTTTAACTTATTACAACACCCGACGACATTAAAAATGGTTGAAGAAACCGTTCAAACGTGGTTAAATAAATAAAACGGGTTCTGATGTTATAAAAAGTAACATAAATCCTTGACGGATGGAAAAAAGATGATATGATTATAGATGTTGGAGGGAAACGTTATGAGCGAAAAAGAACTACGCCGTTCATTATCGGTATTACCGATTGGAACTGTAATGAAATTAACCGACTTGACTGCAAGACAAATTAGATATTATGAGGAACAGGGATTGGTATTACCCAAGCGTAACGAGGGGAACCGTCGCATGTATTCTCTAAATGATATCGATCGAATCTTGGAGATTAAGGACTTCTTAGGAGAAGGGTTTAACATTGCGGATATTCAAGCGGTCTTTGCCAAACGAGAGGCTAAACGCAAGCAGGAACAAGAATCATTATCGAAGTCGATTTCAGATGATGAAGCAAGGCGTTTATTGCATAAGGAGTTTTTAAATCTCGGTGGACTAGCTGATAATGGTAACCCTTTTAACAATCCGATGTAAAAATTGATTTCCAACGTGAGGAGCGATTTATTTATGGCAACTAAGCATGATTACACAAAAGATGACATCAGACGAATGGTTAAGGAAGATAACGTTAACTTTTTAAGATTAATGTTTACCGACCTATTCGGAACTGTTAAGAACGTCGAATTACCAATTAGTCAATTAGATGAATTATTGGATGATAAGATTATGTTCGATGGTTCTTCAATTGAAGGATTCGTTAGAATTGAAGAAAGTGATATGTACCTATTCCCAGACCTTTCTACTTGGATGACATTCCCATGGAGTGAAGAACATGGCAAGATTGCTGGAGTGATTTGTTCAGTTAGAAAGCCAAACGGAGAATACTTTGAAGGGGACCCTAGAAATAACCTTGTTCGGGTCTTATCAGACATGAAAAAGGCTGGTTTTTCATCATTTAACATTGGACCAGAACCAGAATTCTTCTTGTTCAAGATGGATGAAAATGGCAATCCTACTACAAAGCTGAATGATTCAGGTAGTTACTTTGACCGTGCTCCAATGGATCAAGGTGAAGATTGTCGTCGTGAAATTGTGCTTACATTGGAAAAGATGGGCTTTGATGTTGAAGCTGCCCATCACGAAGTTGCTCCAGGTCAACATGAAGTTGATTTCAAATACGCAAATGCGTTAGAAACTGCAGATAATATCCAAAACTTTAAGATCGTGGTTAAGACGATTGCTAAGAAGCATGGTTTATATGCAACCTTTATGCCAAAGCCACTTAGTGGAATTAATGGTTCAGGGATGCATATGAACATGTCATTATTTAACGAAGATGGTAACACCTTCTTTGACAAAAATGGTGAATTAGAATTATCAGAAACTGCTTATTACTTCTTGGGTGGATTATTGAAGCATGCCAAGGCTATTGCTGCAATTGGTGATCCAACCGTTAACTCATACAAGCGTTTAGTACCTGGTTATGAAGCTCCTGTTTACATTGCATGGTCTGCTTCAAACCGTTCACCACTTGTTCGGATCCCTGCTTCTCGTGGAATGGGGACTCGTTTGGAACTACGGAGTGGTGATCCTACTGCTAATCCATACATGTTTATTGCAGTGCTACTAGAAGCTGGTTTAGATGGATTAAAGAACAAGATCAAGCCAATGCCTGAAACTAGCCGTAATATCTACAAGATGGATTCAGAAGAAAGATCTGATAACGATATCGAAAGTCTTCCAGAAACATTAAAGGATGCTTTAAATGAATTAGCTAAGGACGACGTTATTAAAAACGCACTTGGCGAACGTTTGATCAAGGGCTTCACGACTGCTAAGCACCTTGAATATGACGCATACAAGATTCAAGTTTCTGAATGGGAACGTAAGCAATACATGGAACACTATTAAAATAAAAATTAATTTATCGATGAGACTATGGTTTTATTCCATGGTCTCTTTTTTTATTGATTATAAATATGATGAATATATATAATATGTATATTTATTGCCCTCGTTTACCTTTAATAATTATAAAGACCTTTACATGTGAGTGCTCATTTTGTATGATATTAAGTGTATAGTGCCGTAAATGGATTGCGAAGAGGGAATGTTAGAATGCTTTATAATAAACTTAGATTTAACAAGGTAAACGATAAGAAAAAGCTTAAAAAGATTAAAAAGCATTGGGTAGTGGTATCGCTATCAATGCTGACTGTAATGGGCGGAGGTAGCGTAATTGCGCATGAAGATGCAACCGCTAATGCCAGTACGTTAACTCAATCGGCAAGTGATAGTAATGCCGATGATGATGAGTCAAGCATTGCTTCATCATCAACCAATGCAGTGCAATCAAGTTCGATCAATGCTACAAATAGTAACAGCGAACAGAGAGATAGTGTACAAAGTACCAGCTCTAGTAGTTCTGCACTCAGCACCACTGATGCTTCGGTAAGTGCTGATTCAACCACCAGTTCGAGTGTTATCAGTAATACCCAGAGCTCAGCAAGTACGACTAGTGCATTGGATAGTACCAGCAACGATAGTCAATCGAGTGCTAGTGCTGATCAATCCAGTAGTAGTGATAACACTAGTCAATCATCGGATAGCCAATCTGATGCTGCGCACCAAAGCAATGCCAGTGCGATTGCACAGGTGAAGAGTAGCCTTGCAAAGATTGACTCATATGCTAGTGCCATTAATAGCTTGGCATTAGTCACGATTCAAAATAGTGGAGCCATCAGCGCTAACGATAGTAACGTTAGTGCTGTTTCGTCTGCCTACCAAGTGGCCCAATCTTACAGCGCCAACGGGAGTGCCGAAAGTACTGCTGCGCAGTTACTTTCCACCAAACTCACTGCTGAAGTACTTAATGCTAGTGATCAAAACTCACTGGCTTCTTTAGTCGCTGCTAATTCGGCTTACTATTCCATGATGTCGAACGCCTATCTGGCCGCCAGCAACGCCGTAGTGGTCATGAACAGTGAATATCCAGATCAAGTGGACGCTGCGGGGCTAAGTGATCGAATTGGCGATACCACGACCCAAACGACTGACTATTCTAAAGTGACCCCAAATAACACCACTACCACTGTTAATAAAGATCTTTCTGGGACCCAAACGACTTTGAATAGTCCTCAACAGTTCGGAACTAGCTTCACTCTGAACGGGACTGCCAATGGGACCTCCACGCTAACTGGAAATAATCCAGTCCCATCCCTAGACTTTTCATCGAATACCCTGACTTTGACTAATGACAAATCCCAGAGTACCAATGTTGCTTACAATGGTTCACTGGACCTAAGACAGTCCTTTACACTGGACGGTAATGTGACCCTCAGTAGTAACGCTGATGGGATCGGGTTCGTGCTCTACAAGGGTTCTAGAAATCAACAGGGGCTTGCTGGTGGTGGAATTGGGATCAACGGAATTCCGAATGCCGTTGGTTTTAAGCTCGATACGTTCCCCGATACTCCTGCCAACGGAAATACGCAGACTCAATTGGATGGGGATTTGGATGTTTACAGAAATTCTGGTATTTACTCAAACCTTTATATGCTTAGTGGAGATCCATATCCATCACCCTACGGGGCGTTTGTAAATACCGATTCCAGCGGTTACGGTCACATTAACGAAAGTACCGTCAAAAGTATTGACGCCAATAGTGGAATCAATGCAACCGATGGTAATGCACATCGGATCGTGATTTCCTACACTCCTTCCAGTACTGCTGGGAAGGGGACATTAACTGCGACTATCTATGATAGTAGTGGTGCTAACTCAGTTACATTTTTGCAGGGAATCACCTATGATCAAAACGATCCAGCAACCTACTTTAACTTAACGGCAGCGACTGGTTATTCTGTAGCGACCCAGACAATTAAGTTAAACAGCATGACCTACACCTCGATGCAAAAGGCCAATATTAACTACGTCGATCAGACGAGTGGCCAAATTTTACACCGGGATACTTTGGAAGGGGATAGTGGCGGAAAATTAAACTACTCCACAAAGGAACTCCTGAATAGTTATATCAATAGTGGTTACGTCTTAGATAGTGATGGCTTTACCAATAGCTCCGACAATACTTACTTTGATAATAACGACTTAGTTGATCAAAACTACTACGTGCTCTTACACGAAAAGACCACTGAAGTAACCAATACCAAAACCGTAAATCGGACCATCCATTACCAATACGCAAATGGATCATCCGCCGCAAATGATGTGAACCAAACGGTTACGTTTACCCAGACTCAGACCACTAATAAGCTAGGTACGACTACTGGAAGCTGGACTCCTAGTGGTAGCAATTCATTTGCCGCTGTTCCTTCACCAACGATCAGTGGATATACTGCAAATCAAACTAGCGTAGCAACGATTAGTAACGTTAGTGATAGCACTGGCAACATCGTTACGACCGTCGTATACAACGTTGACCAGGGGAGTTTAGCCTCATCGTACGCCAACAACGCCTCGAACGCTTCTGCCAGTGCCTCATCGTATGCTGCAGGGGCCCAAAGTGATGCAACAACTGCGGGTCAGGATTCCAGTAATGTTCAAAATAACAGTAGTAACGCTAGCAATGCGGTTAATAGCGCTAGTAGCCAAAATTCACAACTAAGCTCGTTAGCTAGTGCTAACTCTGGTAATCCTGCGGTGCAATCATATGCCTCCCAGGCCAGCACTGCCAGTCAATCGGCCCAAAGTGCTAATGCTCAAATTAGTGTTTTAAGTTCAACGGCGAGTGTGGCTGCCAGCAATACCCAATCAGCGGCAAATGCAGCGAGTGCTGCCGCTAGTTCGGCGAGTTCCAATAACGCAGCCGCCACTGCACAAACCAGTAGTGCGAATAGCTACATGTCGCAGGGCAACTCAAGTGCCGCTTCAGTTGCCGCCCAAAGCGCTTCTAGCTACGCTTCTTTGGCGAGCCAAAATGCGCAATCGGCAAGTAGCTTTTCCCAAATTGCCAGTGGCCAAAGATCAGCTGCTGATACTGCAGCATCCCAAGCAAACAGTTATATGAGCGTTGTTAGTTCAGCTGCCAACGCAATTAGCCAGGCCAATTCTGGGGCTAACAGCGTCGTTGTTGCTTCCCAAACTGCAAATACCTCAGCCAACGCCAGTTCTGCCAATAGCACGGCTCAATCAGCTTCAACAACTGGGAATAGTGCGGTCAGTGCTGTCAGTGCAAGTAATAACGTTAGTAGCGACGCCAGTGCTACTAATTCAGCCACTGGTGGAACGAATAGTATCTACAATTCTGCAATGGATAATTCCAGAAGCGTCAATAGCATTGCTGCAACCATCACTGGGAATTCGGCCATCGCTAGCGCCCAAAATGTGATTGCATCTAATTTCAATGGGAATGGGTTAAACTCGTTGAATTCCGATGCTAATAACCAGAGTAGCTTGGCCAACAGTGCCAGTATGGCATATGGCAGTGCTGCTAGTGCCATCAATAGTTTGAATTCCGTAATTAGTTCTGCTAGTTCCCAAGCCAGTTCACATGCGAACCAAGCGGTGCAATATAATTCGAACGGGAACTATTCTGGAGCAACGAACGAAAATTCATTTGCATCATCTTACGCCAGCATTGCCGCTAGTGCTGCCCTGCAAGCTAGCTCCCAAGCTTCAATTGCCGCCAGCAATTCGGTCGTGGCCGCCAATGCAAATTCCAGCGCTAGCTCAGATCAATCAGCAGCCAGTGCCCCCGCTAGTGCAATTAGCAGTGCTTATTCAGCCGTGCTCAACGCTAGTTCGGCTAATTCATATGCCAATGGGGCGAATAGTGCATCTAGTCAGGCTTCATCATACGATCGCCAAACCGCTTCCGCCAGTGCTGTAGTAAGTATCTTCTCCAACGGAATTAATGCTGCTAATTCCGTTGCTACTAATACTTCTGGGCAAGTCTCATTCTCAGCCTCACTGGCTTCCCAAATTGCCAGTCAAGCCAGTGAATACTATAGCGCTTATTCTAGTAATTCGCAGATTTCAACGGCTTATTCCGAGATTACTTCTTACCAATCCTCAGTTGTCAATCCAGCCATTGAACAAGCATCTTCTGCTTACTCAGTAGTTACCTCGGCTAGTAGCTATGCCACCCAACAAAGTCGGGCTGCGTCTATTGCCTCCAGTAATGCTGATACTGCCAGTGCCCAGGCTTCAACGGCTTACTCATCAGCATCAGCGGCCGCCCAAAATGGTGATTACAGTACCGCTTCATCCAACTCAGTGTTGGCATCGTCTGCAGCATCTAACGCCGCTAGTCAATATTCAAACGCAAGTCAGGCTTTGATCAATGTCTCTAACGCTAATCAATCTGCTTCTGCAGCTAATTCGGTGTTAAGTAGTGCGAATGCAATCCTTAGTTCAGCCAATGATGCGATTGGTAGTGCGGTTTCATCTGCCTTTAGCGCGTACAATAGTGCAAATGCCAGTGCGGGGGCTTCTAACGCTGCTAGTCAGGCCAATGCCGCTAAGATCTTGGCGTCATTAGCCTTTGCTAACTCTAGCTTAGCTAGTTACTATAAGAGTCTGGCGAGTTCAGCCGCTGCTGCCACTACTAGTATTGCGAACGAATTGAATAATCAAGCCAATGGATCGAGTGCGGGTTCACTAACTTCGCTCCTTTCGCTACAAAGTAGTATTGCGAGTTCAGCTGCAGGTGTTGCCACTTCCGCAATGGATGCTGCAAATGGTTACTATAGTAGTGCAACTAATAATTACAACGATGCGCAAAGCGCGGCTTCCGCAACGGATAGTTATAATGGGGTGAACACCAGTGCCACTATTGCGTATAATGCTCTTTCCAGTGCTGCTGCTGCTGCTAGCAATGGTGATGCATCTTCTATTTACAGGAGCCAAGCTGCCAGTGCCGATGTAGTGGCGAGTTCAGCAGCTAGTCAGGCAAGCAGTGCGGCTATTCAAACTAGTATTGCTACTGTTTCAGCGAGTTCCAATGCTTCTGCTGCCCAATCCGAACAGACCAAAGCTAAAGATGCTGCCGCTGCTGCCATCGCCGCCCTCAATTCCGCCCAGGCCACCGCAAGTATTGCTGCTGCTAACCAGAGCAATGCCAACCAGGTGAGTTCAGCCGCGACCCAAATTGGGACGGTGGGCTCCGTTAATGCTAGTGCGGCTAGCTCTTACAGCGTTGTTGCTTCAAATGCTGCAAGTTCGACCAAAGATATTAATAGCTCAGCCTCAAACAGTGCGAGTGCAGTTGAAACCCTGGCAAGTCAAAACCCTAGTAACTACGCTTTAAGTAGCTACGCCGTCGTGGCAAGTAACGCTGCCTATAACGCTAGTTTTTATAATTCAGACGCTGCGGTTCAATCGGGGATTACATCTAGTGCTTACTCTGTGGCTTCCTCGGCTGCAAGTAGCATTGCTAGTGCTAGTTCAGCGATTGCATTAGCCCCTGGTGCTTTAAGTTCCGCCACCAGTTCGGCCGCTAGTGCCTACATCTCTGGTAATCAATCGTTGGGTGATAGCTTTACCGCTGATGCAAATTCAATTGCAAGTAACGCTGCTTCAGCGGCCAGTGTTGCCGCTAGTCAAGCGGTTGTTGTAAATACGCAAACTGAAATTGCTAAAAACGCCGCCAGTCAGGCTAGCAACGACGCTAGTAACGCCGCCAGTGCGAACGCTTTGATCAGTAGTGCTTCTGCTGCCGCTACTTCGCTATCCAGCGATTCAGCAACTGCTAATAACGCAATTAACAGCGCCACTACTGCAGCTAGCAATAGTTACAGTGGTGCAAGTGCTAGCGTGAACGCTCTTAATAGTGATCAATCATCAGTGAGCTCGTACGCCAGTGCCACTAGTTCCGCTGCTTCAGTTACCAGTAGTGCGACCAGCGTGGCCAATAGTAATAGTGCGATCGCCAGTTCGTTAGCCACTGCCAACCCTAAGAACAGCTTCGTTGGTAGTCAAGTTGCCCTAGTCAATTCTGCTAACGTCGTTGCCAACAGCGCTAATGCGGTGGCAAGCAGTCAAAATAGCATCGCCACCCAAGCTAGCCTCAGTGCCTCTAAGGCGGCTTCCATTGCCAGTCGTGACCAGGAAAATGCCCAGGATAAGTTGAATACCCTTGATCAACTGAGTTCCCAAGCTGCCAATGCCTACGCTACCGGGAACAATCAGTTGGGGAGTTTGTATCAACAACAAATCACTTCGCTGTCTAATGCGATCGGATCGTCGAACAGCGACATCAATGTTCAGTCACAAACGATTGCGGCTAATAAGACTGCAGCTGCTTCTGCATTTAATGCCGCTAATGCCGCGATGAACAGCGCAACTAGTGCCGCTTCGGTAGCTGCCAATGCCATTAGCGTTGCCAGTTCAGTGGCCAGTGCCGCTGCCAACGCTGCTAATAGCGGTAATAATAACGCTAGTTCAGTCAACGCGAACCAATCCGCAATTAACGGGATTAGTGGGGCCGCTATTGCGAACGGTAGTGCAATTAATAGTTACGCCAGTGCTGCAAACAGCGCCAACACTGCGGCGTCGGCTTATAACTCTACGGCAGCCAATGCTGCTGGATCAGCTTTGGCCCTGGCTACAAGCAGCGCTAGTAATTCAGCCATCGTTAGTGCGGCCAGCCAAGCTCAACAGGCGGCAAGTAGTGCTCATTCAAACTCAGTTGATGCTAGTTTACAATCGAGTATCGCTAACTCAGCATCATCAGTTGCCAATGCTTTAAATTCAGCCATCTCAAGTGGCAAGAATTCCATTAATGATATTGCTAACAGCGTTGCGAGTCTCTCAGCAAGTGCTGATTCAGCATTTGATGCTGGGCAAGATAGTGATGGAAACAGCTACATTAGTACCGCTAATTCGATGGTTGCCACTGCAAATAGCATTGCTAATTCAGCTAGTGGCACCGCCAGTTCGATTGCATCGTTAACCAGTGTGGCTAGTTCAGCTGCTAGTCAAGGCATCGTGGATGCCCAAAACGCTAGTCAAAACGCTGCGAATGCCTCCGCTGCCAATAGCCTGGCCAACAGTATCGCTACGACTACGATCTCTGGTAATAATGCTGGGGTCCAAACCTCCCAGTCTGCTTCTAGCATTGCATCGACTACCGCAATCGTTGCCCAATCAGCATCGGTCAATAATTCGAATGCCTCATTCAATGCTTATTTAGCATCCAGTGCGGCCAGCAATACGGCTTCATACGCTAGCGACATTAGTAGTAGTGCAAATAGCCTTGCGCCGCTAGCATCTAACAACGCCTCTAATGCGGTCGTTTTTGCTCAAAATAGCGTGGTCCAATCTGCTAATACAGCTGCTGCTAACTTGAGCAGCACTGCTAATGGCTGGGCCAGCGCCGCCAATAGTGCTAGTCAACTAGCTTCCTCTGCAAACTCGAACGTTAGTCAGGCTAACTACAACGCTGCTCAAACCGCTTCGCAGGTGAACGCACTCAATAGTCAGGCCGCTGCTGCATTTAATACTGGGAATACTGACTTAGGGAAGATCTTAGCATCCCAAGCTGCTTCAAACGTGGCTGCGATGAATTCCTATCAATCCGTTGCAAATAGTAACGCCCAGATCACTGCCGATGCATTGAGTACCGCTACGACTGCTGCTACCAGTGCCATTCGGGATGCCTCTTCTGCTAGTGCGCTACAAAGTGTTGCGAAGAGTGCTTATTCAGATGCGCTTGCAAACCTTAATCACGCTCAATCAGCAGCAGCTAATAATTCCACGAACCAATCCGTTGTTAGTTCAGCGAAGGGGTTGGTAGTCAGTGCGGATAGCAGTGCGGTTACCTATACAACGAGCGTTAGTGTATACGCTAGCGCTGCGTCTTCTCATGCTAACAATGTGAGCAATTATAGTAGCACCGCTAGTTCCAACGCTTCTTTCGTAGGGACATTGTTGAGCAGCAACCCTAGTAACGCTGTTTACCAGAGTTACGCCATTCAACTAAGCAGCGCTAATTCAACGCTATCGTCATACCAAAAGGATGCCAGTTCACAATCCAGCATTGCGAAATCGGCTAGTTCAGCTGTTGATAGTATGAAGGTGACCATCGGTAGTCTTAATACTGCTGTTGATGGCTTTAACGCATCATTTAATTCCAACTCCAGTTCAGCTCAATCCGCCTACCAAGCAGGCTCATTAAGTTCAGGGGACTCCTACACGAGTGCCGCCAATAGTAATGCGGCTTCTGTTCAAACAGCGGCTACAAACGCTAGTAAACTAGCATCAAGCATTGCTGCTGCTACCAGCACCGCCAGCAGCGCTGCCAGTAAAGCTGCATTAGACGATAGTAGCGCCCAATCGGTCAATGCCTCGGTCACATCCATTGGGGCTGCCGTTAGTGCTGCTAGTGCTAGTGCAGCCATCGGAAGCACTGCAATGAACAGTGCGAATAGCAAGGCAAGTAGTCTGAACAGTTCGAATGCGTCGATCGTGAGCGGCATCAGTGCCCAAGCTCACTCTGCTACCACTAGTTCACTGGCCGCCGCTACTTCACAAGCTAATTCAAGCGTGGCATCAAACGCCAGTGCGGTTGCCTCATTTACTAGTGCCAACTCCTCAAATAGCTTTGTTAATAGCTTGGCGGGTGACATGACGAGTGCCGTGAGTCAAGCAGCGAATGCGAATACGAATGCTCAAATTCAATCGAGTCTTGCAAGTAGTGCCGACGTAGCAGCGCAAAGTGCCACGATTGCTGCCAAATCCGCTTCAATGGTTGCTAGTGGGGCGGTTTCCAAGGTCAACTCCTACGCTAGCAAGGCCAATAGTGCCTATGCGAACGGGAAGTCTGATACTGGTGATTTCTACAGCAACATGGCCTACACTGCTCTAGACGAGCTCTCGAATGCTAATTCAACAATTACTGCCCAATCCACCGCTGCTAGCAACGCCAATAGTGCGGGGGCGAGTGCACAAGCTCAGGCCCAGACCGACTCAACGAATGCTTCACTTGCTAGTTCTGCTGCTGAACAAATCAAGGCCAGCTTAATTGCCGCCAGTCAAGCCAGTGCGAACGCCACCAACGCTGGTAACGATGCCAGTGCAGCTAATACCGCTGCCAACAGTGCTAGCGCCCATGCTTCCAATATCGTTAATAGCGTTACTAACGCTTCCAACAGTGCGAACAACGTTAGCATGAATGCGTACCAAGCTGCTCAAACCGCTAGTGCTGCCAGCAAATCCGCTAGTTATGCTAATTCGGTGGCGAGCGCTAACCCTAACAACAGTAAGGCCCAATCAATCGCTTCTGTTGCCAACAGTGCCGCAACTGTAGCTAGTCAACAGGCTTCCGCAGTTAATGGTGCCACTAGTACCGCCAGTGATTTGAGTAGTGCAATCACATCTGCCAATAATGCTGCTAATTCTGCACGGGATTCTGCCAGATCCGAGGCTACCATTGCCAGCAATGCCGCCGCTAGTGCCGCTTCTGCATTTAGTCGTGGCGATACTTCTGCTGCATCAGATCAATCAGTGATTGCTAGTCAGGCTAACTCATCTGCTGAATCATACAATGCTATTGCATCTGGTGCTGATAGCGCTGCTAACAGCGCTTCGAGTGCTTTGAATTCACTTGCTAATTCGGTAGCAACCGTCAATAGTTCTGCTGCCAGTGCTAATGCCCAGGTCAGTTCCGCTAATAGCGATGCTAGTTCGCTCAGCAGTGCTAATTCAGGGGCGTCATCACAGGTATCCGCTAATAACAACCTGGCATCCAGTGCATCTGCCACGGTTCAAGCCAGCTTTAATGCTGCTAGCACCAATGCTGATCAAGCTCTTTCTGCATCAAGTACCGCTAGTTCGGCTGCTGGTCAGGTCAATAGCGTTTACGTTAACGCCAATATCGTTTCTTCATCGGTAGTGTCAGCTTATTCCAACAATCCTGCAGTGAGTGCCGCCGTAGCCAGTGTCAGTGCAACGTTCAGTAGCATCAGCAGCTTGAATGCTGATGCAGCATCACAAAGGAGCAACGCAAGTGTGGCTGCATCGAATGCGGCACGGCTTGCTGCCAACTTTAATAGCTTGAACCAAGCAACCATTTCCAACGCGAACATGGTGAACTTCTACACCAGCCTAGCCAGCCAGGCCTATGCTGACGGCAATCAATCGTACGGGGACCAATTCAACGCCAATGCGGCTGGTTTGGTGAACCAGGTCCAATCTGCTACGACGACAGCTTCAACACTAGCTAGTCAAGTTACCACCGCTACTAACAGTGCCAAGAGTGCTGCGACCCAAGCCCAATCTGATGAAAACAGTGCGAACACGTTGAACGCCCAAATCAATACGACCGTAAATGCACTCAACGCTGCTAGTCAAGCTTCCAGCGCCGCTAGTTCGGCTGCTAATACTGCCCAATCCACTAGTTCAACGAAGTCATCGATGGATTCAATTGCCAGTGGGGCATCCGTTACTAGCAACACCGCCCAATCCAGTGCTGATGCTGCGAAGAGTGCTGCCAGCGTTGCTAATTCGATCGCCTCTTTGCACCCTAATGATAGTACGGCACAAAGTGCTGCCAGTGCTGCTAATTCGGTCGCATCCGCTGCCCAATCAGCTGCTGATTCAGCCCAAGCGGCTTCCAGTGCTGCATCCAATGCCGCTTCTCAACTCAACAGTGCTAGTGCAACTGCTAGTGATGCAATTTCAAATGCTAATGCTCATGCCAGTTCCGCTAGTGCTGCTGCTAATGATGCCGCTAGTGCCGCCCAAGCGGGGAATTCATCAGCTGCTAGTGATGCGGCTAGCAAGGCTGCTTCATACGCCAGTCAAGCTAGTCAAGATTCAGCCGCCGCTAACTCTGCGGTTAATTCAGCCACTTCTGCGAGCGCGGCTCTTAGTTCTGCCAACGCTAACTTGAGTTCTGCTAACTCGATCGCAGGTAGTGCCAACAGTGCCGCTGGTTCATACAGCAGTGTGACCAACAATGCTGTCAACAGCGCCAGTGTAAACTCAAGTGCCGTTGATAGTTATAATCAATCAATGCAATCGGCGCAAAATAGTTTGTCCGCCGCTAGCAATGTCGTTAATTCCGCCACCACCAGTGCGAACAGCCAAGCTACTAATACTAGTGAAGTCGCTAATGCCACTAGTCAAACGAACAGCAGTGTCGCTGGTGCCACGGGATCCATCAACAGCGTTACTTCCAACTACCCGAATAACGCTACCATTAGCTCACAAGCTTCAGTGGCTAACTCTGCAGCCGACCAAGCAAGCAGTGCCAATGCAGTTGCCCAACAGCAATCATCATTCGCCAGTTCTGCTGCATCGGTTGCTAATAGTGCTTCCAGTGCGATGGATGCTCTTAACAGCGTTGCTAACAAATCGGCCAGTGTCGGGAAGTCATATGCCGCCGCTGCTAGTGATGCCGCTAACCGCAATGATTCGACCACCACAAGTATCTACAATAACCTGGCCAGCTCTGCGCTCAGCGATGTGAACAGCTATGTCGGTTCTGCTAACAGTCTGTCCAGTGTTGCCACTTCTGCCAATACTGTCGCTAGTGGTGCACAAAATGCGGCCACTTCCGCCCAGGGAGTCGTTAATTCCGCTAGTTCAGCAATCGCAAGTGCTGCGATTGTCGTTAGCAATGCCGCGGTTGCCCAAAGCATTGCCAATGGTGCCTCTACCGCGGCCCAATCAGCTGGTGTTACCGCTAGTTCAGCTGCAAGTAGTAATCAAGCTGCCAGTTCCGTGGTTAGTTCGATCAACAGTGACAGTACGATTGCCAATAGCGCTAGTGCTGCCCAATCGAACGCCAATGCTGCTAACTCTGCTGCCCAATCTGCACAATCAATTGCGAGTGCTAATCCATCCAACAGTGCGGCGCAAAGTGCTGCCAGTGATGCGCAATCAGCTGCTAGTCAAGCCAGTTCTGCTGCTAACCAGGCCAGCTCCGCCAGCGCAGACGCATCATCGGCGAAGGCTAAGGCTAGTTCCGCTGCCGACGTGGTCTCATCTGCTGCGAGTGCTGCTAGTTCGAATGCTGCCGCTGCTAGTTCCGCTGCCAGCGTTGCTTCAAACGCCGCCCAAAGTGGGGATTCAAGTACCGCTAGTTCCGCTGCTAGTCAAGCCAGTGCCTTTAGTTCGAATGCGATTGTTAACTCCAATGCCGCTAATTCCGCTACCAGTGATGTTAATAGTGCCCAATCAACGGTTAGTTCCGCTAACAGCGCAGTTAGTTCTGCGAATAGTGTTGCCTCGAACGCTAATAGCACCGCTAATTCTTACATTAATGTTGCTTCGAGTGCTGCTTCAGCAGCTAACAATAACTCTGGTTCTGTTAACGGTTATAACGGGTCGGTCCAAAGTGCCCAGACCCAGATCGGGAGTGCTAGCAACACCGCCACTGCCGCTGCGAATGGTGCTAATAACGCAAGTGTAGCCACTAGCCAAGTGGCTAGTGCTACCACTCAGGCCAATGGTTCCGCTAATTCAGTGGCGAGCCAGGTCAATAGCCTGAATTCTGCTTACCCAAGCAACGCTGCAATCAACACGCAATCATCAGCAGTTAGTTCTGGTTCTGGTGTGCTTTCCAGTGCCAACCAGGTTGCCCAACAACAATCTGGAATTGCCAGTTCCGCAGCTTCAGTCGCCAATAGTGCCGCCAGTGCCACCAGCGTGGTCAACAGTACGGCCACTAAATCAGCGAGTGCTGGGAACTCATTCGCATCTGCCGCCAGTGTTGCTGCCAGCAAGGGTGATTCAGAGATGGCAAGCATTTACAATAGCTTGGCCAGTTCCGCGCTCAGCGACGTGAGTGGGTATGCTAGCGATGCGAATAGCTTAGCTTCCACCGCCACCAATGCTAATAGTGTGGCTAATGTGGCATCTAGCGTTGCTAGTTCCGCTCAATCGGTGGTAAACTCCGCTAGTTCCATCATTTCAACGGCACAATCGCAGGCTAACGATGCTGCCAGTGCCGCTAGCTTTGCTTCCGCTGCTACCAACAGTGCGCAATCCGCTAGTGCTACGGCATCTACTGCTGGTTCTAATGAAAGTACTGCCCAAAGTGCCAACGATGCTGCTAGTGCTACCAACAGTGCAGCTCAATCAATCGCTAGCGCTGCTCAATCTTCTGCTGATGCTGCCAATTCTGCCGCCCAAAGTGCAGCTTCAATCGCATCTGCTAATCCAAATAGTGCGACGCAAAGTGCTGCCAATGCGGCTCAATCTGCAGCAACACAGGCCAGCAGTGCGGCTAATTCAGCAAATTCTGCTGCTAGTGTAGTATCATCTGCAGCTAATCAGGCCAGCCAAGCCCAATCAAAGGCATCCAATGCCGCTAGTGCCGCCAGCTCCAACGCCCACGTTGCCAGCTCGGCTGCGAGTGTGGCTAGTTCAGCTGCCCAGGCTGGTGATTTCAAGACCGCCAGTGCTGCTGCATCGGCTGCTTCTGATGCGAACAGCGCCGCTAGTTCGAACGCAATTGTTGCTAGCTCGGCTGCTCAATCTGCGCAATCGGCCAGTGCGGTCGTTAGCTCCGCTGCTGACGTGTTCAGCTCCGCCAATAGTGCGCTCAGCTCTGCCACTAGTGCCGCTAGTTCATTCAACAGCGTAGCCTCTTCGACAGCGGCTAGTGCCAGCAATAATGCCAATTCGATCAGTGCCTTCAACGGTTCGATGGGCAGCGCCCAAAGCCAGTTCAATTCAGCTTCTAACTCTGCTAGTTCTGCAGCCAATGCAGCTCAATCCGCTAGTTCAGTTACCAGCCAGATTGCTGGATCCACGAGCCAGGCTAATTCGGCTGCTACTAATGCGACTGATCAAATCAATAGCTTGAGCTCTTCATACTCCAATAATAGTATCGTTAGTGGTCAGGCCAGTGTGGCCAACTCCGCTGCAGGCCAGGTTTCCAGCGCTAACAGCGTTGCTCAACAACAATCAGCAATTGCTAGTTCAGCCGCTTCGGTTGCCCAATCCGCCAATAGTGGGATCAAAGCCCTTAGCAGTAGTGCCAACCAAAATGTGGCTTCCGGGAATTCATACGTTTCAGCAGCCAATAGTGCTGCTAACGATGGCGATTCCAAGACCGCTAGCATCTACAACAGTCTCGCTAGCTCTGCTTTGAGTAACGCCAATAGCTACGCTAACTCCGCCAACAGCTTGGCAACGATCGCCAGCTCAGCCAACGCGGTTGCCAGTGGGGCCCAAAGTAGTGCCCAATCTGCTCAATCAGTCGTTAGCTCCGCTAGTGCAACCGTCAATACTGCTCAATCGCATGCCACAGCAGCTGCCAATGCTGCCGATGCTGCTAGTTCTGCTGCCAGTGCTGCTTCTGCTGCTCAATCACAAGCCAGTGCTGCCAATGACAACAGTAAGTCCGCTAGTGCCGCAGCTTCGGCTGCCAACTCGGCGCACAGTACGGCTAGCTCGGCTGCTAATTCAGCCAATGCCAGCGCCAGTGCTGCTAATGCTGCTGCGAGCGAGGCGAACTCAATCGCATCTGCTCAACCTAGCAACAGTGCCGCCCAAAGTGCAGCCAGTGATGCCAATTCGATGGCTTCACAGGCTAATAGTGCCGCTAGTTCTGCAAACAGTGCGAATAATGCTGCTTCATCGGCCGCTGATCAGGCTAACTCGGCATCTAGCATCGCCTCCAGTGCTGCATCCGCTGCGAACTCGAATGCCAACGCCGCTAGTTCAGCTGCCAGCGTTGCTTCATCCGCAGCCCAAAATGGCGATTCCAATACCGCTAATTCAGCCGCCAGCCAAGCCAGTGCTGCTAATTCCGCCGCTAGTTCGAACGCTAACGTTGTCAGTTCCGCGAACGCCAACGCCCAAGCTGCAGGTTCGACCGCTAGTTCCGCTGCGAGTGTAGCTAGTTCCGCTAACCAAACGGCATCCAGTGCTAATAGTACGACTAGCTCATACAATAGCGTCGCTTCCAGTGCAGCCTCCGCGGCTACTAACAATGCCCAATCCGTCAATAGCTACATCGGCTCGCTCAATAGTGCCGCCACTCAGATTGGGAGTGCCAGCAACACCGCCACTGCTGGGGCCAACACCGCTAATAACGCCAGTTCCGTTACTAGTTCGATCGCCAGTGCGACTGGTCAACTGACCAGCAGTGCCGCAGGGACGATCAGCGCCATCACGAGCCTGAATTCGGCAGTGCCTAGCAATGCGGTCATCAATGCGCAATCTGCGGCCGCTAGTTCTGCCGCTGGTCAACTCAGCAGTGCCAACAGCGTTGCCCAAGCACAATCTTCAACGGCCAGTTCTGCTGCGGTCGTTGCCAATAGTGCTCGCAGTGCCGTTGATGCACTTAGTTCCGCTGCCATAAGCTCCGCTGCAATCGGGAAGTCGTATGCCGCTCAAGCTAGTCAAGCCTCTGCTGCCGGTAAAACGACTGATGAAAGCTTCTACAATAGTTTGGCGAACTCCGCTGCTAGTGACGTAAGTAGTTATAACAATGCTGCTAGTTCGCAAGCAGTCGTGGCCACCAATGCTGGTAATATAGCTAATAGCGCTCAAAACACCGCTAACTCAGCAAGTAGCACCGCCAGTGCTGCTGCTAGTGTCATTGATGCAGCTAATTCTGCTGTAACTGCTGCCGCTTCCGCAGGGCAAACGGCGAGTGAGGCGAATGCGAATGCCAGCTCTGCTTCCGCCACCGCCAATGCTGCTAAATCCAGTAGCGATGCCGCTGCC
This sequence comes from Nicoliella sp. ESL1113, assembly GCF_058509245.1. Lineage (NCBI taxonomy): Bacteria > Bacillati > Bacillota > Bacilli > Lactobacillales > Lactobacillaceae > Nicoliella > Nicoliella sp. ESL1113. The sequence goes on along the minus strand of NZ_CP196387.1, from coordinate 963,303 downwards.
AGTGCTGCCAACAGTGCCAATGCTTCGAATGCAGCCACTAGTTCAACGGCCCAAAGTGCGAATGCCGCCGCCAGCGCTGCGCAATCGAGTGCCGAAAATGCGAACGCCGCTGCTTCCGCCCACCCAGATAACAGTGCGGTGCAAAGTGCTGCCAATGCTGCTAACTCTGCTGCTGCCCAGGCGAACAGCCTCGCTAGTTCGGCGAATGCCGCTTCCGTGGTCGCTTCTTCAGCAGCTGATCAAGCCAACGCCGCTAAGAGCAGTGCTTCGAATGCTGTTTCTGCCGCTAGTGCCAACGCCAGTGCCGCTAATTCTGCTGCCAGTCAGGCGGCCAGTGCGGCTTCCAATGGTGATGCCAGCACCGCTAGTTCGTATGCAAGTCAGGCCAGTTCCTTTAATTCCGCCGCCAGCGATAATTCTAAGGCTGCCAGCTCAGCAGCTAGTGTTGCCCAATCGGCCAGTGCGGTCGTTAGTTCCGCAGTCAGCGTGGTCAGTTCGGCCAATTCTGCTGCCAACAGTGCCAGTTCCGCCGCTGGTTCTTACAGCAGTGCCATTAACAGTGCGGCTTCTGCTGCGAGTGCCAACACCAATTCGGTCAATAACTACAATAGTGCGATGAGCGATACCCAATCCAAGCTCACCAGTGCCAGTGCTACCGCCAGTGGTGCTGCGAGTGGCGCTTCCGCTGATCATTCGGCTGCCGATGGGATTACCAGTGCCACCGCACAAACGACCAGTGCTGCCAATAGTGAAAACGCCCAGGTTAACAGCCTGAGTTCTGCATATTCAAGTAACAGTGCGGTCAGTGCCCAGATCGCCAACGCTAATTCTGCTGCTAGCCAGGTCAACAGTGCCAACCAAGTGGCCCAAAGTCAATCAACGGTCGCCAGTTCCGCTGCTTCAGTTGCTAGTAGCGCGGCCAGTGCCGTTAGTTCACTCAGTAGTGCTGCTAATAAGACCAGTTCTGATGGAGCTTCCTATGCAGCCGCTGCGAGTGTGGCGACCCAAAGTGGTAACTCGAATGCCGCCAGCATCTACAACAGCTTGGCCAGTTCTGCGCAAAGTGAGATGGTCAATGCCGCTAGTTCGGCAAGTAGCTTAGCTGATCAAGCCACTGCTGCGAGCCACAGTGCAGATGATGCTAAGGCTGCCGTTATTGCGGCTCAATCCAATGCGACTGTCGCTAGTCAGGCCGTTTCACAGGCCCATGCCAGTGCCAACGCCGCAGCGAGTGCCGCTAACTCCGCAGCTAGTGCTGAATCGAATGCGAGTGCCGCCGCTTCCAATGCAGCCTCCGCAAATGCTAATAACGACGCTGCCAATACTGCTGCTAATGGTGCCAGTGCTACTAACAGTGCTGCTCAAGCCAGTGCAGGAGCTGCGGATGCGACTGCTAGTGCTGCGCAATCAGCAGCTAGCGAAGCCAACTCGATTGCAAGTGCCCATCCAGATAACAGTGTGGCGCAAAGTGTCGCTAGTGCTGCTAATTCAGCATCATCACAAGCAAGCAGCGCCGCAATTGTTGCCAATGATGCCGCCAATTCTGCTAGTTCCGCCGCTGCTCATGCTAGTTCCGCCCACGCCAATGCTTCCAGTGCTAACAGTGTCGCTCAATCCGCAGCGAATGCCGCTAGTTCCGCCGCTATCGTTGCTTCTTCGGCGGCCCAAGCTGGTGATTCAAGTACGGCTAGCTCCGCTGCTAGCGTTGCCAGTGCCAACAGTTTCACCGCAAGTAAGCAGGCTGACGTGGCCAGTGTTGCCAATAACGATGCCCAATCCGCCAGTGCTACCGCGAGTGCCCAGGCAAGTTTGGCCAGCTCTGCCAACAGTGTCGTTGCCAGTGCTAGTCAGACAGCTAGTTCCGCTAGCCAAGTGATTTCCAATGCCGTGGTCAACTCCAGTGTTACCAATAATGACAACGCCGCTATCGATCAGGCCCAATCAAAGATCAATGCAGCAAGTAGTTCCGCTGATCAATCTGCGACTGCGGCCAATAACACCAATAGCGCGGTAAGTAGTAACGCCAGCGCCACTTCACAGGCGAACGGATCCGTTACCAGCACCGCCAGTCAGGTGAATGCACTCAGCTCTGCATTCAAGGATAATAGTGCGGTTAGTCAACAGGCCTCACTAGCCAATAGTGCTGCTAGTCAAGCTGCCAGTGCCAACAGCGTGGTTCAACAACAATCCCAAACTGCCAGCTCCGCTAATTCAGTTGCCAATAGTGCCAACAGTGCGCTCAACTCGCTCAGCAGTGCCGCTGCTCAAACGGCTACCGACGGGAAGTCATACGCCGCTGCCGCTAGTTCAGCTGTCACTGCAGGCAACTCGAATGTCGCGAGCGTCTTTAACAGTTTGGCCAGTTCGGCAATCAACAGCCTCAGCAGTGCTGTAAGCGCTGCTAGTTCATTAGCTGGAGTGGTTAATTCTGCGAACAGCGTTACTAGTGCTGCTAGTGGGACTGCTAGTGCAGCTCAATCAGTGGTGAACGCCGCCAGTGCAACCGCTACCAGTGCCAGTGCGAATGCTAGTGCTGCCGCCAGTGCTACTAACGACGCTAGTTCCGCTGCATCGAATGCGAATGCCGCTAGTGTTAACGCCAGTGCCGCTGGTTCAAATAACCAGGCCACAAGCAATGCGAGTGCCGCAACCAGCACCGTTGCCCAATCCGCTGCTGCCAGTGCTTCCGCTGCCCAATCGGCTGCCAACGATGCGAATGCGATTGCATCAGCTAACCCAACCAACAGTACGATCAGCTCTAACGCTGCCAACGCTACGAGTGCCGCCAGTGTTGCTAGTTCCGCTGCTTCCGTTGCGAATGCTGCTCAACAATCCGCTAGCCAAGCCAGTGTGATTGCTTCATCCGCCAACAGTGTTGCCCAATCGAATGCGGCTGCTGCAAGTTCGGCTGCCATTGTCGCATCTTCTGCCGCTAATAACGGTGATGCTTCAACGGCTAGTGTTGCTGCTAGTCAAGCTAGTGCCTATAACTCCATCGCCAGTGATGGGGCAAAGGCTGCCAGTTCCGCTGCTGTAACGGCATCATCGGCAAGTAACGTTGCCAGTTCGGCCGCCAGTGTGGTCAGCTCAGCCAACGGAATCGTTACCAGTGCCAACCAAGCGACCCATTCCGCAGCTAGTTCCGCTAGTCAAGCCGCCGTTAATTCCAGTGCCGTTGATAGCTATAACGGTTCAATGAGTAATGCGCAAGGTCAACTAAGTGGGATCAGTAATGCCGCTTCCGTTGCCGCTAGTGTTGCTGGTAATAATGCTACCAATACTGTCAACAACGCTAGTTTAACTAGTGTTACCAATCAATCGGTCGGCAGTGCAACTGGTCAATTGAACAGTTTGAGTTCACAATATCCTAATAATAGTGTGGTAAGTGCTCAAGCAGCACTTGCTAGTTCTGCTGCCAATCAAGCTGCAGCTGCTAATCAAAATGCACAAAGCGATGTTGCTACCGCCAGTTCTGCTGCTTCGATCGCCGCCAGTGCCAATAGTGCTGTTGGATTAGTTACTAGTGCTACTGTTAAGACCGCTAGTGTTGGTAAATCATATGCGGCAGCTGCTAGTGATGCTGCCAGCAAGAATGATTCGAACGCTGCAAGCATCTATAACAGCTTAGCTAGCTCCGCACTCAGTGATGTGAATGACTCCGTGCAATCGGCTAGTCAACTGGCTGTAGTGGCCAGTGGTGCTAATAGCACTGCAAGTAGCGCCAATGCAGCTGCCAGCGCTGCCCAATCAACCGCATTTTCTGCGAGTGCGGTGGTCTCAGCAGCTCAATCGACTGCCAACTTTGCCATCAGTGCCAATAGTAACCAATCGAATGCTTCTGGCGCTGCCAACACGGCAAATGCTGATAACAGTGCCGCTGCGAGTGCTGCTAATAGTGCGAATGCAGCAAGTGTAACCGCCAGCTCTGCGGCTGCCAATGCGCAATCACAAGCGGCTTCAGCCAATTCTGCGGCCAGCTTAGCTAGTTCGGTTGCTAACAACAATTCTGCGACCGCCATTGTGAAGAGCGCCGCCAGTGCTGCTAGTTCGGCTGCAGCAATTGCTAATAGTGCGAATGCGAACGCCCAAACGGCAAGTAGTGTTGCATCATCAGCCGCTAGTCAGGCGAACTCAGCGAGTGCGATCGCTTCGAGTGCAACCAGCGTCGTTAACTCAAATGCGAGTGCGGCTAGTTTCGCTGCCAGCCAGGCTGCTTCAGCTGCGAATAACGGGAATTCCAGTGCTGCTAGTTCATATGCTAGTCAAGCCAGTGCCTTTAATTCTGTAGCCAGCGCCAATTCAATGGTTGCAAGCAGCGCTAAGGACACAGCTCAGGCTGCGAACTCAGTTGCCAGCCAAGCCGCTAGTGCCGCTACTTCAGCCAACAATACGGCCATCAGTGCCCACAATGATGCTGGATCGTACGCTAGTGTCGCTAGTTCTGCAACCAATGCTGCCAGCAACAATGCAGTCGCATTTAGTAGCTATGTTCAAACGACCAATAGTGCTCAATCCGTAATTAATAGCGCAAGTAGTGTTGCCAGCCAGGCTGCTAGTGCAACAACGAGTGCTAATTCCCAGTTCAGTGTAGTTGCTTCATCGACCGCTCAGGCCAATGTTATTGCCCACAGTGTTACTGACCAACTCAACAGTCTGAGTGGTTCATTTGCTAATAACAGTGCCATCAGCACGCAGGCTTCAGTTGCTAATTCTGCAGCGACCCAATTGGCGAGTGCTAATGATGAATTGCAACGGCAGTCATCGGTTGCTAGTTCGGCCAATCAAGTTGCCAATAGTGCTAGCAACGCGGTTCAATACTTGAGTGATACTGCCAGTGCAGCTACAAGTGATGGGCAACAATACGCCTCCGCTGCGATTGAAGCTGGTAACCTTGGTGATAACAACGTCCAAAGCGTTTACACGAGTCTTGCTAGTTCCGCATTGAACAAGGTGACTTCCCTTGCCAGTGCTGCAAGTCAAGTAGCAGCGACTGCTTCTGCAGCACGCGCGGCAGAAGGTGTTGCTAATAGTGTCGCTAATTCCGCTCAATCAGTAGCTAGTGCTGCTGCAAATACAATCGCAAATGCGCAATCAACTGCCAATACGGTCGCTCAACAAACCAGTTATGCTAGTGCCGCTAGCAATGCTGCTAATTCAGCTAGTGTTAACGCTAGTGCTGCGATCGCCAATGCGCAAACTGCCAGTGAAGCTGCTATTAATGCGAGTGCGAATAATGCATCTGTATCAGCAAATAGTACTGCAGCCCAAAGCATGGCTACTGCGACCACGAGTGCCGCTAGCGTTGCCAATGCGATTGCATCTGCCAACTCAGCTAACGGGACGGCGCAAAGTGCTGCAAGCGCCGCTAACTCAGCTGCATCAGTCGCTAGTGGAGCTGCAAGTACGTTCAATTCAGCTGCTAGCGTGGCTGCATCTGCGAATGTCCAGACCAGTGTTGCTAACTCGGTGGCCCAAAGTGCTACCATTGCTGCAAACTCAAATGCGGTGGCGGCTAGTTCTGCTGCACACGTTGCTTCGACAGCAGTCCAAAATGGTGATGTTACGACCGCTAGTGTTGCCGCTAGCCAAGCCAGCGCTTATCAAGTCGCTGCTAGCAACAATGCTTCAGTCGTTAGTTCCGCTACCAACGTGGCTAGTGTCGCTAGTTCACTCGTTAGCTCTGCTGCTAGCGTAGCCAGTGTTGCCAACAGTACCATTGCTAGTGCACATAGTAATGCTAGCTCAAATGCTTTGGTAGTTGCTTCAGCAGTTAGCGTTGCTAATAGTCTTCAAAGCGCAATCAGTGGTTATGACGATTCAATGAACAGTGCTGAAAATATTATTGGGAGCGCAAGCAACTTTGCGAATGCTGCTTCTAACAATGCTGCTAATTCCAGTGCCCAGGTCCAATCAGCGAACCAATCGACTAATCAAGTCGTTGCCTCAGCTAACCAAGCTGGCACTCACGTTGCTAGTTTGAGTGCTGCTCATCCTGACAACGCCGTGTTGAACGCTCAATCAACATTCATTAGTTCTGCAGCTGGACAAGTTGCGAGTGCAAACGGGGTTGTTCAATCACAAGCCCAGGTTGCTAGTGTTGCTGCATCTACAGCTAGTGCGATCACTAGTCAAGTGCAATCGCTCAGCAGTGCAGCTAGTTCGAATGCTTCGGCAGGACGCGCATTTGCCGCCCTCGCTAGTTCTGCGGCTGCCCAAAACGATGCACGCAACGCCCAAACCTACACCAGTTTAGCTAATTCAGCATTGACCAACGTCCAATCCGCTGCGCAAAGTGCGATCGGCTTAATGGCCAGTGCAAGCGCTGCGAATACCAGTGCTGCAAATGCCTACAGTGCCGCCAATGTTGCCCGCTCAACTGCTGATTCGATCGCAGCTAATATTTCAGCTGCGGTAGGTAAAGCTGATGCTGCGGCCATGGCAGCTGATTACGTCAGTGCTGCCACTTCCGCTGCTAGGGCTGCTGCAACGACTGCCGATCTTGCATCTGGCGTTGCCCAAAGTGCAGCCCAAATGAGTATGAGTGCCGCCAGTGAAAATAATCAGGCCGACTCAAGCTTAGTGCAATCCACTGCTAATGCTACTAATGATTTGGCTAGTGCTACGCAATCGATTGCTTTCGCTAATGCTGGGAATAGCGTCGTGAATAGTGCTAATCAAGTGGCTCAATCTGCTGGGGTAGTTGCAAATTCCGCAGTAGTGACCGCCAAATCTGCTGCTACGGTCGTTGCGAGTGAAAATGACGTGGTTAATAATGCTAAGCAAAGTGCAGCCTTTAATGCTAATATTGCTAGTTTAAATGCTAGTTCTGCTAGTTCTGCTGCCAGTGCTGCCATTAATGCGGCTGCCAGAGGGGCGAACGATTCAGCTTCAGCAGCTGCTAGTCAAGCTGCGGTCTTTAATTCAGCCGCTAGTGCTGCATCACAGGCTGCCAATTCGTTCACGGCGGTTGCTTCATCAGCCAATGGCTTGGTTAATTCAGCCGCTAGCGCCTTTAATTTTGCTTCTACGGTAGCCACGACTGCACATCAAGCTGCCCTTAGTGCGTTTGCATCTGCACAGGCTGCAGAACAAGCCGCTCGTAAGGAATCGAGTGCGGTAAGTGCATACGATCGTTCGATCGATAGTGGCCAAGCCCACGTTAGTTCAGTTGCCCGTGTTGTTAACACGACAGCCAGCGCTACTGGGTACGCACAGTCAGCAACTGATCAAATGGCCAGCGCTGCTAGTCAAACTACTAGTTTCGTTAACAACGCTGCGGATGCGATCGCAAGCTTGAACACTTCCGTCTCTAGCAACAGTGCCATTAGTGCTCAGGCTTCGATTGCCAGCGTTGCTGCTAGTCAAGCTAATTCTGCTGATCAAGTTGTTCAACAACAATCCCAAATTGCCAGTGCAGCTGCCTCAACTGCCAATAGTGCAACCAGCGTGGCCAACGGGCTTAGGGATGCTGCCGTTCAATCGGCCAGTGCAGGGAAGGCCTATGCTTCTGCTGCGTCGGTTGCCGATAGTCGTGGTGATTCGAATGCAGCAGTTACTTTGCATAGCTTAGCGCAGGCTGCTTCAACGGCCGTTGCTTCCGCCCAAGTAAGTGCTGATCAACTATCAGGGGTTGCTGAAACAGCTAATGAAACGGCACGTTCAGCCCAAAGCGTTGTATCCACTGCACAGCAAGTGATCAATTCCGCCAGTGCTACCGTGACTGCTGCGATGAGAATCGCTAGTCAGACTAGCTTTGCTACTAGTTACGCAGGTGCGGTAAACAGCGCACAAAATACCTTCAACAGTGTCGATAGTTCTGTTAGTGACCAAAACAGTGCAATTGCTAGTTTAGCTGCTGCGACCGCCCAATCTAGTGGGTTTGTTGATGGGCAACGCTCAATTGCGAACAGCTTAGTTGCAAGTAACGCTAACAATAGTTTGGTTAATTCTCAAGCTCAGATCGTAAGTTCCGTAGCGATCGTTGTCAGCTCAGCTAATTCCGTGGCGCAATCAAACGCTAGTGTTGCTAGTCAAGCCACTAGTACGGCGCAAGGAATCAGCCTGCAGCTTCAATCGTTGAGCAGTAATGCTGCCCAATCCGCTAGTGTTGGTCGTTCCTATGCTGTTCAGGCCAGTTCAGCAGTTGCTGCTGGTGATGAGCATGCTGCCAGCATTTATGATAGTTTGGCCAACGCTGCGTTAGGGCTAGTTAATTCTGCGGCTCAGGCTACTACCCAACTCAGTCCAGCGCTCAGTTCAGCTAACCAAGCCGTTGCCAGTGCCTATGCTGCAAATAGTAATGCCCGTAGCATTGCGGATTCAGCCGCTAGTGCAGCCAGTGTCGCCGTCGTGGCTGCTCAATCGACCGTTAGTGCTGATCAACTCAATCAAGCACGGCAAATTGCACAGTCAGTGGCCAGTCTCACCAGTTTTGCGAATAGCCAGGCTGTGAGTGCTGAGCAAAGTCGCAATACCGTAAGCAGTACCGCTAGTGGGATTAATCAAATTAGTACCGCTGCCAGCGGGGTGCTCAGTGCTATTAATAGCGTAGCAACCGCCAATTCCGCCGTTAGCCAAGTGGTTCAACAAGCTAGTGTGGCCAACAGTGCCGCCAGTCAACTCGCCAGTGCCAACAGTGTTGCTAATCAACAATCATTGCTCGCAAGTCAAGCTGCTTCAAATGCTGATCGGGCTGCTAGTGTTGCTACAACGATCAATAGCAATGCTCAAAGTGTTGCTTCAGTGGGGCAAAGCTACGCTAGTCAAGCTAGTCAATACTATGCCCAGGGCAGTTCTGCAATGGGTAGCGTCTATGCAGGCTTAGCACAGTCCGCTTATAGTACCGTTGCTACTTCTTTGAATGCGGCTAGTCAGATGGCATCGGTCGCTAGCTCGGCTAATTCGGTTGCCACTACGGCACGTGCATTAGCTTCAACTGCCAGCTCGACTGCCAGTTCTGCTAGTGCCACCATCAATGCAGCCCTAGTGACCGCCCAATCAGCAGCTAGTTCTGCAGTGGCAGCCAGTTCAACTGCCGTTCGTACCAGTACGTTTGCGAACTCAGCTTCTGTGTTCACGATGCTTGCTTCATCCGCTTATTCAGGGGTCAACACCCAGGTCAATCAGACTAGCTACTACGCTAGTGTGGCCAGTTCCGCTAATAGCCAAACAACGAGTGGGGCGCGTCAGATCAATAGCATTGCAAGCATGACCAGTAGCGTAAGTAGCATTGCCACCGTCGTTAATGCGCTTAATTCCGATACCGCTAGTGCTAATAGTCAAACCAGTTTGGCATCTAGCTATGCGGCTTCACTCAGTGCTGATAACAGTAGTGCGAACCAAGTGGTTACGACCGCAGTCGCTCAGGCCAACTCGATCAATAGCGCTGCTAGCTCGGCATACGCTCAGGGTGATTCAAGTACTGCAAATAGCCTTGCCAATACGGCTCAGCTAGCGTTGAGCATTGCTGATAGTGGCATTGCGAGAATGAATAGCAATTCTGTTGCTATGAATTCAGTCAACTCGATCGCTTCCAGTGCGGCTAGTCGGGCGGTTAGCGATGCCAGTGCAGTTGCTAGTTTAGTGGCTCAAGCAACGTCTCTTCAATCATCGTTCGTTACCAGTAGTTCTGCTAGTTCTGCGCAATCCAGCAGTTCCAATACTAGTTCGACTAGTACTTCAAGTAGTAGCACTAGTGATTCGTCCACCGCTACTACTGATTACTATGCAACTGGGATGAAAGATGCTAAGCTGAATAAGCACGTTCGCTCCACATTGGCTGATGACTTAAGTTACAAGGGAGCTTATGATGGTTACATGGCCGGTGCGAAGAAGCAGGCCCAAAGGATTGATAATGACGATGCAACTTATGCTGCTAACTATGCAAAGGCTTACCGAGTAGGGCTTAGAGACTACAAAGCGGGAGTAGCTAAAGCAAAGACGCAAAGCATGCCAGTTAGTTCTGTCAGTGGCAAGGCCCTCGGCTATCAAAACGGGTACGTTGCCGCCTTCAACAATAAGTTCAAGCAACATGCGAAGTACGTTTACAATACTAAGACGCTTTACGTTTATAACGATGCAACGTTCACTAGTAATGGTCGGATCGTTAAACGGGCTAAACTTGCCCAAAACAAGGTCTACGAATTTGCCATTAAGAAGATCAAGCTTTCAAAGAATGGGTTAGTTCGTTACTACGTTAAGAGCCACCTTTCATCACAAAACGTTAGCGGTTACATTACCGTCAAACCTAGTTTCGTGAAGAATGCTTACTATCAATCAAGTGATGTTGCTAATCACAGTCGTAAAACGGTTCGGGTCATTAATCCGAAGGGGGCTTGGACGCACAGTGATAAGACGTTCGAGACGAACAACCGTCACTTTAAGACCGGCTCTAAGATCAAGATTCAACGGGTCGTTAAGTACAAGGGATTAACTAGGTTCTACCTAGGCAACCACCGTTATATTACAAGTAATAAGAAATTCGTTAAGTTCATTTAGTGTACGAATTCTCAGTTTAAAAAAACAGTCGTTTAATAACGGCTGTTTTTTTATTTCATTTTATAAAATTGCTTCTAAAGCGCTTCAGCTAGCGATTAACGGGTGCTTAATATCTTCGCAAAATAATTTACAACCGAAATAACTTAATGTATCATTAATAAAGTGAATCCAATTATAAAAACATAATAAGCATAGTATGGAAGTTGATTTAATGAATAGTTTAGCAAACGAAATTAATAATGCGGCTAGTCAAGCTAGTCGGATTGGAAATGAAATTAGTTCCTACGCCCAAGATACCTCCCATATTAATGACGGCGTTATTGGAACGATTAATATGATCGATAAATTAACTAGTGATTTTTCCAATGACCTCGAATTAAAAAATCAAATTTGGCAAGCAAGCTTGACTGGTAGCCAGGCGAACAGCTTAAACCAAATCGCACAGTCTAATTTAGGATTGACTAATCAATACTTAGAACAGGTCGATAGTAATAACCAAATGGCCCGCTCGCTAACCGCATCCGCTGATCAAATGAACCATACGATGGATTCATACATGGAATTGGCAAATAGCTATGCTGATGAGCTTAATTTTGGCATTGCCGACGTTTATAAGAGCTTAGCTAGTTCGGCGGCAGCCCTATCTGGAAAGGTCACATATGACGATTCATTGCAGTCGTTATTGATCGATATCCAATCGATTGGCCACCAGCTATCCCAGCTACGGACCAATTTTTATGATGACTTAGCCACGATCAAATTAAATAGTTCGACAATGCTTTCGACTTATAACCAAGTCGTTGACAGGGTCGATAGTCTCGCCCAAGAACGTGAATTGATGCAAAGTGCACAGTCCGCAAATTCAGCGGCTAAGTCGTTCAGCAATTCGCTGGCAGGGGTGTTAAGTCGAGTCGCAGCTCCAATTCATGAGGCTAGCTCGATTAACGCTGCGGTCGATAATGAGCAGCTCACGACAAAATCATTGGTTGCTACTGCGATGAGAAATATTAACATGCTGATCGACAGTCAACAAAAGCTTACGCACTTTGCTTCGTTAGCTCATGATAATATGGCTGCAAGTGCAGCTTCACAGGCGATGAGCCATCAAGTTATAGCTCAATCCTTTCAAGATAGTGCACAAGCTGCTTTTGAACAGACCCAGTCGTTAGTTGCGGTGATTCACTCACTCAATAGTGATAATCAAAATGTTGATCAGATTACGTCCCTTGCGGTTGCCAATATTAATTCATTCAACGTTTCAATTAGCAAGGCCTATACGAATCGAAATTACGTTGCAACGAATCAGCTGGCTAGTAAAGTCTCAACGGCGGGGAGTATCATTGACAGTGGATTAAATAAAATGAGTTCGAACGCATCAAGGATTCACTATGCGAACCAAATGGTGTCCGCGAACGTCGATACGATTGCGAGTGGGAATAGTGCAATTAGTGAATTGCGTCGTGAGACTGCTAGGCTAGGGCAGGCCGTTGCTAGTGCTAATTCAGCGGCTGATATTAGTCAATTACTGCAGATGGCTGCTGAATTAGGTGATTTTTCTGATGGCAAGGCCAATTTTGCCGAAGAGTATCAAAACGCCCATGCTAATTTTGAAAATGAATATCAAGCAGGGAAGGCCCAGGCTAGGGATGATCACATTGTCTCTAAGGAGCTAGCGAATAAATCCCGTTCCTATCTGGAAGGGTATGTGGAAGCGTTCAATAATAAGCTCATCATCCATCCGAACGATTCTTATAATCGGAAAACGATTTTTCGTTATGGCCAACGCAAAAAAGCTAGTCATAAATCCAGAATCAGTTTTTATGATGCCCGCTTGAAACGTTTGGGACTCTACCGCCGCACTGTAATGTTATACTATGTCCGCAAAATTAAGTGGCATGGATTTAAAAAATTGCAGTGGGTTGACGGTGATCAATTCATTTTGGTTAGCAATGCACTTTATTAGTAAAAATTAAAAAGCGTACAATAAGTGCATTTTTAATAAGTAATTCCAAATTTTGGGGAATGTTGGGTGATTAAATTTGTTTCACTGTTACAGACTTATTAAACAAATATCTCTATAAATAAAATATTAAAAATTCGAATAATATAAATAAGCAATTGGCTTCTTTACAAGTTAGTTGCTTATTTTTTATTTTGATGAAGGGCTTTGATATTTAACTAATATACTGTTGTATCTAATTGTTACACAGAAATATTATAATAATTCTATTTACTATTGTTATAAGGTCAACTGGTGGTATAATGACAGTTGAATATCTATTGTCTGTTATAATTTTTATCGCCTTTTAGGGGCAAAATTAACGATAAATTTAAATAGGAATTATGTATCGATCAGTATAATGGGACAATTGATTAATTATTGTATCAATAGTAATATCCAAACATAAGGGGGAATTACTTTGCTTTATAACAAATATCAATTTAATAAAGTAAATGATAAAAAAGTACTTAGAAAAGTTAAGAAGCAATGGGTTGTTGTTTCCTTATCAATGTTAACAGTACTTGGTGGAGGAACTGCCATCGCCAACGAGACGGTTCATGCCGACACGACTGGGGATGCTAACTATACTTCTGACGGTTCGAATGCGGATCGTGATGAATATAATGCGGACTCAAGCACCAATGTAAGTTCTAGCACGACTAGTAGTTCAAGTAGTGCTGACTCTAGTACTGCTAATAATAGTGGAAATAACGTTAGTTCAAGCCTAACTAATGCTTCTAATCAAAACAGTAATTCAACAAGTAGCGCGACTGATACGAGTGCTGCTAAGGATTCCAGCAGTACGACTTCTGCTAGTTCATCAAGCGATAATAATGCTTCTAGTTCTGCTAATAACAGCAGTTCTTCAAATGAGCAAAGCGCAAGTAGTGCCAGTGGCGATAACGCTAGTTCACTCAGTGTTAGTTCACTCAGCTCTAACTCTACTTCTAGTGACAGTATCAGTAAAGATGCTAGTCTATCTAGTGCTGCGCTTTCATTAGCTGCTAAGGCGACTGTATCTAGTAGTACAACTAAGAGTACTGATAGTTCATCGACTTCGAATAGCTCTTCACAAGATAGCAGTTCGACTACTGATCAATCTAGTACTGCTTCAGACAATGCAGTTCAATCTAGCGTGATCTCAGTTAGTGCTGCTAACGTAAGTGATAGTGCTTATGTTACATCTTCTCAAATATCCGATCTACAAACGGTAGTAGCTAATTCCAATAACGTTGTTTCAACGTTAGATGTTAACAAGCTATCTGCTTCGGATGCGGCGAACGTGGAGTTGTTGTATCGGGATGCTGATGATGGATTAGGTGATACTAATACCAATAGCCTAACTTCAGCCATCGCTAGTGTTAGTGCAGCGATTGCTTCTGCTAATTACGTAGCGACTCAATATTCACAGGGAAGTAGCCAAGTAACTTCAGCTTCTGCGGTTGCAAATTCTGCGAACATCCTGTCGATTCGTTACGCCGATTCATCGACCAATACCAGTAGTCAAGCAGCTAGTAAGGGGGCATTGTCCGCTAGTTCAGCCTACAGTAGCTTGTCAGCTTATGTTACAACACTGACGCTGCAAAGTGTGTTTGCCCAAAACACATTAACAACGTTAAATTCTTTATCGGCTGCGTTATCGGCTGCTTCAAGTGCTTCGGCAAATGGGGCCACTTTAGATTCCTCTTCAATGACGAGTCTATATAGTTCAGCTGCATCCGCTGTATCAGCAACTAACGGTTATTACACCGCCAATAGTAATGCGTTATCAAGCCTTAGTGCTGGGACGGTGACCGTTAGCAGCTATGCTACGATAGTTTCCAATGCCACCAGTGCGACGGCATCACAGGCCTCTGTAAATGCCAATAGTGCAGGGACGGCCAGTGGGTTCATTAACGTTACAACGGCTGCTCAGTTTGATGCGGCAATGTTAAATTCTAACATTACCCACATTAACGTCGATGGAAACTTTAACTTGTGGAGTAAATATCCAAGTACTACTGACGATATTCGTAATTCACATAATGGAACTTTCACGGTAAATGGATTGCAGATGAATGGAACCACGTCCACGATTGACTTTGCAGGTGCCTCTTATGATGTTACTAACGCTAACAATGTGATTATGCAAAACTTAACGGCATATGGGATTGATTTCTACGGACCCATTACTGCTCGTTATACCGGTGGTCAGAATCTGTACTATGATAATGTTACCTATACCGGAAGCCAATTAGCATACGCTACGACTACGAATCTATATTTGGGGAACCCGAATAACACTGCAGATACGTTTGCTCAGCAAAACGGCGGAATTAACGTTAATGATAATCCAGTCAAGAGTACCGTCATCATTAACGGGGGGCAAAACTACACGCCAAGCCAAACTGGAACTGGAAGCGGAGGACCAACCTATGCAGCAGCCCAAGGGTATCAAATGGGAAATGCTGATGCTACTGGTGGTTCGAACCAACAAAACTTCCAAGTGGCTTCCGTTGAATTTTTACCAGGGGTCACATTTAATGGATCTACTTACGATGGAAATGTTATGGAAATCTCAACTGGTGGGAATGCCACTATCGACCATGGGGCTAACGTTACCCTTTCACCTGCTGGTTATGATGGTGAAAATGATGTAATAAATAATGCGAATGCTGGAATTGTTTTATATGGGACCGGGAACGTGAACGTTAATGCCGGGGCAGTTTTAAACGTTAACCCCAGAGTTAACACGAAGGCGAACTGGTATCAAGCGGGTGCTGGTTATCAAAAATATTATCTACCAATGGCAATTTATGCAGCTAATGGTGGGAACATTAACGTTGTTAATGGGGCCCAGTTAAACGTGAATGCAGACGGTAGCATTCCTTCTAATATAACTCAATATCCAGTCGCAAATGCCGGGGGTCAAAATAACTCTGGTTTGATTTACTTAAACGGAGCTTCTAATATTAACGTTTCTAACCAGGGTCAATTGAACATTACCGGGAAAAACATGAGTACGGTTAGCACTTCCGGAATTTTAATTTCTGGAAATAGTAACATGAATTTATCTAGTAAGTCAGTTTTTACTGAAAGTTTTGATGGTAAGGGTGCAATTTCATTAATTAACGCCCAAGGAAATGTTGTTATTAATGATCCTCAAACAGTTAAGTTAGTTTCTAATAAAAATACTAGTTCAGTGATGATGACCGGGAGTGTCACCATTAAGGGGCAAGCGGTTACATTTGCTGATTCTAACTATGCAACAACTCAGTCTAATAATAATAAATATGGACCTTATAAAGGGGTTATTCTAACCGAAAGCAGTAGTACTAGTGGTGTCACGGTTCAATACTTTGACCCTACGACTGGGCAGACATCTACTGATCCCGCTAACTATGTTTTGAACGGAAGTCCTTTTAATAGATCAATGTCATCGATTGCGGGAAATGGTGACCTTAGTACTTATATCGAAATGGACCACGTTAATGATGTTCAACTTGGTGGGATTAATTATGATCCTACAACCGGATACATTTCTGGATGGGCAACCCCAGGGTCTTACATTAAGATTCCATATTATGCAAATGGCGTTACTACTGCAGCTCTTTATGCGGGAAGTGATTTTGAAAAATCCGATGATCCAGCCGATACTGGTGTTAATTACGTTACTAAAACAGATGCAGACGGAAACTGGAGCTATACAATTCCTACTGATCCTAATGATCCTAGTGATAGTCCAAGGGGTGCGGCGAATACAGCTTATAACAATTACCAGCTCTATGTTACTGCGCATTTGAACACCGTTAAAGCGACCAAGGAAGCCACCCTGAACGTAATGGCATACGACGATGGGAAAGCTTTAAAGGCTGCTAACAGTAATGAAAGTAGCAGTAGTTCATCATTGTATCCTGATTATACTGCTGGTCAGAATTATGCTAATGGTTATAACCAAGGGCAGAGTGACATTAACTTTAATAACGCCGTTTATAATAATTCGCTTGATTATCAATTAGGGTATAAACTTGGGTACGCTTCAAAGCCTGATACGCTTGCTGGTAAATACTATGATGCTGCTAAAAGTGCGGTTACTTCTAACCAAAGTTTATTTGTTCCCGCGGGAAGTAGTAAAGCAGCTGTCGCAAGCAGTGCAGCATCATTTGCTAGTTCGGCATATGGATTTACGTCATTGGCTTTGTCTAAAGCTATTAGTGCCGCTAGTCAATATTCTAGTTTCCAATTTGTGGATTATTACAAGAGTCAGCAGGCCTCTATAGCTAATGTAATTTCTGCTGCTCAACAGACCATTGCAGATAATTATTCTACTGCAGTGAAAAACTTATCAATTGCTGCCAGTGCTTATTCAGATGGGAATCTACAATTCTTTGGAAATGCAGCTTCGAACCCATCTACGAGTGGTGCGATTGCGAGTGCTACTGCTACTACCAATTCCAGCTATGCTATCGCTTACATGAGTCAGGCCAGATCATTAGCAGCTCAAGCTGCCACCGCAATTAACGCTGCAGCCTATATCACATTAGCCAGTTCATATTCAACGATTTTATCCGGGACTGCCAATACCACCACTACGGATTCTTCAGTTACTTCATCCGCACTGGCTGCTGCTGATGTTGGATATACGCCACTGTCACTGGCTGTTTCTACAGCATCCTATTATGCAGGTCTTGCTAGTTCCAATTCAATCGTTCTGGATTCAATTATTTCTGAAGCTAGTGTAGGGGTTCAGACTGCTAATTCTGTAGCTGCTCAGGCTTCTATTGCCTCTACGACTGCTTCAGCCAACTCACAATCTGCTATTAATGCTAAATCTCAAGCCGCTGATCAAGTTAGCAGTGCCTCATCCTACACTAGCGCTGCTAATAGTACCTATAGTATCGCCTCATCCATTGCTGCTTCTGCTAGCGCTAAGGCAAGCAGTGCAGCAAGTGTTGCTAGTGAAAATGGGAATAGTAGTAATCAAGCTACCTTGAATTCAATTACTAGTGCAATTAGTGATGCTGCTAAAGCGGTATCGGACCAAACTTCAAGTGCTGCTTCGGCCTCAGCAGTGGCCACATCACAATTAAGCTCTGCAACATCAGCTTCTTCTGCGCTATCATCTGCAGCAAGTGCGGTCTTTTCAAATGCTGATTCGGCTATGTCAACAGCAAGCATTGCTCAGTCATATTATAATAGTCTTTCAGCGATAAGCAGTGGCGATCTTGGCAGTGCTTCAGCGGCCCTAAGTAATGCTAAATCGTATGCATCTGCTGCACTAGCTCAAAAATCATCAATGGATGCTGCGATTACCAGTGTTAATGCTGCAATTTCTTCAGCAGCAATAGCAGCAACAACTGCTTCTACTGCTGCGAATTCGGCAGCTAATGCAGCAAATTCATTAGCTAGTCTTGCTAGTAGTTTAGACCAATTCAATTATAATCCAGCTAGCGATGAAGCGACTGCAAACGCGTTAATGAGTCTTGCTTCTTCCGCCGGTAGTACTTACACAAGTGTTGCTAACTTAATTCCGCTTGTCTCGCAAAATGCGTCTGCACAGAACCTGAATGCACAAAGTACAATTGCGAGTGTTAACTCAGTTACAAGTACTGCCAGTGCTCCGGCCAATACGCTTTCCAGTGCGCAAATCTCCACTCCGAACAATGCCCTTATCAATAATTACGTTAATCAGGGATCAACTGCTGAATCTAATTTAGCGTCATATGCCTCACTAGTTGCTTCACTAAGTTCTGCAATTGTAACCCAAAGTAGCTATGCAACTGCTGCAAGGAATAAGTGGTTAGAAATACAATCTAGTAGCCCAACTCCATTAGATAACGCGAGTGGTGCTTATAATGATGGGAGTTCTGCCTACAGTGCTGCTTCTGCTAACTTAAGTTCTGCTGCTCAATCATTTCTTTCTACCGGGTTTGTTACGTTATCTTCTGCCCAAAATTCAGCAACTGCCGCTGAAGGAGCATACGATGCGTTATCTGTAGCTGGAGATTCACTTTCGTCACTTAATACCGAATTGAGTAGCGTCAGGGATAGTATGGTCAGTGAATCAGCTAACCTTTCTATCGCTGCTTCT
Organism: Nicoliella sp. ESL1113; assembly: GCF_058509245.1. Classification (NCBI taxonomy): domain Bacteria; kingdom Bacillati; phylum Bacillota; class Bacilli; order Lactobacillales; family Lactobacillaceae; genus Nicoliella; species Nicoliella sp. ESL1113. Next base: position 944,734 of record NZ_CP196387.1, on the reverse strand, counting down.
AATGCTGCATCGGTTGCTACCGATGTCAGCAATATGGCCAAAAACGTTTCATCAGCCCAAAGTTACGCTAGTGATGCTAATTCTGTTCAATCATCTAGTGCAAATAGTTACAGTTCGCAAGCGTCGGGTTATTCATCTGCGGCGAGTGCTTCTTCAAGCATGGCTTCAAACGATGTTCAATCGATCAGCACCCAAAGTAGTGCTGTCAGCTCAATGGCTAGTTTGTACCCAGTCAATGCGTCGAATGATTCTACGACTTCGAGCGTCGCTGCGGTCGTTGCGAGTGCCTCTGGGACCATTGCGAGTGTTTCTGCTATTGCATCCTCTGCAAGCAATGATGCAACTAGCGCTAGTTCATCTGCAACGAGCGCTAGTTCAGCTGCGAGTGCTGCAGCATCTTCTGCTGCTAGCTACGCAACTGCTGCCAGAAATGCGTATAATGCAGCCTCTACGAATGCATCCCTAGCAAGTAATGCATACTCAACTGGTGATAGTAGTGCTGCTTTATCATATAGTGCCCAGGTTGCAAGTAGTGCGAGTGCGGCTCTGAGTGCTGACAATGCGGCTTCAGTTGCTAAGAATAGTGCCCAAAGCTATGCTTCGCTAGCATCCAGTGCATCGACTAGGGCATCAATTGATGCTTCGATCGCAAGTTCAGCTGCCAGTGCTGCTAATATCGCCTTCAACAATGCATCGAGTGCGGTTAATAATGCGAATAATAGTGGATCTAATTCTGCTAATTCTGCGAATACTAGTGTTAATAATCTTTCAGCACAATTTGCAACGGCATTTAGTGGGGCTAGTGTCCAAAATGGGATTGTTCAATCCGCTTACGCTACCACTCAATCGGCTTCCAGTGTGGTAACTAGCTATTCAGCTGCCGGTAACAGTAGCGCTGCGATTGTAAATAGTTACGCTAGTAATTCCGTTAATTCTGGAAATCCAGTAATTATCAGTGCGCAGAGTGCAATCAATTCAATTAATAGCCAGCTTAATTCATTGAACAATGATGAAGCAACTCAAGTATCCAATGCATTAACTGCAGTTTCACAAGCTTCTATCGCTATGAGCGGTTTCAATATCTATAGTAAAGCTGTTAGTCAAGTAACTTCCATGGCTTCTTCTTACTATTCATTAGCTCAATCTGCGGCATCAGCAGGAAATGCTTCAGACGTTAATAAATATAACTCATTGACAGCAAGTGCAGCTAAGAATACTAATAATTATGGACAGTACGTTACTCAAATGGGTTCTACGATGAGCAGTATTGTTAGTTCAGCCCAAGGCTATGCTAGCCAAGCCATTTCAGATGCTAATTATGCAGCCACTTTAAGTGCCTCAATCACCGATCTTACCAACAGCGCCGCCTCCGCCAGTGCGGCTGACAGTGATGCTAGTGCTGCGGGGAGCTACTTTAATACTGCTGGAAGCTACTCTGGAAATGCACAGAGCTCCAGTTCGATGGCCAACTCTGCCTCGACTGCGGCATCGAGTGCGGCTAGTGGTGCTACTAGTGCCGCATCAACTGCGGCTAAAAGTGCTGCTGATGCCAGTTCAATCGCTAGTTCAATGGCTAGTGCGGCTTCTGCTCAATCTAGTAACGCAGCGTATAGTTCGTATGCTTCCCAGGCAACTTCGGAAGCAAATGATGCCAGCAGCGCCGCTAGCAGAGCATCTTCTGCTGCTAGTCGGGCTAATAGTGCCAATTCAGTGGCCAGTTCGCAAAGTGCCATTGCATCCAGTGCTTCAGCTGGCGCCGGTTCGGCTTCAACTGCGGCTTCTTCAGCTGCGATTGCGGCTTCTTCAGCTGCAAATAGTGGAAATAGTTCCGCAGCTAGTTCTGCGCGGAGTGCCGCTAGTTCAGCTGCTGCTGCTGCAAGTACTCAGGCCAGCATCGCTAGTGTAGCGGCATCGACCGCATCCAGTGCTGCCGCTGATGCTAGCAACGCTTCTAATGATGCTTCGAATGCTTCAGCTATCGCTAGTTCAGCTGATAGTGCTGCCCAGAGTACAGCCAATGCGGCTGCTGGGAACAGTAGTGCTGCTACGAGCGGATCCGCCAGCGCAAATTCGATCAATAGTTCTGCTTCCTCTTATAATAATTCCATTGCAAATGACGCTAGCGCACTCAGCGGATACGTTAGTTCTGCCAATAGTTACGCTTCCGCCGCTCGCTCGGCTGCCGTTGCCACCAGTGGACTCAATAGTTCAGTAGGGAGCATTGCAACGCAGATTGCATCCTTAGCATCTGCGAACTCCTACAATACGGTTATTTCTAGCGCCAATTCAGTTGCAGTTGTCCAAAGTGGGGTTGCTTCGCTTGCGTATGCTGATGCTGTGAACCAATCATCAACTGCTAATTCTGCTGCTGGGGACGCCGTTGCGGCTTCAAACCAAGTTAACCGTGACATTTCCGCTGCTGCTTCTAACTACGCCAAGGTTTCGAATGCGGTTGTTTCTGCTAACAGTGCCTATGCTGCCGGAAACGTTAGCCTCGGGGATTCCTTTGCTACTAACGCTTCGAATGCTGCGGCTGCGATGTCCGATCAAGCCAATGACATTAGTTACCAGTCATCAGTGGCTTTAGTGGCTCAAAATACCGCTTCTGCTGCGGCTAGTCAAGCCATCATTGATCAAGGCAAGGCCAACCAAGCATTGTCTGTAATTTCAGTCGCCTTTAATTCGGCTTCTGCTGCCAATTCGACGGCTTCATCTGCTTCTAGCAATGCATCTACGAACACTTCATCTGCCAACAGTGCTAGCTCAGTTGCTAACAGTGTTAACAGTGCTAACTCGACGAATGCCAGTCTTGCTAGTTTATACGCCAGCATTGCGGTTTCATATGCTAGTCAAGCAAGCAGTAACTTCGCCAGTGTTTCTGCTGCGAATAGTACGATCGCAAGCGTTTTTGCTTCCAATTCTGCAAACTCAACACTATCTACCTACGCTTCCGCTGCTAATTCTGCTCAAGTGGCCATCAGTGGCTACAATAGTGACGCTGGGCTTCAATCTAGTATCGCCATCAGTGCTGCTAGTGCAGCTGGTTCGTTACATGCCTCCGATGCGTCTCTATTGTCTAATGTCAATAGCTATTCTGCGGCCGTGAGTTCATACGACTCAGCTGCCAATTCTTATTATCTAGCTGGGAACGTCTCCAGTGGTGATACGAATGCTTCGAACGCCAAATCTGCGGTAAATAGTGCTAGTTCAGTTGCGCAGACAATGTTGAATAATTCCAGCTCAATTCAAGATTTGACTAATTCAGCTAGTGTAGCAGCTTCTAAGGCTGCAGCTGATGCTAGTGGGATTGCCACTCAATTGAATTCCTTTAATAGTGCCTCATCCGCATTTTCAAGTGCGGCTTCTAACGCTAGTAACGGTAATTCTGCCGCAAATAGTGCTTCTGGAATCTTCAGTAATATGAATAGTGTAATGAATTCGGCCTTTGGTTCTAATTCCGTTTTCATGTCTGAAATTGCTTCTTATCAAAGTTATATTCACAGTGTCAATAGTTCGGTTGCTTCTGCTTATCCAACTGGATCTTCACAGACTGCATACGTTCACTCCTACTTTGCGAAGGATCCTAATAATACTACCTTCAGCACTGCTAATTCACATGTAAACGATGGATTCCAAACTGTTAATACTGCCAGTGGTGGAACCCAGGTTGAAGTTTATTTGATTGACAGTTTAGCTCAAAATATTACTTCGCTATGGAGTCAAATGCATGCCATTGCTGGCGGGATTGCCCAATACTCAACTGCCGTTTCAAGTTTATCTGCAGCAGCATCTGCTGAATATGCTAAAGGTGATATTACGGGTGGAAATGCCTACGTCTCAGCTGCCAATGTGCAGGCAAGCAGTGCTAATGCATTATTCGGCAGTTTTGGGATTGCGACCTATCCAATTGAGTCGTTGACCCATGGGGCTGGATATGCGGTAACTTCTACAGCTGCATATGGTTCACAAGCTGCAGATGGTTATACCGAAATTTCGAATGCCTACGTTTCCGTTTCTAACGCTGCCTCTGCCGCTGCTAGTGGTGGGACTTCATCGGCCAATTCAGCGCAAAGTTCCGCCAATTCTGCTAGCACGGCTGCTTCTACCGCTGTGAATGGAGCCAATGCTGATGCATCGAAGGCCTCTCAATACAACAAGGACGCCTCATCTGCTGATTCTGTCGTTACCAGCTACTCCAATAACGCGACCCAGCAGGGGACGGTAATGAGTAACATCGTTAGTCAATTCAGCGGATCCAGTAATGCGGCGTTAAGCAGCGCTAGTTCGCAATACAGTGCTGCTAGTTCAGCCTTAGGCAGTATTAAGTCCAGTGCTGATTCTTACGCTGCTACCGCTAGTTCGCAATACATTATCGCCAGCAGTGCGGCTAGTTTGACGAACAACGACAGTGTTGCTGCCAGTGTTAACGCTAGTTTGGCGAACCAAGCTGCTTCGCAAGCTATTGATGCTAATAGTGCTCAAAATTACACGCAGGCGGCTTCTTTGACTGCGAATGCATCTAGTTATGCGTCTGCTGCTTCGTCTGCCGCTGCTGCTGCGCAAACTGATAGTGGCAATGCTGCTACTGCAACGCAAGCCGCTTCGGTTGCTGCTTCTCAAGCAGAATCCGCCCAAAGTGATGCAGCGGGCTACAATACTTCCGTTAGCGTGGCGATTTCCAATGCCCAAGCGGCTGCTTCCGCCACTAGTGACGCCAGTGCTGCATCTAGTTACGCAAGTCAAGCATCCAGTTACAATAGTAATGCACAAAGCGATAGTGCTGCGGTCCAAAGCGATGCCAGTGCGGCAAGTAATAATGCTACTTCGGCATCTAACAATGCTGCGAGTGCATCAACGACTGCAAGTACGGCTGCTGCGAGTGCCAGTGCTGCCCAATCAACTGCGAATGCCAATAAGAGTAACGCTGCAATTCAATCGTTAGCATCGAGCGCCTCCACTGCTGCCTCAACGGCTGCTTCAGCTGCTGCGGTTGCTAGTTCTGCTAATAAACAGGCTGCTTCTGATTCATCGAATGCGATTGTCCAAAGCAATAGTGCTACTTCAGCTGCCAATGCTGGCTCAACGGCTAACAGTATTGCAAGTAGCGCCGCTAGTGCTGCATCCACGGCTGCCCAATCTGGTAATTCTTCGGCCGCAAGTACGGCGCGTTCAATCGCCAGTTCGGCTGCTAACGACGCCTCAAATGCCGCTAGTGCTGCCGCTGCTGCGAAGAAGTCTGCTGACTCATACGCAAGTGACGCTAGTGCTGCCAACAGTACCGCATCCAGTGCTAACAGTACCGCATCTTCTGCATCTAGCACCGCATCCAGTGCGAATAGTGCCGCTAGTTCCAACGCTTCTGCCGGAAGTGGGGCTTCAAGTGCTACCTCTGGAACTTCCAGTCAAGCAAGCAACATGAACTCCGCTACTAGCATTAGCACTAGTACCGCGAAATCATACGCTAACTCGGCATCGTTCTACGCTTCAGAAGCTAGTTCTGCTGCCGTAGCTACAAGTAACTTCAATACGCAAGTTACTAGTAACGCGACTGCTGCCAATAGCTTAGCTTCTGCTAACGGGCAAAACCAGATCGTGCAAGCACAAGCTAAGTTGGTTAACTCTGCTTCTGCTGCCGCAGCTGGCGCTCTTTCTGACGCTAACAACCAATCCGCTGCTGCTAACAGCGCCTATGCGAATGCATCCAGTGCCGTTGCTAGTGCGATCGCTGCTTCGACCGCTGCCAGTGTGGCCGTAAGTAACGTTAACAGTTTGGTTAGTGTTGCCAATAGCTACTACACGAATGGGGACGTTACCAACGGTTCCATCTTTGCTTCCCAAGCATCTGCAACTGCTTCTGGGATGGCCGCATTATCTACGGCTGCTTCCAATGCCGTGATTGCTGCCTCCAGTGCGACTGTTTTGGCTTCGAGTGCTGCATCGGCTGCCATCTCTGATCAAGCCGTTGCTTCATCCGCTGCCAGCGTTGTTGCCAGTGCTACTAGTGCTGCTAGTTCAGCCGCTAGTCAAGCATCTGGTGCCAACTCGAACGGTAGTAACAACAATAGTACCGCTAGCAACGCTAACACCGTTGCCGGAAGCGTGGCTGCTGCGAACGGAACTAACGCTAGTTTAGCGAACTCATATGCATCGAATGCATCATCATCCGCTAGTTTAGCTGCTTCCAATAACGGTAGTGTTACCACGGTTAATAGCAGTATTGCTGCCCTAGTGAGTGCCAATACTTCGAATGCATCAATCGCTAGCTATGCTGTTTTAGCTAGTTCGGCTAGTGTTGCAATCTCAGGATTTAATTCTGATGCGCAAACACAAAAGAGCTTGGCTGAAAGTGCTGCGAGCGTTGCCAACTCAATTCACAATGATTCTGACGGTTCATTGAGTGCCGCAATTTCCACGGCTTCAATCGCTGTTTCCAATAACGTATCTTCCGCTAACTCTGCTTACCTTGCTGGAAGTACCAGTGCGGGTGATAGTTTTGCTGCTGCCGCAAGTAGTGCTGCTGCAACTGCAAGCACTGCTGCTCAAGCAATGCTCAATAATTCTAGTGCCATCCTCAGTTACACTAATATCGCCAGCACGGCTGCTTCTAAGGCTGCTCAAGATGTCCAACAAATGGGCGTTCAGATCAGTGCATTTAATAGTGCCGCTAGTGCTGCCAGTGCTGCAAACTCCGCTGCTCAAAGTGGGGGGAGTACCGCATCCAGTGCAAGTAGTGAAGCTTCATCAGCTTCTGCTGCGATTGTGGTTGCAGGATCAACTGCTGCTGCAAACGATAGCGTCATTAACTCCGCTTACATCGTTACAAGTTCAGTAGTTAATGTCATGAGTGGAAACGTTATATCTGCCAACTCAATTGCAAGCTCAGTTAATGCATACCTTAACAATGATCCAAGCAATTCGACCTTTAAGAGCGCTGCTTCAGTAGCCGCCAGTGCCGTTAATGCTATAAATGGCTTTAATGCCGATGCATCATTGCAAAATAGTATTGCATCTGCTGCTTCTGCTGCAGGGACTTCACAAGTTGCTTTGATTGCTTCTGCTAGTTCCACTGCTTATAATGCCGTGGCTAATGCTAATAATTACTATGCTCAAGCTGCCAGCGCTTACACCAGTGGTCAAATTAGCTTAGCTAGTGGATTTACTAGCCAAGCAGTTGGTTTTGCAAGTACTGCTAGCTCAGCCGCCGCTGTTGCAACAAGTGCTGCAAGTAATGTGTCTAGTTGGGCATCTACGGCTGCAATTGCTGCTTCAAATGCTAAGAACGACTTAGCTAGTGCATCTAGTGTCATTGTTTCAATGACCTCCGCTGCATCTGGCGCTTCATCCGCTGCATCCAATGCTGGATCAGGCACATCTTCTGCTACTTCCAGTGCAAGTAGTGCAGCTTCATCCGCAAGTAGCATTGCAAGTAGTGCCGCATCCGGTGCGAATGCGAACGCCAAGGTTGCATCGAGTGCTAATTCAGTTGCTTCATCCGCTGATGCTGCCGTTACTAGCTACTCCAACAACACGAATGGTATGAGCTCTGCCATGAGTGCAATCGTAAGTAATTCCGCTAACGCAAGCAATTCTGCAATTAGTGCTGCTAATTCAGTCTTCAACAGTGCTAGTTCTGGTTTGACCAGTGCCAAGACTGCTGCAGATAGTTACTCTGCAACCGCTAGTTCCGCTTACAGTGCAGTTAGTTCCGCTGCTTCTGTTGCTAATAGTGCCAGCACGATGGCCAGCATCAACGCAAGTATTGCGAGTGCCAACGCTTCCGCTGCTGCTGCTGCAACATCAGCTGGAAACTACGCCCAAGCTAATTCATTGAACTCCAATGCATCAGCTGCGGCAGCCTCCGCTGCGCAAAATGCTGCTGATGCGAATGCTGCTAGTTCAGTTGCTGCTTCAATTACGCCTGCTGCGGTCAGTGCTGCTAGTTCCGCTAGTTCCGAAGCTGTTGTTGCTTCTGGCTTGAACAGCGCTGCTTCTGCTGCTTACCAAAGTGCTGAAAACGCTAGTGCTGCTGTTAGTTACGCAAGCGCTGCGGCAATTTCTTCTAGCCAAGCATCCATTTACAATGGTAGCGCCCAAAGTGATAGCGCTGCGGTACAAAGCGATGCCAGTGTTGCAAGTAATAACGCTACTTCAGCATCCAACAATGCAGCGAGTGCATCAGCAACTGCCAAAACGGCTGCTGATAGTGCCAGTGCTGCTTCAGCAACCGCCAGTTCCAACAAGGACAACCCTGTAATTCAATCGTTAGCATCGAGTGCTGCTGCCGCGGCCTCCTCGGCTGCTTCCGCTGCTGCGGTTGCTAGTTCTGCTAATACGCAGGCTGCTTCTGATTCCTCGAATGCAATCGTACAAAGTGGTAGTGCTAATTCTGCTGCCGCTGCTGGATCAGCTGCTAATTCGACTGCTGCTTCTGCCGCTTCTGCTGCTTCCTCTGCTGCTCAAAAGGGTGATAGTAGTACTGCATCAACAGAGGCATCGATTGCTAGTTCTGCTGCGAATGCTGCATCAGCTGCCGCTAGCGCTGCCGCTGCTGCGAAGAAGGCTGCTGACTCATACGCAAGTGATGCTAGTTCTGCTAACAGTACCGCATCTAGTGCTAACAGTACTGCATCTTCTGCATCTAGCACCGCATCCAGTGCGAATAGTGCTGCTAGTTCAGCCGCATCAGGTTCCACTGCTGGATCAGGCAGTGCATCACAAGCTAACAGTGCCGCTGCTAGCGTATCATCAGCAGTTGCAATTGACGCTAATGCTGCTAATGCCGATGCTAGTGGGGCAGAATCATCTGCTAAGATCGCTAGTTCCGCTGCGATCGTAACCAGTGGTTACAATAGTACGGCTGTATCACAATCTGCTGCGATTGCTAGTTTAGCTTCTGCTAACCCAAGCAATGCCGTAGTAAGCAGTGCCAATACCGTTGCTGCTTCACTTGCTAGTCAAATTGCTAGTTACAACACTACGGCTTCCAGTGCCAATGTAGTTGCTTCAAATGCTGCAAGTTCCGCCAGAGCTGCTGCTAACCAAGCAAGTTCTGATAGTGTTGCCGTTTCTAATGGTGTAACTACCGTTAGTGCATTGGCTAGTCAAGCTAACGCTGCTTATGGTGAAGGAAACACAGTTGCTGGATCGATCTTTAATGTTCAAGCATCCAGTGCTGCTGCTAGTCTAGTTGCTTACCAAACCGATGCGCAATCTCAATCTAGCATTGCTGCTTCAGCATCTACAGCTGCATCTAAAGCTGCTTCCATTGCGGTTGATGCTGAAAATTCTGCATCAATTGTGGAAGTATCATTATCCAGTGCTGATAGTACCGCATCTAATGCTGCTAGCGCTGCCAACAATGGTTCTAGTACCGCTACTTCAGCTAGTTCAGTTGCCGCTAGTGTAACTGCAGGTGACAGTGCCAATGTTTCAGCTGCTAACTCATATGCAGCCCTTGCATCTAGTTATGCAACTACTGCTAATGACAGTGCTTCTAGTGTTAATAGTGTTAACAACAGTCTCGCTAGTTTGGCGCAAAGCAATAATGTTAACCCATTGATCACTAGTGCTGCTAGTGCTGCTAACTCGGCTAATACTGCCATTGCTAGTTACAATGCTGATGCGCAAAGTCAAAAGGCAATTGCATCTAGCGCCGCCTCTGCTGCAACGAGTGTTAAAGCAACTGATGAAAGTCTTAGTGCATCCATTGCAGCTGCATCTAGTGCAGTTGCTAACAACATCGCTGCTGCTAATTCAGCTTACATTGCTGGTAGCAATACCGCTGGGGACAGTTATGCTAAACAAGCTGGTGTTGAAGCATCCAATGCTTCCACGTATGCACAATCAATGGTTGCTAATTCAGCTTCCATCGCTAGTTACACTTCCGTAGCCAGTGTGGCTGCTTCTAAGGCTGCTGATGATGTTCAAAGCATTGCAATTCAAGTTAGTTCATTCAACAGTGCTGCCAGTGCTGCTAACAGTGCTGCCAGTGCTGCAACGAGTGGTAATACTGCCGGAAGTGGAGCTTCATCTGAAGCTAGTTCCGCAGCTGTTGCTACTTCAACCGATGCTTCAAATGCCAATGCTAATAGTGCTTCAGCAAGTTCTGCTTACAGTACTGCTAGTTCAGCTGCTAGCGTAGTGAGTGGGGACGTTCAATCAGCTAATGTCATCGCTGGTTCGATCAACTCCTACTTCAACAGTAATTCTAGTGACTCCGTCTTCATTAGTGCATCATCTGTCGCATCCAGTGCCGTTAGCGCAATTAACGGTTACAACTACGATGCTGCTACGCAAAAGAGTATTGCTGGAAGTGCATCGACTGCGGTTACTTCACAAATTGCTGTAATCACGACTGCTAGTTCTGCAATTTCCAGTGCTATCAGTGCGATTGCTAGCGCTAATACGCAAGCTAGTGTTGCCTACATGACTGGGAAGAATGCTGATGGATCTAGCTACACATCAATTGCAGTATCTATTGCTACTGTTGCAAGTCAACAAGCCGATAGTGCATCTAGTGCTGCTGCTGCAACGACTAGCTTAACTAAGGTTGCAAGTACTGCCGCTAGTCAAGCCGTTACCGATGAAAGTGCCGCTTCCGGTGCTATCCTTTCAATTGTTTCTGCTAAGGCCGGTGCTGATTCAGAAGCTGCTTCGATCGCTGCATCTGGTGCTTCAGGTAATAATGCCAACGCCAGTGGTGCTGCGAGTGGTGCTGCTTCCGATGCCAGTGCTGCAGGTAATTCTGCTACTTCTGCAAATTCAGCTGCTAAGTCAGCAAGTGCTGCTGCTGCTTCGGCAAATGCCGCTGCCTCTGCAAACCCAAGCAATACGGTAATTAGTTCAGCAGCTGCTGCCGCTAATTCTGCTGCTTCCGCTGCCAACTCAGCTGCAAACGATGCAAGTTCCCAAGCATCGATCGCATCGAGTGCTGCGACTGCTGCTTCTGGTGATGCAAGCACTGCCAGTTCTGCTAATAATGCTGCATCTAATGCTAATAAAGCCGCAAATAGTGCTGCTGCTGCCGCAAGTAGTGCTGCCCAAAGTGGTGATAGTAGTGCCGCATCATCAGCTGCATCAATTGCCAGTTCTGCTGCTGCTGCTGCCAAGGCTGCCAGTGATGCTGCATCAGCTGCCGCTAGTGCCGCTAGTTCCCACGCTGCAATTGCAAGTTCAGCTTCTAACCAAGCTGCTAATGACAGTAGTGCTGTTGCTAGTGCTAACTCTGCTGCCACGAGTGCTTCCAATGCTGCTAGTTCAGCCGCATCTGGTTCGACTGCTGGATCAAGCAGTGCATCACAAGCTAACAGTTCCGCTGCAAGTATTGCTAGTGTAGTTTCTACGGCTGCCAGTGTTGCTAATGCCGATGCTAGTGGGGCAGAAGCATCTGCTAAGATCGCTAGTTCCGCTGCAACCGTAACCAGTGGTTATAACAGTACTGCTTCATCACAAGCTGCTGCAGTTGCTAGTTTAGCTTCTGCTAACCCAAGCAATGCCGTAGTAAGCAGTGCCAATAGTGTTGCCATTGCGCTTGCTAGTCAAATTGATAGTTACAATACTAAGGCTTCTAGTGCCAATGTAGTTGCTTCCAATGCTGCTAGTGCTGCTGTTGTTGCTGCATCTCAAGCTGCTAATGATAGTGTTGCCGTTTCTAATGGGGTAAATACAGTTAGTGCATTGGCTAGTCAAGCTAACAGTGCCTACAAAGAGGGAAATGCCACTGGTGGATCAATCTTTAATTCTCAAGCATCAAGTGCCGCTGCTAGTCTAGTTGCTTACCAAACTGATGCGCAATCTCAATCTAACATTGCTGTTTCAGCATCTACAGCTGCATCTATTGCTGCTTCCATTGCGGTTGATGCTGAAAAGTCTGCATCAAGTGTGGAAGTATCATTATCAAGTGTTGATAGTACCGCATCTAATGCTGCTAGCGCTGCCAACAATGGTTCTAGTACCGCTACTTCAGCTAGTTCAGTTGCCGCTAGTGTAACTGCAGGTGATAGTGCCAATGTTTCAGCTGCTAACTCATATGCAGCCCTTGCATCTAGTTATGCAACCACTGCTAATGACAGTGCTTCTAGTGTTAATAGTGTTAACAACAGTCTCGCTAGTTTGGTGCAAAGCAACTCTACTAACCCAGTGATTATCAGTGCCGCCAGTGCTGCTAACTCGGCTAATACTGTCATTGCTAGTTACAATGCTGATGCGCAAAGTCAAAAGTCAATTGCATCTGGCGCCGCTGCTTCTGCTGCGAGTGTTAAAGCAACTGATGAAAGTCTTAGTGCATCGATTGCTGCCGCATCTAGTGCCGTTGCTAACAACATCGCTGCTGCTAATTCAGCTTACCTTGCTGGTAGCAATAGCGCTGGGGACAGTTATGCTAAACAAGCTGGTGTTGAGGCATCCAATGCTTCCACGTATGCACAATCAATGGTTGCTAATTCAGCTTCCATCGCTAGTTACACTTCCGTAGCCAGTGTTGCTGCTTCTAAGGCTGCTGATGATGTTCAAAGCATTGCAGTTCAAGTCGGTTCATTCAACAGTGCTACCAGTGCTGCTAACAGTGCTGCCAGTGCCGCAACGAGTGGAAACAGTGCCGGAAGTGGGGCTTCATCTGAAGCTAGTTCCGCAGCTGTTGCTACTTCAACCGATGCATCGACTGCCAATGCTAATAGCGCGACTGTAAGTTCTGCTTACAGCGTTGCTAGTTCAGCATCCAACGTCGTCAGTGGTTACGTTCAATCAGCTAGTGTCATCGCTGGTTCGATCAACTCCTACTTCAACAGTAATTCTAGTGACTCCGTCTTCCAAAGCGCATCTACTGTCGCATCCAGTGCCGTTAGCGCAATTAACAGTTACAACTCCGATGCTGCTACGCAAAAGAGCATCGCTGGAAGTGCATCAACTGCGGTTACTTCACAAATTTCTGTAATTAGTAATGCTAGTTCCGCAATTGCCAGTGCCATCACTGCCATTTCCAATGCTAATACGCAAGCTAGCTTTGCATTTTCAACTGGTAAGTACTCGGATGGATCCAGCTACACATCAATTGCAGTATCTATTGCTACTGTTGCAAGTCAACAAGCCGATAGTGCAGCTAGTGCTGCTGCTGCAACGACTAGCTTAACTAAGGTTGCAAGTACTGCTGCTAGTCAAGCTGTTAACGATGAAAATGCCGCTTCTGGTGCTATTCTTTCAATGGTTTCTGCTAAGGCCGGTGCTGATTCAGAAGCTGCTTCGATCGCTGCATCTGGTGCTTCAGGTAATAATGCCAACGCCAGTGGTGCTGCGAATGGTGCTAAATCAGATGCCAGTGCTGCAGGTAATTCTGCTACTTCTGCAAATTCAGCTGCTAAGTCAGCAAGTACTGCTGCTGCTTCTGCAAATGCCGCTGCCTCTGCAAACCCAAGCAATACGGTAATTAGTTCAGCAGCCGCTGCTGCTAATTCAGCTGCTTCCGCTGCCAACTCAGCTGCAAACGATGCAAGTTCACAAGCATCGATCGCATCGAGTGCTGCGACTGCTGCTTCTGGTGATGCAAGCACTGCCAGTTCTGCTAATAATGCTGCATCTAATGCTAATAATGCTGCCAGTTCTGCTGCTGCTGCTGCAAGTACTGCTGCCTCAACTGGTGATAGTAGTGCCGCATCCAAGCAAGCATCAATTGCCAGTTCTGCTGCTGCTGCTGCCAAGGCTGCCAGTGATGCTGCATCCAGTGCCGCTAGTGCAGCTAGTTCCCACGCTGCAATTGCAAGTTCAGCTTCTAACCAAGCTGCTAATGACAGCAATGCTGCTGATAGTGCTAACTCGGCTGCTAAGAGTGCTTCCGATGCTGCTAGTACAGCCGCATCAGGTTCCACTGCTGGATCAGGCAGTGCATCACAAGCTAAGAGTTCCGCAGCTAGCGTATCATCAGCAGTTTCAATTGCCGCTAATGCTGCCAGTGCCGATGCTAGTGGAGCAGAATCATCTGCTAAGATCGCTAGTACCGCTGCGACCGTAACCAGTGGTTACAACAGTTCGGCTGCTTCGCAAGCCGCTGCGATTGCTAGTTTAGCTTCTGCTAACCCAAGTAACGCCGTTGTAACGAGCGCCGTATCATTTGCTACCTCTGCTGCTGGAACGATTGCTAGCTTAAATGTTACGGCATCTTCTGCTAACTCAGTTGCTGCTTCTGCTGCTTCTGCTGCTAGTTCCGCAGCTGTGCAAGCATCCAGTGATAGCGTTGCCGTTTCTAAGGGTGTGGATGTGGTCAACACATTCGCTAGTCAAGCTAACTCAGCTTACGCTACTGGTGATGCTACGGTCGGATCGATTTACAACGTCCAAGCATCCAGTGCTGCTGCTAGCCTAGTTGCTTACCAAAGTGATGCTTCGACTCAAGCTTCGATTGCAAGTGCCGCTTCTGTAACCGCTAGTTTAGCTGCCAGTGCTGCAGTTGCTGCTGAAAGTTCTGCATCCAGTGTTGAAGTTTCATTGGCAAGCGCCTCCACAGCTGCTAGTTCAGCTGCCAGCGCTGCTAACAATGGGGCAACGAGTGGGGCTGCCAATACCAGCACCGCTAACTCAGCCAGTGCCGTTGCCGGAAGTGTCAACTCAGGTGATGCTACCAACGTTGCTTCTGCTAACTCATACGCTGCCGATGCATCATCATCAGCTAGCTTAGCTAGTTCCAATGCTACTAGCATCAATTCTGTAAACAGTAACATTGCGAGTCTTTCATCCGCAAACTCTGGGAATGCATCCGTTGCTAGTGCCGCTACTGCTGCTAGCTTAGCTAATAGCACCATCGCATCACTCAATATTGATGCGCAAGCTCAAAAGAGTACGGCTGCCAGCGCTGCCATCGTTGCTACTAGCATCCACAGTGTTGGTGATAGTTCCGCTAGTGCTGCGATTTCCAGTGCCTCCGTTGCGGTTTCTAACAACGTTGCATCTGCCAACTCCGCTTACCTAGCTGGTAACACCAGTGAGGGTGATAGTTATGCCAAGACGGCTAGTGAAGCTGCTTCTACTGCTAGCGTCACTGCCCAAACGATGATCAACAACTCCAGTGCAATTCTTTCGTTGACTAACATCGCTAGCCTTGCCGCTTCTAAGGCTGCTAATGATGTGGTTCAAATTGGGGTTCAAATCAGTAGCTTTAACTCAGCATCATCTGCCGCAGCATCCGCTGCCAGTGCCGCTAATGGTGGAAACAGTGCTGCTAGTTCAGCATCATCTGCCTACAATTCAGCTACTTCTCAAATTAGCGCCAACTTTAGCACTGCTGGAACTGATGTAACATCTGCTAACTCATACAGCGTGGTTGCATCGAGTGCTGCTAGTGTGGTTAGTGGGGTAAATAGTTCAGCTAACGGCTTAGACAGTACCGTTAACAGTTACTTGAACAACGATCCAACTAACTCCGCATTCAAGAGTTACGCCTCATCTGCTAATAGCATTACTGCTACGATTAACAGCCTCAATACTGATGCCCAAAATCAAAAGAGTACCGCATCCAGTGCTGACTCTGCTGTTAACTCATACTACACATTGATCAGTAACGCTTCCGCTGCGGTATCCAATGCCTCTCTTGCTGCTAGTGTTGCCAACAGTCTTGCTGTTTCAGCTTATGAAGCTGGCAATACTTCAGGTGGTAGTGCTGCGATGGTCAGTGCTGCATCATACGCTGCCTTTGCTAGTTCCACTGCGGTTGCAACTAGTGGTTATGCTTCACTTTCAACTAGCTTAACGACGGTTGCAAGTACTGCTGCTAGCCAAGCCGTTGATGATGAAAGTAATGCTAACGTTGCCCTTGGTTCATTGAATAGCGTTGCTTCAGCTACTAGTTCCGCTGCTGCCAATGCTGGAAGTGCTGGTAGTAACGCGGCTTCTAGTGAAGCTTCTGAGGCTAATTCAGCTAATAGTGCTGCATCGACCGCTGCTAATGGGGCCAATGCAAACGCTAGTGCTGCATCGATCGCTAATTCAACTGCATCATCTGCTGATAGTGTTGTTACTAGCTACTCCAACAATGCTACGCAACAATCATCATCAATGAGCAATTACGTTTCAAACAACCCAAGTAACGCTGCTATTAGTACTGCTAACTCAGAATATCAAAGTGCTAGTGCTGGATTATCAAGTGCTAAGAGTGCTACTGATGGTTACTCAAATACTGCAAGTTCTGCTTACAGTACCGCAAGCTCCGCAGCCTCCGTTGCCAATAGTGCTAGTGTAGCCGCAAGTATCAACGCTAGTCTTGCTAACTCTAACGCAAGCAATGCCATTGCTGCTAATAGTGCTGGTAACTACTCATTAGCAAGCAAGTACAATTCTGCTGCTGCTAATAATGCTGCCGATGCTTCTAATAATGCGGTTACTGCTAATAATGCGAGTGACACTGCAGCTACTGCTACTAAGTCGGCACAAGCTGCTGCTAGTTCTGCAACTTCCGAAGAATCGGTTGCTTCTAGCTTGAACAGTACCGTTAACTCTGCTGTTGCCGCTGCTTCAACCGCCAGTGCCGCTGCTAGTTATGCGAGCCAAGCAAGCAGCGATTCTAGCGTTGCTTCATCTGCTACCAGTGGGGCTTCATCGGATAATGCGAAGGCCAGTGCTGCTGCTGGTTCTGCTAGTTCAGATGCTAGCTCAGCTGCTAAATCAGCTGATTCTGCTAGGACAGCTGCAGCTAATGCTAGTGCTAGTGCTGCTATTGTCAACTCAGCTGCCTCTGCTAACCCAAGTAACGCTGTAATTAGATCCGCTGCATCAGCCGCTAATTCCGCTGCTTCCGCTGCAAACTCAGCTGCAAACGATGCAAGTTCCCAAGCATCGATTGCATCGAGTGCTGCGAATGCTGCTTCTGGTGATGCAAATACTGCCAGCTCTGCTAATAGTGCTGCTAATAGTGCAAGCACGATTGCATCTAGTGCTTCCGCTGCTGCAAGCACCGCTGCCCAAAGTGGTGATAGTAGTGCTGCATCCACGCAAGCATCAATTGCTAGTTCTGCTGCTGCTGCCGCTAAGTCTGCCAGTGATGCTGCATCCAGTGCCGCTAATGCTGCTAGTTCCCACGCTGCAATTGCTAGTTCAGCTTCTAACCAAGCTGCTAATGACAGTAGTACTGCCGCTAGTGCTAGCTCAACTGCATCCAGTGCTGAGAGTGCTGCTAATTCCGCTTCTGCTGGATCTGGTGCTGGGGAAAGCAGTGCAAAACAAGCTAATAGTGCCGCTGCAAGTATTGCGAGTGCGGTTGCCATTTCTGCTAGTGCTGCTAACACTGATGCCAGTGGGGCAGAATCATCTGCTAAGATCGCTAGTTCCGCTGCGACCGTAACCGATGGTTACAACAGTACGGCTTCATCGCAAGCTGCTGCAGTTGCTAGTTTAGCTTCTGCTAACCCAAGAAACTCTTTAGTATCTAGTGCCAATAGTGTTGCTGCTTCGCTTGCTAGTCAAGTTGCTAGTTACAACAATACGGCTGCTAGTGCTAATGCAGTTGCTTCAAATGCTGCGAGTGCCGCCAGGGCTGCTGCTAATCAAGCTAGCGCTGATAGTGTTGCCGTTTCTAATGGGGTAGTTACAGTTAATGCGTTTGCTAGTCAAGCTAATAGTGCCTACAACGATGGAAATCCAACGGCTGGAGCAATCTTTAATTCTCAAGCCGCTAGTGCCGCTGTTAGTCTAGTTAATTACCAAAATGATGCATCTAATCAAGTTGTAATTGCTAGCTCTGCTTCTGCAGTAGCATCTAAAGCTGCTATCGATGCGGTAAATGCTGAAAACTCTGCTTCGATTGTTGAAATTTCATTAGCAAGTGCCACTAGTGCTGCTAATTCAGCCGCTAGTCAAGCATCTGGGGCCAACTCCAATGGTAATAGCGAAAACAGTACCGCTAGTTCCGCTAATTCAGTTGCCGGAAGTGTCTACAGTGGTGAAGCTGAGAACGTTAGCCTAGCGAACTCGTATGCTTCCGATGCATCATCATCAGCTAGTTTAGCTTCATCGAATGCTGATAGTATTGCGGTTGTTAATAGTAGTATCGCTAGTTTATTCAAGAGTAATTCTCTTAACCAATCCGTCTCTAGTGCTGCTAGTGCTGCCGCTTCTGCAAATGCTGCAATTGCATCGCTCAATACTGATGCTCAATCACAAAAGATCACGGCATCCAGTGCTGCTAGCGTTGCCAATGCTATTCATGCTTCTAATTCAGCACTTAGTGGTACAATTTCCAGTGCTTCAACTGCAGTTTCTGACAACGTAGCTTCCGCTAACTCAGCTTACCTTGCTGGTAGTACCAGTGCTGGTGATAGCTACGCTGCTGTTGCAAGTACGGCTGCAAGCACCGCTAGTGCCACTGCCCAAACGATGATCAATAACTCAAGTGCAATTGCATCATTGACTTCGGTTGCCAGTGTGGCTGCTTCTAACGCTGCTAATGACGTTCAACAAATGGGTGTTCAAATCAGCAACTTCAATAGTGCTGCCAGTGCTGCTAATAGTGCCGCTAGTGCTGCAACGAGTGGAAACGCTGCCGGAAGTGGGGCATCATCAGAAGCTAGTTCCGCATCTGCTTCGACATCTACTGCCGCATCGACTGCTAATGCTAATAGTGCCGCTGTAAGTTCTGCTTACAGTACCGCTAGTTCCGCATCCAGCTTAGTCAGTGGTTACGTTCAATCAGCTAGCGTCATCGCTGGTTCGATCAATTCCTACTTCAACAGTAATTCTAGTGACGCCATCTTCAGTAGCGCTGCTTCATACGCATCCATTGCCGTAACTGCAATTAGCAGTTACAACTCCGATGCTGCTACGCAAAAGAGTATCGCTGGAAGTGCATCGTCTGCGGTTACTTCACAAATTGCTGTGATCACGAGTGCAAGTTCTGCAATTGCAAGTGCTATTAGTGCCATTAATAGTGCTAATACGCAAGCTGATTTTGCCTTCAGGACTGGTGATAATGTCACTGGTTCCAGCTACACTGCAATTGCCTTAGCTGCCGCTTCCACTGCAAGTCAACAAGCTTCATCTGCCGCTAGTGCTGCTGATGCAACGACTAGCTTAACGACAGTTGCCCAGAGTGCCGCTACTCAAGCCGTTAACGATGAAAGTGCCGCTTCAGGCGTAATGCTTTCCTTGGCTGCTGCTAAGGCCGGTGCAGATTCAGAAGCTGCTAAGATTGCTTCTGCAGGGGCTAATAGTGATAGTAGTGCTGCATCCAGCGCTGCTGCCGCTGCTGGTTCTGCCGCTACTTCTGCTAATTCAGATGCTAGTTCCGCATCTAACTCTGCTGCAGACGCAAGCAAAGCTGCTGCGAGTGCTGCATCTACTGCATCAGCTAACCCAAGCAATTCTACAATTAGTTCGGATGCATCCACAGCTAGTTCCGCTGCGTCAACGGCTAGTTCCGCTGCGAGTGCTGCTAGTTCCCATGCTTCAATTGCTAGTTCTGCCGCAAGTCAAGCTTCTGCTGATTCATCTGCTGCTAGCTCAGCTAATAGTGCTGCTAATAGTGCCAGCTCCGCTGCATCTAGTGCTGCCAGTGCTGCAAGTACTGCTGCCGCAAGTGGTGATAGTAATGCCGCATCTAAGCAATCATCCATTGCTAGTTCTGCTGCCAGTGCTGCTAATAGTGCCAGCGCCGCTGCTTCCTCTGCTGCCAGTGCTGCGAAGAACCACGCTTCAGAAGCTAATTCCGCTGCAAGTCAAGCTTCAGCTGACAGTAGTAATGCTGATAGTGCCAACTCTGCTGCCACGAGTGCTTCCAATGCTGCTAACTCAACCGCTAGTGCTGCCAGTGCTGCCGCTGGTAACAATTCTGGTACCTCATCTGCAGCCAATAGCTATGGATCTGCAATTGGTACCAACACTTCGAACGCAACAACTGATGCTAGTCAAGCTTCCACATATGCATCAGAAGCTAGTTCCGCTGCCGTAGTTGTGAGTGGCTTTAGCAGCAATGCCCAAGGGCTTGCTTCTTCCGCTAACGCATTAGCTTCCGCTAACCAAAGCAACACGTATGTTCAATCACAATTAGCATTGGTTAACTCAGCTGCTGCTGCGATTGCTAGTTACAGTGCCGATGCAGCTGTTCAATCTTCAACTGCCAATAGTGCTTACGCAGTTGCATCTAGCGCCGCTGCGAGTGCCGTTGCCATTTCGAATGCTGCTAGTGTGACAGTAAGTACCGTTAACAGCTTAGTTTCCGCTGCTAATAGTGCCTACACTAAGGGTGATGCCAATACCGGTTCCGTTTACGCGGCCCAAGCATCTGCTGCCATTCCTGGATTGAGTTCACAAGCTTCTGCGGTTGCATCAGCTGCTGCCCTTGCATCGAGTGCAACTGTTGTTGCATCTGATGCTGCATCTAAGGCTAAGGCTGACGAAAGTAATGCTTCGATTGCTCTCAGTGCTGGCTCAGCTGCCGAAAGTGCTGCTAGTTCCGCTGCGAGTGCTGCAAACAACGGTGCTAGTGCTGGTAGTGCTAACAACAGTACTGCTAGTTCCGCTAATGTGGTTGCTGGAAGTGTCAACTCAGGTGATGCTACCAACGTTGCTTCTGCTAACTCATACGCTTCTGATGCATCATCATCAGCTAAGTTAGCTAGTTCCAATGCAACTAGCATCAATTCTGTAAACGATAGTATCGCTACGCTTGCCAAGAACAACTCCTTGAACCAATCAATTGCGAGTGCTGCGACTGCTGCAAGTACAGCTAACTCGATGATCAATTCATACTCTGTGGATGCAAGTTCACAAGCATCTATTGCTTCGAATGCTGCTGCTTTAGCTACTAGCGTTCATGGTTCAGATGGTTCACTTTCAACTACGATTTCAAGTGCTTCGGTTGCAGTTGCAACGAACGTCGCTTCTGCTAACTCCGCATACTTGGCTGGTAACACCACTTCTGGTGATAGCTATGCTAAGACTGCTAGTGAAGCTGCTTCTACTGCTAGCGTCACTGCCCAAACGATGATCAACAACTCCAGTGCAATCTTTAGTTACACTAACATCGCTAGTGATGCCGCTTCTAAGGCTGCTAATGATGTTGTTCAAATCGGCGTTCAAATCAGTAACTTCAACAGTGCTGCTAGTGCCGCTAATAGTGCCGCCAGTGCTGCAACGAGTGGTAACGCCGCCGGAAGTGGGGCTTCATCTGAAGCTAGTTCAGCATCTGCTGCTACTTCAACTGACGCTTCGACTGCCAATGCTAATAGTGCCGCTGCAAGTTCTGCTTACAGTATCGCTAGTTCAGCTGCTACCACGGTAAGTGGTTACGTTCAATCAGCTAGCGTCATTGCTAGTTCGATCAACTCCTACTTCAACACTAATTCTAGTGATGCAGTCTTCAGTAGTGCTGCTGCATACGCATCCATCGCCGTTAATGCAATTAACAGTTACAACTCCGATGCTGCAACCCAAAGATACATCGCTGGAAGTGCATCGAGTGCCGTTACTTCACAAATTGCTGTGATCACGACTGCTAGTTCCGCAATTGCCAGTGCTATCAATACAATCTCTAGTGCAAATGTACAAGCTGGCTTTGCATTCTCAACTGGTAATAACGTCAATGGATCAAGCTACGCATCCATTGCCGTATCTGCCGCTGCCTTTGCAAGTCAACAAGCTTCATCTGCCGCTAGTGCTGCTGATGCAACGACTAGCTTGACGAAGGTTGCCCAAAGTGCCGCTAGTCAAGCCGTTAACGATGAAAGTGCTGCTTCAGGCGTAATGCTTTCATTGGTTGCTGCTAAGGCCGGTGCTGATTCAGAAGCTGCTGCAATCGCTTCTGCAGGAACTTCCGGAGATAACTCTAAGGCCGCTAGTGCTGCGAGTGGTGCTAAATCAGATGCCAGTGCTGCAAGTAATTCTGCTACTTCTGCTGGTTCAGATGCTAAGTCAGCAAGTGCTGCTGCTGCTTCGGCAAATGCCGCTGCCTCTGCTAACCCAAGCAATGCGGTCATTAATTCCGCAGCTTCCGCAGCTAACTCTGCTGCTTCCGCTGCCAACTCAGCTGCTAGCGATGCAAGTAATCAAGCATCAACTGCTTCGAGTGCCGCATCTGCTGCCGCTGATGATTCAAGCGCTGCGAATGCTGCTAATAGTGCCGCATCCAATGCTAACAGTGCCGCAAGTAGTGCTGCTTCCGCAGCAAGTACGGCTGCCTCAACTGGTGATAGTAGTGCCGCATCATCAGCTGCATCAATTGCCAGTTCTGCTGCTTCTGCTGCCAAGTCTGCCAGTGATGCTGCTGCCAGTGCCGCTAGTGCTGCTAGTTCCCACGCTGCGATCGCTAGTTCAGCTTCTACCCAAGCTGATAACGATAGCAAGGCTGCATCTGCCGCTAACTCAATTGCATCCAGTGCATCTACTGCTGCAAGTAGTGCTGCTAGCGAAGGAAGCAACGGAAACAATTCAGCTAATAGTGCAAGTAGTACGGCTGCAATCGCTAGTTCTGCTGCTATTTCATACGCAAGTGGTGCTGATGCGAATGCTTCCGCTGCTAAGATTGCTAGTCAAACCGCATCATCTGCTGATAGTGTGGTAACTAGTTACTCTAACAATGCTACTCAACAATCTTCAGCAATGAGCAACTACGTTTCTAACAACCCAAGCAACGCTGCAATTAGCAGTGCTAACTCAGCATATCAAAGTGCTAGTTCAGCCCTTAACAGCGATAAGAGTGCCACTGATGGTTACTCCAGTGCTGCAAGCTCTGCTTACATTGCTGCAAGCACGGCTGCATCAACTGCTGATAGTGAAGCTAACAATGCCAAGACCAACGCTAGTCTTGCAAGCACCAACGCTATTCAAGCCATTTCAGCTAATAGCGCTGGTAACTACTCACAAGCCAGTGCTTACAACTCGACTGCCGCTAGTTTCGCATCCGCTGCCGCTACGAATGCTGATAATGCTAAGACCGCAAGTCAAACTGCAGCCTTAGCTACTGCAGCTGGACAAGCTGCTGCTAATTCTGCTGCATCTACTGCAGCCGCTGCCGCAGCTCAAAACAGTGTTGTTAACTCGGCCGTTGCCGCTGCTTCTACCGCCAGTGCCGCTGCTAGTGATGCCAGTGCTGCTAGCTCTGCTGCCAGCCAAGCTGCTGGTGATAGTAGTGCTACTAACTCAGATACCAGCGTAACTTCAAGCGCTGCTTCTGCCGCTAGTTCCGCTGCCAGTCAAGCTACTTCTGATAGCTCGGCTACTTCATCTGCTGCTAACGCTGCCAACAATGCTGCTTCTGCCGCTAACAGTCAGGCTTCCGCACACTCTGGTAACAGTTTGATCAGTTCTGCCGCAAGCACCGCAACCAGTGCCGCCAGTGCTGCTAACTCAGCTTCTTCTGAAGCATCGAGTGCTGCATCGATCGCATCGAGTGCTAACTCAACTGCAACGAGCGCTAACTCTGCTGCCAGTTCCGATTCAAACGATGCTTCAACGGCTTCAGCAATTGCATCCAGCGCCGCTGCTGCCGCTAGCTCTGCCGCCCAAAGTGGTGACAGTTCTACCGCATCCAGTGCTGCTTCAGTTGCATCGAGTGCCGCTAATTCTGCGAATGCTGCTAAGTCCAGAGCCGACAGTGCTGCATCCGCTGCCGCTAGTGCCGCTAGTGCCGCTAGCTCTGCTGCTTCCAAGGCTGATAGTGCAAATAGCACTGCAACCAGTGCCGCTTCAGTTGCTAGCTCCGCTAACTCAGTTGCTTCATCTGCTTCCGCTGCTCAAAGTGCCGGTGCCGACAGTGGCTCCGCCGCTTCCAGCGTGGCAAGTAGCCAATCGGCTGCCGTAAGTAGCGCTGCTAATAACGCTAACAACGATGCATCTGCTGCATCTAGTTACGCTAGTCAAGCTGACTCCGCTGCTTCTGCTACTAACAGCATCAGTAGTAGTGCCCAAAGCGATGCTTCACAAGCCAGTGCTGCTGCTAGTGCAAATCCATCTGATAGCTTCATCCACTCGCAAGCTTCAATTGCCTCGGATGCTGCAAACACCGCTAATAGTGCTCAATCAGATGCTGATAAGCAATCCAGTGCTGCTAATAGTGCTGCTAGTGCTGCCAGTGCCGCTGCTTCGAAGGCGACTGCCGATTCCAAGGCAGCCAGCGATGCCGCAAGCACGGTCAACAGCTTAAGTTCTGCTGCTAGTTCCGCCTTTGCTGGTGGTGATACTTCTGCCGGAAGTATCTACAACAGTCAAGCTTCCGCTACTGCTAGTGGAATGAATAGCCTTCAAAGCGATGCCAGTGCTCAGGCTTCAATCGCCAGTGCTGCTAAGTCCATCGCTAGTTCCGCTGCTTCAGCTGCAATCAGTGATCAAAGTGTCGCTTCCAGCGCTGCTGCGGTTGCTAGTTCCGCTAACTCCGCTGCTACTTCTGCAGCCCAAAGCGATGCTGGTAACAACAACACCAACGCATCAAATGCTGCTAGTGGGACTTCGAACTATGCATCTAACGTTGCTAATGACTTTAACGCCACTAGTAACAATGCCTCAATTGCGGCTTCTGCTTCCGTTGCCGTTGCTAGTGATTCTGCTCAAGCATTGAATTCTGCTAGCTTGGTTAACTCGATCGTTGCTGCTAATTCCAGCAATGCTACCATTAGTGCTGCGGCTCAAGTTATCAACTCGGTCGCACCACAAATGGCTAGCTTGAATGCCGATGCTTCTGCACAAAAGAGTTTGGCATATGCTGCGACTGCTCAAGTTAGTTCAGTTGCCGTAGTTGCTAACAGTGCCAATGCTACTGCTAGTGAAGCTGCACGGGTTGCTAACATTTACTCATCATTAGCTGCTAGTGCTACTGGTGTTCACGATTACCAAAACGCAAGCAAGTACAATTCATCTGCTGCTACTAATGCTGCGACTGCAAGCGCAATGGTCTCAATTGCATCAAGCGCATTCAGCGTTGCTGAGGCTAACTCCGCGGTTGCTTCATCCGCAGCCATTGCAGCTGTCAATGATGAAAGTGCTGCTAACTCATTGTCAGCAGTGGTTAATGCTGCTACGCAATCTGCTGAACAAGCTAGTTCGGCTGCTAGTGATGCTGCACGGGCCTCATCGGCTGCTGCAAACGGTCAATCAGACGTTGATGCAGTTGTTAAGGATTCACAAGTAACTAGTTCGGTAAGTGTTCAAACTGCATCGAATAGCTTGGTTGCTTCACAACAAGCCCAAAGTGCAATGAACGCTGCTCAAGGTGCTGCTAAGGATGCAGCCGCTGCTTCATCAGCTGCGACTGCTTATCCTAAGGATCAAGTTGTTCAATCAAACGTTCAACTTGCTTCCTCCGCTGCTTCAGTTGCCAATAGTGCTGCTAGTCAAGCTTCATCGGCTGCCAGCGTTGCTAGTTCTGCTTCTGCATTAGCTAAGAGTGCTAGTCAAACTGCTAATTCCGCATTGAGCGCTGCTAATAGTGCCAATGCTTCAGCCCAAAGTGCTGATTCAGTAGCTAGTGTTGCTGCACAAAGTGGTGACAGCATGACCGCCAGTTCTGCACGGTCAGTTGCTGAATCTGCTGTTGCAACGATTGTAATTTACAGAAACCAAGCCGATAGCGCTGCTAGCGAAGCTGCTTCATTAGCTTCCGTTGGTTCAGCTGCTGAATCGACTGCCACTTCTGATAACAACGTTGCGCAAAGTGCTAGTTCAGTTGCGAGTGCTGCAAACTCCGCAATCAACAATGAAATTGCTGCTGCGAATGCTGGTACTAACACTGCATCGCAAGTGAATAGCTCTGCTAATTCTATTGCTTCAGTTGCTGCGAGTGTGGCTAGTGGTGCTAACATCAACACCAGTGCAATTGATAGTTATGCAAGCGTTGCTAATTCAGCATCAACGGCTACCGCTACTGATAACGGTTCGGTTGCCAGTGCAAATAATGCAATTGCAAGCATGACTGCTCAATTCCCAACGAATAGTGTTCTTGCTACTCAAGCCAGCGTTGCTAGCTCTGCTACTAGTGCTGTAAATAGCTTGAATAGTGATGTCGCTACTCAAAACAGCATTGCAAGTGCTGCTAAGTCTGTTGCTCATTCAGCTAGTGCAGCTGTAAGTTCGGCTAACAATGACATTCAAAAGGATGCTACTTTCGCTAGTTCTACCGCTGCTCAAGCTACTTCTTACTATGTAAATGGTAACCGGAGTGCTGGTGACATTTACAACAGTCTTGCTACTTCAGCAATGAGGGATGCAATGACTAACAGCACATTGGTTAACTCAGCTGCTTCGTTAGTTGCTTCTAACCAACAAGTTGCTAGTTCTGCTGCTGCTAAGGCACTTGCTGATCAAGTTGCAGCCGATTCGTTGAATGCAACGACATCATCAGCATTGAGTCTTGCAAATGATGCTTACCTAGCTGCTTCGAATGCTAGCGTTGCCGTTAGTGATTCCGTAGTAACTAGTTCTGCAAACAGCACTACTAATAGCGCTGCTGCATTTACGAGCTACGCATCTAGCGTTGACTCAGTAATTAACTCCAATGCAATCGTTGCTACGCCAGTAATTAGTGCTAACAATAGTTCAGCTGCTGCTGGTGCAAGCCTCTTGGCTTCAATTGCTAGTGCTAACTCAGGCGATGCTTCTCTTGCATCACTTGCTTCATTAGCAAGTAGCGCTGCTTCAGTTACGAATGCAGCTGCAATCTTTGCTGCTTCGGTTGCGGTTACGGTTAGTTCCGCTAACAGCACCACTAGTTCAGCAAACAGCGTTGCACAAAGTGCGCGGACTGATGTAAACAGTGATAATGCTGCTGCTTCTAGTGCTGCTTCAGCTGCCAGTGCTGCTGCTAACGTTGGTAACAATAGCGTTGCTAGTTACTCTCGTTCAGTTGCAGATGCTGCTGCTAGTGATGCAGTCGTTAAGAACAGCATTGCTAACAGTGCCGCTGCAGCTGCGAGTGTTGCTAATTCAATTGCAGTATCGCTTGCTGGAACAATCAGTATGAACAGTGCTCTTGCATCCAGTGGAAGCAGCGTTGTTTCCTCCGCTGCGAGTGCTGCGCTTAGCTACAGCGCATCAGTTAGTGCTGCTAAGTCGAGTGCATCTAGTGCCGCTAGTTCATCAGCTAGCAGCGCATCATCCAGTTCATCAGCTACTAGCTCCGCTTCATCTAATGCTAGTTCTGCCGCTGATTACTACAGTGCTGGATTGAACGATGCCGAAAGTGGCATTGCTAAGAATGCTTCATATGCTAGTGAAGCAACCTACCAAGGTGCTTATGATGGATACGTTGCTGGATCTAACAATGCTTCATCGGTTGTTGCTTCTGGAGCTTCATCAGTTTATGCTAGTGACTTTGCGAGAGCTTATGAAGTCGGACAAAGTGATTATGCTAGTGAATACGCACGTGGTAAAGCTGCTGCTAAGGCTGATACGATTGCTACATCGTCGCTACGTGGTAAGGCAAAGGGATATGTTGATGGATACGTTAATGAATTCAACGCTAAGTTGGCTAAGCATTCATCATATGTCTACAACAAGAAGAAGATTTACCTTTACGACAAGGCAACGTTTGCAGTTGATCAACGGTTAGCTAAGTCTAGCAAGATGTCCGGTAAGAACATCGATGGATTCAAGATCAAGAAGATTGCGGTTTCTGCTAGTGGCCTCGTTCGTTACTACATCAAGAACGTAATCTCTGGTTCAAAGGGTGCTTACATCACTGCGAACCATGCTTATGTAGCCAATGTTTACTATCAACAATCAGACCTGAATGGAAGCAATACCGTTAAGGTTATCAATCCTAAGGGTGCAATTGTTCATGGTGAAAAGGGCTTTAAGACCAGCAAGAAATTCTACAAGGTTGGTTCTAAGGTCAAGGTAAACAAGGTCGTTAAGTACAAGGGAATTACTCGTTTCTACATTGGAAAGGGTAAGTACCTAACCAGTAACAAGAAGTTCGTTAAGTTCATCTAGTTATTGATTAAAACATTTTAAAAAGGGGTGCCGATTTGATCGGCCCCCTTTTTAATTTTGTGATTGTCTTATGCTGGATTCAATGCTATAATACAAACAACATATAAAGTTGATATCCTTTAAGAGTTGACCAGAGAGTCGCCAAGGTTTGAGATGGTATGGGTGTGGACTATAGCACTGGATACATACTTTAAGACCAAACCAAAGGGCTTTTCTGATTATCATAATCGGGAAGCCCTTTTATTTTTTACCGATATCAAACTCATCTAAGCAACCCCAGCGAGGGTAGTTGAACCTACCTAACCGCTTTCGAATTGATTTGTTTTTTGAGGAGGAAATATAATGATTCAAGTATCAAGTGATCACCATTTCTTAAACATTAATGATTTATCAAACTTACAAATTAATGATTTGATTAAATTGGGTGAACAATTTAAAACTGGTAAAAAAACGGTCCAGCTAACTAGACCGGTCTATACTGCTAATTTATTTTTTGAAAATAGTACGCGCACCCATAGTTCGTTTCAAATGGCTGAAAAAAAACTAGGCATCGAATTAATTAGTATCAATCCAGCCACTAGTTCGGTTAAAAAGGGTGAGTCGCTGGGCGATACAATTAAGACCCTACAAGCAATCGGCATTGACATCGCCGTTGTTCGCCATGCAAAAACTGGTTGGTATCAACAATTAGTTGATGATGAAAACATCAGACTATCATTGGTGAATGCAGGGGATGGCAGTGGCCAACATCCATCGCAAACGTTGCTAGACTTGATGACGATTCATGATGAATTCGGTTCATTTTCAGGGTTGAACATTGGCATTATCGGTGATCTTGCTCATTCACGAGTGGCCAGATCAGATGCCGAAATTTTAAATCGATTGGGCGTCAACGTCTTCTTCAGTGGGCCTAAGGAATGGTATCCAGCAGACTTTGATCAGTTTGGAACTTACTGTGGTGATGTGGATGAGATGCTACCTAATTTAGACGTGGTCATGTTATTACGGGTGCAATTGGAACGCTTGAATGAAAATGCGGTCGCATCATTCACCCCTAGTGATTACTATCACACCTATGGCCTGTCCGAGGAACGGGCGCATTTAATGAAGGATAGTGCCATCATTATGCATCCCGCTCCCGTTAATCGAGGGGTCGAAATTGCTTCTTCATTAGTAGAAGCTCCCCAGTCGCGAATCTTTACCCAGATGCATAACGGGGTGTTCGCACGCATGGCAATTTTAGCTACTATTTTGGACCAACGTGGATTATTGGAGGATTAATTGATGAAAACCTTAATTAAGAATGCCCGTTTGAATGACCAAATCGTTTCAATTTTGATCGAAGATGGTCAGATCGCTGCGATCGATTCTAATATCGATGTTGCCGTCGATAAAACCTTTGATGCACAAAACAACCAGGTCATCCCTGGATTAGTCGATGTGCACGTGCACTTCAGAGACCCTGGTTTGACCTATAAAGAAACGATCGAAACTGGTAGTAAGGCCTCTGCGCATGGTGGATTTACGACGGTCTTTGCAATGCCGAACGTTAAGCCCGTTGTTGATAACCCTGCTGATTTTGCGAAGATGGTTACTAAGAACCAACGGGACGGCGTGATCAAAATCAAGCAATACGCTGCGATCTCAGGAGACTTAACCGCAGATCAAGTAACTGATATGCGTGATATGGCAGACCAAGGCGCCATCGCCTTTACCAATGATGGACATGGGGTGCAAACTGCTGATACGATGTATCAAGCAATGCGATTAGCCAAGTCAGTTGAACGCCCAATCGTAGCCCACGTTGAAGATGATAGCTTGATTCATGGTGGAGTGATGAATGCGGGGCCAGCAGCGGATAAGCTTGGCCTCCCAGGCATGAGTAGTTTGAGCGAATCTGCTCAATTAGCCCGTGACTTAGTGCTTGCCAATGCGACTGGTGTTCATTATCACGTTGCCCATATTTCAACGAAAGAGTCCGTTGAACTGTTACGTATCGCCAAGGCCAAGGGCTTACACGTGACCGCAGAAGTGTCGCCACACCACTTGTTGTTGGATGATTCAATGATTGAAATGGACAATCCGATGATGAAGATGAACCCACCATTGCGTAGTCCGAAAGATCGGGCCGCATTGATCGCTGGGTTATTGGATGGCACCATCGACATGGTAGCGACTGACCATGCGCCCCACAGCGTCGAAGAAAAAAGTGGCTCAATGAAGACGGCTTCATTTGGGATCGTTGGGATTGAAACTGCATTCAGTTTGATTTACACTCACTTTGTAAAGAGTGGCCTAGTTGATTTGCAGACGGCATTAAAGTGGATGGTTCAAAACCCAATCAATGCATTTCACTTGACCGATGCGGGGCAATTACGAGTTGGGGATGCTGCAGATTTGGCGATCATGGATCTAGACCACCCATTCCAAATCGATGCCGCTGACTTTTTATCGAAGGGCAAAAATTCACCATTCATTGGTGAACAAGTTTACGGGAAGACGATTGCAACATTCGTAGCTGGCAAGCAAGTTTATTAATCACACATTTGAGGAGGATCACAATGAAGCGTTACTTAGTATTAAAAAATGGATCTGTATATTCTGGAGAAGGGTTCGGATCTAATAAGGATGTATTCACTGAAGTTGTCTTTAGTACGGGGATGACTGGTTACCAAGAAACGATTACTGATCCCAGTTACTACGGTCAAGCAATGGTATTTACATACCCATTGATCGGTAACTATGGAATTAACAGCGATGATTTTGAAAGTTTCCAACCCGCAGTCGATGCGATCATCGTCCACGAATTAGCACGACGGCCTAGTAATTTCCGTTCGGTAATGAGCCTAGCACAATATGCTGAACAAGAAGATTTACCTGGCTTGACGGGTGTTGATACGCGGAAATTAGCGAAAGAAATCAGAAACGAAGGTTCGATGCCAGCGGTGATCGTTAGCGAATTAGACCAAAAGAAGATCGATCAAATGTTTCAACGTGATTACCAATCTGAATTGATCGCCAAGGCACGGCAAGTCGCTACTAAGAACATTTACCAAGCGCCCAGTGATGGCGTGCGAATCGCATTGCTCGACTTTGGGTTGAAGGAATCGATCGTCAAAGCATTAACGAAGCGGAATGCCAACGTGATCGTGTTCCCAGGTAGCACCCCCGTTAAAGAAATTATGGAATCGCATCCAGCTGGGATCTTATTATCTAATGGGCCTGGTGATCCTACTCAATACCCATACGCTCTCGAAACGATTCGTGAGCTGCAAGAACACTACCCATTGATGGGAATCTGTTTAGGGCATCAATTATTCTCGCTTGCCAACGGGGCGAAGACTTACAAGATGAAGTTTGGTCACCGTGGGTTCAACCATGCCGTTAGCGACATTGAGTGTACCCGACGGAACTTTACTTCCCAAAACCACGGGTATGCTGTTGATCGCGAATCACTAAAAGATACCGATTTGATCATTACCCATGAAGAAATTAATGATGGCACGGTCGAAGGGGTCAAACTAAAGGGCCACAAGGCATTTTCAGTTCAATTTCACCCTGATGCCTGCCCTGGACCACATGATTCTGAATACATGTTTGATAAATTCATTAAGCTAATCAAGGAAAACAACGGAGGTCAAAACTAATGCCAAAGCGAACTGATATTCATAAAATTCTTGTTATCGGATCCGGTCCCATCGTGATCGGCCAAGCTGCTGAGTTCGATTATTCTGGTTCACAAGCCTGTCTTTCATTACGCGAAGAGGGCTATGAGGTGATCTTGATCAACTCCAATCCAGCCACCATCATGACCGATAAGGAAATTGCTGATAAGGTCTTTGTTGAACCAATCACGTTAGAATTTGTTTCCAAGATCATCAGACAAGAATTGCCAGATGCCATTTTACCTACCTTAGGGGGGCAAACTGGTTTGAACATGGCCAAACAACTGGCTGATTCGGGAATCTTAAAAGAACTCCACATTGAATTATTGGGGACTAAGCTGCATGCGATCGAAGAGGCCGAAGATCGTGAATTGTTCAAGGACTTAATGGAACGCTTGCACGAACCAGTCCCAGAATCACGAATCGCAACGACCTTAGAAGAAGCCCAAGCATTTGTGGCCGAAGTGGGTTATCCAGTTGTGATCAGACCTGCCTACACGCTTGGTGGGACCGGTGGTGGTTTTGCCTATAACGATGCCGAATTGAATGAAATCACTACCAACGGATTGGAATTATCACCAGTGACGCAGGTCTTGGTTGAAAGATCGATTGCTGGATTCAAGGAAATTGAATTTGAAGTGATGCGGGATGCCTCTGATAATGCATTGATCGTGGCTTCAATGGAAAACGTCGATCCAGTCGGGATCCATACTGGGGATTCAGTGGTGGTCTCACCAACCCAGACGCTTTCAGATCGTGATTACCAAATGATGCGGGATGTGGCCTTAAAGATCATTCGCGCCCTTGAGATCGAAGGTGGGGTCAACATCCAAATGGCGCTAGACCCGAATAGCTTCAAGTACTACATTATTGAAGTGAACCCACGGGTTTCACGTTCATCGGCATTGGCTTCTAAGGCAACTGGTTATCCAATTGCCAAGATGGCCGCTAAGATCGCCGTTGGTCTTCACTTGGATGAAATCACGAATCCGATCACAGGAACCACGTTAGCTGAATTTGAACCCGCTTTGGACTACGTAGTCACAAAGATTCCTCGTTGGCCATTCGATAAGTTCCCCGCTGCCAGTCGGAAATTAGGGACGCAAATGAAGGCGACCGGTGAAGTAATGGCGATTGGGCGAAACTTTGAAGAATCGATCCTAAAGGCCGTTCGTTCACTTGAAATTGATGACAAGTACGTCTTTGATCAACGCTTGGCAAATGTTGACACCCAGGACTTATTGGATCAATTAGTGCCAGCCCAAGATGACCGGCTATTCGTGATTTGCGAACTGTTAAGAAGGGGCGTTGCACTTGAAAAGATTCATGATATCACTAAGATCAATGAATTCTTCTTGGACAAGTTCTTACACATTATCGAAATTGAAACGCAATTGAAAAACAACCAAGATGAAGAGACATTGCGGCTTGCCAAGCAAAACGGGTTTACTGACGACGTGATCGGTAAAATCTGGGGCAAGACCGGCGATGAAATTAGAGCGCTCAGAAAACAAACCGCTGTGTTACCAGTTTACAAGATGGTCGATACGGTCGCTGGTGAATTTGAATCCAAGACGCCTTACTACTACGGCACCTACGAAGATTCAGATGAATCAGTCGTGACTGACAAACCATCGATTCTAGTAATTGGTTCTGGTCCAATCAGAATTGGGCAAGGGGTGGAATTTGACTACGCCACCGTCCATAGCGTTAGAGCAATTCAAAAGGCGGGCTACGAAGCCATTATTATGAATTCGAATCCAGAAACGGTTTCGACTGACTTCTCGATCTCAGATAAACTATATTTTGAACCATTGACGCTTGAAGACGTCTTGAACGTTATTGACCACGAAAAGCCACTAGGGGTAGTGGTTCAATTTGGGGGTCAGACCGCCATTAATTTAGCAGAACCACTGCATGAACGGGGCATCAAGATCCTAGGGACCACCGTTGAAGACATTAACCGTGGTGAGGATCGGGAATTATTCGGTGAAGTGATCGATCGGCTAAAATTACCACAGCCAAAGGGTGCGACTGCCACCACCGTTGATGGAGCCGTGAAGGTTGCCAACGAAATTGGCTACCCAATCTTGATTCGGCCTTCATACGTGCTCGGTGGGCGGGCAATGGAAATCATTACCTCAGACGACGCATTACGTGAATACATGAACCGAGCCGTAAAGGTGTCAAATGAACATCCCGTCTTGATCGATTCATACCTCGTGGGTTCAGAAGCAGAAGTCGACGTCATTTCTGATGGGAAGAACGTTGTCATTCCAGGAATCTTGGAACACATTGAACGGGCCGGAATCCATTCTGGTGATTCAATGGGGGTTTATCCACCACAAAACATGCAACCAAACATCAAGGAACAAATTATTGAGGACTCAATTAAGTTGGCAAAGGACTTGAACACGGTCGGCTTAATGAACATTCAATTTGTCATCCACGATAACAAGGCATACGTGATCGAAGTTAACCCACGGGCATCGAGAACCGTTCCATTCCTATCCAAGGTTACCCACATTTCAATGGCCCAAGTGGCAACTCAGGTAATGCTTGGCAAGAGCTTGCCAGAATTAGGGCTTTCAGAAGGCTTGGTTCCAGAACCACAGACCGTCCACGTTAAAGCCCCCGTATTTAGCTTTAGCAAGTTACCAGCCGTCAACAGTACCTTAGGACCTGAAATGAAGTCGACCGGGGAAGTAATGGGTTCAGATACCACCTTCCCAAAGGCGCTGTATAAGGCATTCGTGGCTTCTGGGGTGAAGGTCCCAGACCACGGGAACGTTCTCTTTACAGTTGCTGATGCTGACAAGCAGGAATCATTGGAACTAGCTAAACGGTTCAAGGCGCTTGGTTTCCAAATTCAAGGGACCGAACAAACTGCTAAGTTCTTTGAACAAAACGGTTTGACTGCCAACAAGATCGACAAATTAGAAGAGTCTGAGAACAATGCGATCACCGAACTACAAGATGATCAGCTCCAAGTATTAGTGAACACCGTTGACAATACGAAGCGGGCCGCAAACGACGAAAGTCAGATCAGAGCGACCGCAATCGAAAATGAAGTGCCATTATTCACTGCATTGGACACGGTCTCAGTCTTCTTGGATGTGTTAGAAGCACGTTCATTTGAGATCAAGCCATTATAATTAGGAGGAACACGATGACTAAGTTAGATTTAACAGGCCACATTAACGGGGTTACTTTCGATCAATTGTTCTTGAACGCATCTGGGGTGCACTGCCAAAGCACTGAAGAACTAGATGATTTATTGAACAATGAATACATGGGGGGGATTGTGACCAAGAGTGCCACCCTTGAAAAGCGGGATGGAAATCCAGCGCCACGCTACTATGAATTCGAACAGGGATCGATTAATTCAATGGGGCTACCCAATTATGGCTTTGACTACTACATTAAATATGTATTAGGTGAACATCAAAAGCCAACGATCTTATCAGTGGCTGGTCTATCAGCAGCTGATGATGTGAAGTTGTTACACCAAATTCAAGATTCTGACTATCAAGGTTTGACCGAATTAAATCTTTCCTGCCCGAACGTGATCGGCAAACCCCAAATGGCTTATGATGTTGAGGGGACCGCAGCTTTATTGACTGAAATCTTTTCATTTTACAAAAAGCCACTCGGGGTCAAATTACCACCATACTTTGATCTAGTGCACTTCGATCAAATTGCTGAAGTCTTGAACCAATTCCCGTTGACGCATGTCAATTCGATCAATTCAGTTGGTAACGGCCTTTGGGTCGATGTAGCCAGTGAATCAGTTGTGATCAAGCCTAAGGGTGGCTTTGGTGGCTTAGGGGGCCAAATGGTATTACCAACGGCCTTGGCTAACGTGCGGGCCTTACGGCAACGGTTAAATGATTCGATCAAGATCATTGGGACCGGGGGTGTCAAGACGGGAGCAGATGTTTTCGCCCACATCCTTTGTGGTGCTGAATTGGTTTCAGTCGGGACCCAACTCCAAATGGAGGGCATGGGTGTTTACCAACGACTCACCGCAGAATTAGAACGAATCATGGCTGATAAGGGCTACAAGTCATTAGCCGATTTTCGTGGCAAACTTAAAACAATTTAAAATCAAAAATATTTATCCAAATTTTTAAATTATGATATCATATAATGTAGTTAACTATATCCAGTTGGCTACATTTTTGTTTTAAAGCGAATGTGGTCTTAAAACATGAAATAGAGCGAGGGTAAACAATGAATAATGATAATTTAGACACTAGTGCTGATGAACTCAGTGCTAGTTTAGATGCCAAAATCGAACATCTAAATGCATTGCGGAATGCTTTGCACCAAAACGACGATTTAACTATCTATCAATTAATTAACGCTGAACGTTTCAATTCCATTATGGAACCAGCGGAACCATTGGATGATAAATATGATGTTTCACTATTAGTGAGTGATTTAAGAACTGAACTAAGCCACTACTTAAGCCGTCGGTTAATTAAATACTTAGCACAAACATATCCATTTTTTTATTACAATGAATATAAATTCGGCCATTTTTTGATTTACTTCGGTAATTGGTGGGACCATAAGTTATTCGGTGAATTAGATGTCTTAGCCGTTAATTTCAAATTTAAAGAAGCTGAATTGGATCAATTAAAGCGTTCATTTGAATTAGAAGCTGAAAACAAAACGTTTTACTCTGATCAAATCATGGAAATCACTGATAACAACCAGGAATTACAAACCATGATTGATTCTAAAAATGATCGTGATGAAAAGAAGAGTGAATTGAAGGTCGCAATCCGTGAAAATGAGTCCAAGTTCACGATGCCTTGGGATGCAGCTAAGGTTAAAGAAGAGCATCATCAATTGACTAAGCAGTATAAAAAACTAGTGCATGAAGACGAATTGGCTTCAGAGGGGGCTAAACAAATCAAGGAAAATGAATCTAAGATCCTCGATTTAAATAAGGAAGATACGATCATTAGTTATGAAAAGCAAAGTATTCGGGATGCTTTTCAAACTTTTAGCGATTTCATGGAAAATCAATCACACCTTTACCATGACTACATGAGCAGTTTGGCTAAGCACGAAGGGGTGGACAGTAATGAAAGATAGTGATCGGAAAATGAGCATTGCGCTATTTGAATATAATCAAAATCTAAAAAAGGGCCTAAGCAACGGGGCTGACTACACTAAGATATTCGATAATATGATCTATACTGATGATAAAAATGAATTATTAGATTCAATCAACCAGTTGATCGACTTTAAGCTTGATGGGGATTTTGTTACTTATCCAGTTAAATATTCTAAGGCTGACCTGTACCTAATCTTCATGGCACGGTTATTAGAAGAGCATAATATTTCATCAATGATTCAAATGGATATGAACGGGACTGCAGGGGATGTCGTTCAACGGCTAACCCAATTGGATGATGGCGATGCATTTAAATTTATCGTCAATGAAAGTGCGGTTGCATATACAGACGTGAAGCATGGTGAGCATATCTTCTACCAAGACTTTGCTACGAAGCAAACTCAATTTAACAGTGATTCACTCGTGAACTTATTTGTGGTGAACTTGAATCCAGAAG
The DNA here is from genome assembly GCF_058509245.1 of Nicoliella sp. ESL1113. Taxonomy (NCBI): domain Bacteria; kingdom Bacillati; phylum Bacillota; class Bacilli; order Lactobacillales; family Lactobacillaceae; genus Nicoliella; species Nicoliella sp. ESL1113. Next base: position 907,593 of record NZ_CP196387.1, on the reverse strand, counting down.
TGGGCTCGACTCCAATCATCATTGCAGTGAACACCCTAATTGAGTTTGCTAAGTATATGCAAAATGATTTTGGGTATGATGTGGATTATAGTATTTTAGCAGTCAACAACAATCATTTTCACGCCTTTAAAAACCCTCAGATTCCGGTTCGAATCATTGATGAGCTATTTATAAGTGCTTCGCAAAGCGGCTATTCCCTAATGTCATATCAATTTACGGGAGCCCAATTGGACTTAGATGGTGTGAAGTTAAACATCTTTAATAACGGTGATGATGAACAACCAGATTGGGGCCTGCAGGTAGTGGATGAGCACGAGAACGTTTCTTGGTTCCAGTTATTATTAAAGTACGACTTTCTAAAGAATTGGTACTTAGATAACCTTGCCGATTTAGAAATCGACGCAAAATAATTACAGGGAGGGGCTCATTTGGATTTTAAAACGCTGTTAATCAATGCGGTAAACTATTACCGTCAATATGAACAAAAAAATCAACTCCAATATTTACCAGATACCAGGTTCAAGAATGCATTTGTTGAATTGGACGTTTCTTTTGCTAAGCTTGCAGATATGATGGGTTGGTTTATTGCTAAAGCAGAGCGTCCGACCGAAAGTTCTGCTGAATTATTGGCTCAATATGCAAAGGTAATGCGGGCATTTTTACTAGTTGCCAACCTGAGAAATTGGAATCGTAATGTTTTGATCGATGATGCAGAGTTGACTAAATTAAGTCATCAATTTACAAAAACAGATCTAAGCAAGATTTACCTAGCAACTAAAAATATGTTATTTGCTGCTTACTTTAAACACAGTCAAGCTGATTTTAACCATGCGTGGAAATTATTTTTGAAACTAGGGTTAGCTGATTTAGGGTTCAGCGTTGATGATATCAATACTGAATTCAACCACCAGGTTAATTTGGACCGCGATTGATCCCAAATAATTTAAAATTATGGATTGACACATTTCGTTTCATCTCGTATAATCATTAATGTTGTTTGAATGTCGCAGTAGCCCAGTTGGATAGAGCAACGGTCTTCTAAACCGTAGGTCGAGAGTTCGAGTCTCTCCTGCGACATTAAAGATGGCATTAAAAAAACATTAGTCTTTTTGGACTAATGTTTTTTTGTGGCTTGACTTTTGATGATTAGGTAGGCTATACTAGTCATTGTTGTATTTGTGGACTTCCACAGCTACAACCGCACGATTTAAGTATTAAGTTCGCGTTTTACGACGCTTAATTTCGGCGAGTCTAAGCAAATTATTTAAGGAGGTGCACATAAATGTACGCTATTATTATTACAGGTGGTAAGCAATACAAGGTTGCTGAAGGTGAATCAATCTTCGTTGAAAAGCTCAATGCTAACGAAGGTGATAAGGTTACCTTTGACAAGGTTGTATTCGTTGGTGGTGACTCAGCTAAGGTTGGTGCTCCACTAGTTGATGGTGCTTCTGTTTCAGGAACTGTTGAAAAGCAAGGTCGTGAAAAGAAGATTACCATTTTCAGATACAAGCCTAAGAAGGGTTCTCAATCCAAGAAGGGTCACAGACAACCTTACACTAAGGTTAAGATTGACTCAATCAAGGCTTAATTAAGGAGTTATTAATGATACAAACAATTATTGATTATCAAGGTGATTTGATCACTTCATTCGAATTAACAGGCCATGCTGATTCTGGTGAATATGGTCAAGACATTGTTTGTTCAGCGGTCTCGGCATTGTCGATTACTACGACGAATGCTTTACGGACGGTTGCTGGAGTTACCCCTGATGTTCAAAGTGATGCCGTTAACGGTGGATTATTGATCGTCAAGGTGCCAGTCATTAGTAATCACGAGCAGTCATTGAAAGTCCAGACGTTGCTTGCAGCGTTTGAATTAGGCATGACTGAGATTGCGAATAGTTATTCACAATACGTTAATTTAAAAATAAATCGATAATTTCCATCCGTGGAGGTGTAATCAAATGTTAGAAATGAACTTACAATTCTTCTCTCACCATAAAGGGGGAGGTTCAACTGCTAATGGTCGTGACTCAGCTGGTCGTCGTCTAGGAACTAAGATTCCTGATGGTGGTATGGCTACAAAGGGTGCAATCATCTACCGTCAACGTGGTACTCATATTTACCCAGGTAAAAATGTTAAGCGTGGTGGCGATGACACTTTATTTGCTCTTGCTGACGGGATCGTTAAGTTTGAACGTTTAGGCCGTAACCGTCGTCAAGTTTCAGTATACCCAGTATCTGAAGCTGTCGCTAAATAATACGGATAAAAGATAACTAAGGAGCCTTAAGGGGCTCCTTTTTATTTTGTGACCGATAATCACATAGTTGCCAAGTATGTTATAATATTCAAGATAATTAAGATATGAATATCATTGTTTCTACTATAGGAGGAATAACAATGGCTACAATTTCAACTGCACAATTTAAGAATGGTTTAACAATCGAAGTGGATAACGCAATTTGGAAGATCATCAGTTTCCAACACGTTAAGCCAGGAAAGGGTGGCGCTTTTGTTCGTTCTAAGTTAAAGAACCTAAGAACGGGTGCCGTTCAAGATAAGACTTTCCGTGCCGGGGCTAAGATGGAACAAGCTCCAATTACGACTAGAAAGATGCAATACCTTTACGGTGATCCAACTGGTTGTGTCTTCATGGATATGGATACTTACGAACAAATCACGATTCCAGAAAACCAAATTGAAGAAGAAATGAACTACCTTCAAGAAAACATGGAAGTAAACGTGATTCAATACGGTAGTGAAACCCTTGGGGTCGACTTACCAAATACGGTTGTTTTGGAAGTTGCTGAAACTGAACCAAGTATCAAGGGAAATACCGCTTCAGGTGGTTCTAAGCCCGCAACCATGACGACTGGGTTAGTAGTCCAAGTCCCATTCTTCGTTAACTCTGGTGACAAGTTGACCATCAATACTACGGATGGGACTTATATCTCCAGAGCTTAATTACAATATCAATACCGGCATTTAATGAAAGGGTGATATTTATGGCAGAGAGTAACACTTTATTAAAGGGTAGCAAGGAAAACGGCGGTTCGATCAATATTGCCCCGCGGGTGCTTGAAATTATTGCAAGCATTGCTGCCGTTAAAGTTCCCGGAGTGGAAAGAATGCGTGGTTCATTTGCTACGGGAGTGAATGAATTATTTGGTCATAAAGATTTTGGAAAGGGGATCAAGCTTTCCTTCAATGATCAAGACCAAGTTAGCGTTGACATCTATGTCTATGTTGATTATGGTGTCTCAGTTCCTAAGGTAGCATTAGAGATTCAAGATAAGGTCAAACAACAGTTATTGTTCATGACTGAGTTGGATGTCTTGGATGTTAATGTTCATGTTGATGGGATTGTGCATGCTCATTCTGAAAGCAAAATTGATCCTGATGATTTATTTGCGGATAACGATAAGAGTAAGGGTGAGTAAAAAGTGAGTTTAAATCGGCACCAAATTAGAGAGCTTGCTTTTCAGACCTTGTTTGCAATTAATACAAATAAGGAAACTGATAAGGAAAGTTTTTTCCATGTAATTGTAAAAGATGATGAAGCTAATTACCCTGATTATTTACGTCAATTAGTTGACGGTGTGTTAGATCATGAATCTGAATTAGATTCACAGATTAGCAAATACTTAGGGCAACGCTGGTCGATCAGCAGAATTGCCAAGGTCGATCTGATCATCTTACGAATTGCATTTTACGAACACGATTATGTTGATGATATTCCAGATAAAGTTGCGATTAATGAAGCAATCGAACTGGCTAAAAAGTATAGTGACGATCGTTCCCGTCGTTTTGTTAGCGGCGTGCTTTCCCACTTGGTCGAAGACTAATCAAATTCGAAAATTAATAATAATTTAATTTTATTATAAAGGATTCGTACATTGTGCGAATCCTTTTTTAAATTAATCTTGGTTATGCTAAAATAAAGATGGGTACGAAACAATTAAGTTCATAAAAAAATCAAGGGGTTGAATGGAATCATGGCACAAATTATTGATGGAAGAGCATTAGCAAAGAAAACTAATGACGAAACTAAGCAAATGGTTAATGAATTACATACTTTAGGGATTAAGCCCTGCTTAGCAGTCATTTTAGTTGGGGACGATCAAGCTAGTGCCCGTTATGTTAGAAATAAGCATAAAAAGGCAGAACAATTAGGGATCGAATCCATCGTGAACCACCTGCCTGCCGAAACAACACAATCTGAATTATTAAAAGTTGTGAATGAATATAATGACGATGCATCAATCGATGGGATTTTAGTTCAATCCCCACTACCAAAACAAATTGATGAACAATTGATTACCAGAACGATCAAACCTGAAAAAGACGTTGATGGTTTTCATCCCGTTAACGTTGGAAACCTATTTTTAAATGAACCGAAGAACTATCCCGTTGCCTGTACCCCTAAGGGTGTAATGGCAATGTTTAAAGAATATGACATTGATTTGACTGGTAAAAAAGCAGTTGTGATCGGTAGAAGTGCTATCGTTGGGCGACCAATGGCAGCATTGCTGATTAATGCGAATGCGACGGTTACGGTGCTCAATCACTATTCAGAAGATGCTAAGCACTTTATTAAGGAAGCCGATGTAGTCGTTGCTGCGACCGGTAAGTTGCACATGGTATCAGGTGATGACTTGAAAGCAGGGGCAACCGTAATTGATGTTGGCCAAAACTTAAATGAGGATGGCAAGTTAGTCGGGGACGTGGATTATGACTCTGCTGAACCAGTTGCTGGCTACATTACACCAGTTCCAGGTGGAGTTGGCCCAATGACAATTGCGACCTTGATGCGTCAAACCGTTGAACTGGCATCATGGGGGGCGAAGAATAAGAATGGTAGATAGTCAACAGTATTTATCAGTCACTGCATTGAACCATTATATTAATCTAAAGTTTGAAAAAGATCCTTACTTGAAAGTGGTTTATGTTACTGGTGAAATTTCAAATTATAAGGACCGCAAAGGCCATAAATACTTTTCAATAAAGGATGACAAAAGTAAAATCAGTGCCGTGATTTGGGCATCCGATTTTAGGAACGTTATGTTTGAACCTAAAGATGGGATGAAAGTTAATATTGTTGGACGTGTTTCTACCTACACTGTGGGTGGTAACTACCAACTGTATGTTACCAAAATTGAGCCAGAAGGCGTTGGTTCATTATTTCTAGCTTTCGAACAGCTAAAAAATAAGCTGAACAGTGCAGGGTATTTTAATGAAGCCCATAAGAAACCACTTCCACAATATCCGAATCGAATTGCGGTTGTTACCTCTGAAAGTGGTTCAGTAATTAAGGATATTATTACCACCGTGAGAAGACGGTTTAAAATTGCTCAAATAGTGTTGTTTCCAGCCGTAGTGCAGGGAAAAGCAGCTGCTAACAGCATCGCTAACCAAATCAAACGCGTAAATTCAATAGGTAATTTTGATACAATGATCGTTGGTCGTGGTGGGGGGTCTATTGAAGACCTTTGGCCCTTCAATGAACAACCGGTGATTGACGCTATTTATAACTCTAATATCCCGATAATATCATCGGTAGGGCATGAGACCGACAATACGATTGCTGATCTAGTTGCTGATAGACGTGCAGCTACACCGACTGCGGCTGCAGAATTAGCGGTTCCCGATTTCGCAAGTATCTCTAAACTTATTAATAATAATAGTGAATTTTTAATAAATAATTTTTCTAACTACATTAGTAGCCAAAAGAATTTATTAAATGAAATTATGAATTCATATATTTTTAAACAACCGCAACGTTTATATGAGATATACGTTCAACAATTAGACACTTTAGTTGATCAATTAAATAGTTCTTTGTATGGTCAGATAGAGTATAAGCAAAAACAGTTACAAAACTTAATTTATCAATTGAACTACCAATCACCAAATAGTTTGATTCAAAATGAACGCAATCAATTGAACCTGATTGAACAGCAGTTACAATCTAAAATTAATAACATTATCAATAATAAGGACTATACCTTTAGAAGAATCGTTGGTAATTTGAATCATTTAAGCCCGCTCCAAACAATGAGTCGGGGCTACACCTTTGTATCAAAGAATGATTATGCAGTTAAAAAAATCACCGATTTGAACGTTAATGATCAAATTGATTTGACGTTTATCGACGGGGTTGCTAAAGCTGAAATTAAACAAATTATAAATAGGGAGCTCGATTAATTATGCCAGAAAAACCATCTTTTGAAGCCAATATGCAAGCATTACAACAAATCGTTCAACGATTGGGACAAGGAGACGTGCCATTAGAAGAAGCGTTGAATCAATTTCAACGGGGGGTCGAAATTAGCCGAGAATTAAAAATGACCTTAGCTAATGCTGAGAATAAGTTGACCCAAGTAATGAATGATGATGGGACCCAAAGTAACTTTAACAGGGACCAGGGAAATTAAAATGCCCATTGATGAACGGTTAAGGGATTTTGAAGCTCGTTATCGAGCTGAAATTAATTCCTTTTTAGTTGAAAACCTGCCAGTGGATGTTGATCAACCAAGACTATCAGAATCGATGCTTTATTCAGTTGCAGCGGGTGGAAAACGGCTTCGGCCATTATTGACCCTAGCGACCCTAAAGACGTTTGGGGTCCCAATTGATCATTCTCGATTAAAGGGTGCCTGTTCGGTTGAATTACTGCATACCTATTCATTGATCCACGATGATTTACCCGCAATGGATAACGATGATTTAAGGCGGGGCCAACCCACGAATCACGTCCGATTTGGGGCTGGAATGGCCACGCTGGCGGGTGATGGATTATTGACGCTTGCTTTTCAGTGGCTGGTCGATAATGATTTATCCCCTGAAACGAAGGTGGCGTTGGTATCTGAACTCAGCAAGTTAGCCGGGCCATCTGGGATGGTTGCAGGCCAAGCTGATGATATTTATTATGAAAACCAGCAGTTGGCATTTAGTGATCTAAAGAAGCTGCATCGCCATAAGACTGGTGACTTAATCATATATTCAGTGAGAGCTGGGTTCATACTAGCTGATCATCAAGACTGCAATGATGAATTGAATCAATTTGCAGAGGCGTTCGGGTTAGCATTTCAAATTTATGATGATATTTTAGATGTGACTAGTACTGCCAAGCAATTGGGCAAGCCGGTTCACCAGGATGCGATCAAGAACACCTACCCGAATTTATTTGGGCTCGACCGTTCTTATCAAGAGTTATCGAAGACGATTGATACTGGGCGGGCAGCCTTACAGAAGATTCAAATCGAAAAAAATATTGATACGTCACTATTGGCATCGTTTTTTTCGTATTTTCAAGTTTAATGGAGCGGAAGCATAAATGGAAAAGCAAAGAGTAGATATTTTGTTAGTTGCGCAGGGGCTTTTTGACTCGCGTGAAAAGGCTAAACGGGCGGTCATGGCCGGAGAAGTCTTGGGTAAAAATGAGGAACGATTGGACAAGCCCGGTGAACGGATCCCCATTGATACCAAATTACACTTAAAGGGCCGTGCTCTGCCATACGTTAGTCGCGGTGGTTTAAAGCTTGAAAAAGCGCTACGGGTGTTCAAAATTGATGTTAGTGGACTAATCGTTCTAGACATTGGTTCTTCGACCGGTGGTTTTACAGATGTAATGCTCCAATCTGGTGCTAAACAAAGTTACGCCCTTGATGTTGGTAGTAACCAGTTGGTTTGGAAACTGCGCAATGACCCACGAGTAATCGTAATGGAGCACACCAATTTTCGGTATAGTAAGCTAGCTGACTTTACTGATGGACAACCAGAATTTGCGTCGATTGATGTTTCATTTATTTCATTGCACTTAATCTTACCGCCATTAAAACAGATCATTAAGCCGAATGGCGAGGTCGTGGCATTAGTCAAGCCTCAATTCGAAGCTGGTCGAGAAAACGTTGGGAAACATGGGATCGTTCGTGACCATAATGTGCATGTAGCCGTCTTAAATGATATCGTGCAATTTGCAGTGGCGAGTGGCTATTCTGTATTAGGCCTAGACTACTCACCAATTAAGGGTGGCGAGGGCAATATTGAATTTTTGATTCATTTAAAGTCAGTTGACCAGCCCATGATTTCACCCGATGTTTCCGTTGATCAAGTATTACAACGAGCTGATGAAACATTGAACGTAAAGAAATAGGATCAAAGGGGGGTTCTGAATTGAAAAAAAGAGATCGACAACACATGATAAAACAGTTAATTAGTAAGGAAGCAATTCGCAATCAGGCTGAATTTGTTAAAATGCTGGATGCGGTGGGCGTTAAAGTAACCCAAGCGACGGTCTCTCGTGACATTAAAGAAATGCGGTTAGTAAAAGTACCCTCCCGCTCTGGTGGCTATAAGTATAGTTTGCCACAGGAGAAAAAAATCAATATTGAAAAGAAGCTCCAACAAGCAGTTGAGGATTCTTTGATCTCAATTGCGGTGCAAGATAAAAACGTGATGATTAAGGTCTCGCCCGGAAGTGGGCCCGTGATTAGTTCATTAGTAGGTAAAATGAACTATGATGAAATTTTTGGGACGCTTTCTGATGATAGCACGATCTTAATTATTTGTACTTCTGATGATGCCGCTAATCAATTACGAGACAAATTGAATCAACTAGTGGTAAAATAAAAAGACTTAGATAACAAGTCTTTTTTTAGTATAGGGGGATTTCTCCATTGCTACAGGAATTAAATATTAAAAATTTAGCGATTATTGATCATATTGATGTTAATTTTGAAGACCATATGACCGTTTTGACCGGAGAAACCGGAGCCGGAAAATCAATTGTAATGGATGCGATCGGATTATTAGCTGGGGGTCGCGGTTCTAAGTCTTTGATTCGGACTGGTTCAGATAAATTAGTTCTGCAGGGGCAATTCGTCTTTCCTAAGGCGGGATTAACCTATCGACTATTGGATGAGCTCGGGATCGATCATGATGATGATAACGTGATTTTACAACGTGAGATTACCCGAAATGGGCGGAACGTTTGTCGGATTAATGGGATGTTGGTGAATACGAATACGTTAAAGCGTGTTGGGCAAACGATCGTTGATATCGAAGGGCAACACGATCACCAAGAACTATTGCGTCCCGAACGGCATCTACATTTACTGGATGAATTCATTGGAACGCCGATTAAAAAAATTCGGGAACAATACCAAGAAAGTTACCAACGGTTCCGCAAGTTAAAACAACTGGTCGCAGATAAGAATAATAACCAACAACAATGGGCTCAACACATTGACATGCTTCAATTCCAAGTCAATGAAATCAGTTCAGCGAACCTTTTGGAAAACGAAGAGGCTGAACTAGTGAGTGAGCGCGACCAATTATTGAACCATCAAAACATTAGCGATGCCTTGAAGGGGAGTTTTGTGCACATCAATGGTGATGATACGCTCAGTCCGTTGGATATGATCGGGGATGCGATGAATTCAATGCAGTCGATCGAACAATATGGTGAAAATTATCAAGCGATTAGTGCCGATTTACAAAATGCTTATTACGCCCTTCAAGATGCTTCCAATCAAATTTCACATGAATCTGATCTACAGGAATTTGATGCGAATCGTCTTTCTGAAATTGAATCTAGATTAGATTTGATCTATCAGCTCAAGCGGAAGTACGGAGACTCAATTCATAAGATCTTAGCTTATTATGAGCGGATTAGTGATGAGCTCGCCCAAACGGAAGCTGATCAAAGCGATAGCAGTGATTTGGATGCGCAGCTTTTAAAAGCTGAAACGCAATTACAAAAACAAGGTGAGCAAATGAGCACCATTAGGCATCAGTATGCGATTAAGCTGGCCCAATCGATTCATAAGCAGTTAGCAGATTTATACATGGCGCAAACACGTTTTGAAGTTCATTTTGAACCATTGGCTGCCCATCACTATACCAGTAGCGGGATTGAGAACGTCTCATTTTATATTCAAACGAATCCTGGGGAAGGATTCCATGAATTATCTAAAATTGCATCTGGTGGGGAACTATCTAGAATCATGCTGGCATTGAAGACCATTTTCGTTAGTGCCCAGGGCATTACTTCAATTATCTTTGATGAAGTTGATACTGGAGTCAGTGGTCGGGTCGCTCAAGCGATGGCCGAAAAAATCAGTGCAATTGCTGAGACCGAGCAAGTTTTGTGTATTACCCACCTGCCCCAAGTCGCTGCAATGGGTGATCATCATTACTTTATTGGCAAACAGGTAATAAAAGACCGCACCAAAACGACCATTAAAAAGTTAGACCATGATCAACAGGTCTCTGAACTGTCTAGAATGCTAGCAGGTAAGAAGGTAACTAAGTTGACCCTCGAACACGCAGGTGAAATGTTAAAGATGGCCTCTGAAAAGAAACAGCTTTAATCTTAATAATGGGTTGATAAATTAGTCAAAAAAAGTGATAATATAAATAATAGTTTATTTTGAGGGGATATCTAAAAATGGTCAAAAGAGGAATGTTAATTGTTTTATCGGGGCCTTCTGGGGTTGGAAAGGGAACCGTTAGAAAAGCGCTTTTTAATGAACCAGACGTTGATTTTCAGTATTCAATTTCTATGACGACTAGAAAACCACGGGATGGCGAAAAAAACGGGGTTGATTACTTCTTTGTTTCGAAAGAAGAATTCGAAGAAAAAATCAAAAATGGTGAGATGCTAGAGTATGCTAAGTATGTTGATAACTACTATGGCACCCCACTCGAATACGTTAACCAAACCCTTGAATCGGGCAAGGATGTCTTTTTAGAGATTGAAGTAAATGGTGCGATGCAGGTTCGTGCTAATTCACCTGAAGGGGTATTCGTATTTTTGACCCCACCTGATTTATTGGAATTAAAGAACCGTTTGATCGGCCGGGGGACTGATGAAATGGAAGTCATTAATAAGCGGATCCATACCGCAGTTGGTGAAATTAAGATGATGCGTAATTATGATTATGCGGTTTTGAACGATGAAGTGGCAAATGCTGTTGCTAACATCAAAAACATCGTTAGAAGCGAACGACTAAAGGTTACTCGGGTAATGCCCGATTACCTTTCCATGTTAGGAGATGAAAATTAATGTTATTATACCCATCTGTTGATAAATTACTAACTCAAGTTAACTCTCGTTATTCTTTGATCATGTTGGCCAGTAAGCGTGCCCATGAACTAGATGATGGTGCTAAGCCATTATTATCAGAATACAAGTCACAAAAATCAATCGGAAAGGCGTTCGAAGAAATTGCTGCGGGCGTTGTTCAGATTGACCGTTAGACTGATTGTTTTACTCTAGAAACCTTTGTGAAATTCACAAGGGCTTTTTTAATATTCGGAGGTTAAAATGATTCAAAATTTAAACGTTGCCCTTTATGTCACTGGTAGTATTGCTGCTTATAAGAGTTTATTGATGACTAGATTATTAGTAAAAGCGGGGGCCCATGTACGGGTCTTAATGACCGATGGTGCATGTAAATTTATTCAGCCATTGAGTTTTCAAGCCCTTTCTCATTTTCCAGTCGTAACCAATCAATCTGCTGGGATGCATGACGACCAAATTACCCATATTGAATTAGCCCAGTGGACTGATTTAGCATTGGTAATGCCTGCTGATGCGAACACGATTGCGAAGATGGCCAACGGGATTGCTGATAACGAGGTGCTGACGACTTTACTAGCTACTAGTGCAAGGAAGGTACTCGTCCCTGCCATGAACGATCAGATGTTGGCAAATCCTGCGACCCAGCGTAATTTAGCGACCGTTCGTGCTGACGGGGGCATAATAATTGACCCCACGGTTGGCTTTTTAGCAGAGGGCTATGAAGCTAAGGGCCGAATGGCTGAACCTGAATTTGTCCTTGAGCAACTAATGGCATTGAATGCTCCGACTGAATTGCCCTTAAAGCATGAACGGGTGCTAGTAACAGCGGGAGCCACTCGCCAGCCAATCGATCCAGTCAGATTCATTACGAATGCTTCTTCAGGCAAAATGGGGATTTCCGTTGCCAAAGCAGCTGCTAAGCTAGGGGCTGATGTTACTTTAATCTGTGCTGACGTTAGAGTGGCGATTCCAAACGGGATGAAAATAGTTCGGGTGGTAACTAGTGCGGAATTGAAGACCGCTGTGCTACAATTAATGAATGAAAACGATGTATTAGTAATGACTGCTGCTGTTGCCGATTTTGAATCGTTGCATGTTCAAAACCAAAAAATTAAAAAGAATGCTCAATCGGAAACGTTCACCCTCCAATTTAGGGAAGCTGCCGATATTTTAAAGGCGGTTGCTAAGGTGAAACGGCCTGATCAGTATACGGTTGGTTTTGCGGCTGAAACTAATAACCTAAAGCAAAACGCGTTAAAGAAGCTTCGTGACAAGGGGTTGAACATGTTAGTAGCAAATGATGTTGCTAATCAAAAAATTGGCTTTAGTAGTGATGATAACCAAGTGACGTTCTTTTTGGACGATCACGAACCAATTCAAACTGCAGTATTACCTAAACAACAGATTGCAGATCAATTAGTTCGGCTGATTGCCACTGATTTAAAATAAGAAAGGATTCGATTTGCGGTGAAATTTGCACAAGTGTTAGTAGACGTTCCGACAATGCAAACTGACAAACCATACACTTACAAAATTCCAGATGCACTAGCGGATGACTTAAAGTTAGGGATTCGAGTGATCGTTTCATTCGGTCGTGGAAAGCGAAAAGTCCAGGGCTTCATTGTTGGTTTTACTGACCATGTTGATTATGACGGGGAAATCAAGCCCATTGATTCGATCATGGATTTAACCCCTGCTGTTAATTCTGAGATGTTGCAACTTTCTGCCTGGTTGGCGAAAACGACATTTGCGTTTCGAATTAGCTGTGTGTTAACGATGTTACCAAGTGTTATGCGTGCCAAATCGACCAAGGTATTAAGAACGACCGGAAAGCCATTAAGTAAAGAATTAATGGCTTTATTTGGTGATCGTAGCGAGCTTAAATACAATGAAGCAGATTTTACGCCAGCCCAAATGAGGGCGATAATTGATGCGGTGCAATCAGATCAATTATCAGTCGATTATGTGGTTAAAAACCAAGCGCGCCCTAAGCAAGTCGTAAAGATTAGCGCTAATCAAGATGTTAATGAATTACAAGCAGCCCTTGCAAACGTTAGTAAACGAGCTACGGCTCAGCAAAAGATCTTAAAGTGGTTAATTGATAATCCTGAACGTCAAATTGTTCAATCAGCATTGTCCAGTGAACTGGGGATTAATGTTTCAACGATTAATACCGCTGTTAAAAATGGCTGGGCGCGAAAAGAAATGGTGACCGTTTTACGTGATCCCGCTAATCATCATATTGACAAGAACTATCCACTGGCCTTGAACGATGATCAACGAGTGGCAGTTGAAAAGATCGCAGCTTCGATTAAAAGCGAATCAGACGATGTCTACCTTCTAGAAGGGGTGACTGGTTCTGGTAAAACCGAGGTGTACCTTCAAGCGATTCAAAAGGCATTGGTAGCTGGTAAAACAGCCCTAATGTTAGTTCCAGAAATTGCATTAACGCCCCAGATGGTCAATCGGGTCAAGGGACGGTTCGGTAATTTAGTTGCCATGTTGCATAGTGGCCTTTCAATGGGCGAAAAATACGATGAATGGCGGCGGGTGAATTCAGGCGATGCTAAAATAGTGGTGGGGGCTAGATCAGCTGTGTTTGCTCCACTAACCAATATCGGGGTCATCATCATGGACGAAGAACACGATAGTAGCTATAAGCAAGAAGATCCACCCCGCTATAATACCCGTGACGTTGCCAAATGGCGTGGTCAATATAACCACTGTCCAGTTGTGTTGGGTAGTGCGACACCTTCCTTAGAATCACGCGCTCGTGCTGGGAAGGGGGTCTATCAGTTATTAATGTTACCCCATCGGATCAACCATCAATCTTTACCAGTCGTCAACGTTGTCGATATGCGTAATGTGGTGAAGGATGACGGTGAAACTGATTTTTCCAGGCCCCTTTTAGCAGCGATTCAAGATCGGTTGGACAAACACGAGCAATCCGTTTTAATGCTTAATCGACGGGGCTATTCTTCATTTCTAATGTGTCGGGATTGCGGCTTTGTTTTGAAATGTCCTAATTGTGATATTTCATTAACTTTGCATTTAAATGGGCATCGGATGCAGTGTCATTATTGTGGATTTGAGCAACCGATCCCCAATGTGTGTCCGATTTGTCATGGGCATCAGCTCCGTTCATTTGGAACCGGGACCGAAAAAGTGGAACAAGAGCTGAATCGGCTATTCCCGAACGCCAGGGTAATTAGAATGGATGTCGATACTACGAAGCGGAAGGGCGCCCATGAAAAACTACTGGCTCAATTTGGTAGTGGGCAAGCTGATATTTTATTGGGGACCCAAATGATCGCAAAGGGGCTTGATTTTCCAAACGTGACCTTAGTCGGAGTCTTAAATGCCGATACTTCACTAGAGCTCCCTGATTTTCGGGCGAATGAAAAAACCTTTCAACTATTGACGCAGGTCAGCGGAAGAGCTGGTCGGGCTGAAAAGAAGGGCGAGGTTTACATTCAGACTTTTAATCCCGATAATGAGGCCATCCAATTCGCTAAGAATCAAGACTATGAAGCTTTTTATCGTTGGGAAATGCGGTTGCGCTTTATGGCTAACTATCCGCCATATTTCTTTACGATTCGAGTGACCGCCAGTGCAAACTATGAAAATCAAGCTGCCAAGACCATTTATGAAGTTAACCGCTTTTTAAGACAGCATTTAGGGAATCGCAACATCATTTTAGGACCAACACCATCCGCGATTTCACGGATTAATAAAAAGTATTATTATCAAGTACTGGTTAAATATAAACACGAACCAAAGCTCCCGCAGCTATTGGAATATATTTTAAATCATTATCAAACAGCGACGCGGCACGGAATCTATATTTCAATTGATTCTGAACCCGTCAGCTTTATGTAAGGAGAATTTGCAAATGACATCAATTGTATTTATGGGGACCCCATCCTTTAGCGTTCCCATCTTAAAGGGACTAGTTGAAAACGGCTACGATGTTCAAGCAGTCGTCACCCAACCCGATCGACCAGTCGGCAGAAAACGGGTTTTGACCGCTTCACCAGTCAAACAAGCCGCCATTGAATTGAATTTACCAGTATTGCAACCAGCAAAGATCAGTGGTAGTCCTGAAATGGATAAAATAATTTCATTACAGCCCGACATTATCGTTACAGCTGCTTTTGGCCAATTTTTGCCAGATAAGTTATTATCGGCAGCTAAAGTGGCTGCGATTAATGTTCATGGTTCATTACTACCCAAGTATCGTGGTGGTGCACCAGTTCAATATGCCATTATGAATGGTGATTCTGAAACTGGCATTTCAATTATGTACATGGTTAAGGCCATGGATGCTGGGGATGTAATTGCTCAACGGGCAATTCCGATTGAATCAAATGATGATACCGCTTCAATGTTCATTAAGTTGAGTGATTTAGGCCGCACGATGATATTGGATGTGATTCCTCAGTTATTAAATGGAACGGCTGATCGGACACCACAAGCAGATGCTGAAGTGGTGTTTTCACCAACCATTAAACGGAGTGAAGAACGGCTTGATTTTACTCAACCAGCTCGATTAGTGGATGCGAAGGTACGCGCGCTACGACCTGATCCAACTGCCTTTACGATTTTAAATGGCAAGCGGACTAAGGTATGGCAGACAACGCCGCTCACGGATTCGACTACCGAACGACCAGGGGTGGTAGTAGCAAAGACTAAAAAACAATTGGTGATCGCAGCGGGGGATTCAACAACGTTACAACTAGATGTAATTCAACCAGCTGGTAAGCCAAAACAAAAGATCAGTGATTACTTGAATGGTGCGGGGCAATCCATCCAGGTCGGGGAGCAAATTATTACCAATGACTAAACAAGATAATCCACGTCAATTAGCAGTGATTACACTGACTAAAATTGAACAGGGGGCGTATTCGAGCCTCCAATTGAATCAAATTATTCAAAATAGCAATATCGAAGAACGGGATGTAAACCTTTTAACAAATATTGTGTACGGGGTCCTTCAACATAAATTAACGTTAGAATATCAAATTGCCCCCTTCATCAAGAATCCTAAAAAGGTCCAACCATGGGTATTAGTTCTTTTAAAAACAGCTTTGTACCAAATGGAATACTTAGACCGCATTCCCAATCGGGCCATCTTCAATGAATCGATTAACATTGCTAAAACGATGGGGCACGATGGCATTCGCAAGATGGTCACTGGCATCTTGCATCAAATGGACCGCAATGGCGTGCGCAAACCTGATTCGATCAAAGATCCAATTGAACGCATGCAGGTGCAATTCAGTGTCCCCAGTTGGATCATTCAACAATTGATCAATCAAGTGGGGGCAACTAAAACGACGCGCATTTTAGATTCGCTGAATCATCCCGCTAAGCAATCAGTTCGGACGAATACCGCTTTGATCGATCAAGAACGATTAACGCATCAGTTATCATCAGCTGGCTTTGTGGTTACCAAAAGTCGTCTTGCTGATGAAGGGCTGATATTAAAGGAGCGTTCTGCGAACTCGGCAGTTGAATTTAAGAACGGGGAATTAACGATTCAAGACGAAAGTGCAATGTTACCCGTCGAGACCATGACGATCAAGCCAGATCAGCTGATATTAGATGCCTGTGCGGCGCCCGGTGGGAAAACGACGCAGATTGCAGAACGCCTGGCGCTACAAAAAAGTGGCCAGGTAATTGCACTCGACTTACACGCCAGTCGCTTGAAACAGGTGGTCAAAAATTCCCAACGGATGCACTTAAATGAATATATTAAGACCAAGACGCTTGATGCACGACAATTGGATTCAGTTTATGATGATCAAACCTTTGATCAAGTGCTTGTGGATGCCCCTTGTTCAGGGTTGGGCTTGATGAGACGCAAACCTGAAATTAGGTATGAAAAAACGATTCAAGATATAGAACACCTTGCCAAGATTCAATTAGCGATTTTAAATGCGATTGCCCCCAAAATTAAAGTAGGTGGTCAATTAACGTATAGTACTTGTACCATTATCGATCAGGAAAATCATGATGTATTGGTGCAGTTCTTGGACCAACATCCTGAATTTAAAATGCTGCCCATTGAGCTAGATAGTATTCAATCTAAGAGTGGTGAGGTAAGAATTTATCCGGATGACTTTGATTCAGATGGATTCTTTGTTGCAAATTTAGTAAAAACAGGTGATTAGATTAATGAGATTAAAAATTGCTTATCAGACTGATATCGGAATGGTGCGCCCCAAAAATGAAGACGATGCCTCATTTTTTTATGATCAAAATCATAATTTGCTAGCAATTGTTGCTGACGGCATTGGCGGTAATCGTGCTGGCGAAGTTGCTTCCAAGATGGCAGTCGATGGCATTGGTAAACGCTTTGAAAAGGAACGCTTACAATCGATCGAGCATGCTGCCGATTGGTTCGATCAACAAATTAATTTTGAGAACCAAGAAATTTTGGCAATTTCGATGCATGATCAACAACTAAGGGGAATGGGGACCACTTTTGTAGGGGTGATTGGCTTAGATCAAAAATACATTATTTGTAATATTGGTGACAGTCGTGGGTACGTATTTCGAAACGCTAAGTTAACCCAGTTGACGGAAGATCATTCCTATGTAAATGAATTGATCAAGGCTGGTAAAATTAGTAAAAAAGATGCGCTTTCCTATCCTTACAAGAACGTGATCGTAAGGAGTCTCGGAATTTCTAATCATGCTGAACCGACGATTTCAGATGGAGCTATTCAATTAGGAGATCAATTTTTACTTTGTAGTGATGGGTTGACCGACTTAGTTTCAGAGTCCGTAATTAAGTTAATATTGGCATCTAGTCGTTCCACTGACGATAAATGCCGCAAATTAGTGGAAGTGGCGAATCAGAACGGTGGCACTGATAACATCACGGTTTTAATTATTGAAACTCAATCTGATCAAGGAGTTGATGATCATGATTAAGGGACGTTTATTAAACGGTCGTTACCGAGTTATTGATCAAATTGGTCAGGGGGGGATGTCTGATGTATACATTGCAAAGGATGTTCAAACCAATCGATTTGTGGCTGTAAAGTTCTTACGGGTCGACTTTCGCGATAATCCGCATACTAAGGCGCAATTTAAAAGAGAAGCACTGGCAATTAGCCATTTGAATAGCGAACACATCGTCAAAATATATGGATTCGAAGAAGATGATGGGATTCAATATTCAATCATGGAGTACGTTAAGGGGACGAACCTCAAAAATTATATTAAGGAACATGCTCCCATTTCGGTCCCGAACGTGATTAAGATTATGAATCAGATCTTAGATGCAGTCAGTGTTGCCCATCAAAATAACATTGTTCATCGTGATTTAAAGCCTGAGAACGTTTTGATCGATGGTTCAGAAAATGTGAAAATCACCGATTTTGGAATCGCAATTTTTGCAACTGAAAATACGCTGACGCAAACTAATTCGATCGTAGGTTCGATTCACTATCTATCTCCTGAGCAGGTCCGAGGTGAGGTCGCAACGAAGCGTTCTGACATTTATTCACTCGGAATCATTATGTATGAACTCCTTACAGGACAGGTACCATTCGATGGTGATAATCCAGTATCGATTGCTTTAAAGCATTCTAAGGCTCCATTGCCACCGATTAACAACGGCAAAAATAAGATTCCGCTCGCAGTCGAAAATGTCGTCTTACAAGCGACTGCTAAAAATCCCAAGGATCGGTTTGAATCGATTTCTGAAATGCAAAAGGCATTAAACATCGCCCCCCATTTAAAACGGGTGCTACGGTTTACCCCGCAAAATTCATTTGATGTTGAAGATGAAACTAAAGTCATGAATTTTGATGATCTAAATTTATTGGATAATACGGCAGATGGTTCATCGAATTCCAATAAATCGGTTAAAAATCCTGGAAAGGTTTTTTGGGGGACTTGGGTCGGAGTTGTCGTTGGCATTTTGGTCGTCTTCGGATTGACGGTCCACTTCTTTTTTGTCCAGGTCCCATCTTTAAATGGGCTCTCTAAAGAGCAAGCAATCAAGCGATTACAATCAACTGGCCTACAGGTCGACCGTATTAAGTATCAATATGCTGATAACGTGCCGATCAATCAAGCGTTCAATACTGATCCAGCAGCCAAGCGCTGGCTATTTCGTAACGATAAGGTCACGTTAGTACTTAGCAATGGGGTCAGTAAAATTGATTTGAGTAATTATATTGGCCAGGATTTCGATGTTACCGCTAAGGAGTTGGAAAACCAAGGCTTTACGGTTGAAAAAACGTACTCTAGTTCTGATACGTTCGGCAGTGGTAAAATTTTAAAACAGAATTTTATTCCGGGCAATTCATATAGTCCTCGGAATAAAACGATTAAATTTGAGGTGTCTGACGGGATTAAGCAGTTCATGATGAAACGCTTGATCGGGCTAAGTAGGGATGAAGCTGCTAGTTATGTTCAGATGATGGGGTTAAATCCAACCTTCGATTATCAATATAATGATGAATATCCAGCTGGAATCGTGTTCAATCAAAATCCAGGGGATGGCTTGACCGTTTATAATGGTGATAACATTATTATTTCAGTTTCCAAGGGTGAAAAGGCCAATGGAAAAGAAAATGGTTCCCATACTTTAAACGTTAATGTTAATTTACCATATAAGAGTAATAACAATAATTCGAACAATATCGATATTTACGTTAAGGATGAGGATAATTCGATCGATCATCTTTATCGACGAATTACGATTTATCAAGATACTAAGTTCATCATTCCATTTAAGTTGGACGGAAAGACCCCCGGTGAATATAAAATCATTCGGGATGGTAAAACCATCAGCTACGTTAAAAATATTAATTAGGATTTTTTATCTAGATAAAATTTAGTATAATAAGATAAAAGGGGTGTTTAATTGGCAAAGGGCAGAATTTATCAATCATTGAGCGGTTTTTTTGACGTTCATTCTGATGGCAAGACCTACCGTACGCGGGCGCGTGGTAACTTTCGAAAACACGGGATTAAGCCGGTCGTGGGTGACATCGTAGAGTTTGAAAATGACTATATTTTAAGCGTTGCTGAACGCAAAAATGCGCTAGTGCGCCCGCCGTTAGCAAATATCGATCAAGCGGTGGTGGTCACCGCTACGACTGAGGCTGAGTTTAGTATTAATTTATTAAATCGGCAGTTGATTGCGCTTGGTATCAGCCATATCAAGCCGATCATTTATTTTACTAAGTTAGATTTATTAACGCCGAAACGCTTTTCTACCATTCAATCGTTAGCTGATGATTACCAAAAAATTGGGTACACGACAATTTGTGCGCATCAGCAATCTGATGATGATTCATTGCAAAATCTAAAAGCACATTTTGCGAACTGTTTAACTGTTTTTATGGGGCAAACGGGGGCTGGTAAATCAACGTTATTGAATAAGATTCTCCCTTCTTTACACCTGGCAACGGGTGAAATTTCTCAAGCATTGAACCGAGGGCGGCATACGACACGTAAAGTCACCTTGATTCCGATTGCAGGTGGATTAGTTGCTGATACTCCTGGTTTTTCATCTTATGATACTTTTGACATTGATTATCGAGAACTAAGGGATTACTTTCCAGAATTTGTTCGCAACGCTCCTGATTGTAAGTTCAGAGGGTGTTTACATGTGAATGAACCTGGTTGTAAAATTAAAGCAATGGTTGCTGATGGTGAAATATTAAAAAGTCGTTACGATGATTATTTGCAGCTATTTAATATGCTCAAGAACCGTAAGCCCATTTATAATAAAAAGAAATGAGGAAAATGAAAATGATTAAAGTAGCTCCATCAATTTTAAGTGCAGATTACGTTAATTTACAAAGGGATATTGAAAAGGTTGAAAAGGGTGGCGCTGAATACCTCCATATTGATATCATGGATGGGATGTTCGTTCCAGCCATTTCATATGGTCCTAACTGGGTCAAAGCCATCAGACCGATCTCAAAGATGATCTTAGATGTTCACATGATGGTGCAAAACCCAGAACGCTACATCGATACCTTTGCCGATGCTGGTGCTGACTTGATCGGAGTCCACGTTGAATCGACTCCCCATATTCATCGGGCCCTTCAAATGATCAAGAATCAAAACGTGAAGGCCGAAGTAGTGATTAACCCAGGGACTCCTGTGGAAGCAATCAAGCCCGTTTTATATTTGGTCGATCAAGTGTTAGTAATGACCGTTAACCCTGGTTTTGGGGGCCAAAAGTTTATTCCAGAAACCGTTAAGAAGATCGCTGAACTAAACGCCATTAAGAAGGAAAATGGCTATGACTTTGATATTGAAATTGACGGAGGGATTAATGACCAAACCGTCAAAGAAGCCTATGATGCTGGTGCAACGGTAGCCGTTGCTGGTTCATATGTATTTGGTGCTGATGATCCTGCAAGTAAGGTTCAAGCAATTAAGGATGCGACTAAGTAATGGTAAAGAGGATTAACTTGTTAAGCGGCGGTCCGGTCGAAAACTGGCCTGCAGCGATTGAAGAACGCCAAGTTGATGGTGATTGGATTGGCGTTGATCGAGGGACACTACGGTTGATTAAATTAGGCTACAATCCCATTTATGCAATTGGTGATTTTGACTCAATGAGCTCAGCTGAATTGAAGTTAGTCCAAGCCCACGTTCATGGCAATCATCAATCTAATCCAGAAAAAGACGATACCGATACTCAGTTAGGCTTAAAGGTTGCAATTGAACGCTTTCATGCCGATGCAATTGACATTTATGGTGCAACTGGCGGACGAATCGATCACTTTTTGGCAAACTTTTTGATGGTTTTAGAATTACGGTTTAGAGCATACGCGCCCAAGATTCGCTTGATCGATAAGCAGAATACGATTAGTTATTTTTTACCGGGCAAGCACACCATTACAAAAGAACCCGATAAAAAGTACCTGGCGTTCGTGCCGTTGAACAAAATGACTTTGACGCTTAATGATGAAAGATATCAACTAGATCAATATCCAATTCAAAATCCAGTTTCTTTGGCTAGTAATGAATTTATTGGCGAGACTGGCCACTTTGAATTTGATCAAGGGGTCATGGCAGTAATTCAAAGCCGTGACAAATAAAAAAAGACCAGTTATAAACTGTGAAGAGCCCTCTATATGTTGGACAGAAAATGTTCAGCATATGGGGGTCTTTATTTTGGCAAAATATAGTTATGAATTTAGATTAAAAGTTGTTTTAGAATATCTTTCTGGAGTTGGATCAACTACGTTTAACCATAAATATAGCATTGAGGGTGTTGCAACAGTCTACTCATGGTTAAAGACGGATAAAAAGTTTGGTAAAACAGCACTATTCAATAATAATGGATGTCATGTTAACCATAAAAGAGCCCAAAGAATCATGTAAAAATACAATTTACAGTGACAACTATAAGAGGAAATGTTTAGATAATGCTCAATGAAATCAATTTTCCATATTATGAAAATTGAAATGATGAACAAGGATTATAATACCAAAAAATCTTTAATCAATGCGATGAAAACATGGATTAAGGATTACAATAATATATTAAAAAAAACTAGGATACCAATCACCAAATTAATATTTGGGATTGATATCCTAGTAAAAAGTATTAGTCCAACCTATTGGGATCATATCAAAATTATTTGATTACTTGAGCTAAATTAATATGATATTCAGCCTGTAATGCTTAATCTAAAAAGTAATATTCTACTGACATATGATCGCTAAAAGCCATTTGATAGATACGATCATCTGACATTTTCAATATATAATAACAACTATTTGTTGTTCTTGACACTTTAGCATTGACTACTTCTTTGAGTTTTAGATCTCCGCTTAACATTAAAGGGTAGTTCTCTATCTATTACAAGTTGCCTAAAAAATAAATCAATAGCTTTACTTTGTGTTAATCCAATACTTTCCAGAACTTCTTTAGCTTGATTTTTTAAGTTCTCATCAATTCTGACGTTAAGGTTTGATTTCTTTGCCATTATTTTCCTTCTGTTCTTTTAATGTGAAACACTTAATCGTTTATGCATTAATGAAAACATGATATTATTAAGTTTGTTAGTATGGTGCTAAATTAATTAAAGAGGGGTTGTAAAATACAATGTTATTAAATTTCGATGCTTCAACCATTAAAAATATTATCAAGAGACACAATGTCTCTATAATGAAAGATTATGATTTAAAATTATACGGTCCAGAATTTTTAAAGCAATTCGACCTAGAAGATCCAATTCCATATACCGAAAAATATGATGCCATTGATCCAAAAGAGTTAGATTTAATAGAATATAAGCAAGTCAAAGAACATGAATACTCATTTAAAATAAATATAAGAAATGAATCTAATAGAGATTATATAAATCCCGAATTTTCATTACTACCAATTGACACCGAAAATTTAAATTCAAAGGGCTTACTTGCACCAATTTTAACAGATGGAGGTCATATCTTTGAAGAATTAAATGATATGTCTATTTCTGGTTTGGACTTTGATAATTATTCTTACCGTGTAAGAGATGGAATACCCGGAAAAAACAAAATTACATATGTTGAGTTTGGGAATAAAAAAGATATTTTAATGCCCATAGTAAGTCCTACGGAATTAATAGATAAATTATTTGCCATAGATATTTCTGTTGCTGAATATATGGAGGAATCCAGAACAGACGGAGAGTTTGGTCTTTATTAGGGATTTCTTTTCTATGATTCAGATAATAAATCTTATATAAAGTAACGATACATTTGTATTTTTTGTATCGTTACTTTATTTATTTGATTTTTCTCGATTACATTTACGCCAAAGCATTTGTAAATTATCAATCCGTTTAACCAGGCATTAAAAAGCATCCAGAACATTGTTAAGCATTCAATTTTGCATATTGATCAAGGAATTCAATATCGGAATGATAGTTGGAAGCTATTCATTCCATGTCCCTTAAGAGAACATTTTTAATTGATACTCAAATGGAATCAATTTTCCATATCATTAAAATTGAAATGATGAACACGCATTATGATACCAAAAATCCTTAATCAATGCGATGAAAACATGGATTAAGGATTACAATAATAATATATTATTAAAAAAACTAGGATACCAATCACCAAATTAATATTTGGGATTGATATCCTAGTAAAAAGTATTATTCCAACCTATTAGGGTTAGAATAATACTTTTTTATTTAAAGTCATTAGACACGAGTAACCTTACCTGATTTTAAGGTACGGGCACTAACCCAAACTTTTTTAGGTTTGCCATCAACTAAAATCCGAACTTTTTGCAAATTTGGCTTCCAGCTACGACGTGAAGAATTTAAGGCGTGAGAACGCTTGTTACCGAAATGGGTTCTCTTACCGCTGATAAAGTCTTTAGCCATGATAATGCCTCCTTACATTTATTTTTTATTCTTTGTTTTAATACACTACAATAATTTAGCATATTATCAGTCTTTTTGCAATACTTTTCTTTCAAGTATTTTTACTTGACAGCTTCATAATTCAAATTCGGGTTCAACTCTTTTGATTGTGCAGTTCTTGTGGTAATATTAGTAATTGTTTATAGTGTATTTCGAATCTTTTAAGGAGGCTATTGGATTGGCCGTTAAAATTAAGACAAAGTATGGAATTGTTGATATCAGCAGTGAAGTAATTGCTTCAGTGGTTGGTAGTGCAACTACTGATAATTATGGAGTCGTAGGAATGGCTAGCAAAAAGCAACTCCGTGATAATGTCAATAGTATTTTAAGAAATGAAAACTACTCAAAGGGAGTAGTCGTTAAACAAGAAGTGAATGGGATTGCGATTGAAGTAAACATCATTGTTAGCTATGGGACTAAGATCTCTGAAGTATGTCGTAATGTTCAATCAAAAGTAAAATATAATTTGGAAACCATGCTTGGCATTACTGCCAACGCAGTTAATGTGATAGTCCAAGGGGTTCAAGTTTTAAACGATTAAATCTAAACTTACCTCTTGTCTAGGGGGATATCAATTGATAGTAACGGAAATTGACAGTCATCAATTCAGAAAGATGATTCAAGCGGCCGCAGCAACGCTTAAAAACAATGCTGATTTTATTAACTCTTTAAATGTGTTTCCAGTGCCAGATGGCGATACTGGAACGAATATGAATTTATCATTAGCTAGTGGTGCGCAATACGTTGCCAATTCGAATAGTAATTCCGTTGGTGAGCTAGCCGAATCATTAGCAAAGGGGCTCTTAATGGGTGCACGGGGGAATTCTGGAGTGATTTTATCACAAATTTTCCGCGGATTTGCTAAATCGGTTAACAAAAAGCCAACCTTGGATGCTAAGGATTTGAACGATGCGCTAGTCGAAGCTACTAAAACTGCTTATCGTTCTGTGATGAAACCAACCGAGGGGACCATTTTAACGGTCATTCATGGGGCAGCCGAAAAAAGTCGGGAAGTCTATTCCTCCATGGATGTTGCTGAACTCATGGATGTGGTTAGTGATGCAGCCGATGCTGCATTGAAGACGACTACCGATTTATTACCAGTCCTAAAGCAGGTCGGCGTGGTCGATTCTGGTGGCCAGGGACTAGCATTTGTACTTAGGGCGTTCGCTGATTCATTGAACGGTCGGGAAGTATCCGTTGCCAAAAACGATCCTACTGATGCAGATGTGGCTGAAATGATTGATGCTAAGCATCACAAGAGTGTGCAGGGTGAAATCGATCCTGCTGATATTAAATATGGTTATTGTACCCAGATAATGGTCAGAATTGGGCATGGTAAGCAAGTTGATCAAAAATTTGAATACCAACCATTCTATGATTACCTGGCTAAGCTGGGCGATTCCTTATTAGTAATTAACGATGATGAGATCGTTAAGGTCCATGTTCATACCGAACACCCTGGAAAAGTCCTAGCTTGGGGGCAACAATTTGGTGATTTAGCAACGGTAAAGGTTGATAACATGCGCCTTCAACAAGAAGATATCATCAATAATGATGCCGACGATGAACCCACTAAGGATGAAATCGACCGTCCAAATGATACGGCGGTCATTGCCGTTTCCAGTGGGCAGGGGATTGGCACGCTCTTTAATAGTTTGGGCGTTACCGACTTGATCAACGGGGGGCAAACAATGAACCCTAGTACTCAAGATATCGTTGATGCGATCAATAATTCACATGCACAGCGCGCTGTGATCCTACCTAATAACAGCAACATCTTTTTGGCAGCCGAACAGGCAGCTAAGGTTGCTAACGTGCCGACCGTTATCGTTCATACGAAGACGGTTCCGCAGGGGATGACTGCGATGTTGGAATATGATCCATCAGCCGATTTAGAAAAGGTAAAATCAGCCATGGAAGCTAATTTAGAGTTTGTCAAAAGTGGTGAAGTTACCCAAGCAGTTCGGGACACCGAATTGGACCAGGTTCACATTAAAAAGAATCAATACATGGGCATTGTAGATGGTAAAATTACCGTTACTAGTTCGAATATGATCGATGCTGCGACCCAAATGGTAAAAGCAATGTTAGATGAAGATAGTGAAGCAATCACCATTATTTACGGAAATGGTGCGAATGAACGTGAAGCTCAAAAGTTAAAGGATAAGATTATGAAAATGGATGAAGACCTAGAAGTTGAAATCCATGAGGGTGATCAACCGATCTATCCATTTTTAGTTTCTGTTGAATAAAGGTAATTAATCGGAATTATTTCCGATTTTTTTATTCGGAGGTGGTTGAAATTACTAATTTGAATGACGCAGTTATCAATTTGGACGGAGTTGGTCCTAAAAAACAACAGGTATTGAATAGTTTAGGCATTAAAACGATCAATGATGTTTTGAATTATTTTCCGTTTCGTTATGATAATTTCAATGTTCAATCATTATCTGAGATTCCGCCACAATCACAAGTTACACTGCGGGGGCTGGTCTTAGATCAACCGCAGATATTCAGATATGGTTATAGGCGGACGCGGTTGACCTTTTTAATGCAAGTTGAAAATAATGCGATTCGGGTCCATTTTTTCAATCAACCATGGTTGAAAAAGCAAATCACCACCAATCAGCCGATTGTTATTTTCGGGCGTTTAGACCTGCAAAAACTATCGATGGTGGGAATGCGAATTATTAGTACCACGACCAATAAGATGGAGCCAATTTACTCTGTAAATAAAACGATCAAGCAATCGACCCTAAAAAGTTTAATTCAAGAGACCTACGATCAATATCAAGATCAAATAGAAGAAATACTGCCATCATCTTTGCGTGAACGCTACCAACTAGAATCACATCGCCAGGTAATCCATGATATGCATTTTCCAGCGACGCTAGAAGACTCTAAGCTAGCGTTGCGCACCGCTAAGTTTGAAGAATTTTTTATTTTTCAAATGCGGATGCAGTTATTACGATTGCGTGATCATGATTTTACAGGGGTTAACATTAATTACGATCGGAAAGCCGTTGATGCGTTCATTGAACACCTCCCGTTTAAATTAACGGGAGCGCAGTCAAGGGTGGTTAATGAAATTCTTGCGAACTTGAACAATCATTCCCAAATGAATCGATTGCTACAGGGGGATGTGGGTAGTGGTAAAACGATCGTTGCAGCGATTGCGATCTATGCTGCGGCTACTGCAGGGTACCAAAGTGCTTTGATGGTCCCAACTGAAATCTTAGCGGAACAACATGCTAATGGTCTATCCCGCATTTTTGCTGATTTCCCCCTTTCGATTGTATTGTTGACGGGGGATACCAAACCAGCGGTTAGAAAGGAAATCCTTCCCCGTATAAAGAGTGGGGAAGTGGATCTTGTGATCGGGACGCACGCTTTAATTCAATCTGACGTTGAATTTAAAAACCTGGGGTTAGCAATCATTGATGAGCAGCACCGCTTTGGGGTTAATCAAAGAGGAGCACTTCGGAAAAAGGGGGATGCACCTAACGTTTTGACAATGACTGCGACCCCGATTCCCCGAACGATGACCCTGACTGCTTATGGAGAAATGGATGTTTCAGTAATCGACGAGCTGCCGGCTGGCAGAAAGCCGATTATTACCTATTGGATCACTAGTAACCAGTTCACCAATGCACTGCCTTTCATCTTGGAACGCTTAAATCAACATGCGCAAATGTACGTAATCGCACCGTTAATTGAAGAATCTGAAAAGTCTGACATGCAAAGTACTGAGTCGATTTTTGAAATGCTGGAAAATTATTTACCAGGATTCAAGATCGGCTTGTTGCACGGTCGGATGAAGGATGAAGAGAAAAACGCCATTATGGATGCCTTTAAAAAACAAGCATTACAAATCCTGGTTTCAACGACCGTGATCGAAGTCGGGGTTGACGTTCCAAATGCTTCATTGATGCTGATTTTTAATGCCGATCACTTTGGGTTAGCCCAATTGCATCAATTAAGGGGGCGTGTCGGTCGTGGCGACAAACAATCCTATTGTATTTTGGTTGCCGATCCTAAAAATGAAGTTGGTAAAAAACGAATGGCAGTCATGGTCGACACCACGAATGGTTTTATCGTTGCTCAAAAGGATTTAGAGTTGCGTGGGTCAGGAGATGTCATGGGTCGCCAGCAATCGGGACAGGTGCAATTTAAGGTCGGAGATCCAGTAGCCGACTTAGTAATGCTTTCATATGCACAAATGGAAGCTAAAAATATCGTCAGCGATCCTGAATGGACCGTTCAGACTGATAATTTACCGTTAGTTAAATATTTAAATGATGAATCGCTGAATGATTCGTTAGATTAGGAGAGATATGATGAAAATTGCTGTTGATGCAATGGGTGGCGATTATGCACCTACTGAAGTTGTAAAGGGGGTTGAAATGGCTCGTGACCTTTATCCAGATATGGAATTCCAATTATACGGTCCTAAAGACCAGGTCGAGCCATTAGTAGCAAATAATGAACGGATTACACTAATCCATACTGACCAGGTGATTGAAATGGGTGAAGAACCCGTTAAAGCAATCAAGAATAAAAAGGATTCGAGTATGGTCCAAGCCGCACAAGCCGTTCATAATGGGCAAGCTGATGCATTTTTGTCTGGTGGTAACACTGGCGCATTACTAGCTGCTGGTTTGTTCATCGTTGGTCGAATCAAGGGAATCGAACGGCCCGCATTGACTACAACGTTACCGATGGTCGAGGGGCCAAATGATAAGTTCGTAATGCTCGACGTGGGGGCGAATGCTGATTCACGGGCATTCCATCTATACCAATACGCATTTATGGGAAGTTACTATGCTGATGCCGTCTTAGGAATTAAAAACCCACGGGTGGGGCTTTTGAACAACGGGACCGAAGCCGATAAGGGTGACAAGTTGCACAAGGCCGTCCACGAACTCCTGGCTGCCAACCACGATCTGAATTTTATTGGTAACGTTGAATCCCGTGAATTATTGAACGGGGCTGCTGACGTTGTTGTCACAGATGGTTTTACTGGGAACGCTGCTTTGAAGAGTACCGAAGGAACTGCATTGACGATGCTAAATTTGATCAAAAGTAGTATAATGAATGGTGGTTTAAAGGATAAGCTGGGTGCTTATTTCCTTAAGGATACCTTTAAGCAAATCAATACGAAGTTGGATTATTCTAAGTATGGCGGTGCGGTTTTGATCGGGGTCAAGGCACCTGTCGTAAAAATGCACGGCAGTAGTAAGGCGACTACCGTACGGAATACTTTAGGACAAATTCATACCATGGTCGAATCCAATACGGTCGGTCAGATTGTTGATTACTTTAGCGCCCATGCTGATGCAATGAAGGCAATTAAGCAAGAAGCAAAGAATAACTAAATTGGTGAGGGATAACAATGACAAAAGATGAAGTTTTTAATAAAGTAGCTGATATGATTGCTGATCAATTTGAATTTGATCGCAGTAAGGTTACTGGTTCTTTGAACTTTAAAAATGATTTGGATGCTGATTCGATTGATTTTGTTGAATTTGTTTTGAACTTAGAGAGTGAATTTGGCGCTAGTATCGATGATGACGATGCTGAAAAATTAAATACGGTCGATGAAGCCGTTGATTATATCGTTAGTCATTCTTAAAACATTAGAATACATTTAAAGGGGGCGATTACTTTTGGTAATCGCTTTTTCTTGAATTAATATTAGGAGTGAAATTAAAAATGGATGCAGTCTTTGATAAAGAATTAGCGGATAACTATGGAATTAAATTTAATAACGAAACGCTGCTGGATGAAGCATTTACACAAGCTTCATATGTAAATGAACACCCTGGCCATCATTTAAAATTTTACGAACGAATTGAGTTTCTTGGGGATGCTGTTTATGAACTAGTGGTTTCTGAATATATTTTTAAACGGTATCCCAATTTACCTCAAGGCCAATTAACCCGTTTAAGAGCAGCGATGGTAAATGAACAAAGTTTTAGTAGCTTTGCTCGTGAATGTCATTTTGATAAGTACATTCGATTGGGGCACGGTGAAGAAAAGGCGAACGCGCGGAACCGCGACTCATTACTTTGTGATATTTTTGAATCATTTATTGGTGCAGTGTACTTAGACCAGGGGATGGAACCGGTAGTTCGGTTCTGCCATAAGGTCATTTTCCCAAAACTGGACGCAGGTTGGTTTGATGAATTTTTTGATCATAAGACCGAACTACAGGAAAAAGCACAGGTCAACGGGCCAGTGGCGATCGAATACCACTTATTAGATGAAAATGGCCCCGAAAATCACCGTCGTTTTAAGGTTTCCGTTACCATTGATGGGAAGGAATATGGAATCGGTAGTGGCCATTCCAAAAAGAATGCGGAACAAGGAGCTGCTAAGCAGGCGCTCAAGCACTTTAATTAATCTTTATAGAATGGGGTATTATTTTGAAACTAAAATCAATGCAATTAGTTGGTTTTAAATCATTTGCTGAAAAGACAACGATTGACTTTCAAAGCGGTTTAACAGCAATCGTTGGACCGAACGGGAGCGGCAAAAGTAACGTGATCGAAGCAATTCGGTGGGTCTTAGGTGAACAATCTGCTAAACATTTACGTAGTACTAAAATGACCGACGTGATCTTTTCTGGCTCTAAGAGTCATCGGGCTTTGAACCGTGCTGAAGTAACCCTAACTTTTGATAACTCCGATCACTATTTAAATACGAATTATACTGAAGTAACAGTAACTAGAAAATTATTTCGTAATGGTGATAGCATTTATTATTTAAATCAAAAGGAGTGTCGGCTAAGGGACATTAATAATTTATTGATGGACACTGGGGTCGGAATTGGTTCTTTTTCGATCATTTCACAGGGAAACGTCGAGGCCATCTTCAATAGTAAGCCAGAAGAGCGGCGTAATCTCATTGAAACGACCGCTGGCATTTATAAGTATCGCCAGCGCAAACAGTTAGCCGATCATCGATTGGGCGAGACCAATGATAATTTGAGTCGGGTCAATGATATTATTTTAGAGTTAGAATCACAGGTCCAAACGTTACGGACCCAGAGTAAAGCGGCAAGTGAGTACCAACGATTACAAGCATCGCTTGGTCAGTGGCACCAAAAGCAATTATCTGGCAATGCACAACGATTCGTGGCTGAGTACACGGCAAATGAAAAAGCGTACCAAGAAGCAGACGAGCGGGTAAAGGCTTTAAATCAAGCAATTGACAGTTTAAGACAACAAAAGCAAGGCACCCAAGCCCAACTAGACGAACTGACGATTGCTCAAGACAATGCCCAATCAAAGCTGCTCAAAGCGACTAGTCAAATGGAGCAATATAACAGTCAAATTAAGTTAGCTTCCCAGCAATCAACCTTTAAAACGGAGCAGTTAACCAATGCTAAGGCTGACTTAGAACACCTCGTATCACAGTATTCAGAAATTGAAAATCAAGTCATTACAGCAAATGAGGCTCAAACGACCCAACAAAACATCATTGAACAACATCAAGCTCAATTAAAGGCTTCACGGGTAAAACAACTAGCCGCCAAGCTAACGACCGTTAACGAGCAATTGACATCATTTAGGGATCAATATTTAGAATTATTGCAACGGTCAAGTGATCTTAAGAACCGTTTGAACTATGCCAGTAAGGATAGCGAACAATTTCATCGTCAGCAAACAGCGATTAACGCAAGGATTACTGATAATCAAGCTGCAGTCGAGAAGCTCAAAGGACAGCTCCAACGGCTAAAAGATGCCTTGGACACCAAACAATCTGCCTTGCATAAGATTAATGATCGAATTGCTAGTAATAACTCACAAGTGCAAAGGTTGCGTCAATCGGCTGATCATAACCAAAGTGATTGGTATCGAGCGTTGCAAAAAAGTCAAGAACTCAAGGCTAATCGGGATGGATTGGTTGAGTTTCAAAATCAACATGGCGGCTATCTTCAGGGCAGCCGTAATTTGTTGAACCATCGCGATGAGTTGAACGGCATTATTGGCTCCGTTGCTGACTTTTTAGATGTTGAAAGTGACTACGTGAATGCAATTGAAACTGCATTGGGCAGTCGGCTGCAACAAATAATGGTAACGGATAATCAAAGTGGTCGAGAAGCGATTCAGTTCATGACGGTTCATAAACTGGGGCGCGTCACGTTATTGCCAATTAACAGCTTGACTAATCATTCCGTCCCGCCAGCCATTTTAAAGCAAGCGAAACGGATCGAAGGCTTTGTTGCCGTTGGAAATCAGTTGGTCCAAATGCCCGCTCAGTATCAATTAGTGCGCGATTATTTGTTGGGAAATGTTTTGGTGGCAGTAGACCTAGCGGCAGCGATAAAAATCGGGACTGCGATCAACCATCGGTTTCGGGTAGTCAGCTTAGATGGCCAGGTTGTTAATGCAGGAGGATCGATCACTGGTGGAGCGAATCAAAAACGGTTCACTGGGATGCTAGTTCAAAAGGAAAAGTTGCATCAATTAAATCAAGCTGTTCAGGAATCGAAACAAAAGCTAGCTTCTTTAGAGCAATCAGTTAAAACCAGTCAAGCTGATTTAAAACAAGCTCAACAGCAAAATGATTTAGATCAACAAAATCAACTAGCGCTTAAACAGGATGTTCAAATGTTGAGCGGACAGGTGCAACAGCTGCAAACGACAATTGAAAATAAGCAACGCGAGGCTGCTAGTCAACGCGTTAATTTACAAACGTTAAGCGTTAATTTTGCGCAAGCTGCCGATGTGGATTTTAAGGATGAACTAGCAGCGGTTAACAAACGCATTTCAGAAAATCAATCCGCTGTAAAACGGGCAAATCAAGCTAAGCAGGACTTAGAACAACAACATCAATCAGCGCTAAATGATGAGCAAACCAAAAGAGAACAACTACTATTGGCCCAGTCAGAGGCACGGCACGTTGAACAAAAGATCACCGATTTGAATGCCCAATTAGCAACTAACCAAAGCCAACAGATTAAGTTGAACCAAACAATCGAGCATTTAAATGAACAAATTAATGGTCAATTGACTAGTGCTGCTTTAAATAATAAGATTGGCGTTGTTAAGCAAAATCAAGCTGATTTAAAACAGCAGATTGCAGATACAAAGCAGTCAATAACCAAACTAAAGCAAGTACTTGCACCGATTGATGAGCAAATTACTCAAAAACAAGATGCATTGTTGCAGACCCAATCTACCGTTGAGCATTTAAAACAACGGATCCAGGCAACGACCGATCAATTAAAATCAGTGCGGACGCTCGCCAGCCAAAAATATGGACTGACTTTGCAACAGTTAGTTGATTGCACCGTTAATGAGGATTTAAAAGCAATTAACCAACGCATGACGAAGCTTCAAACACAAATCGAAGCCTTAGGGCCAGTCAATATAAATTCAATCACGCAATTTGATGAGGTGAATGAACGCTATCAATTTTTAAAACAACAGGCTGATGATTTGATTCAATCGAAACGCCAATTAGAATCGACGATGAACCAGATGGATGCCACCGTTAAGCAACGGTTCAAAACGACTTTTGATCAATTACAATCAGCATTTCGCACCACCTTTAAGGAAATTTTTGGTGGCGGGGATGCTAAGTTGAAACTGACTGATCCGCACCATCTTTTAACTACTGGGATTGAGATTATGGTCCAACCACCTGGAAAGCGTTTTAGAAGCATGTTATTGCTTTCGGGTGGTGAACGTTCGTTAACTGCAATCGCACTGTTGTTTTCGATTTTAAAGCTGCAACCAGTGCCATTTGTAATTTTGGACGAAGCTGAATCAGCACTAGATCCTGCTAACGTGGATCGGTTTGCACGCTACATCCAAAGGCTAAGGGATCAGACTCAATTTATCGTGATTACGCATCGGAAGGAAACGATGGTTTATGCTGATAATTTATATGGGGTCACGATGCAAGACTCTGGCATTTCTAAGGTCTTGACGGTCGATTTAAAAAACGCGCAAGCAACGAAGGGATGATATAAATGGGATTATTTGATATTTTTAAACGTCGCAATAAAAAGAAAGATCAACAATCTGAAGCAGATCAAGGGGAATCCAAAAATGCTCAATCTTCGGTTAGTGTTGAATCTAGTAGCGCTAGTTCAGCCAGTCAGACCAGTAGTGAGCAAAGTAGTGACTCCTCACAAGCAATCGCAACCAGTTCAGATGCAGTTAGTGAATCTGAGTCTTCAACAAGTACCGAACCCGTTACTAGCAGTGAAGAAGCGGTAGATTCTTCTGCTAGCGGAGAAGTTAAATCTGTCGAATCAACGCAATCAATTGAGCCAAGTGCTAAAGCAAGTTCAACTAGTGCTGAAAATGAATCTGTTGAATCAAATTCTTCACTTCAAGACCTTGAATCTTCTTCACAATCAAGTGAAGATTCGGCGCAATCAGCAACTGCGGCTGATGAAGAACATGTTGAACCACAAGAACCAGAAAAACCAGAAGAATCACAAGAACCAGAAACTGAACCGCAAGAAGAAGCCACTAAGTATGAACATGGGCTTGCCAAGTCGCGTTCATCATTTGGGCAACGCTTAAATAAGCTCTTCGCTAACTTTAGGTCCGTGGATGAAGAATTTTTTGAAGACCTGGAAGATACTTTGATTGAATCCGATGTTGGTTTTGATATGGCGGTCAATTTGACTGATGAACTTAGGGATGAAGTGAAGTTAAAAAACGTTAAGTCCAGAAATGAAGTTCAAAACGTCGTAATTCAAAAGTTGATCGAACTATACGACCAAAATGGCAATGGTGAGACCAATCAGATCAACTTTGCTAAAGAGGGACCGACCGTGATTTTATTCGTGGGGGTCAACGGGGTGGGTAAAACCACCACCATTGGTAAGATGGCAAAGCTGTATCATGACCAAGGCAAGAAGGTCTTGTTGGCTGCTGCTGATACATTTAGAGCCGGTGCGATTCAGCAACTAGACGTTTGGGCCAAGCGTGATGAAGTTGACATTGTTAAGAAACCTGAAAAAAGTGATCCCGCCTCAGTCGTCTTCGATGCGGTCCAAAAAGCCAAGAAGGGGCAATACGATGTTTTATTCGTTGATACAGCTGGACGGTTACAAAATAAAGTTAATTTGATGAATGAGCTTTCCAAGATGAAGAAGATCTTGACCCGTGAAATCCCAATGGCGCCCCATGAAGTAATGTTAGTATTGGATTCTACGACCGGTCAAAATGCATTGAATCAGGCCAAGTTGTTTAAGCAGGTGACCGATGTAACCGGAATCACGTTGACGAAACTAGATGGAACCGCTAAGGGTGGAATTGTGTTAGCAATTAGAAACGAGTTGCATATTCCAGTCAAGTACGTCGGATTAGGTGAACAAGTTGGTGACTTGCAACCATTCAACGCTAGTGACTTTGTTTATGGATTGTTCAAGGGGTTATTAAAATAATTGACGGAACGTCGTTAGATTATGTATTCTATAAGCTAAAGGAATCTTAACTGGGGGCATCGCTTTGGAATTATCGAAGAATTACCGAATTAATTCGTTATTATCGTTTTATGAACCATTACTGACGAATAAGCAGAATAGCTATATGCAACGCTACTATGTTGATGACTATTCATTGGGAGAGATTTCAGAAGAGTTTTCAATTAGCCGCCAAGCAGTTTACGATAACATCAGGCGGACTGAATTGATTCTTGAAAAGTATGAATCTCAACTCCACCTTTATCGTGATTTTGTGTCGCGCAACCAGAAGACTGATCGCATTAGGGATTACGTTAAGGTTAATTATGCTGCCGATGCAAAGTTAGTGGGATTAGTAGCTGATTTAGAAAAAATAGAAGAAGAATGAAAGTGGTGAAATAATGGCATTTGAAGGTTTAACTGAACGACTCCAAAAAGCCATGCGAAATTTACGGGGCAAGGGTAAAGTTAGCGAATCTGACTTAAGAGCAACCATGCGTGAAATTAGATTGGCGCTATTAGAAGCCGATGTTAATTTTGGCGTGGTTCGGTCATTCGTTAAAAAAGTCCAAGCACGTGCTAAGGGTGCGGATGTTTTAGAGGGATTGAACCCCGCTCAACAGATCGTTAAAATCGTTGATGAAGAATTAACGAAGATGATGGGTGAGACGGCAGTTCCCCTTAATAAATCTGATAAAATACCGACCGTGATCATGATGGCTGGTTTGCAAGGGGCCGGGAAAACGACGACAGCCGGTAAGTTGGCCCTTAAATTAAAGGATGAACAAAAAGCCCGTCCGTTAATGATTGCAGCTGATATATATCGACCAGCTGCCATTGACCAATTACAACAGGTTGGTCAACAAGTTGACGTGCCAGTCTTTGCAATGGGGACCGATGTTGATCCGCGTGAAATTGTTGAAAAGGGAATGGCACAGGCCAAGGAAAATCATAATGACTATGTGATTATTGATACCGCTGGTCGCTTGCAGATCGATGAAAAACTAATGGATGAGTTAAAGGACATCAAGGAAATGGTGCATCCCGATGAAATTCTATTAGTGGTAGATGCGATGACTGGTCAAAACGCCGTTGAAACTGCCGAAGGTTTCAATGATGCATTAGACGTGACCGGGGTCGTATTGACGAAGTTAGATGGTGATACCCGTGGTGGAGCTGCATTGTCCATTCGGGCCGTGACCGACAAACCGATTAAATTCGTTGGACAGGGTGAAAAGCTAACCGATCTAGATGTTTTCCACCCTGATCGAATGGCTTCACGGATTCTTGGGATGGGTGATATCCTTTCGTTGATCGAAAAGACCCAAAAGGATTATGATCAAAAGCAAGCCGAAGAGATGGCTGAAAAGATGCGTGAGAACACCTTTGACTTTAACGACTTCTTGGATCAGATGAAGCAGATTCAAAAGATGGGGCCCCTAGAAGACATCATGAAGATGATTCCAGGGATGGCGAATAACCCAGCTTTAAAAAACGTTAATATGGATCCAAAGGATATTGCACACATTGAAGCGGTGATTTATTCAATGACTGCTAAGGAACGTGAAGATCCAGATTTGTTGAATCCATCCAGACGTAGAAGAATTGCAAGGGGGTCAGGGAGACCGATTCAAGAGGTTAACCGCATGATCAAGCAGTTCAATTCGATGAAGAAAATGATGAATAAGATGTCGAACGGTAACATGTCCGGGATGGAAAACATGATGCAAGGCCTTGGTGGCAATATGCCCGGGATGGGTGGCGGCATCGGTGGCAAACTGTCTAACCTTGCTATGAAACGAATGGCACGTAAAATTAAAAAGAACAAGAAACGCCGCAATAAGAAGCGGAAAAAGTAATTTAAAAAGTCATTACCGCTTACCTGTGGAATGGCTTTTTAATTTGGGAGGGACTTAAAATGGCTTTAAACTACCAACAAGTATTAATGGCTGCTAATGTAGTGATCAAGGCGGGGAACGTCCCGAACATTGTCGGTGAAGCTGGAATTGGTAAGTCAGCATTGGTGGCTGATTTAGCAAGCCAAAATGGTGCTCGATTATTTACGACCGTTGTCAGTTTATCTGAAAAGGGTGACCTAGCGATCCCAGTCCCACCGCTGACCAGTGATTCATTTATTGAGACGCAAGCCTACGGAAAATTAGCTGACGTTCAATTCGGTTATGCTCACCAGTTGATCGAGATCATCCAATTTGCGGAAAAGCACCCCACACAGCCCATCTATTGGTTCTTAGATGAATTCAATCGGGGTAGCCAAGGCGTTCAAAGTGAATTGATGAACTTGGTGTTGCAACGCTCGATCAATAGTTTACGCCTGCCTGATCAAGTCCACATTATCATTGCTGAAAATCCAGATGCAACCATGAGTGGTTTTTCAGATAGTGAATATCAAGTATTCGGTGGTGACGATGCCATCAAGGATCGGACCGTTCGCCTGGTAATGAAAACCGATATTAACGATTGGCTAAATTGGGCGCAATCAGATGCGCACATCCACCCACTGATTATTAGTTATTTAAAACAACATCCGACGATGCTCAGTACTAAAATCAGTGGGGATGATCTTTTTCCAACACCCAGAGCATGGGAGCGTCTGTCTAATAATTACTTTGAGCTATTGAAACTGCCCGTTGAACAAAGGCAGTTAATTCAACTAGATATTTTTGCTGGTGATATTGGTAATCAGGCTGCCGTAGCACTTCATGAATTTTTAAGCCAAAGCGATCGAAGCGTTATCGCTGATCAGTTGTTTGAAATTGAATTGCCAGCCGCGCTTCAGCAGTTTATTAATTTAGATCAAGTAGCGCGGGTGAATGTCCTTAAGGTAGCGATTCAAAGGCATTTAAAGCTAACTAGTGATTTTGTGAAGCGGCTCCTTAGATTAATGGAAGACGTTAATCCAGATGGTCAATATGCTTGTTGCTTAGCATTGGTCGATAATCCAGAGCAAATTGAGCAGTTGTATCAGGGAGCTAAGGCCGATCGAATCGGTTATCAAGCATTGTATCGACAAATTGAGCAAGTCGGTTTTGATAACCTTTAGTGGGGGGTGAGTGCAATGCAAGTAGCCAATCGCTTAGCTGCCTTACAAAACAATGCAGACGATGCAGAAAATCAGATCGATCTCATTATTAGTGGGCAGTTGATTCAAATCCTTAAAACCACGCGGTACTATGGTGAATTATTATTACAGCTCCCCAGGAGGTTCGATGGTGCTTTTCAGGGGGCCATCGGCATTACTTGGTCCGTCGATCGAATTGTTATTATGATCAACCCCGATCGGTTTTGCAAGGCCAACTTCACGGCTGATCAATTAGACTTGGTATTAAAGCAAATTGCTTTGCACCTAACATTTGCCCACCCTCTGATGTATCCACGGGTGAACCAGTTGAACCAATTGGCATGCGATCTTGTCATTGATCAATACCTCAATGATCGATTATTAGCACAGGTAAATTTTCAATTCGGATTGAATCTACACGATCAAATGGGTTCGCATTACTATTTGACCCAATTAGCACGAATTAAACCTAGCAATCAGCAGTCATCGCAAAGGCAAGTAGCTGCGCTAATGCAAAAGCGTCGCCAAAAATATGATGCCCATTCTGGTTGGCAAGCATTCAATGAGCAAGAACGGGCTTTACAACGAGGCCAGTTGAAACAAATGGTAAATCGCGCTTGGCGACAGACACCGACTAAGCAACGTGGCACCATGCCTGGAAACGTAGTTGCAGCGATCGATCATGACGCTAAGGCCCCTAAGATAAAAGATTGGCGCCATTTATTACAAGTGGGGTTAGGGATGCTGCCATTTGAAAAGCAGGATTCAAGGGCCCGCTTTAATCGGCGGCAGGGATACCGAATGGAACTAGCTGGTCAAATCAGCAATACGATCAGAAGGATTAATATCTTTGTCGATAATTCTGGTTCGATGGGCGACCAAGAAATTAGTCGGTTGTTAAATGAAATTAGCCGATTTTTGAACCAAACAGCGGCCCTAGTGACCATTTATAGTTTTGATTCGGTAGTTCATTTTAAATCCAGTTACCATGCTAATAATGGTCATCAGATTAAATATCAACGAAATGGCGGCGGTGGAACGAGCTTTCAAGCGATATTTGATTTTATGAATTCACAACGTAATAAGTTTAATGATACTTTAACCATCATCATGACGGACGGTCATGGAGAGAAGTCGATCAACGTCCATGACTTTAACAATATCGTGTGGATTTTAACCACGTCAGTAAATGAGTTTTCGCTCCGAAATTCATTTCCAGGACGAATGATTTCAATTGATTCAAAACGATAGTTGAGGAGGGGTTTCAATGCAATTATTAGATCCAACAACATTAAAATCATTATTTAATGGTGATCAAAAGATTAAACGTGCATTTTATTTGCTAACCGACCAATGGCAATTAGTTGATGATGATAACCCGTTTATGCCTAATCAGATCACACCAGAGATCGTTGGGCTTGCCAAGCAGTTGTTATCGACAGAGTTGATCGATGCTAAGGTTGACTTTAACGATTATCAATCGGTCCAAGCCTTTATTATGCGTAATAATAGCTATATCGATTCGGCGGCTAAGGCAAGCCTTTTGGGTCGTTTCGAATGATGAGTTGAAAAAAATCAGTGGTGTAAAGAAAAAAACCTTTACATCTTGTTGAATTACTGATATATTATTATTTGTTAAAAGAAATATAGGAGGTGTTTGAATGTCAGTTAAAATCCGTTTAAGAAGAATGGGTTCAAAGAAGCGTCCTTTCTACCGTGTCGTTGTCGCAGACTCAAGAAGTCCTCGTGATGGTCGTTTCATCCAAATCGTTGGTACTTATAACCCACTTACTCAACCATCACAAGTTAAGCTTGAAGAAGACGATATCTTGAGTTGGTTAGGTAAAGGAGCACAACCTTCAGATACTGTTCGGAACTTATTATCAAACGCAGGTATCATGAAGAAATACCACGAATCAAAATCCACTAAGAAATAAGTGATTAGTAATGACGACTAATTTTGACAAGTTAATTAAAACAATCGTTAAACCTCTGGTGGAACATCCAGATGATATTACTATTCAGCATAATGAGACTGACCGGTTTTATGAATATCATTTACAAACCAACCCTAAGGACGTGGGAAGAATCATCGGTAAAAAGGGCCACATTGCCCAGACGATTCGGACCATTGTCTACAGTGTCCGTGTTAATGGTAATAAACGGGTTAGATTGATTATTGAAGATGGTCAAAAATAAGGCTCTTAAATAAAACCACTGGTTTTATTTAAGAGTTTTTTTAGTTCAATTATAGAAGGCAGGTAATTATCATTTCATACTATAACATTGGTAAAATCGTAAATACCCAAGGAATTCGTGGCGAAGTACGGGTCATTTCAACGACCGACTTTCCAGAAAATCGCTTTGTTGTCGGCAATCAAGTGACCGCATTTTTGGCAAACGGGAAGCAAGTGGAATTAACGATCGATAAGGTTCGGACACAAAAGAACTTTGTCATCCTGCATTTTAAGGGGTTGGATTCGATCAATGATATCGAATTTTTAAAACCATCCACACTTAAAATTACTGATGCTCAATTATCAGCAGATGACCTAGCAGAGGGTGAGTATTATTATCACCAAATTTTGGGCTTAGCCGTATATGACTTAGCTGATAATTATTTGGGTAAAATCACTGATATTATGGATACCGCAGCAAACGATGTTTGGATCGTTACCCGCGAAAATGGTAAAGAGTTACTTTTACCAAAAATAAACGACGTAATTAAAAAAGTTGATTTAGACCAACAACGAGTAACCATTGATTTATTGGAGGGCTTAGAATAATGAGAATTGACGTGCTTAGCATTTTTCCGCACATGTTCGATGGTCCAATGAAGGAATCGATCGTGGGTAAAGCCATTGAAAAGGGTATTTTAGACGTGCATGTGACTGATTTTCGTGATTATTCCACCAATAAACACCATAATGTTGATGACTATCCATTTGGTGGTGGTGCTGGAATGTTATTACAGGCCCAACCTGTATTAGATGCATTTGCGGCGACCCAAGCAGCTGCTAAAAAAGATGCTCATTCTACTGGGCGAGTGATTTTAATGGATCCTGCTGGCAAACAATTTGATCAAGCAGTGGCTGAAGACCTCTCCAAAGAAGACCATCTTACTTTCATTTGTGGCCATTATGAAGGATACGATGAACGCATCAAGACCGTAGTTACCGATGAATATTCAATGGGTGATTTTATCCTGACTGGTGGCGAGCTGCCAGCAATGACGATTATCGATGCAACATCCCGCTTATTGCCAGATGTTTTAGGAAATCAGGAGTCCGCTCCTGGCGATTCCTTTTCAACGGGGTTATTGGAATATCCCCAATACACCAGACCAGCTGATTTTAGGGGGATGAAAGTTCCAGACGTATTGATTAGTGGAAATCATCAAAAGATTGCTGAATGGAAGCAAAAAGAGGCTTTAAGAAAGACGTTATTAAGACGGCCAGATTTAATTGATTATGCAAAGTTAACCGCTGAACAAAAAAGGTTATTAGCTGAGGTCAAAATAGAAGAATATCCAGACCCAGATTATGATTAATCGCCTTTACAATCATTACGGTCTGTGATAATATTATTTTTGTTGTATTTAACACCAATTAAAACGGTATTCCGCTGTTAGAACCTTTGACATGAATGCTAGTTGAAAGGAAGATATATTTATGCGTCAAAATAGTTTAATCGAAAAGATCAATGCTGATCAATTAAAATCTGATGTACCAGATTTTCGTGCAGGGGACACTGTTCGTGTTCACGTTAAGGTTGTTGAAGGAGACCGTGAAAGAATCCAATTATTCACTGGTGTTGTAATCAAACGCCGTGGAGCAGGTATCCAAGCTACTTACACCGTTCGTAAGACTTCAAGTGGTGTGGGTGTGGAAAGAATTTTCCCACTTCACTCACCACGAGTTGAAAAGATCGAAGTGCTTAGATTAGGTCGGGTTCGTCGTGCTAAGCTTTACTACTTACGTGAACTTAGTGGTAAGTCTGCTAGAATCCCAGCAACTCGTCGCAAACGTTAATTTAAAAATTAAACAAAATAACCACCAACTCATTTTAGTTGGTGGTTATTTTTGTATTATAGATTTAAATCTTGTTTATAATTTAACGGTGAAAAATCAGTAGATGCTGAGATTAAGTGATTGTTCAATTCGCGATAAGCATCTAAAGCAAGGTTAGCAGCCTGGTTACTAATATCGGTAGCCACTGTTCTCGCTTCTAAATCAGAAAGG
The DNA here is from genome assembly GCF_058509245.1 of Nicoliella sp. ESL1113. Classification (NCBI taxonomy): domain Bacteria; kingdom Bacillati; phylum Bacillota; class Bacilli; order Lactobacillales; family Lactobacillaceae; genus Nicoliella; species Nicoliella sp. ESL1113. The sequence continues at coordinate 864,341 of NZ_CP196387.1, read as the reverse complement.
TTCACAGCTTGGCTATCCGCTTGATTAATTAATTGGCGATATTTAATTGAGAGCGATTCTTGGGTGGCTTGTAATAGATCGTTTAATTCTAGGTAATGTGGATCGACTAATACGCCCGCCAATTTAAATATCCAGTATGCTGATTTAGCATCATAATCTTGCGCCCCCACTAGGTATTCATCGGGGACCTTCGTAATCCCACTCATAAATGGGACGTACGTACTTTGGGCAGCAACCCCCATTGCTAACCAGTGAATGTTACCAATCGCATTTGGGAGGTTAGGTCGTAATTGAAGGATGTGCGACTCTTGCGTCTTAGCTAAACTGATTGGGCGGTAACGGGTTTTATCCTCTTTAGAGCCACTCCCAATTGGATCGAATGGGGTTTCTTGGAAATGCGAACTTAAATAGGCTTTGGCATCGTCAACCGATAACTTTTTGGCAGGTTTGCGTAACAATGGCATTGTTTGGCTTTCTGGAGATTGTTCAATTTCTGGATTAAACATCTTTTGGCCATACCAAACACGTGGGGTATTGTAGTGGGCATCGGATTGACTATGGGTACCGAAGATGTTTCTAAAATTGAATTGGCCATTTATATCTGGATTGAGGTGGTTATTATCAACAAATTGTTGAATGCCCTTTGACCACATGAAGTTTTCAGAATCAGCAAAGTTAATCGTCTGAATAGCCATTTGATTTGAGATCACTGCGTAACAATCATCTGGAATTTTAATTGCGACCCAGTGATGCCCAGAGCCTGTTTCCATATACCATGCTTCATCACTATCTGCAAATAAGATTCCATTGCTTTCACTAGTCCCATACTTTTCAACGATCGTTCCTAATCGATTAACCCCTTGGCGTGCAGTCTTCACATATGGTAAAACCACGGTAATCATTGCCTCTTCACTGATACCATCTTTTTCAAGCGGGTCATAGCCAAGGACGGTAGCGTTGGCGTAGGTACTTTCGGTCGCACTCATCGCAACGCCATATTCATTGAAACCGTCTTCTTCAAACAGTCCGTACTTATCCGTCCATTCGGGAGTGGATTCATATTGGTAACGGGTGGTTGGGAGTGGCATCTTAAAACCATTATCACCGGATTCAAATTGTTGAGGGGTGGAGAAATGCTTCCGTTCAAAAATTTTTAAATGTTTAGGCCAAGATGATTTGGCATCTTCATTGCGACCAATCATGATCGAACCATCAATACTAGCTTTTTTACCGATTAAAATACTGGTACATGCTGAATAATATGGAATTGAATTCATGCTACAAGATCCTTTCTATTTGTCAATTTCATTTGGTTAATAATTATAGCACATTTAAATTGATTCTTATTTTTTATAAATTTTAATGATTGCTCAATATCAAAGAACCGTAATGAAATCATGGTATAATATGACATATTAAAGATTTTACGAATGGAGTAATTGGATTGAAGAATCAACAATATATCATGTCGATTGATGCTGGGACCACTAGCGTACGGGCAATCATTTTTGATCACCATGGTCATATTTTACAAAAGGCCCAGCGAGAATTTAAACAGTATTTTCCAAAGCCAGGATGGGTCGAACACAATGCCAATGAAATCTGGAGTGCTGTTCAGACCGTTATCTCAGAGGCCTTGATTTCAGCGGAAATCCCGCCCTATAAAATTCAAGGGATTGGCATTACGAACCAACGCGAAACAACTGTGATTTGGGATCGGCGGACTGGCAAACCAGTTTATAATGCAATCGTTTGGCAATCAAAACAAACCAGTCAAATTGCGGATGAATTAAAAAAGGCGGGTTACACGGACTTAATTCACCAGAAAACGGGATTAGTGATCGATTCCTACTTCTCAGCTACGAAAATTAAGTGGATCTTGGATAACGTTGCAGGAGTTCGAAAACGGGCTGAAAATGGGGATTTATACTTTGGAACCATTGATACTTGGTTGCTTTGGAAATTGACCAGTGGGCATGTTCATGCAACTGATTACTCCAATGCCAGTCGGACGATGCTATTCAATATCCATGATTTAAAATGGGATTCCGAAATTTTACGGTTACTTGACATCCCATCGTCATTGCTTCCAACGGTGCAACCATCTTCACACAATTTTGGATACACCTCTAATTTCACTTTTTCGGGGGTTCAAGTACCGATTACTGGAATTGCTGGTGACCAGCAAGCCGCATTATTTGGCCAATTAGCGTTAGAACCAGGAATGGTTAAGAATACATACGGGACGGGAGCGTTCATTGTTATGAATACGGGGCTTAAGCCCACCATTTCTGATAAAGGGTTGCTAACCACGATCGCCTATGGAGTTGACGGTAAGGTCAATTACGCCCTGGAGGGAAGTATTTTTGTGGCAGGTTCTGCGATTCAGTGGTTGCGAGATGGGATGCGCATCATTCAGCATGCTTCTGAAACCGAGCAAATGGCTGAATCAGCAGCGGACAATGGAGTGTACGTGGTCCCAGCCTTTACGGGGCTAGGTGCTCCATACTGGAACCAAAATACCCGTGGCGCAGTGTTTGGACTAACGCGGGGGACAAGTCGTGAGCAGTTTGTACGGGCCACGCTTGATTCATTAGCATATCAAACTAAGGATGTCATTAATACGATGGCTGCTGATACTCAGCTGAAGCTAAAGGCGTTGCGGGTCGATGGTGGGGCTGCCAATAATGATTACCTCATGCAATTTCAAGCTGACATTTTAGATATTCCGATTCAACGGTCCTCAATTTCTGAAACCACAGCACTCGGGGTGGCATATTTAGCTGGATTATGCGTTAATTACTGGCATGATATTGATGAAATTAAGATGACTGTTGGAAAGTTCACTGCTTTTCAGCCGAAAATGAATCAGATAACTCGTGATAAATGCTATCAAGGCTGGCAACGTGCTGTTCAAGCTGCCCAGTTATTCGGGGACACACCAAGGACTAATTAAATGTTGAGGAAAGGTATCTAGCGACACCATTTTGTTCGTTACTGTATTCTGTGATAATGTCAGAAATCGACTTGACGGAATCCACCGCGTTTTTCATGGCGACCTTAGTACCAGCAGCCCTGAGTAGTGGTAAGTCGTTTACTTGATCGCCAATTGCGATAATATCACGGCTATCAATGTTAAAGCATTTAGCAAGGTGGTTGATGCCATATCCCTTATCAACGCCACTGCGTTTGATTTCAAAGATGGAAAGTGGTCCGCCCCAGTGAGCGATTTCAACTTGGTTGCCGTAGTGATCGGCAATGAATGCTTCTAATTGAGGTAACTTTGTAACATCATAATCAATTGCCATGTCAACGGGATTAACAGTGAGATTATTTTTATTCAAGATCTGATCAGCCTCAACATGATTTGGAAAGAATCCACATGAGACCTTAAAGAGTTCATCGCTTGCGGGACGACTAGCTAACATCGAATTTTGATCTTCTGCAACGATAATATTGATGCCAAGTTCGTCTTTATGGGCTAATAGATCTAAAACGATATGACGATCAACGGAGAATTCGTATTCACCACTCCAGGCATAATCAGGAACGATGCCTAAACTCCCGTTAAAGTTAATCATAGGGGTCTTAAGGTTTAATTTGCGATATGCGGGCAAGGCTAATCTTGTTGAGCGGCCAGTGACAATACTTACAATGTGGCCCATTTTAATTACTTTTTGAACGGCCTGAACGGTGGAATCAGTAACTTCTGAATTATTATTTAATGTGGTGCCATCTAAATCAAGTGCAATTAGTTTTCGGTTCATCTTTTTCATCCTATACAATTATTTTTTAAACAAATTATCACTTATTATTCATTAGTTTGTCAATTATTAAGCAAGGAGGCGTTATTGTTTTGCAATTGCCTGAACAATTTAAATTAAAATATGAAAAATTATTAGGGGATCAGGCCAAGGCTTTTTTTCAAAGCTTTGAACAACCTGTCCACCATGCATTTCGAATCAATCCGCTTAAACAACATCGGCCTAAAGAAGAGGAATTAGTTGATCCAGTTCCGTATTGTAAATGGGGCTATTATGGGAAGGTCAATGGAAAATCCGTTGACCATCAAAGCGGAGCTGTTTATAGTCAAGAACCCAGTGCAATGTATGTAGGGGAAGTGGCCGCCCCAAAGCATGGGATGAAGGTATTGGATCTTTGTGCTGCTCCTGGTGGGAAATCAACGCATTTAGCTAGTTTTTTGGACAACACTGGTTTATTGGTTTCCAACGAAATTAATTATAAACGAGCTAAGATTTTAGTGGAAAATTTAGAGCGTTTTGGGGCGCAAAATACAATGATCTTAAATGAAGACCCACAAACGTTGCGGAAGCACTTTCCTGCTTATTTCGATCAAGTTGTAGTCGATGCTCCTTGTTCTGGGGAGGGGATGTTTCATAAGGATCCAGATGCCATTAATTATTGGAATCGCGATTATCCTAGTGAATGTGCAGTTCGGCAACGTGATATTTTAACCGATGCAATTCAGATGCTTAAGCCAGGTGGTGAGTTAATTTATTCTACCTGTACCTTTGCACCAGAAGAAGATGAGCAAATTATTGCTTGGCTCCTTGCTGAATATCCATTTGAAATGGTTGCAATTAAGAAATACGATGGAATGGTCGATGCAAAACCGCAATGGGCAGATGGCAATCCAGAAATTGCAAAGGCGGTCCGACTGTTCCCACATCTCTTTAAGGGTGAAGGCCACTTTATTGCTAAGTTGCGATTGACAAGGGGGCTGAAAGAACCTAGTAAGATCAAGTATGAACGGGGCAATCTAACTGCTGAACAAAAACAACTTTGGTCCGCATTTGTGAAATCCAATATCAAGACTTTTCCCAAAACAGATTTAATTTGTTTTGGCGATCAATTGTACACGTTAAATGCTGAAACGCCTATTTTAAAGGGGTTAAAGGTAATGCGGCCAGGCTTATTATTAGGAACGTTCAAAAAGAAACGGTTTGAACCTAGCTACGCGTTGGCCCTAGCGATTCAACCGCGGGACATGCAAAAAGCGGTAGTGATTGACCATGCAAAATGGGGGGATTATGTTCACGGCGACACGATCAAGGTTGCTAATGACGCTGTTATGACTAAGGGATGGTATCAATTGATCTGTGATGATCAAGCAGTCGCATTTGGTAAGAACGTTAATGGGACGATTAAGAACTTTTTCCCCAAGGGATTACGGTTTTTGGTTAAATAGTCAATTAACGATAATTATATAAGTATGATTAAATTAAAACGAGCTACTGTCCATAATGAACAGCAGCTCGTTTTTTAGTATTTAATTTGTCGTTGGGTGATATAACTCATTAATTCTGATGAAAGTAATAATTTTTTTGATTGTAAATCGGCAATCGTGCGACACCCTAGCATTGTCATAATCGTGATTAATCCTGTTTGCCATTCTTGAATCATAGTTACCGTTTTTTCAGGACCATTTTGAATCAACTGGTGTAAAATCGCACCGGCCACGCCAACAGCATCAGCGCCCAATGCAATCGCTTTAGCGATGTCTAATGGGTTACGAATCCCACCTGAGGCAATGATGTCTACTTGATGGATGTAAGCTTGGGCTTCCAGCAGCGATTCGACAGTTGTTTGGCCCCATTCAGATAAGAATGCCAAATCTTTGTGTTTACGCCGAAAATTTTCAATTAAAGCGAAGTTAGTTCCACCGCGTCCGCTAATGTTGATGGCCCGAGCGCCGACTTGCTCAACTAGGGTCTTGATCGTTTCTTGATCCATCCCAAAGCCCACTTCCTTTATGATGATCGGCTTGCTAGCGTTTTGAACGATGTTAGTCAGTTCTGCTTGCCAGTTAAAATCACGATCGCCTTCGGGCATAATCATCTCTTGGGTGACATTAAGGTGGACTTCTAAAGCATCCGCACCGAGTAATTGGATCACTTGATTGGCATCGGCTAGTGAATGACCAGCCCCAATGTTAGCAAATACGATGCCATTTGGCATGTTCTCACGAAGCGTAGTGAAGCTAGGATGGGTCTTTTTGTCCTTAAGGGCAACACTAGCAGAACCGCTAGCCATTGCCAGATCAGTCTGATTAGCGATTTGAGCTAGTTGTTGATTCAATTTGCCGGTCTCATCGCTGCCACCAGTCATTGCCTCAATGTAAAATGGCCACTTTAGTTGGATCTGGCCATTAAAAAGGGTGGTAGCGGGATCCACTTGATCAATACCGATCTCAGGAAGACTGTGATGAATGAAACGGACTTGATCAAACCCAGCGTTGGCATTTGTTTGAAAAAATTTTTCCGCTAGTGAAACGTGTTCGTTCTTACGATGTGAATGACGGCTGATCATTAGATTCCTCCTGTCGATGATAACTAACGTGCAGGTTTAATTTATCAATATGGCAGTGTTTCCATTGCTCAATGATTTTATGAATGTCAGTTGAACGATCAATGATGGCAATGCCACAGTCCCCACCTCCAGCTCCAGATGATTTAGCAGCACCACCGAATTGCTCTACAATATTGCATAATTGCGTCAGCTTAGAAGTTTCGATCATAACCCCAGTATGGGCGGTTAATGCGGCTAATAAACTACGGTTGACTTTGATCTGTTCTTTGATCAACGCTAAATCATTATTTTGAAATCCATTGATCATTTTATCAACGCATTTATGGCTAGCTGCTAAAAAGTGTTGATAAAAATCTGATTGATCAACCTTTTGGTGGGTCACTCGGCCTAATAGGTGGGCAGTAGAAGCAGGGGTGCCAGTCCAACCAATCATGATTTCTAGATCAGCAGGGGGCATTAGGCGTTCGATACTTAAGTGTGGCCAATGCATTTTCACGACTGCTGTAATGGAATGGGTTTCTAAAACGTTCAATAGCCACTTACGATCAAATGAATGATATGCGATCCAGCCTTGATAAACGCTAGCCGCAACGTCACCTAATGAACCATTGCCTTGTACTTTTAAATGGGCAATGGCTGCGAGTTTGAAGATGGTCATCGAACTCGCATTACAATTCGCTAGTTTACAGATTGCTTTTACAACTGCGACCGTGACCGCAGCAGAGGATCCCAATCCGTATTTACGGCCATTTTGACTATTCAATGCACTATGGATAGCAAGGTGATAATCTCTAATTACATAATGATTTTGCTGTAAATATTCTTCGGTTGTTTTAATTGCGGAAGCGACGTAGCTGAACCCTTGGTCGAATTCATTAAAACGAATCGCTGGATTTGCTCGGTGCCATTTTAATTCACTAGTGGGACTTTGGTCTGACCAAGCAGAACTAATTGATTCTTGAAAATTAGCTTGCACTTCAATAAATTGATCCACCGCAATTAAAATTGCAGGGTTGCCTGGCTCAACAATTGCGTATTCGCCTGCGATATATAATTTGCCGGGTGCTTTAACGGTTATCAAAAAATCATTTCCCTTCTTTAGCGTGGGTCCTTAATAATTGTAACACCAGGACCAGGGTTACATACGACGATATCATCCGCATTAAAAATGGTTCTGAGTTTATTAATGATCAACGCTTCATCTTTAGATTGACATAGGACCTTAACGTTAGGGCCGGCGTCCATTGTAAAATAACAATCAATACCGCTCGTTCGTAACGATTGAACTAAATCGATCGCACTTAAGCTATCTGCATTGAAATAATTGAAACTAGGGTCGGCGCTAAGTGTTAAGGCGTGCATGCGCATTGCATTGGTTTCTGCGATGTGGCCGAGGGTTGCAAAATCATTATTTTGAATTGCCACTTTGATGGCTTTCAAATCACTTGCGGCCTGTTTTTTCCAGGCGGGGTAGTATGGTGAGGTCTCAACTGATGCCTTCATCCCTGTACGGCTACTGATTTTTTTGGGCTGGCGGTTCAAGACGACGGTGATCATTTTAATGTCCATGGGAGATGGTGGGTTGACGTCGATGGCATACGATGTTTCATTCGAATTGCCACCATGCCATTCTACAAAGCCGCCAAAGATGGAACGCGTTGCTGATCCAGAGCCCCTTCTTGCGATCATTGACAGCTGTTTTTTTGATAATTTGAGTCCCGCCGCATGGTAAGCAGCAGTGGCAAGGGCCGCAAATGCCGATGCTGAAGATGCCAATCCAGCTGAGTTGGGTACGTGGTTATATGATCTAACGATGGCCCGCGTATCGATTTTAGCCATGGTCCTGATTACGTCTAGGCAGGTCTTGACCTTGGCATCGACTGGTTGTTTGACATCATCGATAAAGAGTTGATCATCGGTGATCTGATTCGTAAACCAGACTCCTGTATCGGTATAGAAATGATCCAGGGTCAACGAAAGACTGCTATTTTGGGGGATGATCAACTTCTCATCGAGCTTGCCCCAGTATTTAACTAATGCAATGTTGGTATGAGCCCGTGCCCATGTGAATTGCTCCTGCATAATGTTCACTCCTAAAAAGTTTCGATCCAGGTACTAACGGCGCCCGCGTTTGATAATGCATTGGCAATTTTTAAAGCGGAGGCATGGTTATCCGATAGGGCAATAATACAACCACCTAAGCCACTCCCGGTCAATTTGGTGCCCAAAGAACCACTTGCGGTGGCGACTTGAATCAAGCGTTCGGTCTTAGGGATGTTGATGCCTAAATAATCTAGTTGAGACTGAGCTTGATTGAGTAGATGGCCCAGTTGCTTGATATCATCGTGTTGGAGGGCGATTTTTGTCTGCTCGGTCAATTGACCAAGGTTGCCGATCGCTTCTTTAGCTTTTTGATCCTGATTGACGATTTGGCGGACCGAATTAACCGCTACGTCGGTTTGACCACGAATCCCACTGTCAGCAATTACCATATACCCATTCAAGTTCATTTCGATCGAGTCTGGTTGTTGTTTATGAATGAACCAGACCGGCGATTCCGAACTCACCGTGGCGGTATCAATGCCACTAGGGTTACCGTGGGTGATGGTTTCTTCGATGTCACTTAGTTCGAACATTTCTTGTTTGTTCAACGGCGCTTCAAAGTAATTGTAGAGGCTCTTAATCAGTGCAATTGAAACGGCAGCTGATGAACCCATCCCTCTTTCAGAAGGGATTTCACTCGTGAAATTGATTTGGATGTTAACTGGTTGTTTTGCTAATTTACGACAGATCGCTTCGATCAATCGTTTGATGCCCAAAAGATTAATGGGGGCTTCTTTTAAGCTCCCCTTATAAAATTCACTATTGATTCTAATTCCGTTCGGGATCGTTTTTGTCGTTACCGTCATTGGAATGCTATCAATGGGAAAGGCGATTGCAGGGTGGCCATAGACCACACTGTGTTCACCGATCAAAATAATTTTAGCATGACTTTTTCCGATCGCTTCATTTTTCAATTTTATCGCTCGCTTTCTAAAATCAGTATTTATAGTATCATAAAATTAATTTTAATGAAGCCTAGATATTTATAGTTACTGATTTTTTAAGATTTTCAATCTTAGGGAACGTGACTTTGACTATCGTTCAAGGCATTCTGAATTAGATTGGTCTAGATTATTTAATCGCAATATCGCGATGTCTGATACGATAGTGAACGAATTTTGGGCATGCTCGAATTGGTTCTTTAAATTTAGAATAAATCTCTTAAATGTAGTATCATGATATTAGTTTAAAATTTGAGCGAATAAGATTGGTGAATTTGATGAATTCTAACACTGTATTTTCGGTGGTTGATTTAGAGACTACTGGGAATAGTACCCATGAGGACAACCGTATTATTCAATTCAGTTGTACACTCGTGCAAAATAATAAAATCATTCGAGTATATTCTACGGATGTTAATTCAGAAACAAGGGTGCCAACCAGAATTACTAAACTGACTGGAATTACTAATTCTGAAATTAAATCTGCACCTACGTTTGCGGAATTAGCGGATAAGATTTATAAATTATTGTCTGGCACTGTTTTTGTGGCCCATAACGTTAATTTTGATTTTCCATTTTTAAATCATGAATTTGAAAGAGTCGGCCACGCTAAACTTAATATTAAAGCGGTGGATACAGTAACCTTAAGTCAGATCTTGTTGCCCATGGTTCCTAGTTATCGGCTTCGCGATCTGACCAGTTACTTTAATATCGTCCATGACCATCCCCACGCTGCCAGTAGTGATGCTATTGCAACTGCGCACCTTTTTTTAGTATTGGTTGAACGGTTGCGGACCTTGCCGATTCAAACGTTAAAGTCAATTTTAGGTTTGAATTTGCAATTACCGTTGCATACTGGAAATTTAATTCAATCGATTTATCAATCACAGGTGCATAGTAAACGGGTCCTCCCTGATTATTTAATGGAAAAACATGGCCTGGTCGTCCGTAAATTTAATCGTTATCATAAGCATAATGATAACCACCAATACACATTTCCCTTTAATGCGCATCAAAAATTAGGGGAATTTGATCATCAAATCAAATTCATTCCAGAGCAAGTTAAGTTGATGAACTTAATATATGATAACTATAGTAAAAGTCCTTCTGATAATCTGTTTGTGGCAACTAACAAGGGCATCGGCAAGAAGTTTGGGTATGGGTTACCATTGACTTATATTAGTCATAACCATAACCAAAAGATCATTATCAGTTTGGGAGGCCAGGAGAGTGAAATTGACTTTATAAATAAGACGATTCCTGTGATCAAGCAGTTAGCCCCGTTTGAGGTCAGTTATTCAATTTTAAAGTCGGCTAATAATTATATTGATCTGAATCGATTCTTTGTGAACTTAAGAGTCGCCGATCAATCGACTCAATTTCAGTTCATGAAGGCCCAGTTGCTAGTATGGCTAACGATGACCACGACTGGGGATTTAAATGAGTTGATTTCGATCAAGGATTCACCGTTCGTAAATGAGATCAATCATCAAGGCATCAAGTCGATTCGACCCAGTCAACCATTTTATCGGATTGACTTTTTGCGACGAGCAAGAAACCATAATAAATACTCGAACTTAATAATAACGACCCATGACTATTTATTGCGCCATGCCAAACAGATTAGCCAGCAAAATCAAAAACCTTTGTTAGTGATCGACAATGCTTTAGAGTTGAACAATAGCGTTTTAAACGCCAATAAAGTGACACTCAACTTAAATCATATCAACGTTTTGATCAGAAAGATGCAAGGGACGATCAATAATACCCACTCATTATGCATTAATGAAATCATTGGTGATCAAAAGCAGTTCAAAAAATCACTCAAACACATTAGTAGTGACTTGAATTTAATGAACGATACGCTAGCTGCAATTCAAAAACGACTCTCAACTCGTTTTTTAGGTCGTGAATTTGTTAATGGCAATGATAATCATTTACGGGGTATCTTGGACAGTGGAAAACTACGTGATGAATATAATTTTGAAAAGCAACGTTTGAACAACATTAAAACTGCTTGGAAGGCCTGTTTTGAAAATGCGAACCGAATTATTAATGGACCGAAACGCGGGTATTCGATCGCCCAACAGTCTGTAATCGATCATTTTCAAGCCCTTGTTTTAGAAATGACTCGTGAAATTAAAAAGTATCATGATTTTTGTCACCAGCTAAGGGAACGTAGTGAGCAACTATTGATATCGGTATATGCTAATCAAGTTCACGATATTAACAATGCTTTTTTTACTGAGGAACTATTATCACCTGAAAATGACCTAGCTGAACGATTATATAAGTACTTTCCGCCAGTATTGTTAGTTGATAATTTGAGTGTTGATGAACGAATCGTTGACTTCATGTTCAAGAAGCTGGGGATGGTTGTAAGGAATAAACGGTTAATTCAAATTAATAATTCAGTGCAGCCAAATCCGATAACGATTATCGAAGACTCACCACTATTAGCTAGTAATTATGAGTACGCAAACGTTGATTACTATGTCAAGATAGTTATGAAGTTACTTACCGATGGCCCCAAGAAGAACTATCTAATATTTAGCTCGCATCAATTGTTAAGACAGGTTTACTTTGCACTAACTGAACATCACGTTAATGAACGCTTTAACGTGATGGCGGAGCAAATTAGCGGCAATCAAGCTAAGTTGATTAAAAATATTTTAAATGATGGGCAATTAACGGTGCTTGGGACAATGGAGACCTTAAAAGTTAGCCAGTTAATCGTTGAGCAGTTCGATTCGATTTTAATTGCTGATTTACCATTGATTCAAGATGATTCGCAACGGAATCATTTTATATTAAATCAAATTGCCAAGAATCATAATGATCCTTTCAATCAATTCTTGCTGCCGAATGCGGTTTTACAATTAAATCGGATGCTTGCGTTAAGCGTCCCCAATCAATTCGTTGGCATCTTAGATTCGCGTATCGTTAAGAAACCATTTGGCAAAACGATTTTAAAAAGCATTAACGGGCAATTTAAAACCACGTTGATCTCGGCTGATCACTTAATATTTACGATTGCTAATTTCTTTAAAAATTTTATTAAAAAATAAATCAATTTTATTTTGGATTTGATATAATGTTATTGTTAATGTCAATGTAAAAAGGAAGTTCGCCATGCAAAGAGAATTTTTACGCCAGCAGCACCGTCGAAAGGTCAGAAAAATTACCTATGGTGTGGTTGCGCTATTGATTATCATCTTTTGTATCCTACTTTTTCGGGCTCAAAGACCACTTAGCCGAGCGAAGGGGCAGTCAATTACGATTGCTAAAAAAGCAGGAATTCAAAATGTGGATAAGTTTTACACGTCCGAGTTGAACCGGACTTATTATACAGTTCAAGGAACTAATAACCATAATTCAAATCTTTATGTTATTATTAGCAAGGATAACGGTAGTACAACGGTTTTAAATGCTAGTCAGGGGATCAATCAAACCGATGCAATTAATCAGGTCAAATCAGCTGATAAAGTTAAAAAAATCCTGAATGCTGCACCATCGCTATTTAATAATAAACCGGTTTGGATCGTTAGTTATTTAAACCAATCTAATAAGCTATGCTATTACACTTTGAATTATTCTAATGGTCGAGCAATTCAAACGATTACAAACGTATAGATTATTAATTACAAAGGACGGAGGAGTTTTAAATGCAACAGATTAATATTATCGACGCTCAAAACCACGTTGATGAAAAAGTTAAAATTGGGGTGTGGTTAACTAATAAGCGTTCTAGTGGGAAGATCGCTTTCCTACAATTACGGGATGGAACGGCATTTTTCCAAGGGGTCGTGCTCAAGAAAAACGTTTCCGAAGAATTGTTCGAAGAAGCCAAAAAGTTAAGACAAGAAACTAGTATGTACGTAATTGGAATCATTCATAAGGATGAACGTTCTAAATTTGGTTATGAAATGGAAATCGAAGACATTGAAGTGATTTCTGAGACCGAAGATTACCCAATTACGCCTAAGGAACATGGGATTGAATTCTTGTTAGACCATCGGCACTTATGGCTTCGCTCCAAGCGCCCATTTGCGGTCCTTAGAATTAGAGACCAAGTGATTCGGGCAACTTACGAATTCTTTGGGAAGGAAGGCTTCGTAAAGTTCGATGCACCGATCTTAACTGGTAGTGCTCCTGAGGGGACGACCGAATTGTTCCACATTGATTACTTTGATACCAACGCCTATCTGTCCCAAAGTGGCCAATTGTACGAAGAAGCAGGTGCCGAAGCATTTGGGAAAGTATATTCATTTGGACCTACTTTTCGTGCTGAAAAATCAAAGACGCGGCGTCATTTGACTGAGTTTTGGATGATCGAACCCGAAATGGCGTTCATGCATCAAGAAGAAAGCTTGGATATTCAAGAACGTTATATTGCATATCTAGTTCAAAGCGTAATTGATAATTGTCAATACGAATTATCGATTTTAGATCGGGATATTGAAACGCTTAAGCGTTACACAAAGGTGCCATACCCACGGATCAGTTACGATGAAGCAGTCGAACTCCTTCAAAAGGCTGATTTTGATACTAAGTGGGGGGATGACTTCGGATCTCCAGAAGAAACTTACTTAGCTGATCATTTTGACCGCCCAGTCTTTGTCTTGAACTATCCTAAGTCGCTTAAGCCATTCTACATGAAACCACACCCAACTCGTGATGACGTAGTTATTTGTGCAGATTTATTAGCACCAGAGGGGTATGGTGAAATTATTGGAGGTTCTGAAAGAGCTACTGATTACAAGTACTTGCTTGATCGAATTAAAGCAGCTGGTTTAGATCCAAATGAATATTCATGGTATCTGGACTTAAGAAAGTATGGTAGTGTTCCTCACTCTGGTTTCGGACTGGGGTTAGAAAGAATCTTAACTTGGTTGACCCTTGAGGATCATGTTCGTGAAACGATTCCGTTCCCAAGACTATTAAACCGTCTTAAGCCATAAGCGCATAAAAATAGAAGTAGCCGCGGGGCTACTTTTTTATTTTTAAAATCGTGAGGAGGAAGATTCAAAATGGATAAATTTGCACAAAGGTTAATTATCGGTGGCCAAACTGTGATCCCTAATTACTTATTAGATAACTATAATAAATTAGGGATGGATGCCAATGAATTAATTATCTATCTTCAATTTAAGCGCTTTTTTGATCGGGGAATCAACGCCCCTGATATTGATCAAATCAGTGCTGCTACTAATATTGATAGTAAAAATATTTATCAAATCCTGCATAATTTAATTCAAAAAAAGCTAATGACAATTGAAACTAAGCAAGACCAAAACGGTAAGGATTTCGATCAGTACGATTTTGATCTATTATATGAAAAATTGGCGGAATTAAGTGCTCAGGACAACGATTATCCAGTAACTACTAGTCAGACTCCAGAATATAGTGAAAATAATGTTACCGACAGTATGACGGTGAATAGCCGTCGACACGTTTTTGCTAGTATTGAACGTGAATTCGGTCGTGATTTATCACCGATTGAATTGGAAACCATTAGTGGTTGGATCGATCAAAGCCATTATTCACCAGAACTAATTGAACTAGCGTTACGTGAAGCAGTTCTAAATCAAGTTTATAATTTAAAGTATATTGATCATATTTTGATGAATTGGGAAAAGAAAAACATTCGAACGGCAGCTGATGTTGAAAAAGAATTAAATAATTACCGTAACAAGAAAAATTCAACAAATTCAAATCATAATGATGATGGTAATTGGCCCGATATTCCAATTTTTAAAATTAAGTAGCAAAAAAGGATGCCCGATAATAAATCGAGCATCCTTTTTTAAATTGAATTAATTATTATTGCCATTGTTTTGATTCTGGTCATTATTGTTATTTGCATTTGTAGCATTGGTATTGGTATTGTCGTTACTACTGGAACTACTGCTGGATGAAGAAGAGCTACTGGATGAAGAACTACTGCTATCTTTGTTCCCATCGCTTGGCTTGCTTTCAATATCACTAGAAGCACGACCAGAAGAATTATTAGTGCTATTTGAGCTATCCTTGCTACTTGATTCACTATCGCTTTTCGAATTGGAATTGACTGAAGAAGATGCGCTGCTAGATGAATTACTATTATTCATGACCCCGTTGCTATAGCCCACAACGTAGTATTCAGTTTTACCATTTCTGCTGACTTCGCCAACATCATCTGGTTTGGTCCAATCCTCATTTGGCTTGTTTTGCGATGCATATGCCATTTGATACTTATAGATTTGTTGGGCAATTGCTGATTGTTGTTCAGTAACGTAGTGATTGGCTTCTAGCGGTTTATCGTACCCAGTCCAGATCGATAGGGAATAGTTCTTGGTATATCCAGTGAACCAAGAATCCATCGAAGAATAACTAGGAACTGAACTCAAGTAATTATCAGGGTATTGGGTCGTTCCAGTTTTACCGGCTTCATACAGACCATCAACCTTAGCAGCCGTTCCAGAACCATTTGCATCCGTCATGACTCCCTTTAGCATATCGGTAATCATAAATGCAGTGGCCGATGACATTGCTTTGGTTCCCTTGCTAGCGTAGTTATGAACCTTGCCGTTGGCTTCTACGATCTTATTAATGTAGTAAGGCTTGTAGTAAGTCCCACCGTTGGCAAATGCAGCGTATGCGGCTGCTTCTTGTTCAGAAGAAATATAGGCACCGATCCCATTTTGAAGCTGGAATTGACTCTTTTGGGTAATCCCCAATCCCTTTAAGAATTCGGTTGCTCGATCGATTCCCACTTCTTGTAAGGTCCTGATCGCAGGAATATTTCTGGATTCAACTAACGCACGCCGCATTGAGATATCACCTTCATAGCGGTCATCGAAGTCCATTAACTTAGTTGTGGTCCCAGGATAAGTGAATGGAGTATCTTGGACGGTCTGATAGGTTGGGAAGTGCAGGTATTCGATTGCTGGTCCATAATCCATTAATGGCTTCATTGTAGAACCACTTGATCGATCAGTTTGCACTGCTCGATTAAGACCGAATGAAATCTTAGTTTTACGGTTACCAAGCATTGCAACCACTTTTCCATTGTTGGAGTCCATCATTGTTGCCCCAACTTGAAATTGATTATTAGGAAATGCAATTGATTGATTATTATTTGCCAAGTTATAAAGGTACTTTTGGTTATCTAAATTAAGGTTGGTATAAATCTTTAATCCTGAATTAGTATTGTAACCCTTGGCTTTGAGTTCTTGAAGGGTCTGCTTTAGATATGCGTCAATGTATTTTTCATTAACCGATGTGACATCAGTATTATGGTGGGTCTTAGCAAGCCCATGTTTGACACTAACGGCCTTAGCCTTATCAGCATCAGATTGTGAAATTTCTTTATTACGGACCATGGCCTGTAAGACTTGGTCTCTTCTTTCCTTCGCATATTTTGGATATACGTATGGATTGTAATTAGTAGGTGATTGAGGCATCCCAGCTAACAAGGCATATTCAGGAAGGGTCAACTTGCTGAGTTTTTTACCGTAGTAGTATTCAGCAGCTGTTTGCATTCCGTAAACATTATTCCCCATGTAAACTTTGTTGATGTAGAACTCTAGAATTTGATCCTTTGAGTATTGACGATTGACCTTAATTGCTAGGTATGCTTCTTGGGCCTTTCGTTTTAAGGTCTGATCAGATGCTGCAGTTGAGAATACTGATAATTTAACTAGCTGTTGGGTTAACGTACTACCACCCTGGAGGCCTAGCGATGAATCAGTTAGGTTACCGAATGCAGCCCCTAGGATTCTGAGGGGATCGACACCGCCTTCTTTATAAAAGCGGCGGTCTTCGATAGAGACAACGGCTTCTTTTAGTTGGGTCGGAATGTTTTGTGACTTAACGTATTCACGATTTTGTGCCCCTAATCTGGAAATGACCTTCCCCGTTGAATCGTAAATTTTAGTGGAATTATCACTTGAAAGGGCATTATAGGTAATTTGAGGGGCACTCGAGGCGTAGTAGAAGAATAATCCGAACCCTAGCGTAATGATTACAACAAAAAATGCAACCAGACTAAGGATGATTTTTCTTAAAATATGGCGATTGCCATTTCGATACTTAGATCGATTCCGATTCACTCGGGATTCTTGATTATTATCTGACATGCAAAAAAACTCCTTCATTTAACCAATTATCTGATCAACAGCCGCTAGGTAGGGAATTAGTGGTTGTAGTCGATATTTAATATTGTACCCAAGTTCTTGAATTGTCAATTTTGGAATGGATTTACGCCCCCCTGTAAATTGAGCGTCCCAAAATTTAAATAAATCAGTCGCCTTGAATAAAAAGATTTCGTCTGTTTTTACGAATTTAATAATTGCAAAACAAATACCACCAAGTTGGGTGCATTTACGCATGTGTTCAACTTGGTGTTCGTGGAAATTACGTAATGGAAATGCATTTTGATTTCTGGTTTCCTTGGCATCAAAGTCAATATAGCGCCCCTTATAGATACCGTTGTAGTCAGTAGTAGAAGCTTTGCTAAAATAAGCTTCCTTGATTACCGCGGCAGTCCGCTTTTGATAATCAACTTTGACCACTTGAATGGGGGTCGGCTTTTTGTGAATTACTGCAATATCATTAGCAAGATAATATTGGTTACTCTTATTTAACTCATCTTCAAGGGTCATTCCACGATCACCGTAATTAACCGTGCTAAGTGGGTGGTTAATTTGTGGTTGGGAGCTATGGGGGGAAGTCCCGCCCGGATAGTTAATGGACATATAACCACCTTTCAATCTTTTATTTTAACAAATTAAATGTGTTAAAATATAAATAATAACTTACTTTTTTAATTATACCAATTATCGCGGTTTTTTTAAATTTTTTTTAGAAGGAGTGGTTTCTTGAAACGACTTTGGTTAACTGGTTATCGAAGCTATGAATTGGGGGTCTTTAATGATCGAGACCCGAAGTTAGCGGTCTTAAAATCAGTTTTGCATGATATAACCATTCAAGCAATTGAATCGGGATATAATTGGATTATTACAGGCGGACAAATGGGCATTGAACAATGGGAAATTGAGGTTGCTAACGATTTAAAAAAGGATTATCCCGATGAATTTCAAGTTGCAATGATGCTGCCGTTTGCCGATTTCGGTAATAAATGGAACGAACAAAATCAAATTAAACTGAATGCTTTAAAGTCAAAGGTTGATTTTACTGCAAGTGTTAGCAATCTGCCCTACCAATCTCCACAACAATTAAGAAATTATCAAGAATTTATGTTAAAGCATACAGATGGGGCGGTTATGATTTATGATGTAGATAAACAAGGCAAAGCGCAATATGATTATCAAGCGATTCATAACTACATGGGTTTTAATGACTATCAGTTAAGAATGATCGATTTTGATGATTTACAAGAAGCCGCTAATGAATATCAAGAAAATCAAAATAATAGTTTTCAATAATTTATTTTTTTGGTATAATGTTATTCGTGCTTGAGAAATTCGTGAGGTGTAATAAACGATGGAACAAATTCATTTTACTCCTAAGCAGATTTTGAATAAGGAATTTAGACAAAAGATGCGTGGGTACGACCCTAATGATGTTGATGGCTTCTTAGATGATGTAATCAAGGATTACAATTCATTTGATAAGATGAATCAACAACTGCGGGATGAAAATGACCGTTTAAAGAGCCAAGTTGACGAGCTTAATCGTCAGCTTGCGATGGGTCAAGATACCACTACAAATAATAGATCAGCTAGTAATGATAGTTTTAACGATGGTTTCCAAAACCAACAACCAAATCCAGCGCCTGCTATGAACAATGCGACGACGATCGATATTTTAAAACGAGTATCCAATCTGGAAAGACGGGTTTTTGGTACGCAAATGGGTAATGGTTCAACTGACTCCCATCGTTTCTAATTTATAACCTGGTGTAAATCCTGAGTAATCGCGGCTGGTTCGTATCAGCTGAGGAAAGTCCACTCTCGCACAGACTGCGATGTCTGTAGTGTTCGTGCTCGGCGAAAAAATAAGCCGAGGAATTACCATTCGGTAATTATGGCGGAGAAACGAGCTAAGGCTTCGGCTATGCTTTAATACTCTGTAAAGTGCCACAGTGACGAAACAATTGGAGAAATCCAATTGGTGGAACGCGGTAAACCCCTCGAGCGGGAAACCCAAACTACGGTAGGGGAGCTTCATGTACGGAAATTGAACCAAGCATGGGGGAGAAATTTTATTTCTCAGATAGATGATTACTACTCAATTAATTTTTTCCTGAAATTTTAATTGAGCACAAAACATGGCTTACAGGGATTTACACCTTCAGGAAGGGGTGAGAGTTTAACTCTCACCCCTTTTTTATATTTTTTAAAGGAGCAATAACATGCAAAAATTTAATTTAATCGCCACTTGTGCTGCTGGAATCGAAGCATTGGTTGGCAAAGAACTACGTGATTTAGGTTATGAAACACAGGTAGAGAACGGTCGGGTGCGCTTTCAAGGAACGATCAAGGATATTTTAACCACGAATGTTTGGCTAAGGACTGCCGATCGAATCAAAATTGTGGTCGGTGAATTTAAAGCGGTTACTTTTGATGAGTTATTTGAAAAAACTAAGGCACTTGATTGGGGGACGCTACTTCCGATGGATGCTGAATTTCCAATGGAAGGGCGCTCCAAAAACTCTAAACTGCATAGCGTTCCGGATGCCCAAGCAATTGCTAAAAAAGCAGTGGTTAGTAAAATGAGTGCTGTTTATCATCGGCGAACTCGGTTTCCAGAAACTGGGGCAAAGTTTCCATTGGAAGTAGTGATCAATAAGGATAAGGTCATGTTGACACTGGATACGACTGGCTCTAGTTTGTTCAAACGGGGTTATCGTGTCGAAAAGGGAATTGCACCATTAAAGGAAAACATGGCGGCAGCATTGATTATGTTGACGAACTGGAAGCCAGACATGCCGTTTTGGGATCCGATGTGTGGATCTGGAACATTACCGATTGAAGCGGCCCTGATTGCTCGAAACATTGCTCCTGGCTTTAACCGTGATTTTCAATGCGAAGAATGGGACTGGGTCCCAAACAATCTATCACAGCAGGTGCGCGATGAAGCTGATTCACATGCTGATTATGATACTGAGCTACAGATCTTTGCTTCCGATATTGATGGGAACATGGTCGAAGCTACTAAGCGTAACGCTCAAGAAGCTGGATTATTGTACGACATTCAAACGAAGCAATTGGCCGTACAAGACTTTAAAACGGACTTAATGAATGGGGTTATCGTAGCCAACCCACCATATGGGGAACGGATGAGTGATAAGGAAAGCATTATTCGGCTTTATCATCAAATGGGACAGGTATTTAAGCCGATGCAGACCTGGTCAAAATACTTTTTAACCAGTGATTTGGAATTCGAACAACACTATGGTGAAAAAGCAACTAAGAAACGGAAACTATACAACGGTTCGATTAGGACCGATTATTTCCAATACTGGGGCCATCCTGATTTTAGAAAGAACCATCAAAATGACTAAACGCAAAATTGCAATCATCGGTGGTGGAATCGTTGGTAGTACTATTGCATATTACTTAGCAACAGCGCCGAATTGGAAGGATTTAGAGGTCACCTTATTTGATGATGGAATTGGGCAGGCCACCAAAGCGGCTGCTGGGATCATTTCACCATGGCTATCAAAACGGCGCAACCAAAAGTGGTATCGTTTAGCAAGGATGGGGGCTGAGGTGGTCAATCAATTAGCAACGACCACACAGATGGATAAAGCCACTTACCAGCAAAGCGGGACGATCATTACTAGAAATACAGAGCAACGAATCGATGAGCTCTTGGCATTGGCCAAAACCAGACGTTTAGAGGCTCCGTTAATGGGGCAGTTGCGCAAACTTAAGGCTGATGAAGTTTGTCAATTGATTCCCTCGGTTGATAATCAACTCCCTGGGTTATTCGTCAGTGGCGGGGCCCGTATTGATGGGCAAAGATACACTGAGCATCTTTTAAGGATTGCACAAATGCGCAACCTTACTAGTAAAAAGCAAAAAGTTACTTTAACAAAAGAAAACAAAAAAATAAAATTAATAAAAGGAACCAATTTCGATCAAATCATTCTCTGTACGGGCGCTTGGATGAAAGAAACACTAGCAACAATCGGATTAAATTTAATGGTACGCCCCCAAAAAGGGCAATTAATTCAAATTCATTTAAATAATCCAGTAGAATTGAATAATATGCCAGTTTTAATGCCAGAGGGGGAGCGAGACTTTATCCCATTAAATCAAAGTGAAGTCATCATCGGTGCGACCCATGAAAATGACATGGGATTTGACTTATCACCTAGTCCAGAAGTGATCAGTGATCTTTTAGCAAGTGCAAAGCGCTTGATTCCAGATATTAATAAGGACAATATTGACTATGTAAAAGTCGGCACAAGGGCTTATACAGACGATTTTGCGCCTTATTTTGGATACCTACCTAATGTAGATAACTGTTTAATTGGTGGTGGCCTTGGATCATCTGGATTAACAACGGGACCAATGATCGCAAAGTTATTGGCGAAAGAAATCATTGCTCCTCAACATCCCGACTGGTCAGCATTTACAAAACCGATTGAAACCTATTTGAAGTAATGATGAAGTGCTTGTTGGGCTAACTCATGAGCTCCCATGTTTTCCGCTTCCGGAATCCATTGATTCATGACTAATTGAAAATGCGATTGTAATTTTAAAATCTCATCAACTAATGGTTGATAGTGTTTAGCATACTTTTTGGTTAAACTATCTGCTAAGATCTTACTATCGGTGTAGTAAAAAACGATGGTCTGGTTTAGCAAATTATTAGGAATATATTCAATTAATTTTTTAAATCCAACAATACAGGTTTCAAATTCGGCGGTATGATTATCATGAGCATCTGTAAGGGGGACCTTTAACTGCAATTGTTGACCAGCGTTCAAAATCAAAATCCCACCAGCACTTTTATCGTGATTAATATCGCCATGGTTCAATGTTGCTGCATCAGTATATAGCTTGTACATTTTTTTACACTCCATTCGAAGGGATCTAATTTTAATGACAACGACTAAAAGAACATTTTTTTACCAACCCAATCCATTAACTTCAACGATTTGTTGGAGTTGGACATTCGTTTTGTTGATATTAGGAATTATTTTTTGGCTCGAAGTAACCCAATTTTCATGGATTACACTCTTCTTTTTTGTTTTATTTGTTCTAATTAGCGCATTTCAAATTCTTTTCCGTAAAATTACAATTGAAGACCATCACTTTAAGGTTGGCCACGTTATGAATCCTAATTGGTTGGATATTGATATGCAAAATATTGAAAATTTGAAAATTAATAAGTTTACACTTACCTTTGATTATAACAAAAGACACTGTATTTTTATGTTACCAGCTAATTCTGTGATTGAAATCAATGGTATAATAAACGCATATAAATAAGTGGGGTGGAAAATTTTGAAAACAGACATTGAAATTTCTCAAGATAGTAAATTATTACCAATTAGCAAAATTGCTGGTCAACTAGGCTTAACTGAACAACAAATCGAGCCTTATGGGCATTATAAAGCCAAAATCACGTTACCAGTAGCTAATCAGGCTACCAAGGGTAAGTTAGTCCTAGTTACATCGATTAACCCAACCGCTGCTGGTGAGGGTAAAACGACCATGGCAGTCGGACTAGGCGATGCTTTGAGTGAATTGAACTATAAAACTGCGCTCGCACTAAGAGAACCATCATTAGGTCCCGTAATGGGCATGAAGGGTGGTGCTACTGGTGGGGGGTACTCACAGGTTATTCCAATGGAAGATATCAACCTTCATTTTACAGGTGATTTTCACGCCCTTACTGAGGCTCATGATACCCTTTCTGCATTAATCGACAATCACATTCATCACGGTAATCAATTAAATATTGATCCACGCCAAATCACTTGGAAACGGGTTTTAGATATAAATGACCGTGAACTAAGACACACGGTTATTGGCCTTGGCGGTAGAACATCTGGGGTTCCTAGGGAAGATGGTTTTGATATCACCGTTGCTAGTGAATTAATGGCCATTTTATGCCTTAGTCGCAATCTTAAGGATTTAAAGGAACGCATTAGTAATATTTTAATTGGTTATACTTATGACCGTAAGCCCGTTTACGTTCGGGATCTAAAGGTTCAAGGGGCATTAACCTTATTGTTAAAGGATGCGATTAAACCTAACCTAGTCCAAACGATTGAACACACCCCTGCCTACATCCATGGGGGGCCATTCGCAAACATCGCACATGGATGTAACAGTATCATTGCAACCCAGGCAGGACTCAATACTGCTGATTATACCGTCACTGAATCAGGATTTGGTTCTGACCTAGGGGGCGAAAAGTTTATGGATATCGTTTCACCACGGTTAGGCAAGACTCCAGATGTCGTAGTGCTCGTTGCAACAATTCGGGCATTGAAGCTGAATGGTGGCGCTGATAAGGATAACCTAGAAACTGAAGACTTGGATGCATTAGCGAAAGGTTCAGCCAATTTAGGACGCCATATTTCGGCAATGAGTCGGTATGGTAAGCAAGTCATCGTTGCAATCAATGACTTTGCCAGTGATACTGAAGCTGAAATTAACCAATTAAAGAAATACGTTGATGATAACTTTGCCGTTCCAAGCGTTACTTGTTACGAATGGGCCCAGGGTGGCAAGGGAGCTGTTGATCTAGCAAAGCTAGTTGTCACTGCTGCTGATCAAGAAAAGCCATTTAATCCGCTTTATTCCGTTGAAGATCCAATTGAAACTAAAATCAACAAAATCGTGACCGAAATTTACGGAGGTAGTGGGATCGAAATTTCCAGTAAGGCCCAAAAACAACTCAAGCAAATCGTAAAAAATGGCTGGGACAAACTCCCCGTATGTATGGCCAAGACACAATATTCACTTACTGATGACGCATCGGTTCATGGAGCACCCACTGGATTTAAAATTCATATCCGTGAATTCCAAGTTAAATTAGGGGCTGGGTTTATTGTAGCGCTAACTGGGAATGTTTTGACCATGCCTGGTTTACCTAGTCATCCCGCTGCATTGGATATGGATATCAAGGAAAACGGTGAAATTACCGGATTATTCTAGAACGAAAGGAAGTTATGAATGCCTTTTATATATATTTTTGGGCTCTTGGTGATCCTAATTGGTGCTGACCAGGGGATCAAAGCCTGGGTATCGATTTCAATGGCTCAAGGCCAAAGTGATCAATTGATTCCAGGGGTCATCGCATTGACTAATCTCCATAATCACGGTGCTGCATGGAGCATGTTACAGGGGAAAATGAACTTTTTTATTATCATTTCCATCATTGCTGGATTGGTGATGTTTTATTATCTATTCAAGCTGCATCGAAAATTTGGTTATGCGTTAACGATCACGTTCCTATTAGCTGGAACGATCGGTAACTTCATCGACCGATTGATTCACGGCTATGTAGTTGATATGTTTCAAGTTGAATTGAATTTACCATTCTTGAATTTCGTATTTAACTTTGCTGATGCATGTTTAACAATTGGGGTCATTTTATTGTTATTGATGTTATGGAAGAGTGAGCAGAAAGATCGTGCTAAACAATAATGGAATCATTTAAAATTACTAATCAATCGGGACGCATTGATAAGGTCTGCTCGGAACTAGCTCCTGAGCTCAGCCGTTCACGAGCTAAAGACTTGATCCAATCACAAAATATTATGGTAAATCAACAGCCAGTTAAGCCCAAGTATGAGGTCAAAGCGGGCGATCAAATCACTATTATGATTCCAGAACCCAAGAAGTTGGCTTTAGCTGCCGAACCAATTCCATTAGACATCGTTTACGAAGATGAGGATGTAATCGTCATTAACAAACCACAGGGGATGGTCGTGCATCCCGCTCCAGGCCATCCTGACCATACGTTGGTAAATGCACTTTTGTATCATACGCCACTTTCTAACATCAATGGGACATTGAGGCCTGGAATCGTTCATCGCATCGATAAGGACACATCTGGATTGCTCATGGTGGCCAAGAATAATATGGCGCATGAATCATTATCAAAGCAACTAAAGAATAAGACAAATCTTCGTAAGTATGTTGCGTTGGTTCATGGGGTGATCAAGGATGATAACGGAACGATCGATGCGCCGATCGGACGTGATAAAAAGGATCGTAAAAAACAGGCGATTGTCCCAAATGGTAGGCATGCTATTACGCATTACCATGTTTTAGAACGATTCGCTAATTATACGTTAGTCGAATGTCAATTGGAGACTGGTCGAACGCATCAAATTAGAGTCCATATGAAGTCGATTGGCCATCCACTAGTTGGCGATCCCCTCTATGGCCCCCGTAAAACGATTAAGGGGCATGGGCAATTCTTACATGCCCAAGTGCTAGGTTTTAAACATCCGAGAAGCGGTCAACAGTTATCATTTTCATCCCCGATTCCACCGATTTTTGAAAAAACCCTTAAGCAATTGCGTCATCAGCAGCCTTAGCATTGACAAACTGATGAAATTAAAATATTCTGATAGTATATAACCACTGAAAAAATGGTTGCTGTTCGAGTGATCGAATTAGCAGCCTTTTTTATTAAAGGAAGGAAAATATAATGGCAAAAGTAATTATCGATAAGATGGCAATGCAACGTGCCTTGACCAGAATCACATATGAAATCATTGAAAAAAATAAGGGCATCAAAGACCTCGTGATCGTAGGGATCAAGACACGGGGGATTTATCTCGCGAAGAGAATTGCCAATCGACTCCAAAAGCTAGAAAATGTGGAGGTTCCAGTTGGCGCATTGGATATTACTAAGTATCGGGATGATATTGAACATGATAGTGCTAAAGAAACCCCAACCGTTGTTGCAAGTGATGAACGCGTTTCAGTTGAAGGCAAGAACGTGATCTTAGTGGATGACGTTTTGTACACTGGACGGACGATCAAAGCAGCATTAAGTGCCATCTCAGAACTTGGTCGACCAAACAGCATTCGATTAGCAGTATTAGTTGATCGTGGACATCGTGAATTACCAATCAGAGCTGATTTCGTGGGAAAGAACATCCCTAGTGCTCAAAACGAAAAAATTCAAGTGTCAGTCCAAGAAATCGATAAACGCGATGCTGTTGAAATCGTTAATAAGTAATCCTGCAATTGGATGGGAGCAGTAAAATGACAAAACGCTATTTAATCCTAGAGGATGGCTCATCGTATCCTGGCGAAGCGTTCGGAGCTCTTGCCACCACGACTGGAGAAATCATTATTAATTCAAATATGATGGGCTATCAAGAATCCATTACTAATCCAATTTATCATAATCAAATCATCGTGTTCACCCAACCGACAATTGGTAACGTAGGAATTAATCATAAGAGTTATGAATCGATCATTACTAGTATCAAGGGGGTCATTACCCGTGAGTATTCTGATACCACTAATAATCACCAACACAAGCAATCATTGGATACGTTTTTAAAACAACATGAAATTCCAGGGATTTCTGGAATCGATACCCGTGAATTAGCCCATCACATCACTAAGCAGGGAACGATGAAGGCAAGCATTGTTGATGTTGATGATGAACATGCTTTTGACCAGCTAAATGCGACCGTATTGACTAATCAGCAGGTCTCACAAGTTGCGACCCCTAAACCGTATCCGAATCCAGGCAATGGTTTCAATATCATTGTGATCGATTTTGGACTAAAACAGGGGATTTTAAGACGCCTTGATGAACGAAAATGTAATGTGGTGGTAGTCCCTTGGAACACGTTGATTGAAATGATCTTAAGTTTAGATCCAGATGGGATCGTTATTTCCACGGGGCCTGGTAATCCGGCTGATTTACCCCAGTCAACTTTACAAATGATTCGCGAATTACAAAGCCAATTCCCATTGCTAGCAATCGGGCTCGGCCACGAGTTATTTGCATTGGCTAATCACGCAAAGGTCTACAAACTAGCCAATGAGCATCATGGTAGTAACCATCCCGTTCGAAAGATCATAACCAATCAAGTGATTTACGTTTCTCAGGCCCAGGGATATGCTGTTGACTATAAATCAATCAACAAGGATATTTTAATCACGACGTATATTGATCTTTATAACGGGACCGTCCAGGGACTTAGACATCGTGATTATCCTGCATTGTCAGTTCAATTTTCACCAGATGGTGAACCTGGCCCCACGATTGCTTCGGATATCTTCGATGAATTTCTAGAAAACATCGGTTCACAAAGGAGGTGATCACAAGTTGATCAATCAAGATATTCATAAGGTTTTAATTATTGGTGGGGGGCCATCCAAAATTGGTCAAGAAAACGAGTTAGATGCTGCTGTTTTTCAGACCATCATTAGTTTCAAACGGGTCGGCGTCAAGAGTATCGTTATCGATAATAATCCTTATTCGATCGCGACGACTGAGATTCAACCAGCCAGTGCTTTTATTGAAACGGTGGACATCGATAACGTGGTCAGTATCATTCGCAATGAACATCCCGATGCAATTTTGCCAACATTGGGGGGTTCGAACGCCATCAAAATCTGTCAAAAATTGATTGAAATGAAATTACTGGCCAAGTATTCGGTGCAACTATTAGGCCTTTCTAAGCAGGCACTGAAATTGATCGGTAACCCATTAAGATTCAGTCAGTTAATGAAGGAGATCAATGAACCGATCATTTCATCTACGATCGTCCATTCGAATACCGAAGCCTTTGATCTCGTTCGTCAAGTGGGGTTCCCCATCATTATTAAACCAGTCCTTTCTTCGATCAATAGTCGCCGAACGATTTGTACTAACTTTGATGACCTTGATATTGCATTGACCGAGTCATTCACGGATTCGACGTTGAATCGGTGTGTGATCGAAAAGAGCATTGTAGGATATAAAGAACTAAGTATCGTCGGCATCCGTGATCCCAACGGAACTAAATTAATTATTAACGGAGTCGAGGATATCGATGCCATTGGAATCCATTCAGGAGACTCAATCGCAGTTTCACCGATCCAAACGATTACCGACTCTGTTTATCAACGGATGCGTGAAGCAACGCTTAAGGTGTTAGAACAACTAGAAATCATTGGTAGCTGTGAGGTTAGTTTTGCACTGAACCCTGATAATGATAATTACTTTGTTACTAAGGTCAGCCCGAACTACAATCGGGGCTTTGCTTTAGCCACCCTTGCAACTGGGTATCCCTTAAATTACGTGTCAGCACAGTTAATGCTAGGGAATGGCTTTGCAGACATTCACCTTCCACATGAATATGCAAAATTGACCACGTTCATGGAGCCAGTAATGGATCGGATTTTAATTCGAATTCCACTTTGGCCCTATGATAGTCTGAAAAACGTTGATCAGCACTTGGATCAATCAATGAAATCGATCGGTTCAGCGGTGGGAATCGGGCGAACTGTAGAAGAGGCGATTTTAAAGGCCATGCGTAGTTCACAGTTCAATCCTAGAGATGCACTCCCCAATATGGAAGAGTTAAGTGACGATGAAATGATCAGCCAGCTGATTCATCCCAAAGCAAGTCGGATCT
The DNA here is from genome assembly GCF_058509245.1 of Nicoliella sp. ESL1113. Taxonomy (NCBI): domain Bacteria; kingdom Bacillati; phylum Bacillota; class Bacilli; order Lactobacillales; family Lactobacillaceae; genus Nicoliella; species Nicoliella sp. ESL1113. Next base: position 835,400 of record NZ_CP196387.1, on the reverse strand, counting down.
TAGTTTTGATCGAGGCCTTAAGGCGGAACTACCCGGTCGAAGATTTATCAGAACTGACCAAGATCGATCCCTTCTATTTTAAGCGTTTCAAAAAGCTATTGGCGGTCGAAAACCTAGTTGTTAACGAGCCGTTAACCGAGCATGCAATGCACATCGCCCATCGCAGCGGGTTCGGGGATGGGATGCTAGCCGCTGCTTGGCAAACAGATTTAGATAAGGTCAGATACCTCGGTAAGATCAATAATAGTCTGCCAACCTATAAGATGATCGAACCATCAGCAGGGGAAGAAACCCCATCGATTTATTCTTTTTACAGTAGTTTTGAGCGCGAGAACGAATCACACCAATTATCAGATCGTTCAGCATTAGTAATTGGGCGCGGTGGAAATCGGCTGGGTCCTAATTCAGCAGCCGATTACTATACTTCGGAAGTATTGATTCAAATGCATCGATTGGGATATAAAACGATCGTTATGAACAATAACCCGAACTCGGTCTCACTCAGTCCACAGTTGAGTGATAAGCAATACATTGAACCGATTCAAATCGGTGCAATCTTGAACATCGCAGAAATCGAGAAACCTAAAATCGTCGTAGTGCCAGGAAATCGGCATTACTTAGTTCGCCAACTCAAACAATACCCGAATTTAAACGTTGTGGTGTTACCGCCTGATCAAGAAACTGGGGTGACCCTTCCGCAAAAAACGAGCTTTGCTATGAATTTCTTTGTAACGAAGGAAGAAAGTCGCTTTATTAATACGGTCAAATTAGCTTCTGGTAAGAACCACGAATTAAAAGATATTTCTCACTTAGCATTCCCCTATGACATTACTATCGATGAGTTAGAACCTTTGATTGGGGATGCACGGGAGCTAATTAGTAATTCCTATTGGAAGGGCCTCGTTCAGATCTTAGTGTTGGCCGACCAGGGGCTTTTTAAAGTCGTTGGGATTAGACCGATCAGAATTATTGAAACGATATTCTTAAATCGTATTTCCAACGTTAACTGGATTAAAATGCTAATAAAATTATATACTGATAACTTAACTTCAGACGATTTGGATAAAACCTTTAGGGAACTATCATTTTTACCGTTTGCTGAAATGAATCCAACGTTTCCATTCATTGATCTTAAGATCGATCAAGCAGTGGGCTCGACCAATCAAGAAGTGGGGGCTAAGATTAGCTTTGATCCTGATGCCAAATAAAAAGAGCAGTCAAAACTGCTCTTTTTTTATTGATGATTATTAGCCCTAAGTTCTTCAACGATCTTTTGGTTAGGGGTAACGTAAAGTGTATTTTGGCCTTCATAAATGACAAACCCTGGCTTTGCACCACTAGGCTTTTTAACATGGCGAACTTGAACGTAATCGACGGGGACGTTCGCAGAATCACGGCCCTTAGAATAATAAGCAGCTAACATGGCCGCTTCAAAAAGTGTCTGATCACTAGGGGCAAAAGAACGCACGATCACATGGGAGCCATGAATTTTTTGAGTATGCAACCAAGTATCACGTTTATCAGCTGTTTTAGTGGTCAATTTATCGTTTTGTAGGTTATTTTTTCCAACTAAGATCGTTGTACCATCACTAGCTTTAAACTGTTCAGGTTGGCTAATTTGACGTTTTAATTGTTTTTTCTTGTTTTGATGTTCATGATCACGTAAATAACCACCTTGTTGTAATTCGGCTTTAATGTCGACTAAATTACTAGGTTCTGCTAATTCGATCTGAGAGACAATGCTCTCAAGGTAATCAATCTCACCATTGGTCAATTCAATTTGATGATTAACGAATTGAATCGCATTTTTCTTTTTTTGATATTGTTTAAAATACCACTGGGCATTTTGTGAAGGGGTTTTATCAGGAGCTAGTTTAATTTTTAATGGTTGATTATTATCATAAAAGTTAGGCAGCTCGATCATTTTGGCTCCGTGGTGAACTTGATTCAAGTAAGTAGTAAGAATCTCACCCTTAATTCGATAATCATCAGCAAACTTGGTTTCATCAATGGTCTTACGTAACTTTTTCAACTTAGTTCGATTCTTTTTCAGTTCATTTCTAGTTACCTTGATCAAGACCCCACCTTGTTCTCGCACCCGATCTTTTTGTGCTTTGGTCTGATAATAATCATCCAAAAGGGTGCTTAACGAGTCATATTGTTTGGTTGGTGAATCAACACCAATTGGAATGAATGGTAAAAAATCTGGTTTGGCTTTTTCGATCATGGTTGCGGTGGGGGAATTGAACTGATCGAAAAATTGGGTAAAGTGTGCGCCTAATTCGCCTGGTTGATGTAAAAAACGCGCTAATTGATTGGCTGTATCCTTGCCCAATCCTTGAAATGTTTTTTGTAATTCACTGGCTAAAACATCTTGGTTCGGAAAATCATTAACTAATTGTTTTAACATTGATTCATCATTAAATTGAAATGGGTCTAAGCGGTCTTGCTTAGGGGGATTAATGTATTCTGTCCCTGGTAAAATCGTCCGATAGCGACTCTTGTCAGGGCCGATTCGTTTAATTGCATCGATAATTCGCCGATCAGAGCCGTCAACTAAGATAACGTTACTGTGCCTAGCCATAATTTCAATGATCAAGACCATTGATTTAAGGTCACCGATTTCATTCCTAACCGTAAAGTGTAATTGCATTACTCGATCATTTTGTAATTGAGTAATCTCGGTTAGCACACTTCCACTTAGATACTTCCTAAGCGTCATATTAAAGTTAGTGGGGACTGGGGGATTTACATATGGAATATTCGTTACTTGGGCACGCGCATAGCTAGGGTTCGCTGATAGTAAAAGGGGATATGTTTTTCGATTCGAACGAATTGTAATAATGATTTCATTTGGATAGGGTTGATTGATTTTAGCAATTCGCCCCCCTTTGAGGTTATCATTGAGCTCTTTTACCATCGAGTGGGTAAAACTTCCGTCAAATGACACTTTTGATCACTTACTTTCAGTATGATTTTATAACTGTATTATAACAAAAAAGCCATTAATGTTATAATGGAAGCGTAAGTGCAAAAAATTAAAGGATTGATGAATACATGAAAATTGCAATTGTAACTGATAGTACTGCTTATTTATCTAAGGATGAGCTTGCTAAATATAATATTCATATTTTACCAATCTCAGTGATTATTGATGGTAAAACATATGATGAAGGTGTTGATATCGACACTCCAGAATTTTATCATAAATTAAAAACAGCAAAAGAGTTTCCCAGTACGGCTCAACCAGCGACCGGGCGGATTATCGAACTATATGATCAACTAGCTCAAGAAGGGTATGACGCTGTTATTAGTATTCACTTATCAAGCACCATTTCAGGACTTTATAACCAGTTAATGGCAATTGCTCCTACGATTAGTAATATTAAAGTTATTCCATATGATTCCAAAATTACAGTTAAATTAATGGGATATCTAGCAATTGCAGCATCTGAAATGGTTTCAGCTGGTAAATCATTAGAAACAATCATTAGTGAATTAGATGCCTTAAGGGCAACGATTGATGAAATCTTTGTCGTTGATGATTTAAAGAACTTAGTCAAGGGCGGTAGATTGTCAAATGCCGCGGGGATGGTTGGTAGTTTGCTTCATATAAAGCCGTTATTAACGTTCGATGATGAAAGTAATAAAATTGTTGCATTTGATAAAGTCCGTACACGTAAGCGTGCTTTAAAACGTGCTGAAGAAATTTTTGCAACTCGAACTAACCAATTAAACTATCCGATTCGGGTAATTATAATCAATGGAAACGATCCAGAAGATGGTCAAGCATGGACAGATAAAATTAAAACGATGTATCCTAATCTATCTGTAACCCAAAGCTATTTTGGCCCTGTGGTTGGCGCCCATCTAGGTAATAAATCACTAGCGTTGGCTTGGATGCGCGACTTTGATAAGTAACAGATGGGTTTGATTATCTTTATGGTTGCGTGTAAAATAAAAGATATTATAATAATTTTAAAATTATTATAAAATATTTCGGAGTAGGGATTAATGCGTCAAGTGCCATTGGAACGGAATGTGAACTTTGGACGAAAAACGATGCGTTTGCGATATTAGTCCCGCATTCGCCACAATTATAGTGGCAGCTCTATTTAGGAGATGTCTCTTTTGCATACACAAAAGAAAATTTTTGCCAAACCTAGCGCAAGTGGAATTGCGATTTTAGGATTACTAACTGCGATTAGGTTAATTTTAGGAAGTAGTTTATTTACGTTCTATTTGGTTCCCAATAAGATCCAATTTAGTTTTGCGTTCATTGCTACTTTCTTAATTGCACTGTGGTTCGGTCCGTTTTGGGCAGGGACCATCGGTGGATTTGCTGATATCTTTTTAACGATAACTTCTGGACAAATATACTTTCCAGGGTTCACGCTATCAGCAATTTTAACTGGGGTTATTTTCGGATTGTTTTTCTTTAACCGAAAACCAACGTTAAAATCGATTATTATATCACAATTAATTGTAGTATTTTTAGTCAACTTGCTTTTAAATACGTTGTGGGTGGTAATCTTGAATCACGTTCCGTTTGAAGTGATTTTTATTTCCAGGTTCATTAAGGAAATTTTCACAGTCGTAATTCAAGTTATCATTATGTATTTAATATCTAAAAACAAAACCATTATTTCTTTAGGCAATCGATTTAGAAAATAATTTAGTTATCCAGCAATCAAATTTGGTTGCTGGATTTTTAATTACCGAATGAATAGGGATTTACAATTTCAATTAATTTATATTACTTTACATAATATATATTATCTGAAGTTATATCTAAAATTGAAATATCAACAACAAATGCAGTAATTATTAAATTCAATCATTTTGATTGAAAATATAAATTTATGTGATATATTTAATTCAAAGAGAAGATATATCAATTAATCTAGATTATTACGTCCAGCTATTTAAAATTAACTGGGCGCTTTAATTTTCTAACTGAAAATAGTTGCACTTAATAATAAATAAAAAAGATCGTCTTAAGCATTCACAATCAGCTTAAGGCGATCTTTTTAGTCTCTTAGAATAGTTCTAATAATGTATCGACACTGGCATATGCCATAAAAATAACGACGAGCCATCCGGTAATTGTCAGCCATACTGGATGATGATATGTGTTTCCCATGATTTTACTTCTGCGAACTGCAATTAATAAGATGCTTAATGCAATTGGCAGCACGAAGCCGTTTAATGCTCCTACGAACACGAGTACCTTAGCGGGATTTCCGATAAAGTAGAAAATGATCGTCGAAAATACGATGAAACTAATGATAATGGCATTACGGTATTTCTTAAACAGTGCCGTTGATTTTTCACTAACTGCATAGTCCAGAAATGATGTTGATGTAAAGGTTGATCCTAGAATAGAAGACATCCCTGAAGCAAACAATAACAACCCGAAGAATTTATAACCAAAGTTCCCCGCTGCATGTAGAAAAATAGAAGCTGCGGGGTTGGCTGGGTCTAGTTTAAAGCCTTCTACGACGACGGCTAGTCCAGCTAAGAAGAGCATGATTCTAATGATTGAAGCTAATGTAATCCCTGTCAATGCCCCTTCATTAATGTATTTGATATCTTTAACACCCTTGGCACCCCCGTCTAAGAGGCGGTGGCCACCTGAGAATGAAATGTATCCACCAACGGTCCCACCGACGATGGTCACGATTGAGTAAAAGTCAACGTGGGTTGGCGTAAACGCATGGGTAGCAGCTGCTTGGAATGGAATCTTAGTTACAAATAGAATATAGATCAAAATCCCGATCTTGATAACTGCCAGGAGCTGAACCGTTCGATCCATTGCTTTCAATGCATTCTTAACGATAAAAATACAAATTGCAATTACTGCTGCGATGACGGCCCCGTTTTCTGGTGAAATCCCAAATAAAACGTTCAGCCCTAAGCCAGCACCCCCGACGTTTCCGATATTAAAGACCAGCCCGCCGACCGCAACTAATGTTGAAAGTAAGTATCCTAAGCCTGGAAAGACTTCGTTGGCTAACACCTGCGCCCGTTTGCCTGAAACAACGATGATTCGCCAAATGTTCAATTGAACGATTATATCCATGACGATACAAATTACAATTGCAAACGCAAAGTTAGCACCCAATTTCCCAGTAAAAGTCGCTGTTTGAGTTAAAAAACCAGGGCCTACGGCAGCCATTGCCATTAAGAACGCGGCCCCCATCGCAACACTTCTCATTTTTTTACTGTGGTTGTTGGTGACTGGATTCGCTTTGTTGTCCATGTTAATTCATCCCCCTATCAATTATTCGATTACTTAAACCGTCGCAATGTCGATCGAATCTGCTTTAAGCTGGGTAACTAACTGCCGTACGATTGACAATGCCTTTTGGTTATCCCCATGCACGCATATCGAATCCACCTTTAATGCAACGGTTTCCCCGGTAATGGCCGTAACGGATTGCTCTTTGATCATTTGAACGGTCCGATGCGCAATTGCGGTGGGGTCACTCAAGACGGCGTTGGGTTTAGAACGTGGCACTAAGCTCCCATCGGCTTGGTAGTTTCGGTCTGCAAAGACTTCTTGGGCTACTGGTAACCCTAATTCATTGGCTGCAGTGACTAATTGACTGTTGGCTAGGCCATATACCAATAAATTGGGATCAACGGCTTGGATGCCCTGACAAATTGCGCGGGCTAGCTCGATGTCTTTGCCGGCTGCGTTATAAAGCGCGCCATGCGGTTTCACGTGGTGCAAGCGATGCGTTTTCGTAAAACCAGCTAACGCCGCTACCTGGTAGGTCACCATGTTGGTAACCGCCTGCATGTCCATTTGCATGTACCGCCGTCCGAAGCCATTTAAATCAGGAAAACCGGGATGCGCCCCGATTCCAATCCCTGCCGCCTCGGCTAATTGCACGGTGCGTTGCATGACGTTGGGATCGCCCGCATGAAACCCGCATGCAATGTTACATGCACTGATCAACGGGATGATTTCAGCGTCATTTCCTAAATCGTATCTACCATAGCTTTCCCCTAAATCACTGTTCAAATCAATCGCAACCATTACTAACACTTCCCTTATTAATATTTTAATGTTGAATTAATGACATCGGTCACTAACATATGCCCCGGTGCGTGCGTAATCACCAGCGGCGGTTTGGTCTGCATAATCGCATTTTGTGGTGTCACTCCACATGGCCAAAAGACGGGGGTTTCCCCAGGCTTGATGGTCACTGCATCCCCATAATCCGGATTTTGTAGGTCTGTGATGCCAATTTCTTCGGGATGGCCAATTTGAATCGGCGCCCCGTGCACCTTAGGCATATTAGCGGTAACTTGAACGGCGATCGGCACTAATTCATCTTTGATCGGCCGCATGCTGACCACCATCTGCCCGTGAAACGCCCCCGCTGGTTTCAACGGGATGTTGGTGTTGAACATTGGAACGTTGACGTGCTCGCTGATATTTCGCACTTCGATCCCAGCAGCAATCAATTCGGCTTCAAATGAGAAGCTACAACCAATGATGAAGCTGACGAAGTCATCCGACCAAATATCTGCTACCGATGTAGTTTCGGCGGCTAATTGACCATCCCGATAGATCCGATACTTCGGAAAATCATTAGCTAAGTCAATATCAGTCGCAAAGTCCACTAACTTTTTACTCCCCACGTCACTGACCTCTAAAACGGGACAGGGTCTCGGGTTGCGTTGCGTGAACAATAAGAAATCATAGGCGAGTTCACGCGGTAAGATGACTAAATTGGCCTGCGTGTATCCAGTGCATAACCCGCTAGTCTGGCCAGTATATTCACCACTTCGGATTAAATGCCGTAATTCGACGGGACTTAACTTGGTTAATGCAATTTTTGTGTTGTTAATTGTCATCTGCGTTGCCTCCTACTCCTGATTAGCGAGTGTAATTTTGTTATCTAGCCAATTCACATCCGTATTGAGATTTTCAAAGTCTGCATCGGCTAAGATCTGCGCTAATAGATTCAAGTTAGTATCAATCCCAGCCACCACGGTCTCATCAATGACCGCCCGCATCTGTTTTATGACTTGGGAACGCTGATTGCCATAGACGATTATCTTGGCGATCATTGCATCGTAATATGGCGGGACCTTATATCCTTGATACAGTGCACTATCAACCCGCACCCCATAGCCACCTGGCAGGTGTAAGCCAGTGATCTGCCCAGCAGAGCGGGCCGTAACCCGACATTCCAGGGCAAAGCCCTTTTCAACAGGCCGTTGCTCTGCTAACTCGGCACCGGCGGATGCCATCAACTGCGCTTGGACCAAGTCGATTCCACTGGTCAATTCGGTGATCGGGTGTTCCACTTGGATCCGCGTGTTCATCTCCATAAAGTAGAATTGCCCTGGCCCGTTGTATAAGAACTCGATCGTGCCTAACCCGACGTAATGCAGCGGGGCGACCACTGCCTCACAGATTGAGAGCATCTTTTCACGATCAGCTGGGTTTAAGACAACGGCGGGCGCTTCTTCCATTACCTTTTGATTGTGGGATTGAATCGTACAGTCACGCTCGCCGATTGAAACCACGTGCCCAAATTGATCGGCAATGATCTGCACTTCAACATGGCGGGGATGTTTTAAGTATTGTTCAATGTACATATGCCCATCGTTAAATGATTCGATTGCTTCTTCTTGAGCGATGTTAAAGTTAGCCGCAAAGTCAGCGGCGGTCGGAATAATGCGCATCCCCTTGCCGCCACCACCAGAACTAGCTTTTAACATGACTGGATAGCCCACTAATTTGGCTTGGGCAGCCGCAACATCCACACTCGTTACCGCATTCGGGCTGCCTTTGACGATTGGCATCCCATATTGATGCATTGTCTTGCGGGCGGCTTCCTTATTGCCAAGTAGGGAAATGACTTTGGCATCCGCTCCGATGTAGGTGATGCCACTTTCAACAACGCGGCGGGCAAATTCTGGATTTTCAGATAAAAAACCATACCCTGGATGAATGGCATCCGCCTCGGTTATTTTGGCAGCTGCAATTAAGTTGGCCATGTTCAAGTAGCTCTGCTTAGCACTTTGCGGGCCAATGCAAACCCGTTCATCGGCTAGTTTTACATGCAGCGCCTTACTGTCCGCAGTTGAATAGACTGCGACCGTTTTGATCCCCAAAGCACGGCATGCCCGAATGATTCGGACCGCAATTTCACCCCGATTGGCGATCAATAACTTATGAAACGGCCACTCGGTAACGGGTTTACTTGACTTGAATAAGTGGTTCATCGTATTCCACCTCTTCTCCATCGGCCACCAATACCTTAGTGACGACTCCTGAGCGATCGGCTTTAATTGGTGTCATTACCTTCATCGCCTCGATAATCCCGATCGAATCCCCCGCCTTGATATAATCACCGACGGCTACGAATGGAGCTTCATCTGGGGACTTAGCAGCATAGAAGACGCCCACCAGTGGCGCTTTGATCACGTTGTCTGCCTGCGTTTCAGCACTAGCTGATTTTGCAGCCGGTGGCGGAGTCTGACTCACTAAGTCTGGATTCGGCTGGGCAGGATTTTTTAATTCCTGTTTTAACGTGATTTCATCGTTACCACTGCGGTAAGTGATTTCGCTTAAGCCATTGTTTTTTAAATATTGAATCAATTTCTTTACGACCTTTAAGTCCATCTAAATTCCTCCTATTGAAATAACGTCTGAATGCGTTGGGCAGCCCCTCGGTTAATTCCAATCGGGGCCTTAAACCTGAGTTGTTCGAACCGCTCAGCTAGTCTTTGGCTGCTTTCGTGTTGTTCCAAAAGCTTAGCTCGAGCATCCGCTAGTGATACTAATTGAAACTTGATCAACTGCTTGGGCTGGCTTTGCACGAACTTATGCAGGTCAGCTGAGATAATGACCCCGATTACTGGATATCCACCGGTCGTTTGGCGATCCGCTAATAAAACGATCGGTTTTCCATCTGAACTAATTTGAACCCCCCCTAAGGGCGTCGCTTCTGATAGCATATTGGCAACGCCCATTTCGATCGGATTCCCGGCCAGTCGATACCCCATCCGATCAGCATTTGGGCCAACTTGATATGAATTGTTGATGAACAATTCAGTGTCCTTTGGGTCGAACAATGCCCATTGAGGACCCTTAGTGATCCGAATGGTCAAAACTTCATCAGTGGCCGGCCATTGTGGCTTTTGAACTTTTCTGAACGCGAAGCTAGTTAAGCGTTGGGTCGTGCCAATGGGGATGCGATCACCTGACATCAATTTTCGCCCCAGGTGTCCTCCAATCCGGATTCGCGTTGTGGTAGCGCGACTCCCCATTACCAGGGGCTCTAAGACTCCCCCGGCAACTGCTAGGTATCCATAGCGACCACGTTGGACCGCCCCCACCGTTAAGACGTCGCCGCTTTTGACTTGGATCGCCTGGTCGCTATTAATTGGTTGATCGTTCAAAGTTAGCGGGAACTGGCCACCGGTAAAGGCGATGAACGTAGCGGCTTGAAATAAGTAGCGGCCACCGAGGAGACAAAATTCCAATGTGGCGGCCGTTAGCTGATTACCAACTAACAAATTGGCTAGCTTAGCTGCATCTGCATCTAACCATCCCGAAGTTGGGAACCCATCGATTTGATGGTTGAAACGGCCCAGATCTTGCACCGTTGTTTGCAAACCACCGTCTAGAACGACTAAATTATTCATTCTCGATTACCACCTTTACTGTATAAGTCCCCTGCTGATCTGCAGCTTTGATCTGTTCATATTCACGGCTGGTAATGGAAAAGAATTGCACGAAGTCACCAGCGTGAAAAAATAATTCGGGGTGCTGTTGGTCGTACAACTTTATCGGGGTCCGACCGATCAACTGCCAACCACCGGGCGCATCGACTGGATAAAAACCGGTCTGAATCCCAGCAATCCCAACGCTTCCGGCTGGAATTTTAACGCGCGGGGTGGCTAAACGTGGCATCGCGATCTTTTTATCGACGCTGGCCATGTAAGCAAACCCCGGTAAAAAGCCCATAAAATAAATTAAGTACGGTCGGTCGGTATGCAGTTTGATGACGTTTTCTGGAGTCGTAGCTGCAAAATCAGCCACTGCTTGTAAATCAGGATTATAAGGAGCTTCATAACAAACCGGAATCTGTAATATTCGCCGCGGTCCCTTTGATGCCAAGCGATCATCATTCAATAGTGGGGTTAGGCGTTCTTGTAACTGCTGATAGCTAATTTCAAGGGCATCAAATGTGATCATTAAGGTATGGTAGGCCGGAACTAATGATTGAATGGCACTGATTTGCAATTGCTCGATTGCTTTAACTAAGGTCTGAATCTGTTGGTTGATCGATTCATCAATCTGATTTGGAAAATTGATCGACAGTGCTTGATCACCAACTGGAATAATTTTAAATGGTTGCATCAAGAGCCTCCTCAATGTGAAAAAGAATAACATCGAATCATCTTTGAACTGCACAAATGATTAAATTAGTATTAATTATACTAATCATAAGATTAAAATGTCAATTCTAATCTCCTTTTAATTGTTTGATTATTCATTTTATGTATTATCAGCGTCTTTTATGCATTAAAATGACTATTTAGGGCTTACAAGATGTATATTTAAATATGTCATTTTTTGTCCCATTTATATCGATTATGATAATTGGATTAAAAAATCGACGATCCGTGATTGAACGAACCGTCGATTTGGAATTAATATTTTGTTTTTTAGAGGTAGTGCATCCCACCATCGACCATGATCGATTGGCCGGTAATGTATTCTGTCTTTGGCGATACCAACCAAGATACGACGTTGGCAACATCTGCTGGTAATGCTTCACGACCGCGGTCAATTTCGGTTAAGACGTTGGCGCGTTGCTTAGCGATTGGGATGTTCTTGATCTCAGAAGTACGCTTATCGATTGCATCCCGCATTGGGGTTCTGACCACACCTGGATTATAAGCGTTCACCGTGATATCATCTGCTGCTAATTCTTTTGCTGCGGATTGTGTTAACCCACGAATCCCAAACTTAGATGCTGAATAAGCACTTTGCAATGCGGAAGCTTCGACCCCGGCTAGCGAGGCGGCGTTTACGATTCGTCCACCATGGCCCTGCTTTAAAAATTGCTTGGCAGCGGCTTGAATGCCCCAAAAAGTACCCTTTAAGTTCACGTCGATCAATCGTTCGAACTTCTCAGGGTCTGAATCAACGATCGAATCAATGAACGCAATTCCAGCGTTGTTGACCCACACGGCTAGTTCACCGAGATCATTGACCGCATCCGCCGCTAATTGAAATACCGCTTTTCGATCAGAAACATCGACCGTATAAGCATGAGCTGAATAGCCTGCATTCTTTAGATCATTTGCGACCTTCACTGCGGATTGTGCGTTAATATCTGCAACAGCGATTGCAAACCCATCCTTTGCTAATTGGTGAGCAATTCCTTCACCAATTCCTTGTCCTGCACCAGTAATAACTGCAACTTTTGCCATTTGAATTCCTCCTTTAAATTAAAAAAAGAGCGCTAACATCCCTAATAAAAAGGACGAAAGCACTCTTTTCCGCGGTACCACCTTATTTTGATAGTTTATAAAACTACCACGCTTTAACTTCTTAACGGAAGGCTCCGAAGTTACTTCATAATTCAACTCAGTAACTTAAAGGATGCAAAGACCATCTTCAATCAAGCAAGACCAATGCTTTCCACCATCCGCATCTCTCTATAGGTCATAACTTAACTTACTCATCTTTTCTTTATTTCGAACAATATTAATTATTAACTACATTATAATCATAATATGACGTAAAGCAACTGTTTGAACTTAGCACTAATTATTTCGGCATTAGTTTGCCGCCACCAGTTAGCTTATAAGTTTGCCCATCAAGCCAGGCATTACTACTGTTGCTTTTATCATAATAAACGTTATGCCCATTTGATTTGATGTTCTTAATTGAAGTTTTACTGCCAACTAAAGCCGTTAAATAAGAGTCTTTGGTGACGTTCCAACTACTATCTGCACTTAACGTTAGCTTTGCTAAGCCACTGCTATCGGCATTATTGATACTTCCAGATAAACTAGAACCATCCCTTAAGGTCAATGCAACTGAGCTTTTGGCAGCCACTTCAACGTTTCCGTTCAAGGTCTGCTTGGTAGCGGTGAATGCTAGTTTACCGCCGTTACTATTGCTATTGCCCCACCGATCACTAGCGGCTCTAATCAATATATCAGATGCGTTCGTTAATTTAACGTTGTTCAAATTGATCTTTGCATTCGTGTTGGTGACGTAGAACAATGCTCCCGTATGCTTAGTCGTCCCCGTTGAGCCGTCAGTGACCTTAGATGTCAGTGAACCACCCTTCATTGTGAACGAGGCAGTCCCTGTTTTAGAATCACCAGACATACTTTGGTACAACATGACACCATTGTTCTTGTTGGCTGTCAAGTGGGAATCAGCAGCGTTGATATTGTTATCGCCTTCGATCACAGCAGCTTCTGCATCGCTTGCGTTTCCTTGAACGTTCTTAACGCTGATTTTACCAGTGGAGTAAATAATTGGCGAACCATCCCCAGCTGTCTTGAGGTTACCAGTGTTCAATGAAACGCTCCCGCCCCCACGATCAGTGGCTAGCGTTGCAGAATGGCTCCCCTTGGTTGAAATATTAGTGTTAGTAGCAACGATGCTCCCCTTTTGAGTGGCATCTAAGCCCCTAGATGAATCCTTTGTGGTATTGATTTTGGCGTTGTTCAATTTAATGGTCGCATTCGATCCAGTTGAGAACACCGCATTCGCACCGTTAGCAGCTGTTGTCTCGGTTAGCCCATTGACAGTGGCCGTCGCATTACTAGTAACTAGTAATCCGGCGTTTTGGCCAAAAAAATTACTGTTGTCCTCGCTAGTCGTTTCGCCTGTTTTTGCGATCACACTATTGTTGAGTGTCAAGTTCCCACCATTTTTGACTAACACAGCGGATTTATTTTTCTGATTGGTGCTAAAATCAGCATCACTTTGCGTCGTATTACTAGTGACGGTCTTGTCACCCGTGATATCAGCACTACTGGAACTTGAGGATGAGTTTTTAGAATCAGGTTTGGCACTTGGTTTATTGTTTTGGACCATGGCGGCATGGACCAACGGATCTTGAATTTTGTTGATCGGAGTGGCGGTAAATCCTAATAATGAAGCACTTAATAAAATGGAAACTAGAATGTTCTTATGATTTCTTTTCATAATAAAGACTTCCTTTGCTTTTATATTTTGCTATTAATTATCGTCACGTTCATTTCTAATTGTGACCAGATGTTGCGGTTGATAGACCCACTTAGCAGCAATTGGTACCACTAAAGCGATTGAGAGGATACTGATCAATAGTTTATTTTTAATGTTGAATTCCTTCTTTCCTCTTGAATTGACATTAGTATATTTGATTCTGGCATCATTTGGAATCACTTTTAACCGAACGCAAACAAACCTTATTCAACGTAAGGGAATGTACAATGTTTTTAGGAAATGGCTAATAAACTTAAATGAAGCTTAAAATAAAAACACCCTAGAAATCAGAGTTTCTAAGGTGTTTTTATTTAACCAAAATCGATCGTATCAAAAATACTTCTTTTTGTGATCTCATCCAATCCGAGGTAATGTAATGTCATCGCCTCACTAGAATGATTCAATGACTGCATCACCAATGCAATATTATGGTTAGTCTGCTCATAGAGTCGATATGCGCCCGTTTTACGCATGGTATGGGTACCAAGATAATCAATATCTAATAATTCTCCTGTTCGTTGCATGATCTTATAAAATTGGTTGACGGTAATATGCCGATCTGGATACATGATCGAAGGAAAGAGCCATTCAGAATTTTGATGCCGATCTCTAAGCAGCTTTTGTCGCCATTGTTGATATTGTAATAAATCATTGGCGACTGGTTTTAGATACAAACGGTTTTGCTTCCCAGTTTTTTGATCATGGATGTAACTGCTATCCTTTAAGATGCCATCTATATCGAATGCATCTGAATACTTTAATTTCATTACATCGCTACAACGGAGTAAAGTTGCTTTACCGAGTTGAAAGATCATATAGTTCCTAGGTCCGCTCTTAGCGAAGTTATGCAATAACGTATCCTCTACATCCCGTAGTGTTTGATCATCCTTGATTGGATATACTTTTTCTTCTGCCATTATAATCACCACCTGATGATTATTATATCATTATTTTTAACTAATTCATTAAAACGATGATATGTTTTTGAGATATGATTATAAAAGCTTTTATAATCACGTTTCAGTATCACTATTAGTAAATAACCGTGATATATACATAATAAGCAAAAATGCATAAGAGGCGCTCAGTGCTCAGTTTCGCTATTGCAGTCGACCAGTTAGTCGAACTGGCCTTAAATCAAAACATCCCTAATATCCCTATCTTGATTACTTGTATAATAAAAACCAACCATTAAACATCAGCTTTGAAATGTTCAATGATTGGTTTAAAATATTTAGGCTCTGTGTTTGCCAAGGTAGTAGACCCCTACCATTAATGCAGCCATCCCCAATCCACCGAATAACAGATAAATTAAGATTGGTGGATGCGATTTGGAATGGACTTGTTTTTGCGTTGCTGAAGCTATCTTTGCATCGATCGTAAAATCGTTTTGAAAGTGCCAATGGGCTTTGCCAGAAGTAATTGCTAACTGCAATTTATACTTTCCAGCGTTCAACTTTCGATTTAAAACGATCGGATAGCTCATCCGCGTTAGTGGTGCCATGTTCATGTTGGCTTGTTGCTGTTTGAATACGACTTTATTAGTGTTATTATCGACAACCTTAGCATTGATATTCATTTGGCCGAACATCGTTGGCGTTAAGTTATCGAGTTTAGCGATAACAGTTGGATAATCATAATCGATCTTTGCTGATACGCTGTGTAACCCAAGTTTAGTATTAATGATGCGGTCATTTTCATGCAACACGATCGGGATGGCATACGCGATCGTGTTTTTAAAGCTGACCCCTGATTGCTGACTTTGATGCCCACTGCTTCCTTGAGTAACGTAAAAGCCACCAGCGATCACCCCATCAAATTTCTTTTTAGGCACGGTAAGCGTGTATTGTTTAATCACCTTTTGGTGCGGGCCTAATTCGATTTCTTTAGGGCCTGTGATCAAATGATTAAAATTGACACTACCAAAATAACGGTCCTTTAAATTATTAAAGTTATATTGGATTACACCGTTATCACCAGTAACAGCGGTATTGAAATTCAGCTTTAATTTTTGCGATTGACCACTGTTGTTGGCAAAGACCAGTTTAACGTTCAAAACCTCGCCTGGCTTGACCTTTTGTTGAATGGCAGACGTATTCTTAGCATCATCGATCGCTACCGAATAGCTGAACTTATCATTGCCATCATCCGCATGCCCCGTTTGGCCAAACCCCAATAAATTCGTTGCAAAGCAAATACTAACTAACAAACAGATGCGCTTAAGCTTGGTTTTCATTATTGATCCTAGTCATTGTTGGATGCACTAGTCGCAGCCGAATTAACTGTACTTCCGTTAATGGTCCAGTTAATGGAAGCAGAGTATGATGTTGCAACAACGCTTGCGTTTTGATTCAAGTTCAAAACAGGATTCAAGTTCGTGATCGTATGGCCTTCGTTACTCCCTTGAACGACTTGAACGGTAGAATTGTCACCGATCTTAGCAGTGGCGTTTTGATTAACGGTAGCGCCATTATCGGCAGCGGTAGGTGCAAAGTTAATACTCCCGTTCAAGGAATTTTTATTAGTTCCATCAGTTAATGAACTTACGGCAACGGTAACGTTCCACCCGACTGCTCCTAACCCACGATTATCATCGGTCGCAAGGGATGCAGAGGAGGCTTTAGCAGCCGTACTACTATTAGCGATGTCAGATACGGCAACGCTTGTAAAAGTAATGTTAGATGCTGAAGCTACGAGACTGCCCGGCGTAACGGCAACGTTTGCAGACTGTTGAGTTGCTGCTGAATCAGCGTGGGCTAATAAACCAGTCGTTCCAGCAATTGCTAGGAATCCAAAAGTCGAAGATAGTAATAAATTCTTGCTTGTTTTTTTGAACATAATTGACACTTCCTTTTGATAGTGTATAACTTTAGGGACATTTATGCGTATATTGTATATAATGCATTCGTACATAAAGTTACGTTTGTTACATAAAGTATTATAGCACTATCTAAATAGGTTGGATATAAAAATATTAACGTTCTTAAATGCCATGGTGGTAGGGATGTATGGTTATTTAAATTTATTTGCATTTTTGCGAGTTGAAAAAGTTAATTGTGTCACTTAAGTGGTAGCTATTTGAAAAATTATTCGTTTTGATGAATAATTATTTATAAATAAAAAAGTACCGTTGAATTGTTCGATTCAACGGTACTTTTTCAAAGCTTTAATTATTTTTCATTCCAGTGTTGTTTCTTGAAGGCTTCACGGCCACCACTTTCTTCCATCACGTAACGGAGTGGATCCTTCTTGTAGAAGTCTTGGTGATAATCTTCAGCAGGATAAAATGGTTTGGCATCTTCAATTTGAGTCACGATCGGTTGATCGAACATCCCACTGTTTTGTAAATCTTCCTTGGATTTTTCAGCGATCTTTCTTTGTTCAGGACTGTTCACAAAGATCACTGGGCGGTAACTATCACCACGGTCTTGGAATTGTCCTGATGCATCGGTTGGATCAGTTTGATGCCAATAAATCTCCACTAACTTAGCATATGAGATTTTCTTTGGATCAAAGGTGATCTTGACAGCCTCGGTATGCCCAGTCGTATGACTACATACTTGTTCGTACGTTGGGTTGGCAACGTGACCACCTGTATAACCTGAGACCACCTTTTCAATTCCAGGAATCGTATCAAAGGGCTTTACCATACACCAAAAGCAGCCCCCAGCAAAAATTGCAGTTTCCATTCAAATCACTCTTTTCATTTTAGATTTATTCACATTTGCAAAGCATTATTTAAAGTCTTTGAGGTATTCTCCATACCCTTCTTCTTTTAATTTATCAACGGGGATGAACTTAAGCGCAGCGGAATTGATACAGTATCTGAGGCCACCGCGGTCTTTAGGTCCATCTGGAAAAACGTGCCCTAAGTGGGAGTTCGCATCCTTACTGCGCACTTCGTTTCTAACCATCCCATAGGACGTATCTAGATTTGATTTAATATTTTGATCATTAACGGGCTTCGTAAATGCAGGCCACCCACAACCAGAGTCATACTTATCCTTAGAAGTGAACAATGGTTGTCCACTAACCACGTCAACGTAAAGGCCGTCTTCATAGAAGTTATCGTACTTACCACTGAATGGGGCTTCCGTTCCCGCGTTTTGGGTAACATCGTATTGTTCTCTAGTTAATTTACTTTTATCGTATTCAGTCATTTAAAAATCCCCCCGTAAAAATTATATCTTACACTACATATTAATAGTTTAAATAATTCGAGATTAATTGCAAATGATATGCTTACAATTTTAAAGTAAGAACTGCTAGATACAAATTGACCAGCTTTCACCACCACGGGATGGTTAAAACTGGTCAACTGAATTACTATTTAGTTCAAAGATTATTCGAATGCTTCGGTTAATGGAGGAACCACTTGTTTCTTCCGTGAAACAACACCTGGCAAGTTCATTACATCGGCATCGTTTAATTTACCATTGAAGGCTTTTTCAACCGCATCCTTAGGGTCACCAGTAACGATCAATGCAGAATTACTGTCTAAGACGTTGGTAACTAATACCAAGTAAAGATCAAAACCGTTTGCTGCACTAGCCTTTTCCATGGCGGCCTTAATTTCGTCAGTCCGCTTTAGGATATCTTGGAGGTCAACAACATTAATTTGATCGATCCGCACGTTCTTGCCACCCATCGTGAATGACTTAGCGTCTTGGTCGACTAATTCATCAGCGGAACTAGCGTCAACGTTCGTTCCCGCCTTTAACATCTTGATCCCATAATCCTTGTAATCAACATCGGCAATCTTAGCCAATGCTTCCACTGCATCGCGATCTTGATCAGTGGTAGTAGGTGATTGTAATAATAGAGTATCTGAAATGATTGCTGATAGCATTAGACCAGCGATCTTTGCAGGCACTTCAACGTTGTTTTCCTTGAAGAGCTTGTAGACGATCGTACTAGTACAACCTAGTGGTTCTTCACGCATGTAAAGTGGCTTTTCAGTTTCAAAGTTACCCACCTTGTGGTGATCAACGACGTGGGTGATGGTAACATCCTTAATGTCACTGACACTTTGTTGGAATTCGTTATGGTCCACTAACATTACGGAATCGACTTCTGGCTTAGCAGCCGTGATTACCCGTGGTGCTGGTTCGTCAAAGTAATCTAAGACGAACTTCGTTTCATCATTGACTTCGCCCAATGCAACGGCTTCAACATCGTGACCTAACTTATTTTGTAGGTATGCGAATGCCTTGGCTGCGTTAACTGCATCGGTATCTGGATTTTGGTGTCCAAAAACTAATTCTTTACTCATTATTATTGCCCCAATTCTATTAGATAGTTAATATAATGACGCTTCCATTATATTTTAGCACTTTTTGGAAATTAATTTAAAGCTTTTTGAATTGAAATCGGTTCGCCTTCTGATTTAACGTCGATTACGAACGAACCGTTCGAATATCGTTCACTCATTGGGTGATCGATTGGAATCACATCATGCATCCGTCTTCTGTCGGTATAGACATGCAATGGTTGTTCTAAATCGATCGGTGCGACCGTCACAAAAGCAGCGATTGCATGTGGTTGGGACTTGAGGGCCTTTAAGATGATCACCCCGCGCCGTCCTCTTCCAGCTAATGGGATTTGATTGACAGGTAGGTTTTTATAAGCCCCCCGTTGAGTTACGATCGCCATTATGGAATCCTCAGTTGCTAATTGACAACCAGCGACTTGGTCATCGTCTTTTAGATCGATCGAGCGCACCCCAGTACTTTTAGCACCACTAAATGACACTTCACTTAGTTCATAACGTGTTGCCATCCCATTTTGACTAGCAACTACGACTTGGTGGTCGTTCAGATCGCCAGTCAGGTATTCGATCGTTAAGACTTGCGCCGCAGAATCCTTTAACTTCTCATACACACTGGCATGACTCTTATAGGTCCGCCCTGGTAACAACTTGTTAAATTCGGTTAACTTGATATATCCATCGCTAGTGGCAATCATAAAGTGACCGACTTGTTTGAGATCCTTAAAAGCAAACGTCTTGATGATCTTTTCATCATCGGCAAGCCCAATCGTCTGTGAGATGTGTTCACCCGTGTCCTTCCAACGCGTCTCTGAAATTTCAAATACGGGGCGATAGATCAAATGACCCTTATTAGTAAACATCATCAAGTGATCACGAGTGTTCAATTGTTGCATGAAGATGGGATGATCATCTGATTTCAAACCATTTTCGTTGACCTCAGAGGCCCGATAGGATCGAATACTACTACGTTTCAAATAACCATCGTCACTAACTAATACCATGACATCTTCATCAGGGACCGTTACCTTCGTGCTGATCTTAAGGTTTTCGATCTCGGCTTCCACTTCACTGAGGCGACTTGAAGCATACGCCTTCTTGATCGCACGCAACTCGTTTCTAAGCACCGTGTCTAACTTTTTAGGATCAGCTAAGATCGCCTTGAATTTATCGATTTGTTCAGCAAGAGCGGCTGCTTCTTGGTTTAATTGCGTAACGTCAGTATTCGTTAATCTGTATAGCTGTAAATTAACGATCGATTCAGCTTGGGCCTTGGTGAAGTCATATTCATGAATTAAATTTTCGCGTGCAGAAGCCTTATCATTACTTCCGCGGATCGTTTTGATCACTTCATCCAGAATTGATAACGCCTTGATCAACCCTTGCACGATTTCTTGACGATCTAAAGCCTTATCTAAATCGAATTGGGTCCGCTTTTTAACCACGAGTCGTTGAAAATTAAGGTATGAACTCAAGGCACGCTTAAGCGATAACCGTTCTGGACGCATGTTATCGATGGCGACCATGTTGAAGTTATATGAGATCTGTAAATCCGTATTCTTGAAAAGATAGTTCAAGATTCCCTTAGAATCAACATCGCGTTTCAATTCAATGGCGATTGAAAGTCCATTACGATCACTTTCATCCCGCACTTCAGCGATTCCATCGATCTTTTTAGCGATTCTGATTTCATCCATCTGCTTTACTAACTGCAGTTTGTTGACTTCGTATGGAATCTCAGTGACCCGAATCAATTGCTTGTTACCACGAAGGGATTCGATCGCCGTCTTAGAACGAACAGCAACGCGACCCTTGCCAGTTTCATATGCTTTTTTGATCTCATCGATTCCCTGGATGATGCCACCCGTTGGAAAATCGGGGCCCTTGATGTATTGCATTAGGTCCGCAAGCGTTGCATCTGGATTCTTTTGCAATGCGATTACGGCATCGATCACTTCCCCTAAGTTGTGTGGGGGGATGTCCGTTGCATAACCAGCAGAAATTCCAGTTGCACCATTAACTAATAAGTTCGGAAAACGTGCTGGGAGGACAACTGGTTCGTATTCGGTATCGTCAAAATTCAATACCCAATCAACAGTATCCTTATCAATGTCTCTGAGCATTTCACCTGCGATCTTGCTGAGCCTTGCTTCCGTGTACCGCATCGCAGCAGGTGGATCCCCATCCATGGATCCATTGTTACCATGCATTTCGATCAATGGTTCACGTAGCTTCCAGTCTTGACTCATTCTTACTAATGCTTCATAAATTGAACTATCTCCGTGGGGATGAAAGTTACCCATTACGTTCCCAACCGACTTAGCGGCCTTTCTGAACCCCTTATTATAGGTATTTCCATCTTTGTTCATGGCATAGAGGATTCTTCTTTGAACTGGCTTTAAGCCATCCCGCACGTCGGGCAACGCTCTTTCTTGAATGATCGACTTTGAATAACGACTGAATCGTTCACTCATGATGTCTTCAAGCGTTAGCCGTTCAATTGTTTGTCCGTTCTTCAATTAATTGGGCCTCCCTTGATTAACTATTTAGCAGTATTGTCTAATATACTGCCTTCTTCTTCTAGGTTGAATTGAACGTTATTTTCGATCCAATCCCGTCTAGGCGCAACTTTATCACCCATTAAGGTCGTAACTCTGCGATCTGCTAATTTAGCATCATCGATATGGACCTGAATTAACGTCCGAGAACTTGGGTCCATGGTCGTTTCCCATAACTGGTCAGCGTTCATTTCGCCGAGCCCCTTGAAACGTTGCAGGGTATATGGTTTCTTGAATTCCTTGGTCAATTTTTCCATTTCATCATTGGTCCAAGCATAGGCAGTTTTTTCCTTTTTACCGACCTTTTTTTGCACCTTGTAAAGTGGTGGTAAGGCAATGTAGACACGTCCAGCTTCGATCATTGGCCGCATGTACTTGTAAAAGAAGGTCAAAAGTAGGATTTGAATATGGGCCCCATCATCATCGGCATCGGTCATGATGATGATCTTGTCGTAGTTCGCATCTTTAATATTGAAATCAGAACCCACACCAGCGCCCACGGTATAGATCATGGTGCTGATTTCTTCGTTCTTCATAATATCAGGTAACTTAGCCCGTTCGGTGTTCAAGACTTTCCCCCGTAGTGGCAGGATTGCTTGATGCTTACGATCACGGCCCTGTTTAGCAGAACCACCAGCTGAATCCCCTTCGACTAGGAACAATTCATTCTTAGAGGCATCCTTAGATTGAGCGGGGGTCAGTTTACCGGATAGTAACCGTTCTTTTTTACGTTTTTTATTGCCACCACGACTTTCATCGCGGGCCTTTCTAGCAGCGTCGCGTGCTTGTTGGGCGCGTAATGCTTTTTGTACTAGTTGTTGGGCAAAATCACCATTTTCCATCAAAAAGTAAACTAACTTTTCGCTAATGATGCTGTCAACGATCGAACGCGCTTCTGGAGTCCCTAGCTTCCCCTTTGTCTGCCCTTCGAATTGCAATAGTTCTTCTGGTATCTTTAGTGAAATGACTGCTGAGAGCCCTTCTCGAACATCAGAGCCATCTAATTTTTTATTGCCCTTTAATAATCCTACCTTCTTGGCATATTCATTGAATGCCTTCGTCCAAGCACTCCTAAATCCAGATTCGTGGGTCCCCCCATCCTTAGTCCGCACGTTGTTCACGAACGAGAGTGTATTTTCGGTGTACCCATCGTTATATTGAGCTGCCACTTCTACCTCAATACCGTCCTTAGTCCCATTGAAATCCATCACTGGTCCCAAGGTATGCTTACCCTCATTGAGGTATTCAACGAATTCTTCGATGCCCTTTTCAAAGTGGAATTCATCGTGTTTTTGTGGATTGCTTCGTTCATCGGTCAACGTGATCTTGATGCCCCGTAATAAAAAGGCAGATTCACGCAGGCGCTCTTTTAAGATATCATAATTGAATACCGTCGTAGTAAAGATTGCAGGGTCGGGCTTAAAAGTTACCGTCGTTCCGCTGTGTTCATTGGTCTTGCCCAAATCTTCTAGCGTCCCGATTGGATGCCCACCATTTTCAAATCTTTCTTGATACTTATGCCCGTCTCGGACGATCGTGACCATTAGTTCTGTCGATAGAGCATTGACAACACTTGACCCGACCCCATGGAGCCCTCCAGATGTTTTATAGCCACCATTTTCGGAAAATTTACCACCTGCATGTAACACGGTGAGGATCACTTCAGGGGTCGGTTTACCAGAAGAGTGCATCCCAACTGGCATTCCACGCCCATGATCCACGACGGTCAAGCGATTGTCCTTATGGATCGTCACGTTAATTTCATCGCCATAACCAGCCAATGCCTCATCAACGGCATTATCAACGATTTCATAAACCAAGTGATGGAGTCCACTGCCGTTAGTGGATCCAATATACATTCCTGGTCTTTTACGGACAGCCTCTAAGCCCTCTAAGACCTGAATGGAGGAATCATCATATTCTTGTTTTGATTTAGCCATTATGAGAAAACTCCTTTATCTTTCAGAATACAGTCTATATAATAATAACTTATTTGAACAACTTTGCAAATTTATTAAAACGAACGCCCTAACGTTATATGGTATAATGTTTTAGTATGAATAATTTGTAAGTGAACGGGATGGTTAATTTGCATCATTACGATTAACCAATTTATTGGGAGGTTCATTTTGAAAGTCGCGGTATTATTAATCATAGCATACTTATTAGGTTCCATTCCGAGCGGGATTTGGATTGGAAAAACTTTTTTTAACGTTGACATTCGACAACACGGTTCCGGGAATATTGGGACTACTAACACCTTACGAGTGTTAGGACCAATTGCTGGGTCAGTCGTTTTAATTATGGATATTGCTAAGGGGTCCTTATCAGCAGCATTGCCAATAATCTTTAACATTAATTTAGGTTCGATGCACTTAACTGAATTAATTTTTGGATTGTTCGCTATCTTAGGGCATACCTTTTCGATTTTCGATCGATTTAAGGGTGGCAAGGCCGTTGCAACTAGTGCGGGGATGCTACTAACCTATAATCCAATTTTATTCGTTTTAGCAACGTTAGTATTAATTACGGTTTTATACTTGAGTAGCATGATGAGTCTTGCTAGTCTTTGCACATTTATTTTTGTCTCGATTGTGGCCATTTTGATCCACGATTCATTATTGGCAACGATTGCGATTATCCTAACTATCTTTGTCTTTTATCGTCATCGTAAAAATATCCAAAGAATCATTAACGGGAATGAAAGGTTAGTTCATTTTGGGATCAAATATAAACACAGTAACCATTAAATAATTAAAGACGCTTACCGAATCGGTGAGCGTCTTTTTTAATTTCTAGTACACCGTAATGTTGAATTGAGCATCAAAACGACCACCCGCATCAAGACGATTGATTCCCTTTTTATGAATCAATAATCCATCAGATTCGACGTCGTCAGCAATCCCCCACCATGGTTCAATACAGACGAATTGAGCATCCTTAGGATATTGAGACCATAATCCCATGTACTTCGCATCTTTGGCCTGCAATGAGACCCGATGCTCTTCTTGATTAAGAGTGTTTTGTATCATAACATCGACCGAACGGCTGTTTAGATCTAAGATTACAGCATCATTTTTAAATAATTCTCGATTAATGTTGATTGGTTGTTTTAAGTTCAATTCAGTACTATCCTTTGCAGAACTCAATGATTTTACTAGTGGAATTTGAGGATAGCTTTCACTTGGGGTAACTTTGATTTGATAATCATTGAATTGATGATCAGGAATTAATGGAACGTTAAATGCTGGATGGGCCCCAATTGAAAAGTACATCGCCCGATCAGCTGGATTCATAACGGTTAAATCAACCTTTACCGTTGTTTTATCTAATGTATATTTAACGAATAGCATAAAATCAAATGGATATATCTTTTTAGTCTCCGCATTTGATTTTAAGACCATTGTGATCGAATCATTCGTTC
Source organism: Nicoliella sp. ESL1113 (assembly GCF_058509245.1). Lineage (NCBI taxonomy): Bacteria > Bacillati > Bacillota > Bacilli > Lactobacillales > Lactobacillaceae > Nicoliella > Nicoliella sp. ESL1113. The sequence goes on along the minus strand of NZ_CP196387.1, from coordinate 809,904 downwards.
TGTCACTCAATTCAAATTCCATATCACGAGCAAAGCCGTGTTGCCCTAATGAATATTTTTTACCTTCATATTCATATTGATCGTTTTTGAGCCGACCAACGATTGGAAATAATACAGGGGCATGCCGTCCCCAAAAATCAGGATCAGCCTGCCAAAGATATTCAATTCCGTTATCACCCTTGATACTATTTAATTCAGCACCCTTTGAATTAACTTTAATTGTTAAGTTATCATCTGATAAAGTGAATATCATGCTATCATCCTCGTCTATAATTAGTTATAAATCAATTCTAGCAAAAAAATTAGCTTAAATCACTTAATTACATAATTAAAGAATAAATTGAGATAGATTTTGGTCCTTAGCCAAATGACCAACTTTATTTTCAACATATTGCTCAGTAATCGTAATATCACCCATTTCCATGTCTGGGCCCTCGAACAAGAGGTCTTCTAATAGTTTTTCTAAAATCGTGTGAAGCCTTCTAGCTCCAATGTTTTGAACATCACGATTAACATTATACGCAATTTCGGCAATTTTTTGAATAGATTCAATAGTAAAAGTAACTTTAATATTATCAGTTCCAATCAATGCAATGTATTGCTTAATTAGCGCATTATTAGGCTTAGTTAAGATATTGACAAAATCTTCCTTGCTAAGTGAATCTAATTCCACCCGAATTGGGAAACGTCCCTGTAATTCAGCGATTAAATCACTGGGTTTACTTTCAGCAAAAGCCCCAGAAGCAATAAATAGGATATGACTAGTGTCAACTAGCCCATATTTGGTGTTAATGTTAGATCCTTCAACGATTGGGAGAATATCTCTTTGTACCCCTTCTCTTGAAACTTCACCCTTATTTTGGGATTGGCCACCGACAATTTTATCAATTTCATCAATAAAGATAATCCCTGTGTTTTGCACTCGGTTAATGGCTTCATGGTAGAGGTCAGCATCATTAACTAATTTTTCTGATTCCTCTCTGATTAATACTTCACGTGCTTCTGAAACCTTCAAATGGGCTTTGATTTTTTGTTTTGGTAGCATACTCCCAAGGGTGTCATTTAAATCGATTCCCATTTGACCAAGCATGTTATTTTGCTTAGAAATTGATTGTTTAGGGTCGTCCATATCAATTTCAACCATGCGGTCTTCAAGTTGGCCTAATTCAAGTTCCTTTAAAATTTGAGCACGCTTTTGTTTTACTTCTTCACTAACTGGCTTTCGTTCAGGTTGTTCCATGTTGGTAGGCATTTTACCCTTTTGTAATTGGTTCAACATGTCCATCATGTTCTTCATATCTGCATTTTGATTTGCTTTTTGGTTATCATCTGGAACCATCAATTCAGCAATCCGTTCGTTGGCTCTTTGTTCAGCTTGACCAGCAACCTTGCTAAACCGTTCATCTTTAACCTGTTTAACAGCATTTTCAACTAAATCTCGTACCATCGATTCTACATCACCACCAACATAACCCACTTCAGTGAATTTAGTTGCTTCGACCTTAACGAATGGAGCATTAACGATTTTAGCTAATCGTCTAGCAATTTCAGTTTTACCGACTCCAGTAGGTCCAATCATTAAAATGTTTTTGGGTGTAATATCTTCTTGCATTGCTTTTGATAGGTGCATCCGTCGATAACGGTTCCTTAATGCAACGGCAACTGCTTTTTTAGCGTCATCTTGACCAATGATATATTCATTTAATTCTTTTACGATTTGTTTTGGGGTTTTATCAATTGCTTTCATCTTGAATCTCCTTAAAATTAGTCTAATTATAGATTATAACTCTTCTGAAATAATGTTTTGATTAGTAAAAATATCAATACTTCCTGCAATATAGATTGAGGCTTCAGCAATTTCCTTTGCACTCATATCTTTTGCATGGTGTTTCATACCTAAAGCGGCTGCTAAAGCAAAGTTACCACCAGATCCAATTGCTAAAATGTCATCGTCGGGTTCAATCACTTCACCAGAACCTGATACTAATAATAAATCCTTACTATCAGCCACGATTAATAACGCTTCTAATTTTTGAAGGGATTGATCACCACGCCACTGTTGCGCTAATTTAACGGCAGCCTGCTTTAAATTACCACTATATTCTTTAAGCTTAGCTTCAAACTTGGATTCTAGATTAAAAGCATCTGCAACGCTTCCGGCAAATCCAACAGCCACCTTACCATCATAAATTTTACGAACTTTATGAGCGGTTCCCTTCATAATTACCTTTTCACCCATCGTTACTTGGCCATCTCCAGCCATTGCAATATGCCCGTTATGTCTAACTGCACAAATCGTAGTTGCTTCAAATTTTACTGTCATTACTCATTCTCCTTTAGTCCTTCGATCGTGGGAAGAACTGATTATAATTTTTTAGTAGATTCTCTTTTGTAACATGCGTGTAAATTTGAGTTGTTGAAAGACTGCTATGTCCTAATAACTCTTGAACACTCCTAAGGTCGGCACCATTATTTAGCATATCCGTTGCGAACGTATGTCTAAACATATGCGGATAAATATTACTATTTAGTGAACTATTCTTTAAAATTACATCTAAAATATATTCAACTCCACGAGCGGTCAGTGGATTTCCATAATTGTTAATGAATAGGTTATCATGACTTTTGTTGTATTTTGCCATTAATGGATTCCTGCTTTTACGAATGTATACATTCAAAGCTTGAGCAGTTTCCTTACTAAATGGAACGTAGCGTTGCTTGCCACCCTTTCCAAACACATTCATAATCCGATTATTGAAATCAATTTTAGCAAAGGTCAGATTTACGCATTCGCTTACTCGTAGTCCAGTACTAAATAGTACTTCTAGTATAGCAACATTTCTAGGAATTAAGGCTTCATTTGTTTCATTACGAGCTGATTTAAACAATTCTTTAATCTCGTTTGGATATAAAAATTTAGGGAGCCGATTTTGTTTCTTTTTCAAATGAACATATTCAAACGGCTGGTTTTTAGTGATATCGATTTTAATTAAATAATTATAAAATGATCTTACTGCCGATATTTTTCTTAAAATTGTATTTCTTTCGTCATTTTTATGATTTAAAAAATTTAAGTAATTTTCAACATCGATTTCATTAGCTTTTAACAATGATTGATCGGCCTTACCTGCTGCAATTTTATTGAATTCATTTAAATCAGAAATATACGCGCGAATTGTTTGTTCAGAATATTGTTTTTCAAATTGTAGGTAGTTGATAAACTTTTTTATTAACTCTTTATTTTTCATTTTTTCACCTAGTTAAAGTAAAATAGTACTTTTGACGTTAATTGATAAAAAGAAAAGGCATTACCCTTTTCAGATAATCCCTTATTTTTGGACTGGTTCTTCATAATCACCATTTGGACAAACGACTTGAACCCCGCCCTTAATTTTCTTTTCGACTAAGAAATGCCCATCGCGTGGACAATTGCGGCCAACTGGTTTATCCCAAGTAACAAAATCACATTCTGGATATCTAGAACATCCATAAAAGATACGATTTTTCTTTGATTTTCTCTCAATTACTTGGCCTTGCTTACACTTCGGACAAACAACCCCAATTTCCTTTACGATCGCCTGCGTATTACGGCAATCTGGGAAGCGTGAACAAGCATAGAATTTACCATAACGGCCCATCTTAACCACCATTGGTGCGCCACAAATTTCACAATTAAAGCCTGCTGGCTCATCTTTGATCTGGACGTTTTCCATTGTCTTTTCAGCATGGTGGACTTCCTTTGAAAAGGGTTCGTAAAATTGATCAACGACATTGACCCAGTTTTGTTTAGCATCTTCAATTTCATCTAATTTAGATTCCAAATCCGCAGTGAAATCAATGTTAATAATATCAGGGAAATATTCCTCGATAATGCCATTAACAATTTCACCTAATTCGGTCGGCTCAAAGCGGCGACCAACGAACTTGACATAATAACGTTTTTGAATCGTCCCTAACGTTGGGGCATAAGTAGATGGGCGTCCAACTCCATTTTCTTCTAATGCCTTGATTAAATTAGCTTCGCTGTAACGTGCAGGTGGTTGGGTAAAATGTTGATCAGGATTCGTTTTAACTAGGTTAACAACATCCCCCTCATTTAAATCAGGAAGGTTATTGTCCTTTTCACGAGTTCCATACACCTTCAAAAAACCGGGAAACTTCAGTTTAGAACCATTAGCACGGAAATTAACCCCGTTTTGTTCTATATCAACGGTCATAGTATCCATTAAAGCAGGCGTCATTTGGCTAGCTAAGAATCGCGACCAAATCAATTGATAAAGCCTAAATTGGTCTTTATTCAAGTATTCCTTAACGCTATCTGGCGTCCGCATCACAGAAGTCGGTCTAATCGCTTCATGGGCATCTTGGGCACCCTCAGGTAATTTCCCCTTCAACGGCTTATTAGCTGCATATTCAGCTCCATAATTTTCATGAAGAAAAGTAGCGGCTTCATGTTTAGCAATTGCTGAGATTCTAGTTGAATCCGTCCGCATGTAAGTAATCAAACCTTGACTACCATCTTTACCTAAATGAATCCCTTCATACAACTGTTGAGCAGCCATCATTGTCTTACCAGTTCTAAAATTCAACTGCCTATTCGCTACTTGTTGCATCGTACTGGTCGTGAATGGCTGTTGGGGTTGGCGCTTTCTTTCACGGCGTTTGACACTAACGACTTCAAAATCAGCCTTGCTATCAAGCCTTCCTAAAACAGCTTGAACGTCATTATTATTGTGTAACTCTGTCTTTTGGCCATCTAAACCGTAAAAACTGGCATTAAATTTAGAGCGTCCCTTTTTGAACTCACTATCAATCGTCCAATATTCCTCTGGAACAAATTTTCTGATTGCTCGTTCCCGATCAATAATTAGCCACAAAGCAATCGATTGAACCCGTCCAGCACTCAAGCCCTTCTTTACTTTTTTCCATAACAATGGTGAGATGGAATAACCCACTAGACGGTCTAATACCCGTCTGGCTTGTTGAGCATCGACTAAGTTCATATCGATACTGCGGGGGTTTTTAAATGCATCTTTGACGGCATCCTTAGTAATTTCATGAAAGGCGACCCGATTATTATCATTAATATCTAATCCTAATAGATGTGATAAATGCCATGCAATCGATTCTCCTTCGCGGTCAGGGTCAGATGCTAGGTAAATTGCCTTTGCTTTTTTAGCCTCTGAGCGCAGCATCTTAATCGTATCGCCCTTTCCTCGAATCGAAATGTAATGCGGTTCGAAATTATTTTCAATATCGACCCCCATCTTACTCTTAGGCAGATCTCTAATGTGGCCCTTACTTGCAATTACTCGGTAAGTCCGTCCTAAATATTTTTCAATTGTTTTTGCTTTTGCCGGTGATTCGACGATTACTAACTTTTTCTTAACTGTTCTCTTACGTTTCGATGTAGAAGTTTTTGTTTTTATAGTCATTAAATAATCCCTCAATCAAATTATTTATTTTTATTCATTAAATCTCTCACATAATATTGCAGTTAAGGGTTTGTGTCAAATTAAAAATCTTCTAAAATATCTTCAACGGTTAAAATAGGCTTAGCCCCTTCGGCAATTAACTCGTTACAACCGACCGACAGCAAATGGCTGATCGGACCAGGAATTGCCATTACATTGCGGTTATTATGGAGGGCTAAATTAGCGGTAATCAAGCTTCCCGATTTTTTAGCAGCTTCTACGATAATAATATTTTTAATCAACCCAGCAATAATGCGATTTCGTTCAAGGAAGTGATGTTTACGGACGCTCACGCCCAATGGATATTCAGATAGCAATAGATGTTCATGTGCAATAATTGATTGTAGTTGAACATTGCTTCTGGGGTAACAATAGTCTAGTCCAGTTCCAATCACTGCAATCGTTTTCCCACCATTTTGAATCGTCATTTGATGGCACAGACCATCTACCCCGGTAGCCAAACCAGAAACCGTAACGATTTGATGCCTAACTAATTCGGGAAGTAAAATTCTAAGCGACTGAAAAGAGTAATTGGAGTTCTTGCGACTCCCAACGACCCCCAATAATTGGCAATGCGCAAGTCGGATATCCCCTTGATAAAATAAGACCATTGGTGGAAATGCAGCCTCTTTTAAATTAGGTGGATAATCATCATCCAAAATGGTCGTATACTTACACATTTGTTCGTTTAAAATAATATCTGACTCCAATTGATTACTGAAAAAATGGGCTTTAAATTCAGCCTGTGCGCTTTTTTTAATCTGTGCAATCTCAATGATATCTAAAGCAGATAATTCCATTTTTGAATTCCACTTTTTACTTTTAAGCCATTGATAGACTCGATATTCACCTCTAAAACTAATTCCACGACAGATCCTTAACTTTAGTAATAATCTTCTTGCCTGCATTTATATCAATCCCTTCATTTTAGGAAAGATACGCAATTAAATTATTTTTTGATCATTTTTTTGACTGGTGCAAAACTAATGCGATGAATCGGGGTCACGCCAAACTTTGCTAATGCTGATAAATGCTTTGCCGTTCCGTAACCAGCATTATGGTTAAAATCATATTCAGGATATTGAATCGCATATTGATCCATTAACTGATCTCGATAAATCTTTGCTAAGATACTAGCAGCAGCGATCGAAATACTCTTAGCATCCCCCTTGATTAAACGAATTTGTTCAATTGGCAGATCGATTTGCATCGCATCCACGATAATTCGATCAGGTTGAATGCTTAACTGATTGACAGCTGACTTCATTGCTAATCTCGTTGCCTCGTAGATATTAACGTCATCAATAACAGAATTATCCATAACGCCAATTCCATAAGCTAAGGCTTTTGACTTGATCAAGGGCGCCAATTTTGCACGACGATCTGGCGTTAACTGTTTAGAATCATTTACATCCACTAAGTCAAAATCATGGGGTAAAATGACCGCAGCTGATACTACTGGCCCTGCAAGGGGCCCTCTGCCGACCTCATCCACCCCAGCAATATAATTCAAGCCCCGTTGCCAAAGTGAACGTTCAATTTGGGAGCGTTGCAAAAACGCAGCCATTTGATCTGCGTTTTTTTGCAACTTGCGAATCCGTTGTTTTAAAGCGGTTTGCACGCCTTTTCGCGCATCTTTTGCAATCAACTTTAGCCGTTCATCGTCCAAAGAATCGATCTTAGCTAATCGCTGTTTGATTTCATTTACCGTTTCATTTTTCATCAGGTTCAACCAGTTCCATCGAATCAAGAGTAAACCGCCCTAATTTACCCTTTCGCGCATCTTGAATCAAACGCACTGAGGCTCGTTCATAATCGTCTTTCATCCCAATTTGCTTCGTGATCTTTAACAATAGATCAACGTTATTGCTCTCCATATCATCAGCATTCAAACGGTAGCGTTTCATTAATTCATTTGTGCGGTACTTCCTGAAGTATTCCAAAGCAAATAATGCAATATCATCACTTGCATATAAATTATCCTTAATCGCACCAGTCAATGCTAATTTATTAGCGATTGATTGATTTTGAAATTTAGGCCATAGGATCCCTGGGGTATCCAAAAGTTCCAAATCCTTACTAGAGCGAAGCCATTGTTGCCCCTTTGTGACCCCTGGTCGGTTTCCTACTTGAGCTGCCCGTTTTTTTACTAAGCGGTTCAACAAGGTCGACTTCCCAACGTTTGGTACTCCGACACAAATTGCTTTAATTGGACGCTCCTTCATTCCTCGTTTTATTTCTGAATCTAATTTAGGCCGTAAGATTTTTAGTGCCGTTTGAGTTACTAATTTATTAGCACCATTTTGTTTGGAATCCACAGCAATTGCAGTATAACCATGTGTATCAAAATATTTAATCCATTGATCAGTAAGGTTATGATCTGCTAAATCAGCCTTCGTCAAAATCAATAGGTGTGGCTTATCGACCCCAATCCTAGCTACTTCTGGATTCATTGAACTAAAGGGGGCCCTTGCATCGACTAATTCAAAAATAATATCGACTAAGTGCACATTTTCTTCAAATTGGCGAATTGCCTTTGCCATATGGCCTGGAAACCATTGAATATTTACTCCCATTTTTGCACCTCGGTTTCTAATCCCTATAATCCAAAAAGCGACTCCATGCTTCGTCGAAAATTGTCATCGATGGCAGATATGAACCATTTTCTTCTAAATACTTAGAAATTTCATCAAAATCAGCAGTATTTTTCGGAAAAGAGTGATCATGAAAAGCATTATTAGCGAACTCTGCAATCGGTTCATAACTTTTTGGATTCCGTTCGGTCATTAAATATTGATAAAAGCTTTGTCCCATTAGTAGTCATCCTCGCATTATTTCTTTTTGCGGTACGTTTCAAAACGGTATGGATATTGATTACGTTCATCAGCTGTAAAATTGGTATGCTGAATCATTTCAAATCGCGAATAATCAATGGTCGGCATCTTGGTATCACCATTAATATCTGCTTCAATTACCGTTCGGTACAATACGTCAACTTCGTTAATTAGTGCCTTAAAGATCATCGCTCCCCCAACAACATATACGTCATCATTATGTTGCGAGTAATCAGCCAAAAATGATTCAACATCATTAAATACAACCACACCATCTGGTAATTCACTTGCATGATGACTAGTTAAAACCATGTTAGTTCGGTTGGGCAAGGGGCGTCCAAATGATAAAAAGGTCTTCCGCCCTGCCAAAATTTTATGACCAGTCGTTAACGTCTTAAAATGATGCATGTCCGCTGGCATTTGCCAAGGTAATCCACCGTTTTGTCCAATCGTTCCATTCTTTGTTTCTGCCCATACAAATGCAATCATTATCATTCTCCTAATCAAACAGCTACGGGAGCTTTAATTGCTGGATAACTATCATAGTCAATCACCTTGATATCATCCATCCCATAATCAAATATACTTTTTTTAGCTGGGTTCAGCCATAATTTAGGTGCTGGTTTAGGACTTCTCGTCAATTGCTCTTTAACCTGGTCAACATGGTTAGAATAAATGTGAGCATCCCCAAGCGTATGGATAAATTCACCAGGCTCTAACCCCGTTTCTTTTGCGATCAAACATGTCAACAATGCATAACTAGCAATGTTAAATGGAACGCCTAAGAAAATATCCCCACTGCGTTGGTACAGCTGACAACTAAGTTTCCCATCGTTAACATAAAACTGAAACATTGTATGACAGGGAGGTAAGGCCATTGTAGGAATGTCTTCAGGATTCCAAGCCGATACGATCATGCGCCTTGAGTCAGGGTGCGTCTTGATCATTTCAATTACGTTTTTAATTTGATCGATTGTTTCTCCCCGACGGGTTTTCCAGTGTCGCCATTGGCTGCCGTAAACATCCCCCAAATTACCATATTTTTGAGCAAATTGATCATCTGACAATATCCGATCACAAAAAAGTTTCTTTTGTTCTTGATAATCCTGATTAAAGCGTTCATCAGATAAATGCCGCCGTCCAAAATCAGTCATGTCAGGACCATCATAGTCATCAGATTGAACATATTTAGCAAATGCCCACTCATCCCAAATATGATTATTGTGCGCTAATAAAAATTTAATATTGGTGTCACCATGCAAGAACCAAAGTAACTCGCTCTTAATCAATCCAAATGGGACCCGTTTGGTCGTCAACAGGGGAAAGCCAGCTCCTAAGTCGAAACGCATTTGGTATCCAAAGGTACTGAGCGTTCCAGTCCCAGTTCGATCACCCTTGCGATGACCATGTTCTAATACATAGCGTTCTAAGTTCAAATATGCATCTTCTAGCATTCAAATTCTCCTATTCATCAACATACTGGCTAAGATACTCCCAGCGCTGCATTTTTTCTTCTGATTCTTTTTGAACTGCATTGAGTTGCTTTTGTAGCTTTGCTAATTTTTCAAAGTTATCACTATTGTCAACCATTGCTTGTTCAATATTGGATTGTTGTTCATCTAAATCATCGATCTCAGCTTCAATTTGATCGTATTCGATTTTTTCAGCATAGGTCAACTTAACCTTCTCTTTTTTAGCTGGTTTATCTGCTGATGGCTGTTTATTATTTTTATCAGTTTGCTTATTGAGCGTCTTAGCATCCGTAACCCGTTGTGAAAGATAATCGGTAAATTGACCAAAGTGTTCTTCGATTTTACCATTGCCATCAAAGAATAAAAGTCGATTAGCGGTCTTATCTAAGAAATAACGGTCATGCGATACCGTAATCACGGTCCCACTAAAGTGTTCAATATAGTCTTCCAATACCGTCAAAGTACTTATATCTAAATCATTAGTTGGTTCGTCTAATAACAAAACATTGGGCTGTTGCATCAATAATTTTAAAAGGTATAAGCGCCGCTTTTCACCACCGGATAGCTTTCGAATCAAGGTGCCGTGCATGAACCGTGGAAATAAGAACTGTTCCAATAATTCGGTAATGCTAAGTTCATTTCCCTGATTATCAGTAACGTGTTGCCCAACATCGCTCAGGTAGTTAATAACCCGCTTATCGCCTGGAATTGGTTCGGTTTGTTGAGTATAATAGGCCATCTTAACCGTTTCACCAATCGTAACGACTCCTGAATCTAATGGGATGCGACCAGCAATTACATTTAGCAATGAAGACTTACCTGCTCCATTTTCACCACTGATCCCAATTCGCTCGTTGCCTTGTACTAACATATTAAAATCATTCAAAATCACCTTGCCGCCCAATTTCAAATCAGCATGTTCAATGTTAATGACTTTTTTACCAAGCCGTTTTTGCCCCAATGAAATATCGACATCTTGATCCAATTGTAAATGATTAATATTATCCTTAATGTCATTAAATCGATTGATTCGTGCCTGTTGTTTAGTAGAACGTGCTTTAGCGCCCTTCTTCATCCACGCTAGTTCCTGTTTGTAGAGTCGTTGTTGCTTATGTTCGGCACTTACAGCTCGATCGACCCGCGCTGCTTTTTGTTGAACATAATCTTGATAATTACCCTGATATGCATATAGCTCACCAAATGAAAGCTCCCAAATATTATTTACAACGCGGTCCAAGAAGTAACGATCATGAGTTACTAATAACAACGACCCCTTGTACTTAGCAAGATATTCTTGAAGCCATTCGATCGAATCAAAATCTAAGTGGTTGGTAGGTTCGTCCATTAACAATAAATCTGGTGATTGAATCAATACCTGGGCCAACGCAACCCGACGCTTTTGCCCTCCTGAAAGGCTAGCCACCTTTTGTTGCATGTCAGTAATTTTTAGTTGGGTCAAAATCGTTTTTACATCACTTTCGGCATTCCAAGCATCTTCTTCATTCATTTTAGCTTCCGCATCTAAATATTGCTTTTGGACCTTAGGATCTTCGGGATTAAATGAATAACGATCCAAAACTTCTTCATAGTGACGGATCGTTTCAAAGACCGCCTGGGTCCCACTAAAAACTGCATCCAAAACCGTTAGATCATCATCTAATTCCGGATGTTGTCTTAAATACCCAATTGTATAGGATTTAGAAGTAATGATCGTTCCACTAGAATCAGTATCAACTCCTGATAATACGTTCAATAAAGAAGTTTTACCACTTCCGTTCGTTCCAATTAAACCAATTCGATCATGTTCGTTAATGATAAAATCAAGCGACTTAAAAAGGGTCTTTTCGCCATATGTTTTAGTTAGGTTTTCTGCTCTTAGCGTTTGCATTCAATAAACACCCCTTCATTAATTTTTTAAAAGTAATCGTGCATGCTCTAACAACGTTGGACCATCATTTGGTAATTCACCATTGATCACCGATGTTTGGAGTTGTTTTAAAAGCTTCCCTAATGCTGGGCCAGGTTTCACGACCCCTGCTTTAATTAATTGACCGCCGTTAATTGCTAGTTCATGGACATCTTTAATTGGTAGTTCATCAAAGCGATAAAATAACTCAGTTGCATCCACTGGGGTTCCAAAGGCACGAACAACAACGACCACGTCCATTAACAATGTGCGTCCCGTATGAAATAAAGCCATCGCATCTAGTTGATTCCTTTGAATTGCATTTGTCGCCATGACAATTTTTTGGGTCGCTTCAATCACTTGGTTCGAAGCCTTCCACTTTTTTAAGATTGCACTAATTTGTGAGTGGTTTAATTTAAATGCAACCCCCAATAGTCCCCAAACTTGATTCTCGTTCGAAAGCTTAAAGGGCGGTAATTCGATTATTCGTTTGAAAGCTGGTAAGTATTCGTTAAATACAGGAACATAGTCGATCATTTTCGTATTAACCATGTCACTTAATCCTAGTTGTGGCTTGTAACCCATCATCATCTTGACGAATTCAGTATAAATACGCTCAATTGCAATTTTTGAAAGCAAGTAACTATGCTTTGTAATTGCCTGCATCGTCCCATGATCAATACTAAAGTCTAGCTTACTGGCAAAGCGGACTGCTCGCATCATTCTCAGGGCATCTTCGTTAAAACGCGTGTTAGCATCCCCAACTGCCCGAATCAAATGATTCTTCAAGTCAGTTAAACCATTGAACAAATCAATCACCGTTCCATCTTCCTTCATTGCAAGTGCATTGATTGTAAAATCACGTCGCTTTAGATCTTCGGATAACGAGCGGATGAAGGTAACTTTATCGGGTCTTCGATAATCTTGATAGCCAGATTCTGTCCGAAAGGTGGTTACTTCGTATCCATTTCCATGGTCCAATACCATCACAGTACCATGCTCAATGCCTGTATCAACGGTCCGTTTAAATAGGGCCTTGATTTCAGCTGGATAAGCACTGGAAGCAATATCGACATCGTGAATTGGTAACCCTAAAATAGTATCACGAACGCTCCCTCCAACAAAATAGGCTTCATATCCTGCAGCTTCGATCGTCTGTAAAATCGGTCTTGCTTTTTCAAATTCATGCGGTAAGTTTTGAATCTTCATTTTTACGCCCCATTCTAAATTACTACTATTAATGTTACCAAATTTCATCAGTTATTTGTTAGCAATTTGGTTGATTTTGGATTTAATTATGGTATTATTTATTTAAGGTAAGTTAATGTAAAAATGTACAAGTGAGGAGGACCCTTCATGACCGTTAATAATTACCCCTACCAAAATAATTTTGAAACATACTTACATCAAATTCCACTAGCCCAGATTACGATCGATGAATACTCATCGACTTTAATCGACCTATTCGAATACCTGTCTAATTTTAACCATGGGTACCAAAAAGATCATCGGGTTAGTCAACTATTCGATCGTGATATTCAACAGTATATGAACATGTTATTGACTGAAAGAAATATTACTAACACGACCTACAATAAAGTTCTATCGCACTTAAATATCTATTTTAAGTACCTCTTTACGCAAGAACTCACCCAAAAATTACCGACACTAAACCTAAAGGGAAAGGAACGCAAGACGCCTGCATCAGTTTCAGTTAAGTGGCTAAAAGAACTGCCTAATATCATTGCAGATGACAGCATCCATATCTACACTCGTTTAGTATTATTACTGATCAGTAAGGGTTATAACTTAAAAGAGTTCCTGCAACCTAATTTTTACCGTGAATTTGAACAAATCAAATGGCAACCTAACGAACAACAGTTCATTGATAAATTTAATAATTTTATTCAACCAATCCAATTGCGCCAATCCAGTCCTGATATTTTTTTAAAACAGCGTTTTGCTGGGGACCCCCACATTACACTTCAGGGAATTCATAAGTATTTAAAACCAGATGAACAAAAAATTGGGATGCAATTAAAGCCATCCCAATTGTTCCAAAGTTATGTTGTTGATTATATTTTAAAGCATCCTAGATTATCAGATCCCGACTTGTCAGAAAAGCTACGACTAGACATGGTCTCGATCCTATACTATCGCAAGTTGATTCATAATTTAGACTAATGATATTCATTCAATATTTGATCCATTTCATCATCAGTGGGTTCTAATTCTAAATATTTTTTCAAGAGCGGCAACATCGTATCGTTTTTACCAATTGAACGATAGAATAATGCTGCTTCCTTTAAAAAGTCAGGGTTATCAGAAAACGATTTAGCGGCCAGTTCATAAAAATTAGTTGCTTGAGCAAACTCGTCTATTTCAGAATACGAAGTTGCCAAATTCCATGCTAATTGAGGATCAATAGCATGGGTTTCTAAATACTGTTTTAAAAACGAAATATTGGCTTCATATTCTTCTTCTTGAACTAATAGGTTTGATAATTTGATCGTGAGATTCAAATCATCTGGGGCAATCTCATGACCACGACGATAATAATGCTCAGCTTGCTCGATTTCACCTAATTTCAGGGCTAAATCACCCGTCTTAGTCCACAGTGATTCATTATACTCATCGACTCCTAAACCTTCTTGAAAGACCTTTAAAGCATCTTTTTCTTTATGCATTTTTTCCAATGCTTCTCCTAAGTATGGATAAAGCGTCTGATAATCATGGTCACTATCACGAAGGTCCTCAAAGATTGCTACTGCTTTGCGGTAATCTTTCAGCTGCAAATAGGTAAAGGCGGTTTCAAATTTAACATCTGAGGTCATATTAATTAACTTGATCTGTTTTAAATAGCCAATTGCATGCCCAAACCTACCCGCATTGGCATATGCCAATCCAATTCGTTCCACTAAGTTCACAGAAGATAGTTCAGTAATCCCCTTTTTAATTAAATGCAAATAAAGGGGGATTGCCTTATCGAACTCGCGAGTTGAAAAGTATAGTTCGGCTAATGCAAAATTAATTATGTCCTCATCAGGAGCGATTTGTTTAGCCATCAATAATTTTTGCTTACTGACCTCAAATAAGCCTTGGGTCTGATATAAATCTGCTGCGATCATTAGTGATTGCACATAGCTATCCGAATTGGGATTAATTTCACTTAAGTATGAAAGAGCTAGGTCATTTTGATCTTCGCTAATTGCAATTTCTGCTAAGTTAGCGCGTAATTCATCAGCATCGGGGTATTTGTTTAGCAGTTGATGATAAATTTGCTTAGCTTGACTCAAAAAACCGAGTGAGTATAATTCCTCTGCTAATGAGAATAACAGGTCATCATCGTCTTTTTTTAAAGCTAACTGGAATTGTTCATCAAACTCATCTAACTTGCCAGCTTCTAAAAAATCCAATGCCTTTTGTGAGTAGCTATTCATGTTGCTTCCTCCTAAAATGATTCAATAAAAAAAGCCAGTCCGACATTCGTCGCACTGGCTTTTTTAAAAAATACAATTATTTAACTGCATCCTTTAAAGCCTTACCTGGTTTGAAAGCTGGAACCTTGCTTGCAGGAATTTGAATTTCTGCACCAGTTTGTGGGTTACGACCCTTACGAGCTGCACGTTCACGAACTTCAAAGTTACCAAAACCGATCAATTGAACTTTTTCACCATCTGATAGGTGGCTTTCAATTGAGTTGAATACTGCATCTACAGCTGCAGTAGCATCCTTTTTAGTTAAACCAGTCTTTTCTGCGACATCGCTAACTAATTCTGCCTTGTTTGCCATTGAGATTCACCTCCTAAATAATTAGGAACTTTTTGATCAGTACCATGATACTGAACTTAATCATTATACCATGAAAACGACCCAAAGTTCTAGGCACACCAAGGGGCACCTTTACTTTATCCAAAATATCACAAACCAATCTTAAGTGCAATCATTTTATACATATAAATACTGGCTTTACGCCCATTATTCAGTTTTACTTTCGATGGCGACTCAAAATCTTGATCGGAGTCCCCGTAAAATCAAAATGAGCCCGAATTTGGTTCTCTAAATATCTTTGGTATGAAAAATGCATCAACTCTGGATCATTGACAAAAACAACAATGGTCGGTGGTGCAACTGCTACTTGAGTAGCATAATAAATCCGTAACCGCCGCGATTTGACCGTCGGGGTTGGAGTCATTGCAATTGCATCAGAAATAACCTGGTTCAAAGCAGAAGAACTAATTCGCTGTTTATGATTAGTATTAACCTTTTCAATCAAAGCAGGGATTTGGTTCAATCGCTGATGGGTCAATGCTGACACAAAAATAATGGGTGCGTAGCTAAGGTATCGAAATTCAGTTCTGAATGCAATTTCAAAATCGTGTTGACTATGGGTGTTCTTCTTGATCGTATCCCACTTATTAACAACTACTATGATTGCTCGACCAGCATCATGGGCATATCCAGCAATCCGTTTGTCTTGCTCCCGAATCCCCTCTTCTGCATTGATCACCATTAAAACAACATCGCTATCATCAATTGCTTTCATTGCCCGCATTACACTATAGCGTTCAGTATTTTCATACACCTTACCACGTTTACGCAATCCAGCTGTATCAACCATCGTAAATAGCTGATCTTGATATTCAAAAGTGGTGTTGATCGCATCACGAGTAGTCCCTGCAACGTCTGAAACAATCACCCGATTTTCTCCTAAAATAGAGTTGACTAGCGATGATTTCCCAACGTTAGGCCGACCAATCAAACTAAAGCGAATTGAATCGATATCTTCCGTATCGCTTTCTGATGGGAAGTGTTTAGCCACTTCATCTAATAAATCACCTAAGCCAATTCCATGGGCGCCAGAAATAGCGTATGGTTCACCAAACCCTAGTGAATAAAAATCATAGATATTCATCCGTAGTTCTTGATTATCGACCTTGTTGACTGCTAATACGACTGGTTTTTTAGAACGGTATAAAATTTTTGCAACCCGTTCATCAGCACTAGTGACCCCTTCTTTACCATTGACCATAAATATAATTACGTCAGCTTCGTCAATCGCCACTTCAGCTTGTGCGGTAATTTGCTTTAGGAATGGTTCGTCACCAATATCGATTCCACCGGTATCAATAATATTAAAGTATTGATTTAACCATTCTGCATGGGCATAAATTCGATCCCTAGTAACACCAGGGGTATCTTCAACGATTGAGATCCGATCCCCAGCAATTCGATTAAAAATGGTTGATTTCCCGACGTTCGGTCGGCCCACAATTGCTACTGTTGGTTGTTGTGCCATATTTTAAGCCTCCTTTGAGCTAATCATTATAAACAAAAAATTATCCTTCAAATAAATTGAAGGATAATTTTAATAATATTGTCATGAAATATTATCTGGTACTAATTATTTATCGTCTTCATCTTTGTTTAAAGCCTTACCAACGATATCACCTAAAGTGAAACCACTTTCTTCTTCTGGTGCATCCTTGATAGAATTATCATTAACTGGCTTTCTGCTTGGACGACGCTTGTTACCTTCACCTTCAGCATGTTCAGGTTCTGGTTCAAGAGCACGCATTGACAATGCAAGACGGTGGTTTTCTGGTTGAACGTCTAAGACCTTAACTTCAACCTTTTGGCCAACCTTCAAAACATCACCTGGAGTAGCAACGTGCTTGTGTGAAATTTGTGAAATGTGAACTAACCCTTCAACACCTGGGAATACTTCAACAAATGCACCGAATTCAACTAAGCGCTTAACAGTTCCTTCAAGTACACTGCCCTTTGGAGCCTTGCTTTCGATATCATCCCATGGTTGTGGTTGAGTTTGCTTGATTGAAAGTGCAATTCTGTTCCGATCTTCATCAACAGAAAGAACCTTCACCTTAACTTCTTCACCGACCTTAAGAACATCGCTTGGCTTTGCAACACGTTCGTATGAAATTTCAGAAACGTGAACAAGTCCATCGATGCCACCTAAGTCAACAAAGGCACCAAAATCAGTTAAACGAGCAACTTTACCTTCAACAACTTCACCAACGGTAAGCTTATCCATAACTTTTTCGCGGGCTTCTTTTCTTTCCGCTTCAACAATTTCACGGTGAGAAAGAATCAAACGGTTTTCAGCTGGAATAACTTCAACTACTTTACATTCGAATTCTTGACCCTTAAATTGGTTCAATTTTTCAACAAAGTGATCAGTAATCATTGAGGCAGGAATAAAGCCACGAACGCCATCTGCGTCAACAACTAAACCACCACGAACAACTCGGCTAACGGTAACGTTAACAGTTTCGCCCTTGTCAGCTTTTTCCTTGATTTCATCCCAAACCTTGAGACTTTCCAATTTCTTGATTGATAATAAGTAACTTCCGCCTTCCTTATCATCACCAATTTTAGAAATTACAACTACCTTAACCTTGTCTCCAACTTTAAATTCATCTTTAACATTTTCGATTGGTTTTGCAGAAAGTTCGCGACGTGGGATAACCCCTTCAACACCAGAGTTTTCGATTCCGACAAAAACTTGACCGCTTTCGTCAATATCTAAAACTTCACCATTAACAACGTCTCCAACTTTTACTTCTTGTACGCTATTCAAAGCGTTTAATAAATCCTTATTTGTATTTTCGTTAGTTTCACTCATAAAAATACTTCCTCCTTGCGACAACAACTAACTGTAGTTTAACCTAATTTATAAATAATTGCTAGTAATTAGTTATTATTCAACATATTTTTCATTAATTTACTAATTTCAGCTACCACATCTTGAATCGACATGCTAGTGGTATTAATTTCAATTGCATCGGCAGCCTTTACTAAGGGCGATACTTTCCGATGTGAATCCTTATAGTCACGGGTCTCAATTTCAGCCTCTAGCTCTTTTAAAGGGGTGTGAATTCCCTTTTCAGCATTGTCCTTAAACCTTCGTTCAGCACGTTCGGCCACACTCGCAACTAAAAATATTTTTAAATCTGCGTCCGGTAATACCGTGGTTCCGATATCACGGCCATCCATCACAACCCCACCGTTACTAGCGATATTACGTTGCTGATCGACTAAGTTTTTACGAACGCCAGGTAAAGCAGCTACTGTGGAAACAGAATTAGTAACCTTTTCAGAACGAATTTCATTGGTCACATCTTGATGGTCTAAAAAAACAATTTGCTGTGGATGCCCTGGTTTAAAATCAATTGTTGTGTCGTTTAAAACCGCTACGATCTTAGGTTCATCATCTAATGCAATCCCCTCTTGAATGACCTTCAATGTAATCGATCGATACATCGCCCCGGTATCGCAGTAAACATATCCAAATTGTTTAGCAATCAACTTAGCAACGGTGCTTTTACCAGCAGAAGCTGGTCCATCAATTGCAACTTGTAACTTTTTTATACTCAAAGTAAATCAATTCCCCAATCAATATTATTTAACCCGTAGCTTTTGGCCAGGATGAATTTGCGAAGCACTACTCAATCCGTTCAGCTCCAAAAGTTGCTGTTCAGAAATTCCAGCATTGGTAGCAACCCGATATAACCCTTGACCTGCTTGAACAGTCACATAATCACCACTAGCGCTACTATTTGATGAACTACTACTATCAGTTTTGCTACTTTGTTTGGATTTAGACTCAGAAGATTGTTTTGCCCTTTCAAGGCTACTAGATTTAGCACTTTCAGAACTTGCTTTTTCAGTCCTTGTACTAGCTTTTTTAGAGCTATTTTCCTTTGTAGCGCTTTTTTCCTTGCTAGTACTTACTGATTGAACCTTAGTGCTTGCAATACTGGAACTGCTACTGTCAGTTCCACCTGTACTCTTCATGACCCCAAAAAGCAATGCAAATGCCATAATTAAAACAATTGCACTAATTAAAATAATTGAGATTAAACTATTACTTTTGTTTTGCTTGCGCAATTTCGTTCTTGATAGGTTCCCTTCATCATCCGTTGCATCATCGAACGTTTGGTTCCAGGGTTCCTTATCATTTTGGTTTTTATCCTTCATAGCGACCTCCTCTAAAATAATCATTTATTATTGTAACATTTACTTATTGATTTTAATCATCATTTTTAAATAATTTTTCGATAATCAATCGCCAATCCAAATCATTAGCTTTCTTCCCGTTTGATGAAGTTCTTTTAAGCCCTAATTCAGCAATCGGATTTTGTGGTGCTAAGTAGTCACAACATTTTCGACTGTGAGGGGGCGCGATCTGATTAAAATAATTTAGTAAAAATTGACGTCGACAACCATCGAAAGTAACATAACGCATCAATGCATTCAAATTATTTTTTTGTTGTTTATACCTAGCGCTAAAGATGTTATTCACCAAATTCCGTGAATACCCATGCTGCCAATAAAAACTAAGTATTCGCACCTGTTCATCATTTGGTGCCAGATTGATAATGCGTTGCGGATCGTTAAAAAATGAATTGATCGTTTGTTGGTTCGGAATATTATTATCTATAAAACTTGCTGGAAGTGACTCATCCCCATTTTGATACAATAAGATCGCAATGCTTTGTTTGTTATCACGACCAGCTCGCCCAATTTCTTGCATATAGGACTCCAAATCGACGGGTAAGTGATAATGAATCACAAACCGAACGTTATTTTTGTCAACTCCCATCCCAAACGCACTAGTCGCACAGATTACATCTAATTGATCATTCATAAACTGATGCTGAATTTTAAATCGCTCTTCGTCTAACAGCCCAGAATGATAAGCAGCCACCCTTAAATTACACTCATGATTTAACTTTAATGCAACTTGATTAGCTAACTTGCGGCTTAAGAAATAGATTATCCCAGGTGGTTGAATTTGATTAACCATTGATACTAAAGCCGCAATTTTATCATCCGCATTTAAAACCCTCCGAACTGATAGGTAAATATTAGGACGGTCGACCGATTCAATAACCCGATGGACCGAATCCATCAACCCTAATTTATTTATAATATCAGCTTGAATTTCCTTAGAAGCAGTTGCAGTGAGCATTAACGTAAGGGGATGCCCCCAGCCATTTAAAATCGTCTTTAAGTTCAAATATTCAGGACGAAAATCAGGTCCCCACTGTGATAAACAATGGGCTTCATCGATCACAACCAATCCAGGATGAATGTTTTTCATAAAGTGCATTACTTCTGGTTGCGAGATTGTTTCTGGTGAAACATAGATATATTGATATTGATTTAAATGATTCAATGCGAACTGTTTTTGTTGCCAATCCAGCGTGGAATTTAGTGCCACTACTTTTTTGATGCCTAAATATTTTAGACGATCAGCTTGATCTTGCATCAATGATAATAACGGAGAAATAATTATGATCGGCTGGGGATTCAATAATCCAAACATTTGATAGATCAGTGTCTTACCCGCCCCCGTTGGTAAAACGGCTAATGTGTTTTGATGGTCGAGCAATGCCATTAAGACTTCCGATTGCCCCGGTCTAAAATCATCAAAACCGAAGTGATCCTTTAGGATTTGTTTCAACTGCGTTTTATCCATTCAAATGCCCCCTTAATATTTGATATAGTCGAAAATAAAAATAATCAAGGGTCGGATCCTGTTTTTTTATATCATTAAACTGCCATTGATCTATGTTGCCATGATAAGTAGCTTCTAATCTTTGCCATGTCAATTCATTAAAAAGTTTTTTGAACAGCTCACTTGTCTGCGGTTCCAAAATTGCGACTTCCAATAAGTGCTCCTTAACTGTCGAAGCCTTAATGTGTCTTATTTGAGCAATTTGATCAAAACTATTTCCTGATAGCAACATTTGGTAAGTACTTTTAGCACTATTACTTACTAAGGAACGCTTATCCTCACCTAATAAAAGATACGGAGCTTGGTAGCGGTCACTATTTTTAATCAAAAATTCAATTAGTTCGTTAAATAATTGAAGTTCATTAATCCAAACGACCCCTGGATTTAAATTCAGATCATTTGCTTGTTGAAAAATGGTCATCCCAATTATGGAATGACCATTTAAAATTTTAGCAAATTGCCATGCACGCTGATCTGATAGTTGTGATAAAAAATTAATAAGCGCCTTTGAAAAATTTTTCACTAAATCACGATCTTTGAAATAGTTAAACCAACGTTTGATAAACTGATCATCATAGTGCCCAATCAACATTGGATAATACTGATTATTATGATAGCTATATTCTGAAACAACTTGGGTCGCTAACAAAAAACGTCGCCGAAATCGATTTAAATCAAACCGCAAATTCATTTTTAAGCCCGCTTGGGAATTATAATTTGCAAAATGATTATGTACCCAGGCTACCCCAGCTTCCGTTAATAAGTAATGCTTATCATCCGGTTGCTTGACTAGCCCAGCATTAATTAATTTTTGTAATTCACTAAGTGTGTATTGTGAATCAACCTTTGGCAGACATCCCATAAAATCATTAATTCCATAACGCATCCCCCAAAACAAAATCGAAACCGTTCTCCTTTGAATCAAAGTATTTTCAATCACTTTAATTCGCCGCGGCTGATCAGCAGATAGGAAAAACATTATTAAATCACGATTCATACAGAACATCCCTTCATTTTATTATTGTTTATGTGAATCGATCCACTTAGCAAGCCGATCTTTTACTAACATGAATAATCCACCAATCACGATCCCCTTGATCAAATTAAATGGAATCACTTGAACTAAAATGTACTTAGCCATGTCAGGAATCTTAAAACCAACTAGACTAGCGTAAAGTGGGGTAATTACCAACCAATTCAATACCGATAATACTACCACTAGACTAATTGTTTCAATTCCAACCGTTGCTAGTTTGTTAACTAAGCGATCGCGGTTCTTAAATAACTTTTGGGCCCCTACGATCGATAATAAAATAACGATCGAAGCGGTCAGTGACGCAATGATCCCAATCAAACTGGCAATCGATGCCCCACCAGTTATCCAATACAAGAGCGACTTAATTACCGCAATAATGATGCCCCCAGCTGGTCCAAATAACATCGTCCCAATCAAAATCGGAATATCACCAAAATCAAGCTTGAAGAATGCAAACATTGGAATGGTCGGAAAAATCATCAAAATATACGACAACGCCGCCAATAATGACATCTGCACTAACTGAACAACACTAAAACGCTTACTACTTGTTTCCATAAAAAAAAGCCCCTTTAATAGGCCATCTTCACAGGATTTAAAATCCAAAAAGAACCGTTTCAAAACGGCACTTAAAAAGCAATCTTCTTTATACCAGACTATACTGTCGGCTTTGGAATTTAACCAAATCAACTATCAAAAGATAGGTAGCGGGCTATACCGCCGGTTGGGAATTACACCCTGCCCTGAAGATAAACCAAAATTTTATTTACGAGACTATTTTACATAATTTAAAACCCAAAAGTCAAATATATTACTTTTCGGTCATTTCAAAAAGTCGATCCACTTCGACCTTCTTAAGGGCTCGATATTCACCTGGCTTTAAGTTGCCAAGGGTCAAAAAGCCGTATTGAACCCGACTCAACTTCTTGACTGGATTCCCAATTGCTGCAAACATTTTTTTAACTTCGTGGTTGCGTCCCTCATGAATCGTCAATTGAATGACCGCATTCTTAACCTGGTATCCATTTACTGCTTCTAAGACCTTAGTCTTAGCTGGAGCAGTCTTTTTACCATCAATCATGACCCCTAAACGAAGCTTCTTTAACCCTTCATTAGTGGGCATCCCAGTTACCTTTGCAACATAAACCTTATTAATTTCATATTTGGGGTGGGTCAAACGATTATCTAAATCACCATCATTGGTCATCAACAATAACCCAGCAGTATCATAATCGAGCCGTCCAACTGGATAGATTCGTTCACTAACTTCCGGGAAATAATCCATAACCGTTTTGCGATTTTTTTCATCACTAACCGTTGAAACAACTTGGCGTGGCTTATATAGCAAATAATAAACTGGTTGTTCACGACTAATTGGAACTTCATCTACTTGAACTTCATCACTATTTTTAACCTTAGTTCCTAATTCAGTTACAACCTTACCATTTACTTTGACCCGACCAGCTTTAATGATTTCTTCAGATTTACGTCTTGACGCAATCCCTGCCTTAGCCATTACTTTTTGCAATCGTTCTGCCATTTTTAATCTCCTTTTAAATCAGTATCCAAATCCATTGGGGGGAGTTTATCTAGACTGTCCAACCCAAATAAATTTAAAAATAAAACAGTAGTTCTATATAGTGGCGGTCCTCCAGGAACATCTTTTTTGCCAGCCACCTCAACTAATCCCTGTTTTAATAATTTTTGGATAATTGCTGAACTGTTAACCCCTCTAATATCATCAACTTCAACCCTAGTGATCGGTTGATTATAGGCAATAATCGTTAATCCCTCTAAGCTAGCTTGGGTCAGCCCCGTTCGATCACTATCACCATAAAATCGTTTTAAATCATCATTGAGAGCCGCTTTAGTCGTAATTTGGTATTTTTGATCAAAATGAATTACTTGTAACCCACAATCAGAGTCACTTTGATACTTAAAGGTCAATTGTTCGATCAACTGCTGAACTTCCGTGCGATCGATCGACAGGTACTTACTAAGTTGAGCTACTGAAATTCCTGTATCACCCGTTACATAAATCAAAGCCTCCACGCGCGCTAATTTACTGCTCATTCACATCACCTCACCGTTTGGAAATTTTAGATTGATGGTTCAATTGAAAGACCTTCACCTGGTGTTGTTTAATCAGTTCCAAAATTGCTAAAAACGTTGTAATTAAAGCCTCTAAATTCGACTGGTGTTTAAAAACCCAGTCTAAATCCAAGGCCTCGTGATTAGTTAAACTATCGTTAACCCATTGAATTTGTTCTTCAACAGAGTATTGCCATTCACTAACTTCAACGATTGCATCTTCAGCATCAAAGTGATTACTGATGACCCTTTGAAATGCATTTTTCAAAATTTGCAGATCAAGTGGATCATGCGTTTCAATTAACCCATTAACGTAATTAGGGACGACCTCTGCGCGAGAATGCAGCTTGGCACGATCATTGTAGCGATGCTTTAAGTCACCAGCACGTTGCTTATAAGCTTGATAGACGATCAATTGATTGACCAAATCATCCCTGGGATCATCTTCTGATTGTAAATCACTATTTATCGGCAGTAACATTTTAGACTTAATCGCCATCAAATTTGAAGCCATTACAAAATACTCACTAACTAAATCAATATTAAATCCCTTCATTTGATTTAAATATTCAACGTATTGGGCCGTAATAGATTCAATTTGAATATCGTAAATACTCATCTTAGATTGCTTAATAAGGTGCAATAATAGTTCTAA
Source organism: Nicoliella sp. ESL1113 (assembly GCF_058509245.1). Taxonomy (NCBI): domain Bacteria; kingdom Bacillati; phylum Bacillota; class Bacilli; order Lactobacillales; family Lactobacillaceae; genus Nicoliella; species Nicoliella sp. ESL1113. The sequence goes on along the minus strand of NZ_CP196387.1, from coordinate 784,892 downwards.
TGGTCCATCAAACTCATTCACATGGATCGCAAATTGCTCTTGATCATTGTTCATCTCTAGCCTGCTCCCAAGCTTCACAAATTTTTGCAGTATCCAATGATCCAACGATTTTTTTATCTAAATAAATTTTTTCAAGTTCATTTAACATCTTAAAGCAATTATCCATTGTAAATAACTCTGGAACCAATACGATTCTTCTCACTAACACATTTTGTTTTTTATCTTCGACCCCTAACAGGCCCGACCAATTATCATTTTGGTCCTTCCATAAATAAAAATTACGATCATCTGAATCATCATACCATTCGATTTCTTCAGAAATCCGTTCCATTTTATTCATATTTGGAGCGAGTGATAGGAGATCATAAACAATTTTTTGATAATCATCTTTGTACTTCAATAACATTTTAAATAAATCCTCTTTATTAAATTACTTTCTGGGGTGATATTTTTCATAAACTTCACTAAGGTGACTATGAGAAATATGGGTATAGAACTGCGTCGTTGAAATATCTGAATGCCCCAGCAACTCTTGGATGATTCGTAAATCAGCCCCGTTTTCTAAAATATGAGTTGCAAAAGAATGGCGAAGGGTATGCGGGGTCACATTCTTTTTAATATCTGTTTGGGCAACGTATTGTTTAATCTTTTGCCAGATGCTTTGCCGACTGAGCCCGCCACCGCGTGCGTTCAAAAACAAGTAATTCGAAGCTTGCTTGCCCAATAGTTGGGGCCGACTAGTCTGTAAATATCGTTGAATCCACTCGATCGCAACGGTTCCAATCGGAATAATGCGTTCTTTATCTCCCTTTCCGAGGGTTTGAATCAATTGCATATCCAAATGAAGATCCGCTAACTTTAGCCCCACCAATTCACTGACCCGCAAACCAGTAGCATACATTACTTCTAAGATCGTCCGATCACGAATTCCATATTTATTCGTGGTATCAGGCTGTTGTAACAATTGATTGATTTCCATCTCGGTTAAAACATCGGGAAGGTGATAATCAGGCTTAGGCATATCTATTTTTAACATTGGATTAACATCGACGTAGTGAAACTGCATTAAAAATTGATAAAACTCACGCATTGCGGAAATAAAGCGGGTCACAGAACTTTTAGCTTTCCCCAATTTTTGTAAATGAGCAATGTATTCCAAAATCACATTTTGGTCTACAGACCGCCAATCCAAAATATTGTGTTGCCTTAAAAAAGCAACCAATTCTACAATATCTTGTTTATAACTATTAATAGTGTTGTTCGCCAACCCACGTTCAACTAACATGTATCTTACATACTCACTCACTAGCTGATCCATTAGATCACTCCACGTCTTTATTGATACCTAATTCTGTTAACTTCAAGTATTGTTCATCTTCAGTTACTAGCCGTTGCTTTAATAGCGACCCAATCGCACGTTTGAACTGTCCCTTACTAATGCCAAAAAATTGCTTGATTGCTTTAGGATCACTCTTATCAGTATAAGGCAACTGCCCATCCTCATTACGCTTTAAAACAGCAAAGATCATTGCAGCGTCACCACTGATGGCTTCATAAGCACGCGGCTTCAATGATAAGTTCAAAGAGCCATCAGGATGAACACCAATTACGCGTCCTGATACATGTTGGCCCAATCTGGGTTCGACTTCTCGTTCATTCGGATGAACAAAACCAAGATGATAGTCATCAGTAATTACTTTAGTCCCAGCTAGCTTATCACGATAAACCGTTGCCTTTACGTTTTTATTCATCATCTTATTACTTGCTGGCTTAGCGATTGCGTTAAATATCTCTTCATCAGCTAATTGCCCCCAAATTCGACCCTTTTTATCCACTTTTAAGGCAATCATCAAATGATCACCAACGCTGGGCCAGATAGAACGAATCGTCGGTAAATCGTCTAACGAAACGGCAACATCCTTATTGGATAATCCAATATTAACGAAAATCCCTAAGTCATGCTTAAAACCGACCACTTCTCCAAACGCATAATGATCAATTTGCGTCTTCGGGACCGTTCTGGTAATTTGCATTTTATGGGATTCGTTTTCATAGGTAAACCCCTTAAAATTACTCCCCAGTTTAAGTGGTTTGTTAATTTCTTGTTTATCTAATTGAAAAGTGGCTCCTTCAATTTGAACAAAATAAAATTTGTCGTTTTCATCAGTTACTTTCCCAGAAGCAACCCTTCCAATAATTTGATTCATAGCGAACCTCACTTCTTTTTTACGTTATCTAACAGATTATACACTCTTTAAATAATCATTTCACTCTAATTTAATTATAGCTTTTTGCACCCTAAATGGTCAAAAGAAACAAAAAAGTCCGCTCCATTCGGAACGGACTTTTTAAATTCAGATTAATTAATTATTAAATTGAGCTTGAAGCACCATGGTAAACGATACCACGACGAGCATCAACAGTAATTAATTCACCATCGGAAATCTTTTCAGTAGCATTTCCAGCACCAACGATAACAGGAATTCCCATTGAGATTCCTACAACCGCAGCGTGTGAAGTTAATCCACCGTTTTCAACGATGATTGCACTAGCCTTGTTAATAGCTGGCATGTAATCTTTGTTAGTGTTCTTAGCAACTAAGACACCACCATCAGTAGCCTTGCTATTTGCTTCATCAGCATTGTTAGCAACAAAAGCCTTACCGATAACAGTCTTGTCACCAACACCTTGACCTTGGGTTAACTTAGATCCGATTAATTGAACCTTCATTAAGTTAGTAGTACCACGATCACCAACTGGAACTCCAGCAGTGATTAAGATCAAGTCGCCTTCCTTAGCTAAACCAGTTTCAACAGCCTTGTTAGCTGCTAAGTCGAACATTGCATCAGTACTTGATGGTTGTTCAACTACGATTGGGTGAACACCCCAGTTAACAGTTAAACCACGACGAGTACGGTCATCGAAAGTTAATGCAAGAATGTTAGCATCTGGGTGGTACTTGGAAATCATGCGAGCAGTGTAACCAGTAGAAGTAGTGGCAACAACAGTCTTGATACCAAGATCCTTAACCATTTGAGCAACGGTGTGACCTAAGGCTTCAGTAACGTCACCGTTCTTAAAGTCTGGGCGCTTACGACCGTATAGGTTAAATACGTTTTCAGCCTTAACGTTGATCTTGCTCATTGCTTGAACAGACTTAACTGGGTAGTCACCATTAGCACTTTCACCTGAAAGCATAGTAGCATCAGTACCATCCCAAACAGCGTTAGCAACATCAGAAACTTCAGCCCGTGATGGACGTGGGTTTTCTTGCATGGAGTCTAACATTTGAGTAGCAGTGATAACTGGCTTACCCATTTCGTTACATCTGTCAATTAAGTGCTTTTGAACCAAAGGAACGTTTTCAAATGGAATTTCAACGGCCATGTCACCACGAGCGATCATTAAACCATCTGAAACCTTCATGATATCTTCAAAGTTGTCGATACCTTCTTGTGATTCAATCTTAGGGAAGATTTGAACATCTTCCATGTTTTCTTCTTCGAGTAACTTACGGATGTCAAGAACATCTTCAGGCTTACGAACAAATGAAGCAGCAATGAAGTTAATTCCGTGTTGACAACCAAAACGAATGTCACTAGTATCCTTGTCAGTAATACCAGGTAAGTTGATTGATACACCAGGTGCGTCAACGGTCTTACGTGAACCTAACACAGCATTGTTTTGTGCAGTAACAACTAATTCTTTATTAGCTGCATCCTTTTCATCAACAACAGCATCTAAGATACCATCATCAAATAAAACGTGTCCACCTTCGTGAACATCATCAAATAAACCAGGGTAAGTAACAGCGATCTTATCCTTAGTCCCTTCAATAGAAGCATCCATTGAGATTCTAAATTGATCACCTGTATGGAAGTCAAGCTTGCCACCTTGTTGAACAGTGGTACGGATTTCAGCACCCTTAGTATCAAGCATGATTCCCATTGTCTTTCCAGTTTGCTTTTCAGCTTCGTGCACGATGTTCATCCGACCTAAATGTTCTTCGTGGTCACCATGTGAAAAGTTAAAACGGAAAACGTTAGCTCCGGCCTTCATCAACTTAATAATAGTATCAAGATCAGTACTAGCTGGACCTAATGTACTTACGATTTTAGTCTTCTTCATAAGTTAAACTCTCTCCTTTGATTTTGCGCAAATTAACTAACTAATCAAAAACTAGTGAACTAATTTCCACATATTGGATTACACAAGTATTGTATCACTTTTAATGATTTATGTCTGCTTTTAACTTTGTTTTTTATTGGCTTTACATTATTTTTAACGTTTTTGGTAGACTACGTTTTGGTTTCCCAATAAATTTCGAAGATGCGACTGAATTACACCGTCATCACTAAGTGAAAACTGTGGATTTAATAACTGCCGTTTATTTTGTTCTGCCCAATATAGCACCACTCGATATGGACCAGGATTTGATTTAATCAGTTGATTCAACTGATTCAAAGTGTTCATTTGATTATTCTCAGAATTAATTCTTAAAAAACAAATTCCAGCTGGTTTATTATTATTAGGTCGATGGTTTAAGTCGCTTTGCACATTTGCAGCTGATTGAATTTGATTTGCGATCAACTGTAGTTGCTCACCATTGCGCAAGTCAACTCGTCCATTAATCAATAGTACCCGTTGTGCCACGAGATGTGCTTTAACCTGCCTATAGACCTTAGGGAACACCACGATATCCACTTCACCAATTGGATCACTACCGTTAACAAAGGCCATTGGATCGCCTTTTTTCGTCCGAATCGTCCTCACTTGGTTAACGAACACCAATATATTGACCGATTGATTAATATATTGGGGCAGGTCATTTACATGCTTGGTTTGGAATTGATTACTAACCGCTGCGAACTGTTCAGTTGGAAAACTTGATAAATAGACACCCAAATATTTTTGTTCATTCTCCAAGAGCTCTCCCATTGAAAACTCATCGCGATGTTTCATGATCGGTGCAAGCGTGTCCAACAGGTTAGTACTACCTCCACTTAGTTTTAAGTACTGAATAAATTCATTTAAAGAAGCAATTAATTCAGAACGATTCAAGTTAAAACAGTCTAATGCCCCTGCATAAATCAGCGGTTCAATTAGGGCTGGTTTCAAAAACTTGCTGTCTAAACGGGATAAGAAATTATGAAGGTTCGTAAAGATGCCACCCTGTTCGCGATTTGAAACAATATTAGTAATTAAATCACTACGTACGGTTCTCACCGCTGCCAACCCAAAAACAATCTTGCCATCTTGTAAACTGAACTCCCGATTACTAAGGTTGATATTTGGTGCTAGGATTTCAATTTGATGACTTTTGGCCTCAAGTAAAAACGTCCTGGTCTTTGCTTTGTTTCCCATTTCAGCATTAAAAATCGTCGTAAAAAACTGTAATGGATAATGCACCTTAAGGTAAGCTAACTGAAACGCCATCTTACTATAGGCGACCGCATGCGATTTATTAAAACCATAACTAGCGAAACGATCAATATAGTCGAACGTAATGTTTGCAACTTCTGGTGTAAAACCCCGTTGCTTAGCACCAGATATAAATTTGACCCGCATCGAATCCATTACGGACTGTTTCTTTTTACTCATCGCACGCCTTAAAACATCTGATTGACCAAGGGTAAAGCCCCCCATCACGGAAGCGACCTGCATTACTTGCTCTTGATAAACAATAATTCCATACGTCGGCCCTAAAATCGGCGCCAATGCACGATCAGGGTAAGCAACTGGTTTTTTGCCATTTTTACGTGCCACAAATTCATTAATATTTTGCATTGGTCCAGGCCGATATAATGCATTGACGACGGCAACTAGGTTAAAATCAGTTGGTTTAACCTGCCTCAAAACATTTTTAATCCCACTGGATTCAAATTGAAAAATACCATTTGTATCACCATTTTGAAACAGTTGCAGTGTTTTAGCATCGTTAATATTAATTTGATGAATATCAAAATTAGGATCTGTCGTTCGATGGATCAAGTCGATGATCGATGCCAAAAACGATAGATTCCGCAATCCAAGAAAATCAATTTTCAATAACCCAACTTCTTCAGCATAGTTCTTTGAATATTGAGTCATTAAAATATTATTTTTTCCGTTCTGCAGGGGCGTAGTGTTCACCAAAGGTTGATTACTTAAGATGACCCCAGCCGCATGGGTTGAAAAATGACGAGGCAATCCCTCTAATTTTAAAGCTGTTTCATAAATCAAGCGGTTCAAAGAACTCGTATTCACAATATTTCTTAATCCTTGTGATTTCTCATAGGCACTTCGTAAGCTAATATGAACTTCACTTGGAATTGCCTTACTCCATTGGCTCGCATGGTCGTTGCTAACACCAAAAGTCCGATTGATGTCTTTTAAAACTTGCTTCGCACCAAAAGTATCGAACGTAATGATCTGAGCGACTCGATCGTTACCATACTTATCATGAACATAGTTAAGGATCTCATCTCGACGGTCATCCGGAATGTCCAAATCGATATCAGGCATTTGGGCCCGTTCTTCATTTAAAAACCGTTCAAATAATAAATCATACTGAATTGGATCTACATCGGTAATTGAAAGTACATAAGATACCAACGAACCCGCTGCAGATCCTCGACCTGGTCCAGTAGTAATGCCAACTGAATGGGCATAATTAATTACATCCCAAACGATCAAAAAATAATCAGCAAACCCCATTCTAATAATGACTGATAACTCATGGTCTAGTCTTTGTTGATAGTCTTTAAAGCGCTCTTTATCAATATGCCCTGCATCAAATCGACTCTTGAGCCCTGATTGACAAAGAAGTTCAAGATATTGTTTAGATGATTGCCCCTCTGGGGTCGGAAAGGTTGGTAATTGGGTGGGCTTTTTTTCAATTTTAACTTCACAGTGATCAGCAATTAATTGGGTCTGCTCCATTTCAGATTCTAAGCCCCTTAGATGATACTCCCGTTCAACCATTTCAAGTGGTTTTAACCAATTTTTACCGGTTTGATTCTGCTTGGCAGGTGAAAAGTTAACGCTGTTGCTATCTCCAATCGCACCGAGTACTTGTTTTGCAAAGTAATCCTCAGAGTCAATATATTCAACTGGGTCGATTCCAACTAAATTAAGGTGATATTGAGCACCAACGGATCTAATTTGGCTAACTATTTCTGATGGTAAAGTGGAGGTGATTGCTAATTTTAAATTGTTCAAATCAACGTATTGACGCCAGATATTAATTTCATTTGCCACCGCATCATTATTCCCCAGTAAATTAATTAACTCACCATTATTGGGTAAAATAACAAACAAATCTTTCAAAAAAGCCCCAATTTGATTAACTGAAATCAAGTTATTGGTCTTTGCCGTTTGAATCAACGTTGATATCCGCATTAGGTTTTGATAACCGTTTTGATTTTGAGCTAACAGCGTCACCGGAAATGAATTTAGCGGTTGCACAATTCCCGCAAGCGAAACGTTCATCCCGATGATCGCCTTCATCTCGGCATTGCGACATGCATTATAAAATTCAACCGCCCCATACATCACATTATTATCGGTAAGTGCTAACGTTCGATAACCCCGTTGTTTAGCAACGTTAACCAAACGATCAATTGAAATCGTACTTTTTAATAAACTATAGCTACTGACTACTTGAAGTGGTACAAATCCCATGGCAAACATCCTTTCTCTTCAATTATCTTAATTGGGAACGGGCAAGTTTTCAACAAATAGCATTGGTTTTAAATTGTTTTTTTCTTAAATTGTGATAGAATGCTAGTTAATGCGAGGTGGATAATATGCGTTCTTTAATTGCAAATCTTACTGTTATTTTCTGGGCATTCATTTTTGGGGATGTCCTAGGATACATTAATTCAGCATTATCAGGCGTTACTGTTAACTACGTTGGTGTTGGAATCGTTGCTGCCGTAGTAGCTATAATTGCCGTTAATGGAATTAATTTACTATCAGATAAAAAAATTTAATAAAATAAAAGCTGCTGACTAAATGGTCAGCAGCTTTTATTTTATTCTGCAGTTGACTTAAAACTAAGTTGGTTATCAGCTAAGTCAATTTGCACCTTGCTATTCGGCTTAATTTGGTTTCCGATAATTTGTTTAGCAAGGGGAGTTTCAACATTATTTGTAATAAATCTTTGTAATGGGCGTGCACCATACTGTGGTTCATAGCCTTGCTTTGCAATCCATTGCTTTGCATTTTGGGTAATCGATAGTTGAATCGATTGTTCAGCTAATCGTTTAGATAATCCGTTAACGATTTTCACAACAATTTGTTCGACATCGTTTAAAGAAAGTGGCGTAAACATGATTTCAGCATCAATACGATTCAAGAATTCAGGTCTAAACCGACTCTTCAATAGTGATTGAACTTGTTGTTTAGCATCAGCATTAATATGACCATCCTTATCAGTTCCACTTAATAAAATATCGGATCCCAGATTAGAAGTCATGATCAAGATGGTGTTTTTAAAGTCAACGGTCCGCCCTTGACTATCAGTTAACCGACCATCATCTAAGACCTGTAATAAGATATTAAATACATCTGGATGAGCTTTTTCAATCTCATCAAACAATACGATCGTATATGGATTTCTCCTAACCGCTTCGGTTAGTTGGCCTCCTTCTTCATAACCTACATATCCAGGAGCAGCACCGACCAGTCTAGAAACTGATTCCTTTTCCATGTATTCAGACATATCAATTCTGACCATATGGTCTTCGGAATCAAAAAGGTCTTCAGCAAGCGCCTTAGCTAATTCAGTTTTACCGACCCCAGTTGGTCCTAAAAATAGAAATGAACCCAATGGCTTGCTTGGGTCTTGTAACCCTGCTCTTGAACGAATGACCGCATCTGCGACCGCGTTTACAGCTGCATCTTGGCCAATCACCCGCTTGTGTAAATTATCAGCTAAGTGTAACAGCTTTTCACGTTCACCCTGCACCAATTTATTAACTGGAATGCCAGTTTGGCGACTAACAACATCCGCAATTTCATTACTAGTAACTGACTCTTCGACCAACCAGTCCTTAGAATGATCTTCGGATTCCATTTGATTAAGTTCCGATTCCAATTGCGGGATTTTACCATTCTTTAGTTCGGCACTTTTACTATAATCATAATTGCTTTCAGCTTGTTTTAACTCATTTCGAGCTTGATCTAATTGCCGTTTCTTTTCACCCAGCTTATTAATCGAGTCTTTTTCACGTTGCCAACGTGCGTTCAATCCATTCACTCGTTCACGAGTATTTTCAAGCTGGGGCTTTAATTCAGCAAGTCGCTTTTTAGAGGCCTCATCAGTTTCATTTTTAAGGGCAGCTAATTCGACTTCTTCTCGCATTAACTGACGATTAGATTGATCTAATTCAGTTGGGCTCGAATTCATTTCGACCTCAATTTTTGATGAAGCTTCATCAACTAGATCGATCGCCTTATCAGGTAAAAAGCGATCCGTAATGTAGCGATCTGAGAGTTTAGCAGCAGCAACTAGTGCATTATCATGGATGCGAACACCATGGTGAATTTCAAGACGTTCCTTAATTCCACGAAGAATGGTGATGGTATCATCCACGCTAGGCTCTTTAACTAATACGCGTTGAAAACGCCGTTCAAGCGCCTTATCCTTCTCCATGTATTGACGGTATTCATCTAGGGTGGTAGCACCAATTAAATGTAATTCACCACGTGCGAGCATTGGCTTTAAGATGTTTCCAGCATCCATACTTCCCTCGGACTTTCCAGCCCCCACAATGTTATGAATTTCATCAATGAACATGATGATTTGACCCTCTGATTTTTTGACCTCTTTTAAGACTGCTTTGAGCCGTTCTTCAAATTGGCCTCTATATTTAGCCCCAGCAATTAAAGAACTCATATCAAGCTCAAAAACCGTCTTATTTTTAAGGTTTTCGGGAACATCGTTCACTGCGATTCGTTTAGCTAATCCTTCTACGATTGCTGTTTTACCTACCCCAGGATCTCCAATTAGAATCGGATTGTTCTTAGTCATTCTGGAAAGGATTCTGATAACATCTAGAATTTCTCCATCCCGACCAATAACAGGACCTAATTTACCAGCTCTCGCTTCGGCAACTAAATCTACTCCGTATTTCTTTAACGCTTGAAAATTATCTTCTTGATCCTTAGACGTCACTTTTTCGCCTCCCCGAATTTTTTCAACTTCATTTCTAACCTTTTGTTCGGTAATGGAATGTTGCTTTAAATAATCAGATAGCTTTTCTCCATTTATCTGCATCAAAGCAATCGTTAAAGTATCAATTGCAACGTATTCATCACCTAGTTCAGTTTTAACTTGGTCGGCTTTTTGCAATAAATCATATAACTCACTACTTAGTCCTTGACCATATTTAACGTCACCCTCAACGGTCGCAATTTGATCAATTTCTGAATCGATTTCTTGTTCCAGTTGCTTAACATCCAACCCTAAATCGGCATAAATTTGCCGTCCTAATTCACCAGGTTGAATTAAAAATTTAAATAATTGGGGAATCCCAATCTGTTGTTGTTTTCTAGTAATTGTAATTTTTTGTGCTTGTGCCAAAGCTTGTGAAACTGCTTCAGTTAAATTATCTGGATTCAAAATATCACTCATTTCCATACTAAAATAATTATGAACTCATCTAGAGTTCATAATTATCATATCAGAATTAATTTTAAATTTGAAATAATTTGACCAATTTTGACCAATTATTGTTTAGCAACTAATGATGCAATTTCCAAGATCACATCGACAGCGCGTTCCATTGTTTGCTCAGAAATATACTCAAATCTACCATGCATATTTTCGCCACCCGCAAAAAGATTCGGGGTCGGTAATCCCATAAAGGAAATCTTAGAACCATCAGTCCCCCCACGGACAGGAAAGATCAATGGTTTAATATCTTGATTTTCCATTGCTTTTTTAGCAATGTCCACTGCTGTCATGTCGTTCTTTAAAACATCAGCCATATTATAATATTGATCCTTAACAACCGCTTTTACTCGTGGCGTGTCAAATCGTTCATTAATATTAGCAGCAATCTGTTCAAATAAATGCTTGCGTTGTTCAAAACGATCATGATCATGATCACGAATAATGTAATCTAACCTTGCGGAATCAGGCGTCCCACTCATTTTAAGAAGGAAGAAAAAGCCTTCACGACCATCAGTTAATTCTGGTCGATCATGTTTTGGGAGGGCATCTTGAAACTCGATCCCTAATAATAATGCATTCACCATTACCCCCTTAGCTTCACCTGGGTGTACATCGGTTCCAGAAATTGATACGGAACCAGTCGCAGCATTAAATGTTTCATATTGCAAGTCGCCTAATTGACCACCATCAACTGTATACGCAATTTCAGCTCCAAAGTCATCAACATCAAAGTGATCAGCTCCAGTCCCAATTTCTTCATCTGGACCAAATGCCACCTCGATCTCACCGTGCTTAATTTCTGGATGGGCAATCAAGTATTCCATGGCAGTCATAATTTCACTAACCCCTGATTTATCATCTGCCCCTAACAATGTATTACCATCAGTAGTAATTAGTGTTTGGCCTGCATACTTTTTTAAACTGGAAAAAACAGCTGGGTCTAAAGTGTATTTTCCTTCTGGATCAAGCTTGATTACTGAATGGCCATCATAGTTCGCTACAATTTGAGGCTTAACATTTTCCGAATTAAAATCAGCAGTATCAACATGTGAGATAAAGCCGACCTTAGTCGTTGGGTAATCAAGATTGGATGGCAATGTTGCAAAAACATAGCTACTTTTTGAATTCGTTCTGACGTTGCTCAACCCAATTGTGACTAATTCTTGCTTGATTTGGTTCAAAAAGTCGACTTGCCGTTGGGTTGAAGGTGAAGTAGTCGAATTTTCATCGGAACGAGTGTTAATCTGAACGTATCTTAAAAAACGAGGGATTAATGAATGGTACTGATTTTCTGTCATTATATTCTCCTTAAATTAAATAAAAGTATATGGATCTGTATTCACTTGCGATTGAATTACATCAACTTCCCAGTTATTTTGAGCAGCCCAATCTTCAAACAGTGCTGCTAATTTCGGAATGCAGATTTTTTCAATATTATGCCCTGGATCAACTACGCTCAGTCCAGAAGATAGCATGTCATGGCCTGTATGATAGTAAACATCCCCAGTAACATAAACATCTGCGCCTTTATCCAACGCATTTAAATAAAATTTACCACCGTCACCACCAAGGATTGCAACCCTTTGAATCATTTTATCTGGGTGGTTAGATACTAATCGCAGTCCGCTAATATCAAAAATTTGTTTACAACGTTTCGCAAAATCAATCACCCGCATCGGATTGGCTAAATTACCAATTCGTCCCATGCTGAACTGATTCGACGGGGTGCCGAGTTCAACTAATCCAATCGTTTCATTTAAACCGATCGCCGTTGCTAGCCAATCGTTCATCCCGCCTTTGGCATCATCTAAATTAGTGTGAGCCGCATAAACTGTGATATCATGCTTAATAATTTGTGCATACATTTCATTTTGGGGATTTGTAAGGTCTAAGTTCTTAGCAGGCCGAAACATTACGGGATGGTGTGCAAATATAAAATCAACATCGTGGGCGATGGCTTCTGCCACTACTTCAGGCCTTACATCTAGCGTTGTCATTACCCTTTTCACCGGCCGATTTAAATCACCAATCTGTAATCCAATTGGATCATGAGCAACCGCAATGCTCTGAGGAGCAAACTGTTCAAATCGTCTTACTAAATCAATTCCGCGCATCTTTTAAAACCTCCTGGATTTCATTAATTTCAACTTTTAATCGTTCAATCCGATCCAATGGCGGCACCTTTGCTAATTGCATTTGTTGAAGTGCCCGTTGTAAGCGCATGATTTTATCCCGCCATTTTTCAGTAAATGCTTCATTTTGCATGTTGATCAAAAAGGGGCCAAACATTAACTCCCTCGGTGTGTAATCAATTTTTTTTACAGCCTTGACCGCATTAATAATTTCATAGATGTGATGATCTTCCTTTAATATGTTCTCATGAACGATTTGGTATTGATTATCGGCCAACCACTTGCGCACATCAATTGCATCAACATTAGGCTGTAAAATTAATTCAGGAAAATTAACTAATTTAGCCTTCCCTTGTTCTAAAATTTTAGCAATCAACGAACCGCCCATCCCAGCAATCGTAATCGTATCAATTTGATCAGAATCTTTAATTGCTGCGAGCCCATCCGCCAATCGGGGCATAATCACATTACTTAACCCCGCAATTTTAATTTCATGTTCAGCATTACTTAATGGCCCCATTGCAACTTCACCAGCAATTCCAAATGATATTTTTCCCGCCTTTGCTAGGTAAATTGGTAAATACCCATGATCGGAGCCAATATCAGCTAATCGACTCCCGTTTTTTACATACTGTGCAACGTTCATTAACCGTTGCGATAAATTATTTCCGTCCAAAATGATTACCCCGTTACAATTATTTAATATTTAAATTATAGCAAAATAAACAATAAAATAAAAAAGAAGAACCAAAATGGCCTTCTTTTCGTATTTATATTATAAGAAATCTTTTAGTTGCTTACTTCTAGATGGATGTCTTAGCTTTCGAAGGGCTTTAGCTTCGATTTGACGAATTCTTTCCCTAGTAACACCAAAGACTTTACCGACTTCTTCTAGGGTTCTAGTTCGGCCATCATCTAATCCAAACCGTAATCTTAAAACGTTTTCTTCCCGATCAGTAAGGGTGTCCAAAACGCCCTCTAGTTGTTCCTTTAGTAGTTCATAGGCTGCATGATCAGCGGGACTAGTGGCATCTTGATCCTTAATGAAGTCCCCTAAATGAGAGTCATCTTCTTCACCGATTGGCGTTTCAAGCGAAACTGGTTCTTGCGAAATTTTCAAGATTCCACGAACCTTGGAAGTTGGCATATCCATTTCAGCACCAATCTCTTCAGGGGTTGGTTCTCTGCCAAGGTCTTGGAGTAATTGTCTTTGAATTCGAATTAACTTATTAATCGTTTCCACCATGTGGACTGGAATTCTAATTGTCCGAGCTTGATCAGCAATCGCACGGGTAATTGCTTGTCTAATCCACCATGTTGCATAGGTGGAAAACTTAAATCCCTTACGGTAATCAAATTTTTCAACTGCCTTCATTAGCCCCATGTTTCCTTCTTGAATCAAATCAAGAAATTGCATGCCACGACCAACGTAACGCTTAGCAATCGAGACCACCAATCGAAGGTTAGCTTCAGCTAATTCTTGCTTAGCTTCTTCGTCACCGTCTTCGATCCGCTTTGCTAGTTGAATTTCTTGTTCACCCTTTAAGAGGGGTACTCGACCAATTTCCTTCAAGTACATCCTAACGGGATCATTAATCTTAACACCAGTGGGTGCAGATGCACTATTGCTTAGTTCTTTTTTAGTAACATCCTTTGCTGCTTTTAACGCTCTAGGATCTGGATCCCCATTTTTATCAACAACACTAATTCCTACATCTTCAATTTTTTCTAGTAGCTTATTTGAAGATGCCTCGGTTAATTTAAATGGAACGATGATCGTATCATTTAATTCATCGTAGGTAATATGTCCTACTTTCTTATACTTTCTAACTAATGATTTTAATGATTCTTTGTATTCTTCTGTCTTTTTACTATCAGCCATTTAAAAAGCCCCCTAAATTAAGATTGATCATTACCAAATTGTTTTTGGCGTTGTTGTTCAAGTTCAATTAGTTCAACACCAAGTTTGATTTGTTCTTGAACATTCCCTGTTCTTGTCGATTCAAGTAGTTGTTCTTGCTTGGCTTTAATCTGATTTTTAAGTGGTGCTTCATGCATGATTATATTAACATAATCCTCAATTTCACCATCAAAACTTTGCTCAGAAATAGGCAAAGATTCTAAGTGCATTACAATTCGTTTTAAGTCAGCTTCTTTGATCATATTAACAAACTCAACATAGTTATAACTAATATGCTTATTAAAGTAATCTTCAGCTAACATATATAAAGTTTGATACGACTCCGTAGCAAAGCAAAATCCCTTGATTCCTGATATCCGCAACCAAATATCATGATCATGAAGCATGCGAAAAAGCAAAAATTGTTCAGCACTTTCGATTTTGGATAGCTTTGGTTGGGGAGGCTGCTCTGGAATCATTGATAATTGATTATCATCAATTTGTTGATGATGTTGACGATTGTACCGCTTTTGGTGTTGTTGATTTTTAATAACACCATCTAATTGATCGACCAATGCCTGTTTATCCACATTAAATTCACTCACTAGTTGATTAATATAAACATCGCGACCAACTGGCGTATCGACAGTAGCAATTACCGATAGCGCATCATTTAAATACGCCACTCGGTTTTCATCACGACTTAAATCACGATGCATTCTCAAAAAACGCAATTTAAAGGTCACTGGGCTTTCCCGAGCAGCCTTGATCGCATTTCTAAATTGCTCATCACCATTTTGTTTCCGATACTCATCGGGATCAACGCCATCAGGCATTTGAATAACTCCCAATTTCAAACGGGAGTTAGATAAAGCATCAATCGCTCGGTTAATTGCCTTTTGCCCAGGAGCATCCCCATCGTAACAAACGTATAAATGATCAGTGATCCGCTCAATTTGATGAATTTGCTGTTCCGTAAAACTAGTCCCCATAGATGCAATTCCATTTTTAACTCCCGCTTGAAAGGCAGAGATAACATCCATGAACCCTTCGAACAAAATTACATCCTTTGCAATCCTAACAGTTGATCTAGCTTTATCTAAGTTAAATAAAACATCACGCTTACTAAAGATTTTGGTTTCAGGACTGTTCAAGTATTTAGCTTGACTAGCTTCCTTATCTAACACCCGCCCAGAAAAGGCGATCGTCTTACCAGATTGATTCCGAATTGGATACATTACTCGGCTAAAGAAACGATCATTAAGCGTTCCATCATCACGCTCGATAAATAACCCTGAATGCAAGATTAATTTTTGATCAACCTTTTTTTGCTTCAAAAAAGCAGACAAAACGTTTTTTTGCGGGGCAAAGCCCAAATTAAACTCATTAATCGTTTCATCAGTTAATCCACGCTCATGAAGATAGCGTAACGCATGTTGGCCCGCTTTAGTACTGATTAAGATGTAATGATAAAGATCAGCGACTTGATCATAAACATCAATCAACTGCTTTTGGAAATCATCTACTTGATTTGCCCCGCCCGCATTATTTTTATAATAATCAGGAATTTCAATATTCTGCATATTAGCTACTTCAATTACAGCCTCTGGAAAGGAAATATTTTTTATTTCCATTAAAAATGTAAAAACATTTCCGCCACGCCCGCAACTAAAACATTTGAAGCTTTGCCTATCTTCAGAAACTGAAAAAGATGGCGTCCGTTCATCATGAAATGGGCAACGTGCCCAAAGATTTTGCCCAGATTTTTTTAATTGAACATATTGACTTACCACGTCAGCAATATTAACGCTATTTTTTACGTTATCAATCACTTCTTTTGGGATCTTTACCATATTAATCACCCCATTTAAAATCAATATAAGTTTTAAAAGTCGCACCCTCCGTAAATAAAGATGCGACTTTTAATCCGATACAATAAACACTTATGTTTATACTATCATATTTAATTTTAAAACCAAAGCATATTGCTATTTATTTTACAATTAGTTGATCAACGGCGCTGAACCAATTAATTAAATTAGAAATCAATACCATTTGCTTCAAATGATTGTTCTTAACTGCTTCATCCTTATCCATGACCATCGTTTGTTCAAAGTAATCATCAATTGGAGCCGCTAAACTAGCTAATTGTTCATAAGCAGCCAATGGCTTTTGTTCAAAGAAGTGATCCTTAATCTTATTTACAACATCAAAAAGGGCGCTTTCAGAATCATTACTGAATAACTTCGGATCAATTGAAATTTCCTCATCACTAAAGCTAGCCTTAGCAGAGATTTTAACGACCCGACCAAGTGCTTCTACAATTTGCTTAAAGTGTTCACCCTTGGATTTTTCAGCAAGCACCTTAGCACTATCAAGCATGTAGATTACGTCATTATTAGTAGCATTCACAACGGCATCAATGATGTCATGACGGTAATCTTGTGATTGAAGTAAATTAATGGTCCGATCCTTAATAAAGTCAACAACCGCATTGATCTGAGCATTTTGATCGAGGTCCGGTGCCTTATCAGCTCTTTGTTCGTCAATAATGAATGATTCCATTGAGTCTGCTAGTGGTAGTGACCAGCCAAATTCGTTCAAGATTCTTACGATCCCGATTGCTTGTCTCCGCAATGCATATGGGTCATTTGAACCAGATGGAATCATCCCAGCAGCAAAGAACGTCATAATACTATCGAACTTATCAGCTAGTGCTAATGCCGCCCCCACTGCAGTTTGTGGAAGGGCCCCGTTCGAAGAAATTGGCATGTAGTGTTCTCTAATCGCAGTTGCAACTGCAGGCTTTTCACCCTTAAGCAATGCGTACTTTTCACCCATTACCCCTTGTAGTTCAGAGAATTCACCAACCATTTCGGTCACTAGGTCAAACTTGTAGATTTGGGCTGCTCGCTTGGCATAAGCAGTTTGTTCGTCACTCAACCCAACCGATTTAGCAATTTGGGCAACGATAATTGCCACTCTTTCCATCTTTTCGTACATCGTAGAAATCTTATCATGGAAACTAACCCGCTTAAGACGGTCAACAAAAAATTCAATCGAATGTTTTTGATCTTCTTGGTAGAAGAACATCGCATCTTCAAGCCGCGCCGTCAATACCTTTTCATTTCCACTGATCACGTTTTGAATGTCAACATCGTTTCCGTTCCGCACGGCAACGAAGTGTGGTAGCAATTTACCAGCGTTATCGACAACGTAGAAGAACCGTTGGTTATCACGCATTGAAGTAATTAAGACTTCATCTGGGATGGTCAGATACTTTCGGTCAAAGTTCCCAGCGAATGTCGTTGGCCATTCAACCAAGTTATTAACCTCTTCTAGTAGGGATGGGCTGACCTTAACGTCCCAATCCTTGTCTGCAGCAAGGGCTTTAATTTGATCTTGAATCTTAGCCTTCCGCTTAGCAGCATCAACGATCACAAATTCCTTTTCAAGGGCTGCCTCGTAATCAGTAGCATTTGCTAATTCGACATCATGGCCTAAGAACCGATGCCCACGACTAGTCCGTCCAGCTGCAACGTCTAAGATTGAGAATGGGACGATTTCGCTGTCCAGAATGGAAACTAACCACCGAATTGGACGAATGTATTCTAAATTATAAACGTTCCACTTCATCCGCGTTGGAAAAGTCATGCTCGTGATAACGGATTTGATTGCGGGCAAAATTTCAGCAACTGGCTTTCCAGCAATGTGCTTTTCAATGAATACATATTCAGTACCCTTGATTTCCTTGAATTCAATATCATCAGGATTAGCCCCTTGCCCCTTGGAAAAACCGATCGCAGCCTTCGTCCAATTACCATCAGCATCTTGGGCAATTTTTTTAGCAGGACCCTTTACGGATTCATCAATATCAGTTTGCTTATCTGCTAAGCCCGTAATTTCGAGCGTTAAGCGACGGGGAGTAGAAAATGGTTTAATTTGATCATAACTTAATCGTTGTTCTGCTAAAAAGTCGCTAGTCCGTTTTACCAATTGTTTAATGCTAGGCGTAACGACATGGGCAGGCATTTCTTCTAGTCCAATTTCTAATAAATAAGTGTGTGCCATCTTATTTGTCCTCCTTGTCATCTTTTAATAGTTCTTGTCGTTTCTTTTCGTCCTTGATCAATGGGAAACCAAGTTTACGGCGTTCTTCAATGAATGCTTTGGCAACGGAACGCGCCATTTTTCTAATTCTAGAGAGATACCCAGCCCGTTCAGTAACGGAAACCGCCCCGCGAGCATCCAAAAGGTTGAAGGTATGGCTACACTTCAAAATGTAATCATAGGCAGGATGCACCAAGCCATTGGCAATTTGTTTATGGGCTTCTTCTTCGTAGGTATTAAATAAGTTCAATAACATTTCTTGGTTGCTTTCTTCAAAGCTATATTTGGAGTGTTCAAATTCTGGTTCCTTGAAAATATCACCATACTTAACGCCATAACCCCATTCCAATTCAAAGACGTTGTTCACATCTTGGATGTATGAAGCTAATCTTTCAAGCCCGTAAGTAATTTCAGCGGCAACTGGATCCATTTCTTGACCCCCAACCACTTGGAAGTAAGTAAATTGGGTTACTTCCATTCCGTCGAGCCAGATTTCCCAACCAACACCGGCACATCCCATGGATGGGTTTTCCCAGTTATCTTCAACGAATCGAATATCATGTTCGACGGGGTTGATACCGAGTTCCTTTAAACTATCTAAGTATAATTCTTGAATATTTTCAGGAGATGGCTTCATTAATACTTGAAATTGGTGGTGTTGGTATAATCGGTTTGGATTTTCACCATACCGTCCATCAGCTGGTCTTCTAGATGGTTCAACGTATGCAGCATTCCATGGTTCTGGTCCAATTGCCCGTAAGAAAGTGTATGGACTCATGGTCCCAGCACCTTTTTCGGTATCATATGCCTGCATTAATAAACAACCTTGGTTGGACCAATATTGCTGAAGCTTTAAAATAATTTCTTGCATTGACAATTTCTTAGTCATTGAATACTCCTCCTATATAAAAATAAAAATGGCATAAAAAAAGCCTATGTAAATAACAGTTCGTTATTTACATAGGGACGATTTGTTCGCGGTTCCACCCTACTTCTAATCAATGTCGATTAGCTGCTTGATATTCGCTCAGTTCCAAAAGCGCCAAATTATGATCATCCATGACTAGCTCTCACTAACCCTAGTCTCACTGTAACGGAATTAACCATAACCCTCTTTTTTCATCACCGATATATATTTAACTTTATAATAATTTACAACTATTAAAAAGTCAATCTTTTAGAACCCACTTCGAATCATTTCATCTAAAAATTTCTTACTCTTTAATTTAATGCCGACCGTATCTTCATAAATACTATCTAATAATCTTCTTAACTCGTCCTTAATGGGCTGCTTAATTTCGATTGATTTGACTTGATTTAAATCAACGGTGGCAAATTGGCTTAACAAATAAATGGCTTGCCTAGATAAGCCAAAGCGTCTAGGATCCAAATGCCAGTGTTGCTGACATAGCAAACCATTATAAGCAGCTGAATAATCCAATGGTAAATCATTCCGATGACAAAGTACGCAGTCTTTTAACCATGGCTGTACTCCAAATAATTCAAGCAATTGAATTTCAATAATATTGGTAACAATTGCGGGATCAATTTTCATGTTAATTAAACTTAAGGCATGAAACAACTGGTTAAACCAGTAATGATTTACATCCCCCTCTGGCAATGCGGTATCAATCAAATTCATATTATAAGTAGCATAAGCATTTAAAACAATATCGCTACTAATTTGATTATAGTGGTGTGTTTTTAATGGCTCCTTGATGTATGATAAGCCGTTCTCTGAAATTGTGCCTTGATAACGACCATAAGTAAACGGTAAAATATCCGCACTCATTTTAAACCCCTGTTTCCGACCCCTTCGAATTAGAAACATTTTTAAGCCATACTCATAAGTAAAAAATTTAACCAGCATATCATTTTCGCGATAATTCTTACGATAAAGTAATATCCCGTTAAACACGACATTCTTTTTAGTTGGCACTCGCCTCACACCCTATAATTAATAATCCTTCTTTTTATATCCTAATTCCTTTAGAACAGAGCTTTTATCGCGCCAGCCTGGTTGAATCTTAACCCATAATTCCAAATAAACTTTACTTCCCAATAGATCTTCGATATCTTTACGGGCAAGGGTCCCAATTTTTTTCAGCATTGAGCCCTTTTTACCAATTACAATTCCCTTTTGGCTATCATGATCTAAAATGATCGAAGCTTGAATCGTAACCTTGCCATCTTCATTTGCCCTAATTTTTTCAACATCAATTGCAACTGAATATGGAATTTCTTGCCGTGTTAATTGAAAAATTTTCTCACGAATCAATTCAGCAACGATAAATCTTTCAGGATGATCAGTAACTTGATCAGCAGGATAATATTGTGGTCCCTGGGGAAGCTTTTGGGTTAAATCTGTTAATAATTCATCAACGTTATTCCCCTGTAAAGCAGAAATTGGAAACACCCCTGCCCAATCTAAAGCCCGTTTATAAGTATCCATTATCGGTAGTAAATCATTAGGATTTACCCTATCAATCTTATTAATCACTAAATAGATAGGTTTTTTAACATCTTTTAAGCGATTAATAATAAAATTATCACCTGCACCGCGTTTTTCAACAGCACTGACCATGAATAAAACAGCATCAATATCCTTTAAGGCGGACATTGCAGAATCTTCCATAAAGCTTCCTAATTGACTCTTAGGCTTTTGAACCCCAGGAGTATCCAAAAATACGATTTGTGAATCCGCAGTCGTGTAAACACCCTGAATTTTATTTCTAGTTGTTTGGGCCTTATCACTCATGATTGCAATTTTTTGCCCAATTACTCGATTTAAAAAAGTTGACTTACCAACATTCGGGCGGCCAACGATTGCAACGAATCCTGATTTAAAGTTAGGATTATCCATTTATAATTACCTCCATGGCATTATTTTAATTACTAACGGCATTAAAATCATTATTCCAATTATCATTGCTAATATCGTAGTTAATAACACTCCACCAGCAGCAATATCTTTTGCTTCCTTCGCTAATTGATGGTAGTGATCGCCCACTAATAAATCAATAATCCGCTCCACGATTGAATTGACTGTCTCGGCGATCAATACTGTAAAAATTGCTAAAAACAGCCATAGGTAATCATTTAAAGAAGCCCTTAAAAGTCTGGCAACTATTAGAACCAAACCCGCACTTATTAAATGAACCCTAAAATTACGCTCAGCAATTACCAATACCTTTAGACCAGCTAACGCATGAAACAAAGATTGATAAAAATGGTGGTTTTTGCCAACTTGTTTACTATCTTTTAAGCCCATATGAATCCATAATCTTTCTTTGTAGTGGAAACATTACCGCTTCGTCTTCTGGCTGCATATGATCGTATCCATTCAAGTGTAAAAATCCATGCACCACTAAAAAGCCTAGTTCACGATCATAGGAATGTTCCAAAAATTCGGCTTGTTCCGCTACTTTATCGACTGAAACAAAGATATCGCCAAGATTTTCAGGAATTTCAGCAGCCATCTCGGGACTCATCTTGATTGTCTCATCACCATCTTCAATCGCAAAACTAATTACATCAGTCGCCCGATCTACACCCCGATAGTCACGATTAATTTCCCTAATCCGATCGTTGTTAACCAAGGTAACTGACATTTCAGTATCTTCACGAAGCTTTAAATATTTGCCCGCATATTCTAAAACATCTTTAATTAATTGAATGTCTTTATCCTTAGCACCATCTTTGGTATCATCATAAATTTCTAAATCCATCTATCCAGTCCTCTATTTATTATTGGTATTGTCAAAACTTTCATATGCGTTAATAATTCTTGCAACTACAGGGTGTCTAACAACATCATCAGCAGAAAAAGCAACGAATCTAATGCTCTTTACGTTCTGTAATATTTTTTGGGCTTCCACTAATCCACTAGTGGTGTGTCTAGGTAAATCAATTTGTGAAATATCACCATTAACAATCATTTTAGATTCGAAGCCGAGCCGCGTCAAAAACATCTTCATTTGTGCACTGGTTGTATTTTGAGCTTCATCTAAAATAACAAATGAATTATCGAGGGTCCGACCACGCATGTATGCAAGGGGAGCTACTTCAATGATTCCCTTTTCAAGCATTCGATTAGTATGCTCAGCCCCTAAAATTGAATACAGAGCATCGTAAATAGGCCTTAAGTATGGGTCCACTTTTTCTTTTAAGTCCCCAGGTAAGAATCCTAAACTCTCCCCAGCTTCAACAGCTGGACGCGTCAAAACAATTTTTTCAACGGTCCCCTTCTTTAGGGCAGCCACAGCCATCACAACTGCTAAGTATGTCTTCCCCGTTCCAGCTGGACCAATCCCAAACGTAACGTCATTTCTCTGAACCGATTGGACATATTGTCTTTGGCCAAAATTCTTAATGCGAACTGGATTGCCTTTAATATCCTTAATCAACACTTGATTATAAAGATCCTTAAAGTACTCTAACGTGCCATTATTAGCCATTTTCATTGCGCTAACAAAATCGCTATCATTTAATCCAATCCCACCATGAATTAAATCAACCATGTTTTTTAAAATTGCTAATGTATTTCTTACTTTTTCGGAATCTCCAGAAACTTTAATTTTAGTCCCAAAAGCATTAATGGAGACATCCATTCCCTCTTCTAATAAAGTGACAAATTTATTTTGTGATCCTAATAATGCAGGTTCATCGTCTAAATTACTTAAAACGAAACTATCAGTTATAACATTATTGTCAATCAAATTATAAACTCCCTTATGTTACGATTTAATAACCAAATATTAGCATAAAAAATGCAATTAAAAAAGAAGATACCCCTGAAGTATGTACAATAGAGCAATATTTATCACTCTATTAATTTTAATTAATTATTGTAGTAATTCTTTTACGGCTTTGTTAACTAATGAACCATCGGCCTTACCCTTTACCTTTGGCATTACAGCGCCCATTACCTTACCAAAATCACCCTTGCCAGTCGCACCAACAGCTGCGATAGTGTCCTTAACAACTTGGTTGATTTCGTCTTCTGACATTTGTTCTGGAACGTACTTATCCAAAACCTTTAGTTGTGATTCTTGTTCAGCAACGAGGTCATCACGATTACCCTTTTTAAATTCTTCGATTGATTCCTTACGTTGTTTATATTCTTTCATTACAACGGCAGTTTCTTCATCTGAATTTAGATCATGACCTAACTTAACCTTTTCATTAGTTAAAGCAGACTTTAATAATCTAATTACACCGAGGCTTTCCTTATCGTGAGCCTTCATTGCATTCTTTAAGTCAGTAGTTAATTCATCATTCAAACTCATATTTTTCATCCCTTTGATTAATATATTTAAGCAATAAAAAACGTTCCTGAAACAACAGGAACGTTTTTATAGATTAGAAGCTACGACGCTTTTTGCTATTGCGTTTTCTTGCTGCTTCGGATTTTAATTTACGTTTTACGCTAGGTTTTTCGTAGAATTCACGCTTACGGTATTCACGCAATGTACCACTCTTTGAAACGGTACGCTTGAAACGACGAAGAGCATCATCAAGAGATTCGTTTTTACGAACGACTGTTTTTGACATATGAAAATCCCTCCCTCCGAGCTCAAAATACAACTACTTACTATCATGAAATCATTTCCTAATGTAGCAGTTCTTAATAATTATACCTAACTATTAATTTACAGTCAATAACTCTGAAAAAAAAGATAAATATGCTAGAATAAATTTATATTAATAGGAGGTTTCCAATGAAAAAAATAAACGTTTTTATCATCTCAGATTCAAGCGGTGAAACTGCTTTTTCAGTTGCTAGAATCACCGTTTCGCAATTTCCAGATGTAGAGGTTAACTACCAAAGATTCCCATTTATCCAGACTAAATCTATTTTAGCAGGAATTCTTAAAATGGCTTTAGAAAACAATGCCGTTATTTTTCATACACTAGTTAACAATGAACTTAGTGGAATGATTAGAACTTTTTCAGCTGAAAATGACCTGTTTAATTCCGATTGCTTACAAAATTCTTTAAACGTCATTAGTGCTAAAACAGGTGATACTCCCGTACGAGTGCCTGGACTAGTCCACGATTTAAATGATAAATATTTCGATCGAATTGCCGCTATGGAATTTGCGGTTGCTAACGATGATGGTAAAAACCCTAGTGACCTAACCAAGGCCGACATAGTAATTTTAGGAGTATCAAGAACTTCTAAGACCCCGCTCTCCCTTTACTTAGCAAATAAAAATTTAAAGGTCGCTAACGTCCCCATCGCACCGAACACACAACTGCCTAAAGAAATTTGGGAAGTGGATCCCAATCGCATTTTTGGACTGACCAATACCCCGAAGGCCCTTAAAAAAATTCGGCGAGCAAGAATGATTGCATACGGACTGAATCCTGACACTCCATATTCTGATCCTGAAAATATCAAGGCAGAACTTCAATATGCTAAGGATTTATACCAAAAGCTGGGCTGTTTAATTATTAACGTTTTTAATAAATCGATTGAAGAGACCGCTACTATTATCATGGAGAGCCTCAACCTAGATACTAATAATCGACATTAATGCTTCTTAGTTATCAATAAAAGTCGCAAATCAACATTGATTTGCGACTTTTACTTTAAAATGGCTTCTGATTTAAAATATCATCCACTAAATTGGAATCAAACTTATGTTCAGTAAGCATTTTAACTTCATATCCATGGGGGGAGAACTTTTGGGTCCCATCTTCTGACTTAACCATTGGCGTTTCCATAATTTTAGGAACGTTAGTTAATTGTGGATGGTGAGCAATATAATCAAGGGCATCAAAGCCAATCGTACCAATACCAATCACCTCATGACGATCCTTGTGACTACCCATTTCATTCTTAGAGTCATTCAAATGAACCACTTTTAGTCGGTCTATTCCAATCACCTTATCAAACTGGTTTAAAACTCCATCAAAATCATTTTTAACATCATATCCAGCATCGTTAGTATGACAAGTATCAAATGTGACTGATAATTTTTCATTTAATTGAACCCCGTCAATAATTTGGGCAAGTTCTTCAAATGTCCGACCAACTTCGGTTCCCTTACCGGCCATTGTTTCAAGGGCAATTTGAGCCTTTTGATCGGGTTCGATTACTTCATTTAATCCCTTAATGATATTTTGAATTCCAACTTCTGCTCCCGCACCAACATGTGAGCCCGGATGTAAAACAATTTGTTCAGCACCAATTGCTTCTGAACGCTTAATTTCTTGCTTCAAAAATTGAATCGCAAATTCAAAATTATGCATCTTAGCGGTGTTAGCTAGGTTAATAATATATGGTGCATGAACCACATCCGAAACAATCCCATGTGATTGCATATATTGCTTCCCCTCATCAGCCTTTAACTCACTGATTGGTTTTCTTTTAGTGTTTTGGGGAGCCCCGGTATATACCATGAAAGTATTTTCCCCATAACCAAATGCTTCCTCAGCGGAACCCAAAAACATTTTTGGACTCTTCATACTAACGTGTGAACCAATTAAAAATTGATCATTCATAAATTTCGCCCCTTATTATTTTTACAACTTTTTCAGCAGAATCTGCTGATTCCCAGCTACAAAATTTTTTCCTAAACGCTTTCATTTTATCATACTCATTTTTAAACGTACCGCATTCTGCATACTGTTGCAACCGAGTAAAAAATTGATCTTGATCAGTAACTAACGGCCCTGGCAATTCAATTTGGTAATCAAAATAAAAACCGCGCAGTTGATCTCGATAGTGTTTTAAATCATAACTATAAAATAACATTGGTCTATTTAAGTTCGCAAAATCAAACATTACCGAAGAATAATCCGTAATCAATAAATCAGTCATTAAGTAGATTGAACTAATATCCGAATCTGCTAAAATCCTAACGCGATCCTCAAACCCCTTAATATTAATATGGTCCTTAACTAAATAATGGGGGCGAATAACCAAAATAGTATTTTGATCAACGGTTGCAAAAAAGCGTTTTAGATCAAACGGTAACTCAAATTTATACTGCCCCCGAGCGATGTATTGATCATCACGCCAAGTTGGGGCATAGGTGATTACATGAGCATTAGCATCACCAATCAAAGTCTTTTTCAATTCGTTGATTACGGTTTGCTTATTATCATAGTATAAAACGTCATTACGGGGATAACCGATATCTAAAAAGTGGTTCTTAAATTGAAATGCCCGCTTAAAAATATCTTTAGAATATTGATTCGGTGCAATCAGATAATCCCAACGCTTCGTTTCTGCAACAAAACGCTGGTGATACTTTTTAGTGTTTGTTCCAGGCATCTCAACATTATCAATATCCACCCCCAACTTTTTAAGTGGCGTCCCGTGCCAAGTTTGGATGTAGATCGTGTGTTTATTTTTGCGCCACCAGGCAGGCATTCTGGAGTTAAAAACCCAAAACTCAGCCCGTGCCATATACCAGATCCACTTTGGCATAAAGCGTTTCAGTAGTTTTATCTCTGGATATTGAGCATGCAATTCATCATATTTGGCTGGTTTTACGGCAAAAAAGGCCGTCTGAATTAAGCTAGGGTCGTCTCTAATCAACTGTTGATAAATCGCAGCTGGATTATCATTAATATCGCGACCATTAAAGCTATCAAAAATAACAACGCCTTTTTTGATCGGCAAACAAATAAACCCATCGTTAATAACGATGAGTCCATAACGAATCACGACCTTAACCATTTTAATCATTTTGTTGATGAATGAATTAAGCATCTGATTCCTCCTATAATTAAATTAAGTCAACGAAGTGGGATCTAAACTTGTAGTGGAGATGGGAACCAACTAATAAGAAGAAGGCCACGAACAACCAAAAAATAATCGTTAAAGTAGAGTGTTGCCAAAACCATGCTTCTGAAAACATTGATTCCCTAAAGCCATTAACAATGTAAAAGAATGGGTTCAATTGTAATACCCTTACGAAGGCTGGTGGGAAAGCGTTAGTTTGGAAATTAAATAACACTCCAGACATGTAAAATAACATTCTCATTACGGATTGAAGTAAAATTCGATAATCACGAACCAAAATCGAAACGGTCGAATTAAAGATTCCAAAAGCAACTAACCACATAATCATTGCAAAGAAATAGTAAATCCATTGGAACCAATAGATATTAGGGGTAATTCCACCCTTAAAGAAACCGATTACGATAGAAAAAACTAACATCGTCCAAAATGAACTTAAATTACTAATGATCTTAATTGAGGGCAGGATACTAACGGGAAACTTCATTTTAGAAACCATTCCTACTTGTTGGTAAATGCTTTTAGAGGCATCTAAGGTCACACTGTTCATAAAGAACCAGGGGGTGATTCCAATTACCATCCAAGAAAGGTAATCCACGCCCTCAGAAGCTCCCTTCTTAAGACCAATTCCAAAAACCATCCAATAAATAGCAATTTGAATCAATGGATAGAGATATTCCCATACTAGTCCCAAATAATGACTTTGGTAGTCAGACTTATCTTGATAACGTGAAATTCTAAACATAATTCCAATATTACCAAGCTGTTCCTTAATTAACGTTCCAACTTCTTTCAAAACGTTGACACTTCCTTATCTATTTTCAATATATCTTTCTAAAACACGCTTAGTTGCAAATCCATCATTATAAGTATTCCAGTGTTGATTAAACTTAGTAAAATCGGTCTTACGATTTTGTTTAATGGCAATTGCTAAGTCAGCTGATGTTAAAATTGGTTCATTCGGTAACCAGTTCAAAAGATCTGGTTGGAGGCCCGGGTTTTGTTTATATTCTTCTAAGTCAAACATAAAGAATAACATCGAATGGGCATTCGGTAATAAACTATAATCAAATGCCACCGATGAATAATCAGTAACTAAGGTATCGGTGACCGATAATAAATCGGTCGTCGAAAGTTGATTATAAAAATGAATTCTATTATTTCCCGAGCGATTATTGGTATCTGCAAACAATTTTTCCGTAGCCCTCAAGAGTGGATGCAGCCTAACTACGACCTCTGCTTGGGGGTCAGCAGTGATTGCCTCTGCTAAATCTTGTGGTGGATTAAATGCAACTCCGTCTCGATAGGTAGGTGCATATAAAATGACTCGCTTACCCCTTAACTCTGGTGCTACAGAATAAACGCGGCTTTGTGCTTGTTCTTGCCAATCTGATTTAAACAACCGATCTGATCGAGGGTAGCCAAGCATTTTCATCCGTTCAAATGGGACTCGATAACTGGCTTCGAATACCCTCCCCATCGTCTGAGAGGCAACAACGTATTCATCAAATTGATTATAAACCTCTTGAAACCTTTTCTTATCAGACTTACTACGACGACTTGTTTTAGGATCTTCCCAACCAAATTGTTTAATTGCTCCATTCGCATGCCACAATTGAATGATTTTCATCTTAGGTGAATGAATCAATCCGCCTAAGAACGGATAGTAATTATCACAAAAGATCAACTTAGCACCCATAATTATAGGAAGTAAGCGAAAAACAAAAGATAAACCATTCCGAAATGGATAGGTATCGATTCCAAAAGCCTCCAAGTCGGTTGCACCAGCTTCATTATCAGGTGCATAAAAAACGATCAACGTCTGATCACTAGGCAACTCCGATGCCATTCGCTTAATTAATCGCAGGTTATTATCAAAGCTCATTATGTAAATAACATTGTTCTTCTTTTTAAAATAAAAACATAATGAAACTAATCGAATTAACCATAAATACAATACTTTCAACACAAGGTCACCGTCATTCCCTTAAAAATAAAAAGCGCAAGACAATACAATTGGATATTATAACATAATTAAATTTAACAAACATTAAAATTTACGGAAATTATGGGCTTAATCAAATTGACTGAATTTATTTTATTTTAGGTTCCCAGAAACGACCGATAATCTTTACAATTGGCGAAATGGTTGTAAATGCATCGGAATCAGACTCATCGACCGCCTCTTCAAATTCATTCATTTCATAACGCGAAATAACGGTAAATAAAACTGTCTTTTGGTCATGGTTATATGCTCCTTCAGCTCCATGAACAATCGTAATTCCACGACGTAAATGATTTTGCACACTATCTGTAACGCTCTTAGGCCGTTCCGTTACGATCATAACCTGCAGTAGTTGCTGTCTAGTATAGGTTAAATCAATCATTTTCGCATTAATCACTAAACCAATTGCGGAGTAAAAAGCATATGGCCATCCATATGCTAATCCTGCTGCAATCACAATGAAAACATTAAAAAGGATATTAACATTCCCAATCGTTCTTCCCGTTTTTCTGCGAATTACGATCCCTAAGATATCAAGTCCACCGGTCGAAATCCCGTTTTTAAGGGATAGTCCCGTTCCAAAACCATTTACGATCCCCCCGAAAATCGCACAAATAATTGGATCGTTGGTCAAATATACTGGATGCAAGGTTTTAATCATAAAACTGGCTAAAAAAACGGCAATCACGGTAAAAATCGTAAATTGATGGCCAATTTGTTTCCAAGCTAAAATAAATGTTGGAATATTAAGTAAAAATAAACCAACTGCAGTAGGAATCGTAATTGGCAGGTAGCGACTAGAAAGCGTGTCGATCAATTGTGAAATCCCCGTATATCCGGATGAATAAATATGTCCTGGTGTCCAGAAGAAATTCATGGCTACAGAGACTGTTATTGCATAAAAAAAAGCCATGGATGCCTTCGCTAAAAATTGATGCCTTTCAAACATTAGTCTTACATCATCAGTTCCTAACATTTTTTAATGTTCCCCCTTAATAAAAAAACATGCAATAAGTATAACACCAAAAATTTATTTTAAAGCAACAAAAAAGGAAGAATCAGTCGATTCTTCCTTTTTAATATTTAGTTATTCTCGATTGCCACCGTCTTCATGTTCGGTAACTTCGATTCCTAAGTCTAATAGTTGTTTAGGAGCAACTTCTGCAGGAGCACCAGTCAATGGTTCCACTGCTTTAGAATTCTTAGGGAATGCAATCACGTCACGAATATTACCACGTTGAGCTAGTAATCTAGTGAAACGATCTAGCCCAATTGCTAACCCACCATGAGGTGGAAAACCGTATTCAAGGGCATCTAAGAAGTAGCCGAACCGTGCTTGAGCTCGTTCCTTACTAAAGCCTAATGCAGCCAACATTTTTTCTTGTAAATCACGGTTATGAATCCGAATCGAACCCCCACCTAATTCAAGTCCGTTTAAGATGATATCATAACTTTGGGCATGGGCCTTATGAGGATCTTCACCCTCGTTCAAGTAGTGTTCATCACCTTCATTTGGCATCGTGAATGGGTGGTGAGCAGGGACCCAGCGACTAATTCCTTCATCGTATTCGAACAATGGCCAATCAACGACCCATAAGTAGTCAAAGACATCCTTTGGAATCATGTTTTGTTCTTCGGCAATTGCAGTTCTCAAGTAGCCTAAGGTATCAGCAACCACCTTGCTGCGATCAGCAGCGAACAATAATAGATCACCAGCCTTGGCATCAGTAGCAGCTAGGATTTGCTTATAAACCGCTTCATCCTTAAAGAATTTAGCAATTGGACCACTAAAGCCATCATCAGTTACCTTTAACCAAGCTAAACCTTGAGCGCCAAAACGTTTAACATAGTCAGTGTATTTGTCGATGTCTTTTCTAGAGTAAGCATCAGCACCGCCTGGAACGGCAATTGCCTTCACTTGATCACCATTTTTAACAACGTTTGCAAAGACCTTAAATTCTGAATCCTTCATAACATCAGAAAGATCCTTTAGTTCCATTCCAAAACGAACGTCTGGTTGGTCAGTCCCAAAACGATCCATTGATTCTTGCCAAGTGATCCGCTTGAACGGTGTCTTCACATCGATGTCTAAAGTATCCTTCATTACCTTTTTGATCAAACCTTCAGTGGTAGCTTGAATTTCTTCTACTGATTGGAATGAAGTTTCCATATCGATTTGGGTAAATTCTGGTTGACGATCACCACGTAAGTCTTCATCACGGAAACAACGAGCGATTTGGTAATACTTGTCCATCCCAGCCCCCATCAATAATTGTTTGAACAATTGTGGTGATTGAGGAAGCGCATAGAATGCGCCCTTGTGGACCCGTGAAGGAACCAAGTAATCACGAGCTCCTTCAGGCGTTGAAATCGTAAGATCTGGCGTTTCAATATTCAAGAATCCTTGACTATCAAAATAGCTGTGTACGGATTGTAAAATCCGATTCCGCACTAACATCCCCTTTAACATCTCGGGTCTTCTCAAATCAAGATAACGGTACTTCAATTTCAATTCTTCTGAAACGTTAATGTCATCTTGAATGTAAAATGGTGGGGTCTTAGCCTTGTTAAAGAGGGTCACTGATTGAACTTCGACTTCAACCTTTCCAGTCTTCATATCTGGGTTAATTTCGTTTTCAGAACGGGCAACAACAGTTCCTTCAACTTGAATTACGTATTCACTTCTTAAGTCTTCGGCAACTGCAAGTGCTTCTTTACTGTTGTCTTCACTAAACACTAGTTGAACGATTCCTTCGCGATCCCTTAAATCGATAAAGATTAATTTACCAAGGTCCCGTCGTTTTTGTACCCAACCGTCTAATACTACTTTTTGGCCTAATAAATCTTCATTCACTAGCCCAGCATAAGTTGTTCTATCTTTCATTTTATCCACCATCCTATAAATATTGTGGTCCGAAGTTATCATCAACTACCGAACCGAAACTATTTTGCACATCTTGAACTGGTAAATTCAGTTCATGACCAGTCGCCATCTGTTTAACTTTAACCGTATGATTAAGGATTTCTTGTTCACCAATCGTGATTGTAAACTTAGCCCCTAACTTATCAGCAGTCTTGAATTGGCCCTTTGGTTTACGATCCAAGTAGTCTCTTTCAGCCGTATAACCATTTTTCCGCAGGGATTGAACTAATTGGAGCGTAACTAAATCAGATTCGGCCCCGATACCAACTACGTATGCATCCAATGGACTTAATTCAGGGAATTGAACGCCCCTTGATTCCATCAGTAGCAATAGTCTTTCAACTCCTAAACCGAACCCAATTCCAGAAACTTCTGGGCCCCCTAGTTCTTCGACCAATCCATTGTAGCGACCACCAGCACAGATCGTCGTATAACCACTTCCCAACGCTTTAGAATTAACCATAATTTCAAAAATGGTGTGGTTATAATAATCTAGTCCCCGAACAATATCCGTATCAACGACATAGTCAATGTGTAACCCGTCTAATAATCTCTTAACGTGTTCGAAATGTTCATTAGCATCAGCAGTTAGGTAATCTGTGATCCGTGGGGCATTCGCTACGATTTTTTGATCATTAGCATCCTTACTATCTAAGACCCGCAATGGATTTTTGTGAAGCCGTGTTTGCGAATCGCTACTAAGTTCATCGAAGTGTGGTTCCAAATAGTCGATCAACGCTTTCCGATAAGCATCACGACTCTCCTTATCACCTAACGTATTAATCGCTACCCTTACATCTTCAATGCCATAGTTTTGTAATAGATTAACTGCCATTGCGATCACTTCTGCATCTAAACTGGGAGAATCACTCCCAAATGCTTCGACTCCGATTTGATGAAATTCACGTTGTCGACCCGATTGAGGTCTTTCATAACGAAACATTGGTCCCATGTAAAATACTTTGACTGGCTTTTGATATTCAGGACCATATAGCTTGTTCTCGATAAACGCTCTGACTACTCCAGCGGTTCCTTCTGGACGCAAAGCAATGTGACGATCACCCTTATCATCAAAATCATACATTTCCTTAGTAACAATATCTGAAGTATCTCCTGAAGTTCTAGAAAATACTTCGTAATTTTCAAACATTGGCGTTCTGATTTCACGATAGCGATAATCATTAAATAACGAGCGTGCTGTATCTTCAATAAACTGCCATTTATATGATTCCCCAGGTAAAATGTCCGCAGTTCCTTTTGGTTTTTGGTATCTCATACGGAGTCCTCCTACATAAATAAATTAGGCCAATAAAAAAGCCCCTGTCAAAAATAAATTGACAAGGGCGCAAAGAGCGCGGTACCACCTTTTTTATTGCTAATAGATAACGTCTATGCAACGAATAGCCATAAGCTATTAACCTCAAAAGTGTCCTTCAATTTCAATAAACGTACCATTACACCAAATTGATACTCTCTAAGCATTATTGAAACATACTCTTCTTTTTCTGCGGTCTAATTTTTAATTCAAGTTAAGATTAATCGAATTAAACTAAAAAGTCAAGGTAATTCACCTTCAAATTCAAATCATCTATAATAAAATTAAACTTTTAGGGAGGTCATTATATGTATAAATTAACTCCAGATTGGCTCGCTCAATTACCAATTAAAAACATTACTGATTATCGACCAGTCAGTGGTGGTGATATCAATGAATCATATCAAATTTCAAATGGCCATGACCAATACTTCATGAAGGTCCAACCTAACCGTGGTAAAAATTTTTTCACCCACGAAGTTGAGGGATTAAAGCTACTAAGCCAAGCTGCAAACGTGCCCACCGTTGTTAACTATGGTGAAATCAACGGGGATGGTTTTTTAATTCTGAACTGGATCAATGAAAGTAGTGGTAGTCAATACGAACTCGGTCAAATGGTCGCCAATGTTCACCAGATTCACGCTGAACAATTCGGCTTAGATCATAATTTTACGGCTGGTAAAATCCCCAAAAATAATAAATGGCAACAAAATTGGCAAACCTTTTACGTTGAACAACGATTAAAACCATTAGAAATGCTTGCTAAACAAAAGGGCCGCTGGGATCACAGTAGGGAACAACACTTAGCTAAAATGATCGAACAGATTAACGACTACTTCTCTACAAATAAAACAACACCCAGTCTATTACACGGTGACTTTTGGGCTGGTAACTTTACGTTCGTAAATAACAAACCATACTTGATCGACCCAGATGTTTTCTTTGGCGATCGCGAGTTCGACATTGGCGTTAGTACCGTCTTTGGTGGGTTCAATCAGGATTTTTATGATGGCTATAATTCTATTTATCCACTAAAAAAAGGCGTTGAAAAACGCCTTCCTTGGTATCGCTGTTATTATTTAATGGTTCACTTAGTATTATTTGGAGAAACCTACGGACCCGCAGTAGACAAAGTATTAGAGTCGTTCTAATGTCGGCTTTAATTCCGTCAGTTGTGAAACCCGTTGTTCTGGATTTCCTGTAGCGGTAATAATTCCATCGGGATCAAATAAAAAGCCATCAATATTGGCATTATGCGCAGCCTCAATATCTAGTTTTCGATCTCCAATCATTGCCGCATGGCTGCGATCAACAGCATGTTTATCAATTAAATAATTTAAAGAGGTTGGGTCAGGTTTCCTTGGAAAAGATTGTTCACTGGTAACAAAATCGGTGAACAATTTTTTGATTTTAAAATGATCTAGAATCGAAAGCGCGATTCCATCACGATGGGTTAACAAAAAATTTTGGCCCCCCGTTTCAACGTTCCACTTCAAAATCGCAACCGCCCCATCAAAGGGTTTACTACCCATTACTAACTCATCTTGTAACTTTTTAAATGGAGGAATAATTGCTGTTTGTGAAAGATTGAACTCTGCTGCAAACCGACTAATCGCACTACCGGCAGAGCGACGACGCATTTCTTCATAATAAGCATAGTCATCCATTTCAACCTCATCAATACCAAGCGATTGTAACGCTTCATCAAATGCCTTAACCATCATTGGATAAGTGTTAAAAAGGGTGCCATCAAAATCCCAAAATAAACTTCGCAATTTGCACGCCTCCTATTTATGATCAGTATCAAATAAAATCGTTACTGGGCCATCATTTTCAATTTCAACCTGCATGTCGGCACCAAATACACCCGTTTGAACATTAAACCCTAAACTAGCCAATTTAGCATTGAATTGTTGATAAACTTGATTAGCATGTTCAGGTTTACCAGCATCAAAAAAAGATGGTCGATTGCCCTTAGCAGTATTGGCATAGAGGGTAAATTGTGAAATGGACAAAATCGATCCGTTAACCGCAGCTAAGTTTAAATTCATTTTGCCATCAGCATCTGTAAAGAGACGGATCTTAGCAATTTTATTTGCTAAGTATTCAACTTCAGCTTCTGAATCAGTATCAGAAACCCCTACTAAAAGAACGAAGCCTGTTTCAATGGCCCCCTTCACTTTACCATCAATGGATACACTTCCCTTAGTGACCCGTTGTAAAACCACTTTCATGTTCAGCCCCCCTTATTTCAATCCTACTTAAATGGTCTTTTTACTACATACACGTCACGAATGTTTTTAATGTGATCAATTATCAAATTAAGTTGATTAAGGTTTTTGACCCCAATACTAACTGAAACCGTGACGTTTTTTTCATTGTGAATTTTACCTTGAACAGAAGTTAACCGCTTTGAGATGCTGTTAATCATTCTGATGATATCATTCAATAATCCGTTTCGATTATAACCCTCAATACTGATATTAGCGGTGTATTCCTCACGTTGATTCAATTCATCAGCCCAGTGAACACTAATTAAACGTTCACCAGTTGATAGATAATCTTTAACATTTGGGCAATCAGAGCGATGAACAGAAATCCCATTTCCCTGAGTAATATAACCAACAATATCATCCCCAGGAACTGGCGAACAACAATGGCTGAGCCGCACCAGTAGGTTAGAAACCCCCTCTACGACAATTCCATCAATTGAAGTGGTCTTTTTCTTTGGTTTCTTATCCTCATTTTGAATCGTCTGATGATCTTCTAAGATGCCACGTTGTTCTGCTTCTTGGCGTTCTAATTCCTGGGCTTCTCTGATGTGACTGGTCAAACGATGTGAAATGGTATTGACCTGCAGATCACCAAACCCAACTGCAGCGTACAAATCATCAGCGTTTTTGTAATCAAGTCGTTTAGCCGCCTTGATAACATTACTAGCTTCCAAGACCTGATTTACATTAAATCCAGCTTCTTTAATATTATTAGCTAGCATTTCGCGACCGGCTTCCACCATCTTATCATGGTCACGCTTTCTAAAGTACTGTTTGATTTTATGCCGCGCCTTACTAGTCGATACTAATTTAATCCAGTCCCGACTAGGTCCCGCAGAAGTTGGCGAGGTCATAATTTCAACCAGGTCACTATTTTTGATTCGATAATCAAGGGGCACGATTTTACCATTTACCCGCGCACCAGTCGTGTGGTTACCAATATCGGTATGGATCGTATACGCCATATCAAGTGGCCCAGCACCCTTAGGCAGCTCTAAAACATCACCATTCGGGGTAAATGCATAGACATGATCACCAAACAATTCTCCCTTGACGCTTTGCATAAAGTCAGATGCGTCGTCAGTATCTTCTTGAAGCTCAATGATCTTTTTGAACCAATTTAACTTAGTATTATCGGCACTACTTTTAACTTCGCTTTTAATTCCTTCCTTGTAAGCCCAGTGAGCAGCAACCCCATATTCAGCAACCCGATGCATTTCAGCAGTACGGATTTGAATTTCAAGCAACTTCCCCTCAGGACCAATCAAAGTCGTATGCAAAGATTGATACATATTGGCCTTTGGCATTGCAATGTAGTCTTTAAAACGCCCTGGCATTGGTTTCCACTTCGTATGGACCGCTCCTAAAACCGCATAACAATCCTTAACTGATTCAACAATTACCCGAATCGCAAAAAGATCATAAATCTCTTCAAACTTTTTATGCTTATTATGCATCTTTTTATAAATTGAGTAGAGATGCTTAGGGCGACCATAAATTGCATCAACCTTAATAT
Organism: Nicoliella sp. ESL1113; assembly: GCF_058509245.1. Classification (NCBI taxonomy): domain Bacteria; kingdom Bacillati; phylum Bacillota; class Bacilli; order Lactobacillales; family Lactobacillaceae; genus Nicoliella; species Nicoliella sp. ESL1113. The sequence continues at coordinate 747,303 of NZ_CP196387.1, read as the reverse complement.
CCATCCCCTTCAATGAGTCTTTAACCTCTTGTAACGCCTTATTGATATAGTCAACTCGTTCTTTGCGTTTAGAATTCATCGAGTTCACAATCTGATAGTATTGACCAGGATTAATGTAGCGCAACGAAAGATCTTCTAGTTCCCACTTAATCGTCCCAATCCCCAACCGATCAGCCAGTGGCGCATAGATTTCAATCGTTTCGTCTGCAATCCGACGCTGTTTTTCTGGTTTTAAGTGGTTCAAGGTCCGCATATTATGCAACCGATCAGCCAGCTTCACGATCATTACCCGAATATCCTTACACATCGCAAGTAATAGTTTCCGATGGTTTTCGGCTAGTTGTTCCCGATGTGACTTGTACTTGATTTTACTGAGCTTGGTTACGCCATCAACAATTAAAGCCACATCTTTACCAAATAGTTCTTGAATATCACTTAGTTCGACACCTGTATCCTCTACGACATCATGCAAGAATCCAGCGCTGACCGTTTCAGCATCCATGTTCAAATCAGCCAGGATGCCAGCTACTTGAACGGGGTGCACAATATATGCTTCTCCTGATTGCCGCTTTTGACCCGCATGAGCAATCGTAGCAAATTTAAGTGCCTTTTTTACCATTTCAACGTCTTTTGGTTGCATATAAGTATTAACTTTATTGATTACATCATTTGCTTCTAGAACTTTAAATTGCGACATCTAAGTTCCCCCCTTTAACTTAATTCAGAAAATGCTGAAATTGCTGATAGCAAATATAACGGTGCAGTTTCAGTTCTTAATATTCTAGGGCCTAACCCAACTTGTTTTACATTAGCAGTTTTTAATAATTCGATTTCTTGTGGTGAAATCCCACCTTCAGGGCCAAATACAGCAATAATGGAATCCCCACTTTCCATTTGATCGATCGTACGACGAAGCATTGAGCCCTCACCAGATTTGGCAGATTCTTCATAAGCAACGATTTTTTGATCATATTGACCAGCAACGATATCGCTTAAGCTATCCTGATATTCAACGATTGGGACTTTATTACGATGTGATTGTTCAGCAGCACTAAGCGCAATCGTGTTCAAGCGTGCTAATTTTTTATCGATTCGATTTCCCTGCCACTTAGCGATCGACCAATCGCCAGCAAAAAATATTACCCGATCAACCCCCAGTTCAGTGGCTTTGCGCACCATCCAATCGGCTTTGTCATTTTTGGCAACTCCACAAGCGATCGTAACGGAAAACGGTAGTTCCGCATTAAAATTCTTTTGACTAATCACCTTAATCATTGGTTGATCTGCAGATTGAAATAATTCCCCAATAAATACTTTTTGAGAATTATCCACAAATTCTGCTTGCGTTCCATCCACCGCCCGCATTACCTTTAACCAGTGCTTTTTGATCGTTGCTGGCAGTTCGATCGTTTGACCAACTGTGATTGGTTGCTCTAAAAAATAATGTTGCATTAAATTACTCCTCTTCTAATGGTTTCATAGCAATGATTCCACGCCAATCATCAATTGACATCGTCTCACTAATCACAAATCCATTATTAGTCAGAGTAGTTAAGATTAATGATAGCTTATCGTTAATGATTCCAGATATCACCATTTTACCACCTGGTTTTAAGCAATTGATTGCCTGGGGAATCAAGGGAACAATAACATCGCTAAGCATGTTTGCAGCGATAATGTCGACAACATCATTAACACCGTTCAACATATCGTTAGCACTAACGGATACATCCCTTGCAATCGGATTCAAGCGAATGTTTTCTAATGCAGACTGAACTGCAATATCATCAAGATCGAACGCCTTAACGCTACCGACCCCCATTAACTTAGCGGCAATGCTTAAGACCCCAGAACCAGTTCCAACGTCCAGCATGGATTCTCCACCACGAATGACAGTCTCTAATCCCTGTAAAGTTAAAATCGTGGTAGGATGCGTACCGGTTCCAAATGCGCGCCCTGGGTTTAGCCTAATGATCAATTCATTGGCGCTTTGCGGTTGATAGTCCTCCCAATCTGGAACGACGGTTAAAAAACGAGTTAGCCTAGTGGGATGGTAATATTTTTCCCAAGTCAATGCCCATGAATCATCATTAACTGGCTTTAGACCAATTTCTGCTGGTTTTGGATCTAATCCAAAATCAGTTAGCTGATTGATACGTAACTGTAGTTCTGGAATCAACTCATTAATTTTAATGCGTTCATTAAAATAAGCATTAATGATAACGACTTTATTATTATCATCAACTTGAATTCCGCTTGCCCCAGATTCCATTAACATATTGTTAATCGCTTCAACAGCTTCATTATTAGTCTTTACCGTTAATTCTTGCCATTCCATTGAAACTCCTCATTTCCATTACGGTCAATTCCTTAAATCACAACCTTATAAAGCAATCCCTTGTTTAATCAATAACAATTTAAAGTCTAAGTATAATCATTTTAATAACCGTTTATATTTGTTATTAATAATAATCAAATTTTAAATAAAAGGCAAACGGATAATCGAATATGATAAGATTATAATATTAATTAAAGGGGGAATTTCCGAGCATGCCAAAGCGTACTACACTTCAAAACATTGCTGATTTAACAGGATTTTCCAAGTCGACTGTCTCAAGAGCACTCAACCATGATCCCAAAATTTCACAACAAACTAGCAGGCTCATCCAAAAAATTGCCAAGCGCAACAATTACCATCCCAACCTAGTAGCCAAAAGTATTAAAACTCACCATACCAAAATAATTGGGATTATTGTTCCAACCTTTGACAATCAATTCTTTTCTAGGATCTTAAATACCATTCAATTATCTGCTGAAGCGGATCAATATCATTTAATGATCAATACCACAAACGAACAACCAGAAAATGAAATCAATGCCGTTAAGGGAATGCTTGATCAGATGGTTGATGGAATTATAGTCGCTAGTACCGGAATGGTTAATAACTATCGAAAGTTAATCGGCGATACCCCAATTGTATTTGTCGATCGCATTGCAAATCAATCCGAAAATCAGTATTTTGATAATGTATTAGTGGACAATATTAACGGTAGTTATAACATTGTTCAACAAATGCTGCAAAATGGTGCAGAACGAATTGGTATCATTGGGAATGCCCTATTCAAAAACAAATCAAATCGCATTATTGGCTATCAAAAAGCGCTTTTAGATCATCAAATCAAATTGGATGCCGATATTATTAAATATGGCCAACAAGATGGAAATGACATTGCCCAACTAGCAAGTCAATTATTGGTCAACCAAGCATGTGATGGCATTTTTGCAACGGATAACACCATCTTAAGGGCGGTTTTAAAACAAATTGCAGTCCATAACGTTACAAATATTCAAGTCGGTACATTTGATGACAATCCGTACTTGTCATTGCTTAATATTCCAATTGTGGCAAACCACCAACCAGCTTCTAAAATGGGATTCACTGCATATCAAATGCTAATGGACCAAATCAACCATCAAGATCAACATCAAGTTCACCATATTAAACTCAAAACTAGCATTAAAAATTACATTTAAAAAAGAACATCCAAATTGGATGTTCTTTTTATTTAATCAATTATTTTTCTGATTCACCAACAGTACCAACATCAATGGCTTGGTGCTTAAGAGATGGAAAGACCTTCTTATCTGAAATTCCAGTAATACTACCTTGGAACAAGAATGCAAAGACAGTTCCCAATCCAAAGTTAGCAAACTTAACCAAAAGTGGCCCTGGGGTAATCAATGCAGCGATAATTGCCATGATAGTAGGTGGGATGTAAGATACCCACATCGCCTTAGTAGCGCTACCATTACAATATTTAAAACGTAAGATTTGCATTAAATCATCAGCCGGATGTAAAGCAATATTAACTCGTTGATAGATTGAAATTGCTAATCCAATAAATGCAACCCCTAGGAAGTTAAGGAAAATGTAGAAAATCGTCATTCCGATTCCATGCGCAACGGGGAAAATCTTAGTAAAGATGTTTGAGAATAATTGAATCAAAAGCGAGAATGGTCCTAAGAAACAAATATTTCCAATTAGACGGTTCCAACTCCACTTTCCAACTAATATCATGTTCAAGAAAGTAATAATCAAACCTAATCCAAAGAATGCCCAAAATAAAGCAGTTGGGTTATCAGGTCCCAAAAGAGCCTTTCCTAAGTTACTTTCAGCAGCGGTCCAATAAGCTGAACCTAAGAATGATGGACTAACCTTTGCACTTGAAACCAGGGTTAGAACATTTCCAGCTGAGTTAATGATCAATGAGATAACGAAATAAATAATTGCGCTAGTCATTGAAATCGTTCTAGTCGAACGTCCAGAAGCCATAATTTAATCACCCATCCTAATTTGTGAATATTTAATCTAACTATTAAATACATATTTACTTAATTAATTAAATGTAAATATGGAATTACAACAATCATTGTGAAATTCATAACAAAATAAATTATATAACATTTGCTCAAAAAAGCAAGCCTTTTTCATGACTTTTTTGAATTAAGTAACCGTTTTCATTATTTATTGTTTAGAATTATTCAATAGGACTTCTACGACTTTTTCAGCAGCATGCCCAGTTTCCCAAGCATCAAAGCGTTGCACAAATGATTGATACCTTTGTGCATATCGTTGCTGAATTTGATCGATATTTTGAATTGCATCAATTACTTCATCATTGGTCTTAAGCAATGGACCAGGTAAATCTTTTTGCATATTAAGGTAAAAACCATGAAGAACTTTCGCATAGTTATCATAATCATACACAAAATATAAAATTGGTCGCTTCAAAATCGAATAATCAAAGAATACACTTGAATAATCAGTGATTAAAATATCAGATACTAAATATAATTCTGAGACATCTTGATAATTAGACTCATTGTAGACAAAATCACCAAACGTAGTCGTATCGATGCGATCTGTGATGAAGTAATGGGTCCTTAGAATCATTACATAGTCATCACCAAAGTTCTCGCGTAATTTAGCAACGTTCAACTTAAGCTGGAACTTATATTCATTTCCACTGGCTCGTTCGTCATCCCGCCATGTTGGTGCGTATAAAATAACCTTTTTATCAAGTGGAATCCCAAGGCGTTGCTTAATTGCTAGTGCTTTTTGATCACGATCTGGAGCATTTAAAATATCATTGCGGGGATATCCTGATTTAATCATCTGACTTTGTGGGTACATGAAGGCATGACTAAATACATCGGCAGAAAATTGGTTCGGTGCAATTAAATAATCCCACTGACGCGATTGTTCATAGAAATTTCGTTTATACATTGGTGTGGCGTTCACCACGTTATCAATATCGAAAACCAACCTTTTTAGTGGTGTACCATGCCAAGTCGATAATAATTTCGTGCCACTTCTTTTTACGAACCAACGAGGTTGTCTTAAATTGAAGACCTGAAATTTAGAAGTTGCTAAATAATACATATACTTAAATCCGAATCGCTTTACGACCAACGTATCTGGCTGATCTGCAATTGCAGCTTTAACCTGTGGTGTTGATGCACTCCAAACATGTTGATACTTACCAGGATAATGTTTTTGAATATATTCATAGATATACTTCGGATTATCTGAGTAGTTTCGTCCTAAAAACGATTCATAAAAAATGACATTCGTTTTAATTGGCATCCGTGTAAAAACATTTTGATATAACAACTTAGTAATCCCACGTCCCCGTTTTTTCAAAAGACGGTGTGCGTTTCTACCAAAGACAATCGAAATCATTAGGCTTCGTGCCAATTTATAATTTTCATTAATAATTGCCAAAATAATCCTTCTGCTAAGGACGTTAACAGTATTTATGGCACGCCGAGCAATTAATTTTAAGTAATCGCTAGCTGAATTTAATGTCCCTAAAACATCCCCGATTGAATCATTTTCAGTTAACAAAGCCTTATAAAAGCGACTATTTATCCTGCCAATCGTATAAACAGAAAAAGCTAATTGAAAACGTTTACTAGTGAGTTGTTGATAACCATCTCGCCATGTTTTAAATAACGACTGCCAACGATTATTACTAACTAATTGGGCGTTTGATGGGTCATTAATCGGATCGTTATGATAGACCATCACGTATTGTGGTTCCGAAATTTCAACCGTACGCTTAGTATAATTCAAAACGTTCATCATAAATTGAACATCAGAATATAATTCATTATTATCATTAAATTTTAAATGATGATCAATTATAAATTGACGACTGATCACCTTTCCAACTAATACGAGCTGAGACCCTAATTTATCATAACGATTGTCATGTGCAAAAATTTTATACTTATTAGTTAACCAATGATCAGCCTTTTTAGATAATCCTAAGTGCTTTAGATTAGCTGAGTTTAAATTAAGGCTGCGCGTTCTGGGCTTACGATTGTTTTTGCCACCCCAATCAGGAAGGAAATCATTTGGACGATGGTTGATTTTTAAGTCCTTAAAAAACGCTGCCTGCGTTTCATAAGTTTTATAATGATTCAAATCAATCAAAGTATCGCTATTTCGTGGTGTCATATGATTCAAGTTCTTAAATGCATTGGGCATTAAAAAGTCATCGGCATCAACAAAAACAACGTAATCACCAATCGCAACATCTAGAGCAGCATTGCGGGCTGCCCCAATTGTTTCGGGTTTGAAAGACACCACCTGAATCGGGAAATGGCTCTCTTGAAAACGATTATCAAAATCATTACATGCAATAATCCATTCAAATTGACTGAAAGTCTGGGATTCCAAGTTTAACCTTAATTCATCTAATTTATCTAAATCTTCGGGTTTACACGGTGTGATGATGCTAAATTTCATAGTGTCATTTCCCTTCTAAAATAATTTTTGAATCGAACCTAAGAGCCCGTTATGCGATACTTTTAATTTAATCTGTTTTTTTAAATCATAAGGCAGCTCGTTAACTGCTGACTTTAGCTTTGCCATTAGCGTTTTACTATCACCTAAATTAGCATGATTTAAAACAATTGAACTATAAAGCGCACTTAATCGATTAACCAATGCTTTGGAATAGTAATTTTTAATTTTTTCATCAAAAATAAGCGCTAGATTATCGATCATTTGTAAAACGGCATTCAATTCCGTATTAACTGAATTAGCACTAAGAACTAAAGTTGGCATGTTTAACTTAAGGTATTCATCATCTTCGATCAAATCGTATAATAATTTAGCCAAAAGTGGTTTTTTGCTTGCTAACTTATCACTATCGATCCGATATAGAACGTTTCGACCACTAAGGTCAACATTATTAAAAAATGTCCGATATCGATAATTGCGGTCATTAATGTAATAACTTTGTAGTCCCAATAAAAGGTTCAATTTCTTTCGCAGCGGAAGGCTCACTAATTCAGTATTTACGTCCACATCAAAGATATGCCTAATCGTATTAATCTTAACATCACTAGTCGATTCCAAAAACGGGTCCAATTGTTCACCAATCGAGCTTTCGTTATCAACAGTGCTTAAAAATAATAGGTTAATTGGGTGTTGGTCTAACGTGTTCTCCCATTGCATTATTGCATCTGGTAATAATGCATCATCAACATGCAAATTAAGCCAATAGGTTTCCCCCTGAGTCGCTAATTCGATATCAGCTGGATCATCATAAACGATGACTGGCAGATTATTAATAAATTCAAATAAGCCAGTATTTAACTGGCCATCATTTTTAATTACAATTGCTAATTCACTTCTATGGTATTGATTAGTTATATTATTCACAAAACTAACTAAATTCTGTTCGTCTAATTGGTCATTAGGCAACAGGTTAATGATAAATTTCATAAAAACCCTCCTAAGTACTATGAAATTTAGTTGATTAACATTAATTATAAAGGAATATAAATCCAACCGCAATTCAAGAAAATAAAAAGGGCTTACCTTAGCAGCCCTAGCTATATTAACTATTATTCTTTAGGAAGGATTAAATTTAAGATAATTCCGATTACAGTTGCTAACCCTAATCCAGTAAATTGAAATTGATTACCGATTTGTAAATAAGCATTCCCCACCCCAATTACCAAAATGATCGATGCGATCATAAGGTTACGCTTGAGATTTAAATCGACTTGTTTTTCAACCATGAGCTTAATCCCACTAGCTGCAATGGTCCCGAATAATAAGAAACTAATTCCCCCAATAACTGGTTTTGGCATCTGCATAATTAACACGTTCAGCTTGTTAACGAACGCAAATAAAATAGCAAAGACGGCGGCCCCCATCAAAACATACACACTATGAACCTTAGTGATGGCCATTACCCCAATGTTTTCACCATAGCTAGTTACAGCAGGTCCTCCTAAAAGCCCAGCTGCAATCGATGCCGCTCCATCACCGGCTAAGGTGCGGTTCAATCCAGGTGATCTGAAATAATCGCGGTGGGTCAATTCATCTAATAACATCAGATGTCCAATATGTTCTGTCATTGTCACGAATGCAATCGGTGCAATTGCAATAATGGCTCCAACGTTTAGATGAAAAGAATAGTTAATAAATGGCAATTCAAACGGTGGCATTTTGAACCACGGGGCATTGGCAATTACACTAATATTAACTAGTCCCAAAAAAATCGAAACTATATAACCACAAACAATGGCTAGTAATACGGGAATCAGGCCTAAGAATCCCTTTAAATACATGTTAAAGAACACTGCTAGTGCAAGGGTAAGAAGAGCAATCCCGAAGAATTTAATATCATAATGATTATTATTCATCATCGCATCATTAGCTGCACTACCCGCCAAAGAAAGCCCAATCACCATAATGATCGGACCGACTACGATCGGCGGCAATAAATGATCGACCCAATCTTTACCAATCATTGCAATCATAGCTGCAACAATCAGATACACGATTCCAACCGTTACCACCCCTTGCGCAATTCCAGGATAGCCTGTCGTTTTCATCAATGAAGCCATAGGAACGATAAATGCAAAACTCGATCCCATATACGCGGGAATCTGGCGTTTGGTGATTAAGATGTGAAGCAGGGTCCCCACCCCGGATGAAAATAGTGCAATGCTCGGACTTAACCCCACTAGTAACGGTACGATTACCGTACTTCCAAACATTGAAAACATGTGTTGTAAGGATAGCCCAACCCATGGGATTAACTTTGGCTTATCATTTACATCTAATACTGCATCATCATCATGAAAATTATTCTTCATTTAAAATTCCTTTCAAAAAAGCCCCCACTAACAGACTAGTTAATGGGGGCTTTAAATAAGTGCTTGATATTCGTACCATCTTCTAGTCTCTCTGGACTAATTAAAGATATTATATTAATAATAGATTACTGTAGTTAACCATAAATGTCAATCTAGTTCGAACCATCGGATTCATCTTCATCGGTCTTTAACACCGCCATGAAGGCTTCTTGTGGGATATCGACCTTTCCAACCGCTTTCATCCGCTTCTTACCGGCCTTTTGCTTTTCCAGTAATTTCATCCGTCTAGTCCGATCACCACCATATAGTTTAGCGGTCACGTCTTTACGGTATGCCTTAACGTTCGTTCTAGCAATCACCTTCGCACCAATCGCGGCTTGAATTGGAATTTCAAAGTTTTGGCGTGGAATGATTGTCTTAAGTTTCCCAACGATTTCACGCGCCCGACTAGAAGCAAACGATCGATGTGAAATAAAACTTAAGGCGTCGACTTGATCACCATTCAGCAAAATATCAATTTTAACTAAATCACTTGGTTGGTAATCATCAACTTCGTAATCCAATGATGCATATCCATGGGTTCCTGATTTTAATTTATCAAAGAAATCAAAAATAATTTCCGAAAGGGGCATATGGTAAATCACATTGACCCGCGTGTCATCAAGGTAATCCATCGTTTCAAATTGCCCCCGTCGTTTTTGACAAAGCTCCATTACCGCCCCCACGTAGTCGTTGGGAACCATAATCGTTGCTTTCACAAACGGTTCTTCAATCTTCTTAATGGCAGAAGCATCTGGCATTTCGAAGGGATTGTGAACATCTACTTCATTGCCATCATTTGTAAATGCGTGGTAGGTAACGGAAGGCGCAGTCGTGATCAAATCAAGGTTAAATTCACGTTCTAGCCGTTCTTGAACTACATCCATATGCAATAACCCTAAAAATCCACAACGGAATCCAAATCCTAACGCTTGCGAATTTTCTGGTTCAAATTCTAGTGAAGCATCGTTTAACTTTAGCTTTTCAAGGGCTTCACGCAGATCGCCAAACTTTGCGTTATCAGTAGGATATAGCCCTGCATACACCATCGGATTCATTTCTCGATAACCAGGAAGGGCCTTATCAGCTGGATTATTGACCAATGTAACGGTATCACCAACTCGGGTTTGATTAATATCCTTAATACTAGCGGTAATGTAGCCCACGTCTCCTGCCATTAAATAATCGCGCTTAACTGGATGCGGAGAGTTGACCCCTACTTCAGTGACTTCATATTGAGTCCCACTATTCATTAATAGGATTTTATCGCCGGTCTTTACAACCCCATCTTCCAAACGAACACTCAATACGACTCCACGATAATCATCATAAACGGAATCGAATACTAACGCTTTTAGTGGGGCATCGATATCACCGCTTGGTGCAGGAATATCATTCACAATTTTTTCAAGTAAATCTGGAACGCCCAACCCTGTTTTGGCACTGGTCAACGCTGCATCAGAAGTATCTAGGCCAATCATGTTTTCGATTTCAGCCTTCACTTCGTCTACTTGTGCAGATGGCAAATCGACCTTATTGATGACTGGGATAATTTCTAAGTCATCATCAAGGGCTAAATAAACATTCGCTAGGGTTTGAGCTTCTACCCCTTGGGTAGCATCAACAACTAACAATGCCCCCTCACAAGCTGCTAGACTTCTTGAAACCTCGTAAGAAAAATCGACGTGCCCAGGTGTATCAATTAAATGAAACTCATAGTCATGACCGTCCTTAGCATGATAGGTCAATTTAACAGCATTCAATTTAATCGTGATTCCACGTTCCCGTTCCAATTCCATATTGTCCAATAGTTGATTCCGCATATCCCGCTTAGCGACCGTATCGGTCAATTCTAGAATTCGATCAGCCAGCGTTGATTTTCCGTGATCAATATGTGCGACAATGGAAAAGTTCCGAATGTATTTTTGGTGTTCCTTCATTTCATTAAGATCCATTTTTTGTCCTGCCTTTTTCTTTTTCGTTACGGTAATTATTTCTCTTAATTATAACAACCACTGACACTGATAACAAATTAGATACAATAAAAGCCAGCGATTGGCTGGCCATTATTAACTATTTCTTATCAAACTTGTCGCGCATTTTATCGAAAAATGATTGATTTTGCGTTACATTGATGTCTTCACCACTAGCATCGGCGAATTCTTTCAACGTTTCTCGTTGCCGTTTATTCAAGTTCCGTGGCGTAACGATATTAACGTTAACCACTTCATCACCACGACCGGCCCCGTTGACGTTTGGAATTCCCTTGCCCCTCAGACGGAAGTTCGTGCCTGTTTGGGTCCCTGCCGGAATCTTTAGGCTGACTTCGCCATCTTCGGTCTTTTGATCATCATTTAAAGCCCGCACTTTAATTTCACACCCCAGTGCGGCTTGGGCAAATGAAATCGTTTGCTTATAGGTAATCCGAGTTCCTTCACGTTGAAAGTGCTTGCTTGGTTTTACTGAGAATAGGATGTATAAGTCCCCGTAAGGACCTCCATTACTTCCTGCATCCCCTTGTTGTTGTAAACGCATCTGTTGGCCGTCATCTACACCAGCTGGCACCGTAACAGCAATTTCATGGGCTTGTTCAGTCTTACCAGCACCATGACAAGTAGGACACTTTTCCTTGATTTCCTTCCCAGTCCCGTGACAAACTGGACATTCCTGTTGACTTCTAATCCGACCGAGCGGCGTATTTTGTTCAACGGTCACATAGCCATTTCCATGACAGTGTTGACAGGTTTGTGGCTTGGTCCCTGGTTTCGCACCATTTCCACCACAGGTCTGACAGGTCGCTTCACGATTATACTTAATCGTTGTCTTCTTACCGAACACGGCTTCATCAAAATTAAGCCCCATTTGGTATTGAAGATCACGTCCCTGCGTTGGTGCATTCGGGTTATGCGCTTGTTGGCCACCCCCACCAAAGAATTGGCTAAAGATGTCTTCGAAGCCACCGCCACCGAAGCCACCAGCGCCACCACCGAAGCCGCCGAAACCACCAGCACCGCCGACTCCACCACCGCCGAAGCCTTGAGGCCCATCTGCTGATCCGTATTGATCGTAGTTCGCCTTTTTATTCTTATCACTCAATACTTCATATGCTTCAGTGATTTGCTTGAATTTAGCTTCCGCATCAGGTGCCTTGTTAACATCTGGATGATACTTTGCTGCTAGCTTCCGATATGCCCGTTTAATATCGCTTTCACTGGCATCATGATCCAGGCCTAACACCTTGTAATAATCTTCTCCAGCCATTATTTTCCTCCTAAGTTCATATCTATTTTTATTTTAAAGGATTCAAACCCCTAAGACAATAAAAAGCCAAAGTCTAATTCAGCGACTTTGACTTTTTATGACAACGAATTAATAACAATTATTATTTGTTATTGTCCTTCTTATCATCATCGTTAACTTCATGGAAGTCACCGTTAACTGTGTTGTCATCACCCTTAGCAGAATCTGAACCAGCATTTGCACCAGCATCAGCGCCACCTTGAGCTTGTTGATTTTGTTGATATAACTTAGTAGCTAATTCTTGAACTTGCTTTTGTAGTTCATCCTTCTTAGCCTTCATGTCATCAAGGTTGTTTTCTTCCTTGGCCTTCTTCAAAGCAGCTTCAGCATCCTTAGTAGCCTTAATTTCGTCTTCGGATACCTTACCTTCAACATCCTTCAAAGTCTTATCAGTTTGGAAGATCAATTGGTCAACTTCATTCTTTAAGTCGACTTCTTCCTTGCGCTTTTCATCAGCATCGGCATTAGCCTTTGCTTCATCCATCATCTTGTTGATTTCGTCATCGGAAAGACCATTGGAATCCTTGATGGTAATCTTTTGGGACTTACCTGTTCCCTTATCCTTAGCGGAAACGTTAACGATTCCGTTCTTATCGATATCGAAAGTAACTTCGATTTGAGGAATTCCACGAGGAGCAGCAGGAATATCAGTTAATTGGAATTGACCAAGCGTCTTGTCGTCAGCAGCCATTGGCCGTTCACCTTGTAAGACGTGGATATCAACAGCTGGTTGGTTATCAGCGGCAGTTGAGAAGACTTGACTCTTTGAAGTTGGAATGGTCGTGTTTCTGTCGATCAACTTAGTGAAGACCCCACCCATGGTTTCAATACCAAGGGAAAGTGGTGTAACATCAAGTAGCACAACATCCTTAACATCACCAGTTAGCACCCCACCTTGAACAGCAGCACCATCGGCAACGGCTTCATCAGGGTTAATAGAGTGGTTTGGTTCCTTGCCAGTCCATTGCTTAACAGCTTCTTGAACGGCTGGAATTCTAGTAGAACCACCATTTAAGATAACGTTATCAATGTCAGAAGTGGATAATCCAGCATCCTTCAATGCATTATCGAATGGGGCCTTAGTCTTTTCAACTAAGTCAGCAGTTAATTCATTGAACTTAGAACGACTTAACTTAGCAGTCAAGTGAAGTGGACCTTCATCACCAGAAGCGATAAATGGAAGGCTGATTTCAGTTTCAGAAACTCCTGAAAGGTCCTTTTTAGCCTTTTCAGCAGCATCCTTTAACCGTTGTAATGCCATCTTATCCTTGGATAAGTCGACTCCATGTTCGCTCTTGAAGCCATCAATTAACCAGTCCATGATCTTCTTATCGAAGTCATCCCCACCTAAGTGAGTATCACCATTAGTAGAAAGGACTTGGAACACACCGTCACCTAATTCAAGAACGGAAACATCAAAGGTCCCACCACCAAGGTCATATACCAATACCTTTTGGTCGTTATCCTTCTTGTTCAAACCATAAGCTAACGCAGCAGCAGTAGGTTCGTTGATAATCCGCTTAACATCTAATCCAGCAATCTTACCAGCATCCTTAGTTGCTTGTCTTTGGGCATCATCAAAGTATGCAGGAACAGTGATAACTGCCTTGTCCACAGTGTCACCAATGTAGTCTTCAGCAAACTTCTTGATGTATTGTAAGATCATTGCAGAAATTTGTTGTGGAGTGTAGCTCTTACCATCAACATCGACTTTGTAATTGCTGTCACCCATGTGGCTCTTGATCGATGAAATCGTGTTCGGGTTAGTGATCATTTGACGCTTTGCAACTTCCCCAACTTGAATTTCACCATCTTTAAATGCAACGACTGAAGGAGTCGTTCTTGAACCTTCTGGATTAGGAATAATCTTTGGTTCGTTACCTTCAAGAACGGCAACTGCTGAATTAGTAGTTCCTAAATCAATTCCAATAATTTTGTTACTAGCCATAATTTAATTTACCTCACTTTTTATTTTTTATTTATTAATTGTTTGTTTATTTTGCAACAACGACCATCGCTGGACGAATCACACGATCAGCTAATTGATAGCCATCTTGTAATACTTTCACAACGTGATCAGTTGGATGAGCATCATCTGCTGGGACCGTTTGAACGGCTTGACAGAAATTCGGATCAAACTTCTTGCCTTCCGCATCAATTTTTTTAATGTTGCTATCACTCAAAGCCTTAGTTAGGTGGTTCGAAACCATTTCAACCCCTTGTTTAAGTTGTTGACCGGCTTTATCATCCACCTTAACTTCAAGGGCTCGGTTTAAATTATCAACGATCGGTAAAATATTAGTTGCAAGCTTTTGGCCATCATACTTCAAGATGGTTGCTTGGTCTTTTTTAGCCCGATTTTGAACGTTTTGCAACTCAGCTGCAGTCCGTAGATACTTATTTTCCATATCATCCAACTGCCGTTTTAAATCAATAATTGCTTTATCAGCTTGTTTGTCTTCAGCATTAGCTTGCTCATCTGCAGCCTTTAACTTCTCTGTTTCAGTAGCTTCCGCAGAATTTTGCTTTTCTTCATCTTGCTTTTTCTTAGATGCCAAACAAAACCCTCCTCTAGATTTATTTGTTTTCTCCATAGTAACCTAACAAACGCTTGGTAAGCTCTTCTCTAAATGCACTGACCAAGGTAATTACCTTCGAATAAGGCATTCGAGTAGGCCCCAACACAGCAATCATTCCCTTACCGTATTGACCAACATCATAGGTCCCTGTAATGACACTATAATTTTTCAATAATTCATTACTCATTTCAGAACCGATCTGAACCGAAACACCATCTTCTGAATTTCCTAAAAATTTAGAAATTTCACCAGATTGATTTAACATCGAATACAGCGGTTTGAGATAACTAACATCGCTTTGATTGGTAAAACTCAATAGGTTCATTTCACCACCAACGTAAAGGCGATCTCTAGTTGCTCTCATAAGGACCTCATCCAAGATGTCAATAAAGCCATTCGGAGAATGCAAGTACTTATTAACTTCCATTGGAATTACAGATTTTAGTTGCTCTAATACCACCGATAATGGCTGGCCAACAAGTCGATCATTAATCAAATTAACGACTGACTCTAGTTGTTCACCGGTAACACCATCGGAAATGCGGAACAATTCAGTTTCCGCATCCCCATTATCAGTTACCAGAATCGCCATAACACGTTGATCACCTAATGCAACCAATCTAAATCCTTTTAGATGCCTACTTTGAGCCTGCTCTGGCTGCAAAGTCAAAGCAGTATAGTTAGTTAAATCAGATAGGATATTAGCAGATTTTTGAACTAGCTCATCGATCTTATGGTAATTTGAATCTAACGCCTTATGAATGATTTCCAAATCACTCATCGTATTGACCTTTGACAATGTCAAATGATCGACGTAATAACGATAACCATTAATCGATGGAATCCGTCCGGAAGATAAGTGGGTTTTTTCAATTAACCCCATATTTTCCAAAACCACCATTTCATTTCTGATCGTAGCAGAACTAACGTGAAACGGAAGTTGATTAACTAATGCTTTAGAACCAACAGGCGTTCCCGATTGAGTATAATCCTGAACGATTCCAGAAAGAATCAATTCTTGACGTTCTGTTAGCATTAATAATCACTCCTTTTTTAGCACTCATATCCTTCAAGTGCTAAGCTACATATATAATTTACCAAAGGAGCGATTATAAGTCAAGAAAGACACTCACAAATCACTTAAAAACTTTTGAGCCGTTTTTTGATCTTGATGCAGCTGATCGATCAAGGCTTCTACCCCGTTGAACTTAACCTCACCGCGCGTCCAATGGAGCCATTCGATATTTACTACTTCACCATAAATATTTTGATCAAAGTTAAATAAATTAATTTCAACGGTAATGGGATGTGAATCACCAAACGTTACGTTACGGCCAATCGAAGCCATCCCATCGTACCATTGATCACCAATTTGCATCCTTACAATGTAGATTCCAATTGCTGGCAACCATTGATATTCGCTATGCTCAACGTTAGCTGTTGGAAATCCCAACTCACGCCCGCGAGCAAATCCATGCACAACAGTTCCCGTAGTAACAAAGGGCCTGCCTAACAACCGATTAACGGTATCAATATGACCATCATCTAGGTTTTGGCGAATCCGAGTAGAACTCACTTTTTTATTGTCAATATCAAAGGATGCAACATCAACCACTTCAAAACGATTCTTTACATATTGAGGTAATAAATTCATATCAGCATTCTTTTTTCCATAAGTATGATCAAAACCAGCAAATACCGCCACTGCATTAAAGCGACAAAGATAATTATCGACGAATTCCTGTGGACTTTGCGCTTGGAATGCATTTGTATAACTAATCTGGAATACGATGTCAACGCCTAAGCGCTCAAAGAGTTCCATTTTATAATCCATCAGCGTTAAGTAACGCTTATCATGCGCGTTTAATTGTTGATATACGATTGATGGATGATGATCATAAGTTAAAACTGCTAATTTAACTCCGCGTTTTTCAGCAATTGATTTTGCTCGATTGATTATTTGCTGATGACCCAAATGGAGCCCATCAAAAAAACCCATTGCAAGCACAACTGGTTCATTCAAATTTAAATCTTTCATTGGATGGTGAATCTTTAAAATTTTCATTGTAAACTCCTAATTGACACTAAACATTTTTAATGGTTTATAAAATCCCTGTTCATGATTGTAATAGTACAACGCCTTAATTTGCTGATTAAACCTTACAGCAATTTCATCATTATCCATATTAATATCTTGGGGACTTAAAAATCCACCATTTTGCACCGTTTTCCACTGGTTCGGGCTCAATTCAATACTTGGATATCCACCCAGTGCATGATCAATTGGATACAAAACATTACTAATGTTGCCATCTTCCATCGCTGCTTTCACTTGACTTAGCGTAACCGATTCATCAATCGTAAAGCCGCCACTCTTAATCCTAGTAAGATCAGACATTACAGCTGGTACCCCTAAGATTTGGCCAACCATAAACGATAAAGTGCGGACATAGGTTCCCTTTCCACAACCTACTTCGAACTTGATTCGCTGAACTTGTTCTTCTTTATCATATTCAATGGGAGCAATAATTTTAAAGTAGTCAATGCGAACGTGCCGCTGGGGCCGTGTTACAGTTTCACCCGCCCGTGCATATTCGTATAAACGGCGACCATTGACTTTTACAGCTGAATACATTGGTGGAATTTGTAACAGTTCAGGTTGAACCAACCGTTGCATCGCCTGATTAATTGATGCTTCTGAAAACGGATCCGTAATTGCCTTCCGTTCAACAACATCACCATCTAAATCCTCGGTAGTCGTTGACATCCCAAGGGTGATTTCTCCTCGATAAACTTTTCCAGAATTCATCAAAAAATCAACCACCTTAGTTGCACTACCGATACAAATTGGTAAAACACCGTCAACGTTTGGATCGAGCGTTCCACTATGTCCAATTTTTTTAGTTTGCAAAATTCCACGTAGTTTTCTGACGCAATCGAAACTAGTCATTCCACGTTGTTTGTTCAATGGGATGATTCCATCCATAATTAACGACTCCCTATCTTTTCTCTAATTAATATTAATTGAAACATAAAAAGAGTAGATAACAAATGATTATTACCTACTCTTTTAAAATTATTTATCTTCGCGTTGTAGTTTATTGATCAATTGATCAATCTTACTCCCGTATTGAATTGAATCATCTAATTCAAAATGAATTTCTGGTGTCTTATAGACGTTTCTTAACCGAGCGCCTAACGCACTTCTAATCATTCCGGTTGCCTTATCCAATCCCTTTTGGGTATTTTCTTCATCACTCTTTTTATCAGAGAGAATGCTGTAAAAAATCGTTGCTTGTTGAAGATCACCAGTGACTTCCACTCCGGTAATTGTAACGCCCTTAACTCTGGGGTCACGTACTTCCTTCAATAACAAATCATTAACTTCTCTTTGAATTTCTTGTTGTAGTCGCCCTACACGATATTGTGCCATAGTATCCTCCTTAATCGAATTATTCGATTGGAACTTCTTTCATAATGTAGGCTTCAATAACATCATTGACCTTAATATCATTATAATTTTCAATTGTAAGCCCACATTCAAAACCTTGTTTAACGCTCTTAGCGTCATCTTTAAAGCGTTTTAAACTGCCAAGTTCGCCATCAAAAATCACAACATTGTCCCTAATTAGCCGTACCTTACTATCACGGTTAATATAACCTGAGATTACCATCCCACCAGCAATTGTTCCGATCTTAGAAGCTTTATAAATTTCTCTCACTTCAACTTGACCAGTAACTTCTTCCTTATATGTGGGTTCTAGCATTCCCTTCATAGCGGATTCCACTTCATCGATTGCATCATAAATCACTTGATGTAAACGAATATCAACGTTATCGCTTTCAGCTTGAGCCTTAGCTTGTGGGGTGGGACGAACACTAAATCCAATAATGATTGCGTTACTTGCCTCTGCTAAGGCCACATCACTTTCATTAATGGCTCCAACTCCGGTATGAATGATATTAACACGCACTCCTTCTACTTCAATCTTTTGAAGGCTAGAAGAAAGTGCTTCAACTGAACCTTGAACATCAGCTTTAATAATAATATCAACTTGCTTCATTTCACCTTCTTTAAGTGAATCGAACAAGTTATCCAATGTAACATGGTTCGTTTGACGACGATCATTTTCTTGAGCTGCTTGAGCCCGTTTTTCTCCAGCAGCACGGGCGGTCTTTTCATCATCAAAGACAATAAACCGATCCCCTGCTTCTGGAACGTCGTTCAATCCAGTAATTCCAACAGGAGTTGATGGGGTGGCTTCCTTCATTTCTTTGTTGTGTTCATTAACCATAGTCCGCACTCGACCAAAGGTATCACCAACTACAATCGGATCCCCAACGTGCATGGTCCCTTGTTGAACTAACAGCGTTGCAACGGTTCCCTTTCCACGATCAAGACGAGCTTCGATTACTGAACCAGCAGCATTTTGCCGTGGATTAGCCTTTAATTCCATCACTTCAGCTTGCAATAGGATCATGTCCAATAATTCATCAACGTTGGTCCCGAATTTAGCTGAAATTTTTACAAAGATGGTATCGCCACCCCAGTCTTCAGGAATTAATCCGTAGTTACTAAGTTGTTCAGTAACGTGATCTGGGTTGGCCCCTGGCTTATCAATCTTATTGATTGCAACGATAATTGGGGTCTTTGCAGCCTTAGCATGGTTGATGGCTTCGATGGTTTGTGGCATTACTCCATCATCAGCAGCAACCACTAAAATCGTAATATCAGTAATATCAGCTCCACGTGCCCGCATGGCAGTAAAAGCAGCATGACCAGGAGTATCCAAGAAAGTAATTGTCTTTTTATCATGCTTAACTTGATAAGCACCAATTCCTTGGGTAATCCCACCAGCTTCACCAGAAGTAATGTGAGAATGTCTCAAGTAATCCAATAGGGTGGTTTTACCATGATCAACGTGTCCCATGATCGTAACCACTGGTGGTCTGTTTTCTTGATAAGCCGTGTTGTGTTCTTCTTCATCAAATAACTTATCAAGATCAGAAACGTTAACTTCTTCTTTTTCCTTGGCTTCAATTCCGTAGTCAGTGGCTAGCAATTCAATGGTTTCATTATCCAATGATTTGTTTTGGTTAACCATAACCCCAAGCATGAATAACTTTTTAACAATTTCAGCAGGTTCTCTGTGAAGGACCTTCCCAATTTCTTGTGCATTCATCCCATCAGTATATTCTAATACCTTTGGAAGTGGATGATCTTTCCGTTTAGGAGCATCGTTATGCTTATGAATTTGGCGAATTCGTTGATTCTTAGTGTATTTACTATTGAAATTGTTATTCCGCTTGTTAAATTTCTTCTTGTTCTTCCGATTATTTTTGTTAAAACCGTTCGAATTATTACTAGCATTATTAGTATTTCGACCAGAACCAGATTGAACGTTATTTCTTTGCCCATTCGAATTATTAGACCGATGGTTATTATTTGACTGACTAGCATTACTATGACTAGGTTTATTATTAATTTGGTGGCCCCCCTGTCTTTTGTCAGCATGGCTATTTTGGTTTCGGTTTTGATTGCCACCATGTTGTTGATTATTTTGTGGTTTAGAATTAGTTCGTGTCGTTGGTTTAGCTGAATTACTCTTTAATGCAGCTCTAATTTGCTTTTCTTGGTTATCATCAATCGTAGACATATGGTTATGAACCGAGATACCCTTACTATTAGCACTGTTAATTAGTTGCTTGCTGGTAACATTGAGCTCTTTAGCTAATTCATAAATACGCTTTTTACCCATATAATCACTATCCTTTAACTATTTTTTATTTCAGAAAGCTTTCTGGCAAAGCCACGATCAGTAATTCCAATCATTGTTCGGGGAGCACCGATTGCATCGCTTAATTCCTGTTTAGAAATAAAGTGATGGTATTCAACCTGATACGAACCCGCTTTGTCAATAAACTTCTTGGTAGATGATTGTCCGGTATCGCTTGCAATAATCAAAAGAGCAACTTGATGCTTTTTAATTGCATTTAAAATAATTGCCTCGCCAGTAACTACCTTACCAGCTCTTTTGGCGATTCCGATTAAATTTAAATATTTTTGATTATTCATTTTCAAATAATTTTTTTCTTGCTTGTTCATGATCAGTATAAGCAATTAAATCATCGTAAAATTGATCATCAACATTAGTGTCAAAAACCTTGTTAAATGTTTTTTTAGCCTTAGCTTGCTTTGCAATTTCTACATCCATTGAGATATAAGCACCGCGCCCGGCTTTTTTACCAGTTTTATCAATGCTTACGTTGCCTTCTTTATCACGGACGATTCTAATCAACTCTTTTTTAGGAGCCATTTCACCCGTGACAATATCTTTACGCATTGGAACCTTTCGACGTCGCATTTGAACCTCCCTACTGATAACTAATCAGCGTTTTCATCATTATCAGGATCTTCAGCAGCAGTGTGATTTTCATAAATATTTTCATCTGCTTCTGATTCTGACTTAATATCAATTTTAAATCCAGTTAACTTAGCAGCTAATCGAGCGTTTTGTCCACGCTTCCCAATTGCTAATGATAATTGATAATCAGGTACAATCACCGTACAAGCTTGATCGTTTTCAGGGTCGAAAATAACATCGACTACTTCAGACGGATTCAAAGCGTTGGCAATGAACTTCGCCTTATCGTCAGTCCATTCAACAATATCCATATTTTCGCCACCAAGTTCATTTACGATTGTTTGAACCCGTTGTCCCTTAGGACCAACAGTGGTTCCAACAGGATCTATATCAGGGTTATTAGAGCGAACAGCTACTTTTGAGCGGTCCCCAGCTTCCCTAGCAATTGAGACAATTTCAACAGTTCCATCGTAGATTTCAGGAACTTCTTGTTCAAATAAACGCTTTAATAGTCCAGGTGCCGTTCTGCTAACAAATACTTGAGGGCCCTTAGAAGCGTTTTCAACCTTAGTAACATATACCTTGATTTTATCTTGTGGTCGATATTCTTCATTTGGCATCTGGTTACTAACAGGCATTACAGCTTCGACCTTGCCAAGATTAATGTACACAAAACGACTATCTGAACGTTCTACTTCTCCAGTAATTAACTCATCTTGGTATTGACTAAATTGATTATAAACCATTTCCCGTTCAGCTTCTCGAACCCGTTGCATAATTACCTGCTTTGCAGTTTGGGCAGCGATGCGACCAAAATTCTTAGGAGTAACTTCGATCTTGATGTCATCACCAACTTCATAACCATGGCTAATTAAAAGGGCATCTTTAATACTATATTCAGTCTGGGCATCTTCAACCACGTCAACAATCTTTTTAACAGCATAGACGTGAATATCACCCTTCTTATTATCAAATTCTACATCTACATTTTGTGATTGACCATAATTACGCTTATAAGCAGAAGTCAAAGCTGCCTCTAAAGCGTCGATAATGGTTTCCTTCTTAATGCCCTTTTCTTTTTCTAAAGCATCAAAAGCACCCAATAATTCTTTACTCATTCCGATTCTCCTTTAAATTAAAACTTAATTGCGAGTCTAACTTTAGCAATTGCTTTTGCAGGAATTGTTAACTCCCTAAAGACACTCATGTCGTTATATTCAATTACTAAATCGTTTTCTTCTGTAACTCCCTTTAAAGTCCCTTCGTATACCTTATTTTGCTTAATTGGATAATACAATGAAACGTTAATATAGCTACCAATTGCTTCTTCAATCTCTTTTGCATTTCTCAAGGGGCGTTCTGCGCCGGGAGATGATACTTCTAAATAATAAGCTTGTGGGATTGGATCAGGATCCATTGCATCTAATTCTTCACCTAATTGATCGCTAATGATTGCACAATCTTCAATCGTAATACCGTTAGGTTTATCAATATAAACCCGTAAATACCACTTTTGGCTTTCTTTAACGTATTCAATATCGAACAATTCAAAATGATGTTCATTTAAAATCGGTGTTAAGATATCTTTCACAATCTCAGGAACGTTACTCAATTTGTATGCATACCTCCTATTAAATCCAATAAAAAGAGTGAGCATCCCTGCTCACTCCTTTAAACGAGTATTAATTACTAGTAGTAATATACCATAAGTTAGGATTAAACTCAAATCATAGCATGTCGAATAGGCTCAACTGATTTTCATCTGGCAAGCCTTTCAACACTCCATTTTCATCCATAAATTCAATGATCTTTTTAGAAACCTTGCCACGTTTAGCCAGGTCTTCCTTGGATAAGAACGATTTGTCTTCTCTAGCAGCCACGATTTGTTTTGCAACGTTCAACCCAAGCCCTGGAATCGCCCGAAATGGTGCTAATAGCTTATTTCCTTCAATAATCCATTTTTCAGCATCAGAACGCTTTAAATCGATCATTTCAAACTCAAACCCACGTTCTAACATTTCGTTGGCTAATTCTAAGACCGTTAACAAGTTCTTATCCTTAGCAGATGCTTCGTTGCCTTGATCTTGGATCGTTTTCATCGCTTCTTTGACAGACTCTTTTCCGCTTGCCATGGCAACTACATCAAAATCATCAGCTCGAATCGAGAAATAAGCAGCATAGTAAACGATTGGGAAGTACACCTTAAAGTATGCTACCCGCAGGGCCATTAGAACGTAAGCTGCGGCATGGGCACGAGGGAACATATACTTAATTTTTAAACAAGATTGAATGTACCATTCTGGAATTTTGGCTGCGTTCATCTCTTTACGCCATTCATCCTTAATTCCACGACCCTTCCGAACTGATTCCATGATTTGGAAAGCCGTTTCAGAATCAAGACCCCAGTTAATTAAATCAGTCATGATATTATCACGACAACCAATTACGTTAGCGATCGTTGCAGTCCCGTCCTTAATAATCTCATCAGCATTTCCTAGCCAAACATCGGTCCCATGGGATAAACCAGAAATTTGCAGAAGTTGCGAATAGTTTTGCGGGTGGGTCTGTTCTAACATCCCCCGTACGAACTTCGTCCCAAATTCAGGCACCCCTAATGTCCCCGTTTTGGATTGAATTTGTTCCGAGGTCACACCTAATACGTCCGTTCCTGAAAAAATTGACATAACTCCTTGATCATCCATTGGAATCGTTTGTGGATCAATTCCAGAAAGGTCTTGAAGTGCTCTGATCATGGTCGGATCATCATGTCCCAAAATATCCATTTTGAGGATGTTATCATGAATGGAATGGAAATCAAAGTGCGTCGTTTCCCATTCGGCTTTTTGATCATTGGCGGGATATTGGATGGGAGTAAAGTCATAAATATCCATATCGCTCGGCACAATAATGATTCCAGCTGGATGTTGACCAGTAGTCCTTTTCACCCCGACATCGCCTTGGGCCAGTCGATCGATTTCAGCAGAACGAATATTTTGTTCAGTATCGCGTTCATAAGCCTTTACGTAACCATAGGCTGTCTTATCAGCAACCGTTCCAATCGTTCCAGCACGGTAAACATTGTCTTCACCGAACAACACCTTCATGTAGTTATGAGCGATTGGTTGATAATCACCTGAGAAGTTCAAATCAATATCTGGAACCTTGTTTCCCTTAAACCCTAGGAACGTTTCAAATGGAATGTTTTGCCCATCACCGATCATTTCAGTTCCACACTTCGGACAATTTTTACGTGGTAAATCGTATCCAGAAGCATATTCACCCTTCGTATAGAAATGAGAATATCTACATTTAGGGCAACGGTAATGTGGTGGCAATGGGTTCACTTCAGTAATCCCAGCCATTGTAGCAACCAAACTAGACCCAACGGACCCACGAGAACCAACTAAATAACCATCCTTATTACTTTTGAACACCAGTTTTTGGGCAATTAAATAAATGACTGAGAATCCATGGCTAATGATACTATCTAATTCTCGATCAACTCGCTTTTTAACTAAATCAGGCAGCGGGTCGCCATAATAATCAAAGGCTCTGTTGTAGGTAAGTTTTTTTATCTCATCTTCCGCCCCATCAATATGTGGGGTATATAACTTATCCTTAACAGGCTTGATATCATCATCGATCATATCAGCAATTAAATTAGAATTTTTAACCACAATTTGATTGGCTACTTCATCGCCAAGATAGCTAAAGTCATTCAACATTTCATCAGTTGATAAGAAATGGACTTCAGGAAGCTTTTGCCTACTAAGTGGGTTGGCTCCACCTTGAGAATGAATCAAAATTTTACGATAGATGTATTCGTGAGGGTCTACGTAATGGGCATCACCAGTTGCAACCACTGGTTTATCCAATTCTTGTCCTAAGGCAACCATATTGTTGATGATTTCATGTAAATGCGCTTGATCATGAATAAATTGAGAATCAATCAATGGTTGATAATTAGCTTGTGGTTGAACCTCCAAGTAATCATAAAATTGAGCCTTTTGACGTGCTTCTTCCATTCCCTTTTGGACCATGGCGGTAAAAACTTCACCAGAAGCACATGCTGAACCAACTAAAATTCCCTCCCGATATTTAACTAATACGCTACGCGGAATCCGTGGAACCCGATAAAAATATTCTACGTTAGATAACGAAACTAGTTTGAAGAGGTTTTTCAATCCGAATTGAGTTTTAGCCAGCAGGGTGACATGAAACGGTCGAGCGTGTTTATAAGCACTATGCTCTGTCATATGATCATTTAATTGATCTTGATATTTAATTCCATATCGATCTTCAGCCGTCTTTAAGAAAATATAATTTAAATGGCCTGTACTTTCCGCATCGTATACCGCACGATGATGATGTTCCAAGCTAACATCAAATTTTTTCGCAAGGGTATTTAAACGGTAACTCTTTAAGTTAGGATACAAAAAACGTGCTAACGGCAACGTATCAATAATTGGATTAGTAATTTTACTCATTCCATAGCGTTCGTATCCAGCATTCATAAAGCCCACATCGAAGGTTACGTTATGCCCAACTACAATTGCATCTCCGCAGAATTCCCGAAACATCTTTAAAACCGTTTCTTCACTTTTGGAACCCTTTACCATGTCATCAGTAATGGATGTTAAATTAGTTGTAAATTCACTTAAATGGAACCCTGGATCAATAAACTCTTCAAATTGAGCAGTAACGTTATTATGAACCATTTTAACAGCAGAAACTTCAATAATCTTATCATAAATTGCTGATAATCCTGTCGTTTCAATATCAAACACAACATAAGTTGCGGTCTTTAAATCGCGATGGTCGTTATTAAACCCGATTTCCATTCCATCATCAACAACGTTAGCTTCTACACCGTAAATCATTTTCAAATCGTTATTTTCACCAGCACTATATGCTGATGGAAAGCCTTGTAATGCAGAATGGTCCGTAATTGCCAATGCCTTGTGACCCCATTGTTTAGCCCGTTTGGCAAATGCATCGATCCCATCGATGGCATCCATTTGACTCATATTGGTGTGTAGATGCAATTCAACCCGCTTATCCTTAGCAGTATCTTGTCTTTCTTGATGGGTCGTCGTATTAATATCGTACGGATTCATGGTTAATTCATGCGTATAATTATCCTCTTGAACGCTACCACGGAGTTTTAGCCAGCCACCCTTTTGAATTGCTTCAAATTGAGCTTCATCCTGTTCGTTACGGGAGAATTTCTTAACTACGATTGATGAACTGAAGTCGGTCACCTTAAAAATCAATAACTGCCGACCAGAACGTAGTGAACGAACTTCTTTATCAAAAACAAAACCATTCAAGACAACTGATCGTTCCTCTTGAACAATATCAATTAACTTAGTGACATCAGCATCATCACTAATTAATTTACCAAAAATAACGGGGCCGTTTGTAATGGGAGCATTTTTAGCTTTGCTTTCACGATTTGCATTCGCTTTTTTTATGGCAGCAATAGCCTTTTTAGTAATCTCGGCATCCCGTTTTTCCCTTATATTTTTGATTTCTCTAATTTTAGATTGCGTCTCACTTTGATTAACAAAAGTATTGATCATAAACTTAGGAAATCCACACATCGCATAACATTCTTCAATTTTACCCAATGCATGGTCAATCAAAAAGGTTTTGAGTTCTTCATTTTCTACAACCAAATTGACACGATCATCATTAACGCTTGGCACACTAGTATCACAAATTTGTTTTGCCATCATGGAATTCAAGTTGCTATTATTAACGACCCAATTCCAGTATTCCTTAACTAAATGGTTATCTAATTTTGGTCGATCAACTTGAATCTCAAAACTAACGTTCACTAATGATTCAAAGGTCGTAAAAAGGCGATGGATAAAGTCATTAAAAACTTGAAATGGTAATTGTTCTAAGAAATGAAATTTAAAATGCCATTCCCTACTCTTTTTATGAACCACTAATTGGGTAATTTCAGCATTTTTAAAACATTCATCATCTCTATGGGCATTCATTTCTAGCTGACTTAGTAATTGATTAAATAATTCATGATTATTCAATTGATTGAACTCCCTTCTATTAAGATTAAAAAAGGACTGAAAAACAGCCCTCTCTTAATAATTTAATTCAATTCTTTTTGTAAAATTCCAATTGTACTAATAAGTTCGGCTTTTTTAACCTCTAGGGTTTCACCAGTTTTTCTAATCTTAATTTCAACGATTCCATCACTAGCTTTCTTACCGACGGTTACTCTAATTGGGATCCCAATCAAATCTGAATCAGCAAACTTAACACCAGCGCGTTCCTTACGATCGTCGTTTAATACATCATAACCAGCAGTGGTTAAATCAGTTTCAATTTCATTAGCAAGGTCCATTTGATCAGCTTTTTTGGCGTTAACTGGAATAACATGAATATCAAATGGTGCAATTGAAGTTGGCCACACTAGTCCATCTTCATCGGCTTGTTGTTCAGAAACAGCTGATAATAAACGGCTGACCCCAATTCCGTAAGAACCCATAATAATTGGTTTTTTACGGCCATTTGCATCTAAAACATCTGCTCCTAAAATTTTAGAATATCGCGTCCCTAACTTGAAAACATGTCCAATTTCAATTCCCTTTGTAAATTGTAATTTTTCTGAACCATCAGGGGATAAATCACCCTTTTGAACGACCCTAAAGTCATCATAAGCACTGACCTTAAAATCACGATCAGGATTAACGTTAACGTAATCATAGCCATCTTCATTCGCACCGACAACGGTATTAACCATGTCCTTAACATATTGATCAGCTAACACTTTCACATCGTCAGAAACCCCAATTGGCCCTACATAACCAGCAGGCGCTCCCATAAATTTCAGAACTTGTTCCTCATTAGCAACGTCTAAGAAATCAGCACCTAGATAGTTCTTGAGCTTAACATCATTTACTTCATGATCGCCTCTAACCATTACTAATACGGGACTTTCATCAGCGATGAATAATACGCTCTTAATGATTTGACTTGGCTTTACGGATAAGAAAGTGGCTAACTTTTCAATCGTCTTAGTGTCTGGAGTCGCCTTTTTTTCTAATTCAAGTGGTTGTTCATCAGACTTACTAGGGATATATGCACACTTTGCCATTTCAATATTAGCAGCATAGTCACCATTATCTGAATATACGATCGTATCTTCACCAACGGCAGCTGGGGCAGAAAATTCAATTGAATCTGAGCCACCCATTGCACCACCATCACCAATGATCATTCGATAATCAAGACCAATTTCGTCGAAAATTTGGCAGTAAGCTTTTTCCATATCATGATAAACCTTATCTAATCCTTCATCGTCAACAGTAAAGGAATAAGCATCCTTCATAATGAATTCACGACCACGAAGCAATCCATATCTAGGACGATCTTCATCCCGATATTTAGACTGAATTTGATAAAGGACCAGTGGTAATTTTTTATAAGAATCGACCGAGTTCTTTAATAGCTCGGTGAACGTTTCCTCGTGAGTAGGGCCCAAGATAAAGTCAGTATCATGACGATTCTTAAACTTAAATAATTCTGGCCCGTAGGTATCATAACGACCGGAATCCTTCCATAGTTTAGCTGGTAAAACATCCGGCATTAACATTTCATTAGCATTAGTAGCATCCATATGCTTACGAATGATCGCTTCAATTTTAGTGATTACTCGATAAGCAAGTGGTAAATACGCATACATTCCAGCAGATACCTGTCTAATGTACCCTGCTCTAAGCATCATTTGATGACTAAGTGCTTCCGCACCATTGGGAACTTCCTTCAGGGTTGGAATCAGCATCGCAGATTGTTTCATTTAAAACACCTCTAAATAAGATTTAATGGATAAAGAATCTTTCAATATCATTCCATGTAACTAGAATCATTAAAATAATCATAAACGCAAAACCAATAAGTGTAATCGTTGTTTCAACTTTTTCTGAAAGTGGTTTTCGACGAATTACCTCAACAATATTCATAACAATTTTACCACCATCTAAGGCAGGAATTGGCAATAAATTCATAATTGCTAAATTAATTGATAGAAAAGCAATAAAATAAATGATTCCCCCAATTCCTAGTTGAGCAGCCTGAGAGGTATTAGCAAAAATTGCGACCGGACCACCCAAGTCATTTAACGAAAAGTGGCCTGTGATCATTGTCCAAATTGAAGATAATAACGATTTAGCAGTATCGTAAGTTTGGGTAAATCCTGATAACAGCATTGCAGAAAAATTAGAATTTGAACTTCTTTGAATCCCAATTTCAGCAGTTTTCTTGCCATTTTGTGAAACCACCTTAGGCTTTAAAGTGATATTCTTGGTTTGATTGCCCCGTTCAATGGTTAAGTTTAAATCATCTCCATTTGCCTTACTAGCAATTGTCGATGCTAACGATTGCCAGTTATTAGTGCTGACACCGTTAACCTTTGTGATTTCATCGCCATTCTTAATTCCAGCATCACGAGCAACATTAACGTTATCAGCTAATTTAATTTGATTGGAATTATTTAAAACGCCACCTTGTACAAAAGAAAAAATCGTATAAGCAACGATTGCTAATAAGATATTACAAATAACCCCTGCGAAGTTAGTTGCCATGCGACGCCAAACGGTTGCGGATTGGACTTGAACGTCAAGTGGTGCAATCTGTAACTCCGTCCCGTCTTCTTCGATAACAACAGCATCGTGATCAACAGAATAACGTTTTACCTCTGATTCATTTCCATTTTCATAACCTTGAATCCACAATTCCTTTTCTAAATCGGCTTCGGTAACTACCAATGGAATTCCATTGAACAATGAATTTTTATTACTAGTATTAATTTTTTCTACAATTCCCTGATCATTTAGTTGCAAAGTAACCGTCATCCCAGGGCGTAGGCTTTCTTCATCATCGTATCCCCCAGCCATTCGAACGTAACCACCTAACGGCAAAATTCTAAGCGTGTAGGTAGTCCCGTTGTAACGGTGAGCAAATATTTTAGGACCCATTCCAATTGAAAATTCACGAACCATAATTCCACACTTTTTTGCAACAATAAAGTGGCCAAATTCATGAACAGAAACTAAGATCCCAAAAACAATAATGAATGCAATTATAGTTGTAAACATCGTTGTTCTCCTTTTCTTCTAAAAAATATTAAACAAATGCAGGATTGGTAGAACAAACAACAAGCTATCAAAACGGTCTAAGATTCCACCATGTCCCGGAAGAATTTTACCTGAATCCTTAACCCCATAATGACGTTTAAGTGCAGATTCCACTAAATCACCAAATTGACCGCCAATAGAAGCAATGATCGTAATTGCAATCATTGGCAATAGCGAGTAAAAATTTTGGGGGAAGAAAAATACGATCAACGTACATACGATCGTTGCAAGCAACGAACCCCCAATTGAACCTTCCCAGGTTTTATTCGGACTAATGTGCGGAGCAAGCTTATGCTTACCAAATTGTTTTCCAAAAATATAAGCCCCACTATCAGTAGTCCATACAATTAGTAATGCGTACAAGACTACGTTTAATCCCGTAGCCCTTGCAACGATTAAGTAATGGAAACCAATTCCAACATATATAAATGACAAAGCAGCAA
Source organism: Nicoliella sp. ESL1113 (assembly GCF_058509245.1). Classification (NCBI taxonomy): domain Bacteria; kingdom Bacillati; phylum Bacillota; class Bacilli; order Lactobacillales; family Lactobacillaceae; genus Nicoliella; species Nicoliella sp. ESL1113. Next base: position 716,233 of record NZ_CP196387.1, on the reverse strand, counting down.
TTCCTACATCATCAAAATTGAACCGATTTTTAGTAAATACCATTCTTAATAATAACAACATTACAAATATGTAAATAATAAATGTAGGTGTTAAGTAGCTTGGCATTATATCCATCATTTTACTAGGGGCTAATATGAATAGTCCCCCTAAAAAGGAAATCGTTGATTCAGGTGAAACCAAAATCATCTTTTTCATTAATAATATCTCACTAATTGCAACTAATCCCATCGCAAAAACTAAGATATCAAATGGAATTCCACCAATTAATAGTAGTGGAATAAAAATGCATAACGCAACCACTGCAGTAATAACTCTTTGTTTCATCACTAACTCCTTATTTATTTTTAATTCCGCCAAATCGTCGATCACGACCCTGGAAATTTAAAATAGCATTTTTTAATGAATCAGCATTATAATCTGGCCATAAATCATTCGTAAAAATTAGTTCGCTATAAGCAATTTGCCAAAGCAAGAAATTTGAAATTCTTTGTTCACCACTGGTACGAATCAATAAATCAGGATCAGCATATTCACCTAACGAGCTAGTCATTAATTTCTGAGAAAAGAATTCAGAATCAATTTCATCAATTTCTACTTTACCACTTTGCACTGCTTTTGCAATTTTACGAGTAGCTAAAAGGATTTCGTCCCTTGATCCATAATTAAGTGCAAAGTTCAAAATCATTCCATTACAATCAGCGGTATCAGCAATCGCCTTTTGGACAACTTCTTGGGTCGATTGTGGCAATTGATCTAATTCCCCCATCACTTGAACTCGAACATTATTATCGATTAATTCAGGAACAAAACTACTAAAAAATTTACCAGGAAGACTCATTAAATAACTGACCTCTTCATCGGGCCGTTTCCAATTTTCAGTAGAAAAGGCGTATAGACTCAGCACTTTTACCCCTAATCGACTAGCAGTCTTAGTAATTGTTTTAACAGTTTCCATTCCCCTTTTATGACCTGCAATTCTAGGCAGGTGCCGCTTTTGAGCCCAACGGCCGTTCCCATCCATTATAATCGCAATATGATTAGGAATACGATTCATATCAAGTTCATCATTAGTAATACTTTCTTTTTTTCTGAACATAATTATTACTCCATCTAAAATCAAAATAAAGGATGAGTAGATACCCATCCTTTATATAATACATTATTTAATTAAAATTAACCACCGAATTAAATTCAGCTAATTTAATTAGTTTTCGTCTGGCCGTTGAATTAATCTCCATTCACCACGGTTACTTTCAATTAAAGTATTGAAGTATTGAAGTAACTTATTAGCTTCTTCTGCTTTGCGTTCACCAAGCATATTAAGTCCTTCACCAGTAGGAATTGGTTCTGATAAATCAGTGATTTCATTTCCATTTTCAATGGTTGCCTTTGAAAATGCAATGATCCAATCGTCTGCAATTAATTTTGAAACAACGATGAATAAGTTAAAACCATCTTCAACGTATGCAGGCATTACATAAATATCATCTTGTAATGGTTCCAATGGATTTCCAGCATAGTTCAAAAATTCAGTGTTTCCATTTACGATTGGTTGGTTCAATCTAAAAACCATGTTATTAAATTCTTTTGTTCCTGGTGTAATTTCTACGCTATCTTCAGCCATAAAGCATTTCTCCCTTATTAATTAATTTAGTATTAATTATTAGTGATTTCTTTTTCCTTATCACTAACAATCTTTTCAACACCACTGATTGAGTCATCGGTAATTTTTTGAACTTTATCTTCCAAGCTGTGAGCTTCATCATCAGTGAAGTCATCATTCTTGTTCCCCTTCTTCACCGCATCCATCGCTTCACGACGAACGTTTCGAACGGCAACCTTACTTTCTTCACCAACAGCCTTAACTTGTTTAGCCAGTTCCTGTCTTCTTTCCTCTGTTAATTGAGGAATTACTAATCTAATCACACTTCCATCATTAGCTGGGTTTAGTCCTAAATCAGCTTCAAAAATTCCCTTTTCAATGTCATCAAGGGCGCTTTTATCATATGGAGTGACCATAATTACCCGAGGTTCTGGAATTGAGATTGAGGCCACTTGGTTCACTGGCACTTCACTTCCATAATAACTAACTTTTACTCGGTTTAAAATACTAGCATTAGCGCGACCAGCTCTAATACTTGATAATTCTCGTTCAAGTACTTCTTGAGCCTTCTTCATCTTGGCCTTTGCACTATTTAAAATGTCATTCGAATTAGCCATTAATTAATTCTCCTTTACCGTTGTACCAATTTGTTGACCTAGTACAACTTTTTTAATATTCCCTGGCTTATTTAGATTAAATACAACCAATGGAATTTGATTATCCATCGCCAACGAGCTTGCGGTAGTATCCATTACGCTAAGCCCCTCGTTGATGATGTCCATATAGGTAAGTGTATCATACTTAACTGCATCTGGATTAATATTTGGATCGTCAGAATAAATTCCATCAACACCGTTTTTAGCCATTAAGATAGCATCTGCATGAATTTCTGCAGCTCGTAAAACAGAAGTTGTGTCAGTTGAGAAGTATGGATTTCCAGTTCCTCCAGCAAAGATAACGACGCGATTCTTTTCTAAGTGACGAACTGCTTTTCTTCTAATGTACGGTTCAGCAATTTGTCTCATTTCAATTGCAGTTTGGACGCGTGTAGGCACTCCAACTGCTTCTAGGTTATCTTGTAAAGATAGTCCATTCATAATGGTAGCAAGCATCCCGATATAATCAGCCTGTGCTCTTTCCATACCCATTTTTGATCCAGCTTCTCCACGCCACATATTACCGCCACCGACAACAATCGCGATTTGAATTCCCAAATCATAAATTTGTTTAATTTCCTTAGCCATTGACCGCATTACTGGTAAATTGATGCCAAAGCCCTGTTCACCTGCAAGGGCCTCACCACTAAGCTTTAAGATTATTCGCTTATATTTTAGGTCTGCCATTATTTTTCCTCCCCAAACTTTTATATCATGATAATTCTATCATAATATTTAAAATTGTGATAGCGTATATCACCTATCAAAAGTGGTTCTTAAACTGAATATAACATTTTTCACAAAAAAAGCGCTCAAAAGAGCGCAATTTTTATTAAATAATCTAATTATTTGATTTGACCATTTACTTCGTCAGCAAAGTTAGTTTCTTCAACTTCGATTCCTTCACCAACTTCGTATCTAGCAAAGCCCTTTAATTGAGCACCCTTGCTTTCAACAAATTTACCAACAGTTTGATCACTATCCATGATAAATTCTTGGTCAGCTAAACTAATTCCAGCAAGGAACTTGTTCAAACGACCTTCAACCATTTTTTCAACAATGTTTTCTGGCTTGCCTTCATTTAAGGCTTCCTTCTTAAGGACTTCACGTTCGTGATCCAAACGATCCTTAGGAACATCGTTTCTACTCATAAATTCTGGGTTAGCAGCAGCAACGTGCATTGCAACTTGCTTAGCAGTAGCATCATCACTACCTTCAAGTAAAACTAAAGCAGCAATTAAGCCACCATTGTGAAGGTAAGCACCAAAGTGTCCGTTAGCATCTTTTTCAAATACTTGGAAACGACGAAGAGAAACTTTTTCACCAGTAATTTGAGTAGTATGAATAATGCTTTCTTTGATACTACCATCTGGAGTAGATAATGCTAATGCATCATCCATATTAGCTGGCTTGTTAGCAGCAATCGTGTTTGCAATTAAATCAACTAATTTCTTGAAATCATCATTAGTTGCAACGAAGTCAGTTTCAGCATTAACTTCAACGATAGCAGCAGTATCACCATCAACAGCGATTTGTGCTAAACCGTTAGCAGCAACATTGCCACTCTTCTTTTCAGCCTTAGCAATTCCCTTTTCACGTAAGTAATCAAGGGCCTTCTTTTCATCACCATCTGAAGCAACTAATGCCTTCTTAGCATCCATCATTCCAACACTAGTCTTTTCACGTAATTGTTTAACTTGAGCAGCAGTAATCTTAGCAGCCATATTTATTTCTCCTTTTAGTTCATAATAAAAGCTGACCCAAACCTAGGCCTTAGCGGTCCAAAATTGAGTCAGCCCAAGTGCTTATTAATTATTCATTATCTTCTTTTGATTCTTCAGCATTGTCAGCGGAAGTAGCTTCAAAATCATTTTCGCTAACGCCTTCTTCACCTTGGTTACCTTCAATGATAGCATCAGCCATCTTAGAAGTAATCAAACGAACGGCACGAATAGCATCATCATTTGAAGGGATTACAACGTCAACAACGTCTGGATCTGAGTTAGTATCAACCATTGCAACGATTGGGATGTTTAAGATGTGAGCTTCGTGAACAGCAATTGCTTCCTTACGAGGATCAACAACAAATAAAACATCAGGAATCTTAGGCATATCTTCGATTCCGCCTAAGAAGTATTCTAACTTAGCCATCTTCTTGTTAAGAAGTGAAACTTCCTTCTTAGGAAGTAAGTCAAAAGTACCATCAGTAGACATCTTCTTTAACTTCTTAAGGTAAGCAATCCGCTTTTGGATCGTATCCCAGTTAGTTAAAGTTCCACCTAACCAACGGTGGTTAACGAAGTATTGGCCAGCACGAGTAGCTTCTTCTTCGATTGAGTTTTGAGCTTGCTTCTTAGTCCCAACAAAAAGTACAGTAGCACCCTTAGCAGCTTCATCCTTCATGAAATTGTAAGCAGAATCTACTAACTTAACAGTTTTTTGTAAGTCAATAATGTAAATTCCATTTCTTTCAGTAAAGATGTATTCTTTCATCTTAGGGTTCCAGCGACGAGTTTGGTGTCCAAAATGAACACCGGCTTCTAATAATTGTTTCATTGAAATAACAGCCATGATATTTCCTCCATAAATAAATAAGTTTTTTCCTCCCCAATGATCAACTAACTTTACAACCCATTTAAAATGAGCACTGGCAAAGTCATCACATTAGGTGTGAAATATTAACTATATAATTATACAAAATATAATTATAGAATGCAATCACCTATTTTATTTTTTTACGACTTTGTCTGAATTACCAGTGGTAATTAAAGCTAAGTTCGCATCAAGCGATGTGTTGACCATGCTATTAACAGCCGTCTTCGTGTAAAAAGCAATGTGGGGGGTAACTAAAACATTATCCCGTTTTAAAAGTTCCTTAACCCGTTCGTCTGGAATCGCATCGAAGCTTCCAAAATCAGCGTTAAATACACCCACTTCATTTTCATAAACATCCAACGCAGCGCCGCCGACCTTGCCACTATCAAGTGCTCTGATCAAAGCATCAGTATCGATCAATGTCCCCCGCGCAGGATTTAAAATAATGACGCCATCCTTCATTTGCGCAAACGTTTTATCATTTAACATGTGTTCATTTTCCTTGACAGCTGGTGCATGCAATGAAATAACGTCTGATTGACGATAGAGTTCATCTGGTGTGTCAACATAGATTCCCTCTTTATCTAATTCTGGGTTTTTGAAGATGTCATAAGCAATTACTTTCGCACCAAATCCCTTATAGATTTGAATAGCAGCACGACCAATTCGACCAGTTGCAAAGACTCCAACGGTTAATTGGTTTAATTCAGTTGCAATATTTGGAGCCCATTTTAAATTCCCGTGGGCAATTTTATTATTAAATACCTTCGTGTTCCTTAACAATTGCATTAACTGAGTAACTGTAAACTCAGCAATTGCTTGTGGAGAATAAGCAGGGACATTGGTTACCTTAATTTGATTGCGGTTAGCAGCTTCAAAGTCAACGTTATCGACCCCCACGTTGCGAAGCGATAATGCCTTGATGCCAAACGAACCTAATTGATCTAATACTTCAGCAGTATAAGGCGCTTGTTGGAATGCAACCACACCATTAAAACCTTGAGCCTTCTTCACAGATTCAGCATCCAAATTTCCACTTTCAATTTGGACATCAACGTCTGAATGATTGGATTCCCATTCACTAATAAACGGTTTTTCATCGTCACGTACTCCATAAACAATAATCTTCATTATCAAAGAAACCTCCTAAGTTTGTTATCTTAATTATTATACCATTCAATCAATCGCCATTATATTAAATCATTCTAACGTTGTGTTTTTTTAAATATTGTTCCTTGGCCTTTCGACTTTGATGCTTAAAGGCATACTCTGCTTTTAATGCTTCACTTTTGGTCCGAAACGATTCATGGTAGATCAATTCAACTGGCTGATGTGACTTGGTATATTTAGCTCCCTTGCCACTTTGATGTTGAGCCAATCGATGTTTTAAGTTGGTCGTATAGCCACCATAAAAAGAGCCATCCCCACACCTTAAAACATACATATAAAATCGTTCGGGACTATTCGCCATATAACACCTGGTTTATCATTTTAGTGTAATTATTAGAAGTGCCATCATAAACTATGATTGGCGGTTTAACCTTAAGTCCGCCTGGTTTACCATCCTTAATGCCAGAAACTAAAATCATATTCGAATCACGTCCGACCCGAGGATAAACGAATTGGATTTCCTTAGGGACGATGCGATTTGCCTGCATCTTATCCATTAGTTCTACCATACGGTCTGGACGATGAACAAAATAACAACGCCCATTGGTCTTCAAGAGCCCACTGGTCACTTTTAAAATCGTATTTAAATCCGTTTTGATTTCGTGTCTGGCAATCGCTAAGTATTGATTCGGATTTTTATGACTAGTATCAAGATCAGCAAAGTAAGGTGGGTTGCATAAAACCACATCAGTTGAATTTTTGGCAATTTGCTGATCGATTGCTTTTAAATCCGCATTATAAACTGTGAAACGAGCGTCCAAGTTATTTAAGGTCACACTTCTTTTAGCCATATCAGCTAACTTAGGCTGAATCTCCACTTCTACAAACTGGCCACGGGTTTTATGCGCAGCAAATAGACCGACCGCACCATTTCCAGCACACAGATCAACAACCTTAGTGTTAATCGACTTTGGGATCATTGCAAAATTTGCAAGTAAAATTGCATCAAGAGAAAATGCAAATACATTCGGGTTTTGAATTATTTTTATATTCTGACTGTCCAAATAATCAATTCGTTCATCAGCTTTTAGTTCAACTTCCAATTTTTTCAACTCCGCTTTAAAATTTTCTTGCAATTAAATATCATTATAGAATAATATTGAAATGATAAACGTTTTAGGAGGTTCACGCTTCATGTATTCATTTTTAAGGTTCATAACCAAAATCATTATTAAAATAGTTAATGGAAACATCAACATCATCGATAAAGACAAACTCCCTGACGGCAACTACATTCTTGTCGGCCCCCACAGAGCTTGGTTCGATATGATTATTTTTGCATTAGCAGCTAGTCCCAAAAAGTTTACATTTTTAGCTAAGAAAGAATTATTCAATAATTTCATTTTAGGATATATTTTAAATAAAGTAAACGCGGTCCCAGTTGATCGAGAAAATCCAGGGCCATCAGTAATCAAGAAACCAGTTAAAATATTAAAGAATACTGATTTATCGATCGTTATTTTTCCATCCGGTAGTCGTCATTCTGAAGATTTAAAGGCGGGGGCAGTTTTAATTGCTAAGCTTGCGAGCGTTCCCCTAGTCCCAGTTGTCTACCAAGGGCCGCTATCTTTCAAACGTTTATTTACTCGTAAACCGATTACGATTGCGTTCGGTGATCCAATTAAAATTGATCGCAAAGTAAAGATCAATGATGAACAACAAACCCAGTTTGAAAACCAAATGCAAGCCAGTTTTGATCAACTTGATCGTAAAATCGATCCAAACTTTAAGTATGTTGATATTTCCAAGAAATAAAAAAATAAGCAATAACAGCTATTCGACTGTTATTGCTTATTTTTATCCACGGTTTTTCATCGTGTTCATCATTTGTCGTAACTTCTTTTGTGAAGGTTTTTGACCCATTTGTTGCATCATGGCACTTAATTGATCTTCACTAATTGGTGGATTACTTTTTAAATAAGATTCCATATACTTACGAGCACCAAAGAAGCCAATTGCAACTCCTGCTATTAAGGCAATAATTACAATCAATATCCAAATTCCAGTTCCCATTAATTACACCTCCCGATAAAAATCTAATCATATTAATTTTACACAATTAATAATCATTTTAAAAGAGGTTAATCATTAATCGTCACGAAGTCCCTTGCCTCTTTGAATATCACGCACTTTTTTAGGCGTTACTTCTTTGCCCTCTTTATTATAAACTTTCATCATTTCAACTTGTGATCTAAAGTTTTCCTTGAATCGTTTTAAATATTGTTTTCTTAATTTTCCCTGTTCAACCTTTTCTAACTCGGTTAAACCCTTTGCTTTCGCTTTGTGAGCTAATTCATTAATTCTGGGAATAATTTTCATTAATTCTTTATCTTCAGCCATTTTATATTCCTCCCGTAAATCATTTATTATAGGTTACTCGTTTTTAACACGATATTCAAACAAAAGCAACCGAACATTTGTTTTACACCCGATATTTTTTATGCTAAGATATCGTTATAATTAGCGAAATTAGGAGGTGATGGGTAATCGCAAAAATAGAATCAAAACAAATTACAATTCTAAGGTTTATTTGGAAATCAATTCGAAACCAAGGGTATCCTCCTACTGTTCGTGAAATCTGTGAAGGAGTCAATCTTTCTTCCACATCAACAGTATATGGTCATATCACTAGATTACAAAAAAAGGGATTCCTAAAAAAGAATCCCACCAAAACCAGAGCATTGGAAATTACCGATCTGGGGCTTCGGGAACTAAATGTTAACGTTCGAACAAATGAAATGCCCTTATTAGGACAAGTTGCTGCTGGTGAACCAATTTTAGCATTTGAAAATGCAACCGAATATTTCCCAATTCCACCTGAATTTGAATCAATCTCAGATTCTTTATTCATGCTAACGATCAAAGGTACTAGCATGATTAACGCGGGGATTTTAAATCATGATCAAGTCATTGTTAAAAAACAATCAACTGCTGAAAATGGTGAAATCGTAATTGCAATGACCGAAGATAATGAGGCTACTTGCAAACGCTTCTATAAGGAAAAAGGTCATTATCGACTCCAACCAGAAAACGAAACCATGCGCCCAATTATTTTAGATCAAGTTACAATTCTTGGAAGGGTAATTGGTCTGTATCGTGCTAATATTAACTAAGTAAGCGGTCCCTCATATGGGATCGTTTTTAATTTGTCAAAATCATATTGTAAAATGTCATCAGCACTTTTGACATATGCAATTACACTATTAGAAATCATCAAGTTAACAATTCCATTTCCTTCATGCAAAACGATAATATCCTTACCAATATTAGTGGCATAACCGATTTCAAATGCAGTTCCGCTATCAACGAAGCCATCTTTAAAATCTAAAACTGCTACGATAACATCACTAGCTTCCAATTCATCAATATCTTTTTGGTACACTTTTTTCGCCCAACTTAAGCTCCCCACCTTTTCATCTGGAAAGTTGGCTGTGCGGGGACTAAAAAAATTGCTAATGGTTGGATTATTCGTAAGCGCCTCTTCAACCCGTTCAATTCTAGCAATTTGTTCATCATCAAAAAATGGTCCAGCTAAATATACTTTTTTCATTTCTAACTACCTACCTTCTAATTTGATACTGTCTTTGGTCATCCTTAACCCCTAAAAATACATACTTAGCACTATCTTCATTACCATTTAATTTTAAGTTTCCTGCCTTAATTTTTGGCCAGGATTCAAAAATAGCTTCATATTCAGGAACTGATAGTTCACTGCGACCATCAATAAGACGATCCATCTTAGCTTTCCGATTAGCATCAAAAAAACCGTCTTCTAATCTTCCAGTAAAGAATTCACCTTGAGCACCCGAACCATAGCTAAACAATCCAATTAAATCACCAGATTGTAAATCACTATCGTTATCAATTAAAGATAACAAACTTAAGTATAGTGAGCCGGTATAAAGATTCCCTACACGCTTATTATACATGCTTCCAAAATCAAATGCTGATTTTAATGCGACCTGCTTTGCGCTAGTAGCTTCTGGTAATACTGCCCGAAGCCCCTTAATTCCCATTTTAGGATATGGCAAATGAAAAATCATCGCTGTTAAATCATCAATTTTAAGCCCCGTCTTGTTTTTATACTGTCGCCATGTTTCCTTAAAAAAGTCAACATAAACATCATTTGAATAATGACCATCTACGATCGCCTCGGTAGTGTAAAGGGGCCGCCAAAAGTCCATAATATCCTGGGAATAAAATGTACTTACTCCATCAAAAGAAATAATTTGTGGATCAGCTGCAATAATCATTGCAACTGCTCCACCACCTTGGGTAACTTCTCCTGGGGTATTTAATCCATACCTAGCAATATCAGCACCAATTACTAATGCTTTTTTATCTGGATGCAATTCGATATAATCACGTGCCATCTGAAGACCAGCGGTAGCTCCATAACAAGCTTGTTTAATCTCAAAAGCGCGCGCATTGGGGTTTAATTTCAGTAAATTTTGAAGGTAGATTGCTGCTGACTTAGAGTTATCAACCCCCGTTTCAGTCCCAAAAATAATTAAATCGATTTGAGAACGAACATCGTCATTAATAATATCAAAAGCTGCGTTCGCAGCCATCGTAACCACGTCTTGAGTATTGGGAATCACGGATTGTTCCTGTTGTCCAATTCCAATTAGGTACTTATTAGGATCTTCGTTGCGTGATAATGCTAGTTTGCTCATCGATAAATACATCCCAGGGGTGTAAAAATTAATCGCATCAATTCCGACTTTCACTTTAAAACCTCATTCCATATTTCTAAACTAATATTTTTCAAATAAAAAAACATGCCTGTAATAGACATGTTTTTTGATAAGGAGAGTACAGGAGTCGAACCTGCCCGCCGAGATTAATCGGTTCGTCGGATTTCGAGTCCGATGCATTACCGCTCTGCCAACTCTCCAAAAGCGCATAATGATATTATATCAATTTCGAAAAAAATTGTAAATACCATTATTGCTTTAATTTTAATACTTCATAAGACTCAACATGTCATAGCCCTTGATTTTATCACGACCGTGCAAATCAGCTAATTCAATTAAAAAGGCAGTTCCAACAACTATTCCACCTAGATCTTCAACTAATTCAATCGTTGCGCTAATGGTGCCACCAGTTGCCAATAAATCATCAGTGACTAAGACTCGTTGACCTTTCTTAATAGCCCCTTCATGAAGATATAGTGACGATTCACCATATTCAAGGCCATACGAAGCTTTAACTGTCTTACCGGGTAGTTTGCCCTTCTTTCTAGCTGGTGCAAACCCAATTCCCAAATCATATGCAACAGGACAACCAACAATAAAGCCCCGCGCCTCAGGTCCAACAACCATATCTACCTTCTTATCGCGAGCATATTGAACGATTTCATCGGTGGCTTGCTTGTAGGCCTGACCATCTTCTAACAGTGGTGAAATATCCCGAAATACAATGCCCTTTTCTGGAAAATCGTTATAAGACGCGATATAGTCATTTAAATTTAACGCCATGCAAAAATCTCCTCCTTGCTACTACTAACCCATTAAATCATTAAACATTGCAATTAAGTTTGCAGAATTAGGTAATAATAATTGTTTTTCTAGTGCTAATTGTAACTCACGATTACGATAAGCTTCAGTAGATTTTAAATCCTGTTTTTGTAAATTCGAATTCATTGATAAGATTCCATTGTTAATGGAAACAAACTGAAGTTCTTGGAACACTTTAATCATAAAAATAACTAGGTTTCGATCAATTCCCAGTTGAGCAGCAATCTGATTTAAAGATTGGTTAATATTAAAAGCAGGACTACCACTTAACATTTTAAATAATGCCCCAAAATATTCACGAGTTGGGAATCCACTTTCATAAACAAAATGTTGTTTAAATAAGTATAATACCACTTGATTGTTATCAAAGTATTTAATAACATGTTTTAATTCATCAATCGTATCAGGAAAATCAACAATTATAATCAAATCAGCAAGCTTTTCTTTAGACAAGTCATTATACCAAATGATATTACTTTTTTCATTAATGTATGGTTCCAGTTCCTTCACAAACCGCTTATTAAACAAAACATAGGTTCCGTTTAGTTTTAACATTTTTGGATTTAAGTTTCTAGAACGTTGATCGATAATTTCGACTCCGCTAGACTTTAAATCCTTGACCATTAATTGCAATGAACTAACGTTGTTCCAGGTATTCATTTCGATAGTTGCAACGACATCAATCGAACTAGAGTTAGATTGAATCGAGTTCATTTTACTGCCCATTCCAAATGCAACTGCCTTGATCCGATTTTGATTCCCGTTAGCTGAAAACCTAAGATGAGCGTTCTGGTTTCCCATCGTTTGCAAATTATTAACCAGTTTAGGTCTAATTTCAAATAGGGGTTGAGGATTATCGGTTCCATATGGAGCAAGCTGACTTAATGATTCATAAAGCAAATCATCCACTTGGTCAACACTAATTTTAGCATCGACTTTCAAACCTGGTTTCTCATTTTTTTCATTCCCTGACAGTTTGAAGTTTTTTTCAAATTCATCAGCAAGCTCGGACAAATTATCTTTTTTTATGGATAGCCCCACTGCCATATCATGCCCACCAAATTTAAGCATCAAATCCTTTGCTGGCTCAAGTGCCGCGAATAAATTAAAGTCCTCAATGCTTCTTCCAGATCCCTTGGCAATCCCAGTTTTAGAATCAATTCCTAGAACCAAGGTTGGTTTATGATACTTATCAACTAATTTGCTGGCTACGATTCCAACAACGCCCTCATGCCAACCATCTCCGGCAACAACAATTGTATTACGATCCTGATTGCCTGATCGATCAAGTTGATCGCAAGCAGCTTTAAAAATGTCAGTCACCAATTTACGACGTTCAATGTTCAGATGCTCTGTTTGTTCGGCTAGCTTATTGGCTACATCATCATCTAACGTTGTCAATAATTCCACCCCAACGTTAGCATCATCCATTCTGCCCAATGCATTCAGCCGAGGAGCAATTCCAAATCCAATACTATGTTCATTAATCGGTTTATCAAGTAATTTTGCATTTTCAAGTATTTTTAGTAGTCCTGGGCGTTGTGTATCTTGAATTGCTTTAACGCCAAACTTAGTTAGAACGCGATTTTCACCGGTTAAGGAAACTAAATCGGCAATTGTTCCAATGGTTACTAAATCTAAAAACTCTTGTGGAATTTCATCTAATAAAGCCGAAGCTACCTTAAATGCAACCCCTGCCCCAGAAAAATAACCAAATGGGTACTGCGCACCAGGATATCTAGCATGAACAACTGCATAGGCATCAGGAACCCCTTGCTTAGGAATTTCATGATGATCTGTAATAATAACGTCACAGCCATGTTGGTTAGCAAAATCAACGGGTTCAAATCCAGTTACACCATTATCAACCGTAATGATCAATTTGGTCCCATCATCAATAATTTTAGTGAATGCATCTAAATTAGGACCATATCCATCGCTAAATCGATTGGGAACATAGTAGTTAACATCCGCTCCAATTTCAGATAATGTTTCATACATAATTGCGGTACTAGTTAATCCATCAGCATCATAATCTCCATAGATGGTAATTTTTTCACCATCTTCAATGGCCTTAGTAATCCGTTCGACCGCTTTTTCCATATCATGGAATAAAAATGGATCGCCAAGTTCCTCAGCACTTGGATTTAAAAAATGCTTAACATCATCAACGTTCTTATAACCCCGTTCAAAAAGAATTTTAGCAACGATGGGGCTTAATTTTAATTCCTTGGCAATTTTATCAACATCACCGATATTAGTAGCATCAAATTTAGCAACTTTCCAATTATATTTTGAATTAATCATTTAATACCTCATTATTAATTATTCGGGCTTATTACGATTTAAATTTTCTTGCTTATTCTCATTTTTCAATTTGGCTTTTAATTCAGTTAATTGTTTGTTCAATTGATTAACTTTTGCATCATTTTCTTGATTCAATTTTTTAATATCACGACTTTTGGTAACAGAAGAGGTCGTTGTAAGTAAGAAGCTAACTAGTGCTCCAATTAAAATCCAAAGGATTAACATCACGATCATAGGCAATTTTAGTGTTCCAAAACCGAAGTTGATTGCAACCGATTGAACGTTTAAAAGAGCAAATATCACAATTATTAAAGCTAGAACGATTATTGAAATCATTTTCACTTGTTTTTTCATTATAATCATCTTCCTTAAATAGTTTGGTTTTTATCAAATGGAACATCAACAACATCAAAATCTTTAACAACATCCGTATTTTTAAAGATTGCTCTAGCCTGTTTTTGCAAAATGTTAGCCATTTTACCCGTATAGCGTGAAGAAATATGGGTCAGTAACAATTTTTGTACATTTGCATTCTTCGCTAAAATAGCAGCTTGAACATTAGTTGAATGGTAATAATTACGGGCTAATCCAGCTTCATCCTTAGAGAAAGTGCTTTCATGAACTAGGACATCTGCATTTTTAGCTAATGGTAACGAATTTTGATTTTTTCTAGTATCCCCTAAAATAGTTACAATCCGTCCCTTTTGCGCTTTGCCAATGTAGTCCTTGCCATGAATGATTCTGCCGTCATCCAATTTGACATCTTTTCCCGCTTTAATATTACCATAAATTGGGCCTGAAGGAATATTAGCAGCCTTTAACTTATCAACTAATAGCTCACCAGGATGATCATGTTCTTCAATGCGATATCCAAAGGATTCAATTTGATGATCCAATGTATTCATGTAAACAGTAAATTTATCATCTTCAAATATTTTACCAGGCGTTGTAAGTTCTTGATAAATAATCTTATAAGACAATTTAGTTTTGGAAACCCTTAAGCTAACTTGCACAAACTCTTTAATGCCCCTCGGACCATAAATGGTTAATGGCGTATCTCCACCTTGAAAAGAACGACTGCTAAGTAGGCCAGGCAGTCCAAAGATATGATCACCATGGAGGTGTGTAATAAATATCTTATTAATTTTTCTAGGCTTCAAATTAGAGCGTAAAATTTGTTGCTGAGTTCCTTCCCCAACATCGAAAAGCCATACCGAATTACATTCATCAAGTAAACGTAACGCTGTACAAGAGACATTGCGAAACTTACCAGGGACACCTGAACCTGTGCCCAAAAATTCAATTTGCATATTATTTCCTCTTATCTGTTAAAAATTACAATATTAACATTGTAGCATATCATTATGAGTTGAATCTCATAATCAAGGCAAAAAATGCTTAGGAATCTCCTAAGCATTTTTATTTAAGAATTGTTTTCGCGATTAAACTAACGTATTTAACATTTCCGTCTGGATTAGGATGAACATGATCATCCCAGAACCATTGATTTTGATTTTCACTTGCTTGATGCCAATCAATAACATGGAAATTATTATATTTTGTGGCCGCTTTCGCGATTACATCATTAACCTGTCCTTCCCAATAACGAGTAGGAACATGCACGTTAATCCAATAGATTTGATGATTGGGACCAATGTCATTAATAACTTGATCCAGTTGAGCAGGAGTCATCGGACTATTCGTACCCAGGTTTAACAACACATTGGGTGACAATGCATTACTATTCTTCAATTGGTTGATTACATCTGGAGTTTGCCAAATTTGACGCCCCACTTGAGCTGAAATATAAGCATTGGGGAACACCTTTTGTAAATCACTAGCAGTATCAGCCATAATCGAATCACCAACTGCAGTAATCGGAAATTGTTTTGCCTTTAATAACTGCTCAGGCGTAAGGCTAAATTGTTTTGCCAAGTTTTTATCAGCAGTGCTGAGTTTAACCACTTTAATCGTTTCTGAGGCCATTGATGCCTTTTTCTTTTCCTGTTGCTTAATGATTTTTTGATTTTTCTTTTGAAACGCTTTTTGATTAGCAACAATATCCCTTTTTAAATTATCAGAATCCGCCTGACTATAATTGGGGTGAAATGCTCCATATCCACAAATAAACATTAATATCAATACTGGAAATGCAATAAAACGCTTAAATCCAAATCGTGATTTAATTTTAAATAATTCAACTAAGTGTGATTTCAACATTTTAAAATCAAAATGCCGAATTGGTCTTTCTATAAATCGATATGATAACTCACTGATAATAAATATGATTATGATCTCTATCAAAGCGTTTAAAACGGGATGCGCTCCAATACTCATTACGCGAGATTCATAAAAAATCATTACTGGAAATTGATATAAATAAATTCCATAACTTCTAGTCCCAATCCAGCTAAAAAGTCGGTTAGTTAGCAATTGATTGATATTTCCACTCGGGTGAACACAAGTAGCAACTAATAACATCGTTAGAATAGAAATGACTAGCATTCCCCAATTATAAGTAGCGCTACTTTGCCCTGATAATGTAAACAACAGCCAAACGATACCAATTAATGATCCAATACCAATTAAGTTCAGTAAAAATTTTAAAAACGACGAGAGCTGCTTAGATAGCTTTGCAGAAGGCCAAATAATGGCCAAAGAAACCCCGAATAAGATTGAAAACATTCTAGTGTCAGTCCCGTAATAGACCCGATTAATATTATTAACGCTATGGTAAACGTAGGTCATCCAAACTGCCGATCCAAATGAAAACGAAAATAGTAATAAGGCAATCTTCGTTCTTGATCTAATCAACATTAATAAAATTACCAATGCAATTGGCCATACTAAATAATACTGTGCCTCAATCGATAAAGACCACAGGTGTGTAAAAGGTGATTCACCTTGAAAACGATCAAAGTAGCTCTGTCCATGACCAATTTCCCACCAATTATATAGATACAATAAATTGGTCCAAATCGTCACTCCCAAGTCCTTTAATAACGTTCTTTGAAAGAGAGTAATGTAAGCTCCAGTTCCAATTACCATTGTAAATAGCGCTGGATATAGTCGCCTTAACCTTCTGTAATAAAAATTAAATAGATTAATTTGGCCATTTTGCTCCCATTCCTGCATTAATAGATCGGTAATTAGATAACCAGAAACCGTAAAGAAGATTGAAACCCCTAGATATCCACCCTTAATGCTAAAGGGTAATAAATGAAATATAATGACAGCAAATACAGCTATCGCACGAATTCCGTCTAATCCTGTAATATAACGTCGGTTATGCTTTAAATGATTATTATTTTGCATTTTAGAGTGCCCCTAAACTTCATAAATAAATGAGAAATCTAAAATATTAACAGTATCGCCATTCTTGGCACCACTATCCCTTAATGCATCGTCAACGCCCATTCCGCGTAGTTGACGTGCAAATCTAAGCATTGATTGTTCATGGGTCGTATCAGTCATTTGGAATAGTTTTTCTAAGCGGTTCCCAGATAACGTCCAACTACCATCTTCTTCATGGGTAATGGTAAACGGAGCATCATCAAGATCAGATTGGATTGAAACTTCCTCTTCAACATCTGTAATTGGAAACTTAGGGGTCTCATCCAATAGGTCAGCAGTGGCACCAATTAATTCCTTCAAACCGCTATGCGTAATAGAAGAAATTGCAATAATGCGTCTTTGATTGCCTTCGCTATCAATTTGATTGGTAAATTGCTTTAGGTTTGCTTCTGCATCTGGCATATCCATCTTAGTGGCAACGATAATCTGAGGCCGTAAAAGTAAGTTTTCATCGTATTTGGAAATTTCTTGGTTGATTTTTTGATAATCAACAAACGGGTCACGGCCTTCAACACCACTCATATCAACTAAGTGTAAGATAACTCGCGTCCGTTCGACGTGCCGTAAGAATTGAAACCCGAGCCCCGTACCAGCAGAAGCCCCTTCAATCAAACCAGGTAAATCGGCAATTACAAAGTCCCGACCATCATTTAACCTTACCATTCCTAAGTTAGGAACCAGCGTCGTAAAGTGATAATCCGCTACTTTGGGTTTAGAACTAGTTATTGCAGAGAGTAGAGTCGACTTTCCAACGGATGGAAAACCAACCAAACCAACATCGGCAAGTAATTTTAATTCTAAACGAACGCTAAAACCCTCACCTGGTTCACCGTTTTCAGCAATTTCTGGAGCAGAATTTCTAGCAGAGGCAAAGTGCACGTTTCCGCGACCACCACGGCCACCGTTAGCAACGATAAATTGATCCCCAGGATTAACTAAATCGCAAATTAAGCGGTTAGTATCATCATTATAAATACTAGTTCCCTCAGGAACATTGATTACTAGGTCATCTCCGCTTCTTCCAGTCATTTTTTTGCTACCACCGTTATTTCCATTAGCAGCCTTAAACTTTTGGCTATAATGAAAATCCATGAGTGTGCTCATCCCACTGTCAACTTTAAACACAACGTTACCGCCATGTCCACCATCTCCTCCAGCAGGTCCTCCATTGGGTACATATTTTTCACGTCGCCACCCGACAACGCCGTCGCCACCCTTTCCGGCTTGGACATTAATTTTAACTTGATCTACAAACAATTTTATTCTCCTAATCCTTATTAATTATATTATTAATTATATTATAAGTTCCTAATGATAGCTAATTTTTATTGGATTCTGATGGGGCCTTATTTAAACTAAATTTAATTGTTTGAGCAACGGTACTCGAAATTCCTAACGCTGTAATTTCATCAGCACTAGCGGTTTCGATATTTTTCATTGAGCCAAAATGACGCAGCAATTTATTTCTGGTCTTAGGGCCAACCCCCTTGATTCCATCAAGGCGTGAGCTTAACGAGTGCTTAGTATGGACCTGACGGTGGAAACTAATTGCAAACCGATGCACCTCATCTTGCACCCTTTGAACTAAATAAAAAGCTTGACTCTTGGGATTCAAATTTAATGGTTGATCAGCATTCCCAAATAAAATATCGGCAGTTTTATGCTTGGTGTTTTTTACCATTCCTGCAACTGGGATGTTTAAATTCAACTCATTTACCAACACGTCCTTAACTGCGTTCATCTGAATTTCGCCACCATCCATCAATATTAAATCAGGAAGGGATGCATGCTCTTTTAATAATCTAGAATAACGTCTTCTAATTACTTCCTTGGTACTTGCGGTTTCATCAGCATGGTCCACAGTTGTTAATTTATATTTACGATATAATTTACGATTGGGTTGCCCATCTTCAAATACTACCATTGCAGAAACTAGATCGGTCCCCTGAATGTGAGAATGATCGAAAGCTTCAATTCTATGCCCTCTAGGAATACCTAACGCATCAGTTAGCTCATTCATCGCACCAGTGGTTTTCAACTGATCTAATTCAATTAGTCTAAATTTTTCATCTAGTACTAATTTAGAATTTTTACCAGCCATTTCTAACAGGGCTCTTTTTTGCCCGCGTTGGGGAGTTCTAACGGGAACCCCTAACACCTTACTCAAAACAGATTTTGGTAAGTCTGTAGGGACTAAGATTTCTTTTGGTAGCGGCTGATCACGCTTTTGATAAAATTGAACAATAAAGCTGGTCATTTCTTCAGTGGCTGAACTTACAACTGGAAAAACCCGCTTTACTCGTTTCATTAACCGTGCTTGCCGAATAAAAAAGATTTGGATTGAAATCCAACCCTTATTAAAGTAAAAATTAAATACATCCCGTGGCGTTGTATCTTGTGAAATAATCTTTTGCTTTTCAACCGTCACTTCAATGTACTTAAGTTGATCTCTTAAATCTGCTGCTCGCTCAAATTCTAGGTTATCGGCCGCTTCATGCATTTTTTGAGTTAATACTTTCTTAGCAACGGTAACGTTGCCATTCAAAAATGATTTAATTTTTTTAATTTGTTTTTCATACTCTTCTTTAGGAACCGTCTTAAAGCAAGCACCTAGGCACTGTCCCATATGATAGTAAAGACAGGGACGATGTTGAAAACCATTACAACGTCTTAACGGATACATTTTTTGCAAAAAGTTCAACGTTTCATCAGCAGCATAGACATTCGGATAAGGGCCAAAATAATATCCACCGTCGTTTTTAACTGCATTTACGATCATTAATCGTGGATCCCGTTCATTCGTAATCTTAATGTATGGATAGCCGTTATTTCCCTGCTTTAATTGAATATTAAAGTAAGGCCGATGCTTTTGAATCAAGGTAATTTCGAGAAGAAAAGCCTCTTTATCGGTTGCAGTAATAATCGTCTCAAAATCACGAATTGTAGATACTAACTTGGCTGTTTTTCCAGTATGACTACTTTTAAAATAAGAACGCACTCGATTTTTTAAATTTTTAGCCTTTCCTACATAAATAATATGACCATTTTTATCCTTCATTAGATAACATCCAGGTAAATCAGGCAATAGTTTTAATTTGTTTTCAATATGTTCAGTTGCCAACTTATCACTTCCTTTGATGACAAATAAATCATTTTCTGCTATTATGAAATAAAATAAAGGCAGGAGATGTAATTATGGGATTAAAAATTAATTTACAAAATGACTTAGATAAAATGCTTGGTAAATTTGCTCAAATTGACCCTAAGGACAATGAAAGAGATAAATTCATGAAAAAGGCTGAGAAGAAGAGTCAAGACAAGGGTAATAATAAGACCAAAATTCTTTCACAAGATAAAACTGATAAATAAGTATATTAATAGCCCTCACAAGTGAGAGCTATTTTTTAGTTAACTTGTTTTTCAATCCAGTCCCAAATTTGATCCTTACCTTGTTTGGTTTTGGCTGAAAACATAATCAATTCCTGATCATCAACGTTAATCGCCTTATGAATCATACTGGATTGCTTATTCCATTTACCACCAGCAATTTTATCCATTTTAGTAGCAACAACTAGCCTTGGAATATCAAAATAATCTAACCATTCGGCCATTTGACGATCATCTTGAGTTAAATCATGCCGACCATCAATTAGTAAAATAACTCCTTTTAGTTGGGGGCGCTTAGTTAAATACGTTTCAATCATCGTTCCCCATTTTTCACGTTCAGATTTTGATACTCGCGCATAGCCGTATCCTGGGACATCAACAAAGTAAAGCGCATCTTCAACCTCATAAAAATTTAAAGTTTGGGTCTTACCGGGTTGATTAGAAGTATGTGCATAATTCTTGCGGTTAATCAAGGTATTCGTTAGTGAAGATTTACCAACGTTTGAGCGGCCAACCAAGGCAATTTCTGGATACCCTGTCTTTGGGTATTGGCTTGGACTAACTGCACTGATCAATAAATTAACGTTATGAACATCCATGTTTTTTCTCCTTAAAAAAAGCAGGTAAGCACCTGCTTTTTAATTTATTTAGATTCTGCTTTTAAAACTAGCTTTGGATCAGCATGTTCTGTAACTGAGTCCTTTGTAACAACGACCTTATCAACATCATCGCGACTAGGTACTTCATACATAATATTTTCCATTACACTTTCAATAATTGAGCGTAACCCACGAGCACCAGTATCACGATCAATTGCTAGCTTAGCCATTGCCTTCAAGGCACCATCTTCGAAATCTAATTGCACACCATCTAATTCAAGCAATTTTTGATATTGCTTAACAAGCGCGTTCTTAGGTTCAGTAAGTACCCGAACTAAATCAGCTTCAGTCAATTTATTCAAGGCAGTGAGAATTGGCAAACGACCAATAAATTCAGGAATTAACCCAAACTTAAGTAGGTCTTCTGTAATAACGTGTTGCATAATATCATTATCATCCATATCAGCTAACTCATTATCATCAGTTCCAAACCCAATGGTTTTCTTTCCTAACCGATCTTTAACGATATTTTCAATTCCATCAAACGCCCCACCAACAATGAACAAAATGTTAGTAGTATCCACTTGAATGAATTTTTGTTGTGGATTCTTGCGGCCGCCTTCAGGTGGAACGTTAGCAACGGTTCCTTCTAGGATCTTCAATAGCGATTGTTGAACCCCTTCACCTGAAACATCACGAGTAATTGAAACGTTTTCAGACTTCTTAGCAATCTTATCAATTTCATCAATGTAGATAATTCCCTTTTGGGCTCTTTCCACATCAAAATCAGCATTTTGTAATAGCTTGAGTAAGATATTTTCAACGTCTTCACCTACATACCCAGCTTGAGTTAACGTCGTTGCATCTGCAATCGCAAATGGAACGTTCAAAATTCGAGCTAGGGTTTGGGCTAAGTAAGTTTTCCCTGAACCAGTTGGTCCAATCATTGCAATATTACTCTTTTGTAATTCAGTATCGCCAGGCTTATTAGTAGCCATGCTCTTAATCCGCTTATAATGGTTGTAAACAGCCACTGACAGCGTCTTTTTAGCTTCATTTTGGCCAATTACATATTGGTTAAGCTTATCAACAATTTCAGCTGGGGTCAGTGACTTAATTTCACCGCCACGTGATTCTTGAGCTAATTCTTCATCAACAATTTGTTTACACAGATCAATACATTCATTACAAATATAAACACCAGGTCCAGCAACAATCTTTTGAACTTGATCCTGTGATTTCCCGCAGAAGGAACAGATTACTGGTCCTTTATCATCATCTTCAAACAAATGTATGCACCTCACATTTTCGTTTTATAAACTTCAGTTCCAACACTATAGCATAAATTACATCGTAGTTAAAACGATTAGCTTATAATAAAAAACCAGCTAGCCTAGATGCCAACTGGTTTTTTATCAAGAAATATTATTCTTCGCTATCGCTTTTCTTGCTAGCAGGCTTATCTTGCTTTGCACTATCAGTAATTAACTTAACAGCACTTTGAATTGCAATATCATGCTTGAGCATATCTTCTGATAAAGCACTCTTAATTGCGTCTTCCTTCATGCCGTATTGTTTAGCTAAAGTAGCAATTTCTTCTTTAACTTCGTCATCTGTTGGTTTGATGTTTTCAGATTCAACAATTGCTTCAAGAACAAGGTTAGTCTTTACACGACGACTAGCGCCATCAGCAAATTGCTTCTTAAGATCTTCCTTGCTTGTCCCAGTAAGTTGGAAGTACATTTGTGCATTAATTCCTTGTTGTTGCATATTTGCAAGGTATTGATCCATTTGGCGTTCAGTGTCTTCATCGATCATTGCTTGAGGAATTTCCTTAACTTCAGCATTATCAACAGCACCACTGATTGCTTCATCTTCAATGTTGTTCTTTGCTTCAGTTTCCTTTTCTTCCTTAAGTTGATCCTTTACCTTATCCTTTAATTCATCAAGACTATCAACATCTTCATCAACATCCTTGGCGAATTCATCATCAAGTTTTGGTAATTGCTTTTCCTTTACTTCATGAATCTTAACCTTGAAAGTAGCCTTCTTGCCTTCTAGTTCCTTTGCTTGGTAATTTTCAGGGAAGGTAACATCAACATCGATTTCATCACCAGCTTTGTGACCAACTAATTGATCTTCAAAGTTATCAATAAATGAGTGTGAACCTAATTCTAATGAGTAGTTGTTAGCTTGACCACCATCAAATGGCTTACCATCAACGTAACCATCAAAATCAATAATTACAGTGTCGCCTTCTGCAGCTGGCTTATCATCTTTAAGAACCAATTCAGCTTGTGATTGACGCTTCTTTTCGATTGCTGCATCAATATCCTTTTTGTATACCCGAGTATTTTGTTTTTCAACAGAAATGCCCTTGTATTCACCAAGCTTAACTTCAGGTTTTACAGTAACAACAGCCTTTAAGACCCATGGCTTACCCTTTTCAAGTGATTCTACGTTCACTTCTGGTTGAGCAACTGGTTCGATGCCAGCTTCTTCAACAGCATTACTATAAGCTTCTGGAAGTAAAATGTTTAAAGCATCTTGATATAGTGATTCTTCACCGTACATTTCGTTAAAGATTTGACGTGAAACCTTTCCCTTACGGAATCCAGGAATATTAATATTCTTTTTATTCTTTTGGAAAGCTTTATCCAAACCTTCCTTGATTTTATCAGCACCAATTTCGAAAGTTAATTCACCATCATTAGTACCCTTTTTTTCCCATTTTGCAGACATTCTTTTCCCTCCGACATGAAAAATATTTATTATTAATTTATTTGATCATAATCAAATAACTTCGTTAAACTACTAATCAATTAGATTAACTAGTCCTTAATAACTACATATGAAATTATACCATCTTAGCCAAAATCAAGCAATCAAAGCATCTAAATGATATTGATATTATTAAGATTTTCTATTAAATAAAAAAAAGGTTTGAAGCATAAAGCTTCAAACCTTTTAAATGTTATTATCTAAAAATTAGTCATCAATTTCAGAAACAACACCGGCACCAACAGTGTGACCACCTTCACGGATGGTAAACTTAGTACCTTGTTCAATGGCAACTGGCTTAGTTAAGTCCACGTGGAAAGTAACGTTATCACCAGGCATAACCATTTCAACACCGTCTTCTAGTTCGATAACACCAGTAACATCAGTGGTGTGGAAGTAGAATTGTGGACGGTAGTTTGAGAAGAATGGAGTATGACGTCCACCTTCTTCTTTACTCAAGATGTAAACTTGACCAGTAAACTTCTTGTGAGTCTTGATTGAACCTGGAGCAGCAAGAACTTGTCCACGAACAACTTGGTCACGGTCAACACCACGAAGTAATACCCCAACGTTATCTCCGGCTTCCCCTTCGTCAAGAGTCTTACGGAACATTTCAAGTCCAGTAACAGTAGACTTCAATGCTTCGTCAGTAAGACCAACGATTTCAACTGGGTCACCAACACCGATCTTACCACGGTCGATACGACCAGAAGCAACAGTACCACGACCAGTGATTGAGAATACGTCTTCAACAGGCATTAAGAATGGCTTGCTGTCATCACGTTCTGGAGTTGGAACATATTCATCAACGATGTCCATTAACTTCAAGATAACTTTTTCTTGTTCTTCGTCACCTTGTAAAGCCTTAAGAGCTGAACCACGAACAACAGGAATATCGTCACCAGGGTAATCGTATTCTGAAAGTAATTCACGAACTTCCATTTCAACCAAGTCAACTAATTCGTCATCATCAACTAAATCAGTCTTGTTTAAGAATACAACGATGTATTCAACACCAACTTGGCGAGCAAGAAGGATGTGTTCACGAGTTTGTGGCATAGGACCATCAGTTGCAGCAACAACTAAGATCGCACCATCCATTTGAGCAGCACCAGTGATCATGTTCTTGATGTAATCAGCATGTCCTGGAGCATCAACGTGAGCATAGTGACGCTTTTCAGTTTCGTATTCAACGTGGGCAGTGTTGATCGTGATACCACGTTCACGTTCTTCTGGGGCTGCATCGATATCAGCGTAATCTTCAGCCTTTGCTAAACCTCTATCAGCTAAAACCTTAGTGATAGCTGCAGTTAAAGTAGTCTTACCATGATCAATATGGCCAATAGTACCAATATTTACATGGGGTTTTGTTCTTTCATAATGTTCTTTTGCCATTAATGAAACCTCCTGTTATTTTCGAAAGACTAGTATCGCGAGATTGCGATACATCTTTTAGTATTATTATACTACATCTTCTCAAAAATACAAAGTTGTATCGCTCTCAAGAAGAATATCCTCTAATATTATATCTATTGCTCTATTATTTGTAAACACCTAAATATAAATATTTTCGACAGTTTAGATTAAATCAACTTTTGATTTAATTGTCAAGTCATTTTATTGAATCAATTATTTTAAGTAACTTAATTTGCCAATTATAAGCTATTTTTGTGTCTTCGCCACATTGATTAAGATCAATTAACTTCCCACACTGAAGTTGATAAGCAACATCAACCCAAAGTGCATAATTTTTAATAACAATGTCATTAAATGGGTATAGATAAGCTAAGAATAAATTAAAGGTCTTTATCATGTTTTCATAAACCGTTGGCGCAGTTTGTCCAAAACGGTCTTCCAGTACTTTAAAAATGCCAATGGCACTTTTAGTCTTGATCAATGGTAATAAATTTCGACAGTCTACTAAGTGAGTTTGGCCATCAATCCATTTAATTTCAATCTGCCTTGAAACGCCTAATTCACGGAACACGTCTAACAAATCAAAACGAATTGCTGGGTACAAAAACGGATCAGATAATGCCCCAATTCCCCCATCAATATACTTTTTAACGGGTAAATTCATGGCATTAGTAATTATTCTTTGTTGATCAACTATCTTTTTTGCACCAATATGATATAAATCACTTACTAATTGATTAATTTCATCAGAATTACTAACTAAGGCATCGTTTACTAGCTTATCAAAGTCATTTTGTAATTCTTTCTTAAAATTAAAGTCTTTTACTGAATTAATTAATATCTGTCCCTGAATAAAATTATGGTTCAAGCCAAAAATCTTTATCATTAATTTAAAATCAGCTTGTGAGTCCTGATAATCATTAATTTTTTCTAACAAATATTCTTTTGCTTGTAAATAATCACCAGCATCGACTAAGGCATTCACTAACAATTGGTTGGCCTTTTTAGATGGATCATTTTCATAAATTTTTTTTAAATCAGAAACCGCAATCGAATAATGATGAGCATCTAAATTTTGATAGATTGTTTGCCATAATTCATCGTAGTTCAAAGTCTAATTCACTTCCTAATTTTTCTCTTTTGAATTATTAGGCTTCTTACCACCCTTATGTCCCTTATGGTGTTGATGAACTTCCATGATCACTGGTAAAATAACCGGACGCCGCTTCGTTTTATCAAATAAAAACGAACTTAATTTATCACGAACATCTTGTTTTAGATGACCCCAATCAAATTCCTTATTATCTAAATTATATTGAACAGCATCATAAACAATCTTAGAAGCCTCGTTCATAAGGGTCTTATTAGCTTTAACATAGATAAATCCACGAGAAGTTATCTTAGGTTGAGCAATCACCGTTTTCTTTTTCCGATTAATAGTAACTACGACCACAAAAATTCCATCTTCAGATAGGACTTTTCGATCTCGCAAAACAATATTTCCAATGTCTCCAACACCAATTCCATCAATCATGATATCACCAGCATCAACACTGCTTGCACGTAGCATTTTATTGCCATCATATTCTAAAACATCCCCCTTTGCAGGAATGAAAATATGATCACTTGGAAAACCAACTTCTTCAGCAACCATTGAATGTGCTTCTAGCATCCGATACTCTCCTTGAACAGGAATTAGATATTTAGGTTTCAAAATATTGAGCATGAATTGAAGATCCTCTTGACTAGCATCCCCAGACGATTTGATGTCATCTGAAATCATTTTAACCTCTGCGTTTGCTCTATAGATCATGTCACGAGTTCTAGCTACATTTGTTTCCATTGCTGGAGCTGGAGTCGTCGCGATTAATACTAAATCGCCCTCCCTAACACTAATTGGATTATCAACTGAATTCTTACTAGTCATTCTTTGAAGGGCCTTAATTGGTTCGCCCATCTTTCCAGTTTGTAAAATAACGACTTCAGATGGATCTAATTTTTCTAAATCAGCAACTTTAGAGATCAATAAATCATCTTTGGGGAGTGTTAACTTATCTAATTTAATTGCAGTATTAACAATCTTTTCTAAATTTTGATTAGTAAGAAATACCTTGCGTTCACTTTTAGCCGCTGCGTTAAATACTTGTTGAATTCGTAAAATATTATAAGCTGCACAAGCAACGATGATACGGTTATCATGATATTCAAAGGCATCATCAATGTAATTAGCGATCTTACGTTCATTCGTTCCTGGATTAGGATTTTCAGCATTAGAAGAATCACTCAATAAAGCTAAAACACCACTTCTACCAATATCACCAAGTGCTGCATAATCAGTTTGGTAACCATTGGATGCGGTTTGATCAAACTTAAAATCACCAGTATAGACAATTTTTCCATATTTCGTATCTAATACGATTCCCATTGACTCAGGGATTGAATGGGTAGTCTTGAAAAATGTAACTGTAACGTCATCAAATAGAATTTCACTATCTTCATTAACTACGTTAAAATTATTGAATTTCTTACTTTCTTTATTATCACTAACTAATAACTTAGCAAGTTCAATTGTTAGTTCTGATCCAAAAACAGGAACATTAAATTCGGATAAAAAGTAAGGAAGTGCACCAATTGCATCCGCATGTCCGTGGGTTAAAAATACCCCTACGATTCGATCTTTGTTTTCTCTTAAATAAGTTATATCTGGAATCACAAAGTCGATCCCTAACATTTCGTTTTCTGGGTACTTAAGCCCACAGTCTAAAATATAAATACCGTCATTAATGTCAACGGCATATAAATTTTCGCCATCTTCCCTTACTC
Source organism: Nicoliella sp. ESL1113 (assembly GCF_058509245.1). NCBI lineage: Bacteria > Bacillati > Bacillota > Bacilli > Lactobacillales > Lactobacillaceae > Nicoliella > Nicoliella sp. ESL1113. The sequence goes on along the minus strand of NZ_CP196387.1, from coordinate 688,022 downwards.
CACCAAGTGGAATAATTTTAACCTTTTCCTTCATAGAGTTCACCTCAAAAATATTTTCTTTTATTTACGTTCATAATATCTATGAATTATTTTATCATACTTTAAAACCGAACGTATTATTATGTACAAAAAAAGGGTGTGCTGCAAATAGCAGCCCACCCTTTTTAACAGTATTAACGACGTAGGCCAAGACTGTTAATTAGTTCACGATAACGTTGTACATCCTTGTTACGTAAGTAAGCAATAAGATTACGACGGTGACCAATTTTCTTCATTAATCCACGTTGTGAATGAAAATCCTTCTTGTGTTCCTTCATGTGGTTGTTAATTTCATTAATATCAGCAGTTAAAACAGCGATTTGTACTTCTGCTGAACCAGTGTCACCTTCGTGACGAGCGTACTTCTTGATAATTTCATTTTTATGTGCTTGTGTAAGAGCCATAAAAAATCCCACCTTTCATTGTATATAAACACCTATAACTGAGTAATCACTAGTGAGAAAGTGGAAAACTAAGTCTAGGTTAAAAACTTTTTACTAATTAATCATACTAGATAATTGAATATTAAACAACCCCATTTTAGTCATTTTTTTATGGTAACACTGATTTAAGCAAATACTATTGCAATTAAGATAATGAGTCTGTATAATAAAAAAGTGTTGAATTATGGACATTACTTCGTATTTGGAGGTGAAATCATGCCAGTAATCAAATCCGCTATCAAGCGTGTTAAGACTAATGAAAAAGCAGAAAAACAAAACATTGTACAAAAAAGTGCAATGAGAAATGCTATCAAGAAATTCGAAAAAGCTCAAGCAGCTGGTTCTGATAATCTTGAAGAAACTTTCAAGGCTGCCATTAGCAAGATTGACCACGTTAAATCAAAAGGTTTAATCAAAGCTAATAAAGCTAGCCGTGACAAGTCACGTCTTACTAGACTTTTCAATAAGTAATAAAAAAGCTCTGATCTGACCCCTATAGGTTGGACTAATACTTTTTGCTAGGATATCAATCCCAAATATTGATTTGGTGATTGGTATCCTAGTTTTTCTTTTAATCTATTGTTATTGTAATCCTTAATCCATGTTTTCATCGCATTGATTAAGGATTTTTTGGTATCATAATGCGTATTCATCATTTCAATTTTCATGATATGGAAAAATGATTCCATTTGAGCATTATCTAAACATGTCCCCTTACGGGACATGGACTGAATAGCTTCATATTTGTTTAGTGTTTGAACCCAACTATGACTCTGGTATTGAATTCCTTGATCACTATGCACAATTGAATGCTTAACAGTGTTCTGGATTCTTTTTAGTGCCTGGTTCAACGGCTTTAATGTTAGTTCAACTGTTGGATGGCTGCTAATTCCATATGAAATGATTTTATCAGAATATAAATCCATCACTGGAGAAAGATAAACCCGATGGTTTATATCTTCATTTCCATATCTAAATTCACTTACATCTGTTGTTATCTTCTCTCCAAAATTATTAGATGAAAAATCACCATTTAAAACATTATCAGCAACATGGCCTACTTGGCCATGGTAAGAGTTATATTTACGTTTTCTTTTTCCAAATAGTTGGCACTGTAAACTGTATTTTTGCATAATTCTCTGGACTCTTTTGTGATTAACATGGTATCCATTATTGTTAAATAATGCTGTTATTCTTCTATAACCATAAGCAGGATGATCCTTAACAGCCTTTTTCACCTCAGTATCAAACTCATCATTTATTTTCGAAAGCGAAGCTTTTCTATGATGATAATAACTACTTTTAGGGAATGAAATTGATGATAATATTCTAGAAATTGCAACATCACTAAATTTTTTCACTAATAAATCAATACTTTCGTATTGATTATTAGTGCTTAGTAATTTTTCATAGGATAGTTTAATCGATAAAGCTAAATTTTGCTTTTTTAACAGTTTAATTTGCTTTACAGCGCTATTTGTGAGAACATTCTTTTGATGGGACTTACGTTTATTCATTAAATATAGGCTTCCATTCTCTAATCTCCGTTGCCATGTAAAGATGCTCGACGGAGATGCAATATTAAAATGAAGTGCTGTTTCTGGATACGACTTGTGGTAGAGGTGCATCCATTTCAGCACTTTTAATTTATACATATAAGAATATTCTTGATTATAATGTTTTGCAATAAGCGCTTTTTTACCAAATTTTTTATACGTCTTTACCCACGAGTAGATTGTTGCAACACCCTTAATGCCATATTTATGGTTCAACGTAGTTGATCCAACTCCAGAAAGGTATTCTAAAACAACTTTCAATCTAAATTCATAACTATATTTTGCCAAAATAAAGACCCCCGTATGCTGAACATTTTCTGTCCAACATACGGGGGTCTCTTCACTCAGCTCATGACTGGGTTTTTTTATTACCAAAAAGATTCCATTAGTAAATTGCTAATGGAATCTTTTTTTATGCAAATTTAAGCATGAACATTTCAAATAGTAATTCTGGAGACTCACTGGTACTCTTTAATTGTCTCTCAATATCAGTTAATCCTAAAAAAGCCCGTTTTAGATCTTTAAATTGATAGTTCCTAATGATCTGTAAAGCCAGTTTAACCCGATATGGATGAACCTTTAACTCACTAGCCAATTTACCTTGACTATAACCATAATTTTTAAGAATCATTATCTGAAGTAATAATCGAAATTGACTCAATAGGACTGCATTAATTTGAATTGCAGACTGTCCTTCGACTAATAACTCTTGATACAGTGAAACTGCATTAGTAGTCTGCCGCTTCAAAACCATGTCAACCAATGTAAATATGTTTTGATTTAAAGTCTTGGTAACCAAATTTTTAACAGCTTGACTAGTAATCAACTTATCTTTTTGACAATAGATCATTAGTTTTGAAATATCGATCATAATAGCAGATAACTGACCATCAGTTCTTTGCATTAGTTGATCCATTACATGCGAATCGATTCGATATCCATGTTGTTGCAAAAAATTACCAACATACCTTTTGGTCTCAAATTCATTAATCGCTTGAAGGTCAACACAAACAGCCTGTTTTTTCAACTGTTTGACAACTTTTTTTCGCGAATCTAGTTTTTCATAAGGAGCAATAAATACCAAAATGGTTGAAGAAAGTGGATCATTGATGTATTTTAACAATTCGTCTGTGTCATGATCTATTTTATTTTTATTTTTCTCACCCGTTAAAAAAATAGGGTTATTAATTATGACCATTCTATTCTCACCAAAGAACGGCGCAGACATTGCATCATTCATTGCATCAGCAAGCGGTGTCGTCTCCATATCATAAATAGCGAGATTCATCGTCCGATCATCCTTTGGAATCAAATTGATAAATTGTTTTTTTAATTGCTCCATTAGATATTCTTGTTTTCCAGTAATTAAATAAATGGGGGCTAAATTTCCTTGCTTTATTTGATTACTTGCTTCATAAAAATTCATCAAATCACCTTTTCATGTACGTTTCAAAATGTCCATAATCAAACCCACCAAAGCGGTAGGCAATCATCCCATCCGTTTGTGTGTTATAGATTTTAATTTTTCTTTGCTGTAATTGATTAACTACCTCTGAATGGGGGTGGCCATAGCGATTTTTTCTCCCTGCAGATATAATGACCAATTTCGGCTGAATTTGATTTAAAAATTCAATTGCAGTAGATGTCTTACTTCCATGATGGCCCGCCTTTAAGATATCTGCTCTTAGATTTGGATACTTGTTAATTATCTTTTTTTCACCGTCTTGGTCTAAATCACCAGTAAATAACCAGTTTAAGTTATTAATTCTGCTGCCAATAACTAATGAATCCTCATTTGCTCCCATCCCACTTGTGAATGGATGGTAGATCTGCAATGAATGATTATCAAAAGTGTCCCCATCCTTTGCCAGCATTAGGTTAGTGTTATTCATTTTACCATTCAGTTTATCCATAAAATTTTTATTATTTTGCATCCCAATTGGAATAATTAGATTGTCAATTTTCATTTTACTTAAAAATGCGGGTAAATCTCCACTATGATCAGCATCTTGATGGGTGATAAATAAATTATTAATCCTATCAATTCCAATACTTTTTAGATAGTTAATGGATGTTTTTTCGGCATTAAACTTAGTTTGTACAGCTTGCTTACCAAACATCAATCGTCCCCCAGTATCAATTAAGTCTACAGAACGATTAAATGGTTTACGAATCAAAAAACTATCTCCCTGCCCCACATCAAAATAAACCACTTCCCCATTAATTGGGAAATGAATTAATAAAAAAGATACCCCATAAGTAACAATTAATATCGACCACCATTTACGAGAAGCATTCCCCAATAATACTACTGTAAACAAAAATAATAAAGCTGCTAATAAAATTGGCGGCTTCCCGAATAAAATATTACCAGGCAAATTACCAATCCAATTAATAATGCCATCAAACAGCGCCAAAAAATTAGCAATCCAAAAAGCAACCATGGGGACAACCGTAAAACATAGCATCCCGATAATCACGATTGGAAAAATGATTATTGAAAATAATGGCAAAATAAATAAGTTAGCAAAGAAAGTTAAAAAATGCCACTCGTACACATGAAAGATTACAAATGGAATGCTCAGCATGTTCATTAAAATAGTTTGTTTAAAAAAGCCAAATTTATTAGTAAAAATCAATCCAAATGACAATGCATAGCTCAATTGACTACCGAATTGGATTAGCATTCTAGGAGCTAAAATTAAGTTAATGATAAGAGCAATGCTCCAAATATCTAATCCGCCCAGCTTAAAACTAAAGAATTTAGTGATCAGCCCTGCTTCTACCATTAAAATTGCCCTTAATAAACCCACAGATGAACCAGAAAATATAAAATAAAGCGGCAACACTAACATAATCAGTAGTTGATAGTGATCCCTACGAAACCTTAAATAAATCAAAATCCGTTCAATCATGCTAATAAAATAATAGACGTGTAAACCTGAAATACTAAATAAATGTATCAAACCTAGCTGCTTAATTCCAGTTATCTCGTCATAAACCTCAGAATTCATTTCACCAATAATCAAACTTAATACATATAGATTCAATGGTTTGGGAAGTTGATTAGCGTAATTAATTAATCCTACTCTAAAACTATGAACTGTATCAACTAAGCTAAACCCATCAGACTTACGAATATCAATGATTGACTTAATTTTAATTGAATTACTGATTCCTTGAACTGAATAATAGCGTTTAGCATCAAATTGATTTTGATTCGTTGCCGAATCGAGATCCTTGATCTCCGCTTTAACATTCATCAATAATGGTTTATCCATCTCGATTAAACTCGGGATAGGTGAATTTGAACTTAATGTTCCTGAAAATAAAACCGGTTGATTACTACCAACAATGACTGCTTTTCCATGATAATAATCTGGTAATATATTGAAATCGTCAGGTTGCACTTTCAAAATAAGTTGTTGTTCATTGACAGGTAAAAGCCTATTTTTATCAAGTTGTTTGATGTTAATAACGCAGAGTAAGGTAAAAATAATCCCCGTAACTATAGCAAAGGCAAAGAAAAATGGCTTCTTTAAAAAAAAGATGCGGATTAAAATAAAGATTAAAATTGCCAGTCCTAAAAATAGATTGCCAAAAAAAATAACACTAATCGCAACCCATAGAATGGCAATAAACACAATGTTATTTCTTAAAATTTAATTATCAGATAAATAGGTATCAAAAGGTAATTGTTCTAAAGTTTGCTTAGGTATCTTCACTTGCTGCAATCCAATCTGCTTTAGTTTCAATAGATGCATTGCATATGGATCATTATTGTAATTTCTTAAATAATTAATTTTTACGATTCCCGCTTGTAATAACATTTTAGTACATTGAAGGCATGGAAAATCCGTAACATAAATTTCTGCACCATCTGTTGATTCACCAAATTTAGCACACTGCAAAATGGCGTTCATTTCAGCATGAATAGTTCTAAGACAGTGCCCATCAACCATGTAACATCCCTCATCAGTACAATGAGCATCACCTGCAACGGAGCCATTATAGCCACCTGCAATAATGCGTTTATCACGAACTAAGCTAGCCCCTACAGACAAACGATTACAAGTACTTCGTGTTGACATTAACACGGCTTGTAGCATAAAGTACTGGTCCCATGGAATCCTATTTTCAGTCATTCGAGTTAATCCCCCTGTTAGTTGAAGTTAAACAGTAATGTTTTCTTTTATATTTTCAAACATTTTATCACCAATTCCATCGGCGTTCTTAATATCTTCAATCGATTTAAAACCACCGTTTTGTTGACGATAATTAATAATATTTTCGGCTTTTTTATCGCCAATACCACTTATTGTTTGTAGTTGCACCTTATCAGCAGTATTAATATTAATTTTACCATTACTATTACCCGAATTACTAATTGAATCTGTAGAACTCACCTGATCATTAGCTAATGATTTTGATTTTTCAAGATGGACATTGCCCTTAATTTCACCCTTTAACGGAATATAAACTACCTGTTGATCATTTAAGCGCTGTGCCAAATTAACGTTTTGATGGTCAGCCGACTTACTAAAACCACCTGCTAAATCAACTAATTCAGATACCCTGGTCTCATACTCCACCTTATAAATACCTGGATGTTTTATTGCTCCCTTTATATCAACAATAATTTTACCGCCTGGAGATATTGAAGACTCACTAGTAACTGAATTGCCACTAAATTGAGAACTACTATTCATTGCACTTCCACTAATCATTTCTGATTGCCCGATTTGATTAATATCATCGTTGCTATTTTTGAAATAATTACCACTTAAAAGCATAAAAGCTAAAATAAGCAAAATTACTAAACCAGATAAAATAATTTGATAACGATAAGTATCGATTAATTCCTTAATCCTATCCATCTGCTACCCTCCTATCTAGCTATAAATACGTAAAAAGATCCAATAAATACGTGATTTATTGGATCTTTTTATTATTTAAGCTTATCCAGTGCATTCTGAAATGAAGTAACTGGCAAAACTTTCATATCTGGTGCGTAGCGTTTAGCAGTCTTAACTGCCAGTTCATAATTAGTTAAATGATCAGGTTCTAATGCTCGAATTGCCTTGGTTGGCTTTACATACGGTGCCAAGAAAATAGTTGCACCTTCCCTTTTAGCAGCAATGATTTTTTTATCAATGCCCCCAATTTCACCAACGGTCCCATCAGAATTGATCGTTCCAGTACCAGCAATTTTACGTCCTTTTCTAATGTTTTCACCAGTTAATTGACTATAAATTTGCAGTGAGAACATTAAGCCCCCTGAAGGTCCGCCAATTTGTCCCGGATCAACTTTAATCGGAATTTTGGTTTTAACCCTTAAGTCATCAGTTAATGTAATCCCAATCCCTGGTTGATTACTGTTTGGCAACTTAGTTAATGGTGCCGTTGCTTCTTTATACTTAGAGTTATGATAAAAGCCAATCTTTAATTTAGAACCAACTTTTTGCTTCCGAATATAATTTTGATAACCTAGTGCAGAATTAAAATGATGCCCGTTGACCCTAACGATAGTATCACCAACATGAATAACGTTCTTAAATTTAGAAGTATTTAAGACATCAATGATATAAATGCCTCGATAATCCTTAGTTACATTCTTGTGGGCAGCACGATAAGCAGTATAAATGGCCTCATTAATAGCACTTTTCATGTAAAAATCTTGTAATCGATCGTATGTAGCATTATCCTGACCACCAGTTACATCTTCGACGCTCTCAATCGAATAGTAAGGATTTAACTTCGCATAAACATAGGAAGCTGGAGTAGCTTGCGCAATTCCAACTGAGGTCAACATAAATTTTCCACTATAATGATCTGGGTGGTTTTTTATATTCACGATTGATTTTAAATTATCAGCACCACCTGGCCCTTCAATATATTTTGGCAATGGTAGTAAAAAGAAAATTGCGACTATAATTAATCCTAATATCGGTAAGCCGAATTTCAAATAACGATGTTTATTTTTCATTTAATTCCCACTTTTCATTAATTAAATCTGCAACTGGTTTTGGAACATAACGATTAACTGATTTTTTAAAATGACATAATTCCCTTACCCTTGAAGAAGATAACGCTTCAAACTCAGGATTAGTGGGAATTAATAATGTCTGAACCTTATTATTTAAGCGATGATTAAAGTCAGCCAATGATTTCTCTGCGTCAAAATCAATTGAATTCCGAACTCCCCTAATAATCACATTCGCGTTGATCTCATCCATTAAATCGACAATCAACCCATCGGTAATCAATACTGAAACATTACTTAAATCCGCTGTGGATAGTTCTATCAAATGAAGACGATCATTATTTGATAACCAGGGTTGCTTCTTACTATTAATGCCAATCACAACTACTAATTCGTCAAAGAGCGCACTGGCCCTTCTAATAATATCTAAATGTCCATTGGTAAGCGGATCAAAGCTTCCAGGAAAAACTGCCTTAGTCAAATTTAATCACCCATTTCATATTTATAGATTGAAATAACGGTCAAGCCGTATTCTTTTTGTCGAACTAAACGATAATTTTGAACATCATCAACTAAATTTGTGTGATTATCAGTTTCACAAATTACAAATGCATCCTTAGCTAATATTTTTAGCTCATTAAGCGTTGATAAATCACTTAACATCTGTTCTTCTTTGTAAGGCGGATCTAAAAAGACAATGTCAAACTGTTGACCACTCGATGCCAGACGGTTCAAAGCATTTTCAGCGCTACTTTTTATCACCGTAAAACGATTGGGTTCCTTAGTCATCTTAATGTTTTCATTAATCGTTTTAATTGCAGCATATTGTTTATCAACTAATGTCGCATTATCAAAACCACGTGATACCGCCTCAATTGCAACACCACCAGAACCAGCAAATAAGTCTAAAAAACTACCACCATTAAAATATGGACCGATTATGTTAAATAACGATTCTTTGACCTTATCAGTTGTTGGACGAGTCAGACGGCCAGGGACTGCTTTTAAAGGCCGTTTACCATATTTACCTGAAATTACTCTCACAATTAACCATCCTTATTCATCATCATCATCTAAACTTTGATTATTAGCAAAACTGGTTGATAAATTAACCAATGGGGACTTTTCAACGCTTCTAACGATTTTTAATTTTTCCAACTGGGCAATTTTTTCATCAACGTCACTTGCATCTACATAAACAATTGCATAATGCATTCTTTTTGAAACATAGTCTAAAATCCCGTATTTTTTCAAGAAACGGGATTGTTTTACAGAATAAACATAGATAATTAATCCTATTCGATCCTTAATTTCCAAACCTAATAATCACCCTTCAATTTTATTTTTAAAATTACTTTCTTTATAACTAATTTTTAAAATTAGCCCCAAGCAAATGCACAGGGTAATCATACTGGAACCTCCATAACTAATAAATGGAAAGGTAACCCCTGTAATTGGTAAAATCCCTAATACTCCACCAACGTTAAAGTAAGTTTGCACAACCATATAAGCTGCGACTCCATAGCAAATTAATGTATCATAGCCACTTCTAGCCTTAATTCCAATAAATATAATTCTTAAAATTAGAAATGCTAATAAACTCATAATAATAAATACACCAATTAAGCCAAGCTCTTCGGAAATAATTGCCATGATAAAATCAGTATTAGGTTCAGGCAAATAACCAGTCTTTTGGATACTATTCCCGATTCCTCTACCAAAAATACCACCATTACTAATTGCATAATAAGAATTAACTAACTGTTGACCAACCCCATTGGCATGCTTGAACGGGTTGGCAAAAGCAACGATTCTTTGTAACATGTAATTACTCTTCATTATCCCAGATGATTGTAGTGGCCCATAAGCCGCAAAATACAATCCCGTAAACGCAAGTGTAAAAAGGATTAGTAAACTTCTAAACGATCGTTTATAACTAACCCCAGATGCATAAGTCATCACAATTACAATTGTAGCATTAATTAGCATTCCACCTAAGTCGGGTAAAAATAGAATTGCAAATAAATTGGCACCCGTTATGATATAGGTTTTTATATGATTCATCGCAAACGTTGACCAATTTTTAAAAACGTACATTCGATTTTGATCATTACTTAAAACCTCAGCAAATAGTAGAATAAAAAATAGTTTTACAAATTCAGCCGGTTGAATTCCAAAACCAAAGAAATTTAGCCACCCTGGAGAACCATTAATTGCCTTTCCAAAAAAATGCAAACCAGCAAACAAAAAGATAAAACCGATTCCAATTAATTTTAACAACCCTTGATCTCTTAAAATCTTAAGATTCTGAAAAAAGGCAAAATAAATCATTAAAATCCCAAATAAAACATAGCCAATCTGCTTAATTAAATAACTTGTTGCAGTTCCACCATTTTGCATTCCAATATTTGAGCTTGCTGAATAAACCATTATAATTCCTAGTACGCTTAAAATCGCAAATGGCACTAGTAAAAAATAATCTAAATTCTTAGGTATTCTTTTAATTTTTAACTTCATTTAAAATCAGACTCCACTGTATCAATAATTGGTTTAATTATATCACACATCATAATTTGCATTCACCGTGAACAAAAAAGAACGAAGAAAATAATTTCTTCGTTCTTTTAAGAATAGCTATATTAATTTTTATCCGTGACGAGCAACCTTAGCTTCTTTTTCACGTTGTTTAGTATTCAAAGTTTTCTTACGAAGACGGACAAAGTGAGGTGTTACTTCACAAAGTTCATCATCATTTAAGAATTCCAATGATTCTTCAAGAGTTAAGTGTTCTGGTTCCTTAATCTTAGCCATATCGTCAGATCCAGAAGCACGAACGTTGGTTAACTTCTTACCCTTAGTGATATTAACAGAAATGTCATTATCACGGCTGTTTTTACCAACGATCATTCCTTCATATACTTCAACCCCTGGGTTAGTGAAAATCGTACCACGACTTTCAATCCCCATGATAGCGTAAGTAGTAGTCTTACCTTGGTTAATTGAAACTAGCGCACCGTTCTTACGACCTGGGTTCCATTTCTTAATTACTGGAAGATACTTTTCAAAACTGTGGTTCATAATTCCATAACCACGAGTAATTGATAAGAATTCAGTTGGGTAACCGATCAATCCACGTGAAGGTACTAAGAATGTCAAACGTTGTTGACCATTCCCAGTGTTTTCCATGTTTTCCATGGTTCCCTTCCGTTGTGACAAGGTATCGATAATTGAACCAGAATATTCTTCTGGAGTATCGATTTGAACAGATTCAAATGGTTCACACTTTTCACCATCAATATCACGAAGAATAACCTTTGGACGGGATACTTGTAATTCGTAGCCTTCACGTCTAAGGGTTTCAACTAAAATTGATAAATGAAGTTCACCACGACCTGAAACAGTCCATGAACCTGGTTCACCGGTGTCTTCAACCCGAAGTGACACATCAGTATGCAATTCACGTTGAAGTCTTTCAAATAATTGACGAGCAGTAACAAATTCCCCATCCTTACCAACGAATGGTGAAGTGTTAGAACCAAATGTCATTTGAAGGGTTGGTTCGTCAATTCTCAATACTGGAAGTGGTTCTTGGTTAGATGGGTCAACAACGGTTTCACCAACATTAATATCTTCCATTCCTGAAACAGCGATCAAGTCACCAGCTTCAGCTTCATCAATATCAACCTTAGCTAAACCAAGGAATCCCATTAACTTAGTAACTCGGAAGTTTTGCGTAGTTCCATCAAGTTTCATAACAGTAACGTTATCCCCAACCTTGATCTTACCACGGAAGACCCGACCAATTCCGATTCGACCCAAGAAATCATCATAATCAAGCATGGCAACTTGGAATTGTAATGGTTCATCTGAGTTATCGATTGGCGCTGGAATCGTCTTAATGATAGTATCGAAGACTGGCTTCATTGTGTGTTCTTGGGAATCAAGATCATCACTGTAGCTTGAAGTTCCATTCATAGCGGAAGCATATAGAACTGGGAATTCAAGTTGATCTTCATCAGCACCTAATTCAATAAATAAATCAAGCACTTCGTCAACTACTTCTGCAGGACGAGCTCCTTCACGGTCAACCTTGTTAATAACAACGATTGGCGTTAAATGTTGTTCAAGTGCCTTTTTCAAAACGAAACGAGTTTGTGGCATAGTTCCTTCAAATGCATCAACAACTAAAAGAACACCATCAACCATTCGCATGATACGTTCAACTTCACCACCGAAATCGGCATGTCCTGGAGTATCCAAGATATTAATTTGCTTATCACCGTATTTAACGGCAGTATTCTTAGAAAGGATCGTGATTCCACGTTCCTTTTCAATATCATTAGTATCCATGGCACGATCGCCAATTTCTGTGTGTTGGTCCAATGTATCGGATTGTTTTAGCAATTCGTTAACTAAAGTAGTTTTACCGTGGTCAACGTGGGCAATAATAGCGATATTGCGAATGTTGTCTCTTGTTTTCAAGTTATTCCTTCCCTTCACACTAATTAAAATTAGTATTATACAAGATATCCATAATCCTATTCAGTATAATACAAAACCCCTTTTTAAAAAAGGTAATTTGCATTAATCCATAACAAAAGCTGTAACATAATTTGTCACAGCAGAATAGCATTATCTTAAATTATCATTATTTATAGTAACTTAAAATTATAAACTAGTCAAAGCATAGCCCTATATTTTAAACATTTTTCTATCGGAAGCCCGAGCAGCCTTAACGCATTTAAAGATGTTGTAACCAGAGTTATGTTCAAATTCACGTTCAATCGTTCTTTGTTCACCCTTAGCAGGAACGATCTTTTGAAAATTAGTATATGCAGTGAGCAATTTTTGACAATCGGCCCCTTGATTGAGTTCATATGCATCTTCAACTAGTTGATATAGCTTAAATACCTGGGTTAATTCATCACGACTCCAGTCTTCAAACATTGGATACTGGTAATTTGGTTTCATTTTTAAGACCCCTTATTTATATTATTACTAAAAAAGAAAATGTGATAAAATTAAGTGTAAAGAATTTGGAGGGAATTAATTTGTTCTTAATGAAAGATATTGTAAGAGACGGCGATCCCGTCCTAAGAAAACAAGCTCAAAAAGTTAAATTTCCATTAAGTGATTCTGATCAACAATTAGCTAAGGATTTAATGGAATACTTAGAGATCAGTCAAAACGAGGAACTTTGTAAGAAATATCATCTTCGAGCTGGTGTTGGCCTGGCAGCTCCTCAGGTAGGCGTTAGTGAAATGATGGCATCGGTTCTTGTTCCAAACGAAGAAGATCCAGACCATCCTATTTTTAAGGATGTTATCATTAATCCAATTATCGTTTCAAACGCTGTTCAAAGATGTGCGCTTACTGAAGGCGAAGGTTGCTTATCCGTTGATAAGGACATCCCTGGCTACGTTCCACGCTCCGCTAGAATTACACTTAAATACCAAGATGTAAACGGAACTGAACATCAAGTTAGGCTCAAAAACTATCCAGCCATTGTTTGCCAACATGAAATCGACCATCTTCATGGAACTTTATTCTATGACCATATTGACGGGGAGAACCCATTTTCACGCTCAGACGATGAAATTTTCATTGGATAATAAACTGGACGTTGCATTAGCAGCGTCTTTTTTTATTCAGTTAAGCGCTCGATATCATTAATATATTCGCTAGTTGATTGGTTAACAATGTATGCCAGCTCAATGTGGACAAAATTATCATACTGCCATAAGTCTGTAATTTTAATTTGAGAATCATCAATGGCCGTATTTAAATTTCTGCGTTCAAATAGGCTAGTTAATCCTTGCTTTAAAAACGACAATTTATCGTTAACATTATGTTTATCAGAATCCAGTTTATATTCAAAAACTTGAATGCCACGTCCCCAGACATCAGATAACACCTTAGAATGAATGATTTTCAAATTATATTCATTATTACCAAGCTGGGTTAAAAAATCAGTTAAAATTTTTTGACAGTGTTTTTCGGATTTTAATTGCGCTTTTTTGGTTGGATTAACAACGAAAATCCAATGGACTAAGTTATAAACAATGATCGCAATAATAATTCCTAAAAAAGCTTCCCAAAACAATCCTTGATCAACTCCTCTGACTTAATTATTAATTTATTTTAACACGCAATCAATTATATGTAGCTATACTATACTTATTATTTCGAATATGCTAAAATTAGGATAATTTAGTGCTTATAGCACGCGAACGATACAAAAAAGTTTACATAAAATTAAAAAGGAGATTATTAAGTATGATTTTTAAAGTTTTATATCAAGACTCTATCAAACGTACTCCTAGAAGAGAAACTACTAAGAGTATGTATGTTGAGGCTGGTACTGAAGTCGAAGCCAGATCAATGGTTGAATCTATTAAAGATTACAACATCGAATACGTCGAACCACTAGAGGGTAACCATCTTGAATATGAAAAGAAGAGCCCTGATTTTAAAATTACGGAGTTTAAATAATTATGAAAAAACTAAACGTCAAAAATAACGAAACAGCTATTTATGGCGTTGGTGGTTTAGGTGAAATTGGAAAGAATACCTATGGAGTTCAATTTCAAGACGAAATTATCCTAATAGATGCCGGAATTAAGTTTCCTGAAGATGATTTATTAGGTGTTGATTATGTTATCCCAGATTATAATTACTTAATCGAAAATCGCGATAAAATCAAAGCCTTGGTTATTACCCATGGACACGAAGATCATATTGGTGGGGTTCCATACCTATTAAGAGACCTTAATGTTCCAATTTATGCTGGACCACTAGCGCTAGCTTTAATTAAAAACAAGTTGGAAGAACATGGTTTATTGAGAAGTGCTGAAATGCATCGAATTGATGAAAATTCAGTCCTTAAATTTAGAAAAACTAGTGTTTCATTCTTCAGAACTACCCACTCGATTCCTGATACTTTAGGAATTGCTGTGCATACCCCATCTGGGGTAATCGTTCAAACTGGTGATTATAAATTTGATCTTACGCCAGTTACTAACCAGCCACCTGGTCTTCATGAAATGGCTCGCCTTGGTGAAGAAGGCGTTCTTTGTTTAATGTCAGATAGTACCAATGCCGAACGGCCAGTTTGGACTAAGTCTGAAAAATGGGTCGGTAAGTCCGTTCGTCATATTTTTGATGAAGTTCAAGGGCGGATTATTTTCGCTACTTTTGCTTCTAATATTTCAAGAATTAAGACTGCTTGTGACACAGCATTGGCCCATAATCGTAAAATTGCCGTATTCGGAAGAAGTATGGAAGCTGCCATTGTAAATGGACGTGAACTAGGTTATCTAGATATTCCAGACGATGCATTTGTTGATGCTTCTGACCTTTCTTCCCTCCCTGCCAATAAAACGCTAATCCTATGTACTGGTTCGCAAGGTGAACCAATGGCCGCTCTTTCAAGAATTGCCAATGGTACCCATCGACAAATTTCTATCCAACCAAATGATACCGTTGTATTTTCAAGTAATCCAATTCCTGGAAATACGGTTAGTGTTAATAAGGTAATCAATGAGTTAGAAGAAGCCGGTGCAAAGGTA
This sequence comes from Nicoliella sp. ESL1113, assembly GCF_058509245.1. Taxonomy (NCBI): domain Bacteria; kingdom Bacillati; phylum Bacillota; class Bacilli; order Lactobacillales; family Lactobacillaceae; genus Nicoliella; species Nicoliella sp. ESL1113. The sequence goes on along the minus strand of NZ_CP196387.1, from coordinate 672,433 downwards.
ATTCATGGGAAAGTAAACAACATTCATACTTCAGGTCACGGAGGTCAAGAAGAACAAAAATTAATGCTTCGTTTAATGAAGCCAAAGTTCTTTATGCCTATTCATGGTGAATATAGAATGTTAAAGATCCATACTGAATTAGCTGAACAATGTGGAGTTCCACTTAAAAATAGTTTTATCATGGCTAATGGAGATGTATTAGCTTTAACTAAGGATACTGCTAGAATTGCCGGTCATTTCACTGCTGGAGACGTTTATATTGATGGAAATGGAATTGGTGATATTGGTAACGTCGTTCTTCATGATCGTCAAATTCTTTCTGAAGAAGGATTAGTTGTTGTTGTTGCTACCATTAATTTAAATAAACAAGAAATTCAATCTGGTCCAGACTTGTTATCACGTGGATTTGTTTATATGCGCGAATCTGGTAAGCTTTTAGATGAAGGTCGAAAATTAGTATTTAGAACCATTAGAAGAGCCATGCATAATAAGCACGCTACTGAAGCTACTATTCGAAGTGCGATTATTAATGACTTACAAAGATTTTTATTCAATAAGACCGAACGTCATCCATTAATCTTGCCAATGCTAATTATGAACAAACACTAATCTTTAATGAAAAAGCGAATTCATGATTGAATTCGCTTTTTTAAATAACTTATAAAGGAGTGTAATCCCCATTGCAAGCCAGATACCTGATAATTATCAATCCAACTTCCAATAATGGTAAAAGTATGGATACTTGGCAACTGATTAAGAATCAATTGGATGCCAGTAAAATTAATTATCAATATAGAATAACTGAATATCACAACCATGCAAGGTTGATTACAGAACAATATACTAAGGATTATTATGATAATGATCGCTTATATAACGTTCTATTGGTAATTGGTGGCGATGGGACAATTAATCAAGTTATTAGTGGTCAAAAAAACGCCCTCCTTAAGAATAAACAATTAAAAGAGTTTCCAATTGCACTAATTCCAACTGGTAAAAACAATAACTTTGCATTAGAAATGGGTATTAATAAAAATTGGCAGACTGCCCTACAAAATGTATTAAATGCTTCTACAGTACTGGATATTAATTTAGGTTACTACTTTAACAACTTTAATAAACGGTACCATTATTTTTTAAACAACATGGGAATCGGTTTTGAGTCCAATTTATTAAATAGTAAATCTAATTATCATTGGAAATGGCTTCAAAAACATTTTAAAAAAATTAGACGGTTTTGGCGCATTTTAGTTAATTTATATGCAATTAAGGAATTCCCCATGTATATGTATTTAAATGGCCATAGAGAGCAATTTTCAAAAGTAGTATGGGTATGTATTTATAATGGTCCATATTTTGACAATAATAAAAAAATCATGCCAAATGCAAGTATCAAAAAACCTTCGCTAAATATTTTAATAATGGAAAATAAAAATATATTAATAGTAACCTGGTCGATTTTTTTGATGTTTATGGGAAAACAACCTAAGTTTAAATCCGTTCATTCTTTTGATTGTAAAAGTATTAAAATTAGTATCCCATCAATCGAATATGGCAATATTGATAATGAAGAACTTGGTGGACATTTCTATAATGCTAAATTCGGTGTTACTCAGTTTAAATTAGTTGTGTAAATAAAAATAGTTAGTGATAAGAAAAAATTTCTTATCACTAACTGTTTTTTTGATGGGACTTATGTAACAGCCCATTTTTAATCTTCGGAAGCATCCATTGCTTCTAAGATCATCTTTAATGTATTACATTTTTTAGTAAGTGTTTTCATTTTATTGCCATACTCTGGTTCAATGGTAATAGTACTATTCCCCTTGGCTAATATTCTAGAATTAGCTGCCTCACTGATTTTTAAATTCTCTAACTCCTTAGCCGCCTGTCTATATTCTACCAAAAGTTCAAATCTATTACTCACTGTAACCACTCCTAACAATATATATGAATTATAGTTATTTAGTTCGTTATTTAAAATAAAGCGTAAGGGTAATATAACACTAATTCATAAATTTGTTAATAGTTTTGCTTAATTTTTATTAAAGATCAGAGTTTAAATGCTCAATAAACATTTGATTTACCGTTTCAGCATAATCATTACTAGATGAAAAAATTACAATTGTGTCATGCCCTGCTAACGTTCCCGAAATACAGTCAAGACTTAAGTCATCAATAACTGCAGCAAGCGTATTTGCATAGCTAGGCAGGGTATGAATAACGTTAATAAATTGAATCTTTTCAGCAGATGTAACCGCCCCATTAATCATTTCATATAGATGGGTCAATTCATTCGGATTATCGTTCTTATAAACTGTATAACGCCAATTATTACCATCCTGTTGTTTAATAATATTCATTTCCCGAATATCACGAGAGATCGTTGCTTGAGTAGCATCAATTCCAGCTTCCTTTAGCTTATGCATTAATTGTTCTTGTTTAGAAATTGGAAACTGGTTAATAATTCTTTCAATTGCAGATTGACGAACTTCTTTTTTCATTAAAATCACTCCTTAATACGAAAAACTATCATACCCTAAAAATAACCCAAGTAAAGCGTAGACACCGAACAGTAAAATAAACACTGCGATTATTTTTTCATACCATTTAAAAATAACCGTTTGGTGATTATCATATTTTTGTAAGTAGTAAAACACAGGAATGCCAAACATAAATAAAATCGTTGTTAATAATATAAAATGAATTCCAGCTGCATATAAAAGCCAGCAAGTATAAACACTAGCAATTAGTCCAATTACGATATTCTTGTTACGAGCTGCGCTTTGATCGAATTGAATTGAATATTTTAACTGATAGAAAGCAGAAAAAGAATATGGAATCAAAATTGCAGCACTGGCAATCGAATAAAATAAATTATAAGCACTATTAGTGAATAAAAAGGTAAACATAAATAATTGAACAATAGTGTTAGTAACTATTAAAGAATGAACTGGGGCGCCGTTTTCATTCTCATTAATAAAGAACTTAGGAAAAGTTCCTGCCTTAGAAGCCTCATAGGGTAACTGACCAGCAAACATCGTAAAAGATAGCCATGCCCCAGCAACCGAAATGATTAATCCTAAGTTAACGATCATGGCCCCCCATTTACCAACCACCCTTTCTAAAAGTGCTGCCATTGCAGGTTGTCCTAAATGAGATAGGCCTGCCTGCTTCATAACTCCAAATGATAATAATGTAATCAACATATAAATTAAAATCACAATAATTAACCCTAGAATAGTAGCTTTTCCAACATCATTGCGATTCTTAGCCCGCCCAGAAAAAACCACAGCTCCTTCAATACCAATAAATACCCAGACTGTAACTAACATCGTACTTCTCACCTGGGATAAAACATCTCTAAATTCAAAATGACCCGTCTTGGTAAACCAAAAATCAGTAGTAAAAACGTTAAGCTTGAAAGCGATGATCATTACCACAATAAAAAGAAAAATTGGAATTAATTTTGCAATCGTTATCATCACATTTATAAAGGATGCTGATTCAATGCCATGTAAAATCATAAAATGACAGCCCCATAGTACACAAGACGCAACTAGAATTGACCAAATATTTTGACCATTTCCAAAAATTGGTAAAAAATAAGCAATGGCACTCATTAATAAGGTTGCATACCCAACAGTTCCTAATAAGGTAGAAAGCCAATATCCCCAAGCCGAATTAAATCCCATATACTTACCAAATCCAGCTTCTGCATAACTAAAAACTCCGGCATCTAGATCTGCCCGTTTTCTAGTTAAATTCTGAAATGTAAATGCTAAGGATAACATTCCGATGGCGGTAATCGCCCAACCAATAATGACTGCACCAGCACCTGCTCCAGTTGCAATATCATGCATAATGTTAAAAACACCACCACCAATAATTGCACCAATTACTAGTCCTACTAGTTCTAATAGGCTTAATTTACGCCTTATATGAGGCATTATATCATCTCTCCTTAATTATATGTTTAATATTTATACGATTTAATGAATAAATAAGACACATTTATCAATTATAACGCAATTTTTTATAAAATGGTGATTTTTTTTATAAAAAAAGAACAGCATTAGCTGTTCTCGTTTTCCAATCAATCAAACTATTATTTAGTAATGCGGTCAATTGCTTCTAATTCATCACTAGTAAATGAAACGTTGTCCAAAGCCTTTAAATTAGATTCCAAATGATTAACTTTTGAAGCCCCAGTAATAACACTAGTAACTGCTGGATTATTCAATAACCATGATAAACTCATTTGAGCTAAGGTCTGGTTTCTATTCTTAGCCAAATCATTTAATGCATTGATTCTTTTTACAGCAGAATCAGTCCCATTATTAACTAAGAATCTGTTCGTACTGTGTAAATATAATGAATCAGGAATCCCGTTCAAATACTTATCAGTAAGTAATCCCTCTGCAAGTGGTCCATAAGCAACTAGTCCCTTATTAGCATTAGTTAAGGCATCAATCGTCCCATCATCTTCAATTTCACGATTAAGCAAATTATATGACATTTGATTGACTACGAATGGCGTATGCAATTCCTTAAAGTACTTCATGATTTCCTGTTCTTCTTTACTATAATAATTAGAAATTCCGATGTATAAAGCTTTGCCTGATCTAACTATTCCGTCAAGTGCTTCCGCAGTTTCTTCTAGACTTGTATTAGGGTCAAAACGGTGACTATAGTAAATATCAACATAGTCTAAGCCCATTCGTTTTAGGCTCCGATCTAATGCTGCAACAAGTGTTTTCTTAGATGAAAATGACCCGTAAACACCAGGCCACATATGATAACCGGCCTTGGTAGTAATAATTAGTTCATCCCGATAAGGCTTCAAGTCAGCACGATACACCTGTCCGAACATTCTTTCTGCAGCTCCAGAACCAGGACCATAATTATTGGCTAAATCAAAGCTAAAAATTCCCCGATCGAAAGCGGCTAAAATAGCTGCTTCACTGTCCTTAAAATTAGCGTCATCACCATAACTATGCCACATTCCAAAAGAAAGTGCAGGCAGCTGAAGACCCGAATTACCAGCTCTCCTTACTTTTTGATTATCATATCGATTATCGCTTGCTTTATACATTAAACTCACTCCTAATCTTATTAAAAACTATAAATAAATAATAAGTTGCTTTATAAATCCAGTCAAGAAATTGAAATCAAAAAAGGCAAACTCATTGGTTTGCCCCTTAATTTTACTTATTAAAATATTAGTTAAATAAAACATTCAGCTAAGAATAAATCGTTTATTAGCATCATTATCGTTTACTTTAATTCCCTATTTATAGGGCGTAATCCCATCCATCCCAATCATTGGATCTATTGAGTTACTTTTAATCAGGTCATCAGTTAAAATTTTAGCTTTTGAACCACTTTGATCTGCATTTTTAGGTTGAGGTTGAGTTTTATTATTACCATTCATCGTCATTCTAATACGTTCAACCAAACTGGTCCTTCTTCGAATTGGATTATCGTGAACACAACGAACGAACGATTCAAAATCCCCAACCATTATCAATAAATTAGCTGCCCGTGTAACCGCAGTATACAATAAATTTCTTTTCAACATCCTTCCATATTGGGGGAAAGCTGGCAATATGACCATTTTAAATTCGCTTCCCTGTGCTTTATGAATGGTCGTACAATAAGCTAATGAGATTTGATCCCAATTCTTTCTTTGATAAGTTACCTCAACATCATCAAAAGCAATTACTAAATTGTCCTTACTACTATTTTTATTAATATCAATTCCTACAATTTTTCCAATGTCACCATTAAAAACATTATTTTCAGAACTATTGACCAATTGCAAAACCTTATCGCCAATTCGATATTTAAAATCTTTATACTTAACTTCTTTTTGATCTGCACTAGTTTTAGGGTTCAAAATTTCTTGAATAACAGTATTTAAATTGTCAACTCCAATCATTCCCCTGTACATTGGTGCTAATACTTGTATATCAGTAGCGGTAAATCCTCTTTCATGTGCCTTACTGACGACAAATGAAATCGCTGATTCCGCTTGCTGAGAATTACATGAAATAAAAGAACGATCAGACTGTTTATCCTTAAAGTTAGATGGTAACTGACCATTTTTAATATTGTGTGCTAAATCGATAATTGTTGAATCATTATTTTGGCGATAAATAGTATTTAATTCTAGACTTGGAATGACTCCTGATTCTAATAAATCACTAAAAATTTGACCAGGGCCAACTGATGGTAATTGATCCTTATCACCAACTAGAATTACCTTCATATTATTAGGGATTGCACAGATTAGCCTTCTAAACAGATAAGTATCTACCATTGACATCTCATCAACAATTAAAATATCACCATGAATATTATATCCATCAAAATCTTTGTCTTCATTATCGTCATCAATATTCAATCCCAATAGTTTGTGAATTGTGCTAGCTTCCACACCAGTCGTTTCTCGCATTCTCCTAGCTGCCCTACCAGTAGGTGCAGCTAACACAAATGGATAATTACTACTATAATCACGAATTGATAGTGATAAATCATGAATCTTTGCATATAAAGTGATTAACCCCTTAATAATTGTAGTTTTACCAGTTCCTGGTCCACCGGTTAACAAAAATACTTGAGATTGCATTGCTTTTTTCAAAGCATTAACTTGGGATTGATCATAATTGATTTGATTATCAAACTCAATTTCCTTAATCATCTTATTGATATAATTCTCATCTTTTGTTTTAGAATCATCATTATCCATAATTCTTTTTAAATTTTCAGCAATTTGCCATTCAGCATCGTAAATACTCTTTAAATAAATTCGCCCATTCTCACCAACAATTTTATTATCATTGGCTAGCTCCATCATTTGAGCACTAACATCGTCGACATTAACTGAACCATTTCGACTATCATTTAACAGTGACATCGAATTAACAACTACGGTTTGAACGTCAGTATAAGTGCACCCTTGACTAATTAATAACTCATCTAAAACGTTCATTATCCCAGCGCGAATCCTACCACCGTTACTATCATCCACACCAACTTTTTTAGCAAGTTGATCAGCCTTATAAAAACTAATCCCCTTGATATCCTCAACTAACTGGTATGGGTTTTTCCGAATTACTGAAAGGGTACTTTCCCCATATTCATCATAAATTTTAGTGCAAAGTCTCGTTCCAAATCCATAGTTACTTAACTCAATAATAATTTGTTCAAATCCATTATTATTTTGCACCCCCTCAACGATTGAATCACGTTGCTCTTGGGTTAAATCAACAGAATTTAGTACCTTTGGATCATGGATAATATCTTTAATTAGATTCGTTCCTAACGATTCAACAACCCTTTCAGCAGTTTTTTCACCAATTCCAGGAAATTCATCACTTGATAAATATGCAATTAGTCCCCGATTTGTATTAATCGTCTGCATTTCATACTTATTCACTTTAAATTCTTTCCCATACTTAGGGTGATTTATTAATTTTCCCTCAAAACGATAATCCGTTCCTTTTTCCATTTCACCAAAAGTACCCAGGACAACAATATTATCACTATCCCAATTAAAGTTATTTTTTTGAATATTAACTGATATTAACTTAAAATGATTTTCTGAATCTTCAAAGATAATTGCCCTAATCGTTCCAACGATAAAAAAGGGTTCATTAATTTGAGGAGCGTTCGTTTGATCCAAAATAAATTCCTCCATAACAGATTATTATTTATGCTTCTTTTTTTGAACTTGAATAAATTTTTCAATATCACTTAACCGACTTTGACCCTTATCAAAATAGGTTTTATCATATTGCTCAGCTTTAGCAAAGTAATCGTCAAACGGTTCACCAAGCACCATGGATACGAGCCCACGATCAAAATTAGCCTTTCCATCATTCGGATCATTTTTTAAAATGACATCAAAGAACTGTGCAGATTCAGCAAAATTCCCCAGTGCCAATAAGCTATCTCCTAAAATCCGATTAACGGATGGATCCTGGCGACGCATCCCTTGTGCTGTCAATGCAAATACAACTGCCCGCTTATAATTTTTTTTAGACATATAACTTTGAGCTACCATAAGATACGAATCAAATTGCAATTTTTGGTCATCAATTTGATTAAATTGTTGAATTGCCTTGTCATACTCTCCAGCAGCATAATAAACGTTTCCTAATCCGTACATTAGGGTATTTTTGGCTTTTTTACTTCGATCAGCGAACAACCCCATCGCCTTCATCAATAATTCTTCTGCTTGATTATAATTACGTAGTTGAACTAAAAAGGTCCCTAAATCATAATAAGTTCTGTAATCATGCGGATGATCATCAATATCTTGAACTAATTTATGCAGTGTTGCATCCGCTGCCTTTTGTTTCGCTTCTCGTTGCTTGGCGACCGCCTCTTGGTGTTCTTGATTTTGATTCAAATCATTATTTTCAGTCATTATTATCACTTCCTGATTAAATTGTATCGGTTGAATCTAACTTTCTAGATAAGTATTCTGTATCGTTCCACTTAATCAATTGAAATGTTTTTCCATTGTCATTGGTCTCCAAAATCGTGGTACTAGTATTTGATAATCCCCCGCGCTTACGTAAGTCTGCTAACTTTTCGCCTAACAATGAATTAATCAGTGCATTCAAGGCTGCTCCATGACTCACTACCATTATATTTTGGTTATCTAACGGATAATCATTAACAATCAACTTAATGGCGGGTAGCATCCGTGCTACTACCTCTTGAAAGGTTTCACCACCAATTTCACTATTATCGTACTTTTCTGGATGTTCTCTAAAGTTATTAAATTGTTCTGGAAACGCTTTTTTTACATCGTCAAACTTTTGACCTTCCATTTTGCCTAAGTGAAATTCTTCTAATCGATTCCACAAACTAATTTTTGGCACAAAGTCAAGTTGATTTCTAATCCGCTCAGCTGTGTATCTAGCGCGCTTGATTGGGCTTGCAAAAACGTGCTCAAATTTAATCGATTTAAAAAAGGCCGCTAATTGATCCATTTCTTGATAACTAGATTTTAAAAGTGGCGAATCTCCACCAGCCCCCTGGTAACGACTTTCTAAGTTCCATTCAGTTTTTCCGTGGCGAATAAAATAAATTTTCATTTTTTTACCCCATAATTTCTAATAAATTAATATCTCATATTCATTATAAACTGAATTTAGATAAAATAAAAACACCATACGTTTGCAAGGTGTTTTTATTTTCAGATTAAAATTTAAATATACTGAAGAACTTCTTCATTTTGATATGCTGCATCAATAATGGCGGAACCTAAGCACTCCTTACCATCATATAACACAACTGCTTGACCAGGGGTAACAGCACGTGCTGGATCATCAAAAATGACCCGAATCCGTTTTTGATCAGCGCTAACTTTCACGGTAACGCCACAATCTTTTTGGCGATATCTGAATTTAGCGGTACAGTGAAACTCACTTCCCCGCTCTGAGATATCATTGACCCAAAAGGCATCGGAAGCATCTAGATAATCAGCATAAAGATGCTCATTTTCATACCCCTTACCAACGTATAAGATGTTCTTAGAGAGGTCTTTCCCTACTACGAACCATGGACGATTATCTTTACCATCGCCACCAATTCCAAGACCCCGACGTTGGCCAATCGTATAGTACATTAAACCGTCATGGTGGCCCTTTTCTTGACCATCAAAGGTCATCATCTTACCAGGAGTAGCGGGAAGGTATTGACCCAAAAAGTTCTTGAAGTTCTTTTCACCGATGAAACAAATCCCAACTGAATCCTTCTTATCAGCAACAGCTAAGTTTGCTTCACGCGCAATTTTACGAACTTGTGGCTTGATCATCCCGCCCAATGGGAACATAACCCGATCTAATTGATCAGCAGAAAGTTGACTTAAAAAGTAAGTCTGATCTTTGTTGGAATCGGTTGCCCGCAACAAATGATTATGGCCATCTTCATCACGATATAATTGAGCATAATGGCCAGTTGCAATGTAATCAGCACCTAATTCTAGGGCATAGTCCAAAAACGCCTTGAATTTAATTTCCTTATTACAAATTACATCGGGATCTGGAGTTCGGCCTTTCTTATACTCGTCTAAAAAGTAAGTAAAGACCCGATCCCAATATTCTTTTTCAAAGTTAACTGAGTAGTAGGGAATTCCAATTTGAGAAGCCACTTTAGCAACATCTTTGTAGTCTTCAGTTGCGGTACAGACACCATTTTCATCGGTGTCATCCCAATTCTTCATGAAAACTCCTACCACATCGTATCCTTGTTGTTTTAGAACGTAAGCAGTCACGGAAGAATCCACGCCACCACTCATTCCAACAACAACCCGAATTTTACTATTATCGGTCATTTGTTTATCACCATCATTTCTTTAGATTTCTGAGAATCCACGATTTGAAGGTCGCAATTTCCAGTATTTAATATCTTACTAACTAAAAGAAAGAAATGCAAATTAATTGGCTAATGTAAGCACCTTTCTTAAAATTAAGTTTTGAATTTGATAATTTAGCTGTTCAACATCATCAGGATGCTTGTCGTCCTTAAAAAGGTCTACCTTGCGTAATCCCTTGGCATCGGTAACAGCTAATTTCAACTGTTTTAAATCCTTACTAATTGATACTTTTAAATTAAATCCAATGTTGGGGTTCACACCACTTAGTAACTGTTTTAAAACAAAACTGCCATTATTTAATTTTTTAAAGCCCAAGTCTAGCAACGTAAATTGCTTAATTTCAGGACTGACTTTAAAATTACGGTCATCCCCAGTGAATTGATCAACATCTGAAAAAGCCATTGAGCATCCCCCCTATTTATCTTTTTTTAATCGATGGATAATTTTAGTAGTTTTACTAATGAATGCATTAATATCTTCCTCAGTTGTGTAATTGCCAAAGCTGACCCGAATTGATTCACCAATCCGTGGACTTTGTTTCCCGAACATCGCAACTAAAACATGGGAAGGTTCAATACTACCTGCCGTACATGCGGAACCACCTGAAACTGCAATGCCAGCCAGATCAAGATTCGTTTGTAAAACGTAAGTGGAAATTCCCTTGAACCAGAGATTCAACACGTGATTTAGGTTTGCATGCGATACCTGGCCATTTACTTCAAAATCAATTCCGTTATCGGTCAACCCGTTAATGATCATTTCCTTGAAGTGGTAATACTTTGCTTGTCGACGCTTCTTTTCAACTGGGTCCACCAAAGCAACTGCAGTTGCAAAGCCAGAAATTCCAGGAACATTTTCAGTTCCAGCACGACGCTTCATTTCTTGATCACCACCCTTAATAAAACTAGGGAAACTGATCTGACTTTGCCGATATAAAAAGCCCATCATCTTCGGACCGTTAATTTTATGCGCTGAAGTTGACAACATATCAATATGGTCAGCCTTAACATCAATATCAACTAACCCGTATGCTTGAACGGCATCAGTATGAAACCAAGCTTGATGATCCTTTAGCAATTCACCAATTTCATGAATTGGCATCCGACTTCCGACTTCATTATTACCACTCATGATTGTAACCAAAATGGTTTCATCATCTAAAGCATCTTTTAAATCTTGAATTGAAATATTACCATTTTCATCAACGGGAAGATAAGTTACCCTAAACCCCTTTGTTTCTAGATACTGTAATGGTTTTAATACTGCTTCGTGTTCGATCGCAGTTGTAATAATGTGTTTGCCCAGTGCCTGTCTAGCTTCAGCGGTTTGGATAATAGCGGTGTTATCACTTTCAGAGCCACCACTAGTAAACACAATTTCATTATCATTAGCATTAATACTTTTGGCGATTACATGCCGACTATCCTCTAAAATACTATGGGATTGCCGCCCTAAACCATAAAGCGTTGAGGCGTTCCCAAAAACATTTTTAAATTTATCGTTCATGTCGGCTAAAACTTCATCAGCAATTGGGGTTGTTGCTGCATTATCTAAATAAATTTCGTTCAAATTTAGCCACCTATCCCTTTATTAATTTTGGTTCTGTAAAAAGTTCAACATCATCTTAGCAGATCGTTTACCAGCTTCAACCACAAATTCATTAAAACTCATATCAGCATTTTCATCACCAACATCGGACATTGCTCTAATCACAACATATGGAATGTGGAATTGATTGGCAACTTGACCAACTGCGGCCCCTTCCATTTCACTAGAAAGCGCATCTGGAAAGTGGCTTAAAATATTATCAATTTGCTTTTGGCTAGCGATAAACTGATCGCCAGAAACAATTAAACCGGTTTTGGCTTCTAGCCCAACTGATTCAGCTGCAGCCATTACCTTGTCAACAAACGATTGATCAGCTTTGAAACGCGCTGGTTGGTCTGGGACTTGACCATAATCATAGCCGGCAGCTGTTGCATCAGCATCGTGATAAGCAGTTTCAGTTGAAACTACAACGTCACCCACCGATAATCCCTTACCAATTCCAGCAGCAGAACCAGTGTTAATAATAATGTCAACATCAAATTCAGTCACTAATAATACAGATGTAATTCCAGCTTCAACTTTACCAATTCCTGATTTTACTAATACTACCGATTCACCGTTAATTGTCCCAGCAAAAAAGTCAATTCCCTTGATGTTCTTTTTCGTTTCATTTTCCAAATTATCATGAAGACTCTTAATTTCTTCGTCCATTGCACATAAAATTCCGTATTTCATCAAAAACACTCCTTAATTTACAAAAAATAGCACTAATAATACGGCGATTATCCCTAACGCAAATAATAAAATAAACGTATCCAAACGATGAGCTAACTTTTTAGAACGTTGCTCAGCGATATTGCGCTTCATTTCTTTATCTTCCCAAATTTGATTTTCACGTTTCTTTTGACGACTAAACGTTTGATCATCAAATTCATCATCAGTAGTTACACCAATTTCAGTATCATTATTCTCACGATTACGGAGTTTGCGATACTGTTCTCTGGTTAGATATTTTGAATCATCATCAGAATCAAAATGGTTATTCTCGCTAATTAAAACCACCTACTTACTTAGTAATTCCCAATAGAGGATTGCCATTGAAGTCTTAGCATCCTTTATTTTACCACTATTCAATAGTGCCTTTGCCTCTGGTAGGGAGTACTCTTTAATTCCCAAGTATTCACCCTTATCCCGTGGCAACTCGTCTTTAACTGGTTGTAAATCTGTTGCTAAATAGAGGTCCATATATTCATCCGAAAAACCGACCGAGGTATAAAAACCAGTCAAATGTTTTAGAGTCTTAGCATGATAACGAACCTCTTCATTTAACTCCCTTATCATCGCTTCCTCAGAAGAACCAGTATCTCTAGAATCGACCTTACCTGCGGGAATTTCCAATGTTACTTCCTGGACTGGTGCCCGCCATTGAGTTTCCATCAACATTTTATTATCCGCTGTGATTACAAGAGCAGCTACCGCTTTAGAATGATAAACAATATCACGACTAGCCTCTTGACCATTAGGTAATAAAACCGTTTGTTTTTCAACGTCGATAATCGAACCATGATACTTAGGCTCTTTTTTGATTACCTTTTCCTCTAAATTCATTAATATCACCTATTTTCATTAACTATTATAATTTTAGCGATAATTAATTCACTTTGCAATTTAATTAGTTTCAATTGGTTGCACCTTCGCTGCTTGAGGACCTTTTTGACCGTTCACAACTACGTATTGCACCTGTTCACCAGGCGTAAGCGTCTTAAAGCCATCCCCCACAATTGCGGAAAAATGAACAAATAACTTATTTTTATCGGCTTCTCTAATGTACCCAAACCCCTTATTTTTATCGTATTCTAAAACAGTTCCAAGTAACATTTCATCATTTCCTTTCTAATTAAAAAAGCTGGGAAAACTCCCAGCTTTTTGATTATTCAGTGAAACCTTCAGTAGCAGTTTCAGGGAATTCTTGTTTAACAATTGCGGCACAACGTTGACAGAATTCAGGATAGTCAGGATCAGCCCCAACATCTTGAGTAACTAAACGACAACGTTCACAAACCTTACCTTCAGCCTTTTCAACGGTAATCGCAACATCATCACCGTACTTATCAGCATCAGCAGGAGCTTCTTGGTAATCCTTAACATCAAGTTGAGAAACCAATAGCACTTGTTTAACATTGGTATTTAAGTCTTGTAATAATTGTTGATCTTTTTCACTAAGGTAAAGGGTTAACTTAGCTTCTGAAGCCTTCCCAATTAGTTTTTGATCACGAACTTCTTCAAGCGACTTCAAAACGTTCTCACGAACATTCATGAATTGATTCCAATTAGTAAGTAATGCATCTTCGTTCGCAAATTTTTCTGGAACTGGCATTTCTGATAATTGTGCAAATTCTTCTGGTTCCTTCAAGAATTGCCAAACTTCTTCAGTTGTGTGTGGCATTACAGGGGTTAATAACTTCGTTAATGCAACTACTGCATTGTACACAACGGTTTGCATTGAGCGTCTAGAAGCACTGTCCTTAGCATCAATATATAAAATATCCTTGGCAATATCCAAGTAGAAAGCTGATAGATCAGCATTCACGAACTTTAATACGGTCTTGTAAATGCTCAAGAAATCATAGCTGTCATAGTAACCCTTCACTTCAGCAATAAAGTGGTTCAATTTTACTGACATAAATTGATCTAAAGCACTCATTTTTTCAAATGGCACCGCATTCGTCTTTGGATCATAGTCACTAGTATTAGCAAGCATGTATCTAATCGTATTTCTGATCTTCTTGTAACTGTCAGACACCTTAACAAAGTTTGCCATTGAAACCCGTACATCAGCAGAAGTATCAACTGAAGTAACCCAGGTTCTAACGATATCTGCCCCCATCTTCTCGATCACTTCTGAAGGTGCAATCGTGTTTCCAAGGGACTTACTCATCTTGTGACCTTCACCATCAAGTGTAAATCCTTGTGAGACCAATTGTTTGTATGGCGCATGCCCAGAAACAGCAACACTAGTGATTAAACTAGAGTTGAACCAACCACGGTATTGGTCAGACCCTTCCAAGTACATATCAGATGGATAAGTAAGGTATGAACGTTCTGCAAGCACCCCTTGGTGAGATGAACCAGAATCGAACCAAACATCCATGATGTCATTTTCCTTAGTAAACTTACCATTTGGTGAGTGTTCATTAGTGTAGCCTTCAGGTAATAGATCCTTAGCTTCACGTTCAAACCAAACATCTGAACCGTACTTGCCAAATAGATCGGCAACATGGTCAACAGTTTCTTTTTCAATGATTGGGGTTCCATCTTCACCGTAGAAGATTGGAAGTGGAACTCCCCAAACCCGTTGTCTGGAAATTACCCAATCACCACGGTTAGCAATCATATTGTGAAGCCGCTTTTGACCCCAGTCAGGCTTAAATTTAACTTCATCAATCGCTGCTAAAATCTTGTCCTTAATTTTATCAACGGAAGCAAACCATTGGGTCGTTGCTCGATAAATGATTGGTTTTTTAGTCCGCCAATCAAATGGGTAACTATGTTCAATTGGCATGTACTTAAGCATTAAGTTTAATTCTTTTAACTTATCTAATGAAATTTGGTTCGCATCTTCGTAGAAGACCCCTTCGAAGTCCTTACCAGCTTCCTTAGTTAAGTATCCCTTTGAATCAACATCAACGAAGACGTCTAAGCCATACTTCTTACCAACTTGGTAGTCATCGTCCCCAAATCCAGGAGCGGTATGCACTAACCCAGTCCCTGCATCTAAAGTAACGAAATCACCCAACATCGTTAATAAATGACGACTAGGATCAAATGGATGTTCTGCTTCAACATATTCCAAATCCTTACCCTTAAGGGTTTTCACTACTTCATAATTGTCCCAGCCGAACAATTCAGCATCCTTGCTTAATAGGTCAGTAGCAACAACAAACTTCCGATCGTCACCCTCTGGTTTAACAACTGAGTAATCAAAATCAGCTGAAACCGTGATTCCCATTGAAGCTGGAATGGTCCAAGGAGTAGTGGTCCAAACAGCTAAATAAGTATTATCATCTAAGACGCCCTTACCATCAACCACTTTTTCACCATAAAATGCGGATGGGGAAGTAACGTCATGATATTCAACTTCGGCTTCTGCCAATGCTGATTCAGATGACCATGACCAAATAACAGGCTTCAAACCGCGGTAAATCAAACCACTTTCTGCCATCTTACCAAAAACTCTAATTTCAGCAGCTTCAAATTCTGGCGCTAAAGTTAGGTATGGGTTATCCCATTCTCCACCAACCCCAAGACGCTTAAATTCAGCTTTTTGACGGTCAACTTGCTTTAAGGCATAGTCATGACACAATTTTCTGAAATCATTGGTACTCATTTTTTTACGATCATAACCAGCTTGAGTAAGCTTTTGTTCAATTGGAAGACCGTGAGTATCCCAACCAGGAACGTATGGTGATCTAAAGCCATTCATGGATTTGTAACGAACGATAAAGTCCTTTGAAATCTTGTTCATTGCGTGTCCCATGTGAATATCACCATTAGCATATGGAGGCCCATCATGAAGTACAAAAGAAGGCTTGCCTTCATTTAACTTTTGGCGTTGTTCATAGACCTTATTTTCAGCCCACACATTTTGACGTTCAACTTCTTTTACTGGTAAGTTACCGCGCATTTTAAATTTGGTCTTACCTAAATTCAATGTATCCTTTACTCGCATTCCAATCCACTCCTTTTGAATTTATATACAAAAAAAGACCTCATCCAAGGGACGAAATCTTCCGTGGTACCACCCAATTTTAGAATATATAAATTCTCTTATTTGATAATTGAATTGACTATGTATAATAGCCAGGGTTGATGGAAAATAATAAAATGATCCTGTCGAACTCTCACCATTCTCCGACTCGCTTAAGGAACTTTACACTTTCGCTACCCCATTCAATAATTATTATTAAATTTATCTTGAAGATCCATCTGGATAGTAGACAACGGTTGGATCACCAAACTGATTTGGTCCACTAACCATATTTGAATCTTGATTTGATTCTACACTCTTAGATTGTGAGTTGTCAAGATTATGCAATAAATCATTAATAGATTTATCTTGACCAGTATTTAAAACATCATCCCAATTACTGCTTTGGATAAAGTCTAGCTGACCCTGTAGTAAATGTAAGATTTTTTCTCTAAATGATTTAGTAGATTGCTTTAATGTACTAATTTCCGAATTTAAAGAATTTGCCTGTTGGGTAGCTTCATAAATGATTTGATTAGCACGTTGATTAGCGTCGTTAATAATATTATTAGCTTGTTGATTAGCATTATTAACGACCACCTGTGCTTCACCATTGGCACTATTTTTAACTTGATCAGCGGCTTGTTGCGCAACTAAAATTGATTGATTAAGTGAATTTTGCAAATCATTAAAGTGTTTTAGCTTGGCTTGAGTATCATTTAAAGCAGCCCTTAAATCATCATTTTGCTTAATTGTAATTTGATAGTCCTTGATAATTTGATCCAAAAAGTCATTAACTTGATCAATATTATACCCGCGCATTTTAACTGAAAATTCTTTGTTATGAATATCCTGTGGACTTAATACCATGTTCATTCCCCCAGATCATTTTTTTAGTATCGATAAACTAATCCGCAACTTATTACGGCGACTAACACCCGTTATTTGCGTAACTTTAAGCCGTCCATATCCACGAACTGATAAAACATCATTAATTTCAAGTTCATAATCAGGGCGATTAAATTCACCCCAATTTAAATGTATTTTACCATGTGTAACCAACTCTTTGGCAATGTTTCTCGAAATATTAAATCCTTTTGAAATAATATTATCAATTCTAAGTGATGATGCCGTTGTATTGATTGTTTTCCATTCATTTAATGGTTCAATCATTTTATTAATGGGTAACGGCTTCAAATGGACTTTAATCTTGCCAATTCGATCAATTTGATTTCTTAGGTACGTTTCCATCTCAACCTCAGTTACGAACTGCCAGCGAGTCCCATCAAATAGAATATCACCAATCACGTTTCTTTCAATTCCGGAACCAATTAAAGTGCCTAAAATTTGACTATGGTGTAAATTAGCAAATTTAACTGGATAATTAATTTCAAAAAGACACAGTCTAAAATCATCAGTTGTTGGTTCAAAATAACTAGGATAAACTAAAGCCCGTTTCATTTCAGAATTATGTAATCCCCCGAAACAAGAAAGACTAACATCTTCATGACTATTAACAATTATCGTTAATAAATAAACTTGTCTGGGGTTCAAAAAACTAGTTAAAATTGGACGATATTCATTAATTGACTGGTTAACCAAGTCATCCATTAACTCCAAAAAAGGAATTTCATCTTTTCTAAAATGTTGTTCTATATTTGCATTCATAATAAACTTAATACCAGGAATTCAATTCTTCCTAAAACACTCTGCAGTAATTGGAGCAAGATTAAAGCAATTAATGGCGATATATCCACCATTCCAATTCTTGCAAAACTAAATAACCGTAAAAATGGATTTACAAATCGACCGATAAATTGACCAAACGTTGAAAACGAAGCGTTTGGTAACCATGTTAATAAACAGCTAACTGCAATCATTAACATGTAAATAGATATCAATCCATTTAAAATAAAAAAGATCAGGTCAATAGTGGTAACTAGCATATTTTGTTAGTCCAGCTCCTTATCTAAAGCGATCACCTAAACCCTTCTTCTCATCTCCATCAATTTCAAATTTGTGAGGAGTGAAAAGAAAAACCCGACTGCCAATTCGTTCAACATTGCCATCTAGAGTAAAAACAGTCCCGCTTAAAAAATCAATGATCCGTGTCACAGAATTACTATCTGTATGAGAAAAGTTAACAATTGCGGCATTATTATCAATTAAACTACCGGCAATTTTTTTAGCATCTGAATAAATGCGTGGTTCAAAAATTGAAATTTTACTATTTGGGGTTTGCTTTTGTTGAATTGAAACGATTTTCTTATCATTTTGCGAAAAGGAAGGATTTGGTTTTGGCTTCTCATGGTGAATTTGAGGTGTTGATTGATTAACATTATCCTTTTTAGGCCGTTGCAATTCATCCTCATCATCATCGTCAAGGCCAAAAAACTTACTAAATTTAAATTTATCAGACAAAAGAGCCACTCCCCTCAAGTAATGAATTATTTATTACGACGACGAAACTTGAAGAATGGTGGTAAATCATCATCTGAATCATCATTATTGTTGTTCGAATTTGTGTCAATATTATTAGCGTCAAATGGGTCAAAACTAGAATGTTCTTTTTCTGAATTCCGTTGATCATTACCATTTGATGGTTGATTATTAATATCCCAATTATCAACAGGATCGACCTGAGATTGGTGGCGAGGTTTAGTCACATTATTATTGTTTAGGTCACTACTTCTAGGGGTCGTAGCATTTCCAGCGTTAATATTTCTAGTCGTTTGTGGATGGTCACTATTTCCCTTGTCGATTCCAGTTGCAATAACCGTAACTCGAACTTCATCTCCTAAATCCTTATCAATTGAAGTCCCAAAGATAATGTTAACATCACTACTAGTTGATTGAGCAACGATCGAAGAAGCATCTTGAGCTTCGAATAATGATAAGTCAGGCCCACCAGTAATATTCAAAAGCACTTGTTGTGCACCATCGATTGAAGCTTCTAATAATGGTGAAGAGATGGCTTTCTTAGTTGCTTCAGCAGTTCTATTTTCACCAGTAGCAGAGCCAACTCCCATTAAAGCTGAACCTTGATTTTGCATTACTGTCTTAACGTCAGCAAAATCCAAATTAACGTAACCAGGGTTTGTAATTAAGTCTGAAATTCCTTGGACCCCTTGCCGTAAAACATTATCAGCTTCTTTAAAAGCTTCCATCATTGGGGTCTTTTTATCAACCATTTCTAACAAGCGATTATTAGCAATCACGATTAAGGTATCGACATTTTCCTTTAAGGCTGAAACACCCTCGGCAGCATAGCGAGAACGCTTAGGTCCTTCAAAACTAAATGGACGGGTAACAACCCCAACGGTCAAGGCGCCTTGATCCTTAGCAATTTTGGCTGCAATTGGCGCAGCTCCATTACCAGTACCACCACCCATTCCAGCAGTAACAAAAACCATGTCGGCACCCTCAAGGGCTTCTCCAATTGCTTCTTCGCTTTCTTCAGCTGCCTTACTTCCCACTTCAGGGTTAGAACCGGCTCCTAGCCCACGTGTTAACTTAGGCCCTAATTGAATTTTGGTTTCAGCTTGAGAGGTATCTAATGCTTGAACATCAGTATTTGCAACGATGAATTCAACACCCTTTACATCATCCGCAATCATTCGATTAACAGCATTACTACCTCCGCCACCAATCCCAATTACTTTTATTTTGGCACCCTTATTTTCAGATGCATCTAGTGAAAATTCCATTGTAAATTCCTCCGTTTAATTAGTCGTCAAGTAAGTTGCGAAAAAAATTAGTAATTGATTTACCAATCTTCTTTTTATTTTTAGAACGTGATTTGGGCTCATCATAAGATTCGTTTTCATCAAACTGCCCATCTTCTAATTCATTATCGTGATCATTAGAATCAACATTATTATCAATGTTATTCGCTTTAAATGTTGCACCGCTTTTTAGGACAGAACGAACTAGCACTTCAATTTCACTCATATTAGCTCGATATGAAACCAAAGCTAATGACAATGCATATGAAGGATGTCTTAATCCCATTTGATTTGGAACGAATACCTTAACATTATTATTAAAGGTATCTGCTGCCAAAGTATCAATCCCTGGAAGTGCTGAAACACCACCAGTAAGTACAATCCCACCTGGTAATCCCAAAGCTGAAACGCTACTTAAACCTTGCTTGAGACGGTCAAATATTTGTTCAAGGCGTGCCTGGATGATTTCAGAAAGAATTTTTTCTGATATTTGAGAAGACTGACTTTGGCCAACAACATCAACTGGAAACTTACTTTCGTCGGAAGCATCCATTGAATCAGCATAACCGTAGTCTCGTTTTAACTTTTCAGCGCTCTCCATTGAAGTGTTTAAAACTACTGAAATATCCTTAGTAATAAACTCGCCACCCTCTTTATCGACGGTAGTGTACTTTAATTGGCGATCATGAATTACTGAAGCAGTAGATTGACCACCACCTAAATCAACTAAAATCGTCCCAAAATCCTGTTCACCATCGTCAAGTAGGTATTTTCCCAATGCTAGTGGACTTACAATCGTAGATTCAATGTTTAAGCCTGCTTTTTGAACTGCTCGTTCAACGTTATGAATAATGGTCTTAGGTCCCGTAATAATATGACCACGCATCTCTAAGCGGACCCCAACCATTCCACGTGGATCTTTAATTCCATCAAACCCGTCAACGATAAACTGATCAGGAATTGCATCAATAACCTGTCTCTCTGGTGGTAAGTTCTTTACCATTGCAGAAATCGTAACTTGTTGTACATCCGTATCTTTAATTTCTCTTGATTGATCAGAAATTGCAACCATTCCGCTACAAGGTTCAATCTTAATCAAATTAGCGGGAATTCCAACTACAACATCTTGAATTTGGATGCTAGCCTTTTCTTCAGCTTGATTTACCGCGCTTTTAATTGATTGAGCTGCTTTATCGATGTCAACGATGATTCCCCTATCAACACCCTCAGAATTAGAATTTCCAACTCCTAAGACATTCATTTGTCCCTTAACTTCTTCAGCAACAATAACCTTGATTGAGGTCGTTCCAATATCCAGTCCAACATATAATCCTGAATTATCCATATTAGCCGGGAAACCTCCAATGTATTAGATTATTTTTAATAATTGATATTAAAATTGACTCCATTTTATTTATATTTATAGTAATAATAAATCGTTTAAAATCATGATAATTTTAACACAAACAGCTTAATTACAAAAGATTAACTAATAAGAATTAACATTATTTTTTACTTTTGATTGGATATGAATAAGCCCCCACTTCTAAGTTAACCACGGATGGTTTTTTTATTTTAGAAACAATTGAAGGATAATAATTCATTTTCGAACCAAAAGTATCACTTTTTGCATATACAATGTTTTTATCGTGCATAGTCAATTTAATCCTTTCTGGATTATAACTAGTCGGATCCTTTTGAATTTTAATAATGTTACTCTTAATTGATTTGGATAATTTACTATACTGAATTGTAATTGATTTTAAATTATTATTTGGTTTGAAATTAACGAAAATTGGCAAATTAGTTGATGGTGAGAGTAAATACCGATTTATTATTTCGCCATTATCAACGACAATATAATATTTACCCTTGCTGTACAAATAACCAGCTGTACCATATTCCACTATCTTAAACCGAACATGATTAAAGTTCGTAATTTTAAAGTCAGCGGTCTTAACCTGTGGATTTCGCTTTAAAAAATCATTAATAATTTGTTGATGATGATTAAAAGCATAAATTACTGAATCGCCATTTTTTATTGGCATTGAGGTAACGATATCACTAGAATTTAGTTTCTTTTCCCCTTCAACTGAACGTCCAGCAATCCTACTTAATGGTGAAACTAAGTATATAAGAAAAAGTAACAATAACAATAAGATGCTCATAGCAAGACTAAACTTAAATAACACTAAATTAAATTTAAAGTTAAGTGGATTATTGCTAAAATAACTTTTCTTTATCTTTTGACTCTTTTGATAACGCTTCTGATATTGTTCCCAAGGAGTCTGTTTAACAGAATCATTTTGATCAAATTTTATTTTTTTAACCATCTAACAAACTCCTCTCTAAATTAAGCATCAATAACAGTACACATTACCTTATATAATTTAGTGGCCGCATCAGGAACCCCAATTTCTTTGGATTTCTGGGCCATTTCCAATCTTTTTTTATCATCATGCATTAATTTATCAATATTTTGTACCAACGTCTGAGCATTTAAATCATCCTCTGTAATCATTAAAGCAGCACCGTTATCAACTAAACTCTTTGCATTTTTGGTTTGATGATCAGCGGTAACGTAAGGACTAGGAATTAAAATTGCAGGAATCCCAATTGCAGTAATTTCAGCAAGACTAGTTGCTCCAGCTCGACCAACGATCAAATCCACCTTGGGTAGCATTTCTGGCATGTTAGAAATATAAGGTTTAATAACGATGTTGGCTCCTAATTTATGTTTACCTAGTTCTTCTGAAACCGTCTCATATCGATTCTGGCCAGTAAC
This sequence comes from Nicoliella sp. ESL1113, assembly GCF_058509245.1. Taxonomy (NCBI): domain Bacteria; kingdom Bacillati; phylum Bacillota; class Bacilli; order Lactobacillales; family Lactobacillaceae; genus Nicoliella; species Nicoliella sp. ESL1113. The sequence continues at coordinate 649,235 of NZ_CP196387.1, read as the reverse complement.
AAACAGTACTTGATAACTTCTTTGACTAAATGCCTGCATTGCACCAATTGTTGATTCATTGATTTTCAAAGCTCCTTGGCTCCCACCAAAAATTAAAACAGTTGGTACATTATCCTTTAATCCATATTCAGACCAATTAAAATGACTTACCACACTAGCAGCTTGTTGGGCTCTGGGATTACCAACAAAAACGACCTTGTCCTTAGGAAATTCCTTTGCTGCAGCATGAAAGGCAATTCCAATTTTGTCTACATACCTGGCCAAAAAACGATTCGTTAGCCCAACAATGCTATTTTGTTCGTGAATCATAGTTTTAATGTGCATCTTATGAGCAGCATAGACTACGGCACCAGAAACATATCCACCAGTCCCAATGACCATGTCAGGTTTGAATTGCTTAATAATTTTTTTCGAATCATGGACACTTTTCAAGAATAAACCAACTGTTTTAAAGTTTTCAAGTGACAATGACCTTTTAAAGCCTTGAATCTTAAGTTCCTTAAATGGAATCCCTTTTTGTGGGACAATATTTTTTTCAAGTCCACGCGTAGAACCGATATAAAGAATTTCAGAATCAGGGGCTTGTTTTTTTACTTCTTCAATTAACGCTAGTGCTGGATAAATATGACCACCAGTTCCACCACCAGATACAATCAAGCGCATTATTTTTCCTCCTGTTTTCCAGTTAGTTTCTCAACATCCCTTATAAATTCATCTCCACGAACCTCAAACGTCTTAAATTGATCCCAACTAGCATTAGCTGGCGAAAGCAGGACAATATCACCGGGGTTACTCATTTCATAAGCGGCTGGCACTGCATCATCTAAAGTATCAACCAATTTAATTTGTGGAACTTGAGCCTGTTTAGCAGCATCAGCTAATAAATGTTTAGTTTCACCAAATAACACAATGCCCTTAACGTGTTTCGATAAATCAGGAATTAACTTATCAAATGTATAGCCCCGATCTAACCCACCAGCTAGTAGCACGATTGGATCATTAAAACCTCTTAAAGCCATTTGGGTAGCCTCAATATCAGTTGCCTTTGAGTCATTATAAAACTTTCTGCCATCTGCGGTTAAAACATATTGAACCCGATGTCGAACGCCTCCAAATGTAGTTAAAACATGCTTAATTGCTTGATTTGATTTTCCCATAATTTTAGCTACTGCAATTGCTGCTAGTGCATTTTCAACGTTTTGTTCACCTGGAATCCTGATTTCATCAGCATCCATAATATAATCATGCTTAAAATATAGCCGCCCATCTTCTGCGTATGCACCATCCTTAGATTTTGCTAGTCTAGAGAACGGAACAATTTGAGCATGACTTTGTTGACTTAACGTTTGTAATTCTTCTGAATCAAAATTAACCACAAAAAAATCATCAGCATTTTGATTCATTGTAATGCGCATCTTAGCTTTAACGTAATTTTCACGTGTTTTATGGTAATCTAAGTGATTAGCAAAAATATTAGTTAGAACGGCAATGTGAGGATGTAATTTAGTAATACCGAGCAACATAAAACTAGAAATTTCCATAACTACCGTATCAGTCGGCGTTGTTTGTTCAGCAACTTTAGAAGCAGAAATTCCGATGTTTCCGACAGAATATGCCTTACCAGCGTTACGTTCCTGATTTAACATTTTAGTAATCATGGTAGTAGTGGTTGTTTTACCATTACTACCGGTCACACAAATCAATTCACCCTCATTGATTTCACTTGCTAGTTCAACTTCAGTGATAATTGGTATTTTTAGTGCCATTGCTCTTCTTACTACTACATTATCATAATTAATTCCTGGATTCTTAACCATTAAATCAAAGTGTGCATCCAATAAGTCGTCAGGATGACCACCAACTATTAAGCTCACTGCTTGATTTAATTGATCTAAACCGGTTAGTTTGGATTCTGGTTGTGAATCATTCAAAGTAACTTTAGCACCTAGTCGAATTAATAAATTCGCAGCATTGATACCACTTTTTCCAGCACCTAATACTAAAATATTTTTATTTTGATAATCACTAATTGATTTCATTTCACTGCCTCCAAGTTAATCAAAAATAATTAAATAATGAATAGGACTCCAGTAATTGCTGCGAATAAACCCACAAGCCAAAATACAATATCAACCTTCCATTCAGACCAACCACTCATTTCAAAATGATGATGAATTGGTGACATTTTAAAGATTCTTTTCCCAGTTAGTTTAAAAGATGTTACCTGCATGATAACGCTTAGGGTCTCAATTACAAATATAATTCCAATCCAAATTAATGATAATTCATGATGAACCAGTATTGAAACGGCAGCTAATGCACCGCCCAATGCTAATGAACCCATATCCCCCATAAAAATTTTAGCTGGTTTATGATTAAAAATAATAAATGCAATCATTGCACCAACGACTGCTGAACAAAAAATCACAACCTCAAATTGATGCTGAAAATAAGCAATAAATCCATAAGCAGCAAACGCAATAATAGATAAGCCCGAAACTAAACCGTCTAATCCGTCAGTTAAATTAACAGCGTTAGAGAACCCAGTTAACCAAATAATTATAAAAATTGCATATAACCATCCCAAATGAATATCACCAATTCCTGGGATTCTCAATGCTAATGGAAAATAGGCACTAAACACCCATGTAAATACAATTCCACCTATAATTTGGCCTAAAAACTTTTGCCATGCTTTAAGCCCCTCGTTTTGGCGCTTAAACAATTTTATACTATCATCCCACATCCCCAACAATCCATATAGAACTAATATGAATAGTAAGATCAGTAAAGTCGGCTTCATTTGGCCAACCAAAATTGAATAGCAGACACTGGTAATGATGATTGCAATAATAAACCATAATCCACCCATTGTTGGAGTCCCAGACTTCTTTTCATGCCATTTGGGGCCTTCTTCTCTAATCATTTGTCCTTCATGCTTAGATCTAAAATAATTAATTAATTTTGGCATTCCAAGCAATGTAATTAAAAAACTAACTAGTATTGGTATAATCCAATCCATAACTTTATCAATCCTTATTATTTATTAAATTTAACACTAAGCGTCTCATTCGACTCAATTAAATCACCAGAATTAATACTCTGTTTTTGTAAAGAGCCTTCACCACTGGCTTTTAGTTTCAGACCAGTTAGCTGACAGTAAATAGCAACATCTGATTCACTCCAACCCTTTAAACTGATCATTCTTTGTGGTCCGTTGGTTATTAAAATAATCTTACGGTTTTTTAGAACCCGTTCACCGCTAACGATTGATTGTTTAGTGATTGTATCACCGCTTCCAACAATCGTTGCCTGCAGTCCAGCAGCCTTTAGTTTATCATTAGCATCTGAAATACTATCGCCAGTTAAATTGGGCATCTTTACGTAAGCACTATTATTATTAGCTGTACTTTCATCTGCATCAGATAATGCTCGTTTCATAACTGGATTAAAAATTTCTGCTAAATATTGTGAAGCGGTTAATTTACCAGTTAAGTTAGGCTGCTTCATTGTAATGTACATCACATATTTAGGATCATTAGCTGGTGCCATTCCTGCAACAGAATATAGGTAACTATCATCTCCTGATGCATAACCACCATTTCCGTTACTGACTTGAGCAGTTCCCGTTTTAGCTGCAATTCGATATCCAGGAATTTTATAATCTGAACCAATTCCATAAGGCTTATAAACAACGTCTTCCATGTGTTCACGAACCTCTTTGGCTGTTTTAGCCGTAATTGGATCGCCAACTACCTTTTTCGGATATGATTTTACAACTTTACCATTATTTGGATTTACAATTTTCGAGATGATATGCGGCTGGAGCATCTTCCCATCATTTGAAATTGCTGATAGCGCTCTCATTACTTGCATTGCAGTTACTTGTATCCCTTGACCAAATGCGGTATTAGCACGTTCAATTGGATATTTAAATTGAATACTACCAATTTGTTCACCATAAAGGCCAGTATTGGCACTCTTCAAGAAATCAAATCGCTTAATGTAATTTAACCAGGTACTAGCCCCCATGCTCTGTTCCAAATGAGCCATTGCAACGTTACTAGACAACGCAAACCCCTTGTTATAGGTAATCGTTCCCCAACCACTAGGATTCCAATCAGGGACAATATTACCATCAATATCGTACTTACCAGATTGATAGTATGCATTCCCATTATAATGATTACTATTAATTGCAGCAGCCATCGTGAAAATCTTCATTGTTGAACCTGGTTCATATTGATCTTCGACCAATGTATCTCGCCAAATATTACTAATCCCCTGTTTATTAGTCGCATTAAAAGTCGGTCTTTGCGTTGCTGCAAGAATTTCACCAGTTTTAGCATTCATCAAGACCGCATTCATAGAGGAAGGATGAACTTGTGCATAAACGTTCGACATTTCAGTTTCTAAAAGTGTTTGTAATCGATAATCAAGCGTTGTGTAAATGTTGTCACCATTTTTAGCAGGCTTGTCCTTCTTTACACCATTGGGTAATTGATAACCATAGACATCGTTTTGCACTTTTTTAATTCCGTCAGTCCCAGTTAAATAGTTATTGAAAGCTTTTTCAATCCCCATTTGACCAACCAAAGTAGTATTATCAGTCTTTTCATTGGTAACTGGAGAAGCAATTCCAATTAAATGTGAAGCAAAGATTCCATTTGGATAGAGACGTGATTGTTGTTGAATGAAATTAATCCCGCGCAAATGCTGATCATCAATTTTTTGCTTAGTCGTAAGTGAAATGTTTTGCCCAGCACTCCCGAACTCAACTTGAAAAGCTTTCTTATTTGCTGGGTTTAAATCTTTTAGTGCCCGCTTATATGAAATTGGTAATATTTTAGAAAGCGCTCGCGCTACCTTCTTTTTATTATCAACGTAAATCGGCTTACCATTAACACTTTTTTGACTCTTATCTAAAACAGCGTATATCGAATAGGTGCTAGTATCCTCCGCAATCGGTTGGTTATTAGCATCATAGATCGTTCCTCGTTTTGATTTTAAAACACTAGTTTGGGTATAAAGTTTTTGTGCCTGTTTTATTAAATTAACATCACTCACATTTTTAAAAAATCCAATGTATGAGAATCTAAATGCTAATAATACAAAAACGAAAAGGGATAAACCAAAGAGGCCTACCCCATATATTTTCCGATTTCTTTTAATTGTTCGTTTTCCAATTAATGACTTCTTACTCATTTTCTAACATTCCTTATATTATTATTAGAAAGCGATAAACCTTTTTCTTGAGCAATTTTTTGTAACCTACTACTACTTTGTAGTTCACTAATTTCTTGCTTTAGATTTCCATTATCGTTATGTAATTTTTCAACATTTTGGTTTACATTTTGTAACTTTTGTTGTGCATTAGTAAGACCAACTTTAGCACTAATTGAAATTAATGTAATAGCTAGCAGTGCACATAAAAGAAGAAAATAAAAAACCTTCTCAATCGCAGATATTTTTGCGTTTTTATGTGGTTTGGGGCTTCTGGAATGGCGAACGTGTCTGCCTTCTTGAACACCACCAGAAGATAACCCCTCGTCTGGGGTTTGCATATACAAACTTTTTTCCATCATAAGCATCATCATCTCCTATCCATTAATTTATTTAATTCGTTCAATTACCCTTAACTTAGCACTATGGGAACGATGATTGACTTCAATTTCATCCCTAGTAGGTAAAATCGGCTTGCGACTAACTAATTTAAAATCTGGTTTTAAGCTGTCTGGAATTATTGGTAATCCCTGGGGAACATCTTGAATAGATGTTTTTTCTTTAAAAATATTTTTTACTAAGCGATCTTCAAGTGATTGGAAAGTAATCACACTAACTCGCCCACCAACCTTAATCATGTCAATAGCTTGTTCCAAAGATGCTTCTAATGCTCCTAATTCATCATTAACAGCAATTCTAATTGCTTGAAAAACCTTCTTAGCAGGATGACCACCATGGCGACGTGCCGCAGCTGGAATTCCTTCTTTAATAACTTCAACTAAATCATCAGTTGTATCAATTGTTTGGTCTAAGCGTCTTCTTTCGATCACTCTAGCAATTTGTTTAGCAAACTTTTCTTCACCATAACGGAAAAAAATCCGCACTAATTGATCATACGACCATTCATTAACAACCTTCCAAGCATCCAATGGATTTCTTTGATCCATTCGCATATCAAGACGGGCGTTCTTTCGATAACTAAACCCTCGTTCAGCATCGTCAAACTGAGGTGAGGAGACCCCCAGATCATATAAAATACCGTTCACTGAAGAAATCCCCATTTTATTAAGGTCTTGCTTCAAATTACGGAAATTATCATGAATAAACGTCAATTCATTTTGTTTAAGGTATTTAGCGAGGTGGGTTCTATTATAGTCAATTGCCACTTGATCTTGGTCAAAGGCATACAAATGACCATTAGAAAGATTCTGTAATATTTTAGAACTATGTCCACCGCCACCTAGGGTACAATCAACATAATCACCATCTGGTTGAATATTTAATTCTTTTACAGCTTCCATTAACAATACAGTTTGATGGTCAAATTTAATCAATACTAAATACCCCTTAATAAAACAAATTTATTCATTAAAACACGATAATTTAAACTGGCTTTATCCATTTACCCCATCGTATGCTTAAATTTTACCACGATAACGGGCTTTATACTACATCTTCCATAGATTTAATAAAATATAAAAAGATACCGAACATGTTTTCGGTATCTTTTAGACTATAAAAATGGAAACTATCCAAATAAATGGAAAAAGGATATCCCCTATCCGCCAAATTAATTTAATTGATTTTTTCCAGTTTACATCGCCCTTTTTAAAAAATTCTATCGAAAAAATAATAATTGCAAATAATACAAATGGAATCAAAATCCACGCTAAGTAATCATAAAAGGATGTACTAACGGTGTTAGTATAAGTATAAAAAAACCAAAAGGGTAATAAGAAATCAATTGGTTTAATCCCCTTCAAAAAAGAAAATTTAAAATTCTTTTTAATTATTACAGCCAAAATTGATGTTATTATTATTATTAATATTTGAAAAATAATCCTTAACAAAATACCAGATCCTATCATAAATTAATATTGCAACAGTTGCAAAACCGTCTATCTAACTGTAAACTTATATTTAAGTTACTAAATACCGAAAGCGAGGGATACAATTGGCAAAAAAGAAAAAGAGCACCTTCCAAAAAATCGTTACCACTGTTGTTTGGTTAATGATTATCTTTTTAGTATTAGGTGTTCTGCTACCCGTTGCTAGCTCATTATATAATAATTAAAACACCTTAAAATAATATCAAAAATGGAACTCAGTAATGGGTTCCATTTTTATTTTAGCTTATCATGCTCATAGGTGTGAGTTCTTTCAAGTGAGTTAAAGTTCTGTTGTCTTAGAACCTCATAAATGACGATTGCACACGAATTTGATAAGTTCAATGCTCTAATGTGCGTATCATCCTGTGGAATCCGAATCGCTTTTTCTGCATTCTTACGCATGAACATTTCAGGCAAGCCAGTGGTTTCTTTTCCAAATAGAAAGTAAAAATCACCGTCAATGGATTCTGAATAATCAGGCTGGGTGTAATCTTGTTCGGAAAACTTAGAAACCAAGAATAATTTAGAATTTGGTTTTAAACTATCCATAAATGCAGGTAAATTAGGATGATAATTGATGTTAACCTTATCCCAATAATCCAATCCAGCCCTTTTTAAATGCTTATCATCAACTGAAAAACCCAATGGTTCAATCAAATCAAGTATTGTATCGGTTCCAGCACAAGTTCTTGCGATATTACCAGTATTAGCTGGCATTAATGGTTCAAATAAAACAATATGATTAGCCATTTTGATTCCTCCCGAAAATAGTAGAATTTAATTTATAGTTGTTGCCAAATTGCGTTTTGCATATCATCTGGTAATGAAGCATGGCACACAATAAACTGTTGGGAAAATGGATTAAAAAATTTAATATAATAACAGTGTAGTGCCTGTCTTTTCATCGAATGATTGTCCGAGTTATAGAGCCAATCACCGATTAACGGATGGCCAATACTTGAAAAGTGAACTCTGATCTGGTGCGTTCGACCTGTATGTAAACGAATCCGTAGCAAAGAATCAGCATTCCCATAATCAAGTTGCCAAAACTCGGTTTTAGATGGTTTTCCATCATCCCGAACAATTCTTTTAACAAAGGAATCATCATCCCTACCAATCGGTAAATCGATTTCACCATGTTGATAATCAAATCGACCCTCAACAATTGCGGTATACATTTTAACAATTGAATGCTGCTTCAACTGCTTATCCAAAACAGAATGCGAAAGATGGTGCTTTGCAAAGATCACAAGTCCACTAGTATCCTTATCTAACCTGGTAACAACATGAATTTTAAGATTAGAATAATGCTGATTTAAGTAATATCCCTTTACCCGATTAACTAAAGTATCTCCAGCATAATTATGGTTAGGAACAGTCGATAAAAATGGCGGCTTATTAACTACTAAAAAATGTTCATCCTCATATGCAATATCAATTGGTAAAAAGGATGCTGGCACATGGTCATTATTTAATTCTGGTGGTAAAACCAATGTTACGACATCCCCACTTGATAACATGTAATTAGCACGCTGCTCTTCGCCATTTACAATTATTTTACCACCATGAAACTTGACCTTCTTTAACAAAGTTCTAGTTACTCCATGTTCAATTAAAAGCGTCCGAACCCTTTTGGGAGAATCCCCATCATACGCCCAATTAAATTTTGTCATTATTGTTTACACCAATAAATGAATTCCCAACTCGTTTCCAGAAATGAGTATGTCGATACTGAGCAAATGCAATTCTTTGTTCAGATATTTGATAACTGATGGATTCAATTGGACGGTCCTTAACTAGCATCTGATCACAAGTTAAAATATTATTTTCTTTATTATCTGGAATGAGCGTAATCCATTCGTTAGGTGGAATAATAATTGGGGAACCCATTGTTCTGAACACCCGATTATTAATCGATGCCATTTCCGAAACTTGAATCGCATTTAATTGGGGATTGATAATTGCCCCACCAACTGCCTTATTATATGCAGTCGATCCAGTAGGAGTAGAAATACATAATCCATCTCCTCTGAATTTTTCAAAAAATTCATCTTTGATATATACATCAGTTACCATGGTACTACTAACTCTTTTAAATGTTGATTCATTTAAAGCTAAAAGTTCATCATACGCCCCACCATCAGCATAGTTAACTTTAATCGACAACAGTGGATATGAAACACTCTGACGATTATCCTCTTCCAAACTACGAATCAATTGTTCAACTTCATAATCACGCCAATCTGTATAAAATCCCAGATGACCAGTATGAATACCAACAAATCTAATTCGATCAAGAGCATCATTATAGTGATGAAATGCAGATAATAAAGTTCCATCACCACCAACTGATATTACGATTTCTGGATTTAATACATCGATTTCTAATTTAGGTGAATCAATAATTTTATTTTTTAATTTTAAAGCAACTTCATTTGAAGTCCCACCATTGTTACTAAAAATTGCAACTTTCATTTCAATCTTCCTTATTGTCTTGATATTCTGCTAGTTCTTTTCTAATTGATGACATCTCTTCATCAAGTTTATACGTTGTATTTGCAACGTTTTGGAGCCTTTTTTCAAGTACTTCAGGAAAATTTCCCTGATGCTTATAGTTAATTGAATGCTCAACCGTTGCCCAGAAATTCATTGCAAGTGTTCGAACTTGAATTTCTGCAAGTAGCACTTCAGGACCATCAATACTTTGAACAGTGTATTCAAAAACCATATGATATGATCGATAACCGCTTGCTTTTTCATTATGAACGTAATCGCGTTCTTCTAAAATATTTAAATCTGACCTTTGCCTAAGCAAATCAACTACATAGTAAATATCTTCAATGAACGGACAAATAATTCTTAATCCAGCAATATCTTCCATATCTTGTCTTAATCTAGATTCTTCGATATAACGGCGTTGCATTTTTTCTTTAATGCTGTCTACAGGCTTAACTCTCCCTGTGACAAATTCGATTGGTGATCTACGGTTTTCATTAATAAACTCAGCTCTTATTCCACGAAGTTTTGTTTTTAGCTCATCAACAATTTGTTGATATGGGAACAAGAATGCCTTCCAATCTTCCATTAAATCACCCTCCTTTGAATATAGTAACCTTACTAATTTTAACACAATCACATTAATACAAGCACTTGAAAGTGTTTTTAAATAATATTTGTGTTTTAAAGCAAATATTTTGTTTTTTATTATAAATTTGTTATTCTATACATTGAATTAATAAAATCGCTTGTTATTATTATCGATCTTTGAAAGGAGGAATTGTTATGCTCGAAGCTTATTTATTTGTGGATCCATTATGCAATGATTGCTTTAAAGCCGAGCATGTTATTTTAAAATTAGCTGATGACCTTGATAAAAATTTTTCATTTCAGTTCATTCCAATGTTGAATATGCAAATTATTCGAAATCGATATTTAAACAATAACAAGCGACCAATGAACGAAAGCAAAAATTTTAAAATTGAATACGATACCGTTCTTGACTATAAAGCTTCTCTATTTCAAGGACGCAAATGTGGTCGTAAATTTTTAATTGGACTTCAAGAAGAGTTGATTCAAAAAAATCATAAATATACAGATGAAATTGCATTTAAAGTTGCTGAAGATGCTGGATTAGATATAGAAATGTTTAGTGAGGATCGTAGATCAGAACTTGCAATTAATGCATTTAAGGCTGATCAAAAATTAGCTAATGAAATGAATATTAAAGAACCAGCATCTGCAGTTATCTTTGACTGTGATTCCTTTGAATCAGGTATTTTAATGAACCAAGTTAATTATAAAGATTTGTTTAATATTTGTAAAAGAGACGGATTATTCAACGAAAAACAAAAAATAGTTAAAAATAACATAACTCCGAATTTACACATTATTTAGGGAATTAGCGATTGGGCTAATTCCCTTTTTTGTCTAACAGGGCAGCAATTTTTAAATCATAAGAAGCATACCAATTTGGCATCTGTTTTAGAATAACAGATTGTTGATTCAAATTAACTACCCCTTGTTCATCCCAAAAACTTAAAATCCTCAATATAAAATAGTTAATAACACTATTATCTATCATACAAAAATGCTGATCAATCCCAATAAAAGCATTAACCTTGTTTATTAAATCACTAATTTTGACCGATCTATAAATCTTTAGATATATTAACATTACAATTTTAAATTGAATTAATTTTTTACCCATAATCGGTGCTTCAATAATTGGAAAATCTAATAATATTGGATATCCCACAATATTAAATCCATTTTCATAACATAAATTTTGAATCGGATCTAACCGATTTTGATTATAAATTAACGAATTTTGCATTGCCTTGATTCTATTAACCAATCTATCATTCAACATCTTAAAGTTTATATCAATATTACCTTTAATATCTTGGTTGATAAATATTTTGAATTCTTGGAAATTTGATATAAATTTTATTTGATAATCAAGCTTACCAATTATTAATCGAACATGATGATGAATTTCCATTTGTTCCCGTTTAAAGTCCCAGTACAAAAGATAAAATCCTAATTTACGATTATATCTTAAAAACTGTTTTAACTTTTTATAACTATTAATTCTCTTTAAATATGGTAGTCCAAGAATCCAAATTGATTGGTGATTAATTGAATGATAGCCTGACAACCTTTCTAATAGTCGCTTGTTACTTATTGGACTACATTGAAATTCAATTATTAAATTATTTTCTAATAAAATATCTGGACGTTGTTTTAAATTATTAAAATAATGTTCTAGAATTGGGTTGCTGAATTTAAAAAAATTAAATAATTGTTTTTTCCCAATTAAATGTTCAGATGTCTCTCCTTCGCTAAATGAAGAGCAATCACTGCCTCTTTGATGTGCAAAGTGATTAACTTTAATTGAACCACTTTTAAGAATCAATGGTTCTTTACAACTAACACAATAAAAAGATTCATTATTGATATCAACATCATCAGCTGAAATCAGTTTACCAAATTCATTATATGCAATTAACATTTTATTGATCCCTCCACTAAAAAGTACGGGAAAAAGCTCAAATATAATGAATAAAACATCGTAAATTCGGCGCTAACCATTTTGCTTATTATTAATGAAGAAACAATTAAAGCAACACCCTATCGGATAAAATAAAAAAAGAACTGGTTTCGATAAATTATCGAAATCAGTCCTTATCAATAAGTTAAATATTAATCTTTAAAATAATATCTAGCTAGCTCTAACGCACTAGTATCCATGATTCTTTTACCATATTCACTTAATACTTCTGAAGTAACGTTAGCCTTATTTCCAAATTCAAGTGATAAAGCAATTTGATTATCAAGAACCTCATCACCCGAACCATCAAGATTACGGAAAAACATCATTTCTAAATAGTATTTACCATCATAAAGATATAAATTAGAAGAACCACTCTCAATTCTTAATCGCTTTGATAATGCTATAAAATCTTCAAAGGAATTAAACACAACAATTAAATCTTCGTAAGAAGTTCTTCGACGTGGTTTTTCAATCTCATTTTCATTTTCTTTTGAAGAATCATCTTCATCCAAAATATCTGATAAATCATTTACATCACGATTTTGAAGTTGATTTTTAATATAATCAGTAACCGTGTCATTAGTTCGACGAGTTTTATCCGGATCATCTGGGTCAGCTTTGCTAATAAATAATTCAAGCCCATTTTTATTTGGTAATACCTGAAAAGTCAAAGCTTCGTTGTCACCTTGGAACTGATGATCAGTATCAATTTCATCTAAAATGCTATAGAAGAATTCTTCAATTTGCTTATGGTCACCTAATAGATCTAGTACGGTAATGCCATGAGCACTTAAATCATCATTGTTAATTAGAACTCTGATGGTATTGTCATTAATTCTATCCATTTCCATAGATGAGCACCTCCTTAGCACAATAAAATACTATTACTATTATCTCACATTCATACTAAAATAAAAGCTATTAGCACTTTTTTTATAAAATAATTGTTTCATCTTGAATTGCTCTATAAACTTCGCAATTAGATCCAGTTTGTAGCTTAGCTTCTTCTACAAGCTGTTTTAAGTCCCCCTTTTGTGGTAAATGACTAAGCATTAGTTTCTTTACATTCGCATTTTTAGCAAGATCCCCTGATTCTTTTGATGTCATATGCCATTTTAAACCCTTTTTGGCAGCAAAGAAATTTGTATCGGTAATTAATAAGTCTGCATCTTGAGAAAATGGAATTAATCCGTCAAAATAACTAGTATCAGCAGTAAAAACTAAAACTTTTCCATCTTTATCAATAATTCTCATTGCAAATGCTGGAACTGGATGATGGGTTCTTAAAAATGAAATTGTGAATGGCCCAACTGTTATTGGATTTATATCATTATATCCAATTCCTTCGGTTGAATTTGCCCAATTTAAAGTTGCAAAATTAATTGGATCTTCAGTATGCCCGTAAATGGGTAAAACTGGCTCTTTACGACCATCTGGGTTCAATTGCCAATAGTACTGTAAAACACCAATATCAGCAGTATGATCATGATGATAATGTGATAAAATTACAGCATCTAACTTTAGTGGATCAATAACGGTTTGTAGCTCGTTTAATGCATTGCTTCCACAGTCCAATAAAAGGTTAAAATCACCACTTTGAACTAAATAGCTACTAGTTCCAATCCCATTGGTAGGATAGCCCCCATAAAATCCAAGAACCCTTACTTTCATAATCATAATGCTCCTTTGTTTTAATATATTCAGTTACTAGTATAATATATGTAAAGGAGGAGTGAAAATGATAGCTAACATTTATGTCACTTTTGGTAGTAAAAGTTATTTAGAAAACATCATGAATCAAAATAAAAGTCATGAACTACTGCTTTTTAATTCAATTAGTAATTTTGATAGTTTTGAACTAATTGATTTATCTAATCAAAAAACTATTTTTAATAGTCCCATTAACTATAGCGTAATTAGTCAAATGGGAAATGACAATTGGCATGATTCGATTAGTTATATTAGTGTTGATCTAGACGAAAATCAACAAAAGATTTTGGATGCTAAAATTAATAATGTTATTAATAACAATTCATTACCAGATGGAATGAGCTCAATTTATTCCTTATATACAGATAATAAATTATCTAAACGTGTCATTTTAACAACATGGAATGATGATAAAAAAGTTGCTAATTGGTATCGTAATAAAACTGCTGATTACTTATTTAACTTCAAAGATGAAATTAATACTAATTACTTTGAAACTATTTATCATTATGTTAAATAAAAGAGGATATCAACTAAGATATCCTCTTTTATTTATGACGGTCCGTACGAGACTCGAACTCGTGATCTCCGCCGTGACAGGGCGGCGTCATAACCAACTGGACCAACGGACCATAATTGCGGGAGCTGGATTTGAACCAACGACCTTCGGGTTATGAGCCCGACGAGCTACCGAACTGCTCCATCCCGCGATAATATTATTTTATTTTTAGTCGTCATATAAAATGACCCGTACGGGATTCGAACCCATGTTACTGCCGTGAAAGGGCAGTGTCTTAACCACTTGACCAACGGGTCATATAAAATGGAGAAGGAGAGATTCGAACTCTCGCGCCGCTTGCGCGACCTATACCCTTAGCAGGGGCACCTCTTCAGCCACTTGAGTACTTCTCCATATGGGCCTAAATGGACTCGAACCATCGACCTCACGCTTATCAGGCGTGCGCTCTCACCAACTGAGCTATAGGCCCATATAAAGCGGGTAACGAGAATCGAACTCGCGACAATAGCTTGGAAGGCTATGGTTTTACCACTAAACTATACCCGCATAATATGGTATTTAATTTTAAATGGCGCGGGACAGAATCGAACTGCCGACACACGGAGCTTCAATCCGTTGCTCTACCAACTGAGCTACCGAGCCATATGGAACGGTCCGTACGAGACTCGAACTCGTGATCTCCGCCGTGACAGGGCGGCGTCATAACCAACTGGACCAACGGACCATAATTGCGGGAGCTGGATTTGAACCAACGACCTTCGGGTTATGAGCCCGACGAGCTACCGAACTGCTCCATCCCGCGATAATAAAAAAGGAGGATGAGGGATTCGAACCCTCGCGCGCTTTGACACGCCTAGCGGTTTTCAAGACCGCCCCCTTCAGCCACTTGGGTAATCCTCCATATTGAAGTTAAAACTAAAGGTCTTAATGGACCTTGTAGGACTCGAACCTACGACCAGACGGTTATGAGCCGTCGGCTCTAACCAACTGAGCTAAAGGTCCAAGTCACTATCGCGGCAGGGGGAATCGAACCCTCGACCTCCCGGGTATGAACCGGACGCTCTAGCCAGCTGAGCTACACCGCGATCTATAAATAAAACTATTGAAATTTTATTCAATCGGGAAGACAGGATTCGAACCTGCGACCCCTTGGTCCCAAACCAAGTGCTCTACCAAGCTGAGCTACTTCCCGAATATATGCACCCAGTAGGAGTCGAACCTACAACCTTCTGATTCGTAGTCAGACACTCTATCCAGTTGCGCTATGGGTGCAAAAGTGCCGAGGACCGGGATCGAACCGGTACGGTTATCACTAACCGCAGGATTTTAAGTCCTGTGCGTCTGCCAATTCCGCCACCCCGGCATAATAATGAATTGGCAAAGCGGAAGACGGGATTCGAACCCGCGACCCCCACCATGGCAAGGTGATGTTCTACCACTGAACTACTTCCGCAGCAATGCCGACTAGAGGATTCGAACCTCCGACCCCCTGTTTACAAGACAGATGCTCTGCCAACTGAGCTAAGTCGGCATAAAAGCCTTTAAAAAATATTTATAAATCCAAACATGATTATTTTCATGAATGGAGGATACAGGGCTCGAACCTGTGACCTCCTGCTTGTAAGGCAGATGCTCTCCCAACTGAGCTAATCCTCCATAAAGCGTGGCAACGTCCTATCCTTGCAGGGGGCGATCCCCCAACTACTTTTGGCGCTCAAAAGCTTAACTTCTGTGTTCGACATGGGAACAGGTGTATCCTTCTGGCCATCATCACCACACTATTTATCTGTGAGAACTTCGTTCTCTCAAAACTAGATAATATCTTATTCTTCCGTGAGAACAACCTTACTTGGTTAAGTCCTCGACCAATTAGTACTGGTCCGCTCCATGCATCACTGCACTTCCACTTCCAGCCTATCTACCTGATCATCTTTCAGGGGTCTTACTTCCATAAAGGAATGGGAAATCTCATCTCGAGGTGGGTTTCACACTTAGATGCTTTCAGCGTTTATCTCATCCATACATAGCTACCCAGCGATGCGCCTGGCGGCACAACTGGTACACCAGCGGTATGTCCACTCCGGTCCTCTCGTACTAAGAGCAGCTCCTCTCAAATTTCCTACGCCCGCGACGGATAGGGACCGAACTGTCTCACGACGTTCTGAACCCAGCTCGCGTACCGCTTTAATGGGCGAACAGCCCAACCCTTGGGACCAACTACAGCCCCAGGATGCGATGAGCCGACATCGAGGTGCCAAACCTCCCCGTCGATGTGAACTCTTGGGGGAGATAAGCCTGTTATCCCCAGGGTAGCTTTTATCCGTTGAGCGATGGCCCTTCCATACGGTACCACCGGATCACTAAGCCCGACTTTCGTCCCTGCTCGACCTGTATGTCTCGCAGTCAAGCTCCCTTCTGCCTTTACACTCGTCGAATGATTTCCAACCATTCTGAGGGAACCTTTGGGCGCCTCCGTTACTGTTTAGGAGGCGACCGCCCCAGTCAAACTGCCAACCAGACACTGTCTCCCACCACGATCAGTGGTGCGGGTTAGAGTGTTCATACAGCGAGGGTAGTATCCCACCAATGCCTCCATCGAGACTAGCGTCCCGACTTCTATGGCTCCTACCTATCCTGTACAAGCTATACAAACACCCAATATCAAGTTACAGTAAAGCTCCATGGGGTCTTTCCGTCCTGTCGCGGGTAACCTGCTTCTTCACAGGTATCTCAATTTCACCGAGTCTCTCGTTGAGACAGTGCTCAGATCGTTACGCCTTTCGTGCGGGTCGGAACTTACCCGACAAGGAATTTCGCTACCTTAGGACCGTTATAGTTACGGCCGCCGTTTACTGGGGCTTCGTTTCTGGGCTTCGCCGAAGCTAACTCATCCACTTAACCTTCCAGCACCGGGCAGGCGTCAGCCCCTATACTTCATCTTACGATTTTGCAGAAACCTGTGTTTTTGATAAACAGTCGCCTGAGCTTTTTCACTGCGGCTGCACGTAGTGCAGCACCCCTTCTCCCGAAGTTACGGGGTCATTTTGCCGAGTTCCTTAACGAGAGTTCACTCGCTCACCTTAGGATTCTCTCCTCGACTACCTGTGTCGGTTTGCGGTACGGGTAGTTAACTACTAACTAGAAACTTTTCTCGGTAGTGTGACATCAACGACTTCCCTACTAAATTTCGGTCCTCATCACACCTTGTCAACACGGTATTAAGCATTTGACTCAACACCTGACTTAGTGCTTGAACATCCATATCCAACAGGATGCTACGTTTAGCCTCCTACGTCCTTCCATCGGTCAAACATAGTTAACTAGTACAGGAATCTCAACCTGTTATCCATCGCCTACGCCTCTCGGCCTCGGCTTAGGTCCCGACTAACCCTGGGAGGACGAGCCTTCCCCAGGAAACCTTAGTCATTCGGTGGATCAGATTCTCACTGATCTTTCGCTACTCATACCGGCATTCTCACTTCTAAGCGCTCCACCAGTCCTTACGGTCTGGCTTCATTGCCCTTAGAACGCTCTCCTATCACGCAACATAAGTTGCGTCCACAATCTCGGTAATATGCTTAGCCCCGGTAAATTTTCGGCGCAGAATCACTCGACTAGTGAGCTATTACGCACTCTTTAAATGGTGGCTGCTTCTGAGCCAACATCCTAGTTGTCTATGCAACTCCACATCCTTTTCCACTCAGCATATATTTAGGGACCTTAATTGGTGGTCTGGGCTGTTCCCCTTTCGACGGTGGATCTTATCACTCATCGTCTGACTCCTGGATATAAATCAATGGCATTCGGAGTTTATCTGAATTTAGTAACCCAAGACGGGCCCCTCACCCAAACAGTGCTCTACCTCCATGATTCTCGACTCCAAGGCTAACCCTAAAGCTATTTCGGAGAGAACCAGCTATCTCCAAGTTCGTTTGGAATTTCACCGCTACCCACACCTCATCCCAGCACTTTTCAACGTACACGGGTTCGGCCCTCCGGTGTGTTTTACCACACTTTCAGCCTGGACATGGGTAGATCACCTGGTTTCGGGTCTATCACAACATACTATGGCGCCCTATTCAGACTCGCTTTCGCTACGGCTCCGACTTTTCATCTTAACCTTGCATGTTATCATAACTCGCCGGTTCATTCTGCAAGAGGCACGCTATCACCCATTAACGGGCTCTAACTGCTTGTAGGCACATGGTTTCAGGAACTATTTCACTCCCCTTCCGGGGTGCTTTTCACCTTTCCCTCACGGTACTGGTTCACTATCGGTCACTAGGGAGTATTTAGCCTTGGGAGATGGTCCTCCCGGATTCCGGCAATGTTTCACGTGTATTGCCGTACTCAGGATCCTGAACTGAGGGAATTAGATTTCGTCTACAGGGCTATCACCTTGTGTCGCAGAACTTCCCAGATCTTTCGACTATCTAATTCTTTGGTAACTCAAATGTTCAGTCCTACAACCCCACCGAGTAAACTCGATGGTTTGGGCTGTTCCCCGTTCGCTCGCCGCTACTGAGGGAATCGAATTTTCTTTCTCTTCCTGTGGGTACTTAGATGTTTCAGTTCCCCACGTCTGCCTTTCAATGAGTATGAATTCGTCATTGAATAATAAACGATTAAATTTATTGGGTTTCCCCATTCGGAAATCTCCGGATCAAAGCTTACGTACAGCTCCCCGAAGCATATCGGCGTTAGTCCCGTCCTTCATCGGCTCCTAGTACCAAGGCATCCACCATGCGCCCTTAATAACTTAACCTATTACCACGGAGTGGTATTTGGTTAATTGAGTAAATACGAATAAAACTAATTTAAAAAACTCAAAATAACGCGGTGTTCTCGGTTGAAATTGTATTTAATACAATTCAATAATTTGGAAAAATTAAAATATTATCTAGTTTTCAAAGAACCAAGTATTATGACACTTACGTGTCAATGGAGAATAGCGGGATCGAACCGCTGACCTCCTGCTTGCAAAGCAGGTGCTCTCCCAGCTGAGCTAATTCCCCATACCATTTAAATTAAATCAATCAACAAGTGATTAATAATGGGCCTAAATGGACTCGAACCATCGACCTCACGCTTATCAGGCGTGCGCTCTCACCAACTGAGCTATAGGCCCAAAGAAGCGTGGTTCCATAGTTTGAGAGTAGACCTCTCAAAACTAAACAAAACTATGACTGTGCAAGGTTCCGAATTATTCCTTAGAAAGGAGGTGATCCAGCCGCAGGTTCTCCTACGGCTACCTTGTTACGACTTCACCCTAATCATCAGTCCTACCTTAGGCGGCTAGCTCCTCAAAAGAGGTTACTGCACCGACTTTGGGTATTACTAACTCTCATGGTGTGACGGGCGGTGTGTACAAGACCCGGGAACGTATTCACCGTGGCATGCTGATCCACGATTACTAGTGATTCCAACTTCATGCAGGCGAGTTGCAGCCTGCAATCCGAACTGAGAACGGCTTTAAGAGATTAGCTTGACCTCGCGGTTTTGCGACTCGTTGTACCGTCCATTGTAGCACGTGTGTAGCCCAGGCCATAAGGGGCATGATGATTTGACGTCGTCCCCACCTTCCTCCGGTTTGTCACCGGCAGTCTCACTAGAGTGCCCAACTTAATGCTGGCAACTAATAATAGGGGTTGCGCTCGTTGCGGGACTTAACCCAACATCTCACGACACGAGCTGACGACAACCATGCACCACCTGTCATCCTGTCCCCGAAGGGAACGGCTAATCTCTTAACTTTGCAGGAGATGTCAAGGCCTGGTAAGGTTCTTCGCGTAGCATCGAATTAAACCACATGCTCCACCACTTGTGCGGGTCCCCGTCAATTCCTTTGAGTTTCAACCTTGCGGTCGTACTCCCCAGGCGGAATGCTTAATGCGTTAGCTGCGGCACTAAAGGGCGGAAACCCTCTAACACCTAGCATTCATCGTTTACGGCATGGACTACCAGGGTATCTAATCCTGTTTGCTACCCATGCTTTCGAGCCTCAGCGTCAGTTACAGACCAGACAGCCGCCTTCGCCACTGGTGTTCTTCCATATATCTACGCATTTCACCGCTACACATGGAGTTCCACTGTCCTCTTCTGCACTCAAGTTTCTCAGTTTCCGATGCACTTCTCCGGTTAAGCCGAAGGCTTTCACATCAGACTTAAAAAACCGCCTGCGCTCGCTTTACGCCCAATAAATCCGGACAACGTTTGCCACCTACGTATTACCGCGGCTGCTGGCACGTAGTTAGCCGTGACTTTCTGGTTAAATACCGTCAAAGCTTGATCATTTCCTATCAAACTTGTTCTTCTTTAACAACAGAGTTTTACGAGCCGAAACCCTTCTTCACTCACGCGGCGTTGCTCCATCAGACTTGCGTCCATTGTGGAAGATTCCCTACTGCTGCCTCCCGTAGGAGTATGGGCCGTGTCTCAGTCCCATTGTGGCCGATTACCCTCTCAGGTCGGCTACGTATCATTGCCTTGGTAGGCCATTACCCCACCAACAAGCTAATACGCCGCAGGTCCATCCTAAAGTGATGCAAACGCATCTTTCAAACAAAAACCATGCGGTTTTTGTTGTTATGCGGTATTAGCACTTGTTTCCAAATGTTATCCCCCGCTTTAGGGCAAGTTACCTACGTGTTACTCACCAGTTCGCCACTCACTTCGATGTTAAGTCAAGTTAATGCAAGCATCAACTATCATTAACGGAAGTTCGTTCGACTTGCATGTATTAGGCACGCCGCCAACGTTCGTCCTGAGCCAGGATCAAACTCTCATCTTATGATGAAAAGCTTAACGTTAGCTCTTCTTAATATTTGTTACTTTTAAAGCGAATTGACTTCGCATAAGTTTTTTGTACTTCATTTAAAATGAAGTTCCTTACACATTTTTTGTCATAATTTTGTTCAGTTTTCAAAGATCTACTTTCGTTGATTCCAATAAAGCAACTTCTTAATATTATCATAATGCTAATATTAATGTCAAGAACTTTTTTAGGAATTTTTTCAACTGATGAAAGTCATAATTAGAACTTACATCAGTTGCTTATTTGACAACGTTTAATATATTATCAAACCATCAAATGTTTGTCAACAACTTTTTTTATTATTTTAAGTCGTTAAACAAATAAGAATCACCGAATTGATAACTTATCAAAACGATGATTCTTATACTACACTAATATATTAAATTTGACAACTACTTTTTTAAACTAATTTACTTTTTTAATTCAGGAGCATCTGTTTTATAGTCATTCATAGTTGATTTACCGCCATTTTCATCCATTAAGCTAGTGTGTTCTTTGCTATTGCGCTCCTTAAGGCTAGCAAGTCCAGCACTCGGTTTATAATTATAATCACTTCTGTTAACTTTCTTAAAGTCCTTCAGATCATAAAAACGTAATAAGTCACCTAAAATAACCTTATCAGATAAGGATAATTCAGTATTAACATGGTTTTGATCTGCTTGAATTCGTTTCTTTTGCTTTGTATCTGGATTAATTTTCTTACCAGTCTTAGTAAGATAGACACTACCACTAACAACGGTATATTTAGGAGTAATGAAGTCACCATCCCTAAATGCAACGATTTGCTTACGCTTTTTAGACAACAAATCCTGTCCAAACTGAATCGTCTTATTATCCTTAATTCCTAATAGATGTAAGATCGTTGGCAATACATCAATTTCACCACCATAAGTATGATCAATCTTACCCTCTAAATTGTCTCCATAAATCATAAATGGAACCTTTTGGAATTGAGCAAGATCATAACTATCGACGCTCTTTTTCTTTAGTAATTGAGCAATTGCAGGCCGATGATTATTTGAAATTCCATAGTGATCACCATATGCGACAACAATACTATTCTTTAATAAGCCAGTCTTTGTTAAATAGTTCATAAATTCACCAAATGCTTGGTCTAAATAGTGAGCAGTCTGAACATAAGGGTCAACAGTATTATCACCAGTCTTAGTTGCTGGGAAGTCCTGGTTTTGCTTATCAAGGATATATGGATAGTGATTAGTTAAAGTAATCAATTTAGCATAGAATGGTTGCGGTAACTGTTGAATATAGTTAGCAGCATCCTTAAAGAAGATTTTATCCTTTAAACCATAGCCAACACTGTATGATGGTTTTTCCTTAAAGTAGTTTGAATCAAAGAAATATTGGTATCCCCAAGACTTATAGGTATTTTCACGATTCCAAAAACTTGGAACATCCCCATGCATTGCGGCAGTTGTATAACCATGTTGATCTAAAATTGCAGGAGCTGCTTGGAATGTATTTTGAGTTCCATAGGTAACCATTGCTGAACCTTGTGGTAACCCAAATAAAGAGTTTTCCAGCATCATTTCAGCATCTGAAGTCTTTCCTTGAGCTACTTGATGATAAAAGTTATCAAATGAAATTGTATGTTCTCCATGATAGAACTTGTTTAAATTTGGAGTAACTTCCTTACCATCGACTTTATAGTCAATTAAAAACTGTTGGAAACTTTCTAGGTGAATAATAAATACATTTTTCCCCTTTTCCTTCCCAAAGTAATCAATATTAGCCTTTGCTCGATTATGCTTAAGGTATTTCAAGACGCTATCTAAATCACTAGGCTTAGCTTTTGCTCTAGTTTGACTCTCCTTATGCGTCTGATAAGCATTAAATGCAGCATACTCGTTCATCCCTAAGTACTTAACAATATAATTATTATCAAAAGAACGAGTTAATAAACCAGATCGGTCTGCATTCGCAATGCTATACTCACCAAACATCAAAACTAGCGACAATACAGTAACTGCAAATGCATTACGAATCTTAAAGGGCCGCTTATCAATTCGAATAATCTTAAAAGAAAGTAAGAGCACTAAAATAATTACATCCAAAAAGACAACGAAATCAATTGGATGAATAATTTCAGCTAAACTCTTCCCTAAGTTATTTTGAACATCTCCTGATCCCTTGATAATCCCAAACGTTAAAAAGTCAGAAAATTCACGATAATAAACAATATTAGCAAACAGCCAAATTGATTGGATCAAATCCATAATCAACATTAACCAATATGCTAACCTGCCCCTAAAGTACAATGCAATCCCAAAAAGTAAGATTCCTGCAGGTAAAGGATTCACAACCAATAAAAATTGCTGAAGAGCTCCCTTTGCTCCCAAAGTGAATTCAGCTTGATAAGCGAAATAAGTTTTCGCCCAAAATAAAAATAATACTAGGATAAAGAAACCCAACCTAGAGTTTAGGAATCGATTTCCTTTTTTCATATGACTAGACATTGTATAGTGCCCCCACTAAATTGTTATAAATATATTATTTACCATTCTTGGAACCAATTTCATTTACCTTATCAGGTTTAATAAATAACGCAATTGCCCCCAAAATTAATCCAAGGTAATACGTTAAAATGCGCCATAAAATTAACGCTAATACCAATTTACTACTGTTAACAATGTAACTTTTGAACAGCATTTCAAAACTATATTCGGCACCACCAGCACCACCTGGAATTGGAAATAGCGAAATAATCATAACAATTAAGACATGTAAACTAACTATCATAACAATATTCGCTTGATCATATCCCAAGGAAAGCATAATGAAATATGGAACTAAATAGTAAAGTAATAATTGAAAAAATGTAATCAATGCAATTTTAAATAATAATTTCCACCGCTTAGCAATCCGAACGCTTTCTTGATAAAAATTATCGATTTTCTGATTAAGCGTTAATTGCCATTTTTCGTAACGTTCAGAATTAACAAAAAACTTTAACGGTTTCATAATTGTATTAACAAACCGCTTAGTAAAGCCATGCCAATACATTATCATTAGCAGTACAATGATTACTACCAAATGAATTATAAACCCAAACAATACAAATAACGATAAATATTGTAATTTTTCAGCAATGTAATGAAATCCGATCAACAAACTAAATATGAAATTAACAACAATCATTGCTTGATAGACAACAAACTTCATCAAAAGAACAGAACTCGCTCTACCACCATCAATTCCAGTTTGAATCATCACAACCAATTGGGCTGGTTGACCACCAGAAGAAAATGGTGTAATCCCATTAAATAATTGTTCTACTAAAGGGATTCTAACTGCATCTTTAAACGTAAAATGGCTTTCACCTTGATCTTTGACTAAGGTATGCGTAATCCATGATTCAAATCCAAAATAAGCGAACATACAGAGGGTTGCAATTACCATCCAAAACCAATTGATGTTAAAGAAATCAGCTACTAATAATTTTAGGTTAACATCCCTTATAAAATACCAAAAGATTAGGATTCCAATCAGAAACATCCCCATTAGTGATAAAAAATTTCTTCTTGTCATACACTACTCCCTTTTAGATTGTTCAATATAAAATGATTCCCATATCTTAGCTAAGTGATCTTCAGAATAATATTTAGATGCTTCCAAAGAGCGTTCACTCATTTTCATAAGCTCAGTATCATTACCAATCAATCGATTCAACTGTTGATTTAATTCATCAAAATCGTTAAATGATTGATAGTATCCATCAATAATCACTCGATATAAATCCAGGTTTCTCAACAATACTGGTTTCCCACACGAGAAGGCTTCTAAAACGGACATTGGAAAAAGCTCATTAAACGAAGGTAATAAAAATAAGTCACATAAGTTATAAAAATCAACTAATTTTTTTCGATCAACAATTCCAGGAAATTTTAAATTATGTGGTGGATTATCAACAATTCGCTTCAATTCTTTGTATCCATCAGTAATTTGACCGAATGAAAAGCCACCAGCCCAAATAAATTGAACTTGTGGATTTTTTTCAGCCAACTTAGCAAAATCTAGAATGCCCTTTCTTGTTTGAACCTGGCCGGTTCCCAAAACGATAAATTGATCTGGATCAAACCCATACTGTTTTTTTAATTTTAACTGTTGTTCCTTTTCAATCGGATAAAATTCTTCCTTACTAACAAAATTTGGAATATAAGTAATTTTAGACTTGCTAATTCCATATTTAGTTAATTTATCAATAAACATTGGATTAACAACTACAATATGGTCCATCCGCTTATAAAAAGCAATTACATACTTATAGAATAAATATTTAATTGGTTTTGGCATCTTAAGGCTTCCATCAAGGGTTTCTGGTAAAAAATGAACATAACCGATTTTACGACCGCGCCCCCATAAAAATGTAGATAAATAAAAAGTCGGATTAATAGTATGGTAGTGGCTAATATCAGCACGTGTCCATTGGTTAATCCGAATATCAAATTCATTAGGAAAATAGGTTTTAAGCATTGCGATTAGTTCATCATAAGCACTACCAACCCCTTGGCCTTTTACTTTATCAGCAGTTGAAAACATATTAATTTTTAGCATTCTATTCATCCTTTAATAATCAATTTCAGCTGAATTGTCGATATTTTCTTCATATTCTAACTGTGAGTTACGATAAAATTGCACAATTTGATGTTCAAAATTTTCAGCGGAAATGCTATTCAATTTTTGTTTCCGTAATTCATCCGATACCAACTTGTACTTATCAGGATGACTTAGGTACTCATAAACGTCAGATATGAACTGAGCTTCTGTAGAAAATGTCATCCCCAATGACTTATCATTTAATAGATCATCAGTATAAGCACTTTTAACTACAATTACTTTTACCCCAGCAGCCATTGCTTCAATGTAAGTTAGTCCTTGCGATTCAGAGTTAGATGTCGAAACAAATATATTGGCCATGTGGTAATAGTGATTAACGTCATCGTTATTAATTTCACCAGCAAAAATAACGTTATCATTCAAATTCAATTGGTTTACTTGTTCTACAAGTGATTCTTTCGCAGGCCCATCACCAACAATTACTAGCTTAACATCTGGTTTTAATTTAATGATTTTAGGCATTGAATCGATCAATTCGTTAATGTTTTTTTCGAACGCCAACCTACTAACTGATAACAAGACGGGGGTTGAATTGGTAAAACCAAATTTAGCCCTCAGATTTTGGTGGTCAAGTTGATCATATTTAGCAACATCAATTCCAGTTGGGATTACTCTAATTGGACTTTTAACCCCATAAGCAGTTAGGGTATCCAAAACCCGCTTACTAGGTGCAACTACCCCCGTCATTTTATGACAGAATGCTAAAGTTGCTTCCTTAACATGGATTGGTTTCAACAGTTTTCCATTTGCAACGTAATGTAAATAATCTTCATACATCGTGTGATAGGTATGAAGACATGGGATTTTTAAATTTTTTGCAACGAACTTACCAATAACCCCCATTGAAAATTCAGTTTGGGTGTGAATAATATCTAAATTTAGCTTTTTGGCAATTTGGTAGGCTTGAAATAACCCCCGAATTGCAATTCGTCGATCAGAAAAAGAAATAAAAGGAATACTAGAAAATCTAAATATATTCCGTTCATACGTATTTTTATCAACATGTGGGTCCGTAGTCGTAAATATGTAGACCTGATGTCCATCTTTTTCTAGTTGACTTTTAAGCGTTTTGATAGAAGTAGCTACTCCACTTACTTGTGGAAAATAGGTATCAGTAAATATCCCTATATTAATTTTATCCACTTCCCTTCAATTAAAATGAGTATGCTTTTCTAAACCGCTATATCATTAGTATTATATTGTTTTGCCAGATAGTTTGCAAACAACCATTGATTAATAAAAAAGCGCTACTGCCCATATTAAAGGGAATAGCACTGTTTTATGATCGCCGTTGTTAAATTTTATCTAAGAATTGATTTAACTTATCGATTACTTCTTCAGAAGTAGCAGCATTATTAATTACGTCATCTACAACTTTTTTAGCGTATTTAGAATCAATTTGGCTAATTAGTTTACGAGTCCTTAGAATTGATTCGCTATTCATTGAGAAACTATCAACCCCCATCCCTACTAACAATGGAATGGCTAATCGACTTGATGCCATTTCTCCGCAGATGGAAACTGATTTACCCTCAGCATGAAACGCATCAATTGCATATTTTAACGTTCTCAAAACCGCGGGATTCAACTGTTGATATAGATTGGAAACCCGTTCATCGAGTCGATCTGCAGCCATTAAATACTGCACTAAATCATTCGTCCCAATGCTAACTACATCAACTTCCTTAGCAAACTCATCAGCAAGCAGTGCGGCAGATGGGACTTCAATCATTACTCCTAAATTTACAACTCCCATATTCTGCCCGTCTTTTTGCATTGCCAGTCGTTCTTCATCATAAATATCACGCGCCCGTCGATACTCATCAACGGTTGAAACCATTGGGAAAATAATTGATATCTCACCATAACCAGATGCCCGAATTAAGGCTCTCAACTGGGTCCGAAACATTTTTTCAGACCTTAGGCTAATTCTAAGCCCCCGTAGACCCAAAGCAGGATTAGTTTCCTTATCTAAGTCTACACCACCGATTTGCTTATCGTTTCCAATATCTAAGGTCCGAAAAATAATCGGTAAGCCCTTCATATGGAAAACTGCTTTTCGATAGCTTTCAAACTGCTCTTCTTCGGTCGGAACATTGTCGTGCCCTAAAAACAAAAATTCAGTTCGATAAAGGCCGATTCCTTCAGCTGATGAATCGGTAACCGCTTTTAAATCCTTATCGCTACCAACATTGGCTTCGATGCTTAGGTGTCGATCGTCTTCTGTCATGGTGATTTTAGCTTTAAAGTTTTGCAGTTTTTTTAACTCAATATTAAAAGCCTTGATCCGTTCATGATAGTCAATCATTTGCAAGCGGGTGGGATTAATTACAATGGTTCCAGATAGTCCATCTACAATTAATTCATCATCATTACGAATTTCCTTAATAGCACCCTTAGCCCTTAAAATCATTGGCAATTTTAGCGTTCGTGCCATAATTGATGAATGTGATGTTTGAGCACCAAATTCAGCAACGATCCCCTTAACATATTTTCCATTTAACTGTGCAATATCACTTGGGGTAATATCCTTTGCAACGATAATCACTGGACGATCTACCAATGATAGGTCGGGAAGCTTAACGTTCAATAGATGACTTAAAACCCGCCTTTTAATATCAATCACATCGCTAGTTCTTTCCTTGATTTGGGCTTTCATCCAAACATTCGTAACATTTGATTTGAATAAATGAATAAAATTATTAGCAGTAACATCCAATGCCTTTTCGGCACAGATACCCTGATCTAAAATCAATTGCTCGATTGAACTAATGAACTCTGGGTCAGAAAGCATTTGAATATGTGATTCAAATACCATTCCTTCGTTTTTACCAAGGTTATCAACAATGTCATCCTTAATGATTGATAATTCATTAATTGATGCTCTTAATGCATCATGCAGTCTATTAATTTCCGCATTTTTATCACTAACGATAGTGTCTTGAAATGATAAATCAGGCTCAACGATTTTATAGGCTTTCGCTATTGAGATTCCTTCGCTTGCAGAAATTCCTTCTATTTTGTGCATTTTTAGTCAGATAAACCCTCTTTTTTAAGGGTGGCAGCAATATCATCTAAAGCATCCTTTTCATCATCACCATCAGCCGTAATAACAATTGCTGCATTTTGGCCAACCCCAAGGGACATTACCCCCATGATAGATTTTAGATTTACCTTTTTACCATCATATTCTAAGTTGATGTCAGAAGCATATTTACTTGCTGCTTGAACCAATAATGTCGCAGGTCTGGCGTGAATCCCAGTTTCAGCAATAATTTTAAATTGACGTTGTTCCATTATTCATCCTCCTTGTTTAAATTACTATTTGATTAAAAAACAATAAGTAATTCTCTTTTTTTCATTATAACATATCTGAAGTACTTTAACTTAAAACGTTCCCTAACCAGTACTTCATTTGTCAGAATCAAATCGATAAACTACTTTTCCATCTAAAGAGGCTGTCCCAACGACCCTTTTACGACTCTCAAAATCCATAAAGGCACTCTGAAAAGCCATAAAAGATTTTGAATCAACTTCAATTTTATCAATTTCACCATTTTTCAATTGCTTTAACAATTCACCGTAATCCTTAGTCAACCTATCCACCCCTTCAATTTATACACCTATTATATTAAATCTAAGGCCGAATTTCCAAAAATTCAAAAATGAGTTATTATAAAATCAAATTGTTTGAATCGTCCCGTTTAAGTTGTATAATATCTCTACATGGTCAGTAAAGGTCAAACCAAACTGGCTAATCAAATCAATGGAGGGTAGCAATATGTTATGTCAAAACTGCCGTAAAAATGAAGCAACAATTCACTTATATGTAAATCGAAATGGCAATAGACAGCGAGTTGACCTATGTCAAAATTGCTATCAACTTTTACAAAACGATGGAAATGGGGGCGCTAATATGGCACAAGATCCATTTGGATTCGGAGATTTAAACGACATCTTCCGCTCAATGCAAAATAATAATGATGCCAATAAACCTGATCCTAATCCACAAAACAATGGTAATGATGGTAACAACGGTAATAATGGAAATAATGGAAATAAAGATGGCGTTTTATCAAAATTTGGAATCAATATGACCCAACTAGCTAAAGAGGGCAAGTATGACCCTGCAATTGGTCGTGACAAGGAAACTAAGCGTGTCATTGAAATCCTTAATAGAAGAACCAAGAACAATCCCGTTTTAATTGGGGAAGCTGGAGTTGGTAAAACATCAGTCGTTGAGGGCTTAGCAATCAAGATTGCCAATGGCGACGTTCCTGAAAAATTAAAGGATAAGCAAATCATTAGTTTAGACATTGTTTCAATCGTCCAAGGAACTAGCCTTCGTGGACAATTTGAAGAACGGATGCAATCGCTAGTTAAAGAAGTCCAATCTAACCCTAATATTATTTTATTCATTGATGAAATTCATGAAATTATGGGCGCAGGAAATGCCGAAGGTGGTATGGATGCAGGAAATGTATTAAAGCCCGCATTAGCCCGTGGTGAATTTCAGTTAATTGGTGCAACTACGCTCAATGAATATCGTAACATTGAAAAAGATGCCGCATTGGCAAGACGTTTTCAAACGGTTATGGTCCAAGAACCCGAACCAAAAGAAGCCGTTAAAATCCTAGAGGGAATTAAGGATAAGTATGAATCATATCACCACGTTAAATATTCCGCAGAATCATTAAAGGCGGCTGTAAAGCTCTCAGATCGATATATTCAAGGAAGATTCTTACCTGATAAGGCCATCGATTTAATTGATGAAGCTGGATCAAGAAAGAATCTAACAATTGATGTTACTAGTCCAGAAACAATTGAACTGAAAATTAAAAATGCAGATGAACAAAAAAAAGCGGCCCTAAAACAAGAGGACTACGAAAAAGCTGCATACTATCGTGATGAAGCTAATAGATTTAAAGAGGCTAAGAACAATAATCAAAATACCAATTCTGAACGTCCAGAGGTCACTGTTCGTGATATTCAAAAAATCGTTGAAGAAATCACAAATATCCCAGTTGGCGACCTTCAGTCAAAAGAACAACAGCAATTAAAAAACCTTGGTGCTGATTTAAAGGCTGGCATTATTGGTCAAGATGCAGCCGTCGAAACGGTTGCTAAAGCAATTAAAAGAAATCGGATTGGATTTAATGGGACTGGTCGACCAATTGGCTCCTTCCTATTCGTTGGAACGACCGGTGTTGGTAAAACCGAATTAGCTAAGCAACTTGCAAAAGAGTTATTTGGTTCTGAGGATTCAATGATTAGATTTGACATGTCTGAATACCGAGAACCATATTCAATTTCTAAACTAATTGGTTCTGCGCCTGGTTATGTGGGCTATAATGAATCCGGCCAACTAACTGAAAAAGTTAGAAGGAATCCATATAGCTTAATTCTATTTGATGAAATTGAAAAGGCCCATCCAGATGTTTTACATGCATTTTTACAAATCCTAGATGATGGAAGGTTAACTGATTCACAAGGGCGTACCGTTTCATTCAAGGACACCGTAATCATTATGACTAGTAATGCTGGAACTGGTAAAGTAGAGGCCAATGTTGGTTTCGGTGCTAGCGCATCTGGAAAATCACACTCTGCACTAAATCACTTGGGTGACTACTTTAAACCTGAATTCCTAAATCGGTTCGATGATATTGTTGAATTTAATCCCCTTTCTAAAGACGACCTAAAGCAAATCGTAAGCTTAATGCTTAATAATATGAATAAGATGTTAGCCCAACAAAACATTCATATTAGCGTAAGCGATGGCGTAAGGGATAAAATTGTCGACTTAGCATATAACCCTGCAATGGGGGCAAGGCCACTTAGAAGATTAATCCAAGAACAAATTGAAGATCAAGTCGCAGACTTTTACCTTGATCATCAAGATGCAAGAGACCTAACAGCTACGTTGGACAAAAAACAAGAAATCACTGTAAAGCCTGCTAAATAAAAAATAGATGCTATTCCTTTGGGATAGCATCTATTTTTTTGATTATAATTTAGACATTAATTCAACATCAGGATATTTATCGTGGAACCAGCGTTCAGCAAAACTATTTTCAAATAAAAATAATGGCTGATCATGGGTATCTCTTACCAATATATTTCTTGAGGATGACATTTTTTCATCTAATTGATCAGGCTTGATCCAACGGGCTATTTTATGCCCAAGTGGCTCCATAACCACTTCTGAATTATATTCATTTTGCATTCTAAATTGAAATACTTCAAATTGAAGTTGTCCAACCGCACCTAGAATATAATCACCAGTTGAATAAGTGGTATAGAGCTGAACCGCCCCTTCTTGGACTAATTGATGAATCCCCTTATGAAATGACTTTTGCTTCATCACGTTTTTGGCAGAAACCCGCATGAATAGCTCTGGCGTAAATTGTGGTAATGGTGGAAATTTAATTGCTTGTTTTCCAGTAAAAATTGTGTCACCAATTTGAAAGTTACCAGTATCATAAAGGCCGATAATGTCACCAGCAACCGCTTTATCAACGTTTTCACGAGTATTGGCTACAAATTCGGTCACGTTCGATAACCGTAGTTTTTTATCGGTCCTTTGTAATACAACATCCATTCCCCGATCAAATTCTCCCGAACAAACACGGACAAATGCAATTCGATCTCGGTGTCTAGGATTCATATTAGCTTGAATTTTAAAAATAAAGCCAGAGAAATTACTATTGTCTGGTTCAATTTCCTCATCATCAATAGTGTTTTCGTGTTCACCAGGTTTGGGAGCGAAATCTAGATAGGCATTTAAGAATGTTTCAACTCCAAAATTAGCCAATGCAGAACCAAAGAAAACTGGTGTTTGATCACCATTTTTGATCTTATCAATATCAAATTGATTTCCAGCCTCTTGAATCAAATCCATATTCGTCTTGGCATCTTGATAAACTTCATCATCTGGCAAATCACTATCAACCATTAAATCACCATCATCGTTCAATGGTAAATACTTTTCAGAATCTTCTTCGGGCCGATAAAGAGCGACCCGCTTGTTATAACGATCATATAATCCTCTTAGTACCTTTCCAGAACCAATCGGCCAATTCATTGGGTATCCTTCAATCCCCAATACATCTTCTAGTTGACTGATCAATTCCATTGGATCGCGACTATCACGATCCATCTTATTCATAAAGGTAAAAATAGGAATCCCCCGCATTTTACAGATCTTAAATAGCTTCTTAGTCTGTGCTTCGATCCCCTTGGCAGCATCAATTACCATGACAGCTGAATCAACAGCCATTAGGGTCCGATAGGTATCCTCAGAGAAATCCTCATGCCCAGGAGTATCCAAGATATTAATTCTTTTTCCCTGATAATCAAATTGCATTACTGAACTAGTAACTGAAATTCCCCGTTTTTGTTCAATTTCCATCCAATCAGACTTAGCAAAATTACCACTTTTCTTTCCCTTAACCGTTCCAGCTTCACGAACGATACCACCATATAACAAAAGCTGTTCAGTAATCGTCGTCTTCCCGGCATCCGGATGAGAAATAATTGCGAATGTTCTTCGTTTTGAGACATTCTTATCTAATGCATTAACCATATATTTATCCCTTCTAGTTTAATCATCAATTAATTTTAACATAATTCAATTTAGCAATCAGAAATAAAAAGCCTACCTAGATAATCAAGATAGACTTTTGACATTAAGCTTTCCAATTATCAGAATCTTTAATTCCAAGATCCTTTTTAATTTTTGATGTTGAGATTCCTTCAGTTCTTGGTAGGTAAACAACTTCACAATATTCCTTCAAGAAATCAAATTTACCCTTCCAGTCATCACCCATCACAAACACATCGATGTTGTTTTCCTGAACATCTTTGATTTTTTGATCCCAGCCACTTTCAGGAACTACCTTATCGACATAGCGAATTGCTTCTAAAACATATTTACGATCCTCAAAGGACGTATATGCCTTTTTCCCCTTTTCGGCATTGAATTCATCACTAGAAAGGCCAACCATTAAGTAGTCACCTAGCTCACGAGCTCGTTTTAATAATCTAACATGCCCCTTGTGTAATAAATCAAAGGTTCCATAAGTAATTACTTTTTTCATATTAATCTTATTCTCCTAATTAATGTTAATAATTTCATTCTATCACACTCATAACTGATATTATGGTTTTAAATCATTTTTAGCCTCATAATTGTGTTGAATTAACCAAATATTATATAAATATTGGACAACTACTTTAACAACCGCATATAGTGGGATTGCTAAAATCATCCCAACCAATCCAGAAATATTACCAGCAGCCAATAAAATAACAATAATTGTAAGGGGATGAATTCGTAAACTCTTTCCAATTACATTGGGATAAACTAAGTTCCCATCTAATTGTTGGACGATCAATACGACAATTATTACATAAATAACTTGTGAAACGTCATATGAAAAGGCAACTAACAAGGATGGTAAAATTCCAATATAGGGACCAACGTATGGAATAATATTACATACCCCAGCAAATACCCCTAATAAAAGAGCATACTTTTGCCCAATAAATACATACCCTAATGAGGTAAAAATGCCCACAAAAAGACATTCAATCATCTGACCACCAATATAACGGGCAATCGTTTCATTCATTTTCCCCAATAACACCAACGTTTGCTTTTGATGATCTTCTGGAATCATTTTTTTAATCGTTGGCATTAGCTTATGACCATCTTTTAACATATAAAATAAGATTACAGGAACCGTAATTACCACGATCACTACGCTAGTAGCCATTGAAATGACGTTCCCTAAACTGGTTGTAACACTACCCAAAATATTTTGCGTGTAGTTAGTTAAATAACTTTGGAACTGATTAATATAATCGGTTACATCAACATTCTTTAACCAACCATGGTTAGTAATATTTTCAATTGTTTTTTCAGTAGAGTCAGTTACATCGGGTAAATGATAAAATAAAGTCGTCACCTGAGTGAAAATTCGTGGAATAAAGGAAACTCCAATATAAATTAAAGCCCCTAAAAAGGCAATAAAAATAATTGAAACTGCGATGGTCCTACTGACCCTAAACCGTTTATAATGAATTTTCATTAATAGTTCAACAATTGGATTTAACATGTAGAATAGCGCACCAGCAACTAATATTGGAACAAATACAGTGGAAATAAAAATTCCAACTGGCGAAAAGATAAAGCTAATTTTATTACAGAAATAAATAATTGCAACTACAATCAATATTTCTAATGACCAAAATAATATTTTTGATCTTTTAAAGTGGTCATTCATAATTCATAGTGCTCCTTTAACTTAATTGATTATCAATTAATCTATCAATATCATCAATTTGAAATCCTTTTCGATATAAAAATTGCTTAATTTTAAATTTTTTATCTTGAGGACTTAATCCTCGATAACGATGACAAACCTTTTGAAATTGTTTTTCTAATACTAAAGATTGATTATCTAAATCAGGCTTAAAATTGGCAGTTTGGATAATTTCACTAATCAGATCAAATGAATAGCCCTTTCTAGCTAAACCATTTTTTAGTTTCATCATTGCCTGTTTAAATGAATCGTTTCGATATCTTTTAAACATTTTTTGAGCTTGATGGAGGCCATTTGCTAATTGGTCTTCAAATGAATAATAATTTGATACCGCACTTTGAGCGATAACATCACTAATCCCCTTTTGCTTTAGGTGTTGGATAATTGAAACGGGCCCCTTATCCATAATCCGAACCTCACTGCGCACATAGCTGTTAGCATAGTTTTGATCGTTCAAAAGTAAGTTATCCTTTAATTTTTGAATAACTAATTCTATTATATCTGAATCATCGGTTTCAGTCTCTAATTTATTGATAACTTCACTTTCTGTCCTTAATTGACTAGCAATATAATTAATTGCTTTTTGATAAATCTTATCAACGTGTTCAGCTGCAACGAGCTGTTTTTCCAACGTCTCATCAATCTCCATATCCTTAACCAGCTGAAACTGAATTAAAACATTTTCACTAACTGGAAAAGCATAGTGACCATCAATGAAAACATTAAAACGACCCTTTCTTTTTTGGGCGGTAATTTTAGTAATTTTGGATTGCATTCAAGCGGCCTCCTATTGTTTTTAATACTAATATACGCTAATATTTTAATTAAGAATTTATGAAGGGAAAGATTATTATAATGAAAGCGCACGTTGTTTTTGCTACAATTACCGGAAATAATGAAGATGTTGCTGACATCGTCACTGAGGGCCTTGAAGACCTAGGGGTTGAAGTTATTGAAACAGAAATTTCTCAAACTGATGCTGCCGAATTTTTAAAAGCTGATATTTGTGTGGTTTGCCCATATACTTATGATGAAGGACACTTACCAGAAGAAGGACTCGACTTTTTTGACGACTTAAAAGAACTAGACTTAAATGGCAAGGTTTATGGAGTCGCTGGATCAGGAGATGAATACTACGAGGAATTTTATAACGTCGCAGTCGATTCATTTAGTGATGCATTCAAACAGGCAAATGCAACACAAGGGGCTGATAATGTTAAAATCAATCTTGAACCAGAGGGTGATGATATCAAAACCCTTGATCACTTTGCAGCCCAGCTAGTCAAATCTGCTAATCAATAATCATAAGTCACTGAACTATCATTGTTCTGTGACTTTTTTTATTCGCTCTTTTATAGATTTAGCCTTGATTTTACCCTCTTTTAGTTCCTGAATTGAAGCATTTACTACGGCGCCAAATAAAATTAATATTCCAATGAAGTATAACCAAAACATTAAAATAATAAACGTTCCTAAGGCCTTATAAGTTGAAAAGCCCTTCGAAAAGTAGGTTAAGTAAATTGAAAATCCTTGGGATAAAACTAAAATCCCAACCGTAACTACCAATGAACCAATCCAAACGTACCTAAACTTAGTGGATGCCGCTGGAATGACATAGTAAACAAACATCAATATTAAGAAAAGAATTCCTAACGAGACTGGAATCCTAACGTCGTCAATTAATTGATAGATGATTGTCGGCACCTTCAAAATCGATAAGATATACTTATTACCAAAACTGAAGAATACTAGCGTTACCGTAATTGCAACGAACATTAAGATCATCCACATAAACGAAAAAATTCTGGTGATTAACGCTCCGTGATTATTTTTAACCCCATATGCACTATCAAACGTCCGTTTTAAAGCAGCGGTTACCCGACTTGAGGACCAAATCGTAATGATAATTCCGACCGAAAGTTGTTTGCCCCCACCATTAAGGGCCGTGCTTATAATGGGACCCAGCGTTTGATTTACTTGAGGGGGCAGAAGTGGATGGAGATAATTTAAAATTGAACCACTATCAATTCCAGAAAAACTAAGAATACTACCAATAATAAATAATAATGGAAAAATTGATAACAATAAATAATAGGCAATTACAACTGCAGAATCAGAAACGTTAGCTGCTTGATAGTGATTAATAAATACGCTTACAATTCTTCTTAATTTAGTTGGTATACGATTAAGCATGATGTGTCACCCGCCCTAAATTAGCTTGAATTGCATCCAAAATCCTAGTTGATGCCTTACCATCCCCATAAGGGTTCTTAGCATCAGCCATCTTTTGATATGCAATCGGATCATCTAATAATAATTCAATCCCCTGTTTAATCAACTTGGTGTTGGTCCCCACTAATTTAAGGGTACCAGCATCCACGCCTTCTGGTCTTTCAGTTTCATCCCGTAATACTAACACTGGTTTCCCTAATGATGGTGCTTCTTCTTGGACTCCACCTGAGTCAGTCATAATAAAATAACTTTTTGCAGCCATATTATGGAAGTCAACTACCCCCAGCGGTTCAATTAAATGAACTCGTGGATCCCCATCAAAACACTCATGAGCCACTTTTTGCACCACTGGACTTAAGTGCACTGGGTATACAACTTCTACATCTGGATGCTGATCTAATTCATCCTTAATCGCATTAAAAGTCCTCCGCATTGGTTCACCATGATTCTCACGCCGATGCATCGTTAACAAAATAATACGGTGTTTCGTATCAATCTTAGATAATACAGAATGTTTATAATTAGCACTTACAGTTTGTTCTAAGGCATCAATTGCAGTATTCCCAGTAACAAAAATATTTTGTGCGTCATGATGTTCCCTTAATAGATTATCCCGACTTAACTGGGTCGGTGCAAAATATAAATCCGCTAATACATCTGTCATTTGACGATTCATTTCCTCAGGATATGGAGAATACTTATCCCATGTGCGTAGCCCTGCTTCAACATGGCCAAGGGGAATTTGGTGATAAAAACTACTGACTGCTGCAGCAAAGGTCGTTGTTGTATCACCATGAACTAAAATAATATCAGGGGCAGTATCATCAATGATTGAATCCAACCCATTAATTACAGAAGTCGTAATTCCACTTAGGGTTTGATTTGGTTTCATTACATTCAAATCATAATCAGGTTTAATTTTAAAAACGCTTAGGACTTGGTCTAACATTTCACGATGCTGGGCTGATACAACGGTAATCGGTTTAAATTGCGCTGGTCGTTTTTTCATCGCTAGGATAATGGGAGCCATTTTAATTGCTTCTGGTCGAGTCCCAAAAATCGTCATTACTTTGATCGGGGTATTCATAATATAACCTCCACTAAATTTTATGCTTAACTTTAATTATAACAAAATATTTTATCATTGTAGATTTTGTAAAATATTAACCGATTACAATTTTTTATTTACCTAGTATGATAAAATGAAAAACAGTAAATTGATACACTTAAGGGAGTAATCAACATGGAATTAATCGGATTAATCGTACCTTGTTACAACGAAGAAGAGTCCATCAAACTATTCTTTGAGACAACGGATCAGGTTTTCCAAAAAATGAATCAAAAAAACAAACTATACGAACCCTACTATTTATTTATTGATGACGGCTCATCGGATAATACGTTAAATGAAATTAAAAACCTCCAAATTAACCATCCAGATACCGTTCATTATATTTCCTTTTCTAGGAATTTTGGTAAGGAATCAGCAATGGCAGCGGGGTTGCAAAATGTAAAGGGTAAATATATTGCGATTATGG
Source organism: Nicoliella sp. ESL1113 (assembly GCF_058509245.1). Taxonomy (NCBI): domain Bacteria; kingdom Bacillati; phylum Bacillota; class Bacilli; order Lactobacillales; family Lactobacillaceae; genus Nicoliella; species Nicoliella sp. ESL1113. Next base: position 610,298 of record NZ_CP196387.1, on the reverse strand, counting down.
ATGTTGATTTGCAAGATCCACCTGCTTTATTACCCAAAATGCTAAAAATAATTAATACTGAGGACTACGATTGCATCGGCTGTGTTCAAAAATCAAGAAAACAAAATCCAATTAGAGCCTTTTTATCCTCTAGCTTTTATAAGGTAATCAACTGGATTTCTGCTGTTAATATTAAGCCCAACGTAAGGGACTATCGTTTAATGACCCGTCAATATGTCGACAGCGTCTTGAAATTAACAGAATATAATCGTTTTACGAAGGGAATTTTTAGTTGGGTCGGTTTTAAAACTAAATACCTGGAATACGATGGCGTCCCCAGAGCTGCTGGCAAAACCCATTGGTCAATGTACCAACTAATTAACTATTCACTAGAAGGAATCGTTGATTTTTCAGATGCACCGTTGAAGCTATCAACCTTTATCGGATTGTTTTCATGTTTTGTTTCAATTATGGGCCTTTTATTTGTGATCATTAGAGCGCTATTCTTTGGTGGATCAGTTGCTGGTTGGCCATCAATGGTATCCGTGATCCTATTAATTGGCGGCATTCAACTATTCTGTCTCGGTCTAGTTGGTAACTACATTGGTAAGATCTATTTGGAAACAAAGGATCGACCAAAATACATTGTGAAAGAAAAGAAGTAATTATGTTCAAAAAAATATATATTAAAAATAAAGAAGCAATTGACTACTTATTTTGGGGTGTATTAACAACCGTTTTAAACTACATTCTCTTTTTCATCCTAACTAAGGCACCGATTACTGGTGAACAAATTAATGGTTCTGAATTTTGGCTTAATTTTTACAATACCCTCGTCGGAATCATTTGTACCATTTTTGCCTTTGTTACTAACCGTAAGTTCGTTTTTCACTCTAAAAGCTCTGGAATGAAAAACTACCTAAAAGAACTAGGGATATTCGTTCCCGGTCGATTTGGATCAATTATCATGGAAGATGTCATTATTTCAATTGGGCATGTCTATTTAGGGGTCTCCACACTAATCATGAAGGTAATTGGAGAAGTATTTGTAATTGTATTTAACTACGTTTGGTCTAAGTTTGCCGTTTTTAGAAAAAGATAGAATATTTTTTTAAATTAATGTAGAATAGATTAGTTAAATAATTTGTTGCTTAGGAGGAATGAATGTGAATACAGTTGCATTATTAATTGGATTAGGACCACTATTTGGGTGGGGATTATTTCCGACGATTGCATCTAAAATTGGTGGAAAGCCAAATAACCAAATTTTAGGAACTACGATTGGAACCCTGTGCTTAGCAATCCTATTTGCGGTAGTTAGACAATTGCAAATTCCAACAGGTGGTGCCTTTATTCTAGCAATGCTATCAGGGATTGGTTGGGATTTTGGTCAAGTATTAGCTTTCAAGTCGTATCAACTAATCGGTTCATCAAGAACGATGCCGATCACTACTGCTTTACAATTAATCGTAACATCGCTTTGGGGTGTCTTTGCATTAGGCAATTGGAGTACCATAAATCAAAAAATAATTGGAATTGTCGCATTAATCGTTATTATTATTGGTGCAATTATGACTTCTTGGCAGGAAAAAAATGATAAGGCAGGTTCATCACAATTAGGTAAGGCAACCATCCTACTTATAATTGGGGTGTTCGGCTATTGGTCATATTCAGCAGCTCCCCAAGCCGCTCATATTGATGGGGTCCACGCCTTTTTACCACAAGCAATCGGAATGGTTATTGGTGCTGTTATCTACAACCTATTTACGATTAAAAAAGAAAATGTATTCAAAGAAAAAGTATCATACATGCAAATCTTTGCGGGATTTTTCTTTGGATTCGCTGCACTTACTTACTTAGTATCTGCTCAACCCGATATGAATGGTTTAGCAACTGGATTTGTGCTTTCGCAAACTTCGGTGATCGTAGCAACGATTACTGGAATCTTCTTCTTAAACCAAAGGAAAACTAATAAAGAAATGATCGTTACGGTAATTGGTTTAATTCTAATTCTAATCTCGGCTACTGTGACCGCATTTATATAAAACAAAAATAAAGCCCCCATACGTTGAACAGAAAATGTTCAGTATATGGGGGCTTTATTTTGGCCAAATATAACAGAATTGTAATGATTTAGCGATGGTTAAATGCGTATAAACAAGTTTTACAAGGCAGCATATTAGAGGTAGAACAATGCCCTTTATTCATTCAATTTTCAATAAAAAAGAACGTCTCTAAGTGCCTGAAAGACGTTCTTTTTTATCTTTATTCAAATTGATATCCAAAACCACGAATGGTCTTTATTTTAGCCTCATCATTAGCTAACGTTTTTAACTTATCTCGTAAATGGCTAATATGCATATCAACAATTCTAGACGAAATGTAGGAAAATTCATCTTGCTCAGATCCCCACACTCCGTTGTATATTTTCTCTCGACTTAAAACCATTCCGCTATGGCGAATCAAATAGTTCATTAAGTAAAATTCTTTGGGGGTTAGCTTCATATTATCATCATAATACTGAACTTGAAAATGTTTTAAATCAACAGTGAAATGCTTGTACTTAATCAAATTAGTGTGTTTACTAGTTTTAGAATTGTCGCTATCATTGTTAATACGATTATAGACCCAATTACGCTGTTCAATTCTTAAAATAATGCCAATCCCTTCTTCTGGGTCGACAATATAATCATCAAAATGTGCCTCAAAAATTGCTTGCTCATGCTCAGCACTATACTTTTTCTCAATTGTAATCATTGGTCCATTAAAATTTTCACGAACTGATTTTAATGCTCGCAATGAATCCTTGAATGTTTTTGTCAAATCTAAATCCCAAACAATTCCAACAATTTTAGAGCTATTAAGATAGCTATCAATGTCTGAAATATTCGTAAAATTATTGATGAAAAAGCCACGACTATTACCAGCCGCATTGATTTTCATCGCTAATTTCAAATGATTTGTAACTAACAAAATCGTGTTCATTCTTCCACCCCAAAGTTAAATTAATTAAAAATGAATATTAAATCGTTTTTAATCATTACTTGGATGAACTATCTTCTGATTCCTTTGCTTCTTTTAAATTAGAATTATCAACCTCTTCTTTTTCGGTCTTTAATTCATTTTTGATTAAATCAGGTTCAATTTTTCCTGGATTTAATTCCACTAGCTTACCAGAATGATTATATACAACCCATTCGTCAAGATTGACAATGTGATCTCCGATTCTTTCAAGTAAACGAACAACTAATAAATAACTAGCTGCGGAAGGAATTTTCTTAGTATCCTTTTCAATTTCAGCAATAATTAAATTACGAGATTCAACAAAATATTTATCAATTGTTAGGTCATCTTGAGCAATCAATTTAGCTGCTGATTCATTTTCATGAAGGTAAGCATCAAGAGTTGCTTCAAGCATTTCTCTAATCTTTAAAGTCATCTTCGAAATAATATCGTCAACATCAGATAATTTTTGTTTTTTCTTCATCCGAAGGGTTTCTTGGGCAATTGAACTAGCGTGGTCACCAATTCTTTCCAAATCAGAACTTGCCTTTAAAATACAAATAATTTGTCTAAAGTAAGCCGCTACCGGTTGTTGTAAAGCAATTAAGTTCAATGCTTCCTTTTCAAGATCTACTTCTTCGGTGTTAACTTGAGAATCATCGTTAACAATTAACTTAGCTCTGGACTTATCGTGGTTCATGAAAGTAGTTGAGGCTTGATAAATTTGTTCACTAACGTTAATCCCCATGTTCATGAAAGTAGTTTGTAACTCTTTAAGTTCTTCTAAAAATTCGTCGTGCATTATATTTCCCCCTTATCCAAACTTACCATTAAGGTAATCATTGGTTTCCTTTTCCTTTGGATTAATGAAAATTTCTTTAGTAGGGCCAGCTTCAACTAGATTTCCATCTAGTAAGAATGCAGTTTGATCCGAGATACGAGATGCTTGCTGCATATTATGAGTAACAATAATAATAGTATAGTCCTCTTTAATCTTTAGTAAAGTATTTTCAATCGCATAACTAGAGATAGGATCAAGCGCACTGGTTGGTTCATCTAAAAGAATAATTTCAGGTTTAACAGCTAATACCCGTGCAATACAAATTCTTTGTTGTTGACCACCAGAGAATGATAGTGCACTATCATTTAAATTATCCTTTACTTCATCCCAAACAGCAGCTTTTTTCAAGCTGTCCTCTACAATTTTGTCCATTTCATCCTTAGAAACTTTACTCCGTCCTGCTAATTTTACACCATAAGCAACGTTTTCGTAAACAGAAAATGGAAAAGGATTGGGTTGTTGAAACACCATTCCAACTTTTTTTCTTAATTCGGTAATATCAACATCTGGTGCATAGATGTCTTTGGTATCTAACTTAATACTACCAGTAACGGTTACATCTGGAAGCAAATCGTTAATTCGATTTAAACATCTTAAATAAGTTGATTTTCCAGAACCAGATGGTCCAATCAAAGCAGTAATTTCATTCTTTTTAAAATCTAAATTTACTCCATGCAAAGCCTCTTTTTCTCCGTAATAGAGGCGAACATTTTCTGATGTGATAATTTTATCTGTCATTGTGCTACCCCCATTTTAACCGAAGTTACCAGAAATATAATCTTCAGTTGCTTTAACGTGTGGATTAGTAAATATTCTTTCAGTCTTATCGAATTCAAGCGCATGGCCTAAATGGAAGAATGAAGTATAGTCACTGATCCGAGAAGCTTGTTGCATATTGTGAGTCACAATGATGATCGTATAATCCTTCTTCAATTGATTCAAAGTGTTTTCAATATTTTTAGTTGAAATTGGATCCAATGCACTCGCAGGTTCATCCATTAACAAGATGTCTGGCTTCATTGCAATCGCTCTTGCAATACATAGTCTTTGAGCTTGACCACCAGAAAGGGAAAGCGCACTTTTATCAAGACGATCCTTAACTTCATCCCAAAGCGATGCGCCCTTTAAACTTTCCTCGACCCGCTTATCTAATTCGGACTTATCCTTAAGACCATGTTGTTTTAAAGCAAATGTAATGTTTTCACGAATTGATTTAGCAAATGGGTTTGGTCTTTGGAATACCATTCCAATATGGCTTCTAACCTCATAAACGTTAACATCTGAGGTATTGATATCCATACCCCGATAAAGGATTTGCCCAGTCACACGTGCAACATCGTCATTCATTCGATTTAAACACCTTAAATAAGTGGACTTCCCAGAACCAGAAGCACCGATCAAAGCGGTAATTTTATTTCTAGAAAATGATAAATTCCCATCATGAAAAGCATGGTTATCACCATAATAAACTTGAATATCTTTGGTTACTAACGCTTTTTCCTCATCGAAAGAAGCGAAGTAGGTATCATTAAAATCATAGTTTTTAAAAGCCACAATTATTTCTCCTTCACAGATTACTTACTAGCAGTCATTTTATCATAGAGTCGCTTACCAATGTAGTGAGCACCTAAGTTAAAAATCAAGATAACAATAATCAAGACCGCAGAAGAGCCACTTGAAATTTGAGCAGCATCAGGAGTAACCCCTTCTGTATTAACTTTCCAAATGTGAACAGCTAATGTTTCAGCTGGCCGCATTGGGTTTAAGAAACTAGCAGTATCAAATGGATTAAAATCTGTATAGCTAATTACTGGAGCACTTTCACCAGCGGTATAAATTAAAGCAGCAGCTTCACCAAACACCCGTCCAGCACTAAGAATGATCCCAGTAATAATTCCAGGGATGGCAATTGGGAAAATAATTCCAGTGATGGTTTTCCATCTTGAAAGGCCTAGTGATGCACCAGCTTGTCTTTGTAAGTCAGGAACGGATTCTAATGATTCTTGGATACTTCTAGTTAATAAAGGTAAATTGAAGAACGTTAATGCAATTGCACCAGATAGAATTGAGAAACCTAATTGGAATTCAATAACAAAAAGCAAGTAACAGAATAAACCAACAATGATTGAAGGTAGCGAACTTAATACTTCAATTGATGTTTGAATCAAGTTTGTAAACCAATTCTTAGGTGCGTATTCAGCTAAGTAAATCCCTGAACCTAACGCAATTGGAAATGAAATAATCAAGGTTAAGATCAATAGGTAAATGGAATTAAATAATTGGTCTCTAATTCCCCCACCAGCAGAAAATGATTGTGAAACAGAGGTTAAGAAATGCCATGAAATATGAGGCACTCCAGTAATCAAGATAAAACCGATCAGTAAAGCTAAGATGACAACAACGACTGCTACTAATAAGTAAATAACAGCGTCTGCAATTTTATTGGCAATTTTCGGATTCATTATTTATTCAAGTCTCCCTTCGAACCAACGAATTTAACGGCGATGTTAAATACAAGTGACATTAGTAATAGGATTAATGCTAATGACCAAAGGGCATTATTTGGTAATGATCCCATAACAGTATTACCAATTCCAGTAGTTAATTGACTAGTCAAAGTTGCGGCTGGAGTTAACAAACTCTTTGGCATTAAGGTAGCATTACCAATAACCATTTGAACGGCTAAGGCTTCACCAAACGCCCGTGCCATCCCAAAAATAATCGCAGTTAAGATTCCTGGTGTTGCAGCTCTTAAAATCACTTTGTAAATTGTTTGCCAACGAGTTGCTCCTAAGGCAAGTGATGCTTCAAGGTAGTAACGTGGCACAGCCTTTAAGCTATCAACAGTCAAAGAAGTAATGGTTGGTAATACCATTACAAATAACACGATGGTTCCTGATAGAATCCCAAAACCAGTTCCGCCATAGATTCCACGAATGAAAGGAACGACTAAGGTTAAACCAATGTAACCATAAACAACTGATGGAATTCCGACCAATAATTCAATGATTGCTTGTAGGAACCCTTTTCCATGTTTAGGAGCAATGATCGTCATAAATAACGAAACCGCAATCGCAAATGGAGTCGCAACTAATGCTGATAAAACTGTAACTGCAAAAGATGTAACAATCATTGGGAGAGCCCCTACTTCAGGATTACCATGGGCATCTACTTGGCCTGGACTCCAGTTAGTTCCTGAAAGAAACGACCATAAATTTACATTGTTTTTAGTAAAAGTAGACATCCCGAATGAAATAATAAAATACAAAACCAATAAAACTAAAAGCATAATTGCAACAATACAAGTATAACTGATGACCTTACCAACCGTTTCTTGTTTCGTTTCCTTAGAAGGCTTCATCAACTTTGCTTTGATTTGATCCATTTAATCTAATCCCCCGTAAAATAGAAAGAACTGGATAGCGGTACTAAACGTACTCCTCCAGTCCCTCTATTAATAAATTGTTTTTAATTACTTGTTAGTAACTTTGTTGTCAGCATCCTTAGTAACCTTCATGTTTGAGATACTGATGTAACCAAGTTTCTTAACTAATCCGTTTTGAACCTTGTCAGATTGGATGTACTTGATGAACTTTTCAGCTTCCTTGTTTGGAGTAGCTGGAGTGTACATGTGTTCGTATGACCAGATCTTCCACTTGTTAGTTTCAACGTTTTCATCAGTTGGCTTAACATTGTCAATTGAAAGTGCTTGTAACTTGTCATTTAAGAATGAGAATGCAAGGTAACTAACAGCACCAGGAGTTGTTGAAACGATCTTTTGAACAGTACCATTTGAGTCTTGTTCTTGAGCCTTAACAGCAGTTGCGCCACCTAGAACAGCTTGTTCGAATGTAGCACGAGTACCACTACCCTTAGCACGGTTAACAACGCTAATCTTTTCGTCCTTACCACCAACTTGTTTCCAGTTAGTGATCTTACCAGTAAAGATTTGCTTTAATTGATCCATGGTAACGTTCTTAACGCCGGCATCCTTGTTAACAACTGGAGCCATACCAACAACTGCAACTTGGTGATCCTTTAATTCGCTAGCCTTAATACCTGATTGCTTTTCAGCAAAAATATCAGAATTACCAATTTGAACAGCCTTTTGTTGTACTTGGCTTAAACCAGTACCTGAACCACCACCTTGAACGGTGATACTTGCACCTGAATTAGCACTTTGGAAATCAGTAGCTGCTTGTTCTACAAGTGGTTGTAAAGCAGTTGAACCAACAGCAGTAATTTTGGTACTTGAACTTGATGAACTAGAACCACTGTTTGATGACTTGCTTCCACATCCTGCAAGTAATACACCAGATACACCTAAAATTGTTACAAATGATAACGCTTTTTTCATACTAAGCATTAAAAGAGCCTCCCTGAAAGTCCTTTATTTATTTAACAAGTTCATTCTAACAAGGCAATGTAAATATAATATCTGATTTTTGTAAATTTTGTGTAAATTTTTTAGTCGATTTGTTACAAATGACCCCACCCGGACTCGAACCGGGATCATCCGCTTAGGAGGCGGGTGCCCTATCCTGTTGTGCTATGGGGCCACAACACTCTTAATTCTCTCATCTTTACAATGTAAAGTAAAGGGGGTTATTTGTCAGCATCACGCCATTTTTTTCGCATGCCCTTATTCTTTAAATGTTTTTTATTACGATGTTTGAGCTGCTTTTTAGTTGCTTTTAATGGTTTGTCCGACTTAGGGGCTGACTTTTTACGCGGCTTTCTTTGTGGCTTTTCTTCATTAGTTTGAATGCTTGCTGCGGATTGCTCAACATTAGAAGCTGGTTTTGAAGCTGTCGGTTCAATCTTTGGTGCAGAAGAGTGCGGCTTTTTAGTACTGACTTTATCAACTAGATTATTTTGATAGAAAAACGTTGGCCGTAAATCATAGCCGTTGTCCACGATCAACCTTTTTAAATCTCTAAAATCATGATCATTCCCAAAATTAACTACTAGACCGGGTTCACCCATCCGCCCGGTTCTGCCGACCCGATGGACGTATTGATTAGCTTCCTTAGGCAGATCAAAATTCACCACGGCTGGTAATTTAACAATATCCAACCCCCGCGCCGCAACATCAGTAGTAAGCAATAATTTATAGTGGCCCTTTCGAAATCCTGAAATCGCTTTTTGTCGTTGCATTTGATTCATATTACTAGTTAAAGAAGCAACATTAGTTATGTGATTATGTCTAAAAAAACTGTAAGCTCTGTTTAAATCCAATAGTTGATCGAAGAATACCAGTGCTTTGAAGCCATTAATATGAAGTAAGCGATTCAACATTTGGTTGCGATTACCACGCGAAACGTTCAATAGCCGATGTTTGACTTCACCTGAGCTATGGTCGATCGATCGAACGTCAATCAATTCTGGTTCAACGTTGAACCATTGTTTTAGGGAATGCAGAATTTCGGTATCAGTTGCCGAAAAGAACGTTAATTGAACGTCGGATGGCCCCTGATTAATAATTGACCTCACCGAGGATAAAGTCGTGTCTTGCAATAAATCATCAGCTTCGTCTATTACCACAGTTTGTAAATGGTGTAGCTTTAGCTTATGTTCATCCAGTAAGTTTAAGACCCTTCCTGGCGTACCAACTACTATTTCAGGACGCTTCTTTAATTTTTCAATTTGTCGCTTTACGTTTGCGCCACCAGTTAGCGCTAATACCTTCGCATCGTTCAATTTTGCCCAATCCCTTATTACAGAAGTGATTTGCATTGCTAATTCTTGTGATGGTTCTAATACCAACACTTGAGTCCCAGCACCTGGGGTCAATTTTTCAACGATCGGAATGGTAAAAGCAACCGTTTTACCTGATCCAGTTGGGGATAGTCCTAATACTGATTTTCCATCTATGATTGGTTGATATACCTGATCTTGAATCGGTGTTAAATGATCAAAACTGAGTTGTTTAAAATGTTGTGCAAAGTTAGTTTTCAATTGTGATTCCCCCATTTTTTAATAAATGCGGCCGAATGTAATTCAACCATTGTCGCTTATTCCCGCTAAATACCGATTGAATGAATTGTTGATTTTGTCCATCATTTTTTAACGTTTGATTCGCATTGTATGTTTTCAATGCGATCTGATTATGTTCTAAGCTATTATTGAGCGACCAGAATAAGCATAGCTGTTTACCAAACTTAACTTGCTGATAGATCTTATTGGTCGTCCAAATTACGACGCGCCGATCATAACGCTTTTGCACTAAACCAATAAATTTACGCACTGATGTTATTTGCTGGTGATTCAATTCCGCTTCATTCGTGTTGATTTGAATTGCAATTGGCAGGATTCCAACATTATTTCCTACTTCAGAACTAAAATTAGCAAACTGATTCTTAGCGCTACTGCTAAAACTAAACGAATGATAAACGCCCACTTTTAAATCGGATCCTTGGGAACGTTGATAATTATCAGCAAAGTCGTCATCAGTATAGATCGAACCTTGACTAGCACGAATATACACAAATTTTTCACCAATGTTAGCCAATGAAATAAAATCAACATGACTATTTTGTTGGCTAATGGTCACCCCACGAATTGGGTAGCTATTTAATTTGCGATTTTGATAATGTTGATACCAATTCATTCCCATCAACGATAAAAAAATAAGCCCCATCAAAATTATCAATTTAAAAAAACTGCGGATTCGGCTAATCCGCCGTAACTTAGTAAATCGGGCCACCCTAGAATTACTATTATTATTCAAAATAATCATTCCAATTTCATTAATATATCAATTATACATTACAAATATCTGATAATCGAATTTAATACGGCTATTGCTTGAAGGTGTATAATTGATTTCATATAATATAAACGACATTAACCATTATTTTTATAAAACAAAAATAAAGAGATGAGGTAACAAAATGAACTATATTATTGGTGTAGATATTGGAACCACAAGTGCAAAGGTCATTTTATATGATGAAAACGGTCAAATTGCTGGTCTCCAAAATAACGGCTATCCAATGTACCAAGATACGCCCGATATGTCGGAAGAAGATCCAGATGAAATCCTAGGTGCCACCGTCAGGGGGATTCGAAAGTTAACCGCAATGGTCGATCAAGAAAAAGATACTATCAAGGGCGTTTCGTTCTCATGTGCCATGCATAGTTTGATCGTCTTAGATGATGAATACAAGCCATTGACGCGTGCCATCACTTGGGGCGATAACCGTGCTTATAAATACGCCCAAGAACTTAAGCAAAGCGATATGGGCCAAAAGCTATATGAAGCCACCGGGACGCCAATCCATCCAATGACCCCACTATCTAAAATTCTTTGGCTCAAACATGACCATCAGGATATTTATAATCAAGCTCGCTGGTACATCGGTATCAAGGAATACATCTTGCATCGTTTCTTTGGCGTTTTAAAGGAAGACTACTCAATCGCCAATGCTACTGGGATGTTTAACATCTACACCCTCGATTGGGATGAAGATGCACTTAAATTAACTGGGGTTAGTCGTGACCAATTACCAGAACTAGTTGATACCACTTACCAACTAACGGGCTTACACCCAACCACTGCCAAACTACTTAACCTAGATCCAAGTACGCCGTTCGTCATTGGATCATCTGATGGTCCATTAGCAAACCTCGGGGTCAACGCCATTCAACCCGGTGTCGAAGCCGTTACGATTGGAACCTCAGGTGCTGTTCGAATCATGTCTGACAAGCCTAAGACGGATAAAAAGGGACGGGTCTTTTGTTACTACCTCACTAAGGGAATGTGGGTCATTGGTGGTCCCGTTAACAATGGTGGAAGCGTCTTCAAGTGGGTCCGTGATCAACTCTGTGCCCCTGAAAAAGTAACTGCTGAACAAATGGGTGTGAGTGCATATGAAATCCTAACTAAGATTGCTTCAAAGATTAATGCTGGTTCAGATGGCTTGATCTTCCACCCCTACCTTGGTGGGGAAAGAGCTCCAATCTGGAACGCCAACGCGCGGGGATCATTCTTTGGTTTGACTAGAATCCATACCAGAGCACACATGATCAGAGCCGCATTGGAAGGAATTGTTTATAACCTCTATACTGTCTCACTTGCATTAAAGGAAGTCGTCGGTGAACCTAAGTCGATCCAAGTAACAGGTGGATTTGCACAATCTGCCATTTGTCGACAAATTATTTCTGATATTTTTGAACAAGAGGTTCACATTCCAGAAAGCGTCGAAGGAACTGCATTAGGGGCTGCCACCCTTGGAATGTATAGTTTAGGAATGATTGATGACTTGGCAGAAGTTAAGCACTTTGTTGGGAAGAGTTTTGCCCTCGAACCGAACCAAGAAAACTACGAAATTTATCGTGAATTACTACCAATTTTCATTCGATTAACCCGTGAATTTGAATCAGAATATAAAAACATTGCTGATTTCCAAAGACGCCACGATGTTGATCTAAGTAACTAAAATAAACCTTTAAATAACCATCAATTTAGATTGATGGTTATTTTTTTGGGTAAAAATGACGAGTTCTTAAAAAAGTGTTAAAATAGTTTCATTACTTTTATGGAGGAATTGAAAGTGAAAAATGATATTAAAAAAAGTGGGATTGGTCCATTCGCCGCGTTTGCGACAGTAATGGGAACCGTCATCGGTGGTGGAGTCTTCTTCAAGACCGCTAGCGTCGTAGCCAATACCTACTCGTTTGGATTAACGATTCTAGTATGGATCGTTTCTGGAATTTTGACCATTTGTGCAGGGCTAACGGTTTCAGAATTAGCAGCGGCCCTTCCCGAAACTGGTGGTCCAGTTAAGTTTTTGGAATTAGGTTACGGTAAGTTAACTGGATTCTTGTTTGGTTGGGCACAATCACTAGTCTACACGCCTGGAAACGTAGCTGGATTATGTTTAGTATTTGGGACCCAGTTCGTTAACCTATTTCACCTTTCGACTAGCATGAGCCTAATGGTGGCAATTTCTTGTGGATTAACGATTTTGATCATCAACTTACTGGGAAGTCAATTAGCTGGTCAGGTCCAATCAATTGCTTTGATCATCAAGTTGATTCCGATCTTAATCATTGCTTTAGTTGGATTATTCATCCCCGGACAAGTTCACGTTCAACTATGGCCTTTTACGCCAATCAATCACACTAACGTATGGTCGGCATTCGGTCAGGGATTGCTTGCAACGATGTTCGCATACGATGGATGGATTGGGATTAGTAACATTGCTGGTGAACTTAAAAACCCTAAATCAGACCTACCAAAGGCGATTATCATTGGGTTGAGTTTAATTACCATCATTTACACGTTAATCAACTTCGTGTTCTTAAAGAACATGCCAATTAATGAAATTGCAGGGAATCAAAATACGGCATCCCAAGTTGCTAGCCAAATTTTTGGCGCATACGGTGGTAAATTAGTAACGATTGGAATCTTAGTGTCAGTTTACGGAGCCATTAATGGTTACCTCTTTACTGGAATTCAAATTCCACGGGTGCTAGGAAGCGAAAATATGATTCCATTCAGTCAACACTTTGCTAAGGTCAGCAAGAATGGGGCCCCTTACGTTGCAGCAATTTTCCAATTCATCGTTGCCGTATTGATGATGTGTTCAGGAAGTTTTGATATTTTAACTGATATGTCGATGTTCATCGTGTGGTCATTCTTCTGTCTATTATTCGTCGAAGTGATTATGCTGAGAAGAAAGCGCCCTGATTTGAATCGGCCATATAAAGTGCCTGGTTATCCAATCGTCCCTGTCATTGCGTTGGTCGGTGCGCTCTTCGTGTTGATCATTACGATCTTCACGCAAACTGGATTGGTAATTGCTGGTGTGATTTTAACCGCAATTGGAGTGCCAGTTTATTATTTCCACCAAAAACAAATTAATAAGTAAAAGAAAAGAAGCCACAATGGGCTTCTTTTTTATTTGGTTTGAAGGTCTTTGAGGGTAATGCCGTTTTGGTTTTTCCATTGTTGTGGACCACTAACTGAAAGTCCCAGGATAAAAGAAGCAGCTTGAGAAGATGAATTAAATAACAGGTCTTTTTTAATCATGTTATTTAATAATCTACCATCATTAACCATTTGATTGCGCATTATTAAGATTGATTTCGGACAAGACTTTCTTACATGTTCTGATATTTTAGTACCCTTTAAAACCATAAAAGTTCCATCTTCGTTCAACTTTCCAAAAGCATCTAAATGGTTACGACATAAATGGAGTAAATCATCCTTACTGCCAGAATTATTTTTAGCTATACCATTATTTGACGTTGATAATTTATGACTCCTATTAAACAGCTTATAACCAAGCACAGGCACCACCATTTTTACATTATCAATTACTTGTTCCATCGAATCACGAACAGCAGGAGCAAGGGATGACTTAGTTGGCTCATTCCCATTTTTGAGTTGATAGCTTCCCAATTCACTAATAATGTTATAAAAACGATTTTCAAGATACTTAATTTTACTCTTATCTAATGCCCAATCAGTTGCTACAAATGCCACTGCATCATTCCATATGTAACCATCCTTATCGGTCGTGTGTTGGGTAAGCCGTTTTAATAAATCTTCTGATTCACCTACATATACGAAGTCTTTGCCATCATTATTGCCAAATAAAAAGTAAATTCCAGGGGTATGGATATAATCTAACCCATCACTGATGTTAATTAGGTTATGTGGAATCTTATAAGCTGTAATATTCCAATTTGCCAGCTTAACTTCATAACGGCCGTTTGATTCACCGTCCATTAAATAGACATTGATATTTTTCCCGTGTTTAGCCATTGCTTATCCTCTTTTAACTTGATTTAAAGCTCATTTTACCACATTGATTATTGAAATGTTAATCACCAACTAAAAAAGAACCATCCTCTAAAAGGATAGTTCTCTCAATTTATCTAATCTCTTTCAAAAATGGTAACACTTTCCACATGCACCGTTTGTGGGAATTGATCAACTGGCTGGATGGGCCGTGAAATATGGTAGCCCTTTTCCATTAAGCGCTTCGTATCCCGAACCAACGTTGATGGTCCACATGAGACGTAGATTAGCTTCTTAGGTTGCATTTCAACCGCACTGTCGATGAATGATGATGCTAATCCCTTGCGTGGTGGATCAACGATGATGGCGTCAGGTTTCAAGCCCTGTGCTTGCCACTTGGCCATTTGATCTTCAGCCTTAGCAGCCACGAACTTCACGTTGTTAATGTGGTTCTTTTGGGCGTTGATTTTGGCATCTTCGATTGCTTGGGGAATGATTTCCACCCCGTAGACCTGCTTAACGTGTTGCGCAACAGCCAATGAAATCGTTCCGATTCCACAGTAAGCATCGATCACGACATCATTAGGACCTAAATCAGCATGGTCAATCGCAAGTGAATACAGCTTTTCAGTTTGCACTGGGTTGACCTGGTAGAAAGAATTCAAAGAAATTGCGAACTTCAGGCCCAGCAATTCATCCGTAATGTATTGCTTTCCATATAAAACATTATTCTTCTTGCCCAACAACACGTTATTGTCCTTCAAATTAACGTTTTGCACAATACTCTTCACTTCTGGCAGGGCATCCACAATTTCATTTACAATTTGATCAGCTAATTGTAATTTTTTAGTCCGCGTGATCAAACCAATCATCATTTCATGACTGTAGTAACCGCGGCGAACCATAATGTTTCTAATCACTCCGTTGTGGTTCTTTTCATCATACGGACGAACATGGTACTTGCGTAAAACATCCCGAACCACTAGAATCGCATGGTCAATTTCTGGTTGTTGAATATAGAAATCTTCAATCGGAACTAAGTCATGGGAATGATTTTTATAAAAACCAGTTGTCAACTCGCCATTGATCATCTTAACTGGAATCAACGCCTTATTACGATAATGGTCAGGATGCTCCATTCCCATCGTTGGTAAAACATCGACCTTAATCTTTTGCTTATCAAATAACTCTTCAATTTGGTGTTGCTTAAAGCGTAATTGAGCTTCGTAGCTCAAGTGTTGCAATGGTGCAATTCCAGTTTGAAGATAGTCCCAATTTACATTTTCAACCCGATCGGCGCTCTTGCTGGTCAGTTCAACAAGTGATCCAAATGCAAAGTTCTTTTTAATATCCTTCACTTTAATTACTGCGGTTTCACCAGGCAGGGTATTGTTAACAAAGACTGGAAAGTCTTCGATTTTAGCAACCCCGAGTCCTTGGTATGTTAAATCAACGATTTTAACGTTATAGGTCTTGCCTGCTTGTACTGGCGTTTTCAAATTTAGTCCCCTATTCTATAAATAAAAAAATTTTGCTATATCTCAATCATACAGCAAAATTTTTCTTTTTTAAAACTTGTTTTAACTTAATTTATCAACTTTTTGAACAAATTTTTGTTCGGCTTCAATTGTCCCAGTATCACTAAACGCAGTATCCGGTAATTTATCAACGTCCACAATGGTATCGATATGTTGCTTTAGGTTCGTAAATACCATTGGGGCGTCTCCACCATATTCACCATCCAAATTAATCTGCATTTTATTATTTACTGGTTTTGCGGTTAACCTAGTCGTCTTCTTATAAATGATTTTAGGATCATCAATATGTCGACCACCGTTAATCACTTTTGCTAACAATCTAGCAATTTGAACCAAATTACTGGTTTTAACAATAATTAAAGTAAACTGACCGTCGTCTAATGATGCGTCAGGAACAATTCTTTCTAACCCACCGATCGAATTAGTCATTGCTAATAAAAACATTGAAGCTTTGCCCTTAAAGTGACCACCGTCATACTTAAGATCCATTTGAATTGGTCTAATTCTGGGTAGCATCTCGGCACCCTTAACTAAGTACGCCAGGTAACCGAAAATGGTTTTTAAATCTGAAGGAACATCATAAGTTAATTCAGTTAATAAACCACCACCAGCAATATTAATAAAATAATTATCGCCAGCTTGACCAACATCCATTTTTAAAGACTGCTTCTTTAAGACAACTTTAGCAGCCGCAACTGGATCTTCACGCGGAATATGAAGCGCCCGTGCGTAGTCATTAGTAGTTCCGGCCGGAATAATTGCTAATTTAGGCCGATGCGGCAGTGGTGCTAAACCGTTAATTACTTCATTTAAGGTTCCGTCACCACCAGCAGCAACTACTAATTCAAACCCATCTTTAGCCACTCTAATCGCCTCATTCTTAGCAGAATTAGGTTGGGGAGTAGTTGCAAAAACGCTGGTTTCATAACCAGCTTTTTCATAAACACTTAAAATGTCAATCATTTTTTGCTTCAGAGCTTCACGTCCGGCGGTCGGGTTATAAATAATTCTTGCCCGCTTTCGCATTCTTACACAACTCTCCTATTTGTTTAAAGCTTTCATTAACAACTCGTTAACCACTTGTGGGTTGGCTTTTCCACGAGTTTGTTTCATGATTTGACCAACTAAGAATCCCTTAGCGCGATCCTTCCCATTATTGAAATCTTCAATTGATTGTGGGTTGGCAGCTAGGATTTCATCAATAATTGGTTGTAACTTAGCAGGATCTGATAATTGAACTAAGCCCTTCTTTTCGACGAATTCCTTAGGTTCTTCCCCTTCGGTTACCGCCTTAAAGACCTTCTTAGCCATCTTACTGGAAATCGTACCATCACTAATTAGCTTAATCATGGATGCTAGGTTTTCAGGAGTGATCTTGGTATCAGCTAGGTCGACCTGTTCTTCATTCAAGTATCCGTTCACGTTTACTTGCAAGTAGTTAGAAGCAATTTTAGGATCAGCTCCTAATGCAACTAATTGATCAAAGAAATCAGACATTTCCTTGGTTTGGGTCAGAACCATCGCATCATAATCTGTTAAGCCTAAATCATTAACATAACGTTGTTTTCTTTCGTTTGGCATTTCTGGAAGGGATTCACGCAGTTCGTTTATCCATTCATCTGAAATATCCAATGCTGGTAGGTCTGGTTCTGGGAAGTAACGGTAATCATCCGCACCTTCCTTGACCCGCATTAGAATTGTAGTATTATTCTTTTCGTCGAACCGACGGGTTTCTTGTTGAATCTTGCCACCAGACATAAGGACCTGTCTTTGCCGTTGTTGTTCGTATGCCAAGGCCTTGCGCACATAGTTAAATGAGTTCATGTTCTTAATTTCAACCTTTTGACCAAATTCCTTTTGGCCAATTGGACGGATTGAAATATTAACATCTGCCCGCATCGAACCTTCTTCCATCTTAACATCAGAAATCCCAGTAAATTGGATTCGTTGTCTTAATGTTTCAAGGTATGCGTACGCTTCATCTGGGGTGGAGATTTCAGGTTTTGAAACAATTTCGATCAAAGGAGTTCCCTGCCGATTCAAATCAACGTAGGAGTAATTCCGCCCGTGACTGTTTTTCCCAGCATCTTCTTCAATATGCATTTCTGCAATTCCAATTTTCTTCTTCTTACCATCAACTTCAATTTCCAACCAACCATCATGGGCATCTGGTTTATCATTTTGGGTGATTTGGTAAGCCTTTGGATTATCTGGATAGAAATAGTTCTTCCGATCAAAGTGTGGGTGTCTTTCAATTTCAGCGTTTAATGCCAACGCAGCAGTAATCCCATTGGCAACTACCTGCTTATTAGTGCTAGGTAATACCCCAGGATATCCCCAATCAATCACGTTGGTATTAGCATTAGGCTCATCACCATAGTCAACTGGTGAAGGACTAAAAATTTTAGAATTGGTCTTTAATTCAATATGAACTTCCAAACCAATAGTCGTTTCAAAATTCATTATTTGTCCCCTCCCACTTCTGGCGTTTCCTTATGGAAATCAGTATTTTGTTCGAATGCGTAACCAGCCTTGTAGATGGTAGCTTCATCAAATGGGCGGCCGATTAATTGCATCCCAATTGGCATCCCATCACTAAACCCTGCTGGAAGTGACATTGCAGGGAGACCAGCTAGGTTAACTGGAATCGTCATTGCATCGTTCAAGTACATAGTAACTGGGTCAGAAATATCTTCGCCAATTCCAAAAGCAGTCGTCGGTGCAGTTGGCCCTAAGATCAAGTCGTAATCCTTGAAGACCTTCTTGAAATCATTGATCATCAAAGTTCTAACCTTAGCAGCTTTTT
Organism: Nicoliella sp. ESL1113; assembly: GCF_058509245.1. Lineage (NCBI taxonomy): Bacteria > Bacillati > Bacillota > Bacilli > Lactobacillales > Lactobacillaceae > Nicoliella > Nicoliella sp. ESL1113. The sequence goes on along the minus strand of NZ_CP196387.1, from coordinate 591,381 downwards.
GGAAATAGGCATCAAATGCCCCAGCTGAAAGCGAGAAGGTTCCAAGCATGATCCGACGTTTAACTTCATCCCCAAATCCTTCAGAACGACTCTTGACATAAACTTCTTCAAGGTTCTTAGCTTCAGGAGAACGGTATCCGTAACGAATCCCATCAAATCTTTGTAAGTTAGAAGAAGCTTCTGAGGAAGCCAAAATATAGTAAGCAGCAACCCCGTACTTAGTGTGTGGTAATGATACTTCTTCAACGGTTGCGCCTAATTGCTTGTAGGTTTCGGCAGCCTTTAAGATAGCGTCTTTAACGTCTTGTGAAATTCCTTCAGCAAGGTATTCCTTAGGCAATGCAATCTTCATGCCCTTGACCCCGTCCTTAATGGTAGCGGTATAGTCAGGAACTTCCTTGTCTGAGCTGGTCAAGTCATGTTCATCATGGCCTGCAATGGCGTTCAATACCACTGCGTTATCGAACACATTTCTGGTCAATGGACCGATTTGATCCAAACTAGAACCAAAAGCGATCAATCCCCAACGAGAGACCCGACCGTAAGTGGGCTTTAACCCAACGATTCCATTATAAGCAGCTGGTTGGCGAATTGAGCCACCAGTATCAGAACCCAGTGCAAAGATAATTTGACCAGCGGCAACTGAGGCAGCAGAACCACCAGAAGAACCACCAGGAACCTTACTTAAGTTCCAAGGGTTATGGGTCTTTTTGAACGCAGAGTTTTCAGTTGATCCACCCATGGCAAACTCATCCATATTCGTTTTACCAACGGTGATGGTCTGCTTAGCATTTAACTTTTTCATTACCGTTGCGTCAAAAATAGGCTTGAAGTTTTCAAGCATTTTAGATGCTGCAGTGGTGGTGAAGCCATTGGTTAGGATATTATCCTTAATGGCAACTGGAACCCCTGATAAGACGTTATCTGGGTCAATTCCAGCTTTATCAATTGCTTGGGCCGCTTTAATTGCGCCATCTTCATCTAAATTAATGAAGGCATTGATGTCTGAGTCTGAAGCTTTGATATTATCAAGCGTTTGCTTAGTTAATTCTTCAGCGGTAATGTCACCATTAACTAAGGCTTGATGAATACTGGTAATATCTTTATCAAAATAATTCATCATTAATCCTCGCTTTCGTCAATGATCGTAGGTACCCGAATTAAGCCGTCTGCTACTTCGGGAGCATTGTTTAGCAATGCATCACGTTCGCCCCAATTTTGAGCAACGTCTTCGCGCATTACATTAATTTGGTCGGTAACACTGTAAGTAGGTTCTACTCCATCAGTATCAACCTCACTTAATGTATCAACTAAATCCATAATACTATCTAATTGACCAGTGAAGTAAGGTAATTGATCCTCGGTTAAAGATAACTTTGCTAATTCAGCAACGTGATTAACCGTTTCTTTGTCAATTCTGTCAGCCATCAATTGTCCTTCTTTCTGAATTTAATTTTGATCTCATCTCATATTTTAACACTATTTATTATTAATAGCTGTTAAATATATGGAATGTAAAGTTCTTTGAATTTGTACTTCTTGATAGGAAACTTTGGACTCCCGTTGTGGAAGCAACGGTAATATCAATCGGGACCCCAGTAGGTAGGTACTTGGAAGCAGTCGATTGAAGATATTGGGTAAAACTAATGATTTCAGTTTGACTATAAAATTGGGTCGTAATGTTAATATTCATCCCAGTTAATGAACCATTCATATATTGTGCTTGTGCAGTCACTCCGCTTAAATTCGGGAAGAAGTTTTGAATTTGGGTCTTGAAGTTAGAAAAATCATTTTCATCACTGTTATTAGAAGGCCCCTTTTGACCAGAAGCAACTGGGAACACATAGTTTTGTTGGTTAATAGAAGTCCAATTTGAAACACTGGTTGAAGATCCATCATTAACAGAATAAGCAAAGAAATTACCACCAACTAAACTGTCATCTGGAGCTTGCTTATATAATGCAATTACGATTGGGATATCTTTCAACGCTTTATTTTTGCGTAGTCTAGCAAGAATTGTATTCGCAATCCGCTTGCTTTGTGACTTGATTTCAGCATCACTAAGCTTCATTTGATAAGTCGCACCATAAGCTTGCTTTTGGTAATAGTAAATGGAATTGATTCCTAATCCAATCGTCATTCCACTCATTTTAAGTGAGTTCCCATCTTGGGTTAAAAAATCTTGCTCATCCATTTGTTGCAAATATAGTGGTACCTTGGTATCCTTACCAGCTGGGTTCAACCCCTCAGGATTACTCTTAGTCTTTCTCCCTAGCCAGTTTTCAGTCGTATCAGTGGAAACGTATTGTCCCTCTTGGAATACATATTTACCAGTTGAAAATTGCTTTTTTGAGATGTTCATTAAACCAGCTTCAAAACTTTTTAAGTTCAGTTGATTTCCGTTTTGTTGAACATTGACTCCACGTGACTTACTAGTCAAATAATGTCCATTTTTAATTACACTTTGATAATAATTAGTATCAGATTGACCAGTCAATTGAGTATCACTGGTCTTACTGCTATTTTTACTACTATTACTACTACCACAGGCAGCCAATAAAACTATCGATGCCAAGGCAGCGATAACAACACTTAAACGTTTCAAAATGATTCCTCCTAAATGCGCTAACCTTTAATTTCTGAAATAAAACGTTGTTCGTCCCAAACCGTGATGTCCAAGCTTTCCGCCTTAGTCAGCTTACTACCGGCATCCTTGCCAGCAATCACTAAATCAGTACTCTTAGAAACACTACTGGTAACGTTAGCACCATGATCTTGCAGCCAGGCAGTTGCTTCAGGCCTGGTCATTTGCTCAAGTTTACCAGTTAGTACAACTTTTTTCTGATCAAAAAATGAATTATCATTCTTCGATTCATCTGAGCGGGTATAACGCATGTTAACCCCCAATGATTTTAGTTGATTTATTAATCTTTGTGCTGGAGTACTACTAAAGTAAGTCGTAACACTATCAGCAATCACAGTCCCCATTGAATTAATTGAAGCAATCGAATCTGCATCAGCTTCTTTTAAAGCGTCGATCGTTTTAAAGTGTTCAGAGATTAATCTAGCTGCTTTAGAACCAACATGTCGAATTCCTAACCCAAATAATAAGCGTTCCATAGAATTATTTCGACTATTATTAATAGAATTTAATAAGTTTTCAGCAGATTTAGGACCAAACTTATCCAAATTTAATAGATCATCCAATTTCAAACTATAAAGTCCTGCAACATCAGATAATAACTTATGATCAAAAAGTTGTTGAACGATTCTAGGGCCCAACCCAGTAATATCCATTGCATTTCGAGAAGCAAAATGAGTCATTTGCTCAGTAATTTGTGCAGGACAAGCCGGATTAATACATCTCAATGCAACTTCATCATCTAAATGAACCAATTTAGCCTTACAAGAAGGACATTCGGTCGGAATTAAATATGGTTTAGAATCTTTCGGTCGCTTAGTCACAATATATTCGGATATTTCTGGAATAATATCCCCGGCTTTATGCAACTTAACGGTATCACCGATTCGAACACCCTTTTCTTTCAAATAGTCAGGATTATGAAGAGAAGCTCTCGAAACAATGGTTCCAGCTAGCTTAACTGGTTCCATAACAGCCGTAGGAGTTACGACCCCAGTTCTACCGACCGTCCATTCAATATCGGTTAATTTGGTCTCTTCTTCTTCGGGAGGGAACTTATATGCAATCGCCCACTTGGGAACTTTAACGGTCGCCCCAATTTGGGTTTGTAGATTTAATTCGTTCACTTTAACCACGATTCCATCAATTCCATATTCTAAGCTATCACGTTTTGCTTGATATTCATCAATATAAGAATTAATTTGATCTAAATTATTAGCAACCTGGTAGCTAGGGTTAATTTTAAATCCTAAATCCTTTAATTCAGCTAACAAACCACTTTGGGTATTTGTTTTTAAATCATTATAATCAGCCACATTGTACATAAACGTACTTAAATGACGACTAGCAGTAATGCGTGGATTTAACTGCCTTAAACTACCGGCAGCTGCATTTCTAGGGTTAGCAAAAACATTTTCTCCATTCCGTTCCCGTTCTTCATTTAATTTTGCAAAGGAATCCTTGGGCATATAACATTCTCCCCGAACTTCAATCGTGATTGGACGGGTTAATTTTTGCGGGATCGAAGGAATCGTTTTTAAATTCCTAGTAATATCTTCACCAATTTGACCATTACCACGAGTTGATCCCTCAACAAGCAATCCATTTTCATAACGTAATGATATCGAGAGTCCATCAATTTTCAGTTCACAGTTAAATTGCGCTACTTCTGGGTAATTTTTTTCAATTCTAACGGTAAAATCATCCAATTCAGTTTTTGAAAAAACATCCCCTAATGATAATAAGGGAATATTATGATTCACTTTTGAAAATTGTGGTAAGACTTGTCCACCCACATTTTGAGTTGGTGAATCAGCGGTAATTAAATTAGGATACTTCTTTTCTAGGTTAACTAGTTCCTGGTAAGTGGCATCATAGACAGCATCTTCGACACTAGGTTTATCTTGAACGTAGTATTCACGACTCCATCTTTTTAGTTTTGGCTTAATTTCATTTATCTTTTGCTCAGCAGCTTGTTCAGAACCTTTAGTACTCACAAACATTCCTCCTCAAAAGATTTATTCCTTAGTAATTGGTGCAAATGCTGCAAGTAATTTTTTCACACCGGTTGGAGTTGGAAATGCAATATCTAATTCCATGCTTTCACCGTTTCCATCAACTTTCACAACGGTTCCAGTTCCCCAAGCTTTATGAGAAACCTTGTCTCCAACATTCCAAGTCTGGTTGCTAGCCCCAGTTGTTTGCTTCGTTGACTTATGACTACTTGGTCCCCGATAAGGAGAAGAATTGGCAAAACGAGCATTATGATTATTTGGACTATCAAATGGGGTTTTAATTGCCCCACTAGAAGCAGTCCTTCCATTCGAGTTAACTGCATTAATTAAATCGGGGTTAATCTCTTCGATAAATTGGGAGGCTGGATTCGTTTGTCTTCGACCATATAACATCCTAGCAAATGTATTTGTTAAATAAAGTTTCTTTTGCGCACGTGTAATTCCAACATAAGCCAATCGACGTTCTTCTTCTAGCTCCTTTGGATTCTCCATTGCTTTGGAAAGTGGAAAAATACTATCTTCCATCCCAATCATAAATACGACTGGAAATTCTAGTCCCTTTGCTGCATGCAAAGTCATTAGGGTTACTTCTGGGGTATTTTCAGCAATATCATCCTGTGCTGATACTAACGATAGATCAGAAAGAAAGTCAACTAACGTACCATCATCTGAGCCATCTTGATGAGAGTCATCGAAATGCTTTGTAACTGATAAAAATTCCTCAATATTTTCAACACGCGCATTTGCTTCCAATGTCTTTGAAGCTTTTAAGGTCGATAAATAACCAGTTTTTTCTAATACGGCATTCGTTAAGTCAGTTAATGATAATTTATTTACATCGGCTTGTAGGGCTGTCATTACCGCACCAAAATTATCAATTGCCCTTCTAGCTCGACTACTAATATCATTATTTAATTCAATGTTTTGACAAGCTTCAAATACACTCCATGAGTTAGCATTAGCAAAATTAACTAGCTTTTCAATACTAGCGGCGCCAATTCCACGTTTAGGTTCATTAATGATTCTTTGTAAACTCATGGAATCACTTGGATTAGCAAGCAATGTTAAGTACGCTAAAACATCTTGGATTTCCTTACGATCGTAAAACTTATGACCACCAACAATTGTATATGGAATATTAGATTTTAAAAGGGTTTCTTCAATTACACGTGATTGTGCATTAGTTCGATATAAAACCGCAAAATCACCATATGAATAATGATTGTTACTCATTTCATTCTTAATATTTGTAACAACAAAGCGTGATTCATCAAATTCACTCTGCGCACGATAATAAGTAATTTTTTCTCCGACTGCATTTTCAGTCCATAAATTTTTATCCTTACGTTCTTCGTTATTTTGAATAACTGCATTTGCAGCGTTCAAAATTGTTTTAGTCGAACGATAGTTTTGTTCCAATAATGTCACATGCGCCTTAGGATAATCATCTTGAAAGTCTAAGATATTATTCATATTTGCGCCACGCCAACCATAGATACTTTGGTCAGCATCCCCAACTACACAAACGTTTTCGTACTTTTCACCTAGCATGTGAACGAGTCTATATTGTGCCTCGTTCGTATCTTGGTATTCATCAACGTGGATATACTTAAACTTATCTTGGTAATAATGTAAAACATCAGGGGCTTTTTCAAACAATTGAATTGTCATCATGATCAAGTCATCAAAATCAACCGATTGATTGCGATGAAGTTCTTTTTGATATTGTTTATAAACTTCACCAGTCACCTTAATAAAGGGATTTTCAGCATTATTATTATTCGATACAAACTCATTTGGCGTTTGTAAATCGTTTTTGGCGTTCGAAATCATCGATAAAATTGAACGAGGGCTGTAAATCTTTGGATCATAATCTAAATCCTTTAAAATATTCTTAATTAAAGTTTGTTGTTCACTAGTCCCAGCAATCGTAAATGATTTATCATAACCTAAAATATCAATATAACGTCTTAAAATTCTAACGCAAAGAGCATGGAAGGTAGAAACCCAAACGTCATTTCCACTAGGCCCCAATAGTTTAATGACCCGTTCTTTCATTTCTCGTGCAGCTTTATTAGTAAAAGTAATCGCCAAAATATTCCAGGGCAAAACATTATTATCCTGAATTAGATGTGCAATTCGATGAGTTAAAACACGCGTTTTACCACTACCTGCACCTGCCATAATTAATAGCGGGCCCTCAGTTTGTAAAACGGCTTCACTTTGCTTATCGTTCATCCCTGCCAAAAGTTCATTATTGGACAACGTTATTCAATCCTCTCTCAATCTCTTATCATTATTATTATAGCATAGCAATTTTTTAATAACTAATAACACAAAAGCGCCGATATAGTTAATATACCGACACTTATTAATCCCAAATTCCAGAGTTATTCACTTGCTCTAAAGTTTTATCTAAATCACTAGTTGGAACGATTACATGACCAATTGCACCATGTTCGTTCTCACCCTTGGTATAAAATACAAATTGCCAATTCGGTTTTAGGGCCCATTGACGTTTTATATCTTCAAGTTGATCTTGAGTAAACGTTCTAAGGTAAAAAGTATCATCATCTACCTTTGGATAAGTAGGTAATCCGCAAATCGATCTTAAATGACCGTCGGTGATACTTTCAACACAACGGTCGAAGATCATTGCTTCTATATCTAGCCTTGGTTCAATCGATTTAATGTAGATCGTATCATTATTAGTAACCAAGAATTTTATTTTAAAGGCTCCAAAATATTTTAAATTATCAGAAACTAGATTTCCAATCCGATTCATTTCCGTTTTAACATCCGAACTCAAGGCGGTAATATTAGATGCGCTAATTAACTGCTTTCCCTTATATCTACACTGAACTAATGGAATCAACTTGGGTTCATCTTTCATCCCATTAATAATATTCAATGAATATTCAAATTCATGTTCAATATATGGCTCTAAAATGTAGGTACCCCGATCCAGCATAATCGCTGCCCTGGCAATATCAACTTGATTATGAATAATTAACTGTTGATCATTGAAAAATGATTTTTGAATCGGCTTCAAAATTGCTGGATAGCCAATTGAATCAATTGAATTATAAAGATCATTTAATTCTACGATCGTAACATAAGGCAACGTATTAACATTCAAATCATTTAAAAATGCCTGTTCAATCAGACGATCATTCATAATTTCTAAAATATCAGTTCCCTGTGGGACCCTCGTAAACTGAGTCAGATAGTTAATTAAGTCTGAATTCGTACGAATTGAATTATAGGTAATAACATCGCAACGTTGTGCGAAATCCTTTAGCTTATCGGTATCCTTTAAAGAGGCATTGATCACAAAGTCAGCAATTGAATCAAACTGATTATCAGCATTATCAGTGTACATTCCCACTTTTAGTCCGTTTCTTTTTGCTGCTGTGATTAAATTAAATGAATTGACATCATTATTAATAATTCCGATAGTATCACCGGGATAAATAAAATTATTAGTCAATTAAATCACTACTTTCAACTATTTTATTCTACAAATGTCACTTGATTATCATCAAGGGACTTCACCCTAGCAAGTGATTCTAGCTTGATTCCCTTTTCATTGATTAACTTATGACCATCTTGAAAACTCTTTTCGATCACGATTCCAACCCCTGCAATCTTAGCTCCAGCATCTTTAATAATATCTAATAAACCAGAAACAGCTTGTCCATTAGCCAAAAAATCATCAATGATCAAAACATTATCATTTGAATTAATAAAACGCTTATCAATACTAATTTGATTAGTAACTTGCTTAGTATATGAATAAACATCTGCAAAATAGATATTAGAATTATGCGTCAAACTCTTATTCTTACGTGCAAAAACGACTGGAACGTTTAAATGAAGTCCTGCAAAAACAGCAGGAGCAATACCGGAAGATTCAACAGTTAAGATTCTAGTGATATGATCATTTTTAAACAGTCTAGCAAATTCTTGCCCTAACTCATCCATTAGCTGTGGGTCAACTTGGTGATTTAAAAAACGATCAACTTTTAGAATGTTACCTGGTAGTACCGTTCCCTCTTTTTTGATCCGTTCTTCAAGTAATTTCATTTATATTCTCCTATTCCATGAACTATATTTATAATTCATTTTAACGAGATTTAAAATTAAAAACAATCTAATTTAGATGATATGTAGAGATTTTTAAGAAAATAAATTGACATTGTAGTTTTTTTTAGTTATATTGCAAAGGATAAAACGTTTTAGGAGATGAGCATTTTGGCTAAAAATACTGAGGTTAGTCCAGAACAAGCAAAGTACAACGTTGGAGACCAAGTATCATTTACATTAGAAAAACAGAAATTTACTGGAATTATCGAAAAGGGATATACAAATTCATTTCTCATTTCCTTCAATTCTGATGATCCTGCAATCGTTGATAAGTACCATAATAAGGTCGTTATCAATAATAAGAAGTTAAAGATGATTAAAGCAGCTCCTCGTAAAAAGGAAGAACCTAAAAAAGAAGATTAGTTAAAACGGAGAATAGATCGTAAGACCATAAAATGGTTCTTGATATAGGAAATAAAAATTTCTTATACCAAGAACCATTTTTTATTCATCGTCGTTAATACGAATCCATAATTATTTGACCAACCCCTAATGAATATAGGATCCGTCATTTTTATATTTGAAGACGTATGTCACAGTCTTCTTTGCTTATTAATGAATTTAGTTAATGGGATAGAGACTAGTGGTGTTATAACAGCAGCTATTATCGCCTCCAAAACTCCATTTGTGGTAAATACAGTTAACAAATAAGGCAAAAGTTCTTTCACATTAATGTTGTATAGTTGCTGAGCATATCCATGATAAAAAACGTAAATCATGCTCAATAACAAAACTGTATTTGTCAAAGATCCAATTATACCAGTAAGTGCCAAAATTAATTTAGAATTTTTGGCATGAAAAATACGGTTATAGATTATTCCAGCTACTAATCCGATTAAAATTCTCGGTAAAACAGACACAAGCGGATTAATAAAAACATATTGAGCTAATGGGCTAGTCGGCCAAAAGAACGCTCTTACAAACGTAATTAATCCCCAAATCGTTCCAATTAATACCCCATCACTAGTCCCTAATGTAACCGTAGCAATAACCACTGTGATTGGAATAATGGTTAAACTTAACGGGCCAATTGGAATATATCCCAATCCTGGTACTGTAGTTTGAATGATTATCAAAGCAATAAAAATGGCCCTTATCACTAATTTTGATGTATTATTCATGACTAAACTCCTTTTAAATCGAACAAAAAAACTCTGCTTCCAAACGGGAGCAGAGCCAAAATGTATAAAAATAAATTTTAACGTTTTGAGAATTGACCAGCCTTACGAGCCTTCTTCAAACCTGGTTTCTTACGTTCCTTCATCCGAGGATCACGAGTTAATAAACCAGCGCGCTTTAATGGACCACGGAAATCTGGGTCTACATCTAATAATGCACGTGCAATTCCATGACGAGTTGCTCCAGATTGACCAGAGTAACCACCACCATTAACGTTAGCAAAAACGTCATAGTTACCAAGAGTTTCAGTAACGTTAAATGGTTGCATAATTACTTCTCGTAAGTTTGCAAATGGAATGTAATCTTCAACTGGCTTGTCGTTAATAACAACCTTACCAGTTCCGGGTACTAAGCGTACTCGTGCAGTTGAATCTTTACGGCGACCAGTGCCGCGATATTGTACTTGAGCCAAATTAGTCCCCTCCTTAAATTAATTTACTAATGTCTAACTTTTCTGGGTTTTGAGCTTCATGCTTATGATCTTCGCCAGCGTATACATGTAACTTCAAAAATACTTGGTGACCCAAAGTGCCATGAGGTAACATACCCTTAACTGAAGTTTCGATAAGCTTTTCAGGTGTATTTTCACGCATTTGGCCTGCAGTCTTTGATTTCAAACCACCAATATAACTGGAGTGGTGGTAGTAAACCTTGTTAGCAGCCTTACGACCTGATAATGCAATCTTTGATGCATTAATAACAATAACATTATCACCAGTATCAACGTTTGGTGTAAATGTTGGTTTATTTTTTCCTCTTAAGATTGAAGCAACAACAGTTGATAAACGTCCTAATTCGATGCCATCTGCATCGATAACGTACCATTTGCGTTCTACTTCACCTGGTTTTGCCATATATGTTGTACGCAATTTGAATTCCTCCATGTTTCTGTGTTTGTTCGACACCAACTAAAAGTTTCCGGGGCTTTATTGTGGGGCAAACAATACCAACTACCATAATACAAACATTTATCAATAAAGTCAATAATAAATTAACGTTGTTTGACTGGTAATTTAGTTGGATGCTTAGGATCATCGCCCTCATAATAAACCCGCTTTAAATATAGTCCGCTAGCTGGCGCTGTCAAGCGCGCCTGATTTCGATTTTTAACTTTAAAGAGCCGTTTAATATCGTTAACATCTCTTCTGCCAGCACCGATTTCGATTAGAACCCCAGCCATAATTCTTACCATGTTATATAAGAACCCGTTTCCATAAAATTCTAAAACAACTTCATTTTGTTGTTTATCAAGGTAACAAGTGGCTTCGTAAATTGTTCTTACATTTGTCTTAGCCGTCGATCCGGAAGCAACAAAACTCGAAAAGTCATGTTCACCAACCAAGTCGACAATTGCTTTTTTTATTTTATCAATATCTACTGGGAAACGCCAATGTCCCGTATAGAATCTTTTAAAAGGATTAATAAATTCACTTAAATCAAATCGATACATATAACGTTTTCCAGAAACATCATATCGAGCATGAAAATCATCAGCAACTATTTGAACGTTTGTAACTTCCATATCAAGGGGCAGCATACTGTTAATCCCCTTTAACATTCCAACTTCACTAATTTGATACGGAAAATCAAAATGAACTACTTGGCCCAAAGCATGAACACCTGCATCAGTGCGCCCCGATCCAAATACAGGAATTTTAGGATCTGGGTTTTTAGCCATTTTATTAACAACACTAGTTAAAACTCCCTCAATCGTTCGTTGATGGGGTTGTTTTTGAAATCCCGCAAAATTAGTGCCATCGTAAGCTAATATGATTTTAAAGCGTGCCAATTCCTCACCTCCTAAATAAAATCACTAAAATCGCAATTAGAATAAAAATCATCCAGGTGTAAAAATCAATTCTAGACATTTTATAAATATGATAACGACTCCGATTATCGCCATCCTTATAACCACGAGCTTCCATTGCTCGGCCTAATCCCTCAGCATGCTTAAAGGAACTTATAAATAATGGAATTAGAATTGGCACCATTTTTTTGGCGCGATTCAATATATTTCCCTCTTTAAAATTAACCCCACGTGAACTCTGAGCCTTCACAATTGTTTCAGTTTCATCCATCAATGTTGGAACAAATCGTAATGAGATCGATATCATCAAAGACATTGTATAAACAGGAAATTTAATTTTTTTCAATGGCATCAAAATTTTTTCAATTCCAGAAGCAATCGCAAGCGGATCAGTAGTGAGCGTCAACATCGTCGAGAAAAAAATAATTAACAAGAAACGGATAAAAATGAATCCAGCAGTTTTTAATCCATCATCAGTAATCGTTATAAAACTAAATTTAAATAACACCTGTCCAGTATTATCAAACAAAACTTGAATAATTACAGTAAAAATAATTACCCAGACTAAGGGCCTGATTCCACGTAAAAAGAATTTTAATGGCGTTTTAGAAGCCAAAACAGCCGTTAAAGATAAAATAGTCATTAGACCATAGGTAATGATGTTATTTGCAAAAAAAATAATAAAAACAAAAAATATCGATAACAATATTTTAGATGCTGGATCCATTTTATGGATAATTGAATTGCCAGGAATGTAACGGCCTAATAATAACTTATTCATTTTGATCACTCATTTTAAAATTTATTTTGGCAAGCAGTTCTGATGTCAATTCATCAGGGGTCAAAGGAAAAGATGACATTTTAATTCCAATTTTACTAAGCTCATTGGCAAATCTAACGGTTTCTGGCACTGCTAGATTCATTTTAGAAAGTAAGGATTGATCCTGAAATAGTTCTCTTGGCGTTCCTTTAAAACAAAGAGCTCCATGATTTAGAACAGCTACGTAGTCAGCATATTTAGCAACCATTTCCATTTGATGAGTAACTAAGATTACAGTAATGCCATGTTTATTTCTCAAATCTGATACCAAATTCATAATATCAAATTGCCCCTTTGGATCTAATCCCGCTGTTGGCTCATCTAAAACTAATATATCTGGATTAGTTGCTAAAACTCCAGCAATTGCAACCCTTCTCATCTGACCTCCTGATAGTTCAAATGGTGAACGTTGTAATAATGAACTAGGGAGTCCAACTCGCTTAACGCTGTCTAAGGCTAACTGGTGTAGCCTATCTTCTGCAATTCCAAAATTCTTCGGTCCAAACGAAATGTCCTTTTCAACGGTCTCCTCAAATAGTTGATTCTCCGGTTGTTGAAAAACAATTCCAACTTTTTTTCGAATTCGATAAATTTCCTTTATGGCCGTTTTTGAATTTAAAATTGCATCTTTGACAGTAACAGATCCAGAGGTTGGTAACAATAACCCATTAATTTGTTGAATCAATGTTGATTTTCCGCTTCCAGTATGACCAACAAGGGCCCAAAAATCACCCTTATTTATATTAAAACTGATGTTATTTAAAGCTTTAGATTCAAATGGTGTATTAGGCTGATACAAGTAACTTACTTCTTTAAAGGAAACTGCTTGATCCATTCTATAAATGCTCCTTCATTTAAATAATAATTGGGGACACTGACTCCGTGCTGCTTTAAATTTTCCTTTATTTGAGCTGCATATGGTAATTCTAAACCCATGTTAACTAGTTTTTCAGGATTGCTAAATATTTCGTCAGGTTGATTTTCAGCGACTACTGTTCCATTATTTAAGACTAGAATACGATCTGCAAGCTTTAATTCATTTACATCATGAGTAATCGAAATAATTGTTAATCCATAATCTTGTTTCAACTTATTAATTACAGATAAAATATTTGATTTACCAGCAGGGTCTAACATATTAGTAGCTTCATCCAAAATAATTATCTTAGGTTTTAAAGCTATGATGCCAGCTAATGCAATTCTTTGTTTTTGCCCACCAGATAAATCTGAAGGTGCTTTTTGCTTAAAGTCCAGCATATCAACAGCCCTTAATGAATCATCAACAATTTGATGCATTTTATTATATTCAATTTGTCGATTCTGTAACCCAAATGCAATATCATCTTCAACGGTTGCTCCAACAAACTGATCATCTGGATTTTGAAATACTAATCCAATTTTAGTTCTAATATCCCAAACGGAATCAGGACTTAATGGGACTGATTCTACCTCAATCGATCCACTATCAATTTCAATTAAACCATCTAAAGCACTAATCAAAGTGCTTTTTCCACTACCATTATGCCCAATAATAGATAGCCATTCTCCCTGCTTAACGTTAAAAGACACATCATTTATTGAATATTGATCAGAATCTGCGTATTTATATTTTAGATGGCTTACTTTAATAATGTAATCGTTGATAATAATCCCTCGGTTCTATTTTAATATAAATTTATGTATAAAAAAATCACTAACAGGTTAGTAATGCATAGATAAAAATCTATATTCGAACTAGACTCGGGATTCCCATCATCATAACGTTCTATATTACTAACCCTAGTGATTTCATTTAATATGAAATTATAAACAATTAATTAGTCAACTAATTGTAAAATAACCATTGATGCACCATCACCACGACGAGGCATGGTCTTGTACATACGAGTGTATCCACCGTTACGATCGGAATACTTAGGTGCAACATCATCAAAAAGCTTTTGTAAAGCAGTTTGAACGGTTACAGTATCGCCATCTTCTTTAGCATCAGCAATTACGTTTTGTAAGAATGCAGCTGCTTTACGGCGAGCACTAAGATCACCACGCTTACCAAGCGTAATCATCTTATCAGTTGTTGAGCGAACTTCTTTAGCACGTGCTTCAGTAGTCTTAATTTGACCATTGATTAATAATTCAGTGGTTAAATTACGAAGTAATGAACGACGATGAGCACTAGTGCGTTGTAATTTACGGTAACTCATATCTGGATATCCTCCTTTTAATCTTCTTTACGTAGGGACAAGCCTAAGTTATTTAACTTAATTTTTACTTCATCAAGGGACTTACGACCAAGATTACGAACCTTCATCATATCAGGTTCACTCTTATCAGTAAGTTCTTGAACAGTATTAATCCCAGCACGTTTTAAACAATTGTAAGAACGAACAGAAAGGTCTAATTCCTCAATTGTCATTTCTAACATTTTTTCCTTATGTGTTTCTTCTTTTTCGACCATTACCTTTGTGTTCTTAGCTTCATCGGTAAGGTTAACAAACATATTAAGGTGATCAGTTAGAATCTTAGCAGCCAAACTAACAGCTTCACTAGGTGTCATAGAACCATTAGTCCAAACATCTAGCGTAAGCTTATCATAATCAGCTTTATGACCAACCCGTGCATTTTCAACTTGGTAATTTACACGTTCGATTGGGGTATAAACGGAATCAACTGGTAAAACACCGATTGGCATTCCTTCATTACGTTCTTTATTTTCATCAGCAGAAACGTAACCACGACCCTTATTTGCAGTTAAGCGCATATGGAAAGTAGTCCCTTCTGCAACCGTTGCAATGTGTAAATCTTTATTCAAGATTGTAACATCTGCATCGGCTTCGATATCACCAGCAGTAACATTAGCTGGACCAGTCACATTAATCTCGAAAGATTTTTCAGCGTCATCTGATCCTTCAATCTTCAAATCAATTTTCTTAACATTAAGAATAATTTGAGTAACATCTTCCACAACACCCTTAATAGTAGAGAATTCATGTAAGACGTCATCAATTTGAACACTAGTAATCGCAGCACCAGGTAAAGATGAAAGTAAAATTCTTCTTAAAGAATTACCAAGGGTTGTTCCATAACCACGTTCTAATGGTTCTACAACAACTTCACCATAGTTATCGGTTTCATCAATTTTATGAATATCAGGCTTTTCAAATTCAATCATTCTTATCTTCTACCCCTTTCAAAACGTTACGAGTCAATAAAAGTTTATCACCGTTAAGCAAATAACGGATAAATAACCTTAAACCCGACGACGCTTTGGAGGACGAGATCCGTTATGAGGAACTGGAGTTACATCGCGAATAGCGGAAACTTCTAAACCAGTAGATTGAAGTGCACGAATAGCAGATTCACGACCTGAACCAGGACCCTTAACAGCTACTTCAACAGTCTTCATACCATGTTCCATTGAAGTCTTAGCAGCAGCTTCTGCAGCCATTTGAGCAGCAAAAGGAGTTGACTTACGACTACCACGGAAACCTAAAGCACCAGCAGAAGACCAGGCAATAGCATTTCCTTGAACATCAGTGATCATTACTAAAGTATTATTGAAAGTGGAGTGAATATGAGCAACACCAGATTCAATATTTTTCTTTACACGACGCTTACGTGTATTTCTTTTTTTAGTTGCCATGAGAATTATTTACCTCCTTCATAAATATTTTTTACTTACTACCCTTTTTACCCTTACGAGTACGAGCATTGTTCTTAGTGTGTTGACCTCTAACAGGTAAACCACGACGATGACGCATTCCACGGTATGAACCAATTTCTTGTAGTAACTTGATGTTCATACTTACTTCACGACGTAAGTCACCTTCAATTTTGTAACTGTCAACAACTTCACGAATTTTATCTTCTTGGTCAGGAGTTAAGTCACGAACACGAACATCTTCAGAAACGTTTGCTTTTGAAAGAATTTCTTGTGATCTTGACTTACCGATACCAAAAATGTAAGTTAAACCGATTACGATACGCTTATCACGTGGTAAATCAATTCCAGCGATACGAGCCATTAAATTACACCTCCTATATTAATAAATTAATTACTTACCTTGACGTTGTTTGTGCTTAGGGTTAGTACAAATAACCATAACCCGACCCTTACGTCTAATAACTTTACAATTTTCACACATTGGTTTTACTGATGGACGTACTTTCATTCTAATTGCCTCCTAAACAAAAGTTTTACTTAAAACGGTATGTGATGCGACCCTTAGTTAAGTCATATGGAGATAGTTCCACAGTAACTTTATCACCAGGCAAAATGCGAATGTAGTGCATCCGAATCTTACCTGACACGTGAGCCAAAATATCATGTCCGTTTTCTAATTCAACACGAAACATTGCATTAGGTAAAGTTTCTAAAACTTTACCCTCAACTTCAATGACATTATCTTTAGACAAAGAAAAATCCTCCTAAAAATTTATAGATTTTATTAATGAGCAAAAAGCCCACTTATCTCTCAAAATCCTACATACATAGGATAGTTTAGCACACAAAACGCAGCTGAACAATTATATCAACAATAAATTGATATTTAAGAGAAATTATGCTTTAAATTGATCAAGAATTTTTGTAATTGCCTTAGTAACATCTTCGATGGATTGATTACCATCAACAGTGAATAAAACATTTTTATTCTTGTAAAAATCAATTAAAGGTGTATTCATCTTAATGTTTACATCTAAACGATTCTTAACTGTTTCTGGCTTATCATCACTTCGTTGATAAAATTCATGTCCGCCACAAACATCACAAGTATCCTTAACCTTAGGCATTTTGTAAAGTTTGTGATAAGTAGCACCACAATTCTTACAAATAAATCGGCCGGATAATCTTTCAACTAATGTATTAGGATCAACATCAATATTAATCACTGCATCAATTGGTTTATTAAGTTCACTTGTGATTTTTTCTAAATCATTTGATTGTTGTAAAGTTCTAGGAAAACCATCTAACATATAACCCTTATTAGTATCATCTTTTGATAAACGATCCTTAACGATTCCAGATGTAACTTCATCTGGAACTAAATCACCTTTATCAATGTACTTCTTAGCTTCAACTCCCATTGGAGTTTGATTTTTAATCGCAGCACGAAAGATGTCACCAGTTGAAATATGAGGAATTCCATACTTTTCAACAATATATTCTGCTTGAGTACCTTTACCAGCACCTGGAAGGCCCATTAAAATAAGATTCATTGACATAGCTATTTATCCCCTTTGATTTTATAAATCAGTTGGTCTTGGGTTCTTAATGAATCCAACGTATTCACGCTTCATCATCAATCCCTTAATTTGTCTAATTGCTTCGATTGCAACACCAACAATAATCAACAAACTAGTACCACCTAAACCAACTGATTCACTCAAGTTCCAAACGTTTTGAGCAATAAGTGGAATTAATGCAACGATTCCTAAGAAAACAGAACCAACAACACTCAAACGCATTAATAATTTAGAAATATAGGTTTGAGTTTCATTACCTGGCCAAACTCCTGGAATATAACTTCCTTGCTTTGTTAAATTCTCAGAAAGTTTTTCTGGGTTGACCTGAACGAAAGCATAGAAGAAAGTAAAGATAACGATTAGAAGTGTATATAATATGGAACCATAAATTGATTGCATATTAAATATTTGTGACATAATCTGATACCAAGTATCGTTTTGATGGTTATTCGCAAAGTAAATCAAAATTGTTTGCGGAGTCGAAATAAACGAACTGGCAAAGATAACTGGGATAACCCCAGCAACGTTAACTTTTAATGGTAGATAACTACTATCATTTGAACTAGAAACCCGTCTGGTATATTGGATCGGAATTCTTCGTTCAGCCTGTTGAACCCAGGTAACAAAAGTAACAATAATTAAAACAGCAACAAGAATTACAGCTAAGAATGCAATTCCTTGCCATAAACCAGATCCACTTTCACCCAAAATATAATCAGTATATAGTTGTTGGATTCCAACTGGAATTCTTGCAACAATACCTGCAAAGATAATCATGGAAACACCCTGACCAATTCCTCGATCAGTAATCATGTCTCCCATCCAGGTTGTTAACATTGAACCACCGGTTAGAATAATACCGATACTTACATATGTCGCAATTCCTGGGTTTTTAACAAGATTTAAACTACTTAAAGTATTAAAACCTGCAGTAATCCCAACAGATTGGATGAATGCAAGAACAACGGTCATAATTCTAGTAACCTGATTTAATTTACGTCGTCCAACTTCCCCTTGTTTTCCCCATTCCACAAATTTAGGAACGATGTCCATTTGGAGCAGTTGAACAACAATCTGAGCAGTAATATACGGTGAAACACCCATAGCGAAGATGGAGTAGTTTGTTAATCCACCACCACTAAAGGTGTTTAAAATGCTAACCAATCCAGAAGAAGAAACGCTTTGAAGTGCCTTCGCGTTTATACCAGGAACAGTAATAAATGAACCAAGTCTAAAAACAATTAGTACTCCTAAAGTAAAGAGAATTTTATTTCTAATATCCTTTATCTTAAAAGCGTTCGTTATGGTTGATAGCATTAGATCACCTCAATTTTACCGCCAGCGTTTTCAATTGCTGATTGGGCTGACTTAGAAAACTTGTTAGCCTTAACAGTCAATTTCTTAGTTAAATCGCCTTCGCCAAGGACCTTAATTCCGAACTTAACGTTTTTAACTAAACCAGCTTCCGCAAGCTTTTCAGGAGTTACATCAGCACCATCATCAAATTGATTTAATGATGCTAAGTTAACAACTGCATATTCTTTACGGTTAATGTTAGAGAAACCACGTTTTGGCATTTGACGGTAAAGAGGCATTTGACCCCCTTCAAAACCTAAACGAGTCTTGCTACGAGCCTTTTGACCTTTTTGTCCACGACCAGCGGTCTTACCTTTACTTCCGCGACCACGACCAATTCTTGATCTTGATGAACGTGAGCCTTCAGCAGCTTTTAATTCATTTAACTTCATTAAAAGTACACCTCCTTATTAAATAGATAAATTACTTAACTTGTTCAACTTTAACTAAATGTGCAATTTTGAATAATGCACCACGAACAGCTTCGTTGTCTGGTCTTACAACAGTGCTGTTAACACGATGTAAACCAAGTGCTTCAACGATTTTACGTTGCTTAGGGAGACGGTGCGTTGCACTATGAGCTAAAGTAATTTTTAATTGAGCCATCTCTAAACTCCTCCTTATTCTGCTAAGTGTTGAGCAGAAACACCACGTAAAGCAGAAACTTCTTCTGCACTCTTCAATGAAATTAAGCCTTCAAAAGTTGCACGAACTGAATTAATTGGTGTGTCTGAACCTAAACGCTTACTAGTAACATCATCGATACCAGCTAATTCCATAACGGCACGAACAGCACCACCAGCGGCAACTCCAGAACCTTCAACGGCTGGCTTCAACATGATCTTTCCACCACCGAAGATACCAACAACTTCGTGAGGGATAGTAGTTCCAACGATTGGTACTTCAATTAAGTTCTTACGAGCGTCTTCAACAGCTTTACGAATAGCTTCTGGAACTTCTTGAGCTTTACCAGTACCGAAACCAACATGTCCATTCTTGTCACCAACAACTACTAAAGCAGCAAAACGTAGACGACGTCCACCCTTAACAACCTTGGTAATTCGATTAATAGCAACAACATTATCTTCAAGTTCTAATTTACTTGCGTCAATTTGGTTCGGACGAATTTTTTTAGCCATGTGTTATCAATTCCTCCTTTTTTAGAATTCTAGTCCATTTTCACGAGCGGCTTCAGCCAAGGCTTGAACACGGCCATGGTATAAGTAACCCCCACGATCAAATACAACATTTTTAACATTTTTCTTAGCTGCACGTTCAGCAACTAACTTACCTACAAGTTTAGCTTGATCAGTTTTGTTACCTTCACTAGCTTCGCTATCAAGAGTTGAGGCACTAGCAAGCGTCACACCCTCTACGTCATCAATAATTTGAGCGTAGATGTTTTTGTTAGAACGGAAAACGTTCAAGCGTGGGCACTCGGCAGTACCAGAGATCTTATTACGGACACGTAAATGACGACGTTGACGTGTCTTGTTCTTATCTGGTTTTGTAATCAAAATAGTCACCTCTAATTTAATATAGTAGCAAAATAATAAGTAATAATAATATTACTTACCAGTTTTACCTTCTTTACGACGTACATATTCGTCTTCGTAACGAATACCCTTACCCTTATATGGTTCAGGTGAACGAACGGCACGAACCTTAGCTGCGAAATCACCAACGTGTTGTTTGTTGATTCCATTAATGTTGATAGTAGTGTTATCAGGAACTTCAAGTTCAAGATCTTCAGGAACTTCAATTTCAACTGGGTTTGAGTAACCAACGTTAAGAATTAAAGTCTTACCCTTTAGTTGAGTACGGTATCCAACCCCGATAAGCTTAAGGGTTTTCTTGAAACCGTTGCTAACACCTTCAACGATGTTGTTAAAGTTAGCACGCATAGTACCGTGCATTGCACGAACTTTGTTAGTGTAACGAACGTTAGGTTCGAAACTTACTACGTTGTCTTCAACTTTAACTGAAATTTCAGGAGAAAGGATAGTTGATAAAGTACCCTTTGGTCCCTTAACAGTTAACTTGTCATTATCTTGACTGAATTCAACCTTTTCAGGTAATTCAACCTTTTTATAACCAATACGACTCAAAATTACACCTCCAATACTTTTAAAATTTTACCAAATGTAAGCTAATACTTCTCCACCAATCTTCTTGGCACGAGCTTCCTTATCAGTAATAACACCTTCAGAAGTTGAAATAATCGCAATTCCTAAACCATTTAAAACCTTAGGAACAGATTGAGAATCAACGTATGAACGTAAACCTGGCTTTGAAATACGCTTCAAACCAGTAATAACACGACGGTTGTTTCTACCATCGTTATCCTTACCGTACTTTAAGAATACGCGGATAACACCTTGCTTGTCGTCTTCGATGTATTCAACATCGCGAACGAATCCTTCACGTTTAAGGATTTCAGCAATGGCACGTTTAATTTTGGATGCAGGTGCTTCAACTGATTCGTGACGAGCCATGTTGGCATTACGAATGCGAGTTAAGAAATCTGCAATTGGATCTGTCATAGACATAAACGATAAGCCTCCCTTTATTTTTTATATTTTACCAACTGGCCTTCTTCATACCAGGAATTTGACCCTTGTGGGCTAAATCACGAATACAAAGACGGCATAGATGGAATTTTCTGTAAACAGAGTGAGGACGTCCACAGCGTTCACATCTTGTGTATGCTTGAGTTGAGAACTTTGCAGGACGATTTGCTTTTAAAACTAATGCTTTTCTAGCCAATATAAAGCCTCCCTATTGATTCACTACTTAGTGAATGGCATTCCGAACTGTGCTAATAATTCACGTGATTCTTCATCACTATTAGCAGTAGTAACAATAACAATATCTAATCCACGAACGCGGTTAACGTTATCGTAGTTGATTTCTGGGAAAATTAATTGTTCACGTACACCTAAAGTGTAGTTACCACGGCCATCAAATGATTTCTTGCTAACACCATGGAAATCACGAACACGTGGAAGTGAAACATTGATTAATTTGTCTAAGAATTCGTACATGCGTTGGCCACGTAAAGTAACCTTAGCACCGATTGACATACCTTCACGTAATCTGAAACCGGCAATTGATTTCTTAGCCTTAGTAACTAAAGGCTTTTGACCTGAGATCAAAGCTAATTCAGCAACGGCTTCGTCTAAATTCTTAGCGTTGGTAACAGCGTCACCAACACCCATGTTCAAAACAATCTTATCAAGCTTAGGAGCTTGCATGATTGATGAGTAGTTAAATTTTTCAACTAATGCTTTTGAAATTTCATTAGTGTATTTGTCTTGTAAGCGACTTGTCATAAATGAGATATCCTCCCTTCGTCAAATTTTAATCGAGTGATGTGTTTGTCTTCTTTGAGAAACGAACTTTCTTTCCGTTGTCTTCTCTGATACCAATCTTAGTTGGTTCATTGTTAGAAGGGTCAATAATCATAACGTTAGAAACATGAATTGGTGCTTCAACATCATTAATTCCACCTTGTGGATTGCTTTGTGAAGCTTTTTGATGCTTCTTAACGATGTTCACACCTTCAACTACTACGCGATCTTTTGAGGCAATAGTCTTAGTAACAGTTCCTTCTTTACCCTTGTCTTTACCACTGATTACACGAACTTTGTCACCAGTTTTAATTAACATTTTACGGCACCTCCTTGGCGTTTAGTAGTTATTATAGTGTTTCAGGAGCTAGTGAAACGATCTTCATGAAGTTGTTGTCACGTAATTCACGTGCAACTGGTCCAAAGATACGAGTTCCGCGAGGGCTCTTGTCATCATTAACGATAACGGCAGCGTTTTCGTCGAAACGAATGTATGAACCGTCCTTACGACGGGAAACAGACTTAGTTCTAACGATAACGGCTTTCACAACGTCACCCTTTTTGACAACGCCACCTGGTGTTGCTTGTTTTACAGTAGCAACGATGATGTCACCGATTCCTGCATAACGTCTGCTTGATCCACCTAAAACCTTAATGGTTAAAATTTCACGAGCACCTGAGTTATCGG
Source organism: Nicoliella sp. ESL1113 (assembly GCF_058509245.1). Taxonomy (NCBI): domain Bacteria; kingdom Bacillati; phylum Bacillota; class Bacilli; order Lactobacillales; family Lactobacillaceae; genus Nicoliella; species Nicoliella sp. ESL1113. The sequence goes on along the minus strand of NZ_CP196387.1, from coordinate 568,138 downwards.
CAACTTTTAAACGACTTTCTTGTTGAATCACGGTAAAATCCTCCCTTCATAGTTGGATCATTTAGAATACGATAAAATGATTAGATAATAACAGCTTTCTTAACAATCTTAACTAAACGGAAATGCTTAGTAGCTGATAATGGCCGAGTTTCCATAATTTCAACAATGTCGCCCATTTTAGCTTCATTATTTTCATCATGTGCTTTGTATTTCTTTGAATACTTAACCCGCTTACCGTAAGTTGGATGAGTCTTAGTGGTTTCAACAATTACAGAAATAGTCTTATCCATCTTGTCAGAAACAACGCGACCACGGTATACCTTGCGTTCATTACGTTCTTCGCTCATGTATAAACCTCCTTTTATCGTATTCTTACTTGTTTAATTCTTTTTGACGAAGTGCAGTTTTAATACGTGCAATGTTCTTACGAACTTGTTTTAATCTTGCAGTATTTTCCAATTGTCCAGTAGCCAATTGAAAACGAAGGTTAAACAATTCTGCCTTGTAACCTTGTTCTTTTTCGTGCATTTGATCAGTGGTTAATTCATTAATTTCTTTAGCCTTCATTTGATTCGCCACCTACTTCCTTTTTAACAATCTTAGTCCGTACAGGAAGCTTCATTGAAGCTAAACGTAAAGCTTCTTTTGCGATTTCGTCAGTAGTATCTCCTACTTCGAATAAAACTTTACCGCGCTTAACGGGAGCAACCCATCCAGCAGGAGCCCCTTTACCATTACCCATACGAACTCCGACACCTTTTTCAGTATATGATTTGTGAGGGAAAATCTTAATCCAAACTTTCCCACCACGCTTCATGTAACGAGTGATAGCAACACGACAAGCTTCGATTTGTCTGTTAGTAATCCAGTGAGAATCTAAAGCTTGTAATCCGTAACTACCGAAAGCAACTGATTTTCCACCCTTTGCTTGTCCACGTAATTTACCACGATGTTCACGACGGTGTTTTACACGTTTTGGTACTAGCATGTTTATTCCCCTCCTTTACGATTATTATTACGACGATTATTACGACGATTGTTGTTATTTGCAGGAACATCATTGTTCACAGCAGCTTGGCCTGGTAATACTTCACCACGGTAAATCCAAGTTTTAACACCAATAGCACCATAAGTTGTGTGTGCTTCTTCCCATGAGTAATCAATATCAGCACGTAAAGTATGCAATGGAACAGTACCTTCTGCATATGATTCGATCCGAGCCATATCAGCACCATTCAAACGACCAGCAACTTGAGTTTTAATACCCTTAGCTCCTGAACGAACACTACGTTGCATAGCTTGACGCATTGCACGACGGAAAGCCACACGACCTTCTAATTGAGCAGCAATGTTTTCACCAACAAGAATTGCATCTAAATCAGGTTTCTTGATTTCGATGATGTTGATGTGAACACGCTTACCAGTTAATGAATTTAATTGTTTACGAAGACTTTCAACTTCGGATCCACCTTTACCGATAACCATACCTGGTTTTGCAGTGTGGATAGAAACGTTAACACGCTTTGCAGCACGTTCAATTTCTACAGTAGAAACAGAAGCATCAGAAAGTCTTTCTGCGATATATTTACGGATTTGTAGATCTTCTTTAAGATTAGCAGCAAAATCTTTTTCAGCATACCATTTTGCTTCCCAATCGCGAATGATCCCTACACGAAATCCGTTTGGATTTACTTTTTGACCCACGCGTTATACCTCCTACTTTTCAGAAACTACGACAGTGATGTGACTAGTTCTCTTGTTAATTGGTGAAGCTGAACCTTTTGCACGAGGACGAAAACGCTTAAGAGTTGGTCCTTCATTTACATATGCTTCACTTACAACTAAGTCTTCACGATCTAAATCAAAATTATTTTCTGCATTAGCTACAGCTGACATAAGAACCTTTGATACAACTGGAGAAGCACCCCGAGGAGTGAATTTCAAGATTGCACTGGCTTCTGCCACGCTTTTACCTCTAATAAGATCAACTACAAGGCGGACCTTACGAGCGGCAATACGAACAGTTCTTGCAGTAGCTTTTGCTGATGTAACTTGTTCAGCCATTTATTAATCCTCCTTGTTTAAACAGTTTTCTTATCGTCACCCTTAGCGTGACCATGGAAAGTACGGGTTGGTACGAATTCACCAAGCTTATGTCCTACCATATCTTCTTGAACATAAACGGGAACATGTCTTCTTCCATTATAAACAGCGATAGTGTATCCAATGAAACTTGGAAAAATAGTTGATCGACGAGACCAAGTCTTAATAACTGACTTCTTTTCAGAATCCTTTTGAGCATCAATCTTCTTTAAAAGACTGGCATCAGCGAAAGGTCCCTTCTTTAAACTACGACTCATTATAAAACCTCCCTTACAATTTCATCATTGATGAATTTATATTACATCTTTGAACCCTTACGACGACGAACAATCATCTTGTTAGAACGAGCACTCTTAGAACGAGTCTTCTTACCAACAGTCTTCTTGTGCCATGGTGATAATGGAGATGGGTAACCAACTGGTGCTTTACCTTCCCCACCACCATGTGGATGATCATTAGGGTTCATTACGGAACCACGAACGTGTGGACGTTGACCCTTGTAACGAGTACGACCAGCTTTACCAACGTTAACTAATCCGTGTTCTTCGTTACCAACACTACCGATAGTAGCACGGTTTACAGAAAGAATCATCCGAACTTCACCAGATGATAATTTAACTAGTGCGTATTTGCCTTCGTTACCTAATAATTGAGCTGAGGCACCAGCAGAACGTACTAATTGACCACCCTTACCAGGTTTTAATTCAACGTTATGAATGATACTCCCAACTGGGATTTTATTCAATGGTAATGCATTACCAACTTTGATATCAGCATTTACACCTGATTCAACTTTATCTCCAACCTTAAGTCCCTTAGGGGCAAGGATGTATGATTTAACACCATCAGCGTATACTAACAATGCAATGTTAGCAGTACGGTTTGGGTCATATTGGATTGATTGAACAGTAGCCATAACATCATCTTTGTTACGCTTAAAGTCAATGATACGGTATTGGTTCTTGTTACCACCACCACGATGACGAACAGTCATGCGGCCTGAGTTGTTACGACCAGCTTGGTGCTTCTTAGCAGCCAATAAAGACTTTTCAGGCTTTTGAGTCGTAATAACTTCCTTATAGTTAAGGCTAGTCATGTTACGACGACCATTACTGGTTGGTTTGTACTTTTTAAGTGCCAAAGTATTCCCCTCCTATTTTAATATTTTATTTTTCGCTAAATAATTGAATTTCGTTTGAATCTGCGGATAAGGTAACGATTGCCTTACGACGCTTCTTAGTGTAACCTTCGAATGATCCTTGACGCTTCTTCTTACCCTTAAGATTCATAATGTTTACTTTAACAACCTTAACATCAAAGATGTCTTCAATTGCTTTTTTAACTTGAGTCTTAGTTGCCCGTACGTCTACATCAAATGTGTAACGCTTGTCATCCATCAAAGCAGTAGTTGCTTCAGTGATAACTGGACGTAAAATGATATCGCGTGATTCCATTATGCGAGCACCTCCTCTACTTGAGAAAGAGCAGCCTTAGTAATAACAATCTTGTCGCTGTGAACAACATCAAGAGTGTTAACACTCTTAGCATTGATAACAGTAACATTCTTTAAGTTACGTGCTGATAAAGCAACGTTATCATTGTCATCTTCTAAGACAACTAAAGTCTTAGTAGTAACATCTAAATTCTTTAATACGTTGTTAAATTCCTTAGTTTTAGGAGCACTAAATGCTAATGAATCAACAACAACAAAGTCGTCGTTAGCAACCTTTTCAGAAAGAACAGATTTAACAGCTAAACGAGTAACTTTCTTTGGAAGGTGGTATGCGTATGAACGAGGAGTTGGTCCGAAGACAATTCCACCACCACGCCATTGTGGTGAACGAATGGAACCTTGACGAGCACGACCAGTACCCTTTTGACGCCATGGCTTCTTACCACCACCACGTACGGCACTTCTGTTTTTAACAGCATGAGTACCTTGACGTTGTGATGCGCGTTGCATAGTGATTGTATCGAATACAACACTATCGTTTGGTTCGATGTTAAAAATGGCATCATTTAAGTCGATGTTTCCATTTTTACTACCATCTTGTTTGTATAATGCTACGCTTGTCATTTATTGTTCCTCCTTTCTTATTTTTGAGATCCGCGTGCTGCAGATCTAACTACTAATAATGATTTGTTGGCACCTGGAACGTTACCCTTAACAAGAAGAACGTTGTTTTCAGTGTCAGCCTTAACGATTTCAAGGTTTTGAATAGTAACAGTCTTGTTACCCATCCGACCTGGAAGCTTCATACCCTTAACAACTCGGTTAATGATTGAACCTAATGAACCAGGACGACGGTGGTATCTAGAACCATGAGTTTCTGGTCCACGTGATTGACCATCCTTATGGATGTTACCTTGGTATCCATGACCCTTTGAGATACCTGTAACATCAACGATGTCACCTGCTTCGAAGACATCTGCCTTTACTTCATCTGCTACATTATAATCGCCAAGCTCAACATCTCGAATTTCTTTAATGAAGCGCTTAGGATTAGTCTTTGCTTTTGCTGCATGACCTTTTTCTGGTTTGTTTGAACGAACAGCTTTTTTGTCGTCAAAACCAACTTGAATTGCTTCGTAACCGTCATTTTCAACAGTTTTCTTTTGCAAAACAACATTAGGAGTAACATCAATAACAGTAACTGGTGTTAATTCACCATTTTCACTGAATACTTGAGTCATTCCTACTTTTTTACCTAAGATTCCTTTTTTGGTCATGAGTACACCTCCGATATGATTGTATTTCTAAAAATTATAATTTGATTTCGATATCTACACCACTTGGTAGATCAAGTTTCATCAATGAATCAACAGTTTTTGGTGTTGGATTCAAGATGTCGATTAAACGTTTGTGAGTTAACATTTCGAATTGTTCACGTGACTTCTTAAACTTATGTGGTGAAGCTAAAAGAGTGTAAACAGTACGATCAGTAGGCAATGGAATTGGACCTGAAATCTTGGCACCAGTTCTTTGCGCCGTAGCAACAATCTTTTCTGCAGATTGGTCTAGAATGCGGTGTTCATAAGCCTTTAATCGAATACGAATTTTTTGTTTTGCCATTGTATTCCCTCCTTCGTCTATTTTAAAAATAAGACTAACTCCGTGAAAGTTACCAACGCACCTCCGTGGCAATGCATCCGGGTGTGTCGCAATCTCTCACATCAATGCTATCATCTGTCCTGTTTAGGGTATAACAACCCCTCAAAAATCAGTACTTAACTATAATACCCGATTTAAAGCTGGGTTGCAAGAGTTTCTAAAAAATAATTTGCGGTTTTAAAATTATTTTTGATTTAACTTCCTATTATTATAGATAGAAAAAAGGAGACTGAAAATTTCAGTCTCCTTCAATAATAAAATTAAAATATTTTATTATTCAGCGTTTCCACCGTTCTTCTTGATAATGTCTTCTTGAATTGCCTTTGGAACTGGAGCGTAGTGATCAAAACTCATTGAGAACGTACCACGACCTTGAGTTGCAGAACGCAATGTAGTTGCGTAACCAAACATTTCAGAAAGTGGAACAAAAGCATGAATTAATTGAGCCTTTGAACGAGTTTCCATTCCATCAACATTCCCACGACGTGAAGTTACTTGACCCATAACATCACCCATGTTTTCTTCAGGAACAACAATATCAACCTTCATGATTGGTTCTAGGATCACTGGGTCAGCAGTCTTAGCAGCATTTCTCAATGCAATTGAAGCAGCAATCTTAAATGCAGCTTCACTAGAATCGACATCATGGTAACTACCATCGTATAACTTAGCCTTAACGTCAATCAATGGGTATCCAGCAAGCACACCGTTAGCCATTGATTCCTTCAAACCTTGTTCTACTGAAGGGATAAATTCACGAGGAACAACCCCACCAACGATAGCATCTTCGAATTCGAATCCTTTACCAGCTTCATTTGGAGTAAATTCAATCCAAACGTCCCCGTATTGACCTTTACCACCAGATTGACGAATGAACTTACCTTGAGCCTTAGTAGCCTTAGTAAATGCTTCACGGTAAGCAACTTGAGGAGCACCGATAGTTGCTTCAACCTTGAATTCACGCTTCATACGGTCAACGATAATGTTTAAGTGAAGTTCACCCATTCCAGAGATAATCGTTTCACCAGTTTCAGGGTTAGTTTCAGCCTTGAAAGTAGGATCTTCTTCAGCAAGCTTTTGTAAAGCGTTGTTCATCTTATCTTGGTCAGCCTTAGTCTTAGGTTCAACAGAAACACTAATAACTGGGTCAGGGAATTCCATTGATTCAAGATGTAATGGGTGCTTAGGATCAGTTAATGAATCACCAGTAGTAGTGTTCTTTAAACCAATCGCAGCAGCGATATCACCAGAGAATACTTCAGGAATTTCTTTACGGTGGTTAGAGTGCATTTGTAGTAAACGACCAACACGTTCACGCTTGTCCTTAGTAGCGTTCAATACATATGAACCTGATTCCAAACTACCACGGTAAACACGAATAAATGTTAAACGTCCAACGAATGGATCAGTCATAATCTTGAATGCTAAGGCAGCAAATGGCTTGCTGTCATCAGCCTTCAATTCAACTTCTTCACCAGTATCAGGATCAGTTGCATTGTATGGACGAACATCAAGTGGTGATGGAAGATAATCGATAACTGCATCAAGCATCATTTGAACACCCTTGTTCTTGAATGCTGAACCAGCTAATACTGGGTAAAATTCAAGATTTAAAGTTGCCTTACGAATTGCAGCCTTTAATTCATCCTTGGTGATTTCTTCACCTTCAAGATACTTGTTCATGATGTCTTCATCAACGTCAGCAACGGCTTCAACTAATTCATCATGACGCTTTTGTGATTCTTCCTTCAAGTTATCAGGAATTTCAACAGTATCCCATTCTGAACCTAACTTATCTTCATCATATAGGTATGCCTTCATTTCAATTAAATCAACCATACCTTCGAAGTCATCTTCAGCACCAATTGGCATTTGAATTGCATGAGCATTAGCATCCAAACGTTCGTGAAGTGACTTAACTGACATATCAAAGTCAGCACCTAACTTATCCATCTTGTTAGCGAAAACAATTCTAGGAACATTGTATTCAGATGCTTGACGCCAAACAGTTTCAGTTTGAGGTTCAACCCCAGCAGCAGCATCCAAAATAGTAATTGAACCATCAAGAACCCGTAGTGAACGTTCAACTTCGGCAGTAAAGTCCACGTGTCCTGGGGTATCAATAATATTTACTCGGTATCCCTTCCATTGTGCAGTAGTTGCAGCAGAAGTGATAGTAATACCACGTTCTTGTTCTTGTTCCATCCAGTCCATTTGTGAAGCACCATCATGGGTTTCACCAATTTTGTGGGTAATTCCAGTGTAGTACAAGATCCGTTCAGTAGCGGTAGTCTTACCAGCATCAATATGGGCAGTAATACCGATATTACGAGTCTTTTCTAGTGGGAATTCACGTTTGTTAGCCATGTGTAATTGTTTCTCCTCTCAAAACAGTTCAGTTTCAAATAAAAGTGGCTATTGAAAATCAACTAGCCACTTTCTATTATAACAAATTATAAGAATAACTAAACGCTAATTACCAACGGTAATGTGCAAATGCACGGTTAGCTTCAGCCATCTTATGAGTGTCTTCACGTTTCTTAACGGAAGCACCAGTATTGTTAGCGGCATCCATGATTTCGCGACCTAAACGTTCAGTCATCGTGTGTTCCCCACGTAAACGTGAGTAGTTAGTGATCCAACGAAGACCTAAAGTAGTCCGACGACCTGGACGAACTTCGATTGGAACTTGGTAGTTAGCCCCACCAACACGACGAGCCTTAACTTCAAGTACTGGCATAACGTTCTTCATTGCTTCTTCGAATACTTCAACTGGGTCATTTCCAGTTTCTTCTTTAATCATGTCGAATGCACCGTATAAAATCTTTGATGCAGTTCCTCTCTTACCATCTAACATTAAATGGTTAATTAAGCTGGTAACCAACTTTGAATTGTAAATTGGATCAGGAAGTACTTCGCGATCCGCAACATGTCCTTTTCTTGGCATTTAAATATCCTCCTCGGTTTTAATTTTAATCGATTATTCCTTAGGCTTCTTAGTACCGTACTTAGAACGACCTTGACGACGGTCATCAACACCGGCAGTATCTAAAGCACCACGAATAATGTGGTAACGAACCCCAGGTAAATCCTTAACACGACCACCACGAATTAAAACAACACTATGTTCTTGAAGGTTGTGTCCAATTCCTGGGATGTAAGCAGTAACTTCGATTAAGTTTGATAATCTAACACGGGCATACTTACGTAATGCAGAGTTAGGCTTCTTTGGAGTCATGGTACCAACACGGGTAGCAACTCCACGTTTTTGAGGAGCTGGGTTGTTGGTTTGAACTTTCTTGTAACTGTTGTACCCATGGTTTAAAGCAGGGGATTTTGATTTAGAACTTTTAGATTTACGTCCGTTACGAACTAATTGGTTAATAGTAGGCATCTAAAAATTCCTCCTTTCATAATTTTAATATAATATATAAGTCCACACATCCAGGTGGTTCATTTTTATTTTTAAAAAAAGAACCGCCGTTTACGTACGAAATTGTACATAGTGCAAAGAAAATAAACCTTTGCAATAGCAAGCACCTTATTATCTTATCACTCACCATATATGCTGTCAATGAATTTTAAAAATAGTCCGTGGTATTTTTTGCGTAATTTAATTCCAGAGGTGTTAAAAATGAACATAATTTTTTTATTCTTTATCGGTGCCGCATTAGGATCTTTTATTTTATTAATCATTCAACGCAACGAACGCAATGAATCAATCGTAACTCCCCGTTCCCATTGTGATAGCTGTAAAACAACCATTAGTTGCCTGGATTTAATTCCAATTATTAGCTACCTAATATTAAAAGGACGCTGCAGAAATTGTCAAGCTCCAATCAATAAAAGCGTTTTGGTTACTGAATTGGTGATGGGAATTGTTGTCGTACTTCAATCATATTATAAATTCCACATCTTAATTTTTATTTCATTAATAATGTTAATAATATTATCGATCATTGACGCAGAGAAACTAATGGTCCCCACTAAATTGATCATATTGTTATTAATCAATAACGTATTTTACTATTTTATATTTAATAATGGCAATATTATCTACTTTGTACTCTTAATTGGTGCATATTTAGTCGTTCAATTTATCAATTACTTTACTTTAAAAATTGGAAGTGGCGATATAGACATTATTTTTATTCTTATGTTAGTGGTCGGGATTAAGGGAATCCCACCATTAATTATCATTGCTACAATAGTTGCACTAACGTATTCAATTATTTTTGCTAAACGCAATCAAATTGCATTCATTCCATTCTTAAGCGTTGGATATATTATCACATTATTAGCTATGTAAAAAAATAAGAACCCTCAATAAATGAGAGTTCTTATTTTATGGTATTAACTAGTTTTTAGCGTCTTCTTCTTTTTTAATCTTTTCTTCTAATTGACTAATTGAATAAACACCATCAGTACTAGATGCACCAATTTCCTTTGGCTTAATGTCACCATAAGTGTGCATACCAGTTCCTGCAGGAATTAGCTTACCAATAATAACATTTTCTTTCAATCCGATTAATGGATCGTTCTTGCCCCGAATAGCAGCGTCAGTTAAGACACGAGTTGTTTCTTGGAATGAAGCAGCGGATAAGAAACTGTTAGTTTCAAGCGCAGCCTTCGTAATTCCAAGCAATACGGGACGTGAAGTAGCAGGAATCTTACCAGAGATAACGGCATCACGATTACTTTCCTTAAAGTCATTAATATCCATTAAAGTCCCAGGAAGTAATTCAGTATCACCAGGATCCATGATTCTAACCTTACGAAGCATTTGTCTAATCATGATTTCGGCATGCTTATCACTTAATTCCACCCCTTGACCACGGTAAACAGTTTGAACTTCACTAAGCAAGTAAACTTCAGTTGAGATTGTATCTCTAACCTTGATTAATTCCTTAGGATCAATTGAACCATTGTTCAACTTAGAACCACGTCTGATAAAGTCACCTTCAGCAACTTGCAATTTAGAGTTGATTGGGACACTGTAGGTTCTTGTATCCGTGTCACCCTTAATTGTAATTTCTTGAGTTCTATCAGCTGGGTTTTCTTCGATTGTTTCAACAGTCCCAGTAACTTCAGTAATTTCAGCTTTCCCTTTTGGATTTCTAGCTTCAACAATTTCTTGAATCCGAGGAAGTCCTCGGGTAATATCTGAATTTCCGGCAACCCCACCAGTATGGAAGTTACGCATCGTTAATTGAGTACCAGGTTCCCCAATGGCTTGGGCTGCAACAGTTCCGACAGCTTCACCAACTTCAACTGGATCACCAGTTGCAAGGTTACGTCCATAACACTTTGAACAAACCCCGTGAACACTGTTACAAGTAAATGCTGAACGAATTTCAACTTCCTTGATTCCAGCATCTTCAATTGCTTGAGCTTCTGCTTCGTTAATAATTTGATTCTTCTTAACGATTACTTCACCATTAGCAGGATTAACAACGGTCTTCATTGCATTTCTACCAATAATTCTGTCAGAAAGTGGTTCAGAAATTTGCTTATCATCATCATTGTACAATGCTCTAACAATTAAGCCACGATCAGTCCCACAATCTTCTTCACGAATAATAACATCTTGAGCAACGTCAACAAGTCGTCTAGTTAAATAACCAGAGTTGGCAGTCTTCAAGGCCGTATCGGTCATCCCTTTACGAGCACCATGAGTAGAAATAAACATTTCCAAAACAGTTAATCCTTCACGGAAGTTAGAAGTGATTGGCAATTCCATGATGTCCCCACTAGGGGAAGCCATCAACCCACGCATTCCGGCTAATTGAGTAAAGTTTGAAATGTTACCACGAGCTCCAGAATCACTCATCATAAAGATTGGGTTTTGAGGATCAAAGTTATGCGCCAATAGTTCTTGAATCTTATCCCTAGCATCAGTCCAGATTTGAATAACCTTTTCATAACGTTCATGATCAGTAATCAAACCATGACGGAATTGCTTGGTAACGCCATCCACTTTTTCATGAGCTTCTTCAATTACTGAAGGTTTTTCCTTTAGTTCAATAACATCGGTAATCCCAACCGTTAAACCAGACTTGGTAGATTTATCGTAACCAATATCCTTAATTTTATCAAGTAACTTGGAAGTAATTGTAACCTTGTATTGGTTGTATACTTCGGCAATCACATCACTTAAGAACCCTTTTTTGAATGGTGGCACAACTGGTGCATCCTTCAAATGATCAAAAATGTTTTCACCTGGTTCGAGGAAGTACTTATCAGGAATATGACCATGAACGTTAGTATCAGTAGGTTCATTTAGGTAGGTAAATGCCTTGGGTAAAATATGGTTGAAAATAATCTTACCAGTAGTCGTAACCAAAATCTTATCCCTTTGATCATCTGTAAATGGCTTATCAGGCATTGATGATACACGAATCCCAACTCTAGTATGCCAGTGGGTCGTTCCATTTTGGTATGAAAGAATTGCTTCGTCATAATCATTGAAGATTGATCCTTCACCTTCACGACCAGCTTCTTCCATAGTAAGGTAATAGTTACCGATAACCATATCTTGTGATGGAGTAACGATTGGCTTCCCATCACGAGGTGCAAGAATATGACTGGCAGCAAGCATTAGGATTCTAGATTCAGCTTGGGCTTCGTCTGAAAGTGGAACGTGAATGGCCATTTGGTCACCATCAAAATCGGCGTTGTAAGCTTCACAGGCCAATGGATGTAAACGCATTGATTTCCCACTTACTAACACTGGTTCGAAGGCTTGAATTCCCAAACGGTGAAGAGTAGGAGCCCGATTAAGCAACACTGGGTGTTCCTTAATTACATCTTCTAAGACATCAAACACTTCATCTTCTTGACGATCAATTTGGCGCTTAGCATTCTTGATGTTAGAAGCAATGCCTCGCTTAACCAATTCTTTCATAATGAAAGGTTTGAATAATTCCATTGCCATTGGTACTGGTAGACCCATTTGGTTGAACTTAAGGAATGGTCCAACATCAATAACTGAACGGCCTGAGTAGTCAACCCGCTTTCCAAGTAAGTTTTGTCTGAACCGACCTTGCTTACCCTTAAGCATGTGTGATAGTGACTTCAATGGACGATTACCTGGACCGGCAACTGGACGACCACGACGACCGTTATCAATCAAAGCATCAACGGCTTCTTGAAGCATCCGCTTTTCATTTTGCACAATGATTCCAGGAGCATGCAAATCTAATAATCTCTTAAGTCGGTTGTTACGGTTAATAACCCGCCGATAAAGATCGTTTAAATCTGAAGTGGCAAAACGGCCACCTTCCAATTGAACCATTGGACGAAGATCAGGTGGGATAACAGGAATTGCATCCATTACCATCCAATCTAAGTCATTTTCAGAAGTTAAGAATGCTTCCAAAATGTCTAATCGACGAACGGCACGCGTTCTCTTTTGACCAGTAGCCTTCTTTAATTCTTCTTTTAATTCATCTGTTTCTTTTTGAACATCAACATTTTCAAGTAACGTCTTAATGGCTTCTGCACCAATATCAGCCTTGAATCGATTACCGTATTCTAACTTCTTTTCACGATAGTCATGTTCTGATAGTAATTGTTTGTTTTCAAGTGGTGTATCCCCACCATCAGTAACAACGTAGGAAGCAAAATAAATAATTTCTTCCAATGCACGGGGGCTCATGTCTAAAACAAGTCCCATTCTACTTGGAATTCCCTTGAAGTACCAAATATGGGTAACGGGTGCAGCCAATTCAATATGACCCATCCGTTCTCTTCTAACCTTGGAGCGCGTAACTTCCACTCCACAACGATCACAGACAATTCCGCGGTAACGAATACGCTTATATTTACCACAAGCACATTCCCAGTCTTTAGTAGGCCCGAAAATTCGTTCATCGAACAAACCTTCTTTTTCAGGCTTTAAAGTCCGGTAGTTAATGGTTTCAGGTTTTTGAACTTCACCATATGACCAACTACGGATTTTATCAGAAGATGCTAGGCCAATTTGCATGCTTTCGAATTTATTAACATCGACCAATTGAGCGGCCTCCTTATTTAATCATTAGAATTTGTGTTAGTAGTATTTGTATCGGACTTTTCAGATTCGCTGTCTTCTTGTTCTGCTTTTTCAGCATTTTTCTTAGCTTCTTGTTCCTTAGCTAACTTGCTTAAAGCATCAACATTAACAACATCGCCATCTTCATTGTCCATATCTCTTAGTTCAACTTCCTTGTGATCCTTGTTAAGAACCTTCATATCAAGTCCTAAGGCTTGTAGTTCTTTAACAAGTACTCGGAATGATTCGGGAACCCCTGGCTTTGGAATTGGTTCACCCTTAACGATGGCTTCGTAGGTCTTAACCCGACCAACCACGTCATCAGACTTGTAGGTTAGGATTTCTTGAAGGGTATAAGCAGCCCCATAAGCTTCAAGAGCCCAAACTTCCATTTCACCAAACCGTTGGCCCCCAAATTGAGCTTTACCACCAAGTGGTTGTTGGGTAACTAATGAGTAAGGTCCGATTGCACGAGCATGAATTTTATCATCAACCATGTGAGCGAGCTTCAAGTAGTGCATAACACCAACAGCAATTCGCTTATCAAATGGTTCACCAGTCCGTCCGTCATAAACTACTGACTTAGTATCAGGAGCCATTCCAGCTTCCTTAACGATGTCATCAATATCATCATCACTAGCACCATCGAAAACAGGGGTAGTAACGTGAATTCCTAATTTACGAGCAGCCATTCCTAAATGCAATTCAAGCAATTGACCAATATTCATCCGAGAAGGCACACCCATTGGACTCAACATAATGTCGATTGGAGTCCCATCTGGCAAGTATGGCATATCTTCTTCTGGAATAACGATGGAAACGGTCCCCTTGTTACCATGACGACCAGACATCTTATCCCCAACTTGAATCTTCCGTTTTTGTGCAATGTAAACTCGAACCATTTGGTTAACACCTGGTGCAAGTTCATCACCATTTTCACGACTGAAGACCTTAATGTCTTGAATAATTCCTCCAGCACCATGAGGTACCTTAAGGGAAGTATCACGAACTTCACGCGCCTTTTCACCAAAGATCGCATGAAGCAAACGTTCTTCAGCAGATAGTTCAGTCACACCCTTAGGCGTAACCTTACCAACTAAGATATCACCATCGTGAACTTCAGCACCAATTCTAACAACCCCGTTTTCATCAAGGTTCTTAAGTGCATCTTCCCCAACGTTAGGGATTTCACGAGTCATTTCTTCAGGTCCTAACTTCGTATCACGAGCTTCTGATTCATATTCTTCAATATGAATTGAAGTATAAACATCATCACGAACTAACCGTTCGTTAATAGCGATCGCATCTTCGAAGTTATAACCTTGCCAAGTCATGAAGGCAACAACTGGGTTTTGTCCTAATGCAAGTTCACCGTTTTCCATTGAAGGTCCATCGGCAAGCACTTCATTAGCGTCAACATGGTCATTGACCTTAACGATTGGCCGTTGGTTGTAGTTCTTACCACCATTGGAACGTTGGAATTTCATTAATCTGTAGGTATCTAAGGCCCCATCATCACGACGAACCCGAACCTCACGTGAATCAACGTATTCAACGTTTCCTTCGTGTTTACAAATTAAAGCAACTCCAGAATCATGGGCAGCCCGATATTCCATCCCAGTTCCAACAAGTGGAGCGTGTGGATTTACCAAAGGAACTGCTTGTCGTTGCATATTTGCACCCATCAAAGCACGGTTGGAGTCATCATTTTCCAAGAAAGGAATACATGCAGTCGCAACCGAAACTACTTGCTTAGGCGAAACGTCCATGTAATCAACGTCTTCGATGTTAGCAACGATATTATCTGAACGGTGACGTGCTAAAACAGTTGGTTCTGCAAATGAACCATCGTCGTTCAACTTAGAGTTAGCTTGCGCAACCACGTACTTATCTTCTTCGTCCGCACTCAAGTAATCGATCTTATCGGTAACCTTGTGATCCTTCCAGGACACACGACGGTATGGAGTTTCAACAAAACCATACTTATTAACCCGTGCGTAACTAGAAAGACTATTGATCAACCCGATATTTGGACCTTCTGGAGTTTCAATTGGACAAATCCGACCATAGTGAGTATAGTGAACGTCCCGCACTTCATATCCGGCCCGATCACGAGTCAAACCACCAGGTCCTAAGGCAGATAAACGCCGTTTATGAGTTAATTCACCAAGTGGATTCGTTTGATCCATGAATTGTGAAAGTTGTGAGGAACCAAAGAATTCCTTAACGGAAGCCACCACTGGTCTGATATTAATCAATTGTTGTGGAGTAACAGTAGCAGCGTCTTGGATTGACATCCGTTCTCTAACTACTCTTTCCATCCGTGCTAAACCAATTCTGAATTGATTTTGTAATAATTCACCAACTGAACGAATCCGACGGTTACCCAAGTGATCGATATCATCAGGTTCACCAATTCCTTCTTGTAAGTTAAAGAAGTAATTGATGGATGAAATAATATCAGCTGGGGTAATGTGCTTGAAGTCCAATGGAATATTATCGTTACCAATTACTGGAACGATTCGATCTGGATCGTTCTTTGAGTAAACCTTGATAACTTGAATCGTCATTGGTTCAGTCACAACGGCTTGATCAGAAGGTTCGAAAGTATAAGCCTTGAAATCTTGGCGATCAAGATATGGCTTTAATTTTTCTAATAGTTCACGACTAATCACGTCATCCTTATTAGCAATGATTTCACCAGTATCAGGATCAGCCAAAGTTTCTGCTAGGGTCAAGCCTAGTAATCTATTTTTAAGTGTTAATTTATTGTTAGTCTTGAAACGACCAACTGGTGCCATGTCATAACGCTTTGGATCAAAGAAACGAGCAGTCAAAAGACTTCTTGATGAATCGGCCGTCTTAGGTTCACCAGGACGTAGTCGTTCATAAATATCCTTTAATGCTTCTTCAACACGAGAATCATCAGCGTTTTTATGAACATCCTTTTCTAATGTTAATGATAGGCTATCATTAGAACCGAGGATTTCACTAATTTCGCTATCATCACCAAAACCAAGTGCTCTAACGAGTTCGGTAATTGGTAACTTCCGTGTCCGGTCAATTCTGACATATGAAACGTTTTTAGCATCCGTTTCAAATTCCATCCAAGCCCCACGGTTAGGGATAATGGTGGAACCAAATACAGTTCGGCCATTCTTATTAATGTCCTTATGGAAGAATACCCCAGGAGAACGAACTAATTGTGAAACGATAACCCGTTCGGCACCATTAATAATGAAGGTCCCTTGGTCAGTCATCAATGGAAAATCGCCAAAGAAAACATCTTGGGTCTTGATTTCACCAGTATCATGGTTCGTTAACTTAAGCGTAACGTGTAATGGAGCTGAATAATTTGCCTCATGCGCACGTGCTTCTTCTACTGTATACTTTGGTTCTAATAATTGATAATCAACGAACTCTAAAGATAAATTCCCCTTAAAGTCATCAATTGGCATAATGTCATTAAACATTTCCCGTAATCCATCATCCAAGAACCATTGGTATGAATTCGTTTGGATTTCAATCAAGTTAGGTAAATCAAGAACTTCCTTGATTCGAGCGTAACTTCTACGAATACGGTGCTTTCCATATTTAACTAAATGTCCTGCCAAGTTATTCACCTCTCCTAATTATTTCTACGAAAAGAAATGTTACAATTTGATTACAAATTGTATTTTTCCTATTTTTTTACCTAATTTGGGCAAAAAAAATCCCCAAAACAGATTCAATAATCTCAACTTTGGGGGATATAGGAGCTCTTACGGACAATAGATCGCAAGAACTCATTTCAATTCGTAGTTATATAATGATATAATACTCATTTTATTGATCAATGTCAACATATAAAGCTCAAAAAAAAGAGGAAATAATTCCTCTTTTTTTGTTAAATTAATTCAACTAATTAGTCGATTTTTGATTAACACTTTTTACATTAATCTTAATCTTACCATGACTCGCACCAATTGTGATTGAATCTCCTGTGGCAACTTGCCCAGAAAGCATCGTTTCACTCAGTTGATCTTCAACCTTAGTCTGTAGTGCCCGTCTAATTGGCCGAGCCCCGTATTGAGGGTCAAAACCAGCTTCCGCCACTACGTCAATTGCAGCAGGAGTTAATTTAACATTAATCCCCTGTTCCTTAATCCGATCAAGTAAATTCTGTGCCATCAATTTAACGATTGAGTGCAACTGTGGTTTATTAAGTGAGTGGAAGATCACTACTTCATCAATTCGGTTCAAGAATTCTGGTCTGAAATGTTTCTTTAGTTGATCCTTGATGGTTGCAGACATTGCTTTATAGTCATCAGCATCAGCTTTTTCAGCACCGAACCCAACGGTCTTCTTGTACTTAAGTGTCGTTGCACCTAAGTTGGAAGTCATAATGATGACCGTATTTCTAAAGTCGACTTTCCGCCCCTTTGAGTCAGTCAGGTATCCATCATCAAGCACTTGAAGTAACAAGTTAAAGACATCTGGATGGGCTTTTTCAACTTCATCAAGTAAAACTACTGAGTAAGGGTGTTGTCTAACCTTTTCAGTTAATTGACCACCTTCATCATAGCCAACGTAACCAGGAGCTGAACCAATCAAACGACTTGTTGAATACTTTTCCATGTATTCAGACATGTCTACTCTGATCATATCATTTTCCGAACCAAACATTGCCTCAGCCAAGTCCTTAGCTAATTCAGTTTTCCCAACCCCAGTTGGTCCCAAGAACATAAATGAACCGATTGGTTTGTTAGGGTCCTTTAGTCCGCTACGAGCCCGTCTAATTGCTCTCGCAACTGCAGAGACAGCTTCATCTTGACCGACAACGCGCTTATGAAGAACATCTTCTAAGTTAATTAAACGATCAGCATCTGTTTTCTTCAATTGAGTAACTGGAATGCCAGTCCATTGTGCTACAACTTCAGCAACATCTTGACCAGTTTCTTCTAGCTCATAACCATTGTCTTTATTTGATGCCCGCTTCTCAGCTTCTTCAGCTTCCACCTTCACTGCAATGGCTTTAGCTTGTTGTCTAATTAAAACAGCCCGATCAAAATCTTGATTTTCAATTGCTTGTTCTTTTTCTTCATCTAGTTGATTTAACTTAACCCGATTTGCTGAAGCATTCGTTGGTTGATCATTGATTCTCACCTTAGCAGCAGCTTCATCCATCAAATCGATCGCCTTATCTGGTAAGAAACGACTTTGAATGTAACGGCTAGAAAGCTCTACTGCCTTTTCGATTGCTTCATCGGTAATTTTCACATGGTGGTGAGCTTCATATTTAGGACGAATCCCCATTAGGATTTTAACCGCTTCTTCAGGAGAAGGTTCTTCAACTTGAACCGTTGCGAACCGTCTTTCTAAGGCCGTATCAGATTCAATGTATTTTTGATATTCATTAAGCGTGGTTGCCCCGATCATTTGTAATTCACCACGTGCTAATGATGGCTTCAAGATGTTAGAAGCATCAATTGCTCCCTCAGCTCCACCAGCACCAACTAACGTATGCAATTCATCAACGAATAAGATGATATTGCCACTATCTTTAATTTCTTTGATGACCTTTTTAAGCCGACTTTCAAATTCACCACGATATTTAGTTCCGGCAACTAGCGAACCCATATCAAGCATCATTAAACGTTTTTCGGCCATATCATCAGGCACTTTGCCCTGAATGATTTTTTGTGCTAAGCCTTCAGCAATTGCAGTTTTACCAACCCCTGGTTCACCAATCAATACGGGGTTATTCTTAGTGCGCCGACTGAGGATTTGGATTACCCGTTTAACTTCTTTATCACGACCAACAGTCGGATCAAGACGATCTTCTCTAGCTACTTCGGTTAAATCAGTAGCTAAAGAATCTAAGGTAGGGGTACTTCCCTTGGGTTCGTTTCGACTCTTTTGGCCAGCAAAGGAACCTTTTTTACCAGAAACCGAGCTAACGCCCATCTTTCTGAGGGTAGCCATTCTAATTGCCTTTGGAGCAGCACCTAGAGTAATAAAAATTCTGGATGATAAAATGGCATCATCACTTATTAGGGCTAATAACAAATGTTCAGTTCCAACTTTATTAGAGCCATATTTACGAGCAATCGTTCCGGCTAAAGCAAGAATATCCTTTGCCTTTGGTGAATATGGAAGGTAAGAAGAACTATCCAAGCCCTCTACATTTCCAAACCCTGTTACTCGTTCGATTTCACTTCTAATGTCTTCATCATTAATTTGAAATTGTCTCAAAACACTATAAGCAATTCCGTTAGATTCTAAGGCCAATGCTAATAGTAAATGTTCTGTTCCAACCGCTTGGTGTCTAAAATTTTTCGCTTGTCCTTGTGCAAGTACTAATACATTGCGTGCGCTGGGAGTAAATAAATTATCCATAAAATGCCTCGCTTTCTGTTTCTAATCTTCGAATCTTAAATGATTCAATACAGAAGATAGGATTTGTGATCTTAAACGATTTGCTGTTTCTATATCATTATGAATCACCAAACTATCCTTATCAATTGCAGCTAAAATAATCCTAGCCTCTTTACTGGTAAGCAATTGACTATGATACAATGTTTTAACAATTGAACCACCGTCCCTTTCGGAAATACTAGAGCCGATAATATCAAGTAACGAATCTAATACTTCTATATTATCTAGCAACTTTACTTTTTCGATTCTAATATATCCTCCACCACCACGTTTACTTTCAACAACGTAGCCGTTTTGAATTGTGAATCGAGTCTTAATAACATAGTTAATCTGTGAAGGGACAACATGAAAAAGATTAGCAACCTCTGAACGTCGAATTTCAACATGACTAGAATCAGCTAAAATCTGCTTTAAATATCTTTCAATAATATCTGAAACATTTTTTGATTGCATATCTTCATCTCATCTCTGACTAATCTTGACTAATATTATAAGAAATTCATTAGCGAAATAAAAGTATTTTGTTTATTAAATTTTAGGACAAAAAAATCGGGAAAACAAGATTCGAACTTGCGACCTCTGCGTCCCGAACGCAGCGCTCTACCAAGCTGAGCTATTTCCCGATGTTTCCCGTTTTATTTAACTGTAATTAGAACTTGATCGGGAAGACAGGATTCGAACCTGCGACCCCTTGGTCCCAAACCAAGTGCTCTACCAAGCTGAGCTACTTCCCGAAACTTACTTCTTACTACTATATATAATAGAAGAAATAAAAAATGCACCCAGTAGGAGTCGAACCTACAACCTTCTGATTCGTAGTCAGACACTCTATCCAGTTGCGCTATGGGTGCAAAATATTATTAAAATTAAAATGCCGAGGACCGGGATCGAACCGGTACGGTTATCACTAACCGCAGGATTTTAAGTCCTGTGCGTCTGCCAATTCCGCCACCCCGGCAGGCTATTTATTTTTATAAAATAAAAAGCGGAAGACGGGATTCGAACCCGCGACCCCCACCATGGCAAGGTGATGTTCTACCACTGAACTACTTCCGCACAAAAATGCCGACTAGACGATTCGAACGCCCGACCTCATCATTACTAGTGATGCGCTCTAACCAACTGAGCTAAGTCGGCAAATTGGTAAGTGCGGGCGAAGGGACTCGAACCCCCATGTCCAAAGGACACTAGAACCTAAATCTAGCGCGTCTGCCAGTTCCGCCACGCCCGCATATTAATATGAAAATGAGCCGTGGGAGGTTCGAACTCCCGACCCTCTGATTAAAAGTCAGATGCTCTACCGGCTGAGCTAACGGCTCGTGAAAATAAAAAAATGGAGGATACAGGGCTCGAACCTGTGACCTCCTGCTTGTAAGGCAGATGCTCTCCCAACTGAGCTAATCCTCCGAGGTCTCAATGCTTATTAACTTAAGCAACTATTTAATCATACTACTTAGTTAACTTAATGTCAACAGTTTTTTAATTTTTTATTTTCGCCTTTCAGCTGAAAAGCAATTACTAAAAATCAACAAAAACTAGTATATAATAAATCCACCCAAAAAGCTACCCCCTTTTTCAAAAAAAATAAGAATCGGGATTAAAAATCCGATTCCTATTTAATAATCATTGATATTATCGCAATTTAGAATAAGTCTTGCTTTTCAATTTTTTTCATTCCGTGCATATATGGTTGAAGAACTTCTGGAATATTTACAGTTCCATCTTCATTTTGGAAGTTTTCCAAAATTGCAGCAACCGTCCGACCAACTGCTAATCCAGAACCATTTAAAGTATGAACAAATTGTAGTTTCCCACTTTCATCACGATATTGAATCTTAGCCCGTCGTGCTTGGAAATCAGTTGTATTAGAACAACTTGAGATTTCCCGATAACAATTTTGGGCTGGCATCCAAACTTCGATATCGTGAGTCATCGCAGCAGTGAAACTCATGTCACTAGTGGTTAAAGTAATAACGTGATATGGAATCTTCAATAACTTAAGCAAACTTTCAGCTTGGTGAGTAATTTTATCCAAGGCTGCCCATGATTCCTCTGGCTTTGTAAATTGAACCATTTCAACTTTGTTAAATTGGTGTAATCTGATCAAACCTCTGGTATCACGACCAGCACTCCCTGCTTCAGAACGGAAGGCAGGACTTAAAGCGGTGAACTTAACTGGTAACTTGTCTTCTGGGATAACTTCGCCACGATAGTAGTTCACTAATGGTACTTCTGCGGTTGGAATCATTGTTAGATCACTATCAGCAATTTCAAACCCAGCCTTCTTTTCCAAGAACTTAGGGAATTGGCCGGTCCCATACATTGATTCTGAATTAACCATGTATGGTGGAATAATTTCTTCATAACCAGCATTCGTATTTTGATCCAAGAAGAAGTTGTAGATGGCCCGTTCGAGTAATGAACCAGCACCAACGTAGTATACGAAACGACTTCCTGCTACCTTAGCACTTCTTTCGAAGTTTAAGATGCCAAGGTCTTCACCGATTTCCCAGTGGTTCTTAGGCTTAAAATCAGTGAATTCACGAGGAGTCCCAACCTTCCGCAGTTCCTTTGAACCTTCTTCAGTTAAACTGATTGGGTCATCATCATTTGGAATGTTTGGTAGGTGAGCTGCTAAATCATGTTGCTTAGCTGAAACTGCTTGTTCTTGTTCATCTAATTCCTTAATTTCAGCCCCGACTTCTTTCATTCGGTTAATTGGACCAGTAGCATCTTCTTTAGCCCGCTTCATCTTAGCGATGTCATCTGAAACTTTATTTCTTTCAGCCTTTAAGTTTTCAACCTTAACTAAGATGTCACGACGGTTTTGATCAAGTGCCAAGAGTTCGTCAATTTGTTTTTCATCGATCCCTCTAGTGGCCATCTTATCCTTAAACCATTGTTCGTTGTTTCTAATCAACTTCATATCTAACATGGAAAATCCCTCCTAAAAATATAAAAAGCAGGCTTCGTCATTGGGACGAAAGCCTGCTTTTCGCGGTACCACCCAAGTTCCCGATTAAATCGGACAACTCATCTGTGATAACGGCCACCAACCGTGCAGCATTACCTGCCCACTCATAAATATGTCGGAATTTTCGACTTGTAGTTTTCACCAACCACTACATCTCTAAAAGTCTACTTAAGAAACATACATCGTGTTATAATCTAAATCCTATTCATAATAATAATATTATATCCATTCAAAATTAGCAATATTTTTGTATTAAAAAAGGTGATCATAATTAATCACCCTTAAAAACTATTTTTCCTTGTCAATCGTTTCCTTAGAAACAGGACTAACGTCAACCTTATCCAACGGAATCAACTTAGTATGATTCTTGAGCTTGTAAACAACGTACAAAATAAGAACCAATGGAACACTAATGTAAGTAATTCCAATTTCCTTCCAATTAAAATTAGAAAAAGCAGATAAATCTTGCCCAATAATAATTAAAATACATAGAATCAAAGTCAAAACAGGTCCAAATGGGAACCACTTAGCATGGTAAGCAAGTTCGTTGATTGAATGACCCTGCTTAATAAATGCTCGTCTAAATCTAAAGTGTGAAATCGCAATTCCGACCCACGCAATAAATCCAGTTAATCCGGATGCAGCAACTAACCACAGGTAAATTTCTGGGCCAGCAAAACTAGTAATGAAAGTAGCCAGTGCAATTACGGTCGTAACGACTAACGACAATACTGGAATCCCCCGTCTGTCAGTTTTACCAAATGCTTTTGGTGCATAGATTCCATTTGACATTGAATATAACATCCGAGTAGATGCATACATTCCAGAGTTAGCAGAAGAAATCACCGAAACCAAGATCACGGCATTCATAATTCCAGCAGCAGCAGCTAGCCCCGCCCGTTTAAATACCAAGGTAAATGGACTGATCGCAATATCACTAGCGCTAGAGCCTAACAAATTAGGGCTAGTGTAAGGAATTAAAGCAGCAATTACAAAAATTGCTAAAATGTAGAATAAAATAATTCTCCAAAATACTTCACTAATTGCCTTTGGGACACTGTGTTTTGGATCATCAGATTCACCAGCGGTAATTCCAACTAACTCAGTTCCTTGAAAGGAAAATCCGGCAACGACGAATACTGATAGCATTGCGGGAATCCCACCCACAAATGGTGCTTGTTTATAAGTGAAATTACTCAAGCCAACTGAATTACCACCACCCATAATTCCAACAATCGTTAATACTCCAACGATCAAGAAGATGATGATAGTGGCCACCTTAATCAATGATAACCAGTATTCAATTTCTCCGAATGCACCAACTGAAGCGGCGTTAATTAAAAAGATTAAAATTAATACGCCTCCACTAAAGATCCAGCTAGGAACGTTTGGCATCCAAAACTTCATTACCAACGCAGCGGTACTAATATCCACAGCAACGGTAATTGCCCAGTTAAACCAGTAGTTCCAGCCCATGGCAAACCCCAATGCAGGATCGACATACTTACCAGCATACTCAGCAAATGATCCACTGACCGGTGTGTTCGTGGCCATTTCACCCAAACTAGTCATTAGGAAAAATACCATTAGCCCCATTAAAACATATGCTAGCAATGCACCACCAGGACCCGCTTGCGAAACGGTGGAACCACTTGTAACAAATAAACCAGTCCCAATCGATCCACCAAGTGAAATCATTGAAACATGGCGGGTCTTAAGCTTTCTCTTAACCCCGCCAGATTGATTTTCCGTACTCATATCAATATCCTCCTAAAATTTAAGTTGAAGAAGTCAGAGGAGTTCCCAATTAAAAAGCCCCCTTCTTTATAAAAAAGAAGAGGGAATTATAATTGCATTTAAGCCATTATGAATATTGGAAGCACCCCGTGTAAAACACGACAGTTCAGGGTCTCTTAAACCCAGCCCCAGTTAAAAATAGAAAAAGCTATTCCAAACTTCGGCAGTCATCCCTTTCATCACTGGTCCCAATCGCTTTTTCGACTCACAGTAACTACTAATGATTTCCGCACCTCTTCATATGAAATTTTGATATCGGACATTATTATATCTTTTTTAAGATTTATTTACAATCTTTATTTATGATTGGCCAGTTCCAAGATGGTGCTATCAATAAACTAAAAAGGCCATTGGAAAGCAGAAAATGTAACCATTTTGCCCCACCATATTTCACCTCCCCCGCCATCAAATGAGTTACAATATACTTAATTAAAACAACAGGGGGTTCACAATGAAAATAATCAAGCAATCATTATTTCCGCAATCAAACGCCTTCTTAAAGGGCTATGTTAGGGAATCAGACACTGATGCTCAACATTTTAAATTTCCAGCAGTTATTATCGTGCCAGGGGGATCATTTACCCACATTTCAGAACAACAAGCAGAAAGTTTTGCACTTAGTTTTGCAGCTCAGGGGTACCAAAGCTTTTATCTCAGATATAGCTTTGAAAATGAAAAGCATCCATTGATGCCCCATCCATTGATTGAATTAGCTAAATCAGTTGATTATTTAAAAACCAATGCAATTAGCCTTAATATCGATCCTAATAACATTGTAATTTGTGGTTTCTCAATTGGTGGGTTCGTGGTCAGTTCATTCAATAATCGTTATGACGATGATAAATTATTAAAACTGGTACAACCACAAACCAACTTAAAACCAAAAGCTACCATTCTAAGCTACCCAGTGATCGATTTAAACCTTGGTTTCCCCCCAGACAAGGATAAAATTGCCGATTGGGAAACTGATAATCAACTAACTGGCACCGAAAACGGGGTTACGGATACGAACGTTCCTACTTTTATTTGGCATACTGCAGACGATCCCTTTGTCCCATCGATCAATGCATTAAAATATGCAGAAGCATTGGCTGACCATGGCATCGACTATGAATTACATGTTTTCCACCACGGTAGCCACGGACTAGCAATGGCCAATCAACTGACTGCATGGAATGAGGCAAGTAACGATCCACACGTTGCTAATTGGTTCCCCCTAGCAATCGAATGGCTCAATCAAATTTAACAAACAAAAAAGCATTGCTTGCGCAATGCTTTTTTAATAAACAGATTTTTGGAATGGATGGTACTTCTTTAATTTTCCTGCATAATGATAGTAAAGCCACTCACAAAATTGAAACCAAGTATACCCTACTAAAAATGCTCCAATGGTATCAGAAGGAAAATGGGCATTTAAGAATACCCGCGATAACATCACTAGAATTACATAAATCACTGCAATCGTCTTCGCGATCATTTGTGCTTTTTGCGTATTCAGTAACGGAATCACCATTACCCAAACAACGCTGATCACTAATACCGTGCCTAGAACATGCCCGCTGGGGTAACTAAAACCAGTATCAGATGCTGAGTGTAGTAATGGCCGTGGTCTTTGGATTATGTTTTTCAAAATTGCTCCGATCACATTTCCGCTTAGCAACGTAAAAATCGCCCAGACAGCCGGGATTCGATATTTAATCGTCCAAAGAAAGAACGCAATGATCAAAATCCATAAAATGTCCATCTTAGGACTAGCCAAAAACGAAACAAATCCATAAATCAATTGCTTATAAAATTGTTCACGTCCTTGCACTGCACTAGTTACGATCGAATCTAAAAATGATAGATACCCAGAATCAGATCCCGTACTAATCATCACCCCGCCCGTAACTATAATCGTCAGCACGAGTGATAAAATAAACCGATACATGCGGTTTATATCCTTATTAATTAACACCTTTAAATTCATCCCCTAGAATATAACTCTGTATTTACCAATTATAACATAGCAATAACTACAACGCTTCCATTAAAAATTTACAATTATTTAAAAATAAGCATATAATTGATAACGTATTATAATATCTAAACTATTAGGAGGATTATCATGCTTGAGACTGCTCTTATTATGATGGCACTTGGTGTTTTCGCTGGAATCGCTGGTGCAATCTTGGGCCTGGGTGGTGGAATTATTGTTACCCCCATTTTAACATTAGGATTTGGCCTGAATATTAAATATGCAATTGGTGCAAGCATTATCGTGGTCATTGCCACTAGCTCTGGCTCCACAATTGCTTATTTAAAAGATGAGGTCTTGAACCTCAGGGTCGCAATGTTTTTGGAAATTGCGACCACCATTGGTGCGGTTGCCGGATCATTGTTAACAGGAGTTTTAGATCCGAAATACCTATATGTTCTATTTGGATTATTACTTATTTTTTCTGGATTCAACATGTTCAGAAAGCTAAAAATGAAACCTGATGACTACCGATCTGGTAAAGAAGATTCGTTAGCCAAAAAGTTGGAATTAAATGGTAGTTACTATGATAAGAACCTTAAAAAAACAATTGACTATCAAGTTACCAACGTCCCAAGTGGGATGTCAGTTATGTTCGGTGCTGGACTTGCTAGTGGGTTACTTGGGATTGGGTCTGGTGCATTTAAAGTGATTGCAATGGATACCTTCATGAAAATGCCGTTAAAACCTTCTAGTGCCACCAGTAATCTAATGATGGGGGTCACCGCAGCTGCAAGTGCCACGGTTTACTTTTTTAACGGTACCATCCTCCCTAACATTGCTGTTCCGCTCGCCATTGGTATTTTAGGTGGTGCAGTAATTGGATCACGAGTTATGCAGGTCCTGCCTACTAAATTAATTCGTATCGTATTCATTCCGATATTACTATATATTGGTGCTAACATGCTATTTCAAGGATTTGGGGTGAAATTATAATGCAAAATCAACCAAATGAAAAACTAGATCAGGAAATGAATAGCATTGAGTTGATCATCGGTAAGATTCTGCGTATCGGAGTCATTATCTCAGCTACGATCATGATCATTGGCTGGCTGTTACTGGTCATTACGGGTAAATCAGGCTACTCTGGTGATTTTCATCCAACATCGTTTCATGAAATCATGGCTGGTATTTTCGCCCTCAAACCGTATGCCATCATGATGTTTGGCATTTTTTGTTTGATCTTAACACCGGTGTTAAGGGTCGTAGTATCAATCTATTCATTCTTCAAAGAACACGATATGCTATACGTTTACATTACTACGTTCGTCCTCATCGTATTAATCATTAGTTTCTTCATCGGAATATCACAAGCATAATAAAAGTCGTCACGTTAGCAACTGAAGGGCTCTATAATCGTTAGATTTTGTCTAACAATTATAGGGTCCCTACTAACGATGACGACTTTTTTCGATTCGTTCTAATTTATCACGATGATAATGACGAGGAGAACGGTAGTGACGGGCTTTAAAAAGCAATTGATTGATTACTTCAGCCACTAAGAATCCTGCTGAAATTGATCCAGCGATAAATGCCACTTGCAACAGATTATACTTAGCTAATCCGTATTGGTTCAATGCCATGTCCCGCATGACTTGATAGGCTTGTCCCCCAGGAACCAATGGCACTAAGCCTGGAATATTAAAGATGATCACCGGCAATCTTTTATAACGAGATGCTAAAATCCCAGCCATCCCAATCGTAAAAGTACCAAAAAAGTTACCGCCAATATAACCACCAATATAATTAACGTATAGATAATATACCAACCAACCAAGAACCCCGACAATTCCATCTAAATTCAATGCGCGGTGGGGAACGTTAACTAAAATCCCAAAGCAAACTGTTGCAATGTAGACAAAGCAGATATTTAAAATAAACATTGGAAAACTCCCTATTTGAATAGTGTTATTGCTAACGCAACCCCAAATCCAAGTGCACAGGCAATCATTAATGCCTCAATCCCACGCGCAGGACCACTGACTAAATTTCCAGACAGTGCATCCCGCACCGCGTTCGTAATTGGCACTCCTGGCACCAGCGGCATGATGCCACCAATAATTAAATCATCAATGCTAGTCGCAATATGTAGCTTAATGATAATAATTGATGCCAATGCAACCACGAACGCTGCCAAGAACTCACTAATGAATTGAACTGCAATATACTTGTTGATCATAAAATATGCGATCCAACCCAACATCCCGACAAAACAAGCTGCCCAAAAATCAGGTAAATTATTTCTAAATACCACTTCCAAAGTCCCACTAATCACTGCTGCAGATAGTGTTTGTAGCCAAAACGGAAAGTCCTTCACATTTTTTTCGATCAAAGACAGGCGATAGTGAAATTCTTTCAGCGTGATTCGATGCTCTGCAAACTGTCGAGAATAATCATTTACTAATGACACCTTTTCCAAATTAAACGTCCGTTTTTCAATTACGGCAATTTGAGCCCCAATCTTACTACTTGGCGACATCATAATCCCAGTTAGGGTAACGTATGCTCTGGCTTGATAGGCCTGTGCATTTTCAGCAATTCGATAAATCGTATCTGTCACCCGACTCATTTCTGAGCCGTTTTCAATCATTATTTTCCCCGCTAGTAAGCAGGTTTCCACAACTAACACATCTTTTTTAGTTCGTGGTTTTGGCAATTCTAACACCACCCTTAATTTTATTAATATGTATTAAAAGAGCTCCCAAAGGGCGCCCTTTTTAAAATCATTCTATTCAACTGGCTTAACAAAGACATAGTGAGAAGCCTTATAACTAATTGAGATCTCTTGATTATCAGTAATATTAATTACCTTCATTGGACCCTCGAATGGAGCATGTTCGATGACCTTAAGCTTATCACCAATATCCAATTGAATATCCCCCAGATAAGTTAATAAATCATGGTTATCAATAAACCGATCAACAACGACAGTTGATCCATCTTCTGCATCATTTAATAACGTATGACTATCCTCGGAATACTTTCCACTGGCTGTTGGAATTACTCCACCATGTGGACAGTGGGTCGGATGGCCTAACTTATCATCTAATGCGTTCAATAACCGTGGACTAGTAACATGTTCTAATTGTTCCGCCTCATTATGAACATCAGGTAAGTCATAATTTAATTCTTTCACTAAGAAAGTTTCCCAGATTCGATGCTTCCGAACCAGCCCCTCAGCTAGTTTAACCCCCGCTGGGGTCAGAGAAACTCCAGAGTAGGGTTCATGTGAAACTAACCCCTCTTCAACTAGCTTATTAACCATCTCAGTGACAGAACCTGCGGCGATATTTAGTCCAATCGAGATTCTTTTGTTGGAGACCTTTTTAGTCGTGCCACCAAGTTCGAAAATGATCTTAAGATAGTCTTCCTTCATTGGACTCATTGATTTCACCTATTTTCATATCACTTCGTAAAAAAACACATATAAAATACTCTGTTTTATTTTACGAAAATAACAATACAATATATAATTAAATTATACAGCAAATCAAAGCCTAAATAAATGGTTAGGTTTTGTTAGTTAGTTAGGAGAGTTATTATATGAGTGATAAATTGTTCAGTTTTAGTGAGCTTAGTGATCAAGCTCAACACACTGCGGTAAAGGATTTTGCAATCTTTTATGTGCATCAATATGAAAATAACAACATGGAATTAATCGCTAACTACGATATTGACGGTGTTGTTCAAGATATCAATCGTGATTTATACATCAACCGCTTCAATCTGGAATCAACCATTATCAATGATTCAATTTCAGAACGGTTCACTAAGTATGCGCACTTATTAAAAAACATTGATCAAAAGTACTTCGATAACGGTAATCCCGAAAAGAGTTGGGATAATTGGTACGAAGATAAATATGCTGATGTTCAACGCGGCCTTTAAAAAAATGGTTTCAATCGCAATCAAAGACGATTGAAACCATTTTTTATTTGATGTCATTTCCCTGGTCAAAAAAGAATTCCTCTTGTTTACCACGCTCAACTTCCGCTTGAATTGTAACGTGATCAATATGATACTTACGCTTTAATAGATCAGCAATCGGTTGATAAATTTTCTCAGCCTCACTAATCATCATATCGTCCATATTGACATGGGCCGAAAAAATAATACTATTTTCATCGATCGACCAAAGATGGACATGGTGAACATTAGTAACGCCATGTACATTCATAATGTCTCTTTTCAACATTGCGCAATCAACGTTCGGTGCTCCCTGCATTAAAATATAAATTGTTTTTTTAATGATGGGCCACGTTTCAAAAATAATATAGATTGCAACGATAATCGTGACCAATGGATCCATAAAATACCAAC
Source organism: Nicoliella sp. ESL1113 (assembly GCF_058509245.1). Lineage (NCBI taxonomy): Bacteria > Bacillati > Bacillota > Bacilli > Lactobacillales > Lactobacillaceae > Nicoliella > Nicoliella sp. ESL1113. The sequence goes on along the minus strand of NZ_CP196387.1, from coordinate 537,366 downwards.
CAAAGAACTTGATCAAAATCCCTGCAATAATAATTCCGACCGAAGATAGTGAATCACTCAAGAAGTGTAAATAAGTTGCCCGAATATTTAAGTTGCCCTTTGAACCACGGCTCAACATGACAGCTGAAATAAAATTAGCAATTGTCCCAATAATGGCAACGATGAACATTAAATCACCGTCTACATGTTCGGGCTTCAACAATTTTTGCACTGCTTCAATGATCAAAAATCCAGAAACAACAATTAAAAATACGGAATTAATAAATGCAGAGATAATTTGCGCCCGCCTAAAACCATAGGTATTCCGACTGGTTTGTTGGCGTCCACTAATTCGATGGGCGTAATAACTCAATATTACCGATAATGAATCTCCTAAATTATGAAATCCATCAGAGATTAAAGATAAACTACCGGCAAAGATACCGCCTAAAAATTCTACTAATGTAATTAAAGCGTTCAAGACGGTAACGAACAAAAATTTACCGCCGCTTAGTGCATCGGCATGGTTGTGATCATGATGATTTTCTGCCATTAATATGTTCCTCCTTTTCTTCATATACACTTATAATTATACGTGCATAAGTATTTAAATGTAAACCACAAACCAAAAAAAGGATGCTTGTTATTCACAAGCATCCCATTATTATTCCACCATGCGCCAATTTCCCTCGGCAGCCTTAGAAATTTGATTTAAAAAATGCAGGATCCGCCCAGCAGTTTCTTGATCATGAACTGCTAAGTGATTGAGCCCTTCACCAGAAATCAATGGTGTCCCCAAACTAAATTTAGTCCCATCTAATTGACCCTCAGAAAAGGCAACTACTGTTTCACCCGATTCAATTTGGGTAAAGATAAAGAACAGGCTATATTCATCATCTTCCTTCATATAGGCAGGCATTGACCAAACGCCATCAGCAATTTCTTGCATCTCTTCATTATCAAACTTGTAATATTTATGATTAGCTTTTGTGATGGGCTTTTCCAACACAAATAACATCTTATTAAAAACCGCATCACCCAGTTTAATATTATCTTCCATCTTGCGAGTTCTCCTTTGATTGATTTAAGCGATTATGCTCAATTCGCAACCGCTCAATTTCGCCTCTAATTTCACCTAACATTTCTAATTGGAGGCGTGAAACTTCCAATGAATGCGGCAATTGGCTTTGGTTCAAATGATCCAACTTAGCATGTAAAATCCTTAATTCGTGTTCTGACTTTAGATTAACGTGAAAATCGTTTTCTGCATCCATTCGATCACGATCAGCAGATCGATTTTGACTCATCATAATGATCGGAGCTTGAACCGCAGCAATACAACTTAAAAATAGGTTCAAAAGGATAAATGGGTATGGATCAAATTTAACCCCGAACAAGTGGGTCACATTGAAGAACATCCAGATTGATAAAATGGCAATGAAGATTAAAATGAACGTCCAACTACCACCGAACCTGGCAACCCCGTCAGCAACTTTTTCACCAAAGGTTTGTTGATCCTTCAAAATTTTGTTCACATCGGTCACTTCATAATTATCATCTTGTAATGCCTTCGTCAAACGACGGTTGATTCGCTGGTTATGTAGATCATCTGAATGAATCATCTGGTCAATCCGCCCAATTCTATAGTCTAACAAATGGTGCTCACAAATAAAACTTTGCGGGGTGGCTTGATGGTGTTCATTTTTGATCTGGTTATAAAGTGGCTTTTCTAGTTCGTATAGGTACATCCCCGATTCAATCGGAAAAATCTTCCCATCTACAATGCATTTATCAGTTTTTAAATCAGCCATGGGGCTATTCATCTCCCTTGATTAATGATTCCATGTCAGCTGGGACTGGGGCTTGATATTCAACGAACCGTCCCTTAAATGGATCATAAAATTTAATATCGCTTGCATGCAGTGCCTGGCGTTCAATCCCCAGGTGTAATGGCCCCCCATATAGTTGATCACCTAGCAAGGGATGCCCCGTTTCACTAAGGTGAACCCGAATTTGATGGGTCCGCCCCGTATGCAATTTAATCCGCAGTTCGGTAAAGCTAGCAAATTCATTTAACACCCAATACTCAGTTCGTGCGGCTTGGCCATCTGCCATTCGGTGCCGCTTGACCTCCGATTCTAATTTACCGATCGGAAAATCAATTATGCCATGAGAACGATCTAATCGACCCTTCACTAACGCTAAGTAGCGTTTGTCGATCGCATGGTTCATGACCTGTTGATTAGCAAAACTATTCGCAATCCGGTGTTTGGCAACTAATACCACTCCACTAGTAAAACGATCCAAGCGCGTTATCAAGTGCGGTCTTAGGTCCTGACTTTTCTGGGCGATCAAGTGACCTTTGATTCGATTAACCAGTGTATCATGACGATTACTAGGGCCTGGGACGGAGGTTAATCCAGCAGGTTTATTGACTACCAGCCAGTTAGCATCTTCATAAATAATGTCAATTGGCTGATCACTTGGTTCAACGTTAGGGTCGCTAGTCTCAGGCGGTAAAATAACTTGCACGACATCGTTAGGCCGCAAAGCAACGTTGCCAGTAATGGACTTGCCATTGACCTTAAAATCACCGGTATTCCTAAGCGATAAGAACATCCGATGACTAATTCCGTGTTGCTTTAAAAAACTTTTTAGTGTGTTCCCAGTTTGGTTTTGATATTGCCACTCTAGTTTAATGGTCCAAGCCCCCTTAGTAACGTTCTTGATTAATATCATAACAAAAAAAGACCGCTGTTGGCAGTCTTTTCAGAGTAACTATTTTACAATAACACCCTGTTTAACGAAATTATCTTTAATATACCTAGCAATATGATCGAAGTCAGTCGCCCCGAATGGGTGCCACTCGGATTGATTATCCATTGCCATTAATCGGTTATCCCGTTCTTCAACGTGAATCCCAGCTAAATGAGAATAATCAACCTTTATTTCCGGGTGATAGCTCTTTAGCCAACCAATTAAACGCCGATAGCTAGTGTCATAAATAAAGCTAGCTTTTTCTAAACCGCGATCCAATCGGTTTCGGACATCAGAGCAAACGTTATTGAACGCACTGTCTTCAGCGGTTCGGTACATGCATGAACTCATTTAATCAATCCTTTCATAATTATGAATAATTCATTATAACATCTTGTACAATTTAATTAAAATAAACCAAATAACTTATTTAAGATTATCTAATGAATAAATACGTAAAAAATATTAACTGATTTAACTTTTTTAATCATTTAGTTGGTAATATTTAATTGAGTGCCAGCTCACTGCGATATAGCAAAGTTGAGCCATCAATATACTAACATAACATCAATTATAATGATGAATATGAATTCAATCAATAGTTTTGAGTTAAATGTAACATAATTATTTTGATGATTATAAATCTAATTTAATTGTTAGAAACGCTCAATTAAAGTAAACTAGATTTAAAGAATGAAGGGATAAACAATATGAAAAATAAAAACCAACGCATTGTTGTCAAAATCGGGACTAGTTCCATTATTGATTCCGACAGTAACGTTAAACTACCAGTAATTAAAACATTGACCGCAGTATTGAGTACATTACGCAAACAGCAATTTGAGGTCATCCTAGTGACGTCTGGGGCAGTCGGGGTCGGCATGAACACGGTTGGAATCAAAAATCGACCAGAACAAATCGCCGAATTACAAGCCCTATCCGCAATTGGCCAAAGTGAGTTAATGGACATTTACTCTGATCAATTTAAAGCATCCGATCAAACCGTTGCCCAACTGTTACTAACCAGGGACGTTGTTGACTATCCTAAAAGTCGCCAAAACGTTTTGCAAACCATTAACACCCTCTTGAAAAACAATGTCATCCCGATCATCAACGAAAACGATGCCGTTTCGGTCGATGAATTTAATCATCAAACTACCTTTGGTGAAAATGATCAACTAGCCGCCATCGTGACTAACTTCGTTGATGCTGACCTATTAATCATCCTGTCCGATATTAATGGCCTTTATGATGCCAACCCTAAAAACAATCCCGACGCAAAGTTATTGCAATGGATTCCAGAGGTCAACGATAACTTGATGAAAGTCGCTGGCGGCCACGGTTCTCAATTCGGAACTGGTGGAATGGCCACCAAGCTAAACGCCGCTCGGTTAATCCTTGAACACCACAAAGAAATGGCCATTTTAAATGGTCAAGATCCAGCAATTATTGAACAACTAATCTCAGGTGCCAATGTCGGCACCTACTTCAGTACTAAGAAACCGGAGGGTCGTAATAATGAATAAGGATGATTTAATTCAATTGGGTAAAAACGCCAAGCATGCTAGCTTTACCGCCAGTAACTTAGGTACGAAACAAAAAAATGATATCTTGCTCGCATTCGCTGATGCAATAGAACAGGCCACCCCCACCATTTTAAATGCTAATCAAAAGGATTTAGCAAATCCGAATATCGAACCCCGCTTTTTAGATCGGCTAAAACTAGATGATTCACGCATTGCCAACATGGCAACTGGGCTGCGCAAACTAGTCGAACTAAAGGACCCGATCGCCTCAATTGATGGCGGTTGGGAAACTGAAAATGGACTGCGGGTAATCAAACAACGCGTTCCCTTGGGCGTAATTGGAATGATCTATGAAGCCCGCCCCAACGTGACCATTGATGCTGCGGGACTATGCTTTAAGGCAGGTAACGCGGTCATCTTACGGGGTGGCAAGGAAGCAATGCATTCTAACCTCGCTTTAGCATCGATTCTGCGCGCCGTCTTAAAAAGCCATAAGTTAGACCCAAACATCGTTCAAATCATCGATGATTCTGCACATGAGCTTGCCCAACAATTCATGGAACTAACCGACTATGTTGACGTTTTAATTCCCCGCGGGAGTGCCAGGTTGATTCAAGCCGTAGTAAAACACGCTAGCGTCCCCGTGATTGAAACCGGTGCTGGTAATTGTCATATCTACGTTGACAAGGATGCAGAGCTGAAAATGGCCGTTGATATCATTATTAATGGTAAGGTCCAACGTCCTTCCGTATGTAACTCAACCGAAAAGATCCTAATTCACAAAGATGTCGCAGCTAAAATGCTGCCTAAGATCGTGAGTGAACTCACTAACGCCAACGTCGAGGTGCGGGGGGATGAACAAACCCGCATGATCGTGCCAGGCGTGATTCCAGCAACCAATGAAGATTGGCAAACTGAATACAATGCGTTGATCATTGCCATTAAGGTGGTCGATTCAGAAGCTGCGGCCATCGAATGGATCAACCATTATGGGACCCACCATTCCGAGGTAATCGTTTCTGACAACTACCAAGCGGGAGTCCAATTTCAAAAACAAGTTGATGCTGCTTGTGTTTACGTGAACGCCTCTTCGCGCTTCACTGATGGATTTGAATTTGGGTTTGGAGCTGAAATCGGAATCTCCACCCAAAAATTACATGCCCGTGGCCCGATGGGATTGGAAGCCTTAACTTCGTATAAGTATGTAATCAACGGGGATGGCCAGACCAGAAAGTAAGGATAAAACGCCATCCATGACTTAATAGCTTGAAGACGCTATGATGATATAAACAGGATCAAAAAAGTTAGTCAAGGCTTTTAAAGAGGCATTCGAAAGCAACTTTAACAACGAACCCTATTAAAATTTAACCATAAGTTTGCAATCTTTTTAATGGTTGATAAATTATCCAAACTAAAAGGGAACTTAGACAATAAAAGAGCGGTCAAGACATTTTAATCTTGATCGCTCTTTTATCGTCATAATTAATACTTATATAGCAAATGGGAATCATTTCCAATTTTAATATTCTTGCCTATTTTTTTCATAGTGAATTTTAAATTTTTCCCACCATGAAGAATCCCACTTGATTTAATGCTGTATCTTAAGACGTACTTGTGATTACCTGTAATCTTATAACTAAGATTATATCCATTTTGAACTGGAATCCCAGAAGTCCAATAAATCATTTTTGTCTTTGTAATATTTAAAGTCGACATTAAATCAGCACCATATTTATGTGATTTATACTTGCCTCTCAATACTTTTGGAGTTCCCTTATGCCAAGTAGCTGCATTTACATTAATATTGCTAAATGTAAAACTTAGTCCAGCAGTAACGGCCAATCCTAAAATCAGCTTATTAAATTTCATTGTAAATCGCTTCCCTATCTTCTTTTAGTGGTGTGTTTCTTGGCCTTTTTGACATGCTTTTTTGCCTTCTTGACATGCCGCTTAGATTTCTTAACTTTCTTTTTAGCCTTGGCCTTCTTATGTTTAGCCTTTTTAACGTGCTTTTTAACTTGCTTATGCTTCTTATGATTGCTCGTTGTGCTACTGGTACCAGTAGTTCCAGTATTATCATCATTAGAATCAATATCACTTGATGAATTATTAGTGGTACTGGAACCACTATTTGGGGCAACCTGGTTAGCATTAGTACTAGATCCAGCGGTATTATTAACAGTTTGACCTGCATTTGTACTGCTGGAATTACCCGGCGTTACGACCGGTTGATAAGCCTGTGCCGCATTCACAGCCACGGTAGCTTGTTGTTTTAGTTGACTCAATTGTTGGGTCAAGCTATTGACGGTTTGACTCCGGGTGTTGATTTGACTTCGCAATTGACTAATCGTATCGGTCAAGCCCTGGATATCGTTTTGCAAACTACTGATTAAAGCTTGTTTGTTGCCGTTGTTCGTGTTCCCGAGTTCGGCTTGGGCATAGGCTAAACTCCGCTTGCTCAAGGTCACTTGGGTTTGCAGACTGGCCACGGTGGCTTTTGCCTGGTTGATGGCATTCGTGTCGACTTGGACGGGTTGGGCAACGTAGGCGTTGGTAACATCAAGTTGGCTTCCATTTGCCCCCCAAATTGGACTATCAGGTGTTGGCATCATCGCACTAAAGAAGTGGGCTTGGCCGAGCGTATCGAAGCCGACGCTCCAGTAACTGCGGGGCAAAAAGGATGCTTGATTGGTCTGCAAGAAATTACGCGTATGGCCCCAGTTACTATCACCATCTTGGGTGAGCATACTGGTATATTCACGATAAATCATCTTGTAAACATCGTTCATCGTCATGCTGGGATTATATGGAGCGGGCATGTATTGAGCCGGAATCCCAAAATCACCACTAGTGTTGAATCCGGATGAATAGTTTTCGCGCCATGAGGATTGAATCCCGTTATTACTGGTGGCGTTGTTCAAGGCGTTCAAATCATGCCCATCTTTGTAGTAAATACTCCAATTGTCTTGACTATAACCAGCGGTGATTTGGTTCATAATGTTTTGCGTCCCGTTGGCGCCAAAGTAAGCCAATGGTTGGCCGGCTTGTTGTAAGACGCTATTTTCAAGTTGGCCAAAGAAGGCTTGCATTTGGGCGTTTTGGTCACTGGTCAAATGGTTCAAGTCAACATGTTCGTTCATCGCGGCTTGATTGTCTTGATAAGCGGGGACTTGGACTTGACTGGCCCATTGGGCCCATTGGTCGTTACTCCAAAAGCCCATATTGCTAGCGTTCGTGCCACTTGGTAAGGTGATTTGTGGAACTTGGTTAGCGGTCAATTGGGCGTACTTAGCGTTAGCGGCATCGTATTGAGCTTGCCAATTGTTCAAGTCAGATTGCTTAGCGTTAACGTTCGCTTGAGCCTGGGCAGGAGTAATATTGCTAGTGCTGCTACTCTGTGCAGATGCCAACTGTGACTGCTTATCACTTAAAGCATTACTCTGGGTAGCTAATTCAGATTGCGCACTAGCGATTGCAGACTGATTGATATTGATCAATTGCTGAGTGTAATCAACTGACTGCTGAGCCTTATTAGCATTAGCAGTGGCATTCTGGTAATTAGTAGATTGCGGTGAAGGATTAACCGTATCAGCATGGGCAGCGGTTGCTCCAGCACCAAAAAATGCAGCAGCAATCCCAGCAGTTAACAGTGCACGATTGACTCTCTTATCCATTAATATGTAATCTCCTTCTATAAATAAAATTAAAAATATCTTAATTTGATTATAACATTTATTAAATCCTAAAATCTATAATAAGACAGTTAATAAAAATATGTAAAATAAAACCCCACTTAGATTTAAAATCTAGGTGGGGTTTTGGATGGGGAACCATGTTTAATTCTCCAAATCAATCCGCTTTGCAACAACTTAAAATGCTGTTAAATCAACCATTAGGCTTCAAGTTATTATTATTTATTCCCATTCAATTGTCGAAGGTGGCTTACTCGTGATGTCGTACACAATCCGATTGATTCCCTTCACACTGTTAACCATCCGAGTGGAGATCTTGGATAAGACATCCCATGGAATTTGTGAAAAGTCAGCCGTCATTCCATCAATCGATGAAACAGCCCGAATCGCAATCGTGTATTCGTAAGTTCGGCCATCACCCATGACCCCGACACTCTTAAAGCCAGGCAGAACGGTGAAGTATTGCCATACTTCGCGTTGAAGCCCCGCCTTTGCAATTTCATCTCGTAAAATCGCATCGGTTTCCCGAACCAAGTGGAGTTTTTCTTCGGTAATCGCACCGATCACCCGAATCCCAAGGCCAGGCCCTGGGAATGGTTGCCGCCAAACAAGGTCGTCAGCAATCCCAAGCTTCTTACCTAGCACCCGCACTTCATCCTTAAAGAGTGAGCGAAGTGGTTCGATCAACTTAAATTGCATGTCTTCTGGTAATCCACCAACGTTGTGGTGTGACTTGATAGTTTGGGCAGTATCAGTTCCACTTTCGATCACGTCGGTGTAAAGCGTCCCTTGAGCTAAGAACTTAATATCCTTGAGCTTAGCGGCTTCATCGTTGAACACTTGAATGAATTCATTTCCGATGATCTTACGCTTTTGTTCTGGGTCTGAAACGCCGGCTAATTTATCTAAGAACCGTTTTTGCGCATCGACCTTAATGATGTTAACCCCGAGATCTTCGTTTAAGGCCTTCATCACTTGTTCTGGTTCGTCCTTGCGCATCAAACCGTGGTCAACGAAGATACAAGTCAATTGATCACCAATTGCACGGTTCAATAATGCGGCAACGACACTGGAGTCCACCCCACCAGAGAGGGCCAAGATGACCTTTTGGTCGCCAACTTCTTGGCGGATGGAGTTTACTTGTAAGTCGATGAAATCATCCATCGTCCAGTTCGCTTTTGCTCCACAGACCTTAAATGCGAAGTTCTTCAAGATGTCATTTCCATACTTGGTATTGCGAACTTCGGCATGGAATTGCACCCCGTAGAACTTGCGAGCAGTATCTTGCATTGCAGTGATTGGGCATTCTTCAGTCGTTGCAACACTTTCAAAACCATCGGGAACCTTGGTCACTAAGTCCCCATGACTCATCCAAACTGGTTGTTTTTCTGGAAGGCCAGTGAAAAGGGTCTCTTTATTTTGTTCGGTCACGTCAATATCAGCATGGCCGTATTGACCGTTGGAAGACTTAACTTCACCACCACCAAGGGTGTATGCCATTAATTGCATCCCATAACAAATTCCCAAAATTGGAATTCCCAACTCAAAAATCTTAGGATCGACACTTAATGAGTCCTTATCGTACACACTATTAGGACCACCAGAGAAGATAATTCCCTTTGGTCCCCATTCTTTAACTTCTTCAGCAGTCATCGTATGGGGTTTTAATTCTGAGTAAACACCCAAATCTCGGATTCGACGGGTAATCAATTGATTGTATTGACTCCCAAAATCTAATACCAAAATCTTATCGAATGCAGATAAATCAATATTAGCCAAGCCGTTACACCCTTTCACATAATTCAAACAAATTATTTTTATATCAATAATGATAATCGATAAACTAGGTCAAGGTCAAATTAAATTCTAGTATTTCCGCAACAATAGCTCATCAATAATGTGATGTTTTGCTTTATGAATAATCATATTGGCCCGACTTCTAGTGGGGAGAATGTTATCAGTTAGGTTCGGCATATCAATGTCACGCCACACCCGTTTTGCCATTTTCATCGCTTCATCCCGATCGCCGGTTGCATAATCATAGTAATAGTTAGAGGGGTTCATGAACGCCGTATCCATTAGTTTTGCAAAGCGGTCTAAATACCAACTCTCGATCAACTTCGGATCAGCATCAATATAGATCGAAAAGTCAGTAAAATCACTAACGTAGATTTGTTGATTACTAGGCAGCTGTAAGGTGTTGATTCCTTCAATGATCAAGATATCAGGACGGTCGATAATATCATAACGATTTGGAATAATATCGTAAACATCATGTGAATAAACGGGTGCCTTCACGTCTTTTTGGCCATCCTTGACCTGATCTAAAAAATAGATCAGCCGCGCCATGTCATAACTTTCCGGAAAGCCCTTACGATCCATTAAATGCCGTCGTTGTAGCTCCGCGGTGGGATACAAGAATCCATCCGTCGTGATCAATTGAATCTTACGGTCATTCAAAAAATAAGATAGTAGCAGCTCTAATAAACGTGCAGTCGTTGACTTGCCGACTGCTACACTCCCTGAAATCCCAATAATGAACGGGATCTTACGGTGGGGTTGTTGTAAAAAGTCCGCTCGCGTTGCCTGCCACTGGTTAAAACTATCAGTTCTTAATTTTAACAGATGGACCAGTGGGATATAGACATCCCGAACGTCCTTCAATGAAATCTCATCATTGAACGCCTTGACCCGTTTGAGGCCCTTTTTAGTCACTGGCAACGATTGAGCGGAGTAAAATTCACTCCACCGTTCCTTGGTAAATGAATAGTAGTTAATCGGTTTACTCATGGGTCGCTCCTAACTTAACTGGTAGCGTTGGCTTGGGACTGCAGCAAATAGCGGTGATAATTCCCCATTTGAAATCACAGTGAGATCATGCATTGCCCGCGTACAAATTGTGTAAACGAGTTGACTATCATCCTTACCAGGATATTGCTTTTTAGAAGCATCCCACATTACAACAGAGTCAAATTCTAGCCCCTTTGCAAGATACGATGGAATTACTAATACCCCATTGGTAAGTCGTTGGTTTTCGGTGCGCAATAAATTATTTTTAATTCCCCGTTCATTTAATTGTGCACTAAGGGATTCACAATCAGCAAGGGTCTTGCCAATCACCGCAATCGTTTCTCCTGATTCAGCCTGGATAACAGATTCCAAGGCATCCAAAGCAGCAGTATTATTTTTAGCAACCTTAATCGTTGGTAATGCACCCTGCCGTGCAAATGATTCAATCTTTGTATCATTACCTAAAAGGTACTTGCTAAAGTCAGTAATCTGTTCCGTTGAACGATATGATTTATTTAATTCGATCACCCGTGTTGTTTCAGGATCGAACATAATTGCTAAGCCCTTCATCATGCTGCGGCTATTTTCATGGGTAAAAATAGCTTGGTTCAAGTCCCCTAGCAAAGTGAACTTAGCCCGTGGGAAGTTATACTTTAAAAACGCAATCTGGAACGGCGTGTAGTCTTGGACTTCATCAATAAAGAAGTATCGAATATCACGATTAACGTGGCGACCAGTCATCTTATCATATAGGTACAAGTATGGTGATACGTCAGCCATTGAAATTTGGCCATTCTTAAGGCCCTTAATCGTTGAATTAATGCCCGCCTTCCATTCGGCCTCGTTAATAGTATTCTGGCTTAAATCGATTAATTTAGGGATTTTTCTTAGCATATCAACCGTTTGTTGGTTAATACTCAAAAAACGATTATGAATGATTTGTTTATGGATCTTTTTAAACGCACCAATTACAATATGCTTTGCTAAGAACCGATACTCTGCATTATGGTCGGCAAAGTCATCTGGGTGGCCCATCCGCAGGGTCCTGATTTGTTCATCGCTTAGGTCTTGAATCGCATTTTCCACCCACTTGGTCTTAATTTCAGACTTAATGCGGTTGTTCAATCGCTTCACTAAGGCTTCGCGGGTCCCATCAATGCGGTTTCGTAGGTTATAATAATTGTTAAAACCATAATAAATGTCGCGGATCATCTCTTTGCTGAACAAAATTTCACCACGAAACTTAATGTTTCTAAAGCGCATTCCAGAATGATTCAATGCCTCAGCATACTTGGTGACCGCCTCAAAATAAGGCAGACTACTTTTAAAATCATTAATTTTGCGTTTATGGGTGGCCCCAGAATTATCTTCTAAAAAGCGTTGGGAAAGGTTTTCCACTGCTAAATGGGGTAACCGATGGCTGGCGTATTGGTAATAAGTCATCTGAACCATGTTTTGTTCCCCTAATTCAGGGAGGACCTGGTTAATATAATCATTGAACAGTTGATTTGGTGAAAATAAAATTACTTGTGAAGAATTAAGTTTTCCCCGATAACGATATAGTAAAAACGCAATTCGTTGTAAGACCGCAGCCGTTTTTCCAGAACCTGCAGCCCCCTGAACAAATAGTAAATTAGACTTAGTGTCACGAATGATTTGATTTTGTTCCCTTTGAATCGTAGTAACAATACTCTTCATCTTAGTGCTGGACTGGTTGCTCAAGTTATTTAACAAAAGCTGATCACCAATTGCTGCATCGGTATCAAAAATCGTTTTAATTTTACCATTTTCAATTTGGAATTGCCGTTTGAGCTTTACATCAACAGTTTGTTCACCATCAGGAGCTACATACTGAACTTCTCCCAACTTGTTTTCATAGTAAATACTGGAGATGGGTGCCCGCCAATCATAAATCAAGTAATGATCAGGAGCGTCTGATAACGATGCTAGGCCAATGTAGATGGTTTCATCGTGATCTTCACCATTCTCACGAATATCAAGTCGCGCAAAGTATGGACGTTCTTGGAGCCGTTTTAATTTTTCGATTTGGAAAGTGGCATTGTTCCAACTATTTTGTCGTTCATCTAGCAACTGTTGTTGTTGTCTAATCGAAATAGAGGTATCCATTAAGCCACTATAGGTCCCCGTATTGACGCGGACATCATTATAAAAATTATCCTGAATCGCCGTTTCATCGTTTTCTGCTTTTTTAGCACTAATCTCAAATTTGTGCTTTTGGGTTCTGATTTCATCTTCTACTATATCTAAGTGATGCTGTTCATATTCTTTAATCGAGTCAGCCATTTTTTTATCTCCTAACTTCAAAACTTGAATAAATATTTTAGCACAATTTCAGCTAATAACAAACTAAAACGCTGTAAAATCACAATTAATCACTTTCATCATTAAATATGATAAAATTAAGGTATTAATTAGCATTACTGAGGAGGATATTTATGACAACCGTAAACATATATTTTGTTCGTCATGGTCAAACTTATTTAAACTATTATAATCGCATTCAAGGAATTATTGATGCCCCATTAACTAAAAAGGGAATTGCAGATGCTGATAATGCTGGTGAACGGCTTAAAAATATTAATTTTAATGCCGCATATTCAAGTGACCTACCAAGAGCTGCTAATACAGGTCGTCATATTTTAGCTAAAAACCCAAGTGATGTAAAAGAACCATTATTGGACAAGGCTTTTCGTGAGGAAAACTTTGGTTACTTTGAAGGAAACGATAGCGGTCAAGCATGGCACGTTATTGGTGGACCAGAAGGTTTTAATGATTTTAGTGAAATGCTTAAAAAGCTAGGAATGGGTGGGACTGCAACCCTTATTCGCAAGGCTGATCCATATAACCAAGCTGAAGACGATGATATGATTCGAGCACGCTTTCAACCTGGCTTAAAACGAATTTTAGAGCATGCTAGTGATGGTGATAACGTCTTAGTTACGGCTCATGGTAGTATCATTCGTTGGGTCACCGAACAATATAGTGACTTTGATATTTCAAAACCAATTCTGAATGGTAGTATTACCAAAATGGTCGTTAAGGATAATCACCCCTCAATTGAATACTATAATCATATTGATTAGTGCCTAATGTTTTATGAGGCTTCAATGATCATATGAAATTCAAAACTTCTTTAATAATATTAAAGAAGTTTTTTTATTTCCCATTAAACAAAAAAGGTGAAAGGCAATCGGATTAATTCCGACAGCCCTTCACCTAAAACACATTCTGATAAAGTCTAGACCCTATCTGGTTTTTATTTAGAAGCATTATTTTTCATTATCAAATTCAATAAATCGTTTGTTAGTTGTTAGGTAATGACCCGCACTAGTTTTAAAACGAGTAATTGATTGATAAGGAACTACCTTAGAAATACTGTAATTAACTTTACTCTTTTTAAGATAATTTATCCGTGCATTTTTAGTAAACTTAAGGGTCTTATAAGTGTAGACACCCTTTGAGTTAATTACTCTGACCTTAATCGTTTTAGCATCATTAAGATCTGATTCTTGGTAATAAGCATTCATTACGAATTTTGGATTTGCAGTTACATATCCACCCTTAACAATGTAACGAACTAAGCCGTTTTTATTAACCGAAATTCCAAGGACCTTAAACTGTTGTTGTTTTTCACGAACCTTACGTGCAAGCTTTTTACCTCGATTGCCCGTGGTAAAGACATCCTTGCTGTGTTTATAGATCGTATTGGTAACTTGGATATGAAGTGGCTTATTCTTCAAACGATTATCGAAGCCTTGTACATAACCTCTCCGATATGCTTCAGACTTACCACGAAGATTACTCCGTGAAACAGAGGTAGTAGCATATCCAGCCTTCAAACCAGCTTCGTATTCAGCATTAGAATCGGCTGCACTAGAACTAGCCACGGTAGAACTAGCTGAACTCCCCTGCGCCTTATTAGCAGCACTAATAGCTAAACTTGCATAACTGGCAGCCATTGAGGCAAAGAAACTCTCTTGCCCATTAGCTGAATTAACGATGTTAGCAAAGTAACTAGCAGCTGTGGAGTTCCCACTATTCATCTGGTTAACGGCTGCACTGGCGGCACTCTTAGCAGCACTTGCTGCAGCTTCAGCCTGACTAGCAGCACTTGCAGCTTGACTAGCATAACTAGCAGCTGCACTAGCTGCAGATGAATCCTGTGGGTTGTTCTGTGCAGAAGAAGCAGCAGATGATGCCATGCTAGCAGCAGATGATGCAGTGCTTGCATCTGATGAATCAGCACTAGCAGGAGCGCTGCTGGTGTTTGAACTAGATGTTGATGAACTAGCACTACCACTAGCGGCTGAACTACCAGTTGAACCAGATGGAACGTAACCACCATTATTAGTACCTGAGCTAACAATGAAGGCCTTGGCAGCATTAGCTGCTGATGAAGCAGTACTTTCTGCGTTACTTGCATTAAATGAATTAATTTCAGCAACGGAAGTAGCACTAGAAGCAACACTAGCAAGCGATTCTGCATTCTTAGCATATGAAGCGGCTAACGCCATGTATGAACTTCCAGCACTGCTGTTTCCAGCACTGTATGCAGAATTAGCAAGGGACTCTTCTGAACTAGCAGCCTGCGATTCATTCACAGCCGAACTATAAATACTATTAGCAACCGCAGCAGCACTTCTTGC
The DNA here is from genome assembly GCF_058509245.1 of Nicoliella sp. ESL1113. NCBI lineage: Bacteria > Bacillati > Bacillota > Bacilli > Lactobacillales > Lactobacillaceae > Nicoliella > Nicoliella sp. ESL1113. Next base: position 521,955 of record NZ_CP196387.1, on the reverse strand, counting down.
AGCATTATTAGCATTATTTGCAGCAGCTGAAGCCGTATTAGCAACATTAGCTAGGGACAATGCTGATGAAACTGGATTAGCACTCGCAACACTGTTAACAAAGCTGGCATCATTATTAGCAGCACTAGCGTATTGACTAGCAGCAACACTAGCTGCATTCGCAACTGAAGCGTAGTTGCTAATATTAACATTGGCAACACTAGCTCTACTATTTGGATCACTGGCAATAGCAGCACTAGCAGCTGAACTAGCTGCATTAGAAGCACTGGCTGCATTGGATGCCTCACTAGATGCAGCACTTGCGGCCTTGCTTGCATCGTTTGAAGCACTAGCAGCCTTGCTTGCATCGTTTGCTGCAGATGATGCAGCAGCACTAGCTGCAGAGCTATCGCCAGCGGCAGATGCTGAACTAGCTTCACTGGCATGCTTACTTGCATCACTAGCAGCGGAGCTAGCAGTTGATGCAGCGCTAGATGCTTGAGAGGCATCGCTATTTGCAGCACTAGCGGCCGAACTAGCGGCACTTGCAGCACTCGAGGCCTTAGATGCATTTGAACTAGCATCTGGGTTATGACTAGCAGCACTTGCAGCCTTGGATGCATCGCTGGATGCACCACTTGCATCGTTTGAAGCACTTTTAGCAGCATTAGAAGCATTATTAGAGTTATTAGCAGCGGAGCTAGCATCAGCAGATGCTGAACTAGCCGTGCTACTTGCGCTCCCTGGATTCAATGCAGCACTGGATGCGATCGAACTAGCGGCACTCGAGGCAGTTGAAGCAGCACTCGAGGCGATCGAGGCATCACTAGATGCAGCGTTAGCAGCTGACTTAGCATTGTTTGAATCACTAGCGGCATTCGACGCAGCACTAGCAGCCCTAGACTCAGCTGAACTAGTTGCAGCACTATCGCCAGCAGCGGAAGCTGAACTAGCCTCACTGGCAGCATTACTTGCATCATTGGCAGCAGCACTAGCAGCACTAGCAGCACTCGAGGCAACACTAGCGTTACTATTTGCAGCACTGGCTGCAGAACTAGCAGTCGAAGCAGCGCTGGATGCAATACTTGCCGTTGAACTAGCTCCTGGCACATTATTTGCCATGCTAGATGCTTTAGATGCTGCTGATGAAGCATTATTAGCGTCATTATCGGCACTGGAAGCATCACTATTAGCCTTAGAAGCGTCGTTTGCTGCGGAACTAGCATCTGCAGAAGCGGAGCTAGCGGCACTCGAAGCACTACCAGGGTTATTTGCCCCGCTAGATGCAATTGAATTAGCCGCACTCGAGGCAATCGAAGCGTCATTAGATGCTTCTGATGCATCACTCGCTGCAGCACTAGATGCTGAATTAGCGGTACTATTGGCACTGCTTGCCTTGCTTGCATCGCTTGCAGCCTTTGAGGCAGCACTGCTTGCAGCGGAGCTATCGCCAGCAGCAGATGCTGAACTAGCTTCACTAGCGGCACTGGATGCATCACTGGCAGCGGCACTAGCTTCACTAGCAGCACTGGATGCCTTACTTGCATTGCTACTTGCAGCACTAGCAGCTGAGTTAGCTGCACTTGCTGCGCTAGATGCAGTACTTGCACCAGATTGAGCTCCTGGAACGTTGCTTGCCATGCTTGCTGCCTTAGATGCAGCTGCTGAGGCTTCACTCGCTTCACTCGAAGCCTTTGAGGCATCATTTGAAGCTCCTGATGCAGCACTGGCAGCACTTGATGCATTGCTATTAGCTGAATTAGCGGCATTTGATGCAGCTGAATTAGCTGATGCATTTGCTGAGGAGTTAGCATTTGCAATCGAAGTAGCTGCTGAGGCAGCAGAACTAGCTACGGAAGCAGCAGAACTGGCAACTTCTGAATCACTATTAGCCCGATTGGAAGCAGAGATGGCAACTGAGGCAGCGGCACTAGCAGCACTTTCAGCACTGGCGGCATTGCTATCAGCACTGGCAGCAGAATTGGCAGCGGATTCAGCAGCAGCGGAATCGTAAGGTTGCGCACTCTTTGCTGATTGGGCAACTGCGTTTGCGGAATTAGCGACGCTAGCGGCGCTACTTGCAACTGATGCAGCAGAGTGGGCTACAGAAGCAGCAGAACTTGCTAAAGCCCCAGCAGCTGCTGCATCAGAACTTGCTGATGAAGCAACAGCACTAGCACTTTGGGCGCTACTGTTCAAGCTGTTAATTGCGGAATTGTTTGGATAGTGACTAACGATCGAACTAGTGGTCGAAGCTGCAGAATTAGCAGCAGCACTTGCTGAACTAGTCTTGTCACTATTGGATTGAGCACCATTATTAGCAGATGTTGCAACCGAAGCATAACTTCCAGCATTATTAGCATGAGCACTCGCATCAGCAGCAGCACTCGATGCGCGATCTGGATTCAAAGTATTATTAGATGGAACTAAGCTGGCAGCCTTGGATTGAGCATCTGAAGCTGCGGAACTAGCGGTACTGTTGGCTGAACTAGCAACTGAGTTAGCAGATTGAGCAGCACTGGCAGCGCTGGAGGCATTTGCTGAATCAGATTTAGCAGCCGAAGCAGCCGAACTAGCGGTTGAAGCAGCCTTAGATGCATCACTGGCAGCACTCGAAGCAGCGCTATTTGCGGCAGATGCAGTTGAGCTATCACCGTTGGCAGCCGCACTGGAGGCAACGCTGGCAGCGCTAGAAGCAGTTGAACTATCTGCACTGGCCTGACTAGCTGCACTCGATGCAGTCGAAGCATCATTAGATGCGGCAGCGCTGGCTGATGATGCAGATGCACTTTGCTTACTTGCTTCAGAAGCGGCACTGGAGGCAACGCTAGCGGCACTGGATGCGGTTGAAGCATCGCTTGCGATCGATGAGTCTGGCTTACCAGCACTAGATGCAATTGAACTAGCGGTCGATGCAGCAGAGGCCGCTTGACTGGCAGCACTATTGTTTGAAGCTGCTTGTGATGATGCACTATTAGCGGATGAAGAATCATTCGTAGCTCCTGAACTAGCACTTTGAGCAGTGGAGTTAGCAGAACTAGCAACACTATTAGCACTGGAAGCAGCTGAATTAGCTGCCGATGCAGAGTTGGCAGCACTGTTGGCACTATTAGCAGCACTTGCAACACTTGATAATGCTGTATCGATAACTGATTCAGCGCTGGCAGCAACGGAAGATGCTGACTCAGCATTTGAAGCAGCAATCGATGCAGCTGAAACGGCAGAATTAGCACTTGCTGAATCTGATTGAGCCTTAACAACAGCAGAACTAGCATCACTGGCAGCCTTAGTAGCAACAGCAGCAGCAGAGTTTCCAGAACTAGTGTTACCAGCCGCGTAGTATGATGAAGCAGCGCTAGATGCAGAGTTAGCAACGGACGCAGCGGATGAAACGACTGAATCTTGTTGACTAACTTCATTAGCTGCCGAATCAGCAACTGATTTAGCTGATTGAGCATCACTGTTAGCACTAGCGGCAACTGAATTAGCAGATTGAGCAATTGAATCAGCAGAACTGGCAACAGCGACTTGACTAGCGATCGATGAGTTAGCTGGGAATTGAGATGCATAGCTATTCAATACATCAGTCTTACTATCTGCAAGGCTGGTGGAAGAATTGGCCCCACTATTAGCGGAACTGGCAACCTTAGCGTAGCTATCAGCACTAGAAGCATTCGCGCTAACTACACTTGATGGCACAATTGCACTCGATGCTGATGAAGTAGCGGCGCTGGCACTAGATGCGGCACTATTCCCTGAGCTAGCGTTAGAAGCAGCTTCAGATGATGATACACTGTTCGAATTATTGGCAGCACTGGCAGCAGAACTAGCAACACTAGCTGCGTCACTAGCAACGCTATTAGCACTAGATGCAATTGAAGCAGCTGAATTACCAGCACTCTTTGCAGCGCTAGCATCAGCAGATGCTGAGTTTGCTACAGAGGCATCAGAACTAGCGCGATTAGCAGCTGATGAAGCAGCACTGGCGGCAGAACTAGCAGCAGAACTATCATTTGCCTGAGCTGCGGATGATTCAGCAGAAGCAGCGGATGAAAAGTCATTTTTTGCGGAACTAGCATCAGCGTTGGCACTAGATGCAACAGCACTAGCACTGGCAGCAGCTGATGATGCACTGGATGCAACGTCAGAAGCCGAGCTAGCTACCTTAGCTGCTGATGATGCAACTGAAGCGGCACTGGAAGCAGCGCTAGCCTCAGAGGCAATTGATGAATTGTTTGGATACTTAGATGCGATTGAAGCGGCTGCAGAACTATCGTTAGCGGCACTATTAGCAGCAGCGCTTGCCGTAGAGCTATCAGAACTGGCTTGAGATGATGTAGCGCTTGCTGATTGACTGTCACCATTAGCACCATTAGCAGCACTTGAAGCTGCACTCGAAGCGGATGAGACAACTGATCCTGCAGAACTAACCGCACTATTGGCACTAGAAATTCCTGATGAGAGGACACTGGATGCAGCAGAAGCAGCGCTTGATGCAACAGAATTAGCACTCGAGGCAACGACAGAATCATTTGAAGCTCTCGTGGAAGCTGAATTGGCGGCAGAAGCAGCGGAGGCAGCAGAATCATTAGCATTGGATGCAACGGAAGCAGCAGCACTAGCAACGGAAGCAGCAGATTGAGCAGAACTGATTGCAGCAGAAGCAGCTGATGAATCCCCACTAGCAGCAGCAGCACTAGCAGCAGCAGATGCTGAATGAGCAACGATATCAGCAGAACTGGCCACAGCAGCTGCCGAACTAGCCGCACTTTTGGCTGAACTAGCAACACTGTTGGCATTTGAAGCATCATTATTAGCACTGGCTGCATCAGAAGCAGCAGAATTAGCAACGGAAGCGGCCGAACTAGCAGCTGAGTTCGCACTCTTCACAGCTGAATTATCTGGATTTTTAGATGCCATTGAACTAACTGCACTAGCATCTTGATTAGCTGAAGAAGCGGCTGAACTAGCAGCAGAACGATTAGATGCAACTGAAGATGCATCTGAACTAACGGAGCTAGCCCGTGAAGCGGCATTCGATGCGTCGGATGCGCCGTTTTCCGATCCAGTAGCTGCACTCGAAGCAGCTGCTGAAGCACTATCAGCCGATGAAACTGCTGAATTGGCATCAGAGCTAGTCTTAGAAGCAACGGATGCGGCAGAAGAAGCAAGTGAAGCTAATGAGTTATTTGCTGCTGATGCAGCATTGGCTTTGCTGCTTGCGTCGTTAGCGGCAGAGCTAGCAGTACTGGCAGCAATTGATGCTTCTGAATTCATGCTGCTAGCAGATGAATTATTACCAGCAGAAGCTGCACTAGCTGCTTGAGATGCCAAGGAACTAGCAGCACTAGCGGCACTTGATGCAGCGCTAGCATCGGAATTAGCAGCACTAGCAATTGAAGCGATGGATGCAGCTGAGCTATTAATCGATGCATTATTAGGGAATTTAGAAGCAATCGATGCAGCGGCACTATTAGCAGAGTTAGCTTCATTAGAAGCATTCGATGCAATAGCATTAGCTGAAGATGCAGAAGAACCTGTATTTGAGGCCTTGCTAGTATTAATCGAACTAATAACTGAGTTTAAACTATTTTGATAGCTGTCAGCGCTACTGTAAATATTAACGACGCTACTAGCAACGATTGGATAACTAGTATTACTAGCGTTAAACAGATTATTATTTAAAATCGTTGAATAAGAACTGGCAGATGAAGAAATACCGTTAATGCTGCTAACGATTGCAGAATCCAGATTAGCAAATGTACTAGTAGCTTCAGCACTATTAGATGGGTTAGTGATATCACTAATTCCTGAATTAATTGCAGATGCCATTGCACTGGATAATGAACTTGCATATGATGCGATTGATCCATAAGATAGGTCGCTACTTGCTTTTGAAACGATTGCCATGTTACTAGAGTTAACACTATTGGTACTACTCATAACAGACATCGCACTAGAAAACAAACTAACGATCCCGCTATAATCGCTTTGGAAATTAGCAAATAAAGAATTTGATTTAATGCCGTCACTTGCATAAGTATCAGCCACACTACTATACCAAGAATTTAATGAACTATATTCTCCAGATAGCGATGAGTATGAATTTAATAAATTATTATTAGCAGTAGAAATGCTATTGTACTTATTAATATATGAAGATGCATTACTATCGATGCTAGCAATACTGCTTGCATTATTGCTAACAAAAGCAGCTAAACTACTAGCTGGATTACTGTTCCCCATTGAAGCTACGCTACTGGCATTTGAAATTGCCTTATCAACTAAATTAGCAAGACTGGTAGCGGCATTAGAAGCCTTGAAGATAATATTATTTTGATCAACTCGGTCTGATTCATATTCGTTAGCTAAATTGCTATAAGTACTAATTTGACTGTTAATGGCATTAATGGAATCAACACTAATTGAATTTGCACTAATGGCATTCGAAAGCGCACTTGAAAGGCCAACAAGTGCGACATTTACTGATGATTTTGCAGAACTATATTGTGAGAATAAACTACTATAAGTAGAAACGGCTGAAGCCGCACTCGAATATGCGAAAGATACTGATGTAGCAAGCGAATTAGCTAATGCGTTTGATTGAGTAGAACCATTATATGAAAATAAATTTTCGGCCGTTTGTGAACTAACTCTATTATTAACACTGCTAAGAACACTGAGGCTATTGGAAGCAGCGGTGCTATTTTCAGAGAATCTGGCAAATAATGATCCAACACCATCAGCACTAGCATTACTGAGCGAAGCTAAAAATGAATCTAATGCTGAAGCAGCGCTAACAGCTTGAGATTGAAGTGCTGAATCTGATCCATTATCATCAGTTACTCCATAAGAAGCATCCCTAAATTCTAAGCCATCATCATTATCACTCGTTACTGAACCATTATCAGCACTTGAAGGAGCTGCTGAATTGTCACTACTTTGTCCAGCACTAGCTACTGAGGCACTACTAGTAGTACTGTTAACGGATGAACTACTATCGGCACTACTAGATCCGGAATTACTTTGCGATTCAGCACTTGTAGAACCGCTTGTAGTACTTTGTGAATTATTTGATGCAGAGCTAGACCCAGTACTTGCAATACTACTTGCACTATCACCATTTGAAGTCGTATTACTGTCGGCATTGCTACTTGATAATGAACTATAGTTATCGCCAGTCGTTTGGGCATGAACACTATCTTGGTAAACAAAACCCGTGCTCAAAATGCCAAGAACTGAAAAGGAAACCACGACCCAGTTCTTTTTGACTTTTTTCATTATTTTTTTATCATTTATTTTTTCATATTCGAATTTATTATATTTCATAAATCAATATCTCCTTTTTTATGTAGTTTAAAAAAGCGGGGGTTTTTATAGTGCACTTATTATGGCTGTGTTTTATAAATACTATTATACAACGATTAAAACCTTTTTTTAACCATTATAAACAATTTAATTCAGTGCATACAAATCGTGCAAAATAAAATTCAAATTATTAATTTATATTCATTTAATAATCGTATTTAAATTGTAATTAATCCACATATTTAAAATATAAAAAAACGCCATTAAAACTATTAAAAGTTCTAATGACGTATCAAAAAAGGTTCAACCCAATTCGGATTGAACCTTAATGCTAAACTTCTTTAAATAATGGTGTTTCTGATAAACGCTTTTTATATTCAGGAATTTCATCCTCGCTTGCACGAATAAAATGACCAGGTGCTACTTCAACCATTGAGCGTTCCTTACCGTCATTTTCTTCGGCAGCATCGTAATCAATGACCTTCCGATTCCGTTCATATTCAGGATCTGGAAATGGCACTGATGATAATAGACTCCGTGTATAGTTATGAAGTGGGTGCGCATAGAGTTCATCTGCATCCGCAATTTCTAACATTTTACCGTAGTGCATTACCCCAATTCGATCACTAATGTACTTAACCATTGATAAATCATGGGCAATGAATAGAAATGTCAAATCCCGTTCATTTTGGAGTTTCTTTAATAGGTTAACCACTTGGGCTTGAATCGAAACATCTAGTGCAGAAATTGGTTCATCGGCAATGATAAACTTAGGTTTCACTGCTAATGCCCGTGCAATCCCGATTCTTTGCCGTTGACCACCTGAAAATTCATGCGGATACCGAGTAGCATGTTCCTTACTTAATCCAACCGTTTCTAATAGTTCATCCACTTGTTGATTACGATCGTTTTCATCCTTAGCAAGGTGATTGATGTCAATCCCCTCAGCAATGATGTCTCGAACCTTCATCCGTGGGTTCAATGAAGCGTATGGATCTTGGAAAATCATTTGAATATCACGCCGAAACTTTTGCAGTTGTTGTTTACCCTTGAGCTTTGAAACATCTTCATCTTCAAAGGTAATTTTCCCGGCAGTTGGTTCGTATAATCGAATGATTGCTCGACCAGTCGTCGTCTTTCCAGAACCGGATTCACCAACTAGACCAAAGGTTTCCCCCTTGAAAATATGAAAGCTAATATCGTCAACAGCCTTAACAGCATCTTTTTTAGTAATGTTAAAATACTGTTTTAAATGTTCAACATTTAAAATAACCGGTGCATTCTTCTTTTCCATTTTACTATTCACCCCCGTTCTGAACTTCTTCAAGTGAAATTCCCTTTAATTTAGCGTACGTTTTTTGCCGCTCTACGATTTGTTCGGGTGGTGTTACCTTAGGTGCCCGTTTATCTAATAACCAAGTGGCAGCGTAATGAGTATTAGAAACCTTAAAGAACGGTGGTTGTTCTAATGTATCGATCTTCAAGACGTATGGGTTCCGTGGTGCGAACGCATCCCCCTTTGGTGGATCTAACAAATCAGGTGGGGTCCCAGGAATCGAAGGTAATTCGTTGCCCTTCGTACTAATGGTTGGCATTGAATTCAATAATCCCCAAGTATAAGGATGTTTAGGATTGTAAAAAATTTCATCAACAGTTCCATATTCAACGATTTTACCAGCGTACATAACCGCCACACGGTCTGCCATTCCGGCAACGACCCCTAAATCATGGGTAATGAAGATAATCGAAGTATCGATCTTGTTTTTCAATTCATTCATTAAGTCCAAGATTTTAGCTTGAATGGTAACATCCAAAGCAGTAGTAGGTTCATCGGCAATGATAATTTCTGGATTATTAACTAACGCAATCGCAATTACGATTCTTTGGCGCATTCCACCAGAAAATTGGTGTGGAAAGTCATTAATCCGCGCTTCGGCATTGGTGATTCCCACCAGTTCAAGCATCTTTAATGCCTTTCCCATCGCTGTTTTTCTATCCAACCCTTGGTGAATCATCAAAGGTTCGGCAACTTGGCGCCCAATCTTCATTGTGGGATCAAGTGAAGTCATCGGATCTTGGAAAATTTCAGCAATATCATTACCACGCAATCCACTTAACTCTTTTTCACTCAGTTTGAGCAAATCCTTATCTTTATACTTAATACTACCACCAGCAATTTTGGCGTTGTTGGCCATTAGCCCCATAATCGTTCGAGTCGTTACCGTTTTACCAGAACCAGATTCTCCAACGATTGCTAAGGTTTCACCCTTCTTCAAATCGAAGCTAACGTCACGGATCGCCTTGACCTGACCAGCGTAAGTATCAAAATTTACTTTTAAATCACGAACTTCAAGAATATCATTTTGGTTTTCCATCGTAAATTAGCACCTACTTTCTAGATTTTGGATCAAAGGCATCACGCATCCCGTCACCTAAGATATTAAAGGCTAGCATCAAAATAATTAGGACAACTGCAGGTCCCCACATTTGATATGGTAAGAACTGGAAGTTTTGTTGCCCGTTGTTGATCAACGTCCCCAACGAAGCCTTTGGTGCTGAAATCCCGATCCCAATGTAGGAAAGGAATGCTTCGAAGAAGATCGCATTTGGAATCGTGAACATCGTATTAATGATAATCACACTTGATAGGTTTGGAAGCAAGTGCTTCGTTGCGATCTTCCATTGACTTTCACCAAGGGTCCGTGCAGCTAACACAAATTCTTGGTCTTTTAATTCCAAAGTCTGAGCCCGAATTAAACGTGCCATGTTAATCCAACTAGTGAACGCAATCGCAATGATAATTGCAGGCATTCCTGGCTTCAAGATCAAGATCAATAATACCATTACGATCAAGTTTGGAATTGAGAGCATGATTTCAATGATCCGTTGCATAACGTTATCAACGGCGCCACCCTTAAGACCTGAGAACATTCCATAAGCAATCCCGATTGTTAAATCAAAGAAAGTGGCCACAAGCGCAATCGTCAATGAAATTCGCGTCCCATAGAGGATCCGAGAAAGAAGGTCCCGACCAAGGTAGTCAGTCCCTAACCAGTAGTTCACACCGTTAGCAACGTGGGCTTGTGCATATGCATTCACCCGTTCGCCACTTTGAACTAGGGTCCCATTAAACCCAGGGATAAATTCTAAGAATGGAATCCGTGGTGGTAAATTAGCATGCCCAGGGTTGGTAGCATTCGGATTGGCTGGAGACCAAATCATAGAACCAAATGCTAATACGAAGAGAATTACTAAAATCCAAAGTGAAACCATTGCTGCCTTGTTTTGTTTTAACCGTCGCCATGAATCTTGCAAAAAGGTCAATGATGGCGCAGCAATTTTTTCACTATCTAAATGCGCACCGTCAGGAAGACGATCAAACGCATCAGCTGGTAATTGTTGAGTTTCTTTATCTGCCATCGACTAACCCTTCTTTCCTGTAATTCTAATTCTAGGATCAATAATTCCGTAAACGATATCAGTAAGTAATAACACTACACAGAGCATAAAACTGTACATGATCGTTAATCCCATGATGGTGGGGTAATCATTAGTCAGAATCGACTTAACAAATTGTTCCCCAATTCCTGGAATCGAAAAAATATTTTCAACTACCATCGAACCAGTCATGATGTTTACTGACAACGGTCCAATGATGGTAATAATTGGAATCAAACTATTTCTAAGCGCATGGTGGTAAATGATTCCCGTTTGGCTGAATCCTTTAGCCTTCGCTAATTCAATGTAATCGGAGCTTAAAACATCAATCATTTCAGTCCGCATGAACCGTGCCGTTTCCGCAAATGGCAATGCTGCTAACGCTAAAGTTGGTAGCACCGTGTAAATTGGGCCACCCCATTCAGCGATTGGGAACCAACGCAATTGCAATCCAAACCAGTTTTGAAGTAATACGGCCAACACAAATGATGGAACCGAAACTCCTAAAATGGAGATGATTGTCGTAGTGGTATCAATCCACGTGTTCCGTTTGATCGCACCAATTGCCCCAACGACTAATCCGGCTAACACCCCAATAATCATTGCTTGAATCCCCAATTGAATTGAGGCACCAATTCGACTAAAAATTAAATATGAAACTGGTTGATCACTAAATTGGAATGATGTTCCAAAATTACCAGTGACCGCTCCACCAAGATAGTTCAAGTACTGTTGCCAAACGGGCTTATCCAACCCATATTGTTGGTAAATAGTATGAATTTCTGATGGGGATAATTTTTCTTGATTCGTTAACGGAGTTCCTGGCATCAACTTCATCATAAAGAACGTAATCGTTGTTACGATAAACAATGTTAAAACCAAGTAAAAAATCCGCTTACTCAGATACTTTACCATTCGCTTTCCCTCGCAATCTAATTCAATAATTCTGTTAAAAACAGCAAAAGTAATATCAATATAATCATGATATTACTTTTGGTTAATATTAATAGTAAATTCTATTTAAGATATGTGTCACGGAAGTTGAAATTAGCTCCAGTAGTGGAGTATTCAAGTCCCTTAACCTTGTCTTTCCGAACTTGTGGTTGAACTTGTTGGTAAATTGGTACAACCCCAGCGTTATCCATTAAGATCTTTTCAGCATTAACAAGGTCATCCCAACGCTTGTTAACGTTGTTAGCATCCTTTCCTTCTGCATCAGTAACATATTGGTCATACTTAGCATTCTTCCAGTGACCATTGTTGTAAGAACCATCAGATGTAAATAGTTGGAGGAAACTAATTGGATCAGGATAATCAGCACTCCAAGCACTGATTACTAAATCAAATTTACCACTTTGTGAGTAACTCAAACGGGTCTTAAATGGCAAGTTTTGGTTGGTAATCTTCAAACCAGGTAACTTAGTTAGGTTACTTTGGAAAGTTTCAGTAGCCTTAGTTCCGTTTGGAGTATCATCGGCAAGTAAATTCAAGCTAATGCTCTTCTTACCTAATTCCTTAAGTCCCTTAGCCCAGTACTTCTTAGCTTCTGTTAAGTTGTATGATACACCATTAGTATCTTGGTTATTACTATTAGCTGCAGTCGCAAAGTCCTTACCATCGTGTGTTGCTAATCCAGTTGGAACCAATCCTTGTGCAGGAACAGAGCCATCACCTAAGATATCATTAGTAAATGCCTTACGGTTAATTGCTAATGAGATTGCTTTTCTGATGTTTGCGTTTCTTAAATCAGGATTGTTCTTTTGGTTCATTTCAAGATAGAAAGTCGCCGCCGTCTTCAAATCATGTAGTTCAGGAGAGTTCTTGAAGTTATTAACTTGTTGTTTCCCTGATAGCGTTGCAACGTCAAACTTGCCAGCTTGGTATTGGTTCAAAGTTGTTCCAGCATCCTTAGATACAGAGAATTTAATTTTATCTAACTTGATCTTACTGTTATTGTAGTAATCCTTATTCCGAGTCAAAATCCAGGAATCGTTAGTCCCAGTCCAGCCCGTCACCTTGTAAGGGCCGTTATAAACTTGGTCGGCACTCTTAGTTCCATAAGCAGCACCATATTCTTTAACAGCCTTTTCAGATTGTGGGAATAATGGTGACATTGCAGCAATGTACTTGAAGTAACTTTGTGGTCTAGAAAGTGTAATTACAAGCTTGTAATTACCATCCGCCTTAACACCAAGTGATGAAACAGGCATTTGCTTTTTAGAAACCGCTTCATAGTTCTTAACGTGGTCTAATAGATAGGAATATTGAGAAGCCGTTTTAGGATCAGCAGTTCTTTGAATTCCATAAACGAAATCCTTAGCAGTTACTTCTGAACCATCGCTCCACTTGGACTTACGTAGGTCAAATGTATAAGTCTTTCCATCCTTAGAAACCGTGTAGCTCTTGGCCACTCCTGGTTGAATTTTATTATCGCTTCCAACCATTAATAACCCTTCATTACTGTTACTCAGTGTTCGCATACTTACGGCATCGGTAGCCTTTGATGGATCCAAAGTAGGTAGCGTAGCAGATTCCTGCCAATTTAAAGTCTTAGTACTGCCGGATTCGCTGCTACTACTACCGCTTCCACAGGCTGCTAAACCCAGTGCGGTAACTAGTGTCACGCTCCCAACCTTTGCTAGTGTCTTTAACTTCATTTTAAAAATCCCCCTTGCACCAATCATTGATTGAATGGCGTAATTTCAAAACTTTAAGTATTTATAATCATAAATTAATTTTAGGTTAAAATCAATACCTTTTCACATTTTATTTTAATGTAAGTTTCAGAAAGAACGCTCATCAGATAGGATAATAATCGGTATAACAACGATTGAACGATTGTCTAAAAGAAACAAAAAACGATCCTAAAATTAAATCATTTTAGGATCGTTCGGATTTTACTATTTAAGATAAGTTTCTCTGAAATTAAATCCAGCTCCGGTTGGTGAGTATTGAATTCCCTTAACAAAACTCTTTTGTACCTGTGGTCTTACTGATTGATAAAGCGGAATAATCCCGTCATCATCCATCAATGTCTTTTCAGCATTCACCATGTCATCCCAACGTTTGTTAGTATCATTTGCATCTTTTCCTTCTGCTGCATCCATCAATGAATCGTACTTAGAATTGCTCCACTTTCCATTGTTGTATGCGTTACCAGAAGTAAAGAGTTGTAAGAACGTTACTGGATCAGGATAATCAGCAATCCAAGCACTAACAACTAAGTCAAACTTACCGCTAACTGAGTAGTTCAAACGGGTCTTGTAAGGTAAGTTTTGGTTAGTAATTTTCAGTCCTGGCAACTTAGTAAGGTTACTTTGCAAAGCTTCGGTCGTCTTAGTCCCGTTAGGAGTATCATCAGCAAGTAAAGTCAAGCTCAAACTCTTCTTACCAATTTCCTTTAGTCCCTTTGCCCAGTACTTCTTAGCTTCTGCTAGGTTGTATGAAACGTCATTAGTGGTTTGGTTAGAATCTTCAGCGGCATCAGCAAAGTCAGTTCCGTTATGGGTAGCCAATTTAGTTGGTACTAACCCCTTGGCAGGAATGGAACCGTCACCTAAGACATCATCAGTCAATGACTTTCTATCAATGGCTAATGAAAGAGCCTTTCTGATGTTGGCATTCTTGAATTCTGGATCCTTCTTTTCGTTCATTTCAACATAGTAAGTAGCTGATTGTGGTAACTTCTTTAATTCAGATGAATTCTTGAAGTTATTAACCTGTTGTTTTCCAGAAAGGGTCGCGATATCAAACTTACCATCTTGATATTGATTTAGCGTAGTCTCTGCATCCTTTGAAACCACAAATTTAATATTATCAAGCTTGGTCTTACTATTATTATAGTAGTATTTATTACGAGTAAGCTTCCAGCTATCGTTGGTCCCAGTCCAACCAGTTACTTTATAAGGACCATTGTAAACTTGATCAGTACTCTTAGTTCCATAAGCTGAGCCATCCTTTTCCACTACCTTTTGTGATTGTGGGAAGAGTGGTGTCATTGTTGCGATGTATTTAAAGTAACTCTGTGGCTTGGATAGCGTAACGACCAGCTTGTAATCGCCTTCTGCCTTTACACCTAAGTCTGAAACTGGCATTTGTTTCTTAGAAATAGCATCATAATTTTTAACATGATCTAACAAATAAGAATATTGAGATGCCGTCTTAGGGTTAGCAGTTCTTTGGATTCCGTAAACGAAATCCTTTGCTGTGACTTCGGAACCATCACTCCACTTTGATTTACGTAAGTTAAACGTATATGTTTTTCCATCTTTTGATACGGAATATGATTTAGCAACCCCTGGTTCGACCTTATTGTCGCTCCCAATCATTAATAACCCTTCGTTACTATTATTAATCGTCCGTGCACTGACACTATCAGTGGCTAATGATGGATCTAGGGTAGGTAAATTAGCTGATTCTTGAAACGTTAACGTCTTTGTATTTCCTGAACCGCTGTTGGAACTACCACTACTACAGGCAGCTAGTCCAAAGGAAGCAATCAAAGCCACACTTCCGACCTTTGTAAACATTTTTACTTTCATATGTAAATTCCCCCTTGTGAATTAAAAGCACTTTCAATAATAAATTAAAAACAAATTAAAATCAACACATTTACACATTTTATTTTAATTTATTTTAAAATAATCCACTTTTAAATCCATTGATGGGTAATTAAAACGCTGATTAAACAGTGATTTAAGGTAAATAAAAAACGACCTAAAATTAAAATCAAATTAGGTCGTTCCCATTAATATTAATCAATCACTATTAAATCTCGATTACTATGGGTCAATAATTCGAAACTATCGCCCTTGATCAACACATCATCTTCAATTCGAATTCCACCCTTACCTGGTAAATAGATACCTGGTTCAGCGGTCATCACATATCCATCAAAAATTTGGTTCTTACGATTAGGCCCCATCAGTGGTCCTTCATGGATGTCTAACCCAATACCATGACCACTACCATGGCCAAAGAAATCGCCATATCCTTGTTCTGCAATGTAATCACGGGCCGCTGCATCTACAATTCGAGTATCAACACCACTATGCATCGCTTGGATCATTCGTGATTGCGCCTCTTGAACCACTGCATATGCTTTCCGCAGTTCATCACCGGGATCGCCAACCGCAAACGTCCTAGTCATGTCAAATGTATAGTCATGATAGTAAAAGCCAAAATCAACGGTCACCAATTCGCCCTCTTGAATCTTCTTTTCAGATGCCACTCCATGCGGCAATGCAGAGCGATAACCACTTACCACAATCGTATCAAAGCTAGGTTTACTAGCACCATGCCCAGTTAACCAGTCATACAAGAAGCGCTCCACATCACGTTCAGTCAATCCAGCGTGAACGTAGTGCAACATTGCTGAATAGGCTTCATCTGCCAATTGACAACTCTTTTTAATCGCATTAATTTCACTCGGATCCTTAACGTAGCGTAATTTTTCTACTAATTGGTCAACTGCGGTCAATCTGGTTCCAAATTCTGATTGTAAGATTTGGTATGTAGCAAAACTAAGTGAGTTTTCAAAACCGATTGTACCAGCGGTATCTGCCAACTCACTATATGCAGTCTCATAGTAATCACGCGTAATTTCTAGTTCAATGGGCGAATCAGCTAATCGTTCTGACATCTCAGTTTCATAACGACTATCGGTGATCAACACCACGCGGTCATCATTAATCACTAAACACCCATCACCTGGTAAGCTATGAAATCCAGCGAGGTAAATTAAATTAAAAACATCCGTTATAATTAAACCATTTACCCCCGCCTTATGCATTGCTGCGCGGGTCTCCTCAATCCGATTATCCATTTTACAATTCCCCATTTCCAATTTAGTTTATCATTAATGTTAAATTAATTATTGATGAAAATCAACGATATACTCACAGATAAAATTAATCAACAACAAATAGTTGGGAAATTATATAATCTAGACTAAAATAGAAGTATTATTAATTTCAGGAGGCATTTAATGAACGAAGAAAAAGAATTAACACCAGTTATTACGATTGGCCTAAACATCAAAGATAAACATTTTGATTACTCCATGGATGAATTGAACAACCTAGCAACTGCTAATAACATGCAAGTAATTGAAACACTAGTTCAAAAATCTGACCATAAGGATGCTGCTACCTACTTTGGTAAGGGGAAAGTCGCTGAACTAGCCACCATTTTAGCTGACGACGGTGTCAATACCGTTGTGGTAAACGATGAACTCAGCCCCAGTCAAATCCGTAACCTAGAAAAACAAACCACGGCTAAAATCATTGATCGCACCGGTTTGATTTTGGAAATTTTCGCCAACCGTGCCCGCACCCACGAAGCTAAGCTGCAAGTCCAATTGGCCAAATTACAATACCAACTACCCAGACTCCACACCAGTGCTAGTCAACGATTAGATCAACAAACAGGTGCAGGTGGGGGCGGCTTTACCAGTCGGGGAGCTGGTGAATCACAATATGAATTGAATCGGCGGACCATTCAAGATAAAATTTCCCACATTAAACATGAATTAAAGCAGATTCAAAAATCAGACCAGACCCAGCGAAAACAACGGGAAGCGAATCAAGTTCCCACCATCGCGCTAGTTGGGTATACCAATGCCGGTAAATCAACGATTATGAACAAACTCCTCACCCGCTTTGGAGACGAAAATAAGCAGGTCATGGTCAAGAATATGCTATTCGCCACCCTAGATACCAACGTTCGGCGGTTAGTTTTCCCAGATCATAAAAAACTCTTGATCAGTGATACCGTTGGATTCGTTAGTAAGCTGCCCCACCAGTTAGTCAGCGCATTCCGCTCAACCTTGGCAGAAGCTGCTGGTGCGGATCTATTAGTTCAAGTGGTTGATTTTTCAGATGACGATCGCCAATTAATGATGAACACGACCGAACAGACCCTCGAAGAAATTGGGGTCCCTAACATCCCAATGATCACCATCATGAACAAGGCGGATTTAACTGATAGTCGATACCCATTCAGAGAAGGAAATAACTTAATTATGTCCGCTAATGACGAGCAATCGATCGACGCTTTAGTAGCGCTAATTAAGGAAAATGTTTTTAAAAACTACGTTACTAAGGAATTACTGATCCCATTCAGCGATGGCCAAATCGTTTCAGAGTTAAACGACCACGCTACCGTATTAGATACCAAATACGTTGACGATGGCACTAAGCTAACCGTTGAAATGTCAGCGGAAGAAATTAATCGATTTGATCAATACGTTCAAAAATAAAATAAAGCGTCGCTTAGATCCCCTCTAAGCGACGCTTTATTTTATTGATTGAATGCGATCCGCATCTGAATTTGATACCCCTGTTTTTGATCAATCGTTCCCGAACGGCCACTGGTCTTATAATTACCACCAACTAAAATGGCTGATGCGGCAAATAGTTGAATCCGATCTGGATTTAAATTACGAGCAGATTGTAGCCCTACCCGCACAACGGTTCCAACCTGCAGTAAATGGGCTTGGTTTATTCCAGCATAGGCAACGTATTTTTGCCCCACCCGCTTCAAACTAAAGTGGGGAACTAACGCCCCTGCACAAATCGCATAAGCTGGTTTACGACTCCGACTTAAATAATTACTTAATTCTTGTTCCGTTAGTCCTGCATAATTATCGGTCATTAGTGAGTTCGTAAGCATGTCATGGGCAATCATGTTAATATTTTTTAAATCACTAGCGTTACTGACCACCCTTGCTGGTAAGACATGCTTAGGGTCATAAAAGCCATCCATTGGAATATTAAGGGGATTTTGAATGTCATCGATCACTGGCTTCGTTGAAACACCAGCTTGGGGTTGACGGGGCTTGATCCTAAATAGCTTTTCAATTTTAGGCGAAATATCAAATGGGGCTTTATATTTAGTAAAGAAGTACACCACATTTAAAAATAAGAAGTACAACATCAATAGTCCCACGATCAAGAATAAAATCCCCTGTAGGACCACTCCGTTAATCAAGAACCGAATCCCTGCATATATCATGTAGGCAGTGGCCACCCCACCAACAACTGTATAAATTTGATTTTTTAATTTGGGACTAAAATTAATGTACCCCAGATATTGATTCACTGCATCTAAAAAAGTAAACATCAATTTTACCCCCTAATTATTTTGTGTTTGATCACTACTGCTAGATGATTGGGTGTTATCAGTAGTGTCATTGTTGGTGTCTGTTTTTTGATTATCATTACTAGAACTAGAGCTAGAAGAACTACTGCTATCGCTTTCTTCCTTGCTGCTGGAACTAGAATCCGTACGATTCGTACTGGATTGATCACTGCTACTAGTGGTGTCCTTATTGCTATCAGAACTAGAACTAGCGGAGCTATCAGTACTATCATTACTACTAGAGTCACTACTTGAGTCCTTGTTCTTATCCTTAGGGGCATCCTTATTACTACTGTCACTACTTTGATGAAACCCACTAATTGAAGAACTTTGGACGGGTGCGCCTTCGTTAGTATGGGTTACCTTATTGTTTACGATATTGACCGCACTCATTGCCAATGCAATTGATAGGATTGCGAATGGCGTAATGATTGGCGGAGTTCGTTTATCCATTTTAAATCATCCCGATTTCATTTCAAGTTAATAAGAATCATCCTACCAGATATTTATAAAGGATTTGTTAAGTAAGCATTAAAGATTAATAACTTTTCAATTTATTCAGTAGGCGCATCATAAATGCATCTACGCTATGTTTAGCAGCTGACAATTCGTTATTTTGAATCACCACTGCATGATCCTTTAATTCAGGAGGAAGCTGTTGATCACGTTGATTCTCAGCGCTTTGCAGCCGAATGGCAATTTTAGCTGGGTCATCGCCCCGTCCTTCCATGCGTTTACGAAGTGCTTCCGAACTATTTTGCCCGTTATTCACAGTTAAATACATTATCACTACCTGGTCACCGAGCTTATTTTGATATTCGATCGCTCCCTTAGTATCTAAAACAATGCACGCGAGCGGAGCCGATTTCCAAGCTTCTGCTATGCCTTCCATTGAAGAACCATACTGAGCACCAGAATAATGAACTGATTCTAAAAAATGTTTTTGAGCAAAACTGGCGTCGTTTTCAAAGTAATAATCAACACCATTCTGCTCACCCTTACGTGGGGTCCTAGTGGTATGGGTCACCACCTTAGGTAACTTATATTTGGCACAGATGTACTTACAAATCGTCGTCTTTCCGCTCCCGGCTGCTCCTGTAATTACTAGCACCATCTTTTTCATATCGCTCCACCCACTATTTAGTCAGATATTTATTTGCTACGTCTAGTAACATTTTTAAGTTGTCATAAGTTAATTGTTGACGTGCCTGTTCATAATCGAACCAACCATAATTACTAATTTCTGCTTCTTGCCTAGTGATATTTGAATTAGCAGCCACTTCAGAAATAAAAAATTTAACGACTTTATGGTTGCCGTTATTCATATCATATTCTAGGTCATGATTGAATTGAGTATCCAATTTAATATCCAAATCAGTTTCTTCTTTGGCCTCCCGAATTGCAGCGGCCTCATAACTTTCAGCGCCTTCTAGATGCCCCTTGGGGAACCCCCAAAAATTACTAGTGGCACTCTTCAACAATAAATATTCAGGATGGTTTTCAACCATCCGATACACGATGGCACCACCATCTAATTCTGTTTTCATAAATTATCCACCCTTTCTATTGTTATTTTATTATTTTTAATTCATAATTTTGTTAATATCTATTTTAATTATAACAAATCATAGGAGGTTTTTAGATGAAAAACCATCAATTTGCTTTAGTTCCCACTGAATTTCCGAAAATCGTTACGGAATTACATACGATTAGATTCTTAGATGCTGAAAATGAGCAACTCCCCGTCAAAGAACTCCTGCACAGTTTTTTAAATCGGGTCCTCGTTAATTACCGCACGAATACTAGCAAACAAATTGCACTTTTCGACCTAATGGTTGATGAAAAACAAGACGCCAGCAGTTTTTTTAAACAAAATGGCCCCGTTACCCAAACTAATTTTTATAACCTGGCGTTGCAATTATTACATTTTCAAACCAACGAAGATTTTTCACTTGCAAACCCACTAGTAAAGTGGCGAGAATTTAACCTGCCGCTGCCAGAGCAGCAAACAAGTCCATTTGATTCTAAAACGCTCATCACGGCGTGGTATCAATTGTTAAATACCCACACTAAGTTCGGGCAGACCTACCTCGATGATCTAGCATCAAATGGTTATCTAGCACAGTTTCCTGATCTTCCAAAGCCGCTAATTTTCAACGGCAAGACCCAACCAGTTTTTAATACTGACCATTTAATTCGCGAAGTCGTTTATATTGAATCTGATCTAGATACCGACAACGATGGCAAGCGCGATCTATTAATGGCACACGTCATTAGACCATCAGAAACTGAACATGGTTTAAAGGTCCCGACGCTCTACACTGCGAGTCCATATGATCAAGGGACCAATGATATTGCGGGGGCTAAATTGACCCATCGGGTTGACCAACCGATTGCACGGAAAGAGCCGAACCAATTAGAATTATCAGATATTGAAAGTCAGCCAATCAATAAGCCACTACCTGCTAAGCGACCTGGCAACGGGAAGACGACTAAACATGCCGAAGAACACTTTAATAACGGTTGGGGATACACATTGAACAACTATTTCTTAGCACGGGGCTTTGCGGTGGTGTATGCTGCTGGGATCGGGACTAAGGATTCTGATGGATTGCGAACCACTGGTGATCATGCTGAAACCCTTTCAACTACGGCCATCATTGAATGGTTGGATGGTAAGCGCAACGCATTTACTAACCGTTGTGGAGAAGTCAAGATCGAAGCTTGGTGGTCCAATCACCACATTGGGATGACGGGGCGCTCATACCTTGGGACCTTACAAACCGCTGCGGCTACGACCGGAGTCGAAGGCCTTAAAACCTGTATCTCAGAAGCAGCCATTTCAAACTGGTATGATTACTACCGCGAAAACGGGCTTGTCGTAGCCCCTGGTGGATTTCAAGGTGAAGATGCCGATGTATTAGCCGAAGAAACGTTCAGTCGGGAACAAAAAGCAGGTGATTATTACCGCATCAAGAATAAGTGGCAAAGCCAGCTTGCTGATATTACCAGGGAACAAGATCGAACCACTGGTAACTATAATCAATTCTGGGATGCAAGAAACTACCTTAAACAGGTGCAAAACATTAAGGCCGACATGGTATTAGTTCATGGGCTGAACGATTGGAATGTCAAACCGCGCAATGTGGAAAATCTCTATCAAGCATTAAAAAAGGTCCCCGTTGAAACCAAACTATTCTTGCACCAAGGGCAACACATCTATATCAATAACTTTCAATCGCTCGATTTTACTGACATGATGAACCTATGGTTATCCAACAAACTTCTCGATGTCGACAATTCGGCAAACGACTTGATTCCTTCGGTTACGATTCAAGATAACGTCAAACCAGCTACTTGGCATCAACTAACGGACTGGAGTAGTAACCAAGTAACTAAACAAATTAATTTGAACGATCAAAATCAAATTAGCCATCCTTACGACCACGTTACCCCATCCTTTAAGGATCAACTCAGTGCCGAACAAATGGCTCAATACACTAAGAATGAAAAAACTGGGCAATATGATCAGTGGTTGAACGACCTAGTTGCCACAAGCAATTCGCCCATCGCTAATACGCGGTTAATTTTTCAATCTAAGCCCCTTCAAAATTCAATCACCATCGATGGTAAGGTTAAATTAGACCTCACGATGGCCAGTGACCATAACGTCGGGTTAGTGAGTGCTATGCTGATTGACTATGGTGATGCTAAGCGATTGAACGTCCACCCAACCACGCTTGGCTTGAACGTAATTAATGCTGGTTACCAATGGACGAAGGACTCCTTGAAGGAATTTACGCTCCAAGACAATCCGACCCCGTTCAAGATGATTTCAATTGGCCATTTGAACATGCAAAATCGACAAAATAGTTACCGCGTCAACGAACTCAAGGCCAACCAATACTACAATTTATCCTTCGAGCTACAACCAACTTTCTATACCATCCCCGCAGGTCGAAAACTTGGCCTAGTTGTATATGCAACTGATCTATCGATGACCGTACGCGGTACAATGGGCGTAAGCTACCACCTAAACACTAATCAATCCTCAATTACAGTGCCCCTGCTTCACAAAAAAGATTAAAAAGTGGTAAGATAATAATTAAATAATTAGAAATGGGGACTTTAAATGAAACCAGGCACTAAAATCATTACCTTAGATAACGGGTACCATCTTTGGACCCATACTTCAGGCACCGGGTCAATTCACCTACTCGCTTTACATGGTGGGCCTGGTGGCAATCATGAATACTGGGAAGACACTGCTGAACAATTAAGAAAACAGGGGCTATCAGTTCAAGTCCACATGTATGATCAACTAGGATCGTGGTACTCTGATTCTCCTGATTTTGATGACCCAGAAGTCGCTAAAAAAGTATTGACCTACGACTACTTTTTAAATGAAGTCGAAGAAGTCCGTCAAAAGCTAGGCATCGATAAGTTCTACTTAATTGGCCAATCATGGGGTGGGTTGTTGGTCCAACTATACGCCCAAAACTTCGGTGAACACCTCAAGGGTGCAATCATTTCTTCGATGGTCGATGAAATTGATGATTATACTAAGCATTTAAATCAAATTCGTGAACGGGAATTTTCACCAACCGAATTAGCATTCATGAAGGAATGTGAAGCTAACAATGATTATGATAATGAACGTTATCAAAATGACGTTGATAAGCTTAACCGCGGCTACATTGATAGAAAACAACCGCCTGCCATTTCACACTTGACTAGCACCGCTAATACCACTATTTACAATGCTTTCCAAGGTGACAATGAATTTGTGATCACTGGTAAATTAGGTGAATGGCATAATACTGATCACTTAAAGGATAATCACGTCCCCACACTGGTTACGTTTGGTGAACACGAATCCATGCCGATTGAGACTGGAAAACGAATGGCCAAAATGATTCCAAACGCCCAATTCGTTTCAACACCAGAAGGTGGACACCACCACATGATCGATAATGCCCCCGTTTATTACAAACACTTGGCAGACTTTATTCGTTCAGTCGAAAACGACACTTTTAACAAGTAAATAAAAAAGACCGCATTTAGCGGTCTTTTTTTATTTAGTAACGTAGCCAACCTTATTATTAACCTTTACTTGATACCAGTATTGGCCATTAATATTAACCATCTTTTGGACTGCTACGCCCTTAGATTTTTTACTTATTACGCTAAATTTACTACCATTCGGATTCGTGTAAAGTTTAGCTCCCTTTTTCAGGGTAATTTGTTTTACGCTGTTCGCAACTTTAGCAGAGAGATTGTTTAACCATTTCGTAAATTTACTTTCAATCTTAACAAGGCTACCATTGGTTTGCGCATTATTTAATCCGCTAAGGGTCGTTTGTAATTGACTTTTGACTGAAGATGCCACCGATTTATATTCGGTTCGGCTTAAGGTCGCCTTAAAAGAACGAACCAGATTACTTTGATAGGCGTTCACACGTGTTTGAGCTTGTTGCTTAGCAGCCGTGAACAATGCTTGCCTGTTATCACTAGTAACAGTCTGATTATCAACCTTAAATGCTGAATAATTGACTGTTGCATCGTTAGAAACCACCATATTATAACCACTATTTTGCTTATAACTAAGCGTCATTAACGTGTACATTTTATGAATTTCTGGTAGGTATATTTCGATCGAACTATTATCAACATACAAGACCGCATTCTTAACCGTCGTCCCGAGGTCAATGGTTTCGGTTTTATCCATCGTTTTGTTAATATCCCAAGTCCTACTAATCGTTAATTGCTTCCCTTTTAATTGCAGATTAACGTTATTGTTGGTCCCATCCTGCCTCGTTAACTTAATGGTTTGATTACCACTGAAGTTTAAGTCCACCTTATTATTAGTTCCCACTGAAAATGAGGACTTAGCCTTCACATCGTAAGTGCCAATCTTACTTGAATTGGGTTCGATTGGATCGACTAAGAAGTTACCATTCTTATAGGTGATCGTCCGTGCTAGCGTATAACTACCAAAGTGGTTAATGTTATTATAGTTGAAAAGGTTCGGTGAATAAGTCCAATTGCCTAACCAAGCCATTGAAATTAACTTATTGGAGTTCACTGAGGTGTAGTTAGCAGCAAAGTTATCAAACCCATCATCCATCTTCGTAACCTTAGAATCGGAATCCTTAACAAAAATCCCATCAGAATTATATGAACCGGTTAATACATAACTACCACTTTGGTTACCAGTATAGTCCTTACTTCCGGCAATAAAGAACATCATTGGTTGCCCACTAATTTCCTTAATAACTGGCATTTCAGACACATGATAACCAGTTAGGTCAATTGTGTATTCAGGATGATAATCCCAATTTAACCCATCAGAACTAGTTAATACATACATCCGATCGTCTAATCCACCAGCAACGTAAGCAACAAAATTACCGTTTTTGAGTCTAGTAACGTATGGATCTCTAAAATCATCCTTAGTCTGTAGTCCATCGATCTTTTTAGGATCCATAACTGGGGTTGGCCCGTATGGATGGAACTGGCCATCATTGTTACTGTAAGCTAAGAAGATGGTCTGGCCACCAGAAAAGTTAGTAAAGTAAGCTAGTTTAGCATCTTTTAAAATGGTGTTGCCGTATTCATCCTTTGTAAAATGACCATCATTGTTCAAGACCGTTCCAGAAGCCGCTGCCCCCCAAGGTAGGCCGTTGAGATTAGTGTCAGCGACTTGAAATGAAGTCCCGTTAGTACTATTAGTATAGTATTTATCAGGAATTGCAACGTTATTAATACTAAAGCGATTCGATGGATCAAAGTCCCTAAAGGTCTTAAAATCAGTCGTTACCATGTGCTTCCATTCGTATTGGACCCCTTGCACCTTAGCGAGTGGCTGTGCTAGATAGTAAATATCCCAGTATTCCACTGATCCATCACTATTATAGTGGGGAATCATGGATTGAATATCGTTTGAATATCCATCGGAGGCATTAAAATGGAAATTTTGGTTCCAAGTCGAATCAACTACGTCTGGATTTTTAGCAACAAAGCTATTCATTGTATTAATCGTTTGGGCATTTACATCCACACTTGCACTCGCATAAGAAATTGCCCTGCCATTAATTACATCTGCACTACTCGATGTAACTGAGGCAGCGGAAGACGCCTTATTCGCACTACTTGATGAACTGGATGCTGATGATTTAGCCTTCGTTGCTTGATCTTTGGTATCCGTATCTTTTGCAGCTGTAGTCATTGCAGTCGCTTGCGTTTGGTTATTGCTATCTGCACTTGCGGTTTGATTAAAAGCACCTGTCGCTGCCAATGTTAATAACAATGTGGTAGCGTATAAATATGGTTTTACGTTCGTTTTAATTTGATTTCGCTCCTTACTAAACAAGAAGTGCCGCAACGGTTCAACCCATTTCGGCACTCAATATTACTTAGGCTGAGCTCTTAAACTCAGCTTTTCAACATCAATTACTTTATCGATCAAATGATCATAAAATGATGATTCGTGGCTAACGATAATGGCGTTGCCAGGAAACTTATTAATTGCCCGCTTCAAAGAATCCTTCGTTTCATCATCCAAATGATTTGTCGGTTCATCCATGATCAAGAAATTACTAGGGACAAATTCCATCATTGCTAATTTGACCTTAGTTTGTTCCCCACCAGAGAGGTCATTCATTGGCTTGCTAACGTTATCAGGACCAATTCCACACTTAGCCAGTTTGGTTCTGATTTCACGTTGTTCGAGCTTAGGAAAACGATCTTGAACAATTTGCATTGGGGTCATCTGCGGATTATTCCATACTAAGTCTTGGCTAAAATAATTTACCTTTGCAGAAGGCGAAAATTCAGCCTCACCACCAAGTGGTTTGATTTTACCCAAGATACTCTTGATCAAGGTCGATTTACCAACCCCATTGAATCCCTGTAAGCCAATCTTTTGATCAGTCGTAACGGTAAACGTCACTGGTTGTAACAGGGGCTTCGTGTATCCAACCGAAAGATGGTCAACGGATAATGCATTCTGCGAACCAGTGTCTAAGTATGGGAAATCAAACTTAGCATGTTCATTTGCTGAAGGCGGATCAACGATGTCCATATGGGAAAGTTGCTTTTCACGTGACTTAGCCATCTTAGACTTACTCCCCGCTTTGTTCTTGCGAATAAATGCCTTCGCCTTTTCAATTTCAACTTGTTGCTTTTCATAAGCCTTTTCTTGGGCTTTTTCACGTTCATCCTTTTGGCGCATCGCCTGTTTAAAACTACCACGGTACTTATGGATTTGGCCAAACGCAACGTTTAAGATACAGTTAGTGACCTGTTCCAAAAAGTCATAGTCATGGGAAATAACGATAAAAGAGCCATCAAAATGATTTAAATAATCTACCAGCCAGTCAATATGAGCCGTATCCAAGTAGTTAGTCGGTTCGTCCAACAAGATCACTTCTGGACTTTCCAAAATTAATTTTGCCAGAATAATTTTGGAACGTTGACCCCCACTCATCTTGGCAACGGGTTGATCACGACCAACGTCATCTAATCCTAATCCCGTAATCACCTGTTCGATTTTGGTCTGGATATCATAGAAACCATTTGCTTCTAATTGTTCTTGGATGCGTCCCGCTTTTTCCAAAAGCTTATCATCCATATTAGTAGCGTATTCTTCGTATAATTTAGCCATACGGTCATTCATATCATAAAGATCTTTATATGCGGTATGAAGAAACTGAATCAACGTCATCCCATCTGGAATATCAGCATATTGGTCCAAATAACCGATGCTGACCCCTTTTTGCCACTTGATTGAGCCCGTCAAAGGAAGCTCGACACCAGTAATAATTTTAATCAGTGTACTTTTCCCGACTCCGTTTTGCCCAACAATTCCCATGTGCTCTCCCTTATTGAGTTGGAAGTCAGCATCTTCATAAAGGGTTTTGTCTGCAAAACTCATGCTCAAATCCTGAACATCAAGTAATGCCAAAATGTTTCACTCCTTATTTTTGTTCGTACAATCTGCTAATTATATTGTAAACTGTTCAGCCCGCTTTTACCACCACTTTAAGATTAAGATTTTGCGGCTATGTTATAATGTTTCTGTTAATTCAAAATAGGAAGGAAAGTTAAAATGAAAATTAAAGATATTGACAGCATTACAGTGACCGTTGCTAACTTAGAAACCACCATGCGTTTTTACCATGAAGTATTTGACTTACCAATTATTAGTATGGATGGGGACCACCTTGCAATTCAAGTTGGTCATCAAAAAATCATTTTTGTAACCAAAGAAGTTGCTAGTGAAGAATCAATTGCAATGCCAACTCCTGGGAGCAGTCGCATTTCATTGATCGTAAAGGATTCACTCGATTATGTTATAAACCACATGGCGAATTATGGTGTCGACATCGTCAGCGGCCCTTCCGAAATTCAAGGTAGCAACGGTAAAATGAACGCCGTTACGGTCTATGATCCAGACCGTAATCTAATTCAACTTTGTGAAACCAAGTAAGGACTTAGTGAGGCATTATTATGAAATACATCAAAACCCAAAGCTTCAAAATTCTCAAATTCATTGGTTTCATTCTCATTTATTTAATTGGTGACTTCTTTTTGAGCTTTGTGTCCCCACATCAATCGACCAGCACCATCTTCTTCGGGCTGGTCATTGCTTTGGTCGTGGCCTTGTTTTGTCTGGCCTTTATTATCTGGCGTTACAACAAGCAACTCAACAAGCGCAATCCATTTGGCTTTGGCACCAAAAAGATTGACAAACGGGCAATCATCCAACTCTGCTTAATCTTTGCACTCTTGATGGCCATGCAATTTGTCTGGCAAGCACTAATTAACGCCAAGTTCTTGAGTGAACCCAGTAATGAAAATGCCCTCAATCAATCAGTAAAACAAATGTTTTGGCCTAATTTTATTGATATTAGTTTTATCGGCCCCATATTTGAGGAATTCATTTTCCGCGGCATCTTTTTCAACTACTTCTTTGCAATTGAGAAGGGTGGCCTGCATAAGTGGTGCGGAATCATCGTCTGTGGAATGGTGTTCGGCTTTATGCATACCCTTAATTTCAGCGTAAATTGGATGTTCTATTCAGCAATCGGTTGGATCCTAGCATTCACCTACCTGCATTTTAAGGACGTTCGCTATAGCATCACCATTCACATGCTCAATAATTTATCTAGCTTTTTATAAAGATTGTGAAATCAGTATTGGTTAACGGAATGAAAGCGTTTAACATCCCGCCAATACTGATTTTTTAATTTGCAATTATTATTATATTTGATAAAATACTAAAAGACCGTGAAAGGAGAACTATGTCAAAACAAAATAGTAAAAGTAAGATTGGTTTGTTTCAAATTGTAATGTTAGGTTTAAGTTCCATTATTGGTTCAGGATGGTTGTTCGGTTCTTGGGAGGCTTCAAAAGTCGCCGGACCAGCTGCAATTATTTCCTGGGTCGTTGGGGCAATCGTGATTGGTTCAATCGCATTTAATTACGTTGAATTGGGAACGATGTTTCCTGAAAGTGGTGGAATGAGTAAGTATGCTCAATACTCGCATGGATCCTTGCTAGGGTTCATTGCGGCGTGGGCAAACTGGGTATCCCTAGTTACTTTAATTCCAATTGAAGCCGTTGCCGCGGTTCAATACATGAGTTCATGGCCTTGGTCATGGGCGAACTGGACCAGAGGGTTTTTAAGCAATGGAGAAATTACTAATGAAGGACTATTAATTGTCTTCTTATTCATCTTGGTATTTACCCTCTTGAATTATTGGTCAGTTAATTTATTAGCGAACTTTACTAGCTTTATTTCAATTTTTAAGCTAGGGGTTCCAATCATCACGATCATCATGTTGTTAGTATCTGGTTTCACACCGCAAGACTTTAATAACCCTGCATTAGGTGGCTTTATGCCATACGGAAGTGCTTCCATCTTTGCAGCTACGACTGCTTCTGGGATCATCTTCTCATACAATGCCTTCCAAGTGGTTATTAATATGGGACGTGAAATTGAAAATCCGAAAAAGAATATTTCACGTGGGATTATTATCTCACTTGGAATTAGTACTGTGATTTATGTATTACTTCAATTTACATTTATTGGTTCGATCGAACCTGCAAACCTTGCCCATGGTTGGCACGGTGTTAACTTCAATTCCCCATTTGCTGATATCGCAATGGGACTTAACCTTTACTGGTTAACAGTGATGCTATATGCAGATGCGTTCGTATCACCATTTGGAACTGGAGTTTCATTCGTTGCTCAAACTAGTCGGACCCTTGCCGCAATGGTTACCAACGAACACATGCCTAAATTCTTAGGTAAAATCAACAAACGTTGGGGTGTGCCACGGGTTGCGATGGTTGCCAACTTGATTATTTCAGTATTGCTAGTGGCATCGTTTAGAAGTTGGGCTACGCTTGCCAGCGTTATCTCTACTTCCACATTGATTGCCTACCTAACTGGACCGGTAACGGTGGCCACTTTAAGAAGAATTGCGCCAAACTTTACGCGGCCAATTCGATTGAAGTTATTAAACTTCATGGCCCCATTTGCCTTTGTGATGGCTAGTTTAGCCACTTACTGGGCTAAATGGCCAACAACGGTTCAAGTTATCTTAGTAATCCTATTGGGGCTTCCATTCTACTTCTACTTTGAATGGAAAAACCAATGGAAGGAAACTAGAAAACAATTTATTTCTGCACTATGGATGATCGTCTACTTGATCTTCTTATCAGCAGTCTCATACCTAGGTAGTAAGGACTTTAATGGAATCAACTTCCTCCCATACCCACTCGACTTCGTTGTAATTATCGTAGTTGCACTGGTATTCTACTACTGGGGAATTTCTAGTTACAGTTTCCAAACTGATGATGATTTAGATAAAGCAAAAGAAGTAAATGATACGGTCGATGGAGATTTAAAATAATTGAACATCAACAAGAAAGAGGTTAGCAAAATTGCTAATCTCTTTTTTTTTTTGCTTGACAAACATTTAAAGAATATATTAAAATAAATCTAATCTTAAAAGTAGAAAGGAGAAAGAACCAATGAATAATATTAAATTAGCTTACTCATCAATTCGTTGGCAAAATCGGTCATAAGTCGTTATCTTCAAACAGATACGGCTTCCTTTTATCATGCAAAGGCGTATCTGGACCGGCTCTTTCTTCAAAGAAATCATTCAGCTTGTTCGGACAAAACTTAAACCGGTCAAAGCTGAACCCAATTAAGGCGAACTGCTTAGGACTGTCTAAGTAGTTCGCCTTTTTGTTTCCATTATGGTTTTAACGTTTAAATAATATTAAGGAGATTGATTATGAAACGAATGTATGCACTCATCACCATCCTGTTCGTATTTCTTGGCTTCGCATTCTTCCAAGAAAAGAACGCTACCACCACTACTAGCGCAAAGATCCCGACATTAGGAATCTTACAGTTAATGACCCACCCTTCCTTAGATGCCATTCACCATGGAATCATTCAGGGACTTAAGGATAGCGGATATCAACCTGGTAAGAACATTAAAATTGACTACCAAAATGCGCAAAATGATCAAAGTAATCTAAAGACCATGAGTACCAAGTTTGCCAACGAAAACGCCACTGCCTCGGTTGGAATCACCACCCCATCCGCTCAGGCATTAGCTAGCACCATCCATAATAACCCAGTGATCCTAGGTGCCATCACCGACCCCGTTGGCGCTGGTCTAGTTTCCAACTTAAAACACCCAGGCGGTCATATTACAGGGGTCGCCAATGGTTCACCACTCCAAAAGCAATTGAACGTCATCAAGGCCTTCATGCCCAAATTAAAGACCCTTGGTATTATCTATACATCTAGTGATCCATCATCAACTTCCCAAGCTAAGCAATTCGCAATTCTTTGCAAAAAGGAAGGCATCGATCTTAAAACATACACAATTGCTAATTCTAACGACTTGAATCAAGTTTCCAGCCAAATGGTTAGCAAAGTCCAAGCCGTATACGTTCCTAACGATAACACGATTGCTGCAGCCATGGATACCTTAGTTGCCAACGCAGATAAATCAAACGTCCCTGTTTTCCCTTCAGTCGACTTCATGGTTAAATCTGGTGGAATCGCTACTTACGGAGTTGATCAATTTCAAATGGGGGTAACCATCGGTAAAATGACTGCCAAAATTCTCCGTGGTGAAAACCCAGCTACCACCCCAGTTAAGAGATTCCAACAAGGTAAGATGATCGTTAACGTTAAACAAGCCAAGAAACTACACATTCAGATTCCAGCTTCAATTATGAAAGAAGCTGAAACGAAGGGAGAGGTTATCAAATGAGTTTAATTGTATCTGCTATCGGTCAAGGGCTCCTCTGGGGTGTACTTGGCATCGGACTATTTTTAACATTTCGGATTTTAGATTTTCCTGATATGACGGTTGAAGGGACCTTCCCAATGGGGGCTGCAATCGCTGCTGCCATGATCGCCCATGGGTATTCACCAATCGTTGCGACCCTGTGTGCATTCATTGGTGGGGCCATCGCAGGGTTAGTGACCGGACTATTGTATACCAAGGCCAAGATTCCAGTGTTGCTATCAGGAATCCTAGTCATGACAGCCGCCTACTCAGTTAACTTAAGAATCATGGGAGCTGCGAACGTATCACTATTAGGCAAGGGGAACCTTTTAAACGCTAAAATTTTCCAAGGACTCCCTAATTACTTCAACAGTGTGTTCTTAGGATTGATCGTCATTACCATCGTAACGATTGCCATCATTTACTTCTTACAAACTGACCTAGGACAAGCATTTATTGCCACTGGTGATAACGAAACCATGGCGCAATCATTAGGAATCAACACCGATGCAATGAAGTGCTTAGGCGTTAGCGTTTCTAATGGTGTCATTGCCCTTGGGGGTGCCCTTGTTGCACAAAATAATGGGTATTCAGATGTCAACATGGGAATTGGAATTATCGTTGTCGCATTAGCATCCATCATCATTGGCGAAGTCGTCTTTGGCAACCTAACTATGAATCAACGACTCGTTGCCGTTACGCTTGGTAGTATCCTCTACCGATTCGTTTTACTAATCGTTCTACAACTTGGTTTCAATGCCAACGACTTGAACTTAATTTCATCAATTATCTTAGCACTATGCATGAGTTTGCCAGCATTCAAGGACAAGTTCAACTTAATGCACACTTTGAAACGGGGGTTCGAACGCAATGAATAAACCAATTTTTCAATTAAAAGATGTTGTTAAAACCGTCCACCCAAACGGTGGGCAACCATTAAACATTTTAGACCACGTTAGTTTAGATATCTATCCAGGTGATTTTATTACTATCCTAGGATCGAACGGGGCTGGAAAATCAACATTCTTCAATGCCATTGGTGGTAATTTACCGATTACTTCTGGACAACTATTATTGAATGGCAAGAATATCACTAAAACGTCAGTTGCTAAACGGACCCAATTTCTAAGCCGTGTTTTCCAGGATCCAAAGCTAGGGACCGCCCCACGAATGACGGTGGCTGAAAACCTGTTACTTGCTGAAAAGCGTGGACAAAAACGTTTGTTAACACCCCGCCATTTACGGCGTCAAATGGGCAAATATCAACAAATAACAAGTCAGTTGCATAATCACCTTAGCGACCGCTTAAACACCCCTACTGGTAATCTTTCAGGAGGTCAAAGACAAACGCTCAGCTTTTTAATGGCCACCATTAAAAAACCTGAAATCTTGCTATTAGATGAACATACGGCTGCATTGGACCCTAACACTTCCCAAGAATTAATGGAATTGACTAATCACACCGTTCAAGAACAAAAACTTACCTGCTTAATGATCACCCACCATTTAGATGATGCAATTAAGTATGGCAATCGACTAATCGTTTTAAATCAAGGCCAGATTGAATATGATATTCGAGGGACGGAAAAACAATCCATCACCAAACAAGATTTATATCAATTCTTTGACCCTACTAATTAAACAATAAAAAACCGCAGCAATGTCAAAAATAGGCATTGTCGCGGTTTTTTGTTATAATATAAATTAATGCTAGATTAGCATTAACTTATGGAGGGATATATTTGAGTAAGCAAGAACCGCAATCGCGAGTCAAACGCTACGACTTTAATGGGAGTCAAAAACAACCCAATCAAGATCCTAAAAATTTCAAGGTCTGGCCCTGGATTTTAGGATTAGTAATCGTAATTGGAATGCTAGTAGTTGGGATTAAGTTTTTGACCGCTAACGATAATAACCAAGCTGGACAATCATCGTCATCAATGGTTAGTGCTAGCAGTACCAGTGCTAGTTCATCCATCAAAAATAGCGCTAGCTCCAGCAGTAAAACTACGCATAGTAATAGTACTAATAAGAGTTCTAATAAGGGAACTAACGCTAATAACCACCCAGCTAATGATAGAAAAAGCCAAAATAACCCTGCTCCGCAGAATAATGGAGGTTTTAGTGCACCACGTCAATTCAGCTCAGTTGCCGATGCCACCAATTGGGCGAAAGCAACCCAATCTAGTTGGATTCAAGCTGGTTATAATAACTATACAATTACATCTGATGGGCAAGGATATTACGTTTTAAACTTTACTAAATAAAAAAACTGTGAATTGAAAAATTCACAGTTTTTTTATTTGCTTAGGTCAAATTATTTAGTAACTTGATCCCATTGCTTATTAACGTTTTCAGAACTGAATTCCTTAGCCTTAACTAATGAACCGTTGCTTAACTTCTTGAATAGTTTACTGTCTAGTAAAATTTCATCGATCTTACCAGCAGCTTCACGAACGTTTCCTGCAGGAATTAGGTAACCATTAACGTCGTTGTCAATGATATTTCTAGGACCGTAGTTAACATCGTAAGCAACTTCAGCTAATCCGTATTCAAGTCCGTTTACCAATGACATACTCAAACCTTCACCGAATGAAGTTTGGATAATTACTTTGGCGGCACTTAGTACCTTTTCTTTATCTTCGCCAACAAGGTAACCCTTGAAGTCAACGTTAGTTTCAAGACCTAACTTCTTAACTAAGTTCAATAATTCTTGACGATATTCTTCTGATTCAAAGTAACCGACAACATCTAAGTGGATGTTTGGAACACGGTTCTTAGCAAAACTAACAATTTGAATTAATTGATCGATATGCTTGTCATGGAAGATCCGACCAACATAAACAACGTTGTTATCACGGTCATCTTCGAGTGACTTCCGAATTTCAGCTTCTTTTTCAGCAAATAATGCAGTATCGAAGATTGCGTAAGTCTTAATTTCTGGGAAAAGACGACTTAAGTCATCACGTTGTTGTGGAGTAGAAACGATTAAACCATTGTAGTCACCTAAGTGATTGTGGAATAATGTTTCAAGGATTGGGTATAACTTACCCTTTGCGCTACCAGCTAAGTTAGCATCAGTTGTTTGTTCGTTGTGTAAGAATTGGTACTTACCAGCAACATTCTTAATCCGTGCAACAACTTCAGTTAAAGTAGGACGGTCGTTAATTAGAACCGTCTTTTCTGGGTCAGCAATTTCATTTAAGAAGAATTCGAATAGGTCATCTTCAGTATTGAAACGGTGGTTCTTACCCTTGTAGTTCAATAACTTGAACATGGTTGGGTGAACTTGACCATTGATGTTCATGTGAGTAATTTCCATTACTGGATTACCTTCGTAATCAAATAGGATTTCATGACCTACTTGACCATCTGGATGAAGGTATTGAGTCTTAGAACGGAAACCACGTCCATCCCAGACATCACGACTACTAGTGTTACCGAAACGGTCGTAGAAATCAACCGTTCCAATTTCACCAACAGTAAGTGGGAAGATGTTTACTTGTGCAACAACCTTACCCTTTTGTTCAACGTATGATTTGTTGTTATCAACACCATCGATCTTGTATTCATTTTTATCAACCATGTCTGAATAACGTAAGAAAGCATGCTTGTGAGGAACATCAGTAACTTTTTGGAAGTAATCGTACATGTTTAAAATGTCGTCATTACCCAAACCATACTTTTCAATTTCTTGATGAAGACCTTGATTGTAATTACGAGTAACAATCTTTGAGTCTCTTTTGTTCTTTTTAAATAATTTTTGACGATTCATTGCGGAAAATTCAGTTCCGGAATTGAATGTAAAAATGTTTTCGTTTACAAATAAAAACGTTTTAGTCATATCTATTCAGCCGCTCCTTAATCTAGTTTTTCGAGACCCTTTTCAATATCAGGGTTCCATACTGCCATCTTGTGCTTCCACTTCTTAGCAGCGTCATCTAATAATTCCTTCCAAGCCTTCCAAACGTTAGTTTCTGAGTAACGCTTTGAAAGTTCGTAGGCCTTGTCAGACATCTTTTGTAATTGATCAGGATTGGTGAATAAGTCGGTCATGTGTTGACCCATCTTCTTGTAGTCACCATAATCAACGATGTAACCATTTTCTTTGTCCACTACTAATTCGTTAGGACCATAGTTAACATCATAAGTAATACCAACATCACCTTCGGATTGAGCTTCCATCATGGCCAAGTTAAAACCTTCCATGACAGATGCTAAACCGTAGATTTGAGCGTTCTTTTGAACGATGGAAACGTTGTTAACGTAACTGTGAATGTGCACAGCATCTTCCATGTGGTAATCCTTGATAGCAGCATTAATCCGCTTCATTGCAATATCATCATTGGAGTGATCAATGTATCCATAAAGGTCAACAGTCACTTCTGGAACGGTCTTACGAGCAATCCCAGCAGCCCGAATCACCTTATCCAATTGCTTTTCAGGAGCGATACGAGCAGTAGCAATAACGCTACCGAACTTCCGGTCCTTCATTGGAATCCGTGGTTCGTCAAAGTGCTTATCAGGAATAACCCCAACTGGAATCGTGAACATCGCAGCCTTAGGAGCAAAACGGTATTCAACATCTTCAGTTTGCTTATGGGTAGCAGAAATGATGGCATCATATCTGTTAGCATCAGTTAAACTGTATTCGTAGTTGTTGTTCATGATAGAAGTATTTGGCTTTTGAGCATCACCAGCGTGTGAGTTATGAAGATGCAATACAGTGTATGCAGGTTCACGTAATTCTGGTAATAATTCTTCATATAGATCAGAACGGTCCATGATGAAGATATTTGGCTTAGTTTTACGAAGATATTTGTGGTTATTAGCGTTTAAGAATTCAAGAAGAACACCATCAATCGTGTCGTATTGACGAACAGTTCCCTTGCGATCAATAGTCTTCCAACCAGACTTGTCCATCTTACCTTGAGCATTTAAGCGGTAGTAGTCTTCAACAACTGGACGACCATCAACGCTGTACCAAGTTTCAGTAGCGATCTTGTTATCTGGAGTATACCATTGAACCATTGATTTGAATCCACGGTAATCGTAGAAATCAACACGGTACAAGTTAGCAAAACCATCAAAAAGTTCTACTGATTGAACACGCTTGTCATCGGTAATATCCTTACCAAAGCAGTTAACACGAGCAATGATTAACTTGTCTTTGAAAACAATTACTCGGTTGTGTTCATCATCATTTTGGTAAGTTAAATCAGAAACCCCAAAATCAAGATCTTCTGGTCTAACTGCCTTTTCCTTAACATCTTCTGCTTCTTGGAAGAAATCAAAAAGGTTTAAGATTTCATCATCATGAATCCCAACGTTGTTCAAGTGGAAATGAAGAAGTGGGTTCCATTCGCGAAAGACTAGCTTGTAAGCTTCTTTATTCTTACGGAAAAGAAACGCTCTTTTTAATTGAGCATGTTCGATTCCTGAATTTTTAGCGTTAAAGCTTGAGTTCATAAAAAAGTTCATAAAATTAATTACCTACCTTATGTAACGCTTATTTTCAGTAACATCAAGTACTGTCTAGAGGTTATTATATAATAAAACGCCAAATTAAAACAGTGATAAATGATAAATTATCACCATAGTTAAGAAAGACTTTAATATTTAACTTATCAGTAATATCGTATAATAATATTAATGAAGGGAGTCTTTACTTATGAATATTAACGTTCCACTAGAAAATAACCATCTAGGTAATAAGTATACAAAGCATGCAGAAAATAGTCAAAAAATCGGAAACGTTCCATTTATTTCTTTTCCAATTGAAATCAGTGGGGTT
Organism: Nicoliella sp. ESL1113; assembly: GCF_058509245.1. Taxonomy (NCBI): domain Bacteria; kingdom Bacillati; phylum Bacillota; class Bacilli; order Lactobacillales; family Lactobacillaceae; genus Nicoliella; species Nicoliella sp. ESL1113. Next base: position 483,972 of record NZ_CP196387.1, on the reverse strand, counting down.
CCCGATGGAACTAAATCTTTATCACTGGTGATGCTCGATTGGGATTCGATTCCAGTTTGTGGGTTTGCCTATATTCACTGGGTCGCTGCTAATATCGATCCTAATACCACGACGATTCCCGAAAACGCTAGTCACGAGGACCTAATTCCGCTCACTCACGGTAAAAATAGTACTGCTGGTCCATTAGCAGGGCCACTGGATCCAATCATCAGCGAGCGTTATTTAGGCCCCACCCCTCCCAACTGTGACCATGAATATACCTTAACTATGTATGCGCTAGATACTAAGTTAAACTTAAACGAGGGATTTTGGCTCAATGAAATGCAATCCGCAATGAATGGACACATTCTTGATCAATCCAGCGTTCAGTTAAAAGTTTTACAATAATCCAAAAAAACAGGCCAACGAAAATTCGCTGGCCTGTTTTTTATTGGGCTGCCACATCGTATGCAACATCGCCTAAATGCATCAATAACTTATCAGCATCGTTTTTAAAATCATTTACAAAGCTATCACTAGTTGATTTTTCTTCGTGAATAACGTGATTAGCTAAATCAAAAATTTGAAATCGATCAGGAGCCGTGAGCCTAGCAGTATCATAGTGCCCCTCTTCTGCTTCGTCTAAATAAATTTGAAACAAATTTTCAACCGTTTTAGCAATAAATTCATCTGGGTCGACCTGTTTACCAGCATCTTCTAAATCGATTAGGGCATGCTTTACTTCACGCATGTTTTCAGGAATATATTCACTCATTTTAACCAACCTCTCAAACTTTATTATTGGTAAAATTATAACACGAGTCTCTTTATTTAATTTTTAATTTGTTTAATAATGTTAATAACATAATAATTAATAAAGGATGTGTCGCTTTGAAAACAATTTCCGCTGGTGATGCTAAAGCATTCGATCAATATACAATGCGTGATATCGGGGTGCCATCCCTGGTTCTAATGGAACGGGCTGCACTCAAAAGCGTTGAAAACCTCAATAGTTTAAGATGGCCCCTGGATAAAGTCCTAATCGTTGCCGGATCTGGTAACAACGGCGGTGATGGTCTGGCAATCGCACGCCTATTAAAAAACCATGGTAAAAGAGTCGAGGTCTTATTGGCTGGCAACGAAAAACACGCCACCATTGAAAGAATCCAACAATTAGACTTTGCCAAAAAATATGGCGTCGAATTTATTAGTCAAGATATCAATTGGGATACCTACTCAGTAATCATTGACGCCCTATTTGGTATTGGCCTTTCAAGACCAGTTAGTGGCAACTATCAACAAATCATCGAAAACATCAATAATAGTGATGCCAAAACACTCGCAATCGATGTTCCATCTGGGTTCAATGTGGATCTGGGTGATGAAATGGGGGTCGCAGTGCATGCAAATGCCACCGCAACGTTTGCCTATGCCAAAAACGGGATGAATTCCACTAATGGGCAAGCTTACTGCGGACAATTATTCGTTGATGATATCGGCGTTTATGATCCTAAAGAAATCAATCAATAGGAGGAATAAGAATGAACATTGGAATTATTGGTAGTGGCCCGCGCGGGTTAATCACACTATCACATTTAATCCATAATTTTAATAGTAGTCAGATTGATTCATTATCGATCCACCTCTTTGACCCGTTTTTACCTGGCGGCCAAGTCTGGCGAGTTGATCAATCGACTAATCTAATCATGAACACAATCGCAGAAGATATCTCACTGCCAGCTAAAGATGACGATAATGCGCTAAACCTATACCAATGGTCACAAACTAAAGCCAGTGCCTTCATTAATGAAAATGGGTACGATAAAAAGCTACTACCATTAGCACAGTCGTTGACCCCCAACGGATACTCACCTCGGGTATTACTGGGAGTCTATGCCCAATGGTTCTACCAATCATTGGTCAAATCCCTCCCCACTGGGGTTACAGTAACATACCATCAAACGGCGGTAACAAATGTTAATAAAGCCGCTAATGGTTGGTCCATCAATGCTGATGAGCAGACTTTTCAGTTTGATAATGTAATCCTAACGATCAATACCAATGTCAATCAGCTAACGCCCACGGAGGAATCATTAAGGGATTATGCTGAACAAAATAACCTTTACTACCAAGCCCCAACCTACCCTGGTGATGTAAAGAGTTATCCAATCGATGATGCCCAAAACGTAATTATCAGGGGATTAGGAATGAGCTTCTTTGATGAAATGATTAAATTGACCGTAGATCGTGGGGGACAATTTATCCAAAATGAAGATGGTACCTTTATTTACAAGCCATCTGGACATGAGCCTCACATATTTGCAGGCTCCAGACGAGGGGTCACGTATTATCCTAAGGCCGTCGTTAAGGAGACAAACGAATATCACTTCAAGGCTCACTTTGTGACTAAAGAAAACATCGCAAAGCATAAGATCAATGGTAAGCTTTCGGTTAAGCAATTTCGGCAACTAATGCGTCGTGAAATTGAAATCGTTTACTATCAAATGATCCTTAAGCGTGACCATCCGCAAGTTGATATAGATCAATTCACCGCTCAGTTCGTAAAAGATCCCGATGCTGCCATCCAATCGGGACCATTTAAACCCAATGAAATCCTCAGATGGGAGTTATTGCTCAACCCAGTTGCTGGGACTCCAATCACAACCACCGCCGATTATCAACAAACGTTGCTCAACTGGCTAAACGCGGTCGCTAGCGATGCTGAATTGGGCCTTGGCGTAGGACCATTATCATCCGCCCTAACGGTATATAAAGAGGTTCGTCAAACGATGCGGGACACGATTGTAGAAAACGACTTTACAGAAGCTGATTACCTTAGTGAATTTCTAACTACCTTTAAAGCTAACAGCCAGTTTCTCTCCAATGGTGCCCCTGCAATTCGTTTTAAACAATTAATTGCCCTAATGCACGCTGGCGTGGTTACTATTTTGGGACCACAAATGAACGTAATTGGTGCTAATCAACATTTTGTAGCCCTTTCAAAGTACTATCCAAAAGAGCCCGTAATCGCCGATGCTTTAATAGAGGCACGGATTCCTAGACTGAACTTTGCAACTACCAAAAGTGAATTGATTAACGGAATGGTAAAACGTAAAATCATCACCCCAGCTGCGTTCAAGGATGCTAACGAACGAGCAGTAAAAATTAATGCCATCAACATCGATGCAGATTCTGATCAAGCCATCAATGCTAGTGGTGAAATTGATGCTGGCTTTTTCGTTTTCAGTACCTTAACGGAGGGCATTCACTGGTTAACCACTGTCTTTCCAATGGTTGGCAATGATGAAAACCACCGTAGCGCCGAACAGATAAGCCATCAAATCTTAAAAATTAATACTAAATATCGAGATACAATGTAAAAAAAAGCGGAACCGATTTCACGATCGATTCCGCTTTTCAAATCTCATTAGATTATTAATGGTAATAAATAAATGATTGGTTCGGGACTCTAATAATGACATAGCGACTAGCGCGCTGTCCCGCCCTTAATCCTAATCCATTTAATAAATTCGGCTTATATTTAGCGGTAGTGGTTTCAATCCAAGCCCGCTGGTATTTCCGATCTAAGTCATTCAACCGACTTCCACTGGAACGATAGGTTTCGGTTGGCAATGAAACGGTGTTAGCACCACTAATGATGGTTGAATCATTGCTACTAACTTGATAATGTTCACCCTTCGTTAAATAGGTGTAATATTGACCACCCGATTTATTTTTAGAATTATAAACATTAACATAGTATGATTTACGACCATTCGTATCTAATACAATTGGTTTGTAACTTCTAGAAACAGAAACATTATGACTAGAAATATCAGCTCTTAGCGTAATTATCACCATCGCTAAGGCAGCCCCCAGTATTAAAAGCCCTTGAAAAAATAAAACGATTCTATTTCTGCTTACTAGCTTTTCATCTTGATGCAATAAGGCCTGTCGCTTTTGCCTACGGATAGAAATAACCATTGAAATTAAACTAATTGCAATGATAATCCAGATGGCAAACCCGATTAGATTCCAGGCTGATATCATAAACAAGCTCCTTTAAATAAAAGTAATATTACTGACCATTACATTATTGTACCTGCTTAGTAAGAAGATAACAAATTCAATTATTATTTCAGAAATTGATCGATGGCATCATAACCATTTTCAGTAGTTGCAGTTTCAAAAAGCTCATCAACGGGGGCATGCGATTGTTTTTGATCGATCAAAGCCACGTCCCGCGGGTCAATATCTAATTCATCACTCAACGTCTCAATTGCGTTTTGGTATGAAGCATCGAATGAAGTGATCCAAAGGTCGTTTCCCTTAGCATGAGCCACTAACTTACCATTAAAATTACTATTAAAGGTTTGGGCTAAACTTTGCATATCGCCGTTCTCAAACCCCAATCTAATTTGATAGACTAAATCACTCACTAATTCTAGATCATTCATTTGGTATAAAGATGGGTACGTCTTATTAAAGCGTTGGTAGGCTGAACTATCCTTGCTTGCATCGGTGTAGGCATTCATCTTCCCCGAAAGGACAATGTATGCGGTATTAAAATCGCGTTGCGCTTGAAACCACTTTAGGGCTGATTTCCAAATTTCATAATCGATCACCGTTTCATCACGAACCACGCGATTCAAAACGGTCTCAGCACCCCCTTCGCAGATAAACGCTAAGGGAGCCTTTATCCCATGAAAAATCTGAATCATTTTGGCATACGGAGCTTCCGTCATAAAGCCCAGGTGTAGATTTTGCTTTGCCAAATTCATTAACTGTTTGGACAATCGAGATGCGTTAATTTCACCATCTGCGGATAAAAAATCACGATCAAGATCAGCCAAGATCAATTTAGTCATTTTGCAACCTCCCGAAAATAAAAAACTCACGTCTTAACCGTGAGTTTAATTTTAATTGTGATTATTATATCATTTTTGCAGATTTTTGACGATTAATTGTAAATGGATGAGTTTTTATAAATGTACTTCATCAAATCACGTTGATCACTAAATTCATAAGGATCATTCAAAGTAATCGTAATCAAGCGGTGCTTCCCTGGTAGTTGGCCAGTTCCAACAAAACATAGCCCTGCAGCTGGAGTATAGCCGGTCTTTAAACCATCAACGCGCAGACTTGCATCATAGAAGGTCCGCCCCTTAAGTAGGTTGTTGTAGTTATATAGGTTTTGCCCTGCAACCTTGGCCGTGCCCCTGCTAGCATCATTTAATACCTTTGGATAATAAGTTAAAACGTGTTGCGCAATTACTGCCAACGCCTTTGCACTTACCATGTTCCCAGCAGTAGCCCCACCAGAATACTTATAACCATAATGAACTAAATCATTATTTTCAAGTCCAGATGGTGAGTTAAAGGTCGCAGAAATCCCCCATGCCCTTGCTTGTTTATTCATCATATTCACGAACTGACCATTTGAGCCAGCGACCCATTGTCCCAATGCAATCGTAGCTGCATTTGATGATTGGATCAGTGCTGCTTGATAGAGCTGCTTTACGGTATATTTACGACCAGCAACCAGCTTAAAGCCACCACCAACGTTATTATTGTAACTCATGCTCCGTAAGCCAGCATTAGAAGTATCAACGACTTGGTTCCAGCCATTCGTTTCCTGTGCTTTTCTGACCACCAGGTACAATGACATTAACTTGGCTGTGGATGCTACCTTCATTTTTTGATTAATGTTTTTAGCATAGATGACCTGTCCGTTCGTAGCATCGATCGCAATTGCAGCCGCTGCATTCTTCATCTTATAGTTTCCAGGAACAATATTATTAGTAGTGATTCCTGATGCACCATCGTCATAGTTATAATCATAATTATAATCAGCACTGACATTAACTGTTTTTGTCGAAACAACATCTAAAAATGGAGTAATTTCTGATGCTGATGCTAATCCGACAACAGCAGTTAATACAATTGCCATCTTTTTAAAATTCTTTTTAAGATTCATTTAACCAACCCTTCTCTGATTTCGATATCCTAAATAATAAGTTAACACCTTAGCACTTTATTAACAATTGATTATTGATAAATGTAAACGAAGTGTTATTTAAGATTTATGCCTGTAATATTCAAACTTGCATTTAAGAAAAAATTAAGTTATACTGTTCTAGTTAATTAAATAGATAGATGTTTGGGGTGCCTTTTTTGGCTGAGATGATACCCATTGAACCTGATCCAGTCCGTACTGGTGGAGGGAAACGTTTTATCAATGGTGTACATATTCCGAAAGGGACCTCAGTATTTGAGGTCCCTTTTTTCTGTCTATCTAAAATAATTGTTTAATTTATTGAAGGGAAGGATTTTCCATGTCTAAAAAATGGAGTCTTAGAAACATTATTTTAATTGCATTGATCGCAATTGTCTGTGGGGTTATTTTCTGGTTGACTAGTTTTATCTATAACGCATTAACACTAGTTTTAACACCAATTGGTCTTGCTCCCGCAGCAAACGATATTTCACTTGGTCTTTGGATCGTTGCTGGTCCATTAGCAGGGGCTATTTTCAGAATGCCTGGTGTTTCCATTTTCTCAGAAGTTGCCGGAGCCGTTGTTGAAATGTTCTTGGGTGACCAATGGGGAGTTATGAACGTTGTCTCAGGTTTAATTCAAGGTGCCGGAGCTGAATTAGGTTTTGCAGTTACTGGTTACAAGAAGTACGGCCACTTCCAATTATTGTTAGGTAGTATCTTCACTACCATCATTACTTTTACTTGGGATTGGTTCAAGAATGGATACAACGCATACGGTTTTGGAATGTTGATCTTCTTATTCATCGTTAGATTTATTTCAATCTGGGTATTTAGTGACCCAATTCCATTGGCCATCAAGAAGCTCCTAAACAGAAGCCACGCCATTGCATAATCATTTTAACGATTCAATGCTTCATAAATTTAAATGAATTTAAAGCACTTATAAAGCCAAGCTTGTAAGTGCTTTATTTTTAAATTACCAGGAGGAATTAACCATGACCACCGTTTCAGTTAGTCATTTTACATTTACCTACCAGCATCGCTCACAACCAGTATTAGAAGACGTGAACCTAACCTTTCCGAACGAAAAAATTAGCTTGATTGCTGGACCATCTGGAACTGGTAAATCGACGCTTTTAAAGTCAATTGCCGGTTTATATCCTGAGTTTGCCAATGGTGATTACACTGGTGAAATTAAAATTGGTGACAAGGAGATCAAAGACATTGCCCCTACTGACTTCAGCGGCTATGTGTCAATGATGTTTCAAAACCCCAATCAACAGTTTACGATGACGAACGTATATGATGAACTCCAATTTGCACTTGAGAATAGACAGTTAGATCCTAAAATCATCCCCCAACGAATCGATGATGCACTAGAATTCGTGAACATCACTAAGTTAAAGCACCGTGACTTGAACGCCCTATCCGGTGGTGAAAAACAAAAGGTCGCCTTAGCCATCATCATCGCAATGGATTCCGACGTTATTTTATTGGACGAACCATTTGCGAGTCTAGATCGTCAATCGCGAAGTGATCTGCTATATCAATTGACCCGCTTACGTGATCAAAAGAATAAAACGATCATCTTAGTGGACCATGACCTTTCTGGTTACGACAACATTGTCGATACGTTCTTCTACCTAAAACCCAACCAATTTCAAATTCAACAGTTAAGTAATGCAGAGGTCCAAAAATTATTAGTACCATTTGATAATCAAGAGTTAGCGGCCGTCCACTTCCCGATTCCCGATAATAACGAACCAGCCGATCTGATCTTAAACAGTTGTGAACTAAAGCAAAACCAAGGCGTATTGCTAAAGGCTGACCAATTCAAATTTCCAGCAAAGCAAATCACATTGATCACAGGTGAAAATGGAATCGGTAAATCGACCTTGTTCAAAGCTTTAACACGGCTCTTTAAGTATGAGGGTTTGATTTCATATCAGGATAAAGACATCCAAAAGATCCATAAGAAGAAATACCTTTCCCACGTTGCGCTGGTCTTTCAAGATGCTGAAATGCAATTCGTCGACATCACGGTTGAAGAAGAACTATCGCTTTCGATTAAAAACGCGGTCCATCATAATTACTCCAAAGAAGATATTGATGCCATGCTTAAGGCGTTGCAGATCGACGGCAGGGAAAAACAAGTCGTTTACACACTTAGCGAGGGGCAAAAAAAGAAGTTGCAAATCGTCGAGATGTTGATCATGGGAACTGACATTTTATTAATGGACGAACCATTTAAGGGGTTAGATATCAAGTCTCTAGAAACGGTAGTCGAAATGCTAAAAAATGCGAGTCAAAAATTTAACCAAACCATCATCATCATTAGCCATCAACTCAGTGGTTTGGAAACGCTATTTGATTATCACATTCAGTTCAAAGACCAACAACTTACTTATAAGGAGTCGTTATTATGAACACAGCCATTAAATTATTCATGATCATCATCATCGGAGTTGAAATTTCATTTATCCAAAGCGTCCCATTGAACCTTTGTATCTTAGCAGTCAGTTTAATTTACCTCCTGGTCAAACGGGTTAAATTAAAGTCGATCGCATATTTGACCCTGTACCCGATCATTCCAGCCTTTGGACTCTTAATGTCACAAGTTATCTACGGGACCCATGGCGCCATTATCGGATGGGTGCTGTTTACACGGTTATTCACCTACGTCTGGCTCGGGGCTACCTTTACGATGACTAGCAACATTAAAGACCTCGCATTCACATTGGAACAAAACTTCAAACTCCCATCCAAGTTCGCCTACGGAGTATTGACCGCATTCAACTTGGTGCCAAGGATCATCATCGAAGTCCAAACGATCCGCCACGCCAGTTTAATGCGCGGGGTTACGATGCAACTCTGGTCGCCGAAATTATATTTCAAAGCCATCTTAGCAGCCATTAACTGGTCTAGCGATCTCTCACAAGCAATGATCTCACATGGTTTTGTTGAAGATGCGCCACGGACTCACGTTGAAAAAACCTACGTTCGCTGGACCGACTTTGCTTACATGGCCTTTTGGCTCATTATGGTGCAATTACCAATTTTCATTTTTTAAACTAAGCGGTGAACCTTTCAATCAATTGTTTGTTATAATATAATGATAATTAATAAATAACTTCAGGAGGCTTACTATGACTAACGGAATTAGTAACATTTCAAAGGAAATCATTGATTTTCAAAAGGGCAACGCATGGCCAGATACCCAATTAGCTTTCAACCTACATATCAGCGTTGAAAGATTACACGATATCAAGTCAATGGAAAAGCAACCCACCAACGAAGAAAAAGAATTAATTGAAAACTTCATTGAAAACAACCAAAAAGATTCAGAAGAATAATAAAAAACCAGCCAGTTGGCTGGTTTTTTATTATTCTGGATGATTATTTTTCAATCCATCATCAGTTAAAAACGCTTCTAGATAATCGAACGCTAATTCACCAATTTGATTCAGAGGAATTGATTCTCGTTCTTCCAATCCATCCCGACTATCATCAACTTCTTGAAAATGAACTTGCTTCGTGATCGGTGTAATATCAAGTGGATAACCTAATTTACCCATCCCGCCAGCAGATGCGATTCGTACTAATTGATTTAAATTGATTGCCTGTTCAAGCAGTGACTCTAAAACATCGCTGCCCATATCAAACTCACGTTCATCATTTAAAACGGGCTCTAAAAAAGTATTGGCGTTATGGTTTTCTAAACTAAAGTGTTGGATCAATCGTAAATAATCAGAATCTAAGTAAATGTTTGCAATCATGGTAGTTCTTAATAAGACGTATCCACCAAATTGACCACTCATGGTCACTAAGTTAAAAATGACGTAATCTGAATTGTAATTCACAACGTAGCCAATGTAATAATAACCATTGTCAGCCACCGATTCAATTTCATATAAATGGTGAGTTGCTTTAGATTCAGCATAGACACTATTGATTTGCGGATCACTACCGTTAATCATTGCAGTATTGACCGAGGGCCCGAACAACAATGCTTTATTTTTGGTCAACATCGTTAATTCTTTCCCCAGAAATTCAATCGTTGTAATGTCGCTCAATTTGAAGGTATGCTTAGCGTGATCACTAAAATCGGTTTTATTGATTACCATAACCGAGACCGCTTCAGAATCGATCTTATCAATAACGCAATTATAAGTATCATTAACCCGTTCTAAATTACTAATGGTAATCATTACCACTTGGCCATTAACGTAGGAGCGGCCTAATATTTCTAATCGAATACTTGCCAGCTTATCCAGTCGCATCAACTTAGTTTCAGCAATTTCTTTAAAATGATACCGTTTTGCAAGCTCAATGCGGCGTTTCATGTGCCGTAGGTCAGGACTATCTTCAACTTCCACATCATAAACCATCTCGAGGCTTAAATAGACCATCCCATCAGGCATCCCCCATTCATCATAGGTCCGCATGACAAGCTCTTCGCTATCCTCATCCAAAATGTATACATACCCAGTAAAGAAAATTTCATCTAGGCGATAAACATTTACAATTGCATTGCGTTGGTACGCTGCTTTTAAATTATTTAAAACAATTCCCATTCAATCCCCCCGTTATTTTAAGAGATTGCAGTACTCATGTACTGAGCGAGGCGTTGCCCCTTAAGTCCATTGCTAATCCCAACGATTAACTTAATTCGCGCCTTCGGTCCATTCAATCCCCGACAAAGGCTGACTCCCATTTGTTCTAATTCGATTCCGCCACCTTGATAATCATAGATATCTTGGGCCATTCCATTGTAACAACGTGATACTAAAATCACTGGAATTCCACGGTCTAAAATTCTTTGTAACCCAGGTAACGTGGCTGGAGGTAAATTACCAGATCCTAATCCTTCTACCACGAGCCCCTTAGTAAGATCATTGTTCAAAGCGTCAAATAAGGTCTCATCCATTCCAGCAAACGCCTTTAGCAAAAAGATGCCTGATTCAACGTGGTCAATATTGAACGCTTCACTTTTGATCAATTCTTGAAAAAAGTATGGTTTGTGTTTACTAATGATACCCAATGGTCCAAAAGTAGGGGTCTTAAAAGTGGCTAGGTTGGTCGTATGCGTCTTAGTAACATAGCGCGCGGTGTGAATTTCGTCGTTCATCACCACTAACACACCCTTGCCGATCGCATCTTCAGAAGCTGCGACCGCCACTGAGCTTTGGAGATTGTATAAACCATCTGAGCCAATCTCATTTGATGAACGCATTGCACCAGTTAAGACCACTGGCAAATGGTTTGGTAAGGTCAGATCCAAGAAATAAGCCGTCTCTTCCAAAGTATCGGTTCCATGGGTAATCACGACTCCATCGATCCCATCTTTTTCAGCCTTTAAGATACGGTCCCTTAATTGCAACATTACGCTTGGGGTAACATGTGGGGATGGTAAGTTAAACATTGAATCGTTGATTAGTTCAACCTGGCCATCCAAAGTAACATCATGACTAGCAATCGGGTTTTCTTGATTAGGGATGACCTCCCCATTTTCATCAGCGGACATTGAAATCGTTCCACCGGTATGAATTGCTAAAATCGTCTTCAATTCAATTCCTCCTAATTACCATTTGGTTTATAACACTAATATTAACAATTATAAACTCTATTTCACAAATCTTCATTGTTTTTTAACAAAAAAAATGCTAGAGTAATTTATATTAATAGATGTGCCTATATAATACCAAAATAAGGTTGGTTAGTTTCTACCCACACCCGTAAAGTGTGGACTATAAGCAAAGATGATTGTCGCTTTGTTTACTTTTTTAATCACCACCGTTTGGCCATTATTCCAGACACTTGGAAGGATGATTAATTTGCAAGAGATTCGTTCTGAATCTAAATTTAAAAATGCGTTATTGGGGTTCCAACACCTTTTAACGATGTACTCTGGAGACGTGATCGTACCGCTTTTAATTGGGACCGCATTACACTTCAGTGCCGCTGACATGACGTATTTGATCTCCACGGATATCTTTATGTGTGGAATCGCGACGTTACTGCAATTAAAACGGACCCCATTAACTGGGATCGCGCTCCCAGTTGTTTTAGGGTGTGCGGTTCAATATATCGCACCATTAAAGGCGATCGGTAGTCAATTCGGGATCGGTGCTATGTATGGTTCCGTTATCGGGGCTGGGATCTTTATCTTCTTGATTGCAGGCTGGTTCGCAAAGCTACGCCGCTTCTTCCCACCAGTTGTAACGGGGTCTTTGATCACAGTAATTGGGTTCTCATTGATTCCCGTTGCCGTTCAAGACATCGGTGGTGGTGATCCGACCGCTGCCAGTTTTGGAAATGGGACCCACCTACTAGTAGGGTTAGCAACGTTATTGATCATTATTTTATTAAATGCGTTCGCAAAGGGATTCTTCAAGGCGATTTCCGTGTTGATCGGGATGTTAGCAGGAACCGCGATTGCTGGTGCAATGGGCTTAGTATCATTGAGTGCGATTGGCCAAGCTAGCTGGTTCAGATTGCCAATTCCCTTTTACTTCGGGGTGCCCCACTTTGAATGGTCATCGATCGTAACCGTTAGTTTGGTTGCCTTGACCACCATGGTCGAATCAACTGGGGTCTTCTTCGCCCTTGGTGATATCGTTGAAAGAAAGATCAATAGTGACGACCTAAAGCGTGGGTACCGTGCTGAAGGATTAGCTGCGATTCTAGGGGGGATTTTTAACACCTTCCCATATTCGACCTTCTCAGAAAACGTTGGGGTCGTTCAAATCTCTGGAATCAAGAGTCGTAAGCCAATTTATTACTCCGCATTCTTCTTGTTACTACTCGGGTTATTGCCAAAGGTCGCAGCGATCGTATTGATCATGCCTGACTACGTGCTAGGTGGTGCGATGATTGCAATGTTTGGTCTCGTTGGGGTCCAAGGAATTCGGGTGCTTCAAAAGGTTAACTTTGATGATAACGATAACCTATTGATCGTCGCTGTCTCAGTCGGTTTAGGATTAGGAATCACGTTCTACCCCCAAATCCTAAACGCCCTTCCTGATTCAATCAAAATCATCTTGGATAACGGAGTGGTCATTACCAGTTTATCCGCCGTCATCTTAAACGTCATCTTTAACTTCAAAAAACCAGTTGAACAACAACAATAAAATTAAAACGAGGGGCTCAATCTTAATTGATTGAGCCCCTCGTTTTGTTTAGATTCTGATTATAGTGATTGTCGGGTTGGGCGAACAATTACTTCACTAACTGACATGTTTGCTTGCGTGCCAATCGCGAATTCAACTGCTGAAGCCACTTGTTCGGGATGTAACCCATCAATTTGTTCAAAGAAATCTTCTGCAAACTTCTTTTGATCAGCATCGTTAATCGAATTGAATAATTCGGTCCCAGTACTTCCGGGTGAGATGATAGTCGTCTTAATGTTGTTTTCAGCCTGTTCCATTCTAAGCCCGTCCATAATTGCGCGAACTGCGTACTTAGTTCCAGAATAGACCGCACTACTTGGTCCTACCACGTGACCAGCAACGGAATCGGTGGTGATAATGTGACCACGCTTAGCCTTGACCATTTCAGGAAGCGCAGCGGCAATCCCGTTCAAGACCCCCATCACGTTGATGTCTAGCATGTTCTTCCACTCATCACGACGTCCTTCGACTAGCGGAGCGGTTGGCATAATGCCGGCGTTGTTATAAAGGACGTCAATTCTGCCGTATTCACTGATTGCAAAATCGATGACCTTCTTAACTTCAGCAAAGTTAGTTACATCCGCTTCAAATGGATGAATGTTTTGGTTCGGAAATTCATTCTTAATTTCTGTTAAGCGCTCGATCCGCCGCGCTGCAATGATCAACGTTGCGTTGTCCTTTGCCAATAGGCGACTGGTTGCTGCCCCGATTCCAGATGATGCACCCATGATTACAACTACTTTATTTGATAAATCCATTATAATTCCCCTTTTCTTTTTTTAGGTTATAATAAATGATAATGGATTCGAGTAACTCGAAGGCAAGCCTTTTATCTCGAAAGGAGCAAATTTATGAACTATTCAGTAAAAGAAGCGGCTGAAAAGCTGGGCATGTCACAACATACCGTCCGCTATTATACCGATCAGGGCCTGGTCCCAAGTCTACAACGGGATGCGCATAACCACCGTCGCTTTAGTCAAAATGCATTGGACTGGCTAAGTGCTTGTCACTACCTTAGGCAAACGGGCATGCCAATCAAGGCCGTTAAACACTATGTTGCCCTGTGCCTACAGGGACATCAATCAATTCAAGAACGGTATCAATTAATTACAAAACAGCAGGCAATTGCTGAACAACAATTGACCACCGCCCGCAAAAGGCTGGATTTTCTAAATGCTAAGGAAAAAATTTACCGTGAAGAAATGCTAGGGGAACAAAATGATCCAATGAACCCCGATACATGGCAGCCAACTGATAACACCAATCACGAATGTTAAACCAAAAAATGGTAAGCAGCAATCACTCGCTGCTTACCATTTTTATTTTGATCTTAAATCACTTTGGATAAGAAATCCTTAGCCCGATCGGTCTTAGGTTCCTTAAAGAACGTTTCTGGATCATTTTTTTCAACGATTTGACCATCATCCATGAACCAAATTTGGTTGGCCACGTTCTTGGCAAAGTCCATTTCATGGGTAACCACCAGCATTGTCATTCCCTTTTGAGCAAGGTCTTGCATTACTGAGAGCACTTCACCCACCTTTTCAGGATCTAAGGCACTAGTTGGTTCATCGAACAACATTACTTCTGGATGCATCGCAAGGGCTCTGGCAATTGCGACCCGTTGAGCTTGCCCACCAGATAAACTGCTTGGGTAAACATCAGCTTTGTTGTCTAATCCCACTTGTTTCAATAGTTGATGGGCAATCTCAGTTGCCTTTTGATCAGCCATTTTTTTAACTTTAATCGGTGCGACCTTAACATTGTCGAGCACGGTCATGTTATCAAATAGGTTAAAGCTTTGGAACACCATCCCCATCTTAGTTCTGAGGCTATCTAATTGCTTATCCTTAAGCTTCATTAAGTCCTGTCCATCAAAGTAGACCGCACCAGAAGTAGGCTTACCTAGCATGTTCAGACATCTTAAGAAGGTACTTTTTCCAGCTCCAGAGGGTCCGATCAAAGCAATCACTTGCCCTGGTTTAACTTCAGCATCGATGCCCTTTAACACTAGGTTATTTTTAAATTCTTTTTTAACGTTTTCAACTTTTAAAATATCATTATTCATGTTTTAATCTCCCCTCAAGTAAACTGAGCAATCTGGAAATTCCAAACGTTAGGATGAAGTAAATTACCATTACGATAAAGATTGGTACGACCCCTTGATAGGTATCGGCTTGCACAATTCTTAATTGGTAAATTAAATCGGTAACCCCGATAATCGAAACGATCGAACTTTCCTTGATCAACGAAACGAATTCATTTCCTAACGCTGGTAAGATGTTCTTAATTGCTTGGGGTAGCACAACAATTTGCATGGTTTGATTACTTGAGAACCCAAGTGATCTAGCAGCTTCACTTTGGCCATCATCAATCGATTCAATCCCACTTCTGATGATTTCAGCAACGTATGCCCCGGAATTAATAAAGACAGCGATAATTCCAGATGCTAGTGCAGGAACGTTAACAATCGTTCCTAATCCGAAGTAGACAAACATAATTTGAACCATTAAAGGCGTTCCTCTAATAAATTCAATGTAGGCAACTGCAATTCCGTGGAACAATTTGTTCTTGGATAGTCTCATCAATGCCAAGATGATTCCTAAGATCAACCCCAATATCGTCCCAATAATGGAGATCAAAATCGTGTATTCAGTCCCCTTAATGAAGTAATCCTTATAGTTGTACATTTGTTGCCAAACGGAAATCTTTTGGCTTTTTGCACCCTTACCCATTTCCTTGGAAGCGGCAGGAATGAACTTCTTTTCAAATTCATCACTCTTGTTCGATGCTTCAATCGTCTTGTTAGCGGCGTTCACCAACGATGTTGCACCCTTATGGAAGGCCACTACGTTTTGGGCCTTAGCAGTATTGAACTTAGCATCAATGGCCTTGATACCAGGGGTATTAGCAGCATATGCTTCCCCAGTTGCACTTTCAACAGCCACCGCCTTGACCTTATTGGTCTTTAGCGCTAATACTAAATCGTTAACACTTTCCATTCCCTTTAGGCTTGGATCCTTAACTTGTTGCTTTACCAAATTATATTGAGTACTTCCAGTTTGCACCCCAACTGGTTGGCCCTTCAAGTCCTTGTATGACTTGATTGAATTATCATTTGAATTAATCAACAAGCTTTGGCCACCATTGTAATAAGGAATCGTGAAATCAACACTCTTCGCTCTTTCTGGTGTTTTGGTCAATCCAGCGATGACCATGTCGACCTTTCCAGTCTGAAGCGCAACCAATAATGAATCAAAGCTCATGGATTTAATCTTAAGCTTTACACCCATATTTTTAGCAATTTGCTTTGCTAATTCAATATCAGCTCCTAAAACCTTAGCTTGACCACCTTCATTTTTAGTAAATTCATAAGGTGGATAATCTGGGGCCGTCCCCATTACGATGGTCCCCTTCTTCTTAATGTTTGCTAAATAACTATCACTTGCACTGGCATGTGCTTGTGTATATGTATTTTTATTCATGAATCCAGCAAACATACTGAACGTCATAATAAAAACCATTAATAGTTTAACAACTTTACCCTTCATAAAAATCAAAACCCCTCTTGTTTATTTATACTATTATAATAACACTGCATGTAATAATATGCAATATCTTTCTTAAATTGAGTGATAAATATACATAATTTGCATATCTAATAAATCGCATTTGAGTAAAGAAGGCCCAATACTGTAAAATAGTTAGTAAGGAGTTGATCATGTGAATAGATACTACCAACCAAAGGACTCTAAAGATGCCATGCGTTACATCGAAAAACTGTTCAATAGTTATAAAGATGAACCACTTACCCAGGAATTATTGAAATACCACCAAAAATTAATTCAACAAATTGCTACTAACGTGGTTCCAGTCGCTCAACAGGAACAAAATCAAAAACGGGTTGATTCGGCCCATGAAATGGAAAAGGTAATGCAACAATGGATTCGTGCTAAATTAATGGGCCAACCCTTCAATGGTCGAATGCACCATTTTAAATTTGAAGCTAATGGAAGCCGAAATAAATTCAAACGGCATCACGTAAAACTAAATGGTAATTCTAATTTACGATCAAGTCATCATTAGTCTTGCAGATTGGTTAATAATCATTTAGTATTAACATCATGAGGTGATAATTAAATGAAGAGTAAGATCGAACGCGAAGAACGTAAAAAAGCAATCGTTGATATGAATAGCTTTTTATTAACATATGCTGTTAACATTTTACCAAGCGGAAACAAAGACATCGCAGGGACCGTATATAATGCTCTTAAAAGCGATTTAACTGGTTTAGATGCGCTATTCAACGATGGTGGGATCGGTAGAACCCTTAAGTTCACTGATATCGCTGCTGGTTGTGCGCGAAACTTATACGATTTAGAACCAGCACAAGCTGATGCAGAAGGTAAGAAGATTACCGAAGAAGCAGTTGCTTATCTTGGTAATAATATCGATTCATTTAACCACTGGCTAAGTGAATAACAAAAAAATCATCCAAATGGATGATTTTTTTTTATGCTTGTAAATCGGCCTTCGCCTGTTGAATTTGTTTTTTAACCTGTTCAAATCCGGTTCCACCGAGTGAATTTCTTCTTTTAACAGCGGTTTCTGGCTTTAATTCTTCATAAATATCAGAATCAATCAATTCTGAATACTTTTTAAAGTCTGCTAGCGGAACGTCTTGAAGATTGATGTGTTTTACGATGCAATCATAAACAATTTTACCTACGATTCCATGGGCCTGTCTAAATGGCATCCCCTTGGTTGCTAAATAATCAGCCAATTCCGTTGCGTTTGAAAAATCATTGGTAGTTGCATCATACATATTTTGCTTCTTTACCGAAATACCCTGAAGCATGTGCATAAATATTTTAATAGATGGGATAATTGTGTTGAATGCATCGAAAACGCCCTCTTTATCTTCTTGTAAATCCTTATTATATGCTAATGGTAATGACTTCATTGTTGATAATAAGCCAATCAAATCACCGTAGACCCGACCAATCTTTCCTCTGATCAATTCAGCCATGTCTGGATTCTTCTTTTGCGGCATGATTGAACTTCCAGTGGTGTAGGCATCGCTGATTTCAATGTAATTGAATTCGTAGCTAGCCCACATACTGATTTCTTCACAGAATCTAGATAAGTGCATCATTAAAATTGAAGCATTGCTTAAAAATTCTAGTGCGAAATCACGGTCAGAAACAGCATCGAGTGAATTAGCATAAACCTGACTAAATCCAATTTCCTTGGCCGTCATTTCCCGATCGATGGGGAACGTGGTCCCAGCTAATGCTGCCGCCCCTAGTGGTGACATATCAGTATGGTGTTCGTTAAATTCGAACCGTTCACAATCCCGCTTGAACATTTGATAATAAGCCATCAAATAGTGTCCATATGAGATTGGTTGAGCGTGTTGTAAATGGGTATAGCCTGGCATAATGGTCTCAACATTTTGTTCTGCCATCGTTACCAATGTTTCTTGAAGCCCCTTTAACAACTCTATCACTTTTGGTAAGCGCCGTTTCACGTAGAGGTGAAAATCAACCGCAACTTGATCGTTTCTAGACCGTGCCGTGTGTAACTTTCCAGCGACTGGACCAATGCGATCAGTCAAGATCGATTCAATATTCATATGAATATCTTCGTTTTCATAGCTGAAATGCAGGTTGCCCTTCGCAAGGTCCGCCTTGATATCATTCAGCCCCGCTTCGATCTTATCTGCATCCGCTTGGTCGATGATCTTAGTCTTAGCCAACATGTGCAAATGGGCAAGTGAACAAGTAATATCTTCGTCAGCCATGAGTTGATCGAAGTAAATCGAAGCGCCAAATTGGTCAACTTCCTTACTTGTTGGGGTCTGGAACCGTCCGCCCCATAACTTTTTATTTGCCATCTTCATCTTCCTCTTTCTTAACGGTTACGTATTCTGGCTGCTTAGCGTTTTGCTTGTTAATGCTATCCATCAATGCGTGTTGCTTGTTCTTGATTTTCACTTGGGAGTAAACCTTAGTTGGCAAGCTCCATAACTTGATGAAACCAGCAGAAGCTAATTGATCAAATGAGTCTGATGAAGTGTAAGTAGCTAAGTTATCATCGTAAAGGGAGTTGGTTGACTTCCGACCAAGGATAATGATGTTACCTTTGAACAACTTCAACTTGATGGTCCCACTAACGTCTTTTTGAGTACTGTCAATAAAGCTCTTTAAAGCATCCATCAATGGTGAGAACCAAAGGGCATCGTAGACCATGTTAGCCATCTTTTCTTCGATCGTAGGCTTGAAGTGAGCAACGTCTTTTTCAAGCGTTAAATCTTCTAATTCCTTGTGGGCTTTTAGTAGGACAAAGGCAGCTGGTGTTTCATAAACTTCTCTGGACTTGATGCCGACCAACCGATTTTCAACGTGGTCGATTCTACCGATTCCATGTTCACCGGCAACCTTGTTCAAGGCTTCGATGATTTTTTCAAATGACATTGGCTTGCCATCAAGGGCAACTGGAATTCCTTGCTTGAAGTCGATATCAACAATTGCGGGAGTGTCTGGTGTCTTTTCAATTGGGTTAGTGATTCCAAAGGCATCTTCTGGTGCTGGGTTCCATGGATTTTCAAGAACCCCACATTCGTTGGCCCGTCCCCAAATATTAGCGTCGATTGAGTATGGTGAGTCTAAGTCAATTGGAATTGGAATATTGTGTTCCTTTGCGTAGTTAATTTCTTCTTCTCTAGACCAGTGCCAATCTCTAACTGGGGTTAAAACATCCAAGTTCGGATCCAAGTTATTAACAGCAGTTTCAAATCTAACTTGATCGTTTCCCTTCCCAGTACAACCATGGGCAACTGCGGAAGCGCCTTCCTTATGGGCGATTTCAACTAACTTCTTACTAATTAATGGTCTGGATAGTGCTGAAACAACGGGATATGCATTTTCATACATTAAGTTTCCCTTCAATGCGTAAGATAAGTAATCATTAGCAAATTCTTCGAGTCCATCAATCACGTAAACTTCGGAAGCACCAACCTTAAGGGCCTTTTCCTTCACCTTCTTAAGGTCTTTTCCTTCCCCAACGTTGATACAACAAGCAATTACGTCGTAACCCTTGTTAATCAACCAAGCAACTGAAACTGAGGTATCTAATCCACCGGAATATGCTAAAACAACTTTCTTTTTCATAAATATGCACCGTCTTTCGTTCAATTTGATTTATTATTCATTATAATATCACTTCAAATGAATAAATACAACCTAAAATCAAAATAAATTGATTAAATATGTATTAATTAATAAAATATGTGCATATTTAGCCAAATAAATAGTTTCAAACGATTGCTTTAATGTTCAAGTTAAATTGGCTATAATAAAGTTATTCAACTTCAATCATAAAAAAAGACCACCAACGGTGATCTTTAAATTTATAAATAAATAGGAGGCAATCTCCAAATGAAACTAATCATTGGTGAATTAATTGGAACATATTCAATGCTCACACTTGGATTTGGAATCAGTGAATTAATTAACTACTTTTTATACCCGAAATTACAAACTAGGTACATTACTGGTCTTTACTGGGGATTAGGCATTTATTTTTCATCACTGCTCACCGGACTAATCTTTGGAACATCGAATTTTAACCCTGTCTTTTCAATTGTTCAGGCGGTGAATGGCCAAATTTCATTTTTGGTCATGCTAGGTGAAATCATTGCCCAAATCATTGCTGCCTGGCTTGCCGCCCAAACCACTTGGACGATTTGGGAACGCTGGTTATACACCCTGCCAATTAACTTGAACTTTTATGCAACCGTTCCTAGTAACGTAAAACACCACTTACGCAACTTTCTCTGGGAAGCTGGCGGGACCGCGGTGATTGCGATTAATTCACAAGTAATTGGCCTCTTTAAATTCAATTCGTTTATTAACATTACGATTTCATCATTAGTGGTAGCCTGCTGCATTACCGTTATTTGTCCAATTACGGGTGCTGCATTTAACCCTACCCGAGACTTGGTTCCACGAGCATTTTTTTCACATAAATTTAACCAAGCCTTGTCACAATGGCACTACGCATGGATTCCCACGTTAGGTCCAATTACTGGGGCCGCCGTAATTATCATTATTAAGAAAATAATCGTTGCCTTCTAATCAAAAATAAATTCCATCCCACAGGCATTGATTCCAGCGTGAATCGAAACAATTGCGCTGGTGTACATAATATGGACTTCTACATCTGGAAAAACCGCTTTGATCTGTTCTTCAACGAACTTCGCAAAATCAATGCTGCCAGTATAACTAAGCCCGACGCGCTTTAATTGCTTATCGCTAATCGATTGCACATATTCACGAACCCACTTTTTAAGGGTCTTATTTCCACGCCCCTTAGCTTCAACATCCAAGTCTTCGTTAGTCAAACGCAAAACCACATGCAGGTTGAATAGCTTAGAAAGGAGGCCCTTGACCCGACTGATACGGCCACCACGTTCAAGATTTTTAAGGGTACTGACTGCAATGTACAATTGACTATTATCAATAATTTGATTTACTGCTGTTACAATATCGGAAACGCTAGCATTTCCTGAATGAGCCATTTTTGCGGCTGTAATCACCTCATACCCCAAGTTTTGATCGGTCGTATGTGAATTGATAACAGTCACCTTATCTTCACCGACCATCCGTGCGGCTTGCTGGGCGGCATTAATGGTACCACTCAATACTTCGGTCATATGGATAGAAATGACGTAACTACCATCTTTGGTAAGGTCTTCATATGCTTGAATAAAATCACCAATCGCAGGTTGGCTAGTGGTTGGAAAATCTTTATCGGGATTATCTTCAATGTAATTAACCAATTGTTCACCAGTGATTGTGGAGCCGTCTTTATAAACCTCGTCTCCAATCAATACATTTAATGGAACCACGGTAATCCCATATTGCTTTGCCTGTTCTTCAGTGATCAATGAGGTTGAATCCGTAACAATTTTAATCATCTAAATAATCTCCTTCAGTTTTAATCTATATTCCTATTTTAATGGATATTGAATTAAAATGATAACATTAGATGAATTTATTATTAACAAATCTACTTATAGCAAAAATAAATCTTTAAGGAGTAAAAATATGCCAGCCATTAAAATCGGGGTTCGTGATTTAATCAAGTTCACCCTCAGAAGTGGTGACTTGAACACCCGTTTGAATAGTCAAAACACTAGTAAACAGGGAGCTTACATTCACCGGATAATTCAAAATCAACATAGTGAAGCTAATTATGAATCTGAAAAATACCTGGAACAATCGGTTACCATCAACAACCATGAATACTTAGTTAATGGTCGTGCAGATGGTGTCATCATGAACAAAACGCCAATTATTGAAGAGATTAAAACCTCGGATATTGATTTTAAAGAACTCCCTAACAGCGTTTTAAATCTATACTGGGGCCAAGTTAAAATTTACGCCCATCTCCTAATGGCTAATGAGCCAGATGTTAAAAAGGTGACATTGAAGCTAACTTATATTCAGACTCCTGAACAACGCCCAACCACTAAGACCGAATCGATCACTGCTAAGCAAGCCCAACGTTTCTTTGACTCAGTTATCAATGAATACCAAGAATGGCTTGAATTGAGTGAAAAATTGACCCACCAAAGAATTGAGAGTGCTAAACAGTTACAATTTCCGTTTGCGAAGTTCAGAAATGGCCAACGGGATTTGGCGGCGGTCGTTTATAAAAGCATCGTATTAGAAAAACACCTTTTTGCGGAGGCCCCGACTGGAACTGGTAAAACGATTTCGACACTGTTTCCAACGATCAAAGCAATGGGCGAACAAGTAGTTGATAGGTGTTTTTACCTTACCGCTAAGCAAAGCACCAGACGCGTGGCAGAGGATGCAATGACGCTGATGCTCAACAAGGGCTTGAACACCAAGAGCATCACGTTAACCGCTAAGGAACAAATCACGTTCGCTGCCGAAAAGGACTTAAAGCCTGAAGATAACCCGTATATGATTGGTTATTATGATCGACTCAAGCCCGCTTTAAAGGATGTTTTAAACCACAATCAGCACATTAGTAAAAAATGCGTGGAAAAGTATGCTGAAAAGTATAAAATCGATCCATTCGAATTTTCACTCGATTTAAGCGAATTTTGTGATGTAATCATTGCTGATTATAACTATCTTTTTGATCCACAAGTTCACTTGGCACGCTTTTTTAGCGTTCCTAATAAGCAAAATTGCTTCTTAGTCGACGAAGCACATAACCTAGTTGACCGCTCTCGTGAGATGTATTCAACTGAGATCAATAACGCTGGTTTAGCCGATTTAATCGAAAGGCTGAATCAATCCCCAGCCAAAAATAAAAAAGTAGTTCAGAAGATTCAAGCCATCAAAACAGATTTTGATCATTACTATCGATTATTGGGAAAGGAAAAGGCTGAAACAATGGTCTTTGAAGAATCACTCAATAACATCATCAAATCATTAAACGAAGCTGCGATCGAAATTCATAAATGGCTTCCTAACCAACCCGATAATGTTACGACCGATGCCGTGACAGATTTTTACATTAATTGCTTGAACTATCTCAAAATTAATGATTTATACGATTCAAAAATCTATCGAACCAGATTGATCCGTGAGGGGCTCACCATTACATTTCGCCAGTTTTGTATGGATCCAAGTAAGTTCATTGCAGAGACCCTTAATTTAGGTGGTAGTACCATTTTCTTTTCAGCCACCCTCTCCCCAATGAATTACTATCAACGGGTTTTAGGCAATGAAGAGGATAGTATTAGCTATCGATTACCATCCCCATTTCCACCCGAGAACCAATACGTTTTAACAACTAGTTCGATTCAAACCACTTATCATAAAAGAAAAGATAGCATCCCCCAGATCTATAACATGATCAAAGCAATGGTGCATTCTAAACCTGGGCACTACCTCTTCTTCTTTCCTTCGTTCAAATACCTAGAAACGGTGTATGAATTTTTTAGAAACCACCCCATCAAAGAAAAGCTAGTGGTCCAATCACGGAACATGGATCTAAAACAACGGGAACAGTTTTTAAATTACTTTTCCAATCACGATGAAAGCCCAACGTGTGGGTTTGCGATTCTTGGTGGTATTTTCGCAGAAGGCATCGACCTTAGTGGTAATCAATTAATTGGCGTTGGAATCATTAGTGTCGGCCTCCCTGGCTTGAACGAGGAAAATAACTTAATTCGCGATTATTTTGATGCCGAAAACGGGAATGGTTTCACCTATGCATATCAACTTCCTGGTTGGAACCACGTTGTTCAAGCCGCCGGGCGATTAATTCGGACCGCAAGCGACTTAGGAACGATCGTATTAATGGACCAACGTTTTAATCAATCACGATATCGGAAGTTATTCCCTAGTAGTTGGCGATTTAGTGATAACGTTACCACCCCTCAAGAATTAACATATCAGATCAATTCATTTTGGGATTATCACCATCAAAAATAACCCCCATTAGGCAAAACCTAACGGGGGTTATTTTTAGATTAGATAGACTAGTTTAAAAATTCAGCTTCACGGGCGATACAAACGGCAGCGGGAACAACAAAGTCCTTTTGAACCACCGTTAATTTACCATTATCAGCATTGCGTTCGTAAACCGTTCCATTATCGGATTCTTGGTTCACAACCACTACGAGACTTTCATCAGCATTGAAATTAAAATCACGGGGAAAGTCACCTTCAACAGAAGCGCGTTCAACAAACTTAAGACTGCCCTTAGCGTCTGATTCAAAAACTGCAATCGTATTGTTACCACGGTTCGATACGTATACAAAGCGGCCATCACTTGAAACACGGATGGCAGCACAACCATTATGAGCAGTCCAATCTTCTGGGATCGTGGAGTGCACTTCGCGAACGGAGAATTGACCAGCTTGTTCATCATAGTCTAAGACAGCGACGTTACTACTTAATTCTCCAACTAAGTAAGCAACCCCCTTCTTAGCATCGAAACGAATATGACGAGGGCCAAAGCCATCTTCCATTTCTAAGTAACTCACTTCGCTTAATTTACCATTGTCACTTACATCGTATAAATAAACGCGATCTTGGCCTAAATCAACGACTACTAAACGACCATCTGGAGTTAGGTCAGCAAAGTGTGGATGAGGACCATCAGCTTGTTCTGGACGGGGACCCATTTCACCTTCGTGCTTTACTTCGTCTACCTTTGCAAGGGTCCCGTCTGAAGCGATCTTGTAAACGTTGATCACACCAGTATGATAATTAGCGGTGTAGACTAATTGACGTCCTTCATCGACTGAGATATAAGCGGGATTGGTACCCTTATCGTAGTCAGTTTCGATCGTTCCTGATGGGCGTTCCTTACCATCTAAAACTAAAACTCCACCATGAACATCGTCGCCGTTGACCGTTTTGGCAACGGAGTAAATAACGTTTTTCTTTGATAACGTCACATAGGTTGGGTTAGTCGCCTCTGCAACTAATTGTAAGTTTTGCAATTGCTTTTTATCAGTGTCTAATTCAACTTCATAAAGCCCTTTACTGGCACGTTTAGTGTATGTTCCGATTAAAAATTTTTCAATCATCATCATTCGTCCTTTTCTTTTTTATTTTATTATTTCATGTTTATATTATCACATATTTTAATTTAAAAACGAAATGATACCACCATCACAAATTAGAATTTGACAAAATATTTAAATCTAAATATAATAATCTTAAATATAAATTAAGCGTCGATGAGAAAAAGTAATTAGTAATGCACATTCAGAGAGTCTATGGTTGGTGTAAATAGATTGGCATTTACTAATGAACAATGGTCTTTGAGCTTTTCACTAGTGAATAATTAGCTAGTGACGACTGCCACTCGATACCGTGGACCGAAATGAATCCGTTTCGGACTGAGGTTGATTTTTTATCAACAAACTAAGGTGGTACCACGAGCATTCGTCCTTTTTGAGGGCGGGTGCTTTTTTTATTTGGAAGGAAGGATTTAAAATGGAGAAGCAATCATTCACTAAGTCGATGGAAAGTCGACATCTAATTACCCTTAGTTTAGGAGGGGTAATTGGAACTGGGATTTTTATGAGTTCAGGATATTTAATTCAATCTGCGGGCGCAGTTGGAACGATCATCGCATATGGCATCGGTGCATTATTGGTATGTTTGGTAATGCTTTGCCTCGGTGAATTAACCGTCCACGATCCCAACACAGGTGCATTTCACCGCTACGCCAGTAAGTATATCAGTCCAGGAGTTGGCTTCGTAACCGCTTGGTTATATTGGTTGACCTGGACGATTGCATTGGGATCTGAGTTCGTCACCCTCGCAATTTTGGTGCAAAAATGGTTCCCGACACTGCCGACTTGGTTATTGACAATTATCTTTACCGCCATCATTTTCGCCATTAATTCTTTTAACATCACATTCTTCAACCGCGCGGAATTTTGGATGTCAATCATCAAGGTATTAGCGTTAGTGGCGTTTATCATCATTGGATTAGGCATGATTTTTAAAATCGTTCCCGTCCACCACGCAAACTTTGCCCCGTTCTTCAAGGAAATCATAAAGCCTGGATTATTTCCGAACGGTTTTGCACCGATTTTTTCAGTTATTTTAGCCGCTAACTTTGCATTTTCAGGAACCGAAATGATCAGTGTCGCTGCTGGTGAAACTGATAACCCTAAGAAGGCGATTCCAAAGGCAATTTTTCAAACGTTAGTCATTTTAATCGTATTATTTATTGGGACCATCGTAATCATGGGGGCGCTCTTACCGCAAAAATCAGCAGCCCTAACCGACAGTCCCTTCATTGCCGTCCTTGAGAATTGTGGAATCCCATACGCTAGTGATATTATGAACTTCATTTTATTCATTACCGTTTTATCAGCCGCTAATTCAGGGGTCTATGCGGCTTCTCGAATGATTTGGTCACTTGCTGATCAAAAGACGCTCCCCAGTCGATTAGCTAAGCTAAGTAAACACGGGATTCCAGTATATGGACTGCTATTGACCATCCTAGGGGGGCTGTTAGCACTCTTCTCTAGTATTTATTCACCCAAGTTAGTCTACCTAGCGCTGTCCGCAATTTCATCATTTGCGGTCGTAATGGTCTGGCTAATCATCGGCTGGGCCCAATTGAACTTCAGAAAGCAATTCTTAGCCGCTGGCCACAAGCTCGATGAACTCAGCTACAAGGCGCCTGCATATCCCCTGGTGCCATGGCTAGTCATCATCATCTGTGCAATTTCGCTAGTCGGGATTGCATCTGATCCGAACCAACGCATTGCCCTAGAGGTCGGGGTTCCATTCTCGATCATCTGTTATGGGTACTATCAACTAATCTACCGTAAAAAATTAAACCAAACTAATGGAGGAATTCAAAATGAGCAAAATTAAAGAATGGGCAACAAAACAAAATAACATCCTTATCGACTGTGCAATGTCATATGGACTAGAACAACGTAACATTGAGTTAAACAACAAGCTCTGGACAGCTAGCGCCTTGGATAGCCACCCAGACGTAGTGAAACAGATCCACAAGGACTACTTAAATGCCGGTTCGAACTTGACCGTTACTGACACTTACCAAGGTAGTGTGCCTGGATTCGTAGGCGCTGGCTATACTGAAGAACAAGCCGTGGCGCTGATCAAAAAATCAGTTCAATTAGCTAGAAGCGCCCAAGCTGAAGTAAACGTTGAACAACAAACCTGGATCGCTGGAGCAATCGGGCCTTACGGAGCATTCTTAGCTGACGGTTCTGAATACGTTGGTAACTACGGTGTTAGCGAAGAAAAACTGATTGATTTCCATCAAAAACGACTTGCTGCACTCGTTGAGGCGGGCGTTGATCTGCTTGCCTTCGAAACGATTCCAGACATTACAGAATTAAAGGCGATCAAGCAGTTATTAAGTCAATATCCAAACGTCGATGCATTTGTTTCATGCTCGATCAAGGATGCCCACCACATCAGTGATGGAACCGACCTATTAGAAGTGCAAGCCCTTTTGGAAACCATTCCGAACGTAATTGCATACGGCTTCAATTGTAACCACCCTGAATTTACGGTCCCTGGGTTAAAATACCTAACGGAACATCAAACTAACGATGACCAATCATTCATCGTCTTTCCAAACTCAGGTGCACATTATGATCCATCAACAAAAGAGTGGTCCGAAAGCACTGGATTTAGCTTTGGAGCTGCTGCTAAGGAATGGAAAGCAGC
The DNA here is from genome assembly GCF_058509245.1 of Nicoliella sp. ESL1113. Lineage (NCBI taxonomy): Bacteria > Bacillati > Bacillota > Bacilli > Lactobacillales > Lactobacillaceae > Nicoliella > Nicoliella sp. ESL1113. The sequence goes on along the minus strand of NZ_CP196387.1, from coordinate 455,602 downwards.
CAATGCTAAATGGATTGGCGGTTGTTGTGAAGTCTCCGTTCAAGATGAAATTGACATGAAAGATGCTTTATTTCCCCAAACCAGCAATGTAAAATAGGTTTATATCCTATTAGTGGAGATGTTAATTTTGAATCATTTTGAGGGTCTACATCCGATTATAACGGCTCATTATAACTTGGACTGGTTAACCAAATTCAAGCTGACATCCGTTGCCACAATGCAAAAATCATTGATGAAACCAGCTGACGTTGTAGCCACTAGTACATTCATTAATGAAACGATGCGTAACGTAATGGCTGGCAAACAATTAACTTGGGGCATTGGCACTAAACAAGGCAATCTAATCGGCATTATGAACATTACTAATCTAAATCAGAATGCCGTTGACGTTACCACCCAAATGATCCCTGAATTTAAAAATGCGTTGATTGAAGAGGAAGTACAAAAAAGCATTACTAGCCTCTTAAATGGTATCAATCGAAAAATCGGTTCATGGAAGTCTTAAAAACGAGTCAAACCCTTTCAAGATCCTATTCTAATTCTCAATTAGGATGGGGTCTTTTTTGATTGGAATTTTAAAGATTTATTACGTTCAAGGCAATTGATTGATTATTTAGCTAAATTCATTTATATTATAAAATAAGTGTAATTAATTAATAATTATTATAAAGTGGCAGGAGGTTAGCAATATGAAAAATGAATCTGTTTACGACAAGTCCATTGCCATCTTAAAAGAAAACCATGTTAGAATTACCCCACAGCGTCAGATTATCTTGAAATATCTGATCAATCACCATAATCATCCATCGGTTGAGACCATTTACAAGGCCCTTGAAAAAGATTTCTCTAACCTTAGTATGGCAACCGTTTATAATACGCTGCGACTCTTTGAAGACTTAAACATCATTATTCAGCTTCCCAATAAAGATGGTGGGGTCCGATTTGATTTCTTTGGCACTCCACACTTTCACGCCATTTGTGAAAACTGTGGTAAAATCATGGATATTACATATCCCCGTTATCAAGAACTCGACACCGAGCTTCAAGATATTACCAAAAACCAAGAACCAGATTTCACCCCTACTAAGTCTAAAATTGAAGTCTACGGACTTTGTAAGGAATGCCAAGCTAAATTAAAGCCATAAAAAAAATCAGATTGAAAATTAAATTTTCAATCTGATTTTTTATTATTGATTAACCCAAGAAGTTTCTCAACTTTGCTTGGCGTTCGATTAACATGGTTCTAGTTTCTTTATCATTGATCCGATCTAAGTCGGCTGCTAATTCAGCATGTTTTGCTTGGTCAGCATCAGTTGGACCAGCTTGGATATCAAATAATTCATCCAATGCTAATACGTCCTTTTCGACTGCTTCCCAGGCTGGGTTTTGCTTCTTTAAGGCCTTCATTGCAGCTGGACTGTAGTACTTAGCAACGTGAGCGAAATCGTGACGAATGTTTGGATAATACTTAACAAGCGTTTCGAATTCTTTCTTGCTCAATTGTTGTAATACGCGACCAGTTCCGATCAATTCTGGTGGCACCCCTACTGAATAGAGGGCTCCAGTAAATGTGATTGCCCGTGGCATCTTGTAACCATCGACATCCCGTGAGTAACCAATGATTCCAACGTGTTGGTGTCGGTCACGCCGCTTTGGAAAGGCGTCGAACACTGGTTGGAGATCATTGATCAATGGATCTAGTGTTTCGTGGTATTGCTTAGCAGTCTTACCAGCAATGCTCAACAATACTTTTTGGTCTTCATCCTTAATTGGATGGAATTCGTTCTTTTGTAAACCAGTCCGTAACTTTTCAATTGCTGGTTTAACTACGTCTAATGGATAGTCGTATCTAAATGCAGATTGAATCGTTGCGGTCTTTAGACCAGGGAATTCTTGGAGGTAGCGATCGATCATTAATGGTGAAAGCCCCCCTCTAAAGATGGTACTACCAGTTCCTGCGATTGGGTAAACTGGGAGGTTTGATTTTTCAGAAAATTCAGCTAACTTAGTTAAAGCTAACTTGTTTCCAATAATACTATTAATGAATCCGTTGGAAAGGGCAGAATCTGACCCAGCCAAGAATACACGCACGTAAGGCACTTCACGGTTAAAGTGTTCCTTGTAAAGTTCAACGAACTTACTTAGGACCTTAGGAGCATTTAATTGGGCTTCAAAACTTTCAAATAATGGGATCATTTGAAGTGTATCAGCATTCTTAAAGCCTTGACTAAATTCCTTGTCCTTAAAGTGTGCTAATCGAGAGAATTTTTCTTCCATTTCAAAGAGTTGATCAGCGGATTGAGTCATTGGTAAAATCGCTTCGAACAATGGACGGTTTTCAAATCCAAGGTCACGAGCAAAATCTTCAGCTAATAACATGGTCGTCATTGCTTGCATTAAGCTATAACCTTTTTCTTCCCAAATGTTAGGTAAACGGAAAGTTAAGAACTTATCCTTGCCAAGTGGGTGTTGCTTGAAATATTCATAGTGTTCCGTGTAAAGCCGACTAATTACTGAAGCATCGGCATGCTTACCTTCCCAGTCCCACATGTATTCGTCAGCATTCAATCGCGAGAAATTTTCGTATGCTTCATCAATTTCACGTGATGCTGAAACGAATGGACGAGTATGCTTAAAGAATGGAATGTTTGCGTTATCTGGGTGCTGAGTACCCATAATGTTTGGAATCTTGCGACTCAAAATAAAAACCCCCTATTAGTTACGAAAATTGATTTTACTTAGCCTGGTAATGGTCTTCTGGAACGTGAACGAGGTCTTGTTCTACCAATCGTTCTGCGTTTTCAACTGTGTTCCAAGCTGCTCCCTTTAAGAGGTTATCAGCAACGACCCATAAATGAAAAGCACCCTTATTTTCTTGATCTGGACGCACCCGACCAACGAATGTTTCACGATGACCTTCAGCAGTTAGTGGTTGTGGGTATACTTGGTGGTCAGGATCATCTTGGAGCGTTACCCCATCTGCATCCCGAATTGCAGCCTTGATATCATCAACGGTCGCATTCTTGTCTTCAACTTCAAAGTAAACCGATTCACCATGTGAAATTGGCACTGGAACCCGTACACATGTAGCAGTCACCTTAATATCACTAGCATCCATGTCGTTTAACATAATTTTCTTAGTTTCATGGATCATCTTCCATTCTTCATGGGTGTAACCATCTTCTTCGAAAACATCGATTTGTGGTAAGAGGTTAAATGCTAATGGGTAGTGTTTCTTATCGCTAGCAGTCGGTAAGATATTGGATTCCATCTTCTTGCCATCAAGGTAGTCTTGGGCTTGTTGATAAAATTCATTTAAAGCTGATTGACCAGCACCAGATGCTGCTTGATAAGTAGATACCACGATCTGCTTCAAACCAAATTTCTTAAAGACTGGTTGGAGTGCCACTACCATTTGGATCGTTGAACAGTTAGGGTTTGAAATAATCCCCTTGTGGTTCTTTAATTGTTCAACGTTGACTTCTGGAACCACCAATGGCACTTCTGGATCCATTCTATAAGCACTGGTGTTATCAACACACACGGCGCCACGCTTAACAGCTTCTGGTAAGAACTTCTTTGAAGCCGCCCCACCAGCAGATGCAAGCACTAGGTCAACGCCATCAAAGGATTCTGGAGTTGCTTCTTCAACGGTCACTTCTTGGCCCTTAAATTTCATTTTTTTACCAGCAGAGCGCTTCGAAGCTAAGAGCTTGATGTTCTTAACGGGAACCGTAGAATTAGCTAATTGATCGATCATCCGCATTCCAACGGCACCGGTAGCACCTAGAATTGCGACATTATATTCTTTCATATTAAATCATCCTTTGTTTTAGATTTGTTGAGCTAGGAATTTTTCAATTCTGTCCATGGCTGTCTTGATATCTTCATCTGAAGCAGCGTAAGACATCCGAATGTAGCCTTCACCACCAGGACCAAATGCACTTCCTGGGATCACACCGACCCTAGCTTCACGAGCTAGAGCCAATCCAAATTTAACATCGTCTTGTTCCAAATTAGCAGGAATCTTAGCAAAGATGTAGAAGGCCCCTTGTGGTAAGGCGGTCTTAAAGTTCATCTTTTCAAGACGGTTGCTAATGTAATCACGCCGTTTTTCGTAAATTGCACGCATTGAAATCGGATCATCAAGTCCATTTTGTAATGCTTCTGCCGCAGCAGCTTGGTCGATGTCTGAAGGACAAGTAACCATAAATGCATGGGTCTTGGTAATTTTTTGTACGATTTCAGCAGGTCCAGCAACGAAACCAATCCGCCATCCAGTCATTGCGTGGGACTTAGAAACCCCATTAATGTGAATTGTTTGTTCTGGAATAAATTCAGCGATTGAGTGGTGTTCAACACCATAAGTTAATTCACTGTAAATTTCATCAGAAAGAACAAATAGATTGTGTTGCTTAATCACATCTGCTAGTTCCTTGATCAATGATTCTGAGTATTCAACCCCAATTGGATTACTTGGGTAGTTCAATAGGATTGCCTTAACAGAGTCGCCTTCCTTAGCAAGCACTTCTGATAAGCGTTCAGGAGTAAGGTAAAAATCATCCTTTGAAGTATCAACATTGATGACTTCGCCACCCAATAGCGTCACGATTGGTTCGTAAAGCGCAAAAGTTGGCGTAGGCAAGATAACCTTATCACCAGGGTTTAAGATGGTTTCGAAAGTCGCATAAATTGCTTCAGTCGCACCAATCGTAGCGATGATTTCTGTTTTTGGATCATATTCTAATCCGCGTGTAACTGATAAGTAGTGGTGAATCGCATTTCTTAATTCAATTGTCCCTGGTTGAGCAGAATAATGAGTATCATTATCTTGGATCGCCTTGATTGCAGCTTCTTTAATGTGTTCTGGGGTATTTAAATCTGGTTCCCCAATCGTAAGTTTTACGATGCCATCAACATCTGAAATTTGTTTATCAAAACTTCTAATTCCTGATGGTTTTACTAAGTCTAGCCGTTGGTTGTAAACACGGCTAAGCTTTGGTGATAAGTTTGGCATAATCGCTGATTCCTCCTGAATTGTTTATTCTCTGATAAAAATTTTTAATTCATTAATATTAGAATTATCTTAATTTTACAAAACATTTTCTAATCCGACAACTAATTCAGGCAACTTTTTAACATTTTTTACTGCAACTTTAACTCCTTGCATAAAAGACGAACGATCAAAGGAATCTTGCCGAATCGTAAGTGCCTCTCCAGAACCGCCAAATAATACCTGTTCATGAGCGATGTAGCCTGGTAATCTCACTGCATGGATTCGAATTCCATGATAATCGCCACCCCGTGAACCAGGGAGGGTTTCCTTTGAGTCCCCCTGTTCATGTTGTGGACGAACTTCATCGATCATCTTAGCAGTGCTCAATGCAGTTCCAGAAGGCGCATCCTTTTTGTCTTCATGATGCATTTCAATCACTTCAACGTCTGGGAAGTATTGGGCAGCTTCCTTTGCAAACTTCATCAATAGGACTGCTGATAACCCGAAGTTCGGCGCAATCAATCCACCAATTTGTTTTTGTTTTGAAAGTGCAATCAATTCAGCTTCCTGGTCATCAGTTAAGCCGGTCGTTCCGATCACTGGGTGGTAACCATGTTCAAGGGCGAACTTAGTGTCTTCGTACACTGAATCTGGAATCGTAAAGTCAACCCACACTTCTGCATCTGAATCGACTTGGTTCAAATCATTGAAGACCTTTACTGAATCGGCCAAGCCATAATCAGCTGCTTCCTTATCAGCACTAGGGGCGTATACCGCTACTAGTTCGAATTCGGGGGTTTCGTTGATCATTGTAATGGCCTTTTGCCCCATTGAACCAGTGAAACCAGCTAACAAAATTTTTACCATTATACTAACTCCTCTAACTTATGATTTAATGCATCCTTGTTCAAGCCTAACCGAACTGCTAGGGCTTGCTTTTCTTCATTATCCAATGGCAAGATTGGGAGCCGACATGCGCCGACTTGATACCCTTGCGCATTTAAAACGGCCTTTACGGGGGCTGGTGATGGGTACATGAACAATGCTCCCATTAGTGGGGTCAAATGCCGTTGCATTGCCCCCGCCTTTTGATAGTTACCGGCTTCTAATGCATCGTACATCGCCCGCATTTCAGGACCGTAGATGTGTGAAGCAACAGAGATCACACCGCGCGATCCAATGACCTTTGCGAATAACGCTTGGGCATCTTCACCACTGTAAACGGCAAAATCAGCAGGCGCATTTTGGACTAGAAATTCCATGTCTTCCATTGAAGTACATTGCTTAACCGCCACAATGTTTGGGTTCTGTGCTAATTCCAACACCGTTTCGTTTGCCATCGTCACACCAGTTCGGCCAGGAATGTTGTACATTACCACTGGCATGTTTCCTTCGTTCGCAACAGTTGTAAAGTGGGCCTTCATGCGTCGTTGATCAGGCTTGTTGTAGTATGGAACCACAACTAATGCCGCATCGATTCCTTTGATGTGACTAACTTCCTTAGTGAATTCAACGGTTTCTGCAGTATTATTACTACCAACACCAGCAATTACTGGAACTCTGCCATCCACGATCTGACCAAATTTAGTGTATAATTCAATCTTTTCGTCATGGGTCAAAGTTGGTGTTTCACCAGTGGTTCCGCCAATCACGAAGCCCCGATTACCTTCCTTAATATAGCGGTTCGTAAGTTCAGCTAACGTGTCAAAATCAATCTTGCCGTTCTCATCAAATGGTGTAATAATTGCGGTCATTAAATCTGCATTTTCAAACATAGTAAGTCCCCCTTAATCCTGTTGCATTCGATATTCTAAAAAGCCTGTGATGGCGTGAATGCCTGGTACAATTGCTTCTTCATGTGGTGTAAACGTGGATGCGTGTAATTGTGAATCATCATCCACCCCGAGCCAAAACATCGTGCCGTGAATTTTGGATAATAAGTACCCAAAGTCTTCTCCGGTCATTGCTGGTTCGGTTTCAATAAAGTTTACTTGGTCAGCTTGTTGCATGTACTTAATAAAGTTCGCGGTCAACTTGGGATCGTTTTCAACTGGTAGGTAGCCGCCTTGATTCAACTCCACGTTGACCTCACAGTTATAACTGCGGGCAATTCCAGCTGCCACATCGCGAATCCGTTCGTCGATCGTTTCGATCATCGTTTGCGTAAGCCCGCGAATCGTTCCTTCGATGCGTGCCTTACCTGCAATGACGTTTCTGATCGTCCCAGCTTGGAGCTTCCCGAACGTGATCACGCCACTTTGGATTGGATCGATGCTTCTGGAAATGATGGTTTGAATCTGGTTAATAAATTGGGCTGCTACGACCACCATATCATTCGCATTTTGCGGATAGGCAGCATGGCCACTCTTCCCAATCAAATCAACATTGACCTCAGTCGTACCCGCAAATAGCGTTCCCATTCGACACCCAATCGCACCAGTTGGTAAATCAGGTGTATCGTGGAGCCCGTAAAATTCATCGGGTCGCCATTGACCTTCAAAGACTCCGGCTTCATAAGCTAACTTCCCACCATTTTCACTTTCTTCGGCTGGTTGGAAGAAGAAGATCAAATTATCCTTTGGTTGGTGGCTCGCAAAGTAGCTCAACACCCCAAGGGCCACCGTCATGTGAATATCATGCCCACAAGCGTGCATTACGTCAGCATTTTGAGAGGCATAATCCAATCCAGTCTCCTCAGTAACTGGTAATGCATCAATATCTGCGCGGTAGCCAATCGTTTTCGTCGGGTTGCTGCCTTGCACCCTTACTAATAAGGCGGTTGGCAGCGATTTGATTTCCCTAATCGAAAGGTTCGTTTGGTCGAACTGTGCGATAATCGATTTCAGATAAGCGTGCGTTTTGGTTTCATGCAACGCTAATTCTGGAATCTGGTGGAGGTGTCTGCGAATCTGAATTAAATCTGCTTCCTTTAATGCTGGCATTTGATCACAACTTTCTTAAATCGTCTTCGAGCGTCGTCTTGGATTGCGTTTTGGCATCAACGTCTTTGATCTTTCTAGCGGGGGTTCCTGCTACCATCGTGTATGGTTCAACATCATGAGTAACGATGGCTCCAGCGGCAACTACGGCCCCTTCACCAACATGAACTCCTTCGATCACAACGGCGTTTGCTCCGATCAATACGTTATCGTCGATCCGCACTGGTTCGGCAGAAGCTGGTTCGATCACCCCAGCAAGAACGGCTCCAGCACCGATGTGGGAATGGTTACCAACGATGGCACGGCCACCCATGACTACTCCCATATCGATCATTGAATTAGCACCAATTTCACAACCGATGTTAATGATGGCACCCATCATTACTACGGCGTTATCACCAATCAATACTTGGTCGCGAATGATTGCACCTGGTTCGATTCTGGCGTTGATATTCTTTAAATCTAGCAATGGAACGGCTGAGTTACGGGTCCAGTTTTCAATTTCATAGTCGCTAACGGCTGAATCCTTAAGGATGGGAGCAACTTGTTTCCAATCTCCAAATACGGTTGCTGAATCAACCCCCTTAAATACCTTTACGTCTGCTGGAAAATCGATTTGATCGATCTTACCATTTAAGTAAACCTTAACTGGGGTTTTCTTTGGTGCAGTTCCAATGTAGTTAATAATTTCGCGTGCGTCTAATTGTGCCATTTTTAAATTACTCCTTTAAATTTTTCTACTATTATATTTATGATTTTTATTTGCCATCTAATCCAAAATCAAGGCGTTCTAGATCAGCGGGGGTTTCCCTTCTAGTAACTAACGTTGATTTTCCATTATCAACAAAGACAATGGCTGGTTTCGGGTTAAGGTTGTAGTTAGAAGCCATTGCATACCCATAAGCTCCCGTATCGAACATGACAACCACATCCCCTGGTTTGGTTTCTGGCAGTGGAAGGTCATCGATCAAGATATCACCTGATTCACAATACTTTCCAGCGAGGTGAACGTGTTCTACGATCTCAGCTGCGGGACGGTTAGCAACGACTGCTTCGTACTTAGCTTCGTAAAGGGCTGGTCTAATGTTATCACCCATCCCACCATCGACTGCGACGTACGAGCGAATTTCGGCAACGTCCTTGCGTGAACCGATCGTGTAGAGGTTATAGCCGGCAGGTCCTACGATCGAACGGCCTGGTTCGATCCAAACAGCTGGGGTGGTCAAGCCATGGTCCTTGCTAGCTTGCTTGATCGTTTTAATGATCGCATCGACGAATTGTTCTGGTTGAAGGGGTTTGTCCTCTTCGGTATAACGAATTCCAAACCCACCGCCGACATCAATGACACGAGCTTCATAATTGAAGCGTTGTTTCCAATCAGCAGCTAATTGCACTAACTTTTCAGCCGCTAACTCGAAGCCGTTTAGTTCAAAGATTTGTGAACCGATATGCGAATGAATCCCAATCAATTCCATTCTAGAATGGGTCAAGATAATCTGTAATGCCCGTTCGGCTTCGCCTGATTCAAGATCAAAACCAAACTTACTATCAACTTGACCAGTTTGGATGAATTCATGGGTATGGGCTGAAATGCCGGGGGTGATTCGCATCATTACCTTAATGTGGGCGTCTGATGATTCTAATACTTCATTTAATAGGTCGATTTCATGAAAGTTATCTAATGCGATCACACCAACGTGGTTATCGACAGCCATTTGCAATTCTGCACGTGATTTATTGTTCCCGTGAAAAGTCATGTGTTCAGCGGGGAAGCCAGCGTGTAATGCCATGCTCATTTCACCTGCTGAAACAACGTCAACGTGACAATCCATTGAATTCACTAGTTGATACATTGCGGTGTTGGCGAATGCTTTACTAGCGTAGCAGACTGCATATTCAACATCGTTGTTCTTAAATACCTCTTGAAAGTGTTGAATTTGACTCTTGATTTGATTTACATCGTACACCACTAACGGTGTGCCGTACTGGCCAGCAAGCTCGACTGCATCACAACCACCGATGGTTAGATGGCCTGCAGCGTTAATATCAGATTGGCTAATCTGTTCGTTCATAAAATTACCTCCAAGTTTTTTTACGGGGTCCCTATTCTTGAAAACAAAAAAGGGATTCTCTCGCATGGGTGTGGTCCACATCCATACAAAAGAATCCCAATGGTTTTTATCCATCTTAATTTCTGGTTTCAATTGTCGAAAGCGCTCCACAAGATTATTCTCGTGACAGTCCGCAGCCTATTGAACTACGTCCCAGCAAGAAATCCACTGTAATGAACTTCTAGCTTCGGCAACCGCACTTTTCAATCAACGTCTTCGTCATTACAGTGACTCGATCGGTTTAATAGTCTTGGTCGCGACCTCTTCGATTGCTTAAAATACTAAAGCATTTTTAGCCCTTCGTCAACCGTTTTGACGAAAAAACTTTTTTTATATTTTTTTATTTCTATATAGTGATGCAATTCATCGCATAATGTCAATTCTTTCAGCAGTTGATTAAATTTTTAATCATGTTAGAATTCATTGTGAATATTATTAGAGGAGTGACACACCGTGACCAAAATCATTAAGTTTGGGGGCAGTTCATTAGCGAATGGTTCCCAATACCAAAAAGTAATCGACATTATCAAGGCTGATGCTAGCCGCCAGATCATCGTTGTTTCCGCACCTGGCAAACGCTTTGATGATGATATCAAAGTAACCGACCTATTAATCAAATACGCAGATCAAACCATCAAAAAACAAGACACCAGTGAGGTGTTAAAAACGATCATTGACCGTTATCAAGCAATCGCAAATGATTTTCAAGTTTCTGATGACCAATTCAAGGTCATCAAAGACACCCTATCCGCATTACCTACCCATCAATATCCAAATGATGAGTACCTAATGGCAGCTTTTAAGGCCCACGGTGAAAAGTTAAATGCTGAATTAATGGCGCTCGTCTTAAATCAACTCGGTATCAAGACCCGCTTCGTTGATCCTGCCGAAGCTGGAATCGTGGTGAGCGATGAACCAAATAGTGCTACCGTTCTTCCAGAAACCTACCAAAACCTGGGTAAATTCGGCTATGGTGATGAAAAGCTCGTCTTTCCTGGCTTCTTTGGGGTTACTAAGGATGGCAACATCGCAACCTTTGCGCGTGGTGGTTCCGACATTACCGGTTCGATCGTCGCACGCGGGTTGAACATCCCGATGTATGAAAACTTTACCGACGTCAGTGCCATTTACGCTGCCAACCCCAAAATCATTAACAATCCAATGCCGATCAAGAAAATGACCTACCGCGAAATGCGGGAACTATCATACGCTGGATTCTCCGTTTTCAACGATGAAGCCATCATTCCAGCAATTGAAGGTAAGGTCACCATTAACGTCCGTAATACTAACGACCCAGACGCCCCTGGTACCTTGATCGTGCCAGAAGGATCGTTCCAATCCGAACATGAAATTACTGGGGTGGCTAGCTCCAATCACTTTTCGGCCCTCTACCTCCATCGCTACTTGTTGAACAAGGAAGTTGGCTTTACGCTCAAACTACTACAAATCCTTTATAAGCACGACATCTCATATGAACACATGCCATCTGGAATCGATGATTTAACGATCATCTTTGAAGATAGTCAACTCACCGATGAAAAGATGCGCGCGGTCGGTCGTGAAATCAGCGAGACCCTCCACCCCGATAAGTTGAACTGGATCCGTGATTACTCAATCATCATGGTCGTCGGCGAAGGCATGATCAACCAGACCAACGCGCTCAGTAAGTCGATCGACCCGCTCGCAGCCGATGGTATCAAAGTCAACATGATCAATCAGGGAGCATCCCAAATTTCCATCATGATTGGGACCCGCAAGGCAGATGCCAACCGTGCCGTTAAGGATATTTACAAACAATTTTTTAGTTACCAGGAGGTTTAATCATTATGGCCCATTTATTAAAAGTTCACGGTTCTGAGAACCAATTCTTTATTCTTGATCAAACTACTTTAGATACGCCCCTTTCAGCGGATGAATTGACCCACTTGGCCCAGACCATCTGTCAACCCAATAACTTATTAGGCGGCGCTGATGGTGTCTTAGTCGTCGATAAGTCTGAGCACCCCAATGTACTCGGCCGCATGGAAGTCGTTAATGCTGATGGGAGTCGCGCTTCGATGTGTGGGAACGGACTGCGGTGTGTTTCCAGATACATCTCGGATAAATTCGGCCAGGATGAGTTCAAAGTCGAAACCCCGGCGGCCGACCTATTCGTTGAACGACAACCAGAGCTTGCGGATAAAGTTACCGCCTTTGCAGTCGAAATCTCGCCCGTTCGTTATCAAAAACAAGCCTTTCCATTTGATAACCTGGGAATGGATAAGATCATTAACCAACCACTCCCTGAATTGAACGACCATTTGAAATTCACAACGATCGCCGTTCCTAACCCCCACTTGATCAGCTTCGTTGAAACCGACCAAGACTTAAACGATACGCTAGGTGACCTTGGTAAGCAGTTGAACGCTAAAAACCCCTACTTTCCCGATGGTGTGAACGTCAACTTTGCTAAGATCTTAGGGCCTAACCAAATCTTTGTGCGGACCTATGAACGCGGGGTTGGTTTCACGAACGCCTGTGGGACTGGGATGTCAGCTACCTCACTTGCGTTCGCATTGAACTATCCTGATATGGTCGACATCGAACAACCGATCGAAGTGACTAACCCAGGTGGGATGGTCAAAACGATCGTGCATCCCAATGATGAAAATCAATGGATCCAATTAATTGGAAACGCAACCTTCACCTACCAAATCGAAATTGACGAAGCCGATTTGCATCACGCCAACGTTACGGCTGATTCTGGTCAAGTCACTGATACTGGCGAAGAAGTTTCCTACCAGGAATTCATCAAATCATTACAGTTAAATTAATTTAAATTTGAAGCGATTGGATTGCAATCGCTTTTTTTATTGCTTCAAAATGCGTTACCATAAAAATATGTACTGCTCCCCTAACTTTTAAATTCGTATTTATAAACCCTTTACAACTAGATTCAACTGTTTTATAATAAACGTTGTTAGTTAATAATTATTATAAAGTAATAAAAATAATTATTTTAAGAAGGGACGGGATTAGAATGGCAAAAGCCACTTTAGCACAAAAAATCAATGTAATTAGAGCCAGCGTGATGGGGGCCAACGATGGCATTTTATCGGTCGCAGGGATCGTCATCGGGGTCGCTGGAGCAACTGCGAACTCATTTGCGATCTTTATTTCAGGAATCGCTGGGATGATCGCCGGAACCGTTTCAATGGCAATGGGCGAATGGGTCTCGGTTAGTACCGAAAAGGACTCCCAAAGAAACGCGATCAACGATCAAAAAGCGGCCCTAGCAGCTGACTACCAAGGAGAGTTTGATTTCGTTAAACAAAAATACGTGCATGCTGGCATTGATACTGCCCTAGCAACAAAGGCAACTCAAGAAATGATGAATAACGATGCCCTGGTCACAACGGTACGGGAAAAGTATGGATTTAACGTTAATGAATTTACCAGTCCATACGCAGCGGCAATTGCATCAATGGTCTCTTTTCCAACTGGTTCTATTTTACCATTAGCAGCCATCGGTCTGTTTCCCAGTCATTTAAGGGTCGCAATGACATTCATCGCGGTCGTCATTGCCCTTGCAATCACTGGTTATTCAGCCGCCGTATTAAGTCAGGCTAATCGTTCTAAATCGGTGCTTAGAAACATTATCTCTGGAATGCTAACGATGATCGTTACCTACTTGATCGGTAAAGTCATCGGGAATTTATAATCTAAGGGGGCTCATCATATGCAACAAACTAAACAAAATCAACGGCAAACCATGGCCGAAAAATTAAACACGCTCCGTGCTGGGGTATTAGGTTCCAATGATGGTATCCTAACGGTCGTCGGGGTCTTATTTTCAGTCGCCATCGCCACTACCAACCCGTTCACCATTTTCATTGCTGGTCTATCTGATCTATTAGCCTGTGCCTTTTCAATGGCTTCTGGTGAATACGCATCCGTTAGTTCGCAACGTGATGCCGAAGCTGCCGCTGTCAAAGCAGAACAAAAGCTACTAAAGACTGATCTTGAAGGAGAAATTAACACGGTTAAGCAGTATTACGTTGAACGTGGTATTACCCCAGAAACCGCTGCTCAAATTGCAAAGGAACTCATTGATAAAAAGCCATTGGAAACGATGGTCAACGTCAAGAACAACCTCCAATTGGGGCATTATATGAATCCTTGGAACGCCGCATTTTCATCACTGTTCTCAGCTGCACTGGGTGGGATTTTACCACTGGCAGCAATGTCATTGCTACCCGCTAGCGTGCAATGGCCTGGGACCATCGTCGCAGTGATCATCTCAGTGGCCATCACCGGCTTTTTAAGTGCAAAGCTCGGCAACGGACTGGTCAAAACCGCAGTTATCAGAAACATCATTATTGGCATCTTAACCATGATCATTCACTACTCAGTTGGGAAGTTAATGAATCAATTCTAAATATCGCGCAATCTAAGAGGGGCTTCTCGTTCGAGGGGGCCTTTTTAATTTGATATTAGTTAAGTTATAAAATATAATGATTTAATAATGCGCTTTTATTTAATAGCTATTTACGGAGGACAATATGGAAAAAGAAACCAAGATTAAAATTTTAAAGGATTTAATTGATATTAAATCCGTCAACGATAATGAGACCGCGGTTGCAGAGTACCTACTTCGCCTCTTCCAAGAATATGGTATTAAAGCCAAACTAGTTGCTGAATTTCATAATCGCAGTAACATCGTAGCTGAAATCGGTAATGGAAACCACCCTAAGTTAGCTCTTTCAGGCCACTTGGATACCGTTCATCAAGGTGACGAGCGGACATGGAAAACCGATCCGTTTAAAGGGACCCTGAAAAAGGGCCGCATGTATGGGCGTGGTGCTGCTGATATGAAGGCTGGGCTGGCCGATCTTGCAATCGCAATGATCGAACTAACAGAATCGGCAACCCCAATCAATGGTACGATTCGATTCATTGGGACGATTGGTGAAGAACTCACTGCGGCTGGTTCTAAGTTTTTAACTGATAAGGGCTACGTTGACGATCTCGATGCAATGGTCATTGCTGAACCAAGTGGGGTTTCACTACATGGGCTTCGCTCATACGTTAATAGTGATGGCATCACCATCGAACCAACAGTCCTTAAGAACCTTTTAAAGAAGGCCTTCCTATCGGATGCATTAGAACAACATTTCATCATCAAGGCTCATAAGGGCTGGATGGCATACCGAGTTACCGCTAAGGGCAAAGCAGCCCATAGCTCAATGCCACAAATGGGGATCAATGCCATTGATACATTGATACAATACTACCTTGCTGAAAAAGAATTTTACGCTAATCTAACCGAATCAGACCCTGAACTCGGGCGGACAGTTTATTCTCCAGATATTTTTAAGGGTGGTGAACAAATTAATTCCGTACCCGATCTAGCTTATGAAATCGTAAAGGTACGGACAATCCCCCAAGTTTCTAACCATGAATTAATTGAGCGATTGAACCAATTGATCACAAAATTAAATGCTCAACCAGGGATCGAATTAGAGTTAACGGTTGAACACAGTGAACTACCAGTCAAAAGTGATAACCATACCCACCTAATCGAACTGTTCCAAAAACACGCTGAGCATACCATGCACGAACCAGATCAGCTCCCCGCCATCGGGGTATCGCTTGGGACCGACGCATCTGAATTTAGACGGCACAATGAAAAGATGGACGTTGTGGTGTTAGGCCCTGGGAACACAACTTCTCACAGCCCCAATGAATACGTTGAAATTTCCACTTACCTTGATATGATCAAGCTTTACAGGGCGACCATCGTTGATTTCTTGGCTAACAATCAAGAATAGGAGGCTGGATTTTGTTTCAGTTTATTAAAGAGCATGCTACCATCATTTACGCAGTTGTCGTTGCATCAGGAGTCACAATCGGGGGCATTATCTGGATTATCATGTCCCTTTAAAATAAAAAAAGATCAAGGATAGTTATAATGACTAACCTTGATTTTTTTAATTTATCTAATTTCATGCTTAAAATCTTCCGGTTGGTAGGCGTTGAACCATTTAATAAAGGCCCAATTAACTAATCCTCCAACAACAAGTGGAACAATAATCCAAGTAATTAACGCGGGTCCGATTCCAATCAAGTGGGTAATGAATTCCCGCTCCCCCTTATCCGCAATCATGGATTGAATCGGTGATCCAAATCCGATCCAGCCCAGTCCAGCAGAGGTCGGGGTCCCTTGAACATCGAATAATACGACGGGAATCGCTGCCAATCCAGCGGTCGTAATGAAGGCAAGGATGGTAATCGGTTTTTTAAATACCGTCGTCATCATCCCCATCATCGCCCCCATGAAAATGGCAATCGAAGTCCCCATTTTATTTACGAGCAATGAATTAATCAATAGAATCACCGTCGTACAGACGACCCCTATCCCCGCGGCTGCAGCACTGACCTCAGAAAGCGAGATGGCCAGGGCAATTCCAACCGTCGAAATCGGCGTAATGGTCAAGAATGCAAAGACCATCGCGATCAAAATGCTCATTAGGAGTGGTTGGAAGGCGGTCAGAGAATTAACCAGTTCGCCTAACGTGGTTGTGATCGCACCAACGTATGGCGACATTAGGTAGCCAATCAAGCCCACTAGGCCACCCACGATCAATGGCGTTAGGATGACTGAAATCGATCCAAAGCCATTTGCATACTTTTCTAACAATTTAATGGCTACTACCGCTAGGGTTGCCACAATAATTGCGTTGATGACATCTCCCGAACCATTGGCAACGTAAAAGGTACTGGAAACGGGATTATCAATATTAGTGATCGGATCGGTAAATCCTGGACGCGTTGAGACCCATCGAATAGATCCAGAAGCCGCCCCAGTGGCAAGCATTACTGCTCCTGTGTCTAATGCCTTCATTTTAAATTGGCCTGCCACTGCCATTCCAATCAAGATTGGGATGAAGACATTAAATAATACTAAAATCGCATTCAAGTGCATCGCCCATTGGACCTCTTGGTTGATCAACGGAGCTAATACATACTTTAAAATGGCTGCTGGGAGGACCCCAATCAAGATTCCCTGTGCGGAACCCGTTAGCACCCTGGTAAATAATTTTTTCACTAACTTTTTATGTCTACGGCCAATCGGCTCAGATTTCGAATTAGTACTAATTCACAACACTCTCCTTTTATTGTTTTTTATATCAATTTTTTATACACTTAGTATAACATAATTACAAAATTAAATAAAGCCATCGAATGACCGATGGCTTTACTTTTAAATTGATTCATTATTTAAATATCTGCGGAACCATTCTGTAACATCTTCTAGTCGCTGAACCCGTAAGTTCGGCAACCCATGCCTAGAAAGCCCATGGTAAGACTGTGGATAACGGATGTAATCAACATCGGTGCCAGTCTGCTTAAGGGCGGTAAAGAACGCCTCACTTTGGTTCGTTGGGACTCGCATATCGTATTCACCGTGTTGGATTCTAACGGGAGTTTTCACCTGATCAGCATACTTTAGTGGTGAACGATCCCAGTAGTAATCATTGGCATCATCGGCATAAAGATCCTTGCCCAATTCAGCACTTGCGTAACGAATCCCAATATCACCAGTGCCATATAATGCTTGCCAATCAATAATTGGCCGTTGAACACTTGCAGCTCTAAAGCGATTCGTATGGCCAACCGCCCAGGCCGCAAAGAAGCCCCCGTAAGAACCACCAGCTAAAAAGACCTTATCGGCATCCAAATCACTGTAATGATCCAATGCAGCCTGTAGTCCAGTCATGATATCATCGTAATCCATTTCACCATAGTGGCCCATTAATGCCTTTTCAAACTTTTGCCCATAGGTAGTAGACCCCCTGGGGTTTAAGAACACGACCGCAAATCCGCTACTGGCTAAGTATTGGAATTCATGCATGAATGATTCCCCGTATGCATCATGGGGGCCACCGTGAACGTATAAAACAACTGGCGATTTTTGATTCGGATCGAAATTATGGGCGTGCATTACCCAACCGTAAATCTTATCCTTACCATCACTAGTGTCATAGGTAAACCCGCCCACTTCGGCGTACTCATGGGTAGCTTCATAGGCCTGATTAGGATTGTAAATCCCCCGTTCGTCGAACTGCTTTAAGTCGACAATTCTCAACTCGCTGGGTGATTTTTGAGACGATGCGCTGATCAAAACATGGTTCACATCAATTGGGACAAAGTCATAGATTTCACTATGGTTATCACGCACTAATTGAATGTCACCATCTAAGTTTCCGGTATATAACTGACTATAACCATGGTGATAAGCATGGAAAATGTAATGCGAACTATCCAGCCAAAAAATACTTAGATTACTGCGTTGTTGAGCAAAATCAGTACTCAACCCCCCAGCAAACCCAGCATCGATATCATCATTTAAATTTAGTTGGTAAAGATTCCCATCGTCAATTGGGTATAAGTAAAGGTGATTAACGGTCGCATGAACGTAGTGATTATCATTACCGATCACGATAATATTTTTACCATCTGGTGAAAAACGAGCATCGGTAAAGATCCCACTAGGCATTTCACTGGTTACCCACGTTTTTTTCTTATTAGCAATGTCATAAAGGTATAATGCCGCCGTATCATCAACCGAGTCGGTCAAATTATGCATTGTGGATTGAATAAAGACTAGCCTTGTCAAATCAGGACTAATCCCTTGAAAATCTAAGTCATAGTTACTTTCGAACAATGGCACTTCTTGTTGGGTCTGCAAATCAAACATCGTCAACGAGTAACGCTTATCGTTAGAAAGCCAACCGATTCCATCAAGACGATTATCTAGCTTGGTAATATGACGAATTTGCGGGCGGTCACTGGTGTTGAACTTACTAGAAACGTTCGTGTGCACCCTTTTTAAAACCAAGACGTTTTCATCAGGAGTCATGCGCATTTGAACGATCGAATCGGCATCAGTAACCTGCACTGCATCCCCGCCAGAAAGGGGCATCTTCATCAACTGGTAGCGCCCCTTAGAATCTAAGTGGCGATAATACAGATCAGTATGGGTCCCAACTGGTTGAACGTTAATCCCACCAGTTGCCCAGATTTGGTAATGTCCATCCGTATCAACACTTGCAATCTGCGAAGTATACTTATTTGCTGCTTTATCAATCCCGTTTTCCACAAAAAAGGCCCGTTTCCCAATTGGATTGGGTTGGGTTAAGGACTTTAGCTGATATAGATCCTGTGCACTGACGCCTAATTTAGTATTAGTCATGTTTATCGACCTTCCCCTTTTTTCTTTTTCTAATTTGATATTGTTGTGCCATTACCAATGCTGTAACTGGAATCGTGATAATAACGCCGAGCAACGAAAATAAAATGATGATGAACTGCCCAGCAAAGACCTTGTCATTAATAATACTGCCAAGTGAATATTTTAGGCCCGCAAACCAAATAAACAGGGATAATGAACCACCGAACAAACCGAAGAATAGCGTGTTCAGAGTGGTTCCAATGATTTGCTTCCCCACTAAAATCCCATCGGCAAATAGTTGTTTCGGTTCAATCTTTGGGTGTTGCTCGATAATTTCATCTAACCCCGAAGCGATTGCCATTGTGGCTTCGGCAATTGCGCCTAGGGTACTTAAAATTGCAGTTGCGATTGCCACTTGAACGTAATCAATGCCAACTAGAATTGACATCCCCTCAAGGTCATCACTATCTTCAAGCCCAAACCCTTGTACTTGCGCCCAATGCTCAACTGGGATGATCAACAAGACCAATAACCCCAGTACCACTAAGGAAGCTATAAAGGCAATTTGACTCGTTTCATCACTCGTCCCACTAAGAAAGATCGTGATTGACAAAATGATTACTCCGGTCACAAGGGTGACTATCAAAGATGAGAAATGAAACGCAATTAAAACAATGGCAAAGAATAAAAAGCCAAAGTTCAACAGTAAACTAATGAATGACTGAAGGCCCTGTTTACCGCCCACAACCACCATCAATACTAATAATATCAAACCCAATGCGGTAATTGTACTCATTTGACTTTTGCCCCCCGTTTTTCAATCATCAAGCTCGCAAGCCCACTTGCCAGTGGAATCGAGATCACGATTCCGATTCCACTAATGAGGCTTTGCACGACTCCTAACGACATATTCATTGAAAACGAGTAACCCCAAGTATTGCCATTTTTTAAGAATAGCAGCGCCATTGGAATCGTTTCCCCCATAAAAATAAAGAATAACACGTTTAATAACGGCCCCATGATCGATTTACCGATTTGTTGCCCGGATAAAAAGATCTGTCGACTTGAAATATCGGGACGCTCCTTTTTTAGTGCGAAGAGCGAAGAAACGATATCGGTAGACTCATCCATGACCGCTCCTAGTGAACCAATCATAGTGGCAGCTAAAAACAACGGGCGCGGTAATTGGGTCACATACTGCATCGATTCGTAGTAAACCCCCCGTTCATGGGTAAAGACAAAGACTACTAGTGCAATTAAAATCGAAGCTGCGGTTCCTAAGACAGTTGAAAGCAACGTTACTAGCATCTGGCGGGTAAAGCCTAAAATTAAGATCAACGTGATTACTGAGAACACGACCGCTAGCACAGAAAACACCATTAACACCTGGGTCCCTTGACTATGGCCATTTAACATTACCGCAACGACAAATAAAATCGTATTGACCACAATACTCAACAATGCTGTTAACCCACTTAGCTTCAAAAAGATCAGTAATAAACAAGTGGCTAATAACACTAAAAATGTAATTGGCACATCGCGCTTGTAGTCCTTAATCGTTGTGCGATAGTTTTCACTCGGGTGAACCACTACGAACGCTTTTTGCCCGACCGCATACTTATGATCCATTGTCTCAGAAGTCGAATAGGTATTTTGCACCGTAATGTGGCGTCCCTTTTGCTTACCATTCAACAAAATCCCGCTCAACGTTTGATTCGTCTGTGAATCCGAGTTATGAAATTCATCCGTGGTCGTAGTGGTCTCCCCCTGCGTCACACTTTGCACTAACATGATCGGTTGTTTATAGAATCCATCATCATGCATCACTGCGAACATAACTAAAACACTTGCTAAAACTAACCCTAAAATTAATTTCCAAGGAATTTTATCAATCAATTTTTGCATCATTTTCATCTCAATCTAAAAAAATTTATAATTCATTCTAACACACTAATCTAATCACGTTTACCACTGACATTTAGTTAGTTCAATTTCCTAATTGATTTGACACAAACTTTTATTTTCTTTAAGGTATTATATATAGTTTGTCTAATTAGGACGTTATGTCCTGTCAAAATAAAAGAGCCCACCTGGCCCTTTTTTTATTTTATTGCTTAGATAGGGCTGCCGTCCTATCTTTATTTTTAACTCGGGAGGAATTTTATGACCACCAAAATCGAAGTCAAAGGATTAACCAAGATTTTTGGTAAACACATTGGCAAAGCTAAGGAAATGATGAAAAACGGCAATTCCAAAGCAGCTATTTTAAAAGAAACTGGTAGTACCGTTGGGGTGGATAACGCCTCATTTGCAGTGAACGATAATGAAATATTCGTTATCATGGGCCTATCTGGAAGTGGCAAGTCGACCCTAATTCGAATGCTCAATCGGTTAATTGAACCAACCGAAGGGACAATCACACTCGATGGCAGTAGTGTTACTAGTGCTTCTAAGGAGGAATTACGCCAAATCAGAAGGACCAAAATGGATATGGTCTTTCAAAATTTTGCGCTATTCCCCAATCGCACCATCATCGAAAATACCGCCTATGGATTAGAAATTCAAGGCATCGCTAAGGATGAACGACTAAGTAAAGCGCATGATGCACTTGAATTAGTTGGCCTTCATGGTTATGATAATGAATTTCCTAGCCAACTATCCGGTGGAATGCAACAAAGAGTGGGCCTTGCAAGAGCCCTTGCTAATGATCCTGAAATTTTATTAATGGATGAAGCGTTCTCCGCTTTGGATCCTTTGAACCGTAAGGAAATGCAGGATGAATTAATCGACTTACAAGAATCCGTAAAGAAAACGATCATCTTCATCAGCCATGATTTGAACGAGGCCCTGCGCATCGGGGATCGAATCATGATCATGAAGGATGGTGAAATCGTCCAGATCGGGACGCCAGAAGACATCTTACAACACCCCAAGGATGAATACGTAGAGGCATTTATCCAAGGTGTTGATCGGACAAAGATCTTGACTGCAGAAAACGTCATGATCAGACCAGCTACGATTAACGTTGAAAAAGATGGCCCTAGAATTGCACTCCGCAGAATGCGCGATGACGAAATCTCTAGTATCTATGCGGTTGACAGCGAACGCCACTTAGTCGGGCTAGCAGATGCTCAATCGGTTGATGAATTAATTCAACAAGATGATCGTGACATTCAAAAGGCAATTCAAACTGAGATCCCTACCACCGAATTGAACACCCCGATCAAAGAATTGTTCAAAACAATTTCTAAGACAGCGGTTCCAATTGCCGTCGTCGATGATCAAAAGCGGCTCCGTGGAATTATTATCAGAAGTTCAATTCTTGAATCACTTTCAGGAAGTCAGGGGGGTAAATAATGAACTTATTCTTTGCACAATCACAACCAATTCCAGTAGCAGACTGGATCAATCATTTCGTAAACTGGCTAACTCAATTCGTGGGCTTTTTCAACGGCATCACTAACTTCATTGGTGCAATTATCAACGCGTTCCAATGGGTGTTCGACCTTTTACCAATTTGGTTGTTCATCATCCTAGTTCTTGCAATCACCTTTTATGCATTACGCAAGGCTAAATTCATTGGATTAATGGCTTTCGAATTGATCGGCTTACTCTTCATCTGGAACCAAGGGTTCTGGCGTGACATGACCCAAACGCTATCATTAGTGCTGACGTCTAGCCTGTTGATCGTAATCATCGGGGTGCCGCTTGGAATCTGGATGGCTAAGTCCAAAACGGTTGCCGCCATCTTGAAACCGATCTTAGATTTTATGCAAACCATGCCCGCATTCGTGTACTTGATTCCAGCTGTCGCCCTCTTTGGAATCGGAATGGTTCCTGGGGTCATCGCATCGTTTATCTTTGCATTACCACCAGTCGTTCGCATGACCAACTTAGGTTTATTACAGGTGCCAGGTGACTTAATCGAAGCCGCCGATTCATTCGGTTCGACGAGTTGGCAAAAATTAGTAAAAGTGGAGCTACCACTTGCCAAGTCAACGTTAATGTCTGGTGTGAACCAAGGAATGATGCTGACCCTTTCAATGGTAGTTATCGCCTCGATGATTGGGGCCATGGGCCTTGGTTCTCAGGTCTACTTCGCAGTTGGCCGTAACAATGCGGGGGCTGGATTCACCGCTGGGCTGGCAATCGTAATTCTAGCCATCATCTTGGACCGTATTACGCAGGCCTTTAACCGTTCTAAGCAACCAACGAAGTAAGGAGGTCCATATGAAACGTAAACACCTATTAATGATCGTTCCAGTCATTTTGATCACCTTCATTTTAACGGCTTGCCAGAGTGTGACCGCTCCTTATAATCCAAAGGAAAAGCTCGGTCCGCAAATCAACTACACGATCACTGGAATTGATGCTGGAGCAGGAATTATGGCCTCGACTCAAAAGGCCTTGACCGAATATCCATTAGCCCAAAATAAATGGCAGCTTCAAACCAGTTCTACGGCTGCGATGACCAGTACTTTAGATAAGGCGATCAAATACAAACAGCCGATCGTAATCACTGGTTGGCAACCACATTGGATGTTCACCAAGTATCCGCTCAAGTTCTTAAAGGATCCCAAAAATGTTTATGGGAAGACAGAACAGATTCACACGATCACTAAAAAAAATCTCAAAACCAGTAATCCAGGCGCTTATCAGATTCTCAAACAATTCCACTGGACGCCTGCTGAGATGTCTCAAGTCATGCTCCAAACAAACGCGGGAGTTGACCCTGCCAAAGCGGCTAAGGATTGGATCAAAAAGAATCCCCAAAAAGTTGCCGAATGGACTAAGGGTGTGAAAAAGGGGAATCAACCAGTCAAGATGACCTATGTTGCATGGGATTCAGAAATTGCATCGACCAATGTAATTGCCCAAGTGCTTGATTCAATGGGTTATAAGACCACGATCCAAGCAATGGAAATGCAACCAATGTGGGTCTCAGTTGCTAATGGTTCTGCTGATGCAACCGTGTCCGCATGGCTGCCTAATACCGCTGGATTGTACTACAAACAGTATCAAAGCAAAGTTGATGACGCAGGCGTTAACTTAAACGGTGCCAAGGTCGGATTGGCCGTTCCAAAATACATGAAAAACATTAATACGATTGAAGATTTAATTAATAAATAACATTAAGATCCTATTTGTTTAAAGGCGGTTTACGTTACTTGTGAGCCGCTTTTTTGTATACTATAATTAATCAAAATTTGGATATGGAGGAATTTTTTATGAGTGACACAGTAAATCAGGCCCTAATCAAAACCGATATTTACCAAGCAGTTAACGGTGAATGGTTAAAGGATGCCAAGATTCCAGCTGACCATGCTTCTACTGGTGGCTTCATGGATTTAGTTGATGACATCGAAAAAACATTACGCAGTGATTTTAAAGCCCTTAGCGAGGGGAAATGGGAACCAAGTAATCCCGAAATGGCTGAATTTAAAAAGTTCTACCAACTAGTATTTGATTTTAAAAAACGTGATCAAGTCGGTGCTGAACCACTGAAACCCATCTTGAAACGCATCGAAGATCTTGATTCATACAAAGACCTAGATGATCAATTATCAGACTGGATCCTATCAGGCTTACCACTGCCATTTAATTTTGAAATCGAAGCCGACATGAAGAACGCTAAGATCAACGCCCTCTTCTCTGGGGTACCTAGCTTAATTCTGCCCGATAAGACCTACTATGCCGCTGGCAATGAAGCTGCTAAGCAATTAATGCCTGTATACACGCAAATGGCACGACAATTATTAGTAAAAATCGGCTACTCTGCTGATGAAGCTGAAGCAATGGTCGAAGAAGCTAAGCATTACGATGCCCAAATTGCTCCAAACGTTAAATCAGCGGAAGAAAATGCTGATATCACTAAGATTTACAACCCTAAGAAGTTTAGTGAATTTGTCAAGGCTACTGATAAGTTAGACCTTAACAAGGCGATTACCGAATTAATCGGTCAAACCCCCGATCAGATTATTGACACCGAACCAGAATACTTTGCATTCTTAAAGGATCTCCTTGATGATAATAACTTCAATTTAATGAAGAGTTGGATGATCGTTAAGACCGCTATTTCATACAGTAATCTTTTATCGGAAGACTTACGCGTGCTCGGTGGGACATACAATCGGGCCGTTTCAGGACAAAAAGAACCTGCTAGTAAGGACAAAGCAGCCTACTACCTTGCGACAGGCGTCTTTGATCAAGTTACTGGTGATTACTATGGTAAGAAATACTTTGGTGAACGCGCTAAACAAGACGTGCATGACATGGTCGTAAAGATGATCAACGTCTACAAGCAACGGTTAACTGATAACGATTGGCTAGGTGAAGCTACCCGCCAAAAGGCCATCACCAAACTTAACTCCCTCGTCATTCAAGTGGGTTATCCAGATGCCATTGACCCTATCTTCAAGCAATACAAGGTCGATACTGAAGAAGACGGTGGTACGTTGATCAGCAACGTTGAAAAATTTGGTAAAATCACAACCAAAGATTCCTTTAGCAAGTGGAACCAACCAGTAGAAAGAACTAAGTGGGAAATGAGTGCTGATACGGTCAATGCCTACTACCATCCTTTCAAAAACATCATTGTTTTCCCAGCTGCGATTTTACAAGCCCCATTCTACAGCTTAGATCAATCATCGAGCCAAAACTTCGGTGGGATTGGTGCCGTGATCGCCCATGAAATTTCCCACGCCTTCGATAACAATGGTTCGCAATTCGATGAATTCGGGAACATGAACAACTGGTGGACTAAGGAAGACCACGAACATTTCGACCAACTCGCCCAAAACATGATCAAGCAATTCGATGGCATCCCATTTGCTGGTGGCAAGGTCAATGGTAAATTAACCGTTTCTGAAAACATTGCCGATGCTGGTGGCCTTAGCTGTGCCGAAGAAGCTGCCAAAGCCGAACCAGACTGTAATTTAGCTGAATTCTTCATTAACTGGGCCCGCATCTGGAGAAATAAATCGACTGAACAAAGAGAACAGCTACTGCTTTCGATTGATGTTCACGCCCCTTCCGAACTAAGAGCGACCGTCCAAGTAAAGAACCTCGCTGATTTCTACACCACATTTGATGTTAAACCTGGCGATGGAATGTACATGGCACCAGATCAACGGGTCAACATCTGGTAATTTATCAATCCATTCGATTGAGTGCTATAATATCAGTGGATTCTGTTATTTTATAAGGAGGAATGATAATGGCTCAAGGCGTTTCAAATCATGATTTATTTAAATTAAAATCCATTACGCAACCAACTGCAATTGGGGATCGTTATTTCTTTGTTGAAAATGGAATTGATGAGGAAAGTAACCAATATTACAGTAAAATTGCTAGTGTCGATGAAGATCAGAACTACACAATTTGGGCTGATGGTGGGATTAATGTCAATCCCATTGTCTGTGATGGCAAACTCTTTTATTTACACAGAGATGCCCAAAAACACTTCCAAATTATGGAAATGCCACTTACTGGTGGAACCGCCAAACAAATTACCAGTGGCAATA
Source organism: Nicoliella sp. ESL1113 (assembly GCF_058509245.1). NCBI lineage: Bacteria > Bacillati > Bacillota > Bacilli > Lactobacillales > Lactobacillaceae > Nicoliella > Nicoliella sp. ESL1113. The sequence goes on along the minus strand of NZ_CP196387.1, from coordinate 428,819 downwards.
ACATTGAACAAATCAAAAAATCAAGCGATGAGCAAACGCTCGTTTTAAAAATTACTAAATCACGGGTCAAAACGAAGTATGAAACATCTGACTTCCCAGTGCCCCGCCACGTTAATAAAATTTTCAATCGGTTAGATGGGATTGGGTGGCTCCCAAACGATTTAAGTTATGAGTTAGTTTACTTTGATGTTCATACGCACCAAACGATCACCCTATTAGATGTTAAACATGACTTTGATCTAAAAACAATTAGTGCCGATAATATGAAAATTGTCTATACCAAATCCAATCACCCTGATCTAAAGACAGATTATGATCCCACTCAGGGGGTATACATGTACAACGTTGATACCAAAGAGGAAACTTACATCACTAAAAGTGTTGATGGTGGAATCTTCTCAGATGCCCAGTTCTCCCCTGATGGCAAACAATTGGCATTAATTGGTAACACCAATGAACACCCTAATTGTACAGTCAATAACTTTTGGCTATACCAATTTGATGGTGAACAATTAACTAACGTTACCAATAGTGATGATAAATATGACTGTGGGTATGAAAATGGTTTAGCTGCTGACTTTGCTCAACATAAATTGGGTAAGGCGATCCAATGGCTAGATAATGATCATTATGTCTTCCATGCCTATCATCATGGCCGCAGCATCCTATTATCAGGGTCTGGTAATGACTATCAACTCCTTCATGATGGAATTGAAGATGTATATGACTTCAGTGCTTTGAACGATCACCAAATCGTCTTAAGCGTTTCCAAACAAGAAAAGCCTAGTGAACTCCAAGTGCTAAACATCGATGGTCAAAACGCTGACGTTACAACGATTTTCAATCCTAATGCTCAGTATGAAAAAGACCATACTTATGCTAAGTCCGATCATTTTATCTATGTCTCCAAAGATCAAAAGGTCCAATTAGATGGTTGGACGATTCACGCTCATAACTTAGCGGATGGCCAAAAGAGTCCAGTCATCCTATACATTCATGGTGGCCCCCATGCTGCTTATGGTGAAACATTCTTCCATGAATTCCAAACGCTTGCTAACCACGGCTATGCAGTCGTATTTGTCAACCCAAGGGGTTCCACATCTTACGGTCAAGCATTCGAATCTGATGTGATTGGCCATTATGGTGAAAATGATTATTCAGACGTCCTAACTGGTTTAGACTATGCATTAAACCAATTTTCGGACCTAGATGCTGATAAACTCTTCGTCGCTGGTGGTTCTTACGGTGGATTCCTTTCCAGTTGGATCATTGGCCATAACGACCGCTTTAAAGCAGCCAGCGTGCAAAGACCCGTTACTGACTGGCAAGCACTCTATGGCACCAGTGACGTTGGTTTTTGGTTCAACCGTACTGAACTAGGGGTTGATTTATTCAAGGACGCTAATGCCCATGAGGTATACTGGGATAAATCACCACTGAAATATGCTCACAACGTAAAGACGCCAGTTAGAATTCAACACGGTGAGTACGACATGCGATGCCCTACCAACCAGAGTGAATCTTACTTTACGGCGGTCAAGCAAACTGGCACCGATTGTGATTACATTCGTTATCCGCAATCATTCCACGGTTTCTCTAGAAACGGATTGCCTAACCTAAGAATTCAAAGAATTGATGATATCCTTGAATGGTTCAACCGTTATAAAAGCGACCCACTGAAGTAACCATTCGAAAAAAAAATCCTGATGACATTCGTCATCAGGATTTTTTTATTTTTTGTGGTTGTGTTTCTTAAAGGCTTCATAAACGCCCACAACGGCTTCTAAGAACATTCCAGTTGCCATCATTCGCATTGCGATCATTTGAGCATTCATATCGTTATTAAATGAAAAGTATATCAACACACCATAGAAAATTAAGAACATCACAGAAACTATTTTAGAATTACACATCATTAGTCGGCTCCTATTTAGTTTGGTTCGTCCGTGAACGAATCATAAATGCAAATAATAACCCGACTAGTTCTAATACTAGCATGGTCACGAACACAATGTGATAAGCATTATGATTAGCAACGGTTTCAGCAATGCCACTCGCTTTTTGACTTCTTGCAACATTGGTTAAAATTAAAGTTGCTACAGCAACCCCTAGCGAACCTAAGATTTGCCGAGCGGTCGTGGTAACCGCAGTCCCATCAGCAACGACATCTCGTGGCAATGAATTAGCCCCTAACGTAACAGCAGGCATCATTACAAAGGCGTTCCCACCTTCGATCAGCATTGCCAATAAAATCATGACCCAGATGTTAGGTTGACCAGGAATCACGGCCAGTAATAACCAACCTAATACAATCATCGTCATCCCTGATAACATGGTTTTCTTAAAACCGATCCGATCGGCTAATTTACCAGTCAAGGGGTTCAAGAAGCTAAGGAATGCCGCACCCGGAACCAATGCCATCCCAGAGATAAATGGTGACACCCCTAAAATATCTTGGTAGTAAAGTGGAAAGACAATCGTCGTTACGATCAATGCAATGTAAGAAATTCCAGTTAAAAGCACCGATAAATCGTAGTTAAAAGTCTTTAAGACCTTTAATTGCAAGAGCGGGTGCTTCATTGTCCATTGCCGATATACGAAGATGGCAACGAATAAAATACTTACCGCTAAAATAATAATTGCTTGCCCCAAGTTGACGTTTGGCTTACCAATCATATTCACTACGTACAAAATCCCTGCAAATCCAACCAATAAGAAGGTGGAAACGTAGTCTAAGCTACTCTTCTTATGGGGCATTACATCCTTAATGGCATGAAAACTTAGGAATAAAATAATCGTTGCCGTTGTAATGAAGAACACGAACAACCCATGCCAATCGGTAAACTTCAGTACGACCCCAGAAATAATTGGTCCCACTGCTAAGGCAGAACCCATTACTAATCCTGCCAGTCCCATCGTGCTCCCCCGTTGATCCTTAGGAGTGATGTATAGTAAGACCGATTGATACGATGGGAATAAAATCCCCACCGCAACGGCCTTTAAGATCCGCCCCACCATCATAATCGGAAAGGTAGGCGCAAATAAGATAATAATCGATCCAACATCAAACAAAATAATTACAGATATAAATAAAGTTCGAAACCCGATGTTGTTCAATAACCATGGACTGACCGGCATCATAATGCACATTACCAGCATAAAGGCGGTCGTTAACCACTGCACGGTAGTCGCCGAAATATTAAAGTAGCGCATGAACGTAGGGTAAACAGTCGATAAAGATGATTGACTGATCGACATCGTAAAGCTTCCTAACAGAAGAACAAAGATAAACCAAGAACGGTTAAATGGTTTGCCATGTAAGTCATAGCTTACCTTTTGTTCAGCATTTTGGTTCATTATTAATCACCTCAAATTATAATCATTATAAATTGATAACTACTATATTTTATAACGATTACAAACAAAAGTAAATAGATTAGCGCTTATCAAATAATGCCTTTTCTACTAAACGATCGACAACGGGATGGTTGAACAATCCGAAATGATTGGCATCACTACCAGTTAGCTTAATTGCTTGGTAGTTATCAGTCCGTTTTTTGACCAGATACTTTAAGGATTCGGAGGAGACGTTGGTAATGACCCCATCGTTATTGCCCTTGCCCGCACTATTACCGTAGATATTTAATACCTTCACGTTCTTAGGCATCGTCTTAGTACTGGCTAACAAGTCATCATATGAAGGGTATTCCTTCGTTGCTTTTCTCATGATCAATGGCTTATCATCGTTGTTCAAATGATTAGAATTAGCCTTATCATTAGTCTTCATAACCCCATTATAACCAGCACAAATTGAAATCAACTGACTTAATTCTGGGATGCTAGTATCCTTGTCACTAGCGGTCATTAAAGCAGCAACCGCACCCCCGCTAAAACCAACTGCATTATAGTTATTGTAATCATACTTACTCTTTAAATGGACCAAGACTTTATATAGGCCATGCATTTGATCATATACAGTGGTTTTATTGCCAAAGGTTACCTTAATCAGTGGCTGAGCGGTTTTTTGCGTTAACTTGCCCTTGTAAACGGGATTACCATTTTTAAAGGTAATGCTGAGACTCTTATTGCCCCCGTCCCGTTCACCAATCGTCATTAAATGGTTCGCAGCTTTAGTAGATGAATTCGCACCGTTTATGTACAGAGTAGGAACGGGACGATTAACTTTTTTGCTGGTTTTATTTAAATCATTATCATTGTTAATGCTAACGAATATTGCAGCTGCTAATACGATCACTAGCGCTACCACTAACATGATGGTTTGTTTTGCATGCTTAGTCACGAAAATCAGTCTCCTTATATATTGTCTAGATATAAGAATACTAGAAAATTCAACTAATTTCATTAAAAAGTGTCGATTTAAACAATTTCATTAGCATGATTCGGCCAAAAGTAGTAAATTAGATGGTGAGATAATAAAATAAGGGAGCGAATGATTAGATGATTACATTAAAATCACCTCGTGAAATCGAAAAAATGGCCGAATCTGGTGCGATTTTAGCTGGGGTTCATAAAGGATTACAAAAATTAATCAAGCCTGGTTTAGATACATGGGAAATTGAAGAATTTGCTGATAAGTATATTACAGACCATGGTGCCAAAGCCTCAGAAAAAGGTTTTGACGGCTACAAGTTCGCTACTTGTATCTCCATTAATGATGAAGTAGCACATGGAATTCCTCGCAAGGGCCTTAAGTTAAAGGATGGCGACATCGTTAAGGTCGATATGTGTGTGAATAAGGATGGCTTTGAAAGTGATTCTTGCTGGAGTTACGCTGTTGGCAACGTTTCTGATGAAATCAAAAAGTTAATGCAAGTGACCCACGATGCCTTATACCTTGGAATCGATCAAGCCGTAATCGGCAATCGGATCGGTGATATCGGTGCGGCAATCCAAGAATACGTTGAACAACAAAATGGTTTTGGTGACGTGCGTGAATTAATCGGTCACGGAATTCAACCATCCATTCACGAAGCACCAAATGTGCCTGGCTATGGACATGCTGGCCAAGGGATGCGGTTGCGTGAAGGAATGACGATTACGATCGAACCAATGGTCAACACTGGTACTTGGCAAATTACCGATCGTTACGATAAAAAAGACGACTGGACCTACTACGTTTCAGCAGACGGCACTCCATCTGCTCAATACGAACATACCTTAGCAATCACTAAGGATGGTCCTAAGATTTTAACTTCTCAAGACCCCGAAGCGGATCAAAAATACATGCTTTAAAATGAAAAAGATAATTCCAACCACTAGGTTAGAATTATCTTTTTTTACTTACATAGTATCCCCACATCAATAGTCCATTAATAATTGAAAGCAAAATCGAAAAGATACTGAAGATCTTGAAACCATTAAACACCCCAAAATGGGATTGCATTAACGCCCCCACCGTCGTTCCCATCGAACCCATGAACATCTGAAAGGTTTGAATAATCGCGGTGGCATCGGCTTGATCAGAGCGCACCTGGTCATCAATCGCAGCGGTTTGGGCCCCAAAGTAGGCCATGTTCCGCCCGATGATGTAGACAATGTAGGCAACGATGATGGCAATTAACCCCAAATGGTTGGTAAAAACAGCCATCACGACTACAGCAGTCATGAAGATCGCATTCCCTAGATACATCGGGAGCTTACCACCGTGGTTGTCGTACATCCTACCAAAATAAGGATTCAATATCGCCCCAGTCAACGCCCCTGGTAGCAATGAAAATCCTGCAATAAAACTAGAGGTGTGCAGACCGTTTTCGGCAACGTTCGGGATGATCAAGTCTAATCCCAGCATCGAGAACATGTACAGCGCAACCGGCGTAAAGAGGGCTAAGAACTGCCCCTTCTTAAATAGCTCGAGGTTCAAAAATGATCGTTTTGAACGGCGGATGTGCCAGACAAAGACCACTAATGTCACCACAATCACTAAGAAGAACGGCCAATTAAATCCATTCGTTTCTATTTGGTTCACAAGCATTAAGCTCAGCGTTAAAATCACCGTCAACAAAGTAAACGCAATGAAATCAAAGCCATTCGTGTGTGAACGATTGTCAACATGGGTAATCGTCTTCCAGCCCAACAACACGGATAGTGCAGGAGCAATCAATAAAATTATAAAAATCGCCCGCCAGTTCATTAGGTCTAAGACTAACCCACCATAGGTTGGGCCAAACGAGGGTGCGAGGCTCACTACTAGTGAGGAGACCCCCAGCCACGTCCCAATCTTAGCGCGTGGCACGGTGTAGATTACAATGTTAAATGACAATGGCATCGCAACTCCAGATGAGATTCCTTCTAATACCCGTCCTAAAATTAAAATCGGTAGGTTCGGTGCAAACGCCCCGACTAGCGAACCAACGATAAAGAGGATGATACTAAATAACCAGACCGCCCGAATGCTAAACCGCTTGTTCGTGTAGGCACTGGTGGTAATGGCTGCCGTAACTGCTAATAGATAGGCGGCCGTGACCCACTGAATCGTATTCAGATCACTACCAAAAGTTTTAGCCAGGGTGGTAAAAGTTACGTTCATGGAAGTTTCGGCCATGATTCCGGAAAATGATAGTAATGCTACTGAAATAATTGCTAAGATCGTCTTTAACGAAACATGATTTGAATCCATTTCAATCCCCCTTCCAAAATAAAAAGCCAAGCGTTAACTTGGCTTCCAATTAAAAACTACTTGTAAATCCCAACTTTTTGTTTCATTTCTAAGATTCGCCGCACTGATGCGTCGACCTGTTTAATTGAGATTCGTTTATCCTTAATTGCTCGTTTTAATGCTGGAATTCCGCTTCGGTAGTTACTAGACATCAACATGTCGTTACCAGCCTCAAATGCAAGAACATCGGCATTCACCCGATGGGCACTGGCGTATTGAGTAACCGCCCCCATCTGAAGACTATCGGTAACGATAACCCCGTTGTACCCGAGATCAGAGCGTAATAGTTTAACCACCTTAGGCGATAGTGAAGCTGGCCGATATCTATCGACACGGTTCAACACGATGTGGGTTACCATGATCGAATCAGCGCCAGCAGCAATTCCAGCTTTGAAAGGTAGGAAGTCAACTCGTTTCAAATCTGAAAGTGAACGGTTGGTAGTGGCACCCCCGACGTGGGTGTCAGCAGCCGAACCATAACCTGGGAAGTGCTTTAGTGAAGTCGCAACTCCCTGGCTTTGAATGGCTGGAACGACTGCTTTGATGTAACTCGCAGTCTTAGCAGCACTTTGACCAAATGTCCGCGCATAGATAAAACTGTTCCGATTGGATGAAACGTCGGCATCTGGTGCGTAGTTCCAGTTAATTCCAAGCGCCTTTAAATCACGGGCGGAGCGTTTAGCTTGGGCCAATACGTTCTTCATTCCACCACTGTGGTAAGCCGCTTGTGGTGATGGGTAGTAAGTTGACCCTGAGATGGCCCGATTAATGCTTAGTCGTGAAACCGTCCCACCTTCTTGGTCGGTCCCGATCATTAACGGAATTTTAGCGCTATTTTGCATTCCCTTAATGTGATTCTTAAATGAACTCCGATTCCCTGTAAAGTCGGCACTGCCTAAGATGACTCCACCAAGGTGGTAGTTCTTAACCGCTGAATTAGCTGCAGCATCATTTCTAGAAACATCGGCAACGTAGAGCTGCCCTAATTTTTCAGATAATGACATCTTATTGATTGTCTTTTGAATCTGATCTTCTGAATCCTTCGCATGCTTAACTGAAGGCTTAGTTTCCTTTTTTGACTGCTTAGAATTAATCAACGTAATCGCAGCCATCACAGAATTGGAATTGCCAGCCTGGGTAGCTAATAGACCCACTCCAGCAATCACTATCCCACCAGTAAGTAAAGCAATCAAAAATTTCTTCATCAAACAAACCTCCAAAGGCGATTTTTATTATGTAGCACTTTTAGTATATATTAATTTTTTATTAAATACAAAAAAACATCGGAAATTTATCCGATGTTTTTAATTTAAAGCGTCATTATTTAATCATCATGGTGATCATCTGGCGATAAAATCAAATCACCATCAACGGCATTACGCCGCTCAACAGTAATTTTTTTCCGCCGAATACGGTTTTGACGCCGAACTTCACGCCATTCAGAACGTTTGACCTTAATCGTTTTAATCGATTCATCGTTGCGCAACATCTTCCAAATTGAGTATAGAATGAATGGCACCACGAACATCAATGGAAATCCAGCTAGTGTACAGAAGGTCTGAATAGTTTCAAATCCCCCGACCATTACTAAACTAAACGAGAAGATGATAAAGATGACCACCCAGGTCATTCGGTTGGCCCGACTTGGTTGTTCGCCCCGTGCTAATGGTAAACTGGTGAACGAAGACAAAACGTAGGCCGATGATGAAATCGTGGTGGCTAAAAAGATAAAACACGAGATACAGTAAAGTGCGAACATAACGAATTTTAATGGTAATGTCGAAAGGACCGCTGCAATTACTGCCGATTGTCCCTGGGTGCTTAAAATATGGATTAGATCAAGCGTCCCAGTCTTTTGCAGCCAGAGTGAATAACCACCGAGGATGGCATAAAAACTCATACAACCAAGCGCCCCGTAGGTCAACATCCCGACTACGATTTGGCGAATCGTCCGTCCCCGTGAAATCCTGGCAATGAACAGACCCATAAATGGCATGTAAGATAGCCACCAACCCCAGTAGAAAATCGTTTCTTGTTGAGTGGTATCAGCCCGTCCGTTGGGGATCGTATTGGTGCTTAACGGGATGAACTTCTGAATTAGCAATCCAATACTATTGGTTTCAGAATTTAAAATGTACACCGTTGGCCCAATTGCTAACACAATTGCTAGGAAAATCAATGCCGTCCAGATGTGCATGTTACTGAGCTTATCGATTCCACCCTTTAGCCCCTTGAAGACCGTGAAGGTAAAAATCACAAATAGGATCGCAAATAGCACTAATTTAAGTAGCAATGTGTCTGGAATCCCAGTTAAAGAACTCAACACCTTTGAAATAATCGGAATTTCTAGGCCGACCGAGGCGCCAACCCCACCCATGATTCCAAGCACCACGAGAATGTTAACGACCGTTCGTAACACCCTTTGCCATGACTTATCACCATTGAGCATTACGATCGAATCACTTAACGATTGGACCTTCAACTTTTTAACGTATAGGATGTAGCCAATCGCAATCGTTGGGGCGGCAAACATCATCCAAGCCATCGGACCCCAATTATACTGCCCTAACATATGAGCGAGGCCATACGCCTCTTGCGAATACGGCTTCGCACCAAATGGTGGATCCTGTAAGTAACGCAATGGATCGACCATACTAAGCATTAGGATACTAGCATCAATGGCGGTCGCAAAGACCATTGCACCCCATTGAAAATTACCATAGGCTGGCTTTTCTTCCTTATCACCAAGCTTGATGCCACCATACTTGCTAAGAATAATAAAAATAAAGAAAACGAAGTTAATTACATAGATCCACATGTAGCCCCAGCCCATTTCACCTGACACCCATGCTAAGATCGAATTTAAAACGCCGCGAATCGAAGATCCGCCAATCATTAATATTGCTGAAACACAGATAAATAAAATGACCGTTGGAATAAAAATCACCTTATTGATCTTTTTATTTCTAAAAATAAAAAATCCTCCTCAAAAATTAAAAATGTTACCGAATTAAAATAAGTAACATAGTAAAATTTGAAACTAAACAGCTCGCCACGAGCGATATGTATATCGTCCACAACCGTTGGTGGTGGGTTGAAAATGACTATCAAATTTTATGTTTTCATTTTCTAACGTTTATTATAGAACAATTGTAACCGAATATAAAATATATTATTGATATGTTTAGGGACGCCTAAATTATATCCCATAAGATAATTGCTCATAAACGGCGAATCACTCCCCCGGCAATAGCCTTTCGATCATGGTCGTCAAAGTAAGTGCCTGGGTGATCTACACAATTGCAATCATTTTCCCCAATTGGCATTGACTCGGCTTAGGGATCATCTTATTTAGCCTCTTTCAAATTTTAGGGCACGTCTTCCAAATGACTATCAAGCTCAAGACCTGGTACAATCCGGGATTATTCACGACGGTCGTGTTATTCCTACCGTTAGGAATCGTCTTCATCAATAAGTTAGCGAAAATTGGCGCCTTGAACTGGTCAACCTGGTTGTTCGCAGTGTTAACCCTTTTGGCCTGCATTGCTTTGAGCATCGTCTTGCCAGTCCAGGCATTGAAGAACAAGAATACTAAGTACGTAATCAGCCCTTGGCAAGTAAAGCGCTACCATGAAGTCATTAAGTTTTGTCGAATTAAATAATCAAAAAAATCAGGTCGCTGGCTAGCAACCTGATTTTTTAATCTATTGATGAATCGTGTATTTGTTCCGTTTATTCGCAACGTTTGGTGTATGACTAATAATTTGGAAAATGATTAAGATGACCATTAACGCAATTATAGTTGCCCCAAACATCCCAATCCCAGGCATCGTCCCCTTGAATGGTGACACACTGCCCAGTGCAGAAATCACGGTTGGCGAAATTGCGGTCCCGATGTTACAACCAACTAATAACACGGAATTAGCAAGTGCGTTCGAACCCTTCGGAGCAGCGACTTCCATTAGGTTAAAGAGGTAGTTACCGGCTAATGGGAAGGCACACCCGATGACCATCACGGAGATGATCAACATTGGAAAGCTGTGGGCGTAGTTCATAAGTAACATCCCAACTGAGAGGAATAACATCCCTGCTGAGAAGACGAACCGCTTGATAACTTGGTAGATCTTTCCGAACAAGAAGCCCATTACCATACTAGTCAACGTGAAAATGGTAATGACAAAACTAGCATCGGTCGCAGTCCCCATCTTGGCGTTGACAACGATCGAAGGTGTCAAGATACTAACGGCAGCCATCCCCATGGTTAGCAAGCAACAAATCACTCCAGCAGCGATGACCTTGAAGTTGACCCGTTGCTTAGCACTATCTTGGGGGTTGGCTTGATTAACTTGAGTGGTCGTATCGTCGGTAAATGGTGGGACGACGAACCAGAATAATGCGAGGACGGCAAAGATAACGATGTATGCAAGAAATGAAAATTGCCAACTGATGTTGAGCAATAGCCCAATCGATATGTTCATGATACAAAGGCCGACCTGTTCAAATGAACTCCGGTTCCCAAGCATTTGCGAACGATCTTCGCCAGTGTAGAATAGGTTCACCATCGTAATGGCAAGCGAATTCAATAAACCAATCCCGATTCCAAAGATGGCCCGCGAAACTAAGATCACCCATAGGTTCGGCACGAAGGCTGGGATGATCCCAGTTATCCCCATGATCAATAGTCCTAAGCCAATACAGTTCTTCATTCCTAATTTTCTAGAAATCGAAGCTGAAAATAATAGCACGATAAAGGCCGGAATCTGTTGGATCGTGGCCACCGTGTTAACTAATGAAGTCGGATAGTTTGAAAATGTTTTCGCCATTGCGGGTAGTGCTGGTGAAACAGCAGTCCCAATCGTAATGACCAATGAAACAGCTAATATGGAAAAGCGATGGAACAGCGTTTTGGAGTTCCAACTATTTGAATCCTTACTCATATGTGAACACCCTCTTAATAATTTAAACCAATGTATGTTCTTATTATACTCCCAATTTGTAAAACAATAACAAATTTTAAACCATTTAATGAAACAACTACAGTACTTATGTTTAATTTTAGTGTATACTGATAGTATACAAAACATATTACAGGGGGCGTTGAAATTGAAACCATTTTCTCAATTAATTAGCATCGCATTAACCGTTACAGTATTGGGTGGCGTGGGGATGGTAAATAGTTCCTCCACCGCTAATGCTGCTAAAACAACTATTAAGGGCGCTCCAAAGGTGTTAAAGGGGACTTGGGTGACTAAGGTCGCTCGCGCCGAACCAGAAGTTGAAGATGCCCGTTACCAAAAGAGCATCCTATTCGTTACAAATAAATCAATTGATGAATCAGGACTATTTTATAAGACTAAAACCAAGCCTGCTAATCCATTCAACAGTGCTGGTGGTTCCATTAATAGCGGACTTACCTATACTAAGAAGCATAAAACATATTATTTGAGTACCCGTGAAGGTAAGATTCGTTATTATTACAAGGTCAAACGTTTAAGCAACAAGCAAATCAAGGTGTACCTCGGCAATAGTTATTCGAAAAAGCAGCCTACCAAGTGGGAATATAATGGTAAGTACTACAAACAATCAAGTAAGATCGTTAATTTTACGACGAAATATAAGTTTAAATATTAAAACAATGGGATAAAACGTTCATCATTAATGGATTTTTTATCCCTTTTTTTTAATTGAATTAAATCTACATTAATGCATTAAAATAAATAGATTTATTGATAAAAAAGATGGATAATTAAATTAATTATAAAGGAGTGACTAATATGAAAATAAAACATCTATGGATTAGTGCAATCACCATCACATCTTTTTTCACGCTAACTGGATCATTCAATGCCAGTGCAGCAAAGTGGCATAAAGGAACCCCTCATTTTATGAAGGGCCGTTGGATTTCTAAAATGCACAAAACCCAAAATAATACTGGAAAAACGAAATTTGATCGGGAAACTAGTTACTATCGGGATGCATTTGTTATCAACGATATTAAGACCGATCCAATTAATTACAATCCATTTTGGTACAATCAAAATAAAAAATACTCCAGCACAGGTGCTATAAATGGTGCAGCAGCAAATGGTCGATACAAGAAGGTCGGTAAGAATAAATATATTTACAGTGAATACTTGTATGCCGTCAATAAGCGTTCCAAGATACATATCAAAAAAATAAGCAAAAAACACGTCATTATAGCAGGAGAAACATTTAAAAAAGTAAAAAGTTTTAAGCCATACGCTAAGTAGCCTATTAAGTAGGAATTCAATGGTAAGGCGGCAGCATGTTCAGTGATGGTGAACATGCTGCCTTTTTTGTTGAAAGTAATCCCAAAATGCTTCTCATAATTATCGAATGCAATTCCCATTTTAATTTATCGTAATGTTTGAAACAAAAGATTAAATTATAGTATAATTAACTTGTTAAATATTAATAATTGGAGTTGAAAATAAATGAAAAGAAAAATTTTATCAACGCTAGCAGCAACTAGCATTCTGTTATTTACAGGTGCCAGCGCCAGTGCAGCCACATTACATAAGGGGACCCCAAGTAGTATTCACGGTAGTTGGGTTTCTACCAAGGGATATACAAACGGGCCTAGAGTGAACGAAAAGTACCGCATTAACTTTACCTCATCGGATTACCTTCAATTCGACTATCCTGCCGAAGCTGATCCATCCGCAATGACTAAGGTTCACTATAAATATACTGGTAAAAACCGTTACAAAATAACTGGTAAAAAAATTAGTCAAGGCCAGGTTAGCATTAATGAATCCATGGATGTTCACCTATTATCAAAGAATAGAATGCGGCTTAGCTTCCATTCCAGCTCTACTTTACCTGGTTCTTGGAGCACCATCATGAAGAGAAATTAGGGAATTCTTAATTTCCAAATGAATTTAAAAATGGTCCTTAGCATAAGAAAAGTTTCCTATGCTAAGGACCATTTATTTTAGGAGTTAGTTCACAGCTCCCATATTACATATTATTCCTTAGTCGATGCTACCACTAAGAACTGAATCACACTGATCACAAGCAAGAAGAGCAATGCAAACGTGTAGCCTAGAATGCCATTGCCAGCAACTAGTGCAGTCGTTTTGGTAATGATCGTTGCAACGACCACCGTTCCAATCGCCCCTGCAAATTGCTGGACGGTCGTAATGATGGCATTTCCATCGGCTTGTAAGTTCCCAGTTAAGTAACTCAACCCCTTGGTCATGATGTTTCCGTATGCTAGGCCAACACCAATCATGATCAAAGTATAGAAGATGAGCACAACGGCATTGCTGAGCTGACTCGAAAAGATGCTCAAGATCAATAGTGAAATCACCATCAAACCAATCCCACTTAAAATTGGTTTCTTAGCCCCAAAGCGATCTAATAATGCGCCAGAAAATGGTGAAACCACTGCTCCCAACACGGCTCCAGGCAATAGGATCAACCCAGCCGTACTAGAGGCACTGTGATTAATCAACTGAACATAATTAGGAATCACAAAGGCTAAGCCCAAGATAATGAGCTGATTGATGAAAAATGCTAAAACGTACTTAGCATACGCCGCGTTCTTTAAGATGTGAACGCGCAGTAGTGGTTGTACAGAACGGTTTTGCATCCTAACAAATAGCCACAATGCAATTAAACCGATTACAATCGGAACGATCACCATTGGATTCCAGAAGCTACTGGTACTAATGGTATCAATCCCAATGATTAATCCTGCGAAGGTTACCACGATCAACAAGAAGCTCTTGATATCAAAGCGTTCTGCAACGAGTGGTTCCTTGCGCAAGTGGGGAATTGAAAACATCCCCATCACTAATGAAATTAACAAGATTGGCATTAAGATAATAAAGATAAATCGCCAACCAAGCGTATTAACAATGATTCCACCAAAGGTTGGTCCAACGGCAGAAGCTGCGGCAGTAATCAAAGAGCCAACGCCCATCATCACCCCCAATCGCTCTTGTGGCACGTTTTCTAGGATGATGTTGAACATTAACGGCAAAGCGATTCCGGTCCCAAAACCTTGAATCACCCGTCCTAACAGCAAGAAGATAAATGATGGTGCGAACGCATCCACCAATAGGCCAATTAGGAACAATAAGTTGGCAGTTATAAATAGCGAACTGATTTTAAAACGGGCCTTTAAGAACCGCGATAGTGGAATAATGCTCGATAATACCAATAGGTAGATCGTAGTCATCCACTGGACGACACTTAAGCCGATGCCAAACTCCTTGATCAACGTGGGGAACGTGATGTTCATCGATGTTTCCACCGTCACCCCACTAAACGTCATAACTCCTGATGCAATAATTGCTAATAAAACACTTGATGATATTTTCTTTTCCATTAAATAATCATTGTATTTCGTCTCCTTATATATTTTGCCTAACTAAAAGTAAGCACTATCGGTTATTATATAAAAAAAATTTCCAAATTGTCAACAAAAAAATGATTTTAACCACTAACGGCTAAAATCATTTCCCATTTTTTAAATTAATTAACGGTCTTAATTACGTGGGCTGGATTCCCAACGATCACTACATTATCACCAAATGACTTAGTCACAACGGAACCTGCGCCGACCACCACGTTATTCCCCAGCGTCACTCCTGGGAGAATCGTCACGTGACCACCCAGCCAGACGTTATTACCAATCGTAATCGGGGCGCCCATTTCAACATCATTTTTACGTTGAACTGGATCAATCGGATGGACTGGGGTATACAATCCACAGTCTGGTCCGAAGTAACAGTTATTCCCGATCGTAATCGGACAGGTGTCTAAAAGCGTCAAGTGGTAGTTAGCATAAAAATCATCGCCAACGTGGATGTTGAATCCGTAATCGAATTCAATTCCATTCTCCACGAATAGGTTCTTACCACTATCAGCTAACAGTGACTTTAATTGCCGATTAAATTCTTGATTATCATAAATTTGGTTCAACGCCCCTAATGCTTTCCGCATTTTAGTTCGTTGGGCCTGTAATTCTGGATCGAACTGGTCATAATTTTCACCAGCCGTCATCTTCTCACGTTCTGTTGTCATGATTCCACCATCCTGTTCAATTCAATGATAACACGACTACTTATCGTTATCATCAAAGCCCTTCAGCTTATTGAACATATCTTTAATATTATCAACTGATTCATCTTTTGATAATGGGTGGTCAGGAGCATTTTTATCGATTTCTGCTCCCGATGAACCATTCTTTAAAAAGTCATCGATTCGATTTAATGCATTGTCCCTCACATCTTGATCGGCATGTGGGGCTGGATTCTCTGGTCGAGGCCGTGCAACATTGATCGTCCCGGACTCGCCCATCCTATCCATCGCATCATTTAATTTTTTATCAACGAACACGTTGCCAGAATCTTCAGCGTGCCCCTTAGTCCAGTGCCATTTCAAATCAGGGAATTCTTTTAACAACTCATACATCTTTTTCCAAAGTTCCATATTTTTAACTGGGTTACCACTTTTAGTCTTCCAACCATTGTTGACCCAGCCATAAAGCCAATTCTTCGTGATCGAATCTAAAACGTACTTAGAATCAGCAACAATATCGATCTGATTATTATTCAATTTATTTTGCACTAAGACTTGCAAGGCATTTAATGCTGCCATGATTTCCATTCGATTATTAGTGGAACCTAATTCACAGCCAGCATCGCTATGATTAGTCCCATCAGGCATGATAATTAAATAGGCCCAAGCAGCTTTATCGTTATCTTGAACATGTCCGCCACGTACATTGCCGTGGTTTCTAGAACCACCATCGGTATAAACGACAATGGCACCATTTCTAATCGGAGCAACCAGATCAGAATCCGATGTATAATTGTCTGAATAATCGCTTTGATGTAAAAATTCTTCAGCTTCTTCTTTCGTCAAGAAACTCTTATATCTAGCATGCGGAAAATTAGTAATTTCTGCTTGACACTGTGGCCAACTATTGTAAATTCCTGGTGTTCTTCCTCTTCTAACTGCATAGTACTTATGAGCCATAATATCGCCTCCGGTAAGCTTTCCGACTTTGATTTTAAGCCTTTTTGTGAGAAAATAAAAGTAAAAGGAGATTTTTTGATGACTAAGTTAAATACAACATTAATCACCGTCCAAGATGCCTGGGCAATGCTTAAGGATAAAAAAAGCCAACAAAATGAACGTTTTCCCCAATTTGAGAAAAACGGCAAGTTTATTCTGCCAGACTATAAACTAACGCGCAAGCGAGAAGCCTTCAAAATTCGTAAAAGAACGTTTTTGAAACGCCATGCGCGTTCGTACGTTGCCTTTGATTCAGATAATGGACAAACGTTGTGGCTACACAATTTTCCTAGTCTCTCCGCAGCATTATTTTGGTTAGACACGGGACTAAAGACTAATGATATGGATAGTCATTCTTCATATCAACAATGGAAAAGTAGCCACCTTGATGACATTAATGAATTTAAGGATCAATTACGGAAAAAATCAAAGCATAATCACATCCCCAAGAATGCCAACGACTTGGAACAATAAAAGACAAAAAAAGCCCAGTATCTAAATACTGGGTTTTATTTTTACTTAGCAGGACTTTGCTTTAAGAATTTTTGTAATGCTGAAATTTCTTTGTTCTTCTTCTTGTCCTTCTTTTGGTTAACTGGACGACGGCCTTGAACACCGTTTGGATGACAAATACGCATAACTTTATCGCTCCTTTACTTTGTCTGTCTTATTCTTGAAATATACCTGTTAATTATAATACAAAGTGCCCCCTAAAATCAAATCTAAAAATAAGCTTCGTTCAGCCTTGTGCAACGGGCTATTACCACTTATTAGGACTCCAGACTCGGCCATCTAATTCATCGTTGGCCTGTTGGATGCGCTTTTCCTGCTCAACTGCAATCCGTTTGGCGCCTTCAAATAGGCAGCGGTCGGTAAAATCGGCCTCTGCGTCGGCAAATTTTTGGAGTTGGTCTAATAACCATTGTTGATCGTCCATTATTCATCATCCCCCCGTTTGATCATCGCGATTTGATCCTTTAAACTCGCTAGTTCGGATTGCTGGTTCTCCAGTTGGTCAATCGTCAGTTCTAATAACGACTGCTTTTGTGGATCGCCTTCCCGTTCTGCCTTAGCACGCAAGCGGTCGATCACCCAACTTTGTTGTCCGTCGAATGAATTCGGCTTTGGATTATTGATATAGTTTTGATAATCAAATAGCAACCGCGCCTTCTGGTCGGCCGTCATGTAGTTGAACTGATCGACCACGAATGGCGGTAAGAACTGCATCCCCGCTTGTTTCGCAACGGCTTGAAACGGCTTCATGAGTTCTGAAATCGAAAATCCTTCACTACCACCAGCAACGTAGTTCTTAGCAGCCGTCCCCAGCGTCACTACGATCCCTAATTGCTTATCGGCGAGTCTGCCATCTTGATTCTGATAGGTAAAGTTTCTGGTCAACACTTCATCTTCCCATTTCTTTAATAACGCCGGTGAGCTATACCAATAAAGTGGGAATTGAAAGATGATCCGTTGTGCACTGGTCAATAGCGCTTGTTCCTTGGGCACATCGATTTGATAGTCTGGATATGCATGATCTAGGGGGTGCCATACGACCTGCTCTAAATTGCGGGTCGCACCCCGTAAAAACGATTGGGTCGTCGAATCATCAATCTCTGGATGCGATATAATTACTAACGTTTTCAAATGCTCATCCCCATACATTAATATTAATATCATTCTAACTTAAAAAAGATTCGAGTTCACTGATTGACTTTCTTAAGATTTAATGCTATTATAATACCAATGTGTTACGTAGTTTCGAGTTTTTAAGGTTCTTGTTTTGCATAAAACTTCCTTATTTAGATTCAAGCTTAATGATACATGCAATATTTTTCAATTATGGAGGTTCTTAATTATGGAACAAGGTACTGTAAAATGGTTTAACGCTGACAAGGGATACGGATTTATTACTACTGACAATGGTGACGTTTTTGTTCACTACTCAGCAATCAACAAAGATGGCTTCAAGACTTTAGACGAAGGCGAAAAAGTTACTCTTGATGTTGAACAAGGCGACCGTGGCCCACAAGCTGCTAACGTTACCCCTGTTGAAGGTTAATCCTTTTAACTAACTTAATGAAAAACGGTGTGGATTTTATCCACACCGTTTTTTTGTATCAATTTTTAAAGTGCATGTATTTAGAAGCAAAAATGACTAATGATTCGACTGGTTCTTGCATCCCATCTTGAGTCCAGGTAATTAAAATTTCAGTTAGTCCGCCAGAGATTAATGATATCAGTAATTTAGAAGAATTTTCCCGAAATGATAACACCCTTTGATCGATCAATCCGCCAATATAATAACGTAACCGTTCCCGAATGATAATGGTCAAATCATTCTTGATCAAAAGCTCCATCACGTGTTGATCAGCTTTGATTAAATTAAAAAAAATCGTTGCGATATCAAAAAAAGTCCGTGAATGGCTAGCGGATACCTCTTGAATAAACTGCGTAAATAAACCATCAAAGTGGTAGATTAATAATTCCTTTTTATCATGAAAATTACGGTAATAAGTCATTCGTGAGATCTTGGTTTCTTGACAGATTTCCTTCACGGTAATGTCTTTATAATCCATCGTATCCATTAACTTAATCATTCCAGCAACAATTTTTCGTTTTGTCGCTAACTTATCTCTCATATCCTTAATCCACCACTTTTCCTTCTCTTGCAATCTTATATTACTATTGTAAAAATTTCAAATCTTTAAATTTTTTGAGCTTTTTATAACCCTTTTTTGAAACATTGCTTTATAATAATAATTGAGTTCTATATATTGTAAAGGAGATTTTATTATGGCATTTGAAGAAGATACTACATTAGATAGAAAGATGAGTGAAGTATACGACTGGAGCGATTCAGATACCCCAGTTAGAGATGCATTGTGGGACCATTTTATGGAAAACAATAACCATGACACTATCAAGACTTCCGATGAGATGGATAAGTATGAAAACATGTCAGACGACGAAGTTAAGGCTAATGCCGAAAAGGTATTGAAGAAATAGTCATTCCTCCAACAACCCAATATTTTAACTCATCGAGCGCTTGATTCTTAGGAATCAAGTGCTTTTTTTGCGTCCGCAATTAAATCCGCGCTGACCGATTCAGAGGTGAACCGTTGCAACGGTGTATATTCGTGCCGATGGTTAAAAGCAACCGGTTCATAAGCCACCACTGCGACCTTCATATTATTTTCAGTCAAGAAGATCTGGCCGACCTGCTTGAACTTGCCGTTGGTATGCTTACCAGTCCGCCAATCGTGCAACTTAAAGCTGCCGTCAGCGTCTTTTTTGATCTGATAGTTGCCGGAGTTATCAGTTTCCACTGGCACCCCGATATAGCGATTTACTTTATATTTCCCCTTCATTTTTTCACCCCGTTTATTTATTTGTCTATCATAACATTATTTTAAAAAACGTTGGCACCGAATCGGCGACCAACGTTTATTTTAAATTATGCTTTTGGTTTGAACTTGCGGTAAATCATCGTTCCAATCAACCCAATGTAGGTAAGGACTTGCACTAAGACTAAGGCCTTGAACCAGCGACTGATGTGATAACCAATCACCAAGTGGTTCTTTCCAGGATGGGAACTGACGATCAAAGCACCGACCTTTGAGGTCTTAAAGTGCTTGAACGGTTTACCGTTACGCGATACCGTTGTGTGCCCGTACTTAAAGACTGGCAACAAGATCTTTTTAGTATGGTGCGTCGGGTTCTTCCAGCTAACCTTCATGCCATGCTTAGTGACCGTCTTTTTAACGTGGTAACGATTCTTTTTAACCGCCGTTACGGTATAGGCGTGATATGGATGGAATGGGAAGTAATCGTCTGGTGCAATCGAATGCTTGATCGGTAAGTAATCAGGCGTTGATTTCGTCATGTACTTCAGCGCCAACTTTAGATCATCGGATTTCAACGAATTTCGCAGCTTTTTAACACTCTTAGTGTGAACCTTTAAATTAGTGTTATTATCGATTACTCGGTCTGCATGGTACGAAATCGTCCCTAAAATGACGGTCCCCTCTGCAATCCCAAAAATTCCAAGGAACGCCAGGGTCGCAAATGTCCATCTAACGACCTGCATCCCGCGACTGACCTCGTTCGTTAAAAAGATTCCGACTAATAGGAACAATAACGCAAATGAGACGACGTAAAAACGAGCGGGCATCTGAATGTAATAAGAGACCCCTGGCACCCATTTTTGAATCAGATTCCATGGGAAGAAGTAAGATGATAACCACAGAAATAAGATTGCATTGCCAAAAATGACCTTCGTATAGAGGCTCAATTGCTTCCATTTGACGATCACATAGATCGTGACCAACAAGTATAGTGCGGTATAGACTGGCAACAAGACATATGAATGGGTATTGATCACGTTAAATGCATTTTCACTCATCACTAATTGTGGTGCGACTGGCAATAAGGTGTTGGATTTAAAGAGTTCTAACATCCCGCCCCACACATTGGCAGTCAATAACAACGTCAACCCGATTGCTTTGCACAGGTCTAATACCAAGTGAGTACGGTTTTTGCTATAAATGAATGCCACAATGAAGAATGGAATCAAAGCCAATGCACAGATGATACTGGTCATCAAATGCATTTGGATCACGAGCGTCATCGAAAGTGATAACGGAATGATGGCGATCTTATCTTTGCGCATCATTTGCGTCCCAGCTAGTAAGACCAACGGCGTGAACATTGCGCCCAGTCCTGTAAATTGCGAACCTGAGACCCACGACAGCATTGGTGAGGATAATAAGTACATCGCACTCACTACCACTGCTGGCCATTGTTTAACGCGGTTAGCAATCGATAGGTGATACATCAACCATCCAGCAATCGATAGGTACAGCCAACTGGTTAGCAACTGGAATTTGAACCAAGTCCCAACAATTAGTAGTAATAGACCATTAAAATAAGCAAAAATTGGGCCGTAGAGGGCATTGATCACCCGCCCCGTTTGTTGATACCCAAAAAAGGATTGGAAATAATTATAATCCCCAGTTTTGATCTGCATTGCAGCATCATAAAAGCGGTTCATATGAAAAATCGAATCGATTCCCACAATGAACGACTTAGTAAAAATCTGTGGCAAAATTTCGATCAACGCAACGATCGCGATGATTAAATACGGCCAAAGCCGCCGCCATTTTTGGTTAGCCATGATGATACCCCTTTATTTTATAATTATATAAAAAAGTATCCGTAACGAAACGGATACTATTATTATAACTTAAAATTAGTTTTATAAATTATATATTATCGCAAACTTTATATTTGATTTTTTGATGAATGTAATATTTATTGTGCCAAATAAAAAACTCTGAATCGATTAGACCCAGAGTTTTTTAATTATTCCATTGGTGGTAAGTCATCCACATGGTTTTTGTGAATCCGTTGCAACAGGTAAATTGAATAAATTACCAATACCGCCCCAATACATTCAACGAGGTCAAAAGGTACCCCTAATGACTGAATGAATGCGATTGGAATTATCGTACAGATCAAACTGAGGATAAACGTCATCGCAGGTTCAACGGCATCCACAATACTAAGCACTTCTGATGAAGCGAACTTCAAACTGTAGATCATTGATGAAAATGCACAAATCGTCCCTACTAAGATTACGCCACCTAATCCCACTAATACTAATGGGCTGGCAGTTACTTGCTTTGGAGCGGCGATAAAGAATGGTGCGTGGTGGACTGCAATGTAGAAGATATTAAATGGAATACTTGCAATTAAAGTTCCCCATCCCAGAACCACAAATGGTGAGTTTTCCTTCGAAAGTGGTTGTGGAACTGAGTAGTAAATCGCAGCCGAAACAGCTGATCCCAAGCCCCAAAGAATTGAAACCAACGGAATGGAAAGTTCTCCCAAGTCACCCTTAGTAACTGAGAGGATAATTCCAACCAATGCAATCAAAAATACTAACACGTCAGACTTCAAAGGCCGATGCCCTCTGAAAATGAACTTGTACAATACAATAAAGATTGGTGCTAAGTATTGTAACAACGTCGCTGTCGGTGCATTTCCAGTTTGAATTGCCATGTAGAAGGTGGACATATTAACAGCAAGGCCGAATAAACTATAGATCAATAACAACATGATCGAACGTTTGTCCTTAAATACCTTGAAGATGTCTTTTTTAACGTGGAAGGCCCCAATCACTAGTAACAAAATCCCCGCAACTGATGTTCTAGCAGAAATGAACCAATCAACTGGGATTGCACCGTTCTTAGCAACCATCTGCATTAAAATTCCAGAAAATGCCCAGAGTGTCGAAGCCATTGCTGACCAGAAAATCCCCCGTGCGACATTTTCTTTCAATTGTTTCTTGTCTTGCATTATTACACCTCAAATAGTAATTATATTAATCTCAAGGGATATTTTACACGATGATGATTAAATTTAAATGTGATAATTACTAATTTTTATTTAGTAAACTGTGGCGAATCCCGTATGAGAAGTAGATTACTAACCCGATCACGAACCAGATCAACGCCGTGTAGAAGGTATCCTTAGGTAGCTGGGTCGCAATCCCGATACTCAAGACTGCGGAAAGCAGTGGAATCCATGGGTACAATGGGACCTTAAAGCCATTGTTAGGAATGTCTTGCCGTTTCCGTAATGGTAAGATCCCTAGTGAGATCACGATAAAGGCGATCAACGTCCCGATGTTTACCAAGCTAGCCAACTTATCAAGGGAGATAAAACCACTCATAAAGGCAATCACGATCGTTACGATCAACACACTGTGGTGCGGAACGTTATTATTATTAACCTTGTGCAGATGCTTTGGTAATAACCCATCGCGACCCATTGAATAAAGTAGTCTGGAACCACCGTAAATCATGGTCAACATCATGGTGAACATCCCTGCTAACGCCCCGATCGCAATGATTCCAGCAACGAAGTTTTGGTGCACCATTTGTAATGCAAATGATACGGGATCAGCTACGTTTAGGTCCTTGTAGTGCACCATTCCAGTTAACACTAATGAAACCAATACATATAGGATCGTACAAATAACGAGCGTCCCTAAAATCCCAATTGGCATGTTGCGCTTAGGATTCTTCACTTCAGAAGCAGCTGATGACACACAATCGAACCCAAGGTAAGCAAAGAAGACCGCTGCGGCCCCGTGGAAGATTCCACCAGCCCCGAATGGTAACAATGGGTTCCAGTTGCTTGGCTTCACGAAGAAGGCTCCGACAACTAAGAACAATACGATGATCAACACCTTAACGATCACGATGATGTTATTGATCCGTGAAGAAGACTGGGTCCCCTTCGTTAAAATAAAGGCAATCAATAAGACGATCAAGATCGCAAAAAGATTGACGTACGTCCCCTTGCTAGGGTCGTAAAAGCTGCTTAACGCCTTTGGAATGTGAATCCCAAATCCAGCCAGAAATGTCTGGAAGTACGCTGACCAACCAGTCGCAACTGCGGCCACCGACAGCGTGTATTCCAATACTAACGCCCAGCCTAACACCCAGCCAATCACTTCACCGAAGACCACGTTCCCGTAAGAATAGGCACTCCCCGCAACTGGTAGTGATGATGAAAATTCAGCGTAACACATCGCACTGAGTGAACAGACGATCGTAGCAATAATAAACGAAAAGATAATTCCAGGTCCTGCAGTAGTAGCGGCCACCGTTCCGGGCAGGATAAAGATCCCCGCACCGATAACGGTCCCGACGCCCATTCCGATTAAATCCCAGGAACCGAGTGTCCGCTTTAAATTACTATCTTGATCGATATAATTATCCAGCGTTTCTTTTCTAAACATATTAGATAATAAACTCATGGTTTTCCCTCTTTCTAAAACATAATCATTCCGAATAACAAAAAAGGAGCCATACATTTCTAGTATGGCTCCCATGCCCCACTAGCAAATAATAACGCTATTTACTAGTGATAAGGTTCGCACGTGAATAATAGCTCTCCTTGACCAGCAAATAGCATTAGTCTAGGAAGAACTTTCGATTAACTAAACTGACTTTTAACCCTAATAAACACATTTTACGAAACCCCAATCCGAATATTTATTAGTATTATTTTAACCTATTTCTCATTTAATTACAATTACTTTTTAGGAATTGTACTATTCGGCATCGCTAACACAAAGACGGTGCTTAAGATCAACACCCCACCAACCATTTCTAAAAAGTTAAAGTTAGTGTTTAAAAATGCGACCGAACCAATCGTAGCCGATAGCGGTTCGAAGGTATCTAACATCCCCGCCACCGTTGGTGAAACGTACTTCAAACTAGTCGTAAAGCAGATGAATGATACCATTGTACCAAAAATGACGATAAAGGCTACTCCGATTAAGCCCCCCACTGTAAATTGAGGGGGATGCACCCAAAACGGATGCACGATCGTAAATACGACGCCACCAATCACCATTGCCCAGCCAACGATAATCATTACGTCATAGCGTTTTAATAAATTCACTGGTAGCATCGTCTGTAGTGCGCCAGCTAGCGCTAATAATAGTCCTAATGCTAGGGCATGCCCGCTAATCGCCAGGTGCAACAATTCACCTTTTGTCACCAATAACCAGGTTCCTAACAATGCTAGGGCCACCGCAATCGATTCGTTTTTAGATGGCAAGTGATGGTAGATCACGGCCGTTAAGATCACAATAATGATGGTCCCTAAACTCTGCAAGATCGTCGCAGTTCCTGCATTACTCGCCCCCACCGTTACCAAGTAAAAATATTGCACGGCTGCCAGCCCGAACAATGCATATACGACTAGCAAAGCAGCATCATGTGGCCTTTTCCACACCTGTAAAAGCGGTTGTTTTTTAATTACTCGTCCAAATAGCAAAATTAAGATTCCAGCAATTGACATTTTAATGCCCATTAACCACTCTGGTGAATAGCTAGCATCTTGAAATAAAAATTGTGAAACTGGTCCTTGAATCCCCCAGCAAACGGCCCCGATAATTGCTAGGATGGCACCAATCCCCTCGCGTTTCACTTGCAACAAAATCGCTCCTTAAATGTTAATAATCTTTATTCGAACATCCCACAAAAAAACGGGAAATAAATTCCCGTTTTTTTGGTTTAGTTAGGTTCACCCTAACTCATTCTATCGTTCATTAAAATTGACTCTTTCACAATCCGATTAATATCAGCACTGGTTTCATTCGTAATATCGGTGATCCGTTCAACGGTTCTGGCATCATCAATATTCTTATAGGCCTTTGCTAATAATTCATCAATCGTTTCCTTCGCCGTATCGATAATCACATCATTAATGCCGGTTAATTTAGCTAACGCGTTTTGTGAATTTCCACTCAGCACTTGCTTAGAAGCACTTTGTGAAAGTTGCAATTCACGTGAGCTAACCGTCTTGATCTGTGATTCAAATTTAGCCCTGGAAGAATCTACGACCCGTTGAATTTCAACGGCTGAGTAGGCTTTATTGACCTTATTGTTCAACAGGTCAACTTCATTTTGAATTGCCTTAGTGATCGTTTGCCGCGAAATTGCACTAACTGAACCCAAGGTGTTAATTACCGCCTCGGCGTTGGCACTAATTTGTGACTTCGCATCAGCCCGATTGGTATCCAGTTGACTATAGTTGTTCTCGCTGATCAAGCGGTTCAAATTGCTAATCGTTAAGTCGATCAACTCATTGGCCCGATGCTCATCGTTAGTCCCCTTCAACTCGAACTTAGTTCCGTCAGCAATTTGTGCAATCGACTTGTTCATCGAATAACGCGTTGCTTCATTAAACGCATCGGTCAGCATAAATGCTGAATTAGCGGCTGAATCAACCATTGATTCGGCACTGCTCCGGAGTGAAGAAACGTAAATTCCAGCAGCGGAGTTCGTCGCACTTTGTAGTGCTGCCACTCCAGAACGGGCAATTTCGTTTACTTCATCTTCATCTTCTGCAGCAGCAATCTGCCGATCGGCGATACTAGCGGTCCGACTGACGTATTCATTCACAGCACTAGCTGCACTACTGTCCAGACTAGCGGTGGATGCATATGCAGCATCGGCGGCACTCTTAATTTGGAGCTTGAATGAATCGCGTTCATTTTGGGCAGCCAAATTATTTGCCATTGCCATTGCACTACTAATTACACTCGTAATCGTAGAATCAATGGCTGAACTAATCGCGCTCGTCCCAGTCGTAATCGCAGCGGAAGCTTCTTCTACGTTTCCAGCAATGTTCAATTCAGTATTAGCAGAGTTGGCCAATGAATTGATCACGCTATTAGCAGCTGACTTATCACCAGGGGCCAACGTTGCCGTCCGCCCAGTGGCTGAATTAGCAGCACTTACGATCAACGAGTTTCCACTTGCCTTCACATTGCTTACGGCCACACTCGAAGCTTCATTAATGGAAGCAATTCCAGCGCTGGTCAACATTTGAATTTCAGCTAATTGGTTCGTTTGATCGATATTTGCATTCGCATCACTGGCAGCCATACTAATGGCAGCATTGGTCAACGATTGTGCATTCGAGCTAAGCCCATTCACATCTTGATATGCTGCCGTAGCGGCATTCATGATCTGAGTCTTGTAGCTATCCTTAATGTTGAGCAAGTTAGCAGACAATGCTGAAGTGACCATCTTTTGGATCCGTTCAATCGAATGCTTAGTATCGTTGATAATATCAACCGTGTTCGTAGCGATCGTAATGCGACCACGAATCCCTGACATTAAGGTATCAATGGAGGCAATTACGGCCTGCTTAGCATTTGGTTCCATCGAGTTCAACGCTTGATCGGCATTATTAGCGGCATTCGCTAATTCAGCCCGTGCAGTTTCACGCGCAAAATCAATCGCAACCGTTGCAACGCTACCAATCAACGCATTCGCACTGTGGAAGGTTGAAGCAACATTACTAATCGTGATTGCATCGCTAACGTTGGCACTTGCAGAATTAGCAACTGATCCCGTCAAACTATTGATTTGACCACGATTATTGATACTCAAGACCCGTGCTTGACTGTAAACATCACCGGTCAAGCTTTCCATATCAGCAGCAAATGATTGTTTAGCATCAACTACGGCACTACTATTCTTAGCGGTGTAATTAGCAACTAAGAACTTCATGTTATCAGCAGCACTGTGCACGTTATCGAAGATTGCCCGTGGGTTATCCTCGTTCACAGCAAATGCCTTCTTCGCATTATCAACTTCGAAGGCCACTGCCTTGTTAGCCAATTGCTTGAACTCATCATCCATCACATCAATTTGTGCGTATGCAGAAGCAGCGTAGCTAGTCGTTGCTTCATTGGCAGCTGCGGCTTCGAACATGTTAACGAAGCTGTTCATTGAACTAGCAGCATCGCTGGCTAATTGTGAATCCAGCAACGAGTTGGCCGGATTCATTGCGATCAAGGTATTTGCCTGGGTCGCTGCACTGGAGATCGAAGTGCCTAGCTCAGCAATGTAGCTGGAATTCAAGTTCGCAGCCTTATTATTAGCGGATGAAGCAGCACTGGCAACTACTGAGTGGGCAGATGCAACTGGATCTTTAACAACGTATTCATTAATCAAGCTATCCATTGCACTTGCTGCGGAGTTAACGTCCGATAGGGTCGCCTCAGCTTGACCAAAGTGCAAGTTCACTGCACTATGGGCAGCACTGGCATGCAAGCTGATTCCGTTGACTGCGACTGGTCTTAACGTATCGTTCAAGACGTTCGCAAGCGAAGTCGCAAAGCTAGCTTGTGAATCGATCGATGAGTGGGCATAACTGTTTTCGTTATTCTTCACTAATTGATCGATGGCACTAGAAGCATTATAAGCATCCAACGATACCGTCGCAAAGTTACTACTGTCACTATTGACCGCAGTAATGGCTTCATTGACCACGCTCGCAACTGAACTGTAAATCGTGGCGGATGAGTCATCAAACATTGAGTCTAACAAGTGGGTCGCAGCACTCGCAGCACCATTTACGACCGCCTTGGCAGAGGTAACCACGAATTCACGGGCCACACTCCCCAATTGCGTCATCGTCTGATCAGTAATTGAAGAGATTACATTCGCATCTTCAGCGGCACTGGCGAACTGAACGTTGGCATCAGCAACAACCGAGAGGACTGCAGAACTGAACGCTGCTTGGTCTTCGCGATCCATCCCCGCTAAAGTATCAGCAGTGGATGCAATTTGATCGGAAATCGTGGCGTTCGCAGACGTACTTGGATCGGCTGCAATCGCACTAGCGGTCACGCTGTTGATCGTAGAAGCGGCGTTGTCAGCATCCAAGGAAGCGTATGCAATCTCGTTAGCATCACTAGCGATTGCGGAGCTAGCGGAGTCAACTAACATGTTGATCAATTGGCTAACTTCGTTTCTAGTCGCGGTGTTATCCAACCCTTCGATCTGGATCGCAGCAGAATCCCCCGCACTCACTACGATTGCGTTTGCGGATTCAGCAACGTAACTACTTGCGATCGAATTAAAGGCGTGTTCAGCGGTGCTAGCTTGTGAACGAACGTTGCTCCAGTTGCCCGCAGCGGAATTAATCGCACGGTTAGTTGTATCAACGATGTTCAACAAGCGGTTGTTCAATCTAAACTCTTCATTGGAATCGATCAATGGTCTTAGCTTATTAACAACTTGATCCGCTGCCCGAGCGATTTCTAAGATTGCGTTGGCAACTGGGTCAGATTCGACCGCTTGCTTAGTAATCTCAGCAATTCGCACGGCAGCATTTTGGGCATCCAAGTAGGCAAAGAACGGATTATTCGCATTTTGCTGAATCAACTTCCGTGCATCACTGACCTGCGTCCCAATCGCAGAAATGGTTTGGTTCCGCTTATGAATGTCGTCAATTTCAACCGCACGGTTATTGGCAACGTCCAACGCCTTGTTAACGATTTCAGTCGCGGTCTCAATGATAAAGTGCTTTGCAGCAGCCTTTAAGAGCTTCTTAGCTTCATTGATCGTCGCTCTTGGATCACTTTGGCCAACTAGGTTGTAGCTAGCAGAACTAGCGGTACTAGCGGTGATCGATGCAAATGACGCCTTTGCGTGCCCACTAAATTCTGCATCGCTCATCAATGAATCAGCCAGCTTGTAGATCGTGTTCATTGCAGAAGCATTGTGATCAGCAGCAATTGCAGCATCCACTAGTGAATCGGCCTGTGATTGAAGGTCGGTTACCCGTAATGACACGACTGCTGAATCGTTATTATCAGCAACCAATGCAGCACTCGTAGTTGCGGCCACACTATTGATGGCATTTTCAACTAACGTGTAGTTATCGACCGTTGCGATCTTAAAGTTAGCAGAATCAACGATCGAATTCATTGAACTACGGGCCGATGCTAGAACGTACCCATTGACCAAGCTATTCATCGCACTAGCGGCAATTTCAATTGCGGCTGCCGAATTACCGAACGTATTGGCCTGGTTCTTCGCATTGTTTGCGATCCGACTAACGGCACTACTAAAGTTGGCCGTACTATGGGAGTCCATAACCCCGACCTTATCACTAGCAGAACTAGCCTGACTCGCTAATTTTTGATCAAATGCGAGGCGTTGGTTCGTAGCCACCGCGGCGCTGAATTGACCATCCAATGAATTGATCGCATTAACGGCATCTAAAGTTGCCAACTGGAAGTCGTAAGCGTCAGATTGAATCGTTTGTTTAGCAATCATCTGCAAGTAATCCAGTTGTTGTACAAAGCCTTCATCAAAATTAAACTGTTGTTTAACATCGGCAACCTTTGCTGCCACCATTCCAATTGCAGATTGTGCAACGTAGGTGGAAGCAATGTTTGCAAATATTTCTGAAGCAGAGTCCAATACCCCATCGTTAACGGAACTTAACGACTGGTTCGTAGCCCGAATTGAAGTATTAGCACTGTTGATTGCACTACTAAAGTTAGCAGCTAAGCTCCCAGATAGCATCGTGGCTTGATCAGTCGCGCTACTAAAGGCTTCACCGATAAACTGATCGAACGTAAGGTTCGCATCGCTTTCGGCTGCATTGTTAGTAACTGAATTAATGGCCAAGATGGCGTTATCAATATCTAATGCAACCAGTGAATCATTCCCTGCATCCTTTGCGATCACAGCATTCGCATCGCTGACTTGATTATTGATCCAATTAGTGGCCTGCGAACGTTCAACGTTGTTAGCAACCGCATTGACCAGAGTCATTGCAGAACTAGTTGCCGAATCTAATACCACTTGTGCAGATTCAGCTACGTAGCGATCAGCAACTGAGGCAATCGCACTTTGGGCTTGACTCGCCAATTCTGAAAGTGACTGTGGATTAGAAGCAGCCTTACGGAATGCATCGGTAGCCTGCTTACTTTGCTTAGCAACGGCACTTAAGAAGTTCATGTCAGCCAAGCTGTCGCTCATCAATACCCCGTGGGTAGCTGAGTCAACTAGTTGATTGACCCGATCGATTTCAGTCGCTAATGGTTGGTCTGCAATCAAGCTGTTCGCCAATGAATGCGCAGCGACCTTCCCATCATGGGCATAGAGCGAAGTCGCAAGTGGGTTAGCAGAATTAGCAATTACCGCACTGTTTGCGCTCACGGCAGCATTACTGATCACCGCTTCGGCAGCATCATTATGCAAAATAGCGACCCGATGGGCAGCGCTGCTTACCGCAACGTCTAGATCAGCCAACGCAGTCTTAGCAATGAAGCGGTTGGCAACAGAATGCATCTGTTGATCAGCACTGGCAATAACTTGTTTTTGGTGCCGATCATCAACGACTGAGATCCCAGTAGCGGCACTAACGACGCTGGCCACTGCACTGCTGAACCAAATTTGATCCGCACTGGCAAAGCTCGTAGCAGCCTGATTGATCTTAGCCGCAACGGAATGAACTTGATAGCTGAGTGCTGCTTGTGGAGCGGCATTAACCGCACTCTTTGCAAACTGATCCATTGCAATCGAACCATTATCAGCATCCAGCGAAGCAAACGCACTATTATCGCCATCGCGTTTTACCATTTCAGAATAAGAACTAGCGATCGTAGCGAGTGAATCGGCTAGGCTAAATTGACTGATCAACTGGCTAGCACTGGAATGGGCACTTTGCAATTCCGCATTGGCAGAATCAACCACGTAACGGTGTGCCAAACTCCCTAACTGATCAGATGCAGCAGCTATCTTTTGATTAACTAGGTTTTCATCGTATGGCGTCCGATCAATCTCATCGTTCGCAACGTCTACTGCAGAGGCAACCGCGCTACTAAAGTTAGCAGAAGCACTTGCGTTTTGAATTGCACCGATGCTATCAGTAACCGAGTCAACGGTTTGTTGAACCGCCCACTTAGCATAGGAAACTAAGTCATCGGAAACTACGTCAGCGATAAAGTCGTTCATTTCATCCTTAGCGTTGCGACAATCCAGGCTAACCGTTGGTTGAACCCCTGCATCGCTATCGACCATACTGTTATACTCACGAATGAATTCTTGAAGCGGTTCAACAACTTGTTCTGCCCCCACCCCGTATTGTTGGAAACGTTCGGTCGCAGAGGTAGCAAGCGCGTCTAATGAATCGTAACCATCGTTTGCAATGTACTTTCTGGTCATCTGCGTGAAGGCATCGGCAACTGAATCAGTCAATTGATCTGCAGTCGCGTTATCCAAAACGATCTTTTGGTTCATTGCATTCGCATTGCTAGTCATCGTTGCAACTTCACTATCGAAGTTAGCCCGCACCGAACCGCTAATCGAGGCTACCGCACTCGTGGCTGAAGTAGCAAAACTAGCTACGGCAGCACTCGTGGCGGCTTGTGGATCAGCTGCAACGAGGCTGGCAACGTAAGTCGTCAATTGCTTCTTGCCACGTTGTAACATCAATTGACGAGCATTGTGGTCGGCTGCATAGTAGTCGATCTGATTGTTCATCAACGAAGTGAGTTTGGATACGCCACTAGCAAATGAAGCGTCGTTATGCGTTGCAAACCAACTTAAGGCAGCCTTCGCACTATTGGCAAAGCTAGCCACTTGACTTTGGGCATCATGAACAGTGAATTGCTGTGCAATGCTGTTCATTAAAGAAGCTGTCGAATCAACGGTCACGTTAATTAAGTCGTTATTCATCCCCGCACCAGTGATATCAGCACTGGCCCGACTCGCCGCACTGGACATTTGTAATTGCATCCGTGTTGATTCAACGGCATTTTGCAATCCGTTAGTCGCAGTCAATGAGGCAGCGACCGATTGAACATGGTGGTTGGCAGAAGCATAGATATCACTAGCAATCGTCTTGTTCAATGCATTCGAGACGCTGCGTTGCATATTCCGCACATCCAATGCTAAGAGGTCATCATTAAATGCATCCTCAAGAATCGTTTGGTTGGCAGCGATGCGGAATTGTTCGATCTGGGTCCGCACTTGTTGACGGACATCAACGTTCGCAAATAACTGCAAGGTCTTTTCTGCATCCGCAACGATTTGACTAACCGCGGATTCGGCAGAGGTCGCCATGTAGCTATCCGCAATACTTTCAAAAGTAGCCACGGTCGAACTCGTTGCTGCTGATACTAGGTTCGTATCACTAGCAGCATATGAGACCATCCCGTTGGTCTGTGAATTGATCTTAGCAGCAGCACTACTGAAGTTAGCTTGAACGCTATCACTCAGCGTTGCCAAGCGATTTGCCGCAGCACTAGCCACTGAATCCAATAAGAAGCGTGTCTTAACGGCTGGATCCTTAGCAGCAGCACTGGTAAGCATGCGGTTCAACTCGCTGATTCCATTTTCCAGGTCTAAATCAACGTAGTCGGCACTAGAGGCATCGGCGCTGATTAAGGAACTAAAGTGTTCCCGTACAGAATCCATCCCACTGGCAATGCTAGATTGTAACTGCGCATCACTAAAGTAACTTACCGTCGCATTAGCTGAATCGAATTTGCTACTCAATTTCGATTGGGCCAGTGAATTGCGGTAGTTAGTGGCTAACTTGTTCATCTTGTTGGAAGACGAATGGGCAGCCTTGTTAACTAGGACTAAGTTCTTGCTTACTAAGCTCACGGATAGGCTGGCTTGATTAGCCACACTATCGATGGCACTAGTAAAGTTGGCCTCATCCAGTGGACTTCCTGCTGCCATGCTATTCATTGCGGAACTAGCAGCACTGGCAATTAGGTATTGCCCCGCAGCAGCTGGGCCTTCACGAACCATTGAATCAGCGATGCTATTAATGGTGTTGATTCCATTTTGCACATCAATGTCAACTAATGATTGATCGGCGTTATCGCTGGCCACGTTTTGCTTGATATCGCTAACAACGTTGTCAATTACTCCAGTAAAGTTACTCCGCAGCTTGGCGTCACCAATCTTGCTCAAGTTAATAATCGCAACGCTAGCGGTCGATTCGATCGCAGAGTTAGCGTAACTGGCAACGTAACGGTTAGCAGCAGCGTTAATGAAACTAGCCGTTGAAGCAGCAATCGACGCATTATTAGCGTCCGCCCCAAATGAAGCCTGAGCGGATTGCGCTGCCAGCGTCATGCTGAATTCAACTGAATCGCTCCAGTTCAAGCCAGTCGCAAAACTAGCTGCAGAGGAGTAGATCGATTCAACGCTACGCTTACCAGCGGCAACTGAATCATTAGTGATCGCATTATCTAAGATGGCGTTCGCAGAACTGATCGCATTGTCAGTATCCAATGAGACCGCCCCAAAGTCAGCGTTATCACTTTGAATATTGATCACGGCTTGGCTAGCAATGGCATGGACCGCACTGTAGGCCGAAGATTGGGTTACGAAGTTACTCAATTCTTTGACCTGGGCATCTAACTTCACGGTTGCTTTTTCAACCGATGAAATTGCCTGGCTTGCCACATATGATTGTGCCAAACTATCAATTTGGCTAAAGGCTTGTTCGCTATTGGCCAAAACGTTGTTGGCATCAAATGAACGAACCACCGCATTAACGGCACTACTGAAGTTCAAGTAGTAATCATCAGCGACTTGTTGATAACCATTTTGCACCGCTGCACTCGCCTTATCAGCCACCGCGCTCAATGCCACGGCATCGCTTTGGTCGGCCACTAGTGAATCGGCAAGGCTGGTCAAGTGGTTTTCAATATTGAGCAAGTCGAGTTGAATTAATTCCCCGCTGTGGGCATCCTTGTGCAGAACGTTTTTAGCGCTGGCTTCGTAGTTAGCTAATTCAGTCTGGGCGTTCAAGTACCCATCACTGTTCAAGAAGCGTTTCAATCGCGCATCGGTGGTGCTCAAGAAACTAGCTAGCTTGGCTTCCGCTACGATCGTAACGAAGTTATTAACAACTTTTTCAATTTTATCGGTCGCATCATTTAATACGTTATCGACATCTTCGTCATTAGCAAAACGACTGTTGGTATCGGCAATGATGTCTTTGATCTGCTTGTCCAACTGGGTCGTTTTCCCTAAACCAGCAGTTGCTGAATATGCTGAATCAGCAGTATTGCTGAGGTAGATGTTACCAGAAGCGACTTCATCGGTCGTGGTGATGAATTGGGCTGCAGAATGAATCGAATCAATCGCATTTGCAGCATCTAAGGCCATCAAAGAAGCGTTATTGCGATCCTTAGCAAATTCATTCGCAACGTTGGTCAACGTATCGTTAATCGTCTCATTGGCAGTTGCGGATGCCTCTTCATTATTAAATTGATTGATGACACTGTATGCCGAATTAGTAGCCGCAGTTACCAATTCAGAAGCTGAACTGGCAACGTAACTATTCGCCACGTCGTTGATCGAAGTCACCGTATTGGATTCGATCGTCTTGATCGATTGATCATCAGCACCCAATGCTGCTAAGCTAGCCCGCGCTTCGTTATTAAAGCGGTTCATCGCACTACTTAGGTTCGCAAATGCAAATGAATCGAGACTACCGACGCGTTGCATTGCAGCTTCCGCAGTCGAAGCGATCACTGAATAAGCACTCGCAAATGGTTGGCTAGCAACTACCGAACTAGTGACTGAAGCAATCGCGCTAGTCCCTTCCTTTACGTCGAGGCTGATCAATTGATCGTCAAAGGCGTCGTTACTAATTAATTGGGCAGCTGAGTTCGCACCAGAGTTAAGCAACTTATTGGCATCTGCTCTGACCTGTCCCTTGATTTCTCTCAGTGCTGCATTCGCAGAGCTAGTCGCATTCGCTAATGCAGAATGGGCAGAGGTTACCAGATAGTTGCTAACCGTTGAGTTAACTTCCTTATCGGTTGCGGTAATGATCGTATCTAACGTCCGATAATCAGTTACCCCATGCGCAGCTTGGCTGGCTTGCCGCGCCACACTCTTGATCGCACTACTGAAGTTATCGGCAGCACTCCCGACTAAGTGTTGAGCCCGACTATTGGCAACCGTTACAAAATCATTAATTTGATAGGCGGCACTAGCCGAAACGTTAGCAACAACCGCACTATTCGCAGCGCTGTTCATCAATTGACGAGCGTTATTTAAGTCTAATTGAACAAATGGTTGTGAATGGGCATCCTGCGTTACTAGATTTGCAATACTACCTTGAATGCCGTCCAACGCATTTTTAATCGGAGCGGCAACGGAGGTCGTTTGGACACTTGCGATTCGTTCGTCAATGGCGCTACGAATTGAAGCCAGGTGGTCCATCGCAGAATTAGTAACGTAGCTGTCCAAGAGTGAATCCATTTGCACCGCAGCTGCTTGACGCACCGTCTTGAGCGTTTCGGGTTGGTTCCAAACCGTCTGCATGTTATTAACGGCCTTACTGGTGATGTCAGAAACGGCACTACTTAGGTTTGCACTCGCTAGGGAGTTCAGATTTTGGGCCTGGTCGGTCACGGAACTAGCGTAACTATCTAAGACCGCAACGGCACTGGCCACGTCATCGTCTTGAATGGCTGCACTTGCTAGTCTAGCCATTTCATTTTGACCGTTGATCACGTCTAAATTGATCAACGCTAGGTTATCGGTATCATTTTGAATTCTTAAGCGGTATTCATCGATCGTATTGGCAACTTCGGTAAAGGCCTTACTACGCTTGTAGTTATCGGCCAATCGGTCAATTTGTTTTTCAGCTTCGTTGGCAGCATCGATCACTTGATTGATTGCCCCTTGGGCAGCATGGAAGTTAGAGATGTTACGCATTAATTGAGCTGCATTTTGTAATGCTTGTTGGTTGGTTGTCGCATCATCAGGGGTAAAGCTATCCACCGCCTGTTGTGCCACGCTTGCGATCGCACTGCTAAAGTTAGCGGCATTCCGCCCACTAAGCGACGATGCAATCACGGTCGCACTACTGCGTACGGATGCCAAACTATGCTTTGCAGCAGCCATTGGTGAATTATTGACCGCATCGCTTGCAAGGTGTTCAACGGTGTTAGCAGCATCATAAACTGCATCGGCCACTAACGAAGCAAAATCACTGTGCAGGCTGATTTGTGAGTCAGCAGAACTCAATGCACTATCGATGTAGGTCTTTACGCTCAACGAATCGTTCGCAGCTAAATCAGCTGTCTGAGCGCTCGCCGAAGAAGCTAGGTCCCCGACGGCACTATAGGCGGAACTAATCATGTACGCATTGGCGAGGCTCGCAATTTGGCTGCTGGCCTGGCTAATCACGTTATTCTTATCGGCGAACGGCCCGATCAATGACATGTTCGCATTGCTGGTCAAACTAGCGACCTGCTTATTAAACCGAATTTGTTGGTCAGCAGCGAGTGAACTCATCCCGTCGGTTACTGAACTAACCGCCTTTTGAATCATTACGCTAGCTGAGGCAACGGGGTCTTTTTCAATCGCATCGTTCACCATTGAAGCAATGGCACTAGCCGCATTGTTCGCATCTAACGAAGCAAACTTAGCATTATGGGCATCAATCGACACTGCTAAACTAGCCTGTTGACGGTGTTGGTTAATCGCATGCAACAAACTATTTTGATTATTCGTATCGCTGATCACATTAGCACTGTGGTTAGCACTCGCTAACGTCCTATCCAAGACCGCATTGGCGGAATTTTCAATGAACCGATTGGCAATCGAATCTAACCCGAGGCGATATTCAGCGATATCATTTGGACTTAGTGCTGCGATCTGACTATCAAAGGTTACCACCTGAGTCGCATTCAAGCTGCCGACCTTCACGTGGGCAGAAGATAGCGCCTCACTATTAGCAATTGATTGCATTGCTCCTGAGTCGGTCGCAAATGCAGAGGCTGCGATCGCACTAACGGATTTTACGTTATTGTAGGCATCCAAGCGTGCCAGTTGGTAATCAAAGGCATCGCTCTTGATCATCAAGTCGGCCTTCTTCAACTGGTATGCAATCTGGCTATCAACTTGGCTACGCAAATCAGCATCCGCAATCGTTGCTAACTGATCAGTAACGTTTTTGGCCTGACTGTGAACGTATCCATTAGCAGACTTAGCGATTGCTTCGCTGATCAAGCTTTGGATCGTTTCGCCAGCGTATTTGATTTCTGAATCGATACGCTTGGGACTATTCAATTGGTCGGCTAGGTATGCGTTGGTCCGACTATTGATACTACCAACGGCACTACTGAAGTTAGCACTGGCAAATGAATCTAAATCCCCAACTTGTTGAGCGGCGGATGAGGCCAAGGACTGTAATGCAATTTCAGCACTGGCCGCCCGATTTTCTTTAAAACTTTCTACTAGACCTGCAACCATTGATTGAATCCCATTAACAGCAGCCATTGAGACTGAGACTGGGTAATTGGTATTAGCATCGATATTGTTATCAAGGTGTTCAACGCTTTGCTTAACCGTACTGATCAGATCGGATTGGGTATTCCCCTCTGCCAATTGACCGGCCTTGACCATCAATGAATCAGCGGCACTAGCAACGGCCGTATGGGCAGAACTGGCCACTACTAAATTGGCGATCTCACGCATTGCACCAGAGGCAGAGCTGATCACCATCATTACGGCGTTTAGGTTACTGTAAACAGAACCCAGCTTTTCATTCGCCTGGTTCGCCACACTATCCATTTGCATATCAGCGGTACTATCGGTGTGGCCAGTTAATTCGGTCAACACGGAATTGGCACTACTGATCTGTTCGCTGATCGCTGAATTGGCAAACGCGATCGAATCATTGGCAGCGGCTTCAGAAGCAGTCGAATTAATCGCACTGACTGCATTTTGAGCGTCCAATACGATTAAATCAGCCGTACTGCCGTCCTTTGCAACCTGGCTAGTGAATTGTGCTTGATAGCTGCTAGTGAGCGTTACGGCACTGTTAGCAACCGCGCCATTGTATTGATTAGCAGCACTAAATAGATCAAAAGCCGCCTTACTAACGGCACTGGTAGCCCACGCCCCGTAATAGCTATTGGCAACCGAGGCGATATTGTTTTGAATCGAACTTACGGTCAGGGTCAGATCTTGACTATCTGGATCCCTGAGCTTACTAAGTGGTTCAACCACCTTTGCCATCGCACTTTCGTAGTTATCGCTTTGGCTTTGCGTCATTAAATATGCATTACTAAAAGCATCACTAACCGCACTGTTAATGACGTAATTAGCAGAAGCTAATGGATTGTTCAAAATTGCTTGGGCGTTAATTTGATCGATTTCAAGAACCGCGTTATCAGCATCGAGAGCTGCTAAACTCGCATTGATCGCATCGTTTGCAACCACCTGCTTGAAACTTTCGGCAACGCCACTGAACTGGTCGTTGATCCGCGCTGCATTTGATGAATCGGCAATCGCTTCGGTATTGACCTGCGCACTACTGATCGCACTTTGGATGACTGAATTAGCGGAATTCGCAAAGTAAGATTTACGCAACTCGGTAAATTGTGCATTAGCGGAGGCGGTAAACGCAGATACGGCGTTCGAATCCGCTGAAACGGTCGCGATATTTTGAATTGCGATCCGTGCCACACTGGCGGCTGCACTACTAACGTTACTTTGTTCGATTCCATCCCCATGCGCAATTCCAGTCAACTGTTGAGCGGCCGAATTGATATTAGCATTGATTATCGCAATTTGGTTATCTTGATACTTATCCAAAATCCGATCGAGGGCAATCATTGCGTTGTCGATATCTAAAGCCAAGTAGGCAGGGTTTGTGATATCCGATTCGATCTTACCCATCGCATCAACGATGGTCTCCTTAATCGCTGCTTTTCCAGCGGCCAAATTAGAGCTGTCCTGCAATTGGGTCCGAACAGCATCGGCCTTAGCATTGATTCTTTGACTTGCGGAACGTTCTAGGTAGTGATTAGTAACCGTCCCGATTTCTTCAAACATGCGTTCCTTGGCACGATGGTTACCAACGAACCGATCTACGATTTGTTGAATTTCATTTGCGGCCACTAAGGAATCGTGGGTCGTCATCGACCCCATGCGTTCAAACGCTACGCTCGTTGCGCTGGCGGCGAGACTTCTAGTCGCAGCCACCGAGTCGTTAGCGATTGCAGAATCCAATAGTGAGTTAATGGCTGCAATCCCGTCCTTAGCGTCTAGACTGGTGTATCTAGCGTCAACAACGTCAGCCATGATCTCAGTATTAGCAGAATCGACCGCCTTATTGATGGCAGCAGACGTACTGATCTTAGTAACGTTGCTTAATTGCAACACCGCTTTATGTGCAGTACTAGCAGCAACGCTCACTTCAGCCTTGGCATTGGAAGCGTGATAGGCATTTACAATCCCCGCCATTGCTTCGCTCGCCACTGCTGATTGGCCACTAGCGGCACTTGCAGCACTATTGAGGGCACTGTGCATGTTGGCAATCGCAAAGCTATCCATGCTGCCAGCATAGTCAAAAGCGGATTGTTTCAAGTGATCCAGCGTGTGTTGGTACTTAGCTTCGCCACTTGCGTTCACGATTTGATTAAATTTTTGGTTTAAGGCAGCAATGATGTTATTGGCATCCAAAAGCGCCAAATCAATGTCATGGCTATCGTTTTGGACATTTTCCAGCCCGTTTTCAATGATCGCATTAAACTGCCCTTCTAAGTTATCGATCGGCACGCCTGAATAAGCCCGCGCAGCAGCCAAGAGGTGTTCGCGTGTATTTGCGATCATGTCAGCCGCATAGGCAGTGACATAGTTATTAGTGGTCGTCTGAATGGCAGTCACCGCTTGGTCAGCAACGCTTGATACTGCATCATCAGCGACTTCGGCAAGTTGGTGGGCGTATTGACTATCCGCACTGGCAATTTCACTACTGAGGTTCGCAGCAATGCTCCCCGAGATCGTAGCAGCCGTACTGTTAGCCTGCGTTACTACTGAGCGGAGGGCTTGATCAGCCACCGCATAGGAATTAGCAGCGACTTGGCTGGTCACTAGGTTATCTAATGCAAGCAAGACATTGTTAATATCGGTGTTCAAGGCCTGGGAGTGGTTCAAATCAGCCTTGAGATGCGCATTGATCTGATCGGTGATCGAATCGACTTGGCCTGCCAATGCCGATTGGTCTTGACCCCGTAGGTGTGCCAATTGGTGTTTAGCATCAACGGCCGCTGCACTCACTTGTGCATGCACGGAGGATAACTTAAATTGGTCGGCTAATTGATCTAAATTAGTCGCAAGCGATGCCAGTCGTGGTTCAACGACGACTTCATTATCAGCATCGGCAACGGCTGAGTGGGTCGCAGAAACCAGCTTAGCAACTTGGCTATCAAAGTTTAAAGCCGCACTGCTGTTTTCAAAGCGCCCCCCTGCACTGGCACTCGCGGTCAAGGAGTTGATCTTAGCCACCGTATCGGCAGCCAAATCATCGCTAACCGCAGCACTGGTCATTGAGTCTAACTTGCTCAAGGTGTTTCTTACATCGGTATTAACAACCCTTGGTAGGTAGGAGTCCGCCTTGATTAAAGTGACCCCGTCTTGGGCCATCGAATGAATTTCGTTTTTGGCATCGAGTAATTTCCCAGTGTCTTTGATGTTTGATACCCGCGCATTCGCACTACTAGTGGCGGATTGCACAGTTTCAAGCGCACTGGATGCGATGTGTGAGTTAGCAATCGAATCAACCGTTGCGCTGAGGTCTGCAGCGGCATTGGAAACTTCAAATTCGTTGTCAGCACTATTGACCCGACTGGTAGCCGAACTAGCTGCACGGTATAAATCACGGTCTAGGGCGACTGAATCAGCTAGGTATTGCCCAGCCATCGAGCTGGCGGAGGCCACCTGTGAATCGATCGCGTAGTTTTGGGCAACTTTTGGTTGGTCGCTGAGCGTATCAAAGAAGAATTCCTTCAACGCCTTGATCCCATTTTGGCTATCTAATTCAGCGAATTGAGGCGTTAAAGCGTCCTTTTCGATCAATTGCGTGTATCTAGCAACGATTTGGTCAACGGTCGCACCAGCGGTCAAATTAGCGGCCACTAAGCGATTTCGCACATCATCGGCAACTAGTGTTAATTCATTGGTAGCTGAACCAATGACGTTGTGTTTAAAATTCCGTTCGTTTTCATCATGGGCAACGCTGATCAATTGGTTGACAGTCGTGCCATCTTTGATCTGGCTGATCGTTTCACAATTAGTATCAGCAGCCTTGGCAACCGCACTGCTAAAGTTAGCAAAGTCAAAATCAGCAGCGGAGCGTGCTGAAAGGACCGCCGAAGCATTGCTTTGGACCTTTCTGATCGCAGAAGCCTGTAAATCACCAGTAACGGTGGCATCCACGAACGAATCGATCGTAGCAAAGCCATTTCTTAAGTCAAGCAGCACCATTTCAGAGTACTTGGCATCCTTATTTACGTTAGAATGCGCAATATCAACGTAGTGGTTGATATGCATCGAAGCTTCTGTCCCTAAGAGACCAAACGAGTCCAAGTAGCGACTGGCAGAATCAGCCGCACTGCTTAGCGCCACGTTAGTGTATGACAAAGTATAACGATTTAAGATCGAATTAACGGTCTGGCTAGCTTGTGAAGCGACTTCATTATGGTCATGGGTCGAAGCGAGGTTGCTCAACGCCCGTGAAATTTGCTTGTCGACTTCACTGTCAGCATTGGCGTGATTATAGTCATCGAATTGAGCGGTCGCCTGCGCAGCGGAACTAGCGAGTGCGTTGACGTTGGAATAAGCAGCGGCAACGATGTCGGCTCCGACATAACGCGCGGTGATGCTATCAATGGAAGAATAAGCGGAACTCATGGCAAGCGAGATCGTGGAAAGGCGGTCCGCTGCCCGATTCAAGGTCGCAGTCAACGAATCTTGGATCGAAGTAACTGCACTGGAAGCCTGACCCGCAATTTCAGCATCCCCAATGTGTTCCATGTAATGATTAGCACTACTTGCTAGGCTCCCCATTTCTGATTGGGCGGAATTGACGTTATAGCGGTTGACGATTTCATCAGCAGCTAAGGATGCGCGTTCAACGTCTTTGCCCAGGGCATTGGCGTTTCCGATATCTTCGTTCATTGCCGAACTAGCCGCACTCGTTACCCCTGCAATTTCACTATCTGCATTATCACGACTAAGCGAGTCTAAGTAAACTCCCTTTGAAGCGGTGGAGCTAAGTACGTCTTGCACTGCGTAATAAGCAGAAACGGTCGGATCGTTATCCACTAGCGCTGAAGCAACTGAATTGATCGTGTCAACGCCTGAGTTCGTTGCTAAATAAACGTTCTGTGATTCAGTCACCGCCCGTTTTGCGTCCGTATGCAACTGGCTGACCTGACTGGCAGCAGCCGTTTGATCAGCAACGTTACTGAGTTGTTCGATCATTGAATGAGCAGCATTTGAAGCCGCATCTAGGCGCTCGAATGCAGCTGAGGTCGCATAACTTCTGATAACTTGGGTAATCGTACTATCGATCTTTTCACCGATCTGTGTCAAGTCGATGGCGGCATCCCGATGGGCTAATGCATCGCCATAGGCTTGTTGAGCAGCCACGTTGACAGCACTAGAAGCATTCAATGCCGCATCACCGTGCATCTGGCTCAACTGGTCGTTAGCTAATGCGACTGCACTGGCGATCGAATGAAGCGTCGCAGCATATGGATCACCAGCCACTGCTGAAGAAGCCATCGAGGCAATCTCATGGCCAGCAGAACGGATGGTCGTTTGTAAAGCGTCTGGTTGACTTAATAGTCCGGCTACTTGTTGGTGTACTTGAGCTATATAATTATTGATCGTATTAGTAGCAGCGGCCTTTAGA
Organism: Nicoliella sp. ESL1113; assembly: GCF_058509245.1. Lineage (NCBI taxonomy): Bacteria > Bacillati > Bacillota > Bacilli > Lactobacillales > Lactobacillaceae > Nicoliella > Nicoliella sp. ESL1113. The sequence continues at coordinate 385,012 of NZ_CP196387.1, read as the reverse complement.
TCAGCCGATAGGTGGTCAATGACTGCAGCGGCAGAAGCGTCCGCAGCACTCAATTGGCGAGTAACGTAGCGATCATTGACGGATTCACCGATCTTCTTGATCGCATCGGAAGCAGCAGGAATCAAGCCGTAGAAACGATCGACCGCATCGGCGGCATTGGAATTGATGGCCTTAGCACTGGCTAAAACAACTGCAGAAGCACTGGCGATCATACTATTGGCATTCGATAAATCATCGCCACTTAAATAAGCAACTGCACTAGCAGCAGCACTGGCGTATTCGGAAGTCCCAGCAGCAACTAGGTCGTTCCCATAACTATTAAAAATAGAGCCCATTGAAGCGATTGCTTCATCAACATTGCTGCTGACACTTTCTGGTTCTGCTACGTTAGATTCAACGAGGTCATAAGTGGGTGCGACCACGTCTTCCATTGCAGCCAGGGCATCTTGGGCCACGGCATCGGAAACCTTTACTAAGTCGCTCTTAAAGCGGTGGTAAGTCGCTTCGATCGCTTCGTTCGCCGATGAAATGACCGCAGAACTTGCGATCGATTCCAAATCTCCAACCCCACTTTGGGCCAGTGATTCAGCTCCATCAATGTCGGCAGCTTGGGTCTTGATGGTATTAATAATCTGATCCACAGCGCTCGCAATGGCGGAATGCGCAGCATCGGCAGAAGGCGTGCCGAGGATTTCCGTCTTGGTCACTAAGGAATCAGCAGCGCTGGTCAAGACCACGTTCGCTGATGAAAAATTAGCATTATTGATTGCACTATTAAGAGCCGCAGTGAATTCATTCACTCCGGAAACGGCTTCTGATGGCGTCGCATAATTAGATGCTTCTCCATAGGCAGAACCCGCAAAATATGAAATGGCGACATTGGCACTACTTTTGGCAGTATCTTCTAAGCCTTGTGCGCGAGCATTGGCATCAGCAAAGGCATTTGAAATTGCTTGGTTCGCATATTCAAAGACCACTTTTTTAGCTGCTGAATTAATTAATGATACCGATTTAGATGTAAGTGATTGGATAATGTCGGTTTGGGCCACATCGGTAGCTTGGATGTCTGAAGCCATTGATTGCACAATGGCGTCAATTGATTCTTTAGCAGCCGCTCCGTACTTACTATCAACACAACTAAATGCTGCCACCGCTGCGCTAGAAGCGTATGATAGTGTGTCGCTAGCTGATGAATTTATTTGATTAGCTTCTGATCCCATCAGTATTGCACCTTCCTGTTAACGTTATTAATAATGAGTTCGATAGTAATAAATATGACTTCTACTTGAATTGTTTTTCAAACTTTTCGTAAAGTTGATCGGCTTCTTGAATGGACTTAACTTTTTCAATTTGCGATTTCATGAGGTTACTCTGCTTGGCTAAATCTGCTTGCATCACTTTACGACTTCTAGCATCTGGAGAAATTCGGTCGATGAGCGCTTGTAACTGAATATCAGAAAGCGACACGAACTTGCGAAGTTCTGCTTGCTTATCAGCCAAAGTCATTGGTTGTGAAGAATCATTTTCAGTAGATTTTTCAGTCATAATTACCACTTCCCTTAATGATATAGATTATTTTTTAGGTAGAAATCCCATTAAACATTTTAATAAATACTCCCTTATATCATAACACTAATGAAAGGGTGTTTGAAAGATTATATTTAGACCAAAATTAAGAAAACACTAATAAAAGGACTCCCCGAATTGAGGAGTCCTTTTGTATAATTTAATCGATTTCAAATAATTTCTGAATCTCAGCAGCCGCTTTATCTGGATCGTCTTGATAAAGATGATTAATCCTTTCAATATCGGCCTTGATCAACTCCAACGAGTTTAAAACATCAGCATTTTTTCCATCATTTGAATTATCCATCGAAGCACCCCCCTTACCCCTTAAATACGCAAAAAAAGTGGCCTCCGTTTTGGAGAACCACTTTTCGTTCGTTTTAATAAATTAAGCTTTGTAATCAGCAGGTGAGTCAGGCCACTTGTCAACATCATCGGGTGCACCAGCTGGGTTGTGCCACTTGAACATGTTGTAAGTCAATGAACGCTTGTCTTGGTCCAACTTATTGATCGTAGCAACATCTTCATCGGAAAGTTCAAAATCAAAGATATCGCTGTTTTGAACGATTCGTTCTTCATGCGATGACTTTGGAATCGTAATGATCCCGCGTTGCCAGTCCCAACGTAAAATGACTTGGGCTGCGGACTTGCCATACTTTTCAGCGAGTTTGTTAATTTCAGGGTTGCTCAATGATTCACCCCCGCCAAGTGGTGACCATGCTTCGACTTGAATGCCGAGGTGGTTATCGTGTTCGATAATTTCCTTATCTTGGCAGACGGGATTAAATTCCATTTGGTTAACGGCGGGCGTCACGTTGGCGTGAGCTAATAGATCATCCATGCGTTCGTTATTGAAATTAGAAACCCCGATTGCACGAACCTTACCATCATGGTAAAGCTTTTCCATCGCCTTCCAAGTATCGATGTACTTGCCGTCAACTGGCCAGTGAATCAATAAGAGATCCACATAGCTCAATTGGAGCCGCTTTAATTGCCCCTTAAAGGCGTGTAAAACGGAGTCATAGCCTTGATCTCCATTAAAAACCTTCGTCGTTACGAATAGGTCCTTACGGTTCATGCCGAGTTCCTTTAAGCCTTCTTTGATTCCTTCACCAGTTCCGGCTTCGTTACCGTATTGCTTGGCAACGTCGATCATCCGATAACCGTGCTTTAGGGCTGCGATCACTGAATTTTTAGCAGTTTCGTTATCACTTTTCCAAACCCCCATGCCGAGCCGAGGCATTTCAACCCCGTTGTTCAACTTGGTGGTGGTCGTTAATCCTTCCATGATGGTACCTCCCTGTAATTATTTATCTACGCCACTATCGTAAAATAATCCGGGCCAAACTGCAATTATCTTGTTTACCGTTTTGCAAATCCATGTGGGTGCTTTTGGGCAAACCGCCATGCGTCTTCGATGATCACTTCGATGTCGTCAAATTGGGGGTGCCAACCTAATTCAGTCCGCGCCCGTGTTGAATCGGCAACTAGTTCATCAGGGTCTCCTGGCCGACGGGGCGCCTTTTCGGTTTCAATCGGATCACCCGTTACCTTACGCGCTGCTTCTAGAATCTGCAGGTTCGAAAAGCCGTGCGACGACCCGATGTTATAAGCAGTCGAATCTCCACCAGCCATCAGGTGCTTCATGGCGAGCACATGGGCATTGGCTAAATCGACAACGTGCACGTAGTCACGAATATTAGTCCCATCGGGGGTGTTGTAATCGGTCCCAAACATCTTAAAGACGTTGCGCTTGCCACTGGCAACTTGAAGGATGATCGGAATCAAGTGCGTCTCTGGGTTATGATCTTCACCGATCGAGCCGTCCTTGCTAGCACCACCGACATTAAAGTAGCGCAACGCAATGAATTTGATGCCATAAGCACGGTCAGCCCACTGCGCCATTTGTTCCATGATCCACTTGCTTTGTCCGTAAGCATTCGTGGGGTGCTTAGGCGTTGATTCTGTGATTGGCATCTTTTCTGGCTGCCCATACACCGCTGCAGTTGACGAAAAGACCAGCCGCTTGACTTCATGGTCCCGCATTGCTTCAAGCAACGAAATCGTCCCGCCATCATTATTATCAAAGTATTTTAAGGGATCCTTCATCGAATCCGCCACGATCGAGTCAGAAGCAAAATGAATCACCGCGTCGATTGATTCGTGGGCGAAAACATAGTCCAAAAATTCACGATCACGAACATCCCCCTCGTAAAATTCTACGTCGGGGTTAACAGCCTCGCGATGCCCATTTGATAAATTGTCAATAACGACTACTTCATAGCCGTCATGCACCAAGTTATCAACGGTGTGTGAACCAATGTATCCCGCACCACCTGTAACCAAAATTGCCATAATCTCCATCTCGCTTTCTTCTGTTTAGTGAATGAATCAATTATCTTATATTCGGTTCGTGCTTGCAATTAGGCTTAAGCAATCCTAAACAAAATAAAGAAAATCTTGACTTTTTAGATTAAAATTGTATGATATTAATGACTAATATATTAAGGAGTTTTTAATAATGCAGACAACAACCGAAATTCAGTTAAATATTAGTTATCGATTTTGGCAATTCGCACGCTTTATTTAGTAACTGTGTGTTGTCAAAATCCTTTTTCAAGTGATTTTAAAACCACCCACGCAGTTACTTTTCCGTAGCGAGCGTGGGGCGGCATAATAGTTAAAGCCACCCATTAATAGTATGGGTGGCTTTTTATTTTTAGGAGGAATTCATAATGAAGATTTTAATGTTAGGTACTAGACCAGATGAACAACCAGCAGCAAAGGAATGGGCTCAGGCAAACGACGTCACGGTCGACACGACCCCAAAGGAACTCTCGTTGGATAACGTCGACATCGTCGATGGCTACGACGGCATCTCAGTTCTCCAATTAGAACCACTGGAAGATCCCAAGGTCTACGCTGCACTGGCCGAACACGGCATTAAGAACTTAGCGGTCCGCAGTACGGGGTTTGAAAGCTACAACCTTAAGGCAGCGCGCGAAAACGGCATCACGGTAACCAACGTGCCAGCCTACTCGCCCCGCTCCGTTGCAGAACATACTTTGACGCTGACGATGGCGATGCTCAGACATATCCACATGATCCAAGTCAACGAACACCATAACGACTTCAGCTGGGGTGGTGTCGAAGCCCCTGAGATCCACAACCTGACCGTTGGGATCATCGGAGCAGGAAAGATCGGTAGCACCGTTGCCCGCATCTTCAAGGCGCTCGGTGCCACGGTGATCGCGACCGATCCGATCCACCGTCCCGAACTCGCCGATACGCTCGACTACGTTGATTACGACACGCTGTTAGAAAACGCAGACATCGTGACCATGCACACCCCATTGACCGACGACATGTTCCACTTCATGGATGCCAAGCGCTTTGCACAAATGAAGAACAGCGCCATTTTCATCAACGCCTCACGGGGAAAGGTCGTCAACACCCCTGATCTGATCAACGCCCTAAAGAATGGTGAAATCCAATCCGCAGGTCTCGATACGGTCGAAAACGAAGACGCCTACTTCTCCCACAAGCTCCCAGGCGATAAGACTGGCAACCCGTTCATCGACGAACTATTGCAAATGAAGAACGTCATTTTAACGCCCCACATCGCCTTTTACACCGATGCGGCCGTTAAGAACATGGTCCAAATCTCACTCAACAACACCAAGCAGATCCTCGATGGCGACCAACCATTCAGTCCCGTTAACTAAGCCTTATTGCTTGACTCTTAAGTAGATAGTGCTACATTAGTGGTATATTGTTTCAAATTTATCTTAAAGGGGTACTTAATATGAGTGATAAACAAAACAAACATGCAGGGACCAAAGAAGTTGAACACCGTTTAAACGACGTTAAGAAGAGCGCAAAGGAAGATACCATCACCCCTACTGATGGTTGGAACACCCTTTTGAACCTTGTTGACACGATCGACCACAGCGATTCCAAAGCTGAAGATTACCGCAAGACATTAGCTGACTTACTATTCAAAAAGGATAGCCGCGGGTTCTTATTATACGGAACTGGCAAGGAAGTTAAAAAAGCGGTCAACGACAGCAAGGACTACAAGGACATTGACGTGGACGGCTTAAACGATGTCGAAGCATACGAATTAGATGCTAAGAAAAATGAATACAAGCCATTGGCGAAGGATTCCGTTGAAGGGGTCGTCGACAAAGTGCTTAAATAATTAATTGCAATTAAAGACCCGTTAATTGTTTGAGAATTAACAATTAACGGGCTTTTTGCACCATTTAGGAGGGAATTACAATGAAATTCAAACCACTATTGAGTGCGACGGTCGCTTCATTAGCACTCTTGACGTTCACTGGGGTCACGAATGTAAACGCCGCTAAGACCAAGTGGCACACTGGACTCCCTAAGATCGTGACGCGGGCTAGCATGTGGGTGACCGATAAGAAAGAACACGGTGGCTACAGCGAAAAGCATGCCTACCGCAGATACTTCATCTACACCCCCGAAAAGAGCATCCATTACGTTTCAATGGGCTTTCATAAAAGCGGGAAAGCTTTTTCGACGAGTGATACGAAGGGAATCATCTTAACGCCACAGTATAAAAAGGTCGCTAAAAACACCTACTTGATCACCCCTAAGAAGGTCGTGCTCGGCGAAAACATTTCCTATCGGGTCACCAAGGAAGGCAAAAAGATCAAGGTAACGATCAAGGACAACTTAGTTTCCAGTCAAAAGAAGGGCCAAAACCTTGGCAAGTTGACCGCTAAAAAGAGTACCAATGCACCAAAACATGATCCATTGAAATAACGTAAAAAGTCTGACGCGCACGAACGCATCAGACTTTTTTTAATTCATTGGAGCTTGTGATTTCATAATTTCTGGGTCCCAGAGGGTCAACAAGTACCCGTACCCCTGCGCATCGAATGTCAAATCTTCGAACTCCCGATTGATGTTAAACGACATGTAATTAACGTCACTCGGTTGCACGGTGCCAGCCGCGAGCTTATCAGCGGGCACGGAGGTGATGATATTGTCAGAAACGATGTATAAGCGGTTATTAAACGCATCGTAGGAGAGGTTCTGGTTACTATAGCCACCCCAGTTAATATTTTGCGGAACGGGGGCAAAATTAGCCGCCCCGCTCGTTTCATCCAACGTCCCCTTGTAGATCTGGTAGGTCGAATAACTCTTTTGGTTATCTTCAACGAATGATTCCTTACGCCCGAAGTAGGCGTTACCAGCCGTATCAAAGGTCAACGTGTTGATACTGTAATTATCGTTGCCGTGCTGGAGTGGAAAATTGAACTGCTTTATTGGCTGCAGCGTCGTCGGACTTAATTCAGTGATTGTGTTCTCACCGCCAGCGGGCAGGTTCTGCAACGTATCGTCTTGGACGAGGTATAGATTCTGCGTTACGGGGTTATACGACAACGTCTGCCCGTGGCCAACGTTCAACAATGGACTGACCTGGGCGGCCGATACGATCGATTCGTACTTTTGATACAACGCGTGTTCATCGTTGACGATCTGCGTATTATTAGTCACGTTCTGCTTGGCCGTGGTGACATCTTGTTGGTCTTGATTCACTAAGTCGTTTGCATCACTGACGTTTTGCACGGCGGCGGTGTAGCGTTTGCCGACCCCCGTATTAAAGCGCTGAAGGGCCTTTTGGTTTTCTTTCAACTGTGCAGTCACACCGCGCTGTTTTTTAACCAAGCGTTGCAACTGCGCATTTAGTCGCCCGCGTTCCGCCTTGCCAGCCTTCTTGACCTGCTGGACCAAACGCTTGCGTTGCACATCGATCTGATTAGCCGCCTTGCTGCTCGTCGCAACCACCTGCTTAAAGTAGGTCACGTAGTTACTGGCGGTCAACTGTTTGACGACCTTATCATTGAACTGGCGTTGCTTGACCAACGCTGCTTGTTGCTTAGCCGCAAACTGGTTGGCTTCCTTCGTCGTCTTCGCCAACATCTGGTTGTACTGATCGACTTCTTGCTGGTCGCTTAGCAACTGGGCATTCGCATTGGTCACCGCATTTTGGGAGTCTTGGTCGCTATACTTAGCATCCTGGAGCCGCGATTCATAATTCGCCTCATCCTTTAGGTTCTGCTTGCCATAATTGGTGTATGGCGAAGTATAGGTATAGGCCTTCCAGATCAGGTCGCGCCCGTCGCCATTGCCACCGAGCACCCCTAAATTGGTCAAATCGTTCGTATTGTACTTAGCGATCACACCCTGCTTGACCGAATCGCCCAGGGATTCAACAAAGTAGAAATTATCGCCAACCTTGACCGTACTCTGATAGTTCCCATACTCCCTTGAATCGGCGTGAAAGCCCTTCGGCAGATAGTAATCAGTATTAAAGGTGGTCGTCCCCTGCTGATCAGTATAGCTGTGACTCGGGTTTTGCTGGTCCATTTGATACTGGGTGTGCGTAAACTTCCCATTATAAATAACCGTCGGTGGAATACTGCCAACGGTGGTCAACGATTTCTTATCATAGTTAGCTAAACCATTGCCCGACTGGAGCTGTTGCGGATTACTAAGCGCATTTTGGTTTAAATTCGCATAGTAGGATTCGGCCGCTTGTGCCCGCATCTGATGGGCGCTCAATACTACCAAGCCGAGCGTGGCTGTTGAAAGTGTCATAAAGCGCAGCCATTGCTTCATTTAATTCACCATCATTTCTAATCGGCAACGTAATTACCGATGTATTTTACTCATTGTATTATATGCTTTAACCACTTTAAATGCCACCATCGGCGAATACTCACAATAAAATGATGAACCATTCGTACAAACAAAAAAATAACCCTACCGATCAATGATCAACGGGGTTATCAGAATGAGAGATATGTTTGAAATATGTGAATGATAGAAAAATGTAATTGTGCGTCTTTCTATGTTACAACAGAACGAGTGTCGATCACCATGTGCTGATTTAAAGGTCTTACTAATGGTCAGTTAGCAATTAATTGTTTAAGATATCGATTTAAAAGCAATCATCAGGGGCCCATGGCTAGGCTCTGCTGCTTAATATGTACCCTTATCTTAACCAATTATTTATTTCTTAACAAGTTTTTAAAGATTAGACTTACGTTCTAAATGCTGGCAACAAGTAAAATCAAAAGCCGTTAACTGCCCTGCCCATTATACCCGTGGTCAAAGTTTTGTAACGTTTTTGTAACATAACTGCAATTTTAACGTAAATAAAATGCCGCTTTGAGCGATTCTAGCATCGATTCGACTTGATCAACTCGATTTAAATGAACACCATCGCCGTTAGTGTTTCACTGCCAAAGATTGAAACGCCTTATATTTTGCACCCGAGGTCAAATTAATGTTATAATTTTGTAATATTAATGTTAAACAAATGTAATAAGGATGGGATGATAGTGAACAAAACGAAGCTTAAAATTGCCAACGCCTTCTTAATTCTCCTTGATCAAAATGATGATAGCGAGGAGATCACCAATAACGACATTATTGCGCAGGCGGGGATCTCCAAGGGGACCTTCTATAACAATTTCTGCGGTCAAAAGGCCATCGCCAAATTCATTTTTCATGATATCGATAGTCGGATCATCCATTCCATTACTGACCATGGTGAATACTTACGCCATGCGAATTCACTCGATACGTTACTACGGTGCGTGGCGGACACGACGATTCCTGCGATCTATGCGCAACGCGAAAAGATTCGGATCCTGTATCGCTCGGACCTCAACGGCGCATGGCAAAAATATTTAGAATACAAATACTTACGGACGGTCAGCCGCTTTTCAGATGACGTGAAGGCCAACGACTTTTACCTCCACCTGCTCGTCAAATTTACCCTCGACATAATTGAACTTTGGATCACCAGCCCGATTCCGATCCCACCAGAAGAGTTTAAGGATGAATACTACCAATTGTTTAACGTCAAATTGAATACGTTGTTATAAACACAAATAAGCACACCAGCGCAAAACTGGTGTGCTTATTTTATTAAACCGATTGTGAGTTAGAACCAGTCTGAACTGGCGTTAGGACCCCACTATGATCAGCGCTGTATTCAACGCCGTTAATCACCTTGGTCGCATCCTGCAATAGGTACCCATCGGCTTGGGCGTAGTATTGCTTGCCGCCCTCTTCGAACAAGAAGTTCTTATAGATATTCCCGTGGGCCTCTGCGAACTTGATCCGACCATCCTTAAAGTACAGAAACGAGTTCATTACCAAGACCCCCTTGGGGTTAAAGTATTGATCGATTCCATTGACGGTGTAGCTGCCGCTGACCGCCTTGCCGTTCTTATCAAAGAAGTAGTATTCATCCTTGTCGAACGCCTTTGCGTATTCCAACTTAATCACGGAACCGTATTGGTCGTAAAAGCCCGCCACTTGATTATGGGCATTCAACACAAAGACCCCATTGATTGACTTACCATTCTTCCCGAAATCATACAGGAAGTGGCCGACCCGCTTGATGCCGTGGTAAGCAGAGCCGTTGTGATCCAAGTAGTAAGTACTTAATTGATGCGTAATTGGGTCGCGCACTGTTAACAATTGGTTGCGGTTTAAAATCTGGCCATTGCGATTAATCGTCAACTTGTGCCCGTTAACAGTTCTCGACTTGGTCACCAAAACGCCCTTGGAATCGTAGTAATAGAACTTACCCGACTTACTTTTCACGAATTGATCACGGACCTGAATCCCATTGCCATCAAACAAGTAGTGCTTGTGACCAATGACTTGATGGCCAGTCAGCGCTTGGCCCTTTTGATTGAAGTAGTAATAATAATTGGTATTCGCAGCGGCTTGCACGAACCGATTCTTAACCAGATTACCCGCTCGATCAAAGTAGTAGTACTTGCCATTCTTAAAGTAGAACGTGTTCGTCAGCTGATAGCCCGTCAGCGAATCGTAATAGTGCGTATTCCCCGCTTTGTCGGTCACCATTTTACCACTGACTTGTTTTTGATCAACGAACTGAACGCGATTACCCTTAATGGTCGTCTGATTCTTAAAATCAGCGGGGGCATCGGCCGCCATCGTATTATTGGCGGCCATGATTGCCTGAGTCGCATAGGTTTCAGCAGTCGAGGCGCTATTATACGCCGCACTGGCAAGCGTTAGGTATAGGCTGCCCCGCGCATCATTAGCTAACGCGTTGGCACGTGCGACATAACTATTGGCCACTGATATTGATGACTGGGCGGCGCTGAGCTGAGCAGTCGCCGTCGTCGCCTGTGAATTCGCAAAGTAATAGTCATTGCCCTTAATGTTGGTTTGATAATAACGCTTCATCACACTTTGCAGGTGCTGCAAGGAGTCGTTGTCATCAGCAATGTAGCCATTCAAATGCTGGACCGTCGCATTGAGCTCACCGACCGTCAAAGCGGGATAATTGGCATTAAATTCGTAGTTATCAATCGTCGCGCCAGTATTGCTAGTCAGCTTATACGGGTCATTTTGGTTACTGGTGAAATTGACAACGTTATATAGCATGTTCGATTCGGGCAGGTAAATTTCCAACGTCGAATTATCCAAATACAGGCTCATTTTAGCCGTCGTGGCATTCGGCAGTGGGATTTGGACCTGCTTGGCCAACAGGCTATTAATCACGTTCTTTCTGCTCAATACCAAGCGCCCCTTCCCGACTTTAATCGAGATATCAGACTCACCACGCTTTAAATTGATCGTGTGACTGCTGTTCGGATTATCAAAGGTAAAGTCCAGCTTATTATTTGTCCCAATGATAAAACTCTTCTTCGAGGCGTTCTTAGCGACCTTAATGGTCGATACCAATTGATTGTTCGGTTCGATCGGCGTCGACCACAGCGTGCCGTTCACATTTTGCAACAGGCGCGGTAACGTAAAGCTCCCACTGTGTTTAGAATAAGTGTAGGTATAAAGACTAGAAAGCAATGAGTATTGCCAACTACCCGACCAGTTAATATTGACGAGCGTGTCAGAATCAACATTGGTAAAGTTCCCAGCGTATGTATCGCCCTTATATGCAGATTGATCTAAAGTCGTGATTTTACTGCTGCTGTTGGTCTTAAAGAGGCCGTCGCTGTCGATATAACCATTGATGTAGGCGATCGCCTTGTCGCTAGCAGCATCACCATTGGACCAGCTATAAAACATGAACGCCTGTCCGTTCACCGTCTTAACGATCGGCGTTTCGACCTCCATCGCAGTCCCCTGGTCTAAATTAATGTCATTGGCAGGGTTATAGTCCCAATTGATGCCGTCGGTACTGGTAAACGTATACATTTTTTTGGACCAACCCCCAGAAACGTAGGCGACCAACTTATTATTGACCCGTTCAACGTAGGGATCGCGAAAATCCTGGGCCGTGATGCCGAACTGCTGCCGCGTCATTACGGGCGTCGAGCGGTAAGAATGAAATTGCTGGTCATCGTTACTGTAGGCGAGGAAGGTCTGTTGATCACCCGTACTGGTAAACGAGGTAAAGTAAGCGAGCTTGGCATTTGCATCGATCGGATTGTTCCACTGGTCAGTCTTCAATAGGCCGTCATTATAAAGGACCGAACCGGTCGCAGCGTATTCCCACGGAATTCCATCGGTCGTATTGTTAGCAGCGATTTGGCCTCCCACCTTGCCGTTCGCATCTTGATAGTCAGGATCAGGAATGGCAACGTTATTTAACCCCGTTGGGTCAGCACTGTCGTAGGCCTGAAACGTTTTAAAGTCGGTCGTCGTCGCATGGTACCATTCATCAGCAAATTGAATCTGACTCGGGTATGGATTATAGAGGTAGTAAACGTCATAGTAATTAACGTTCCCGCTCCCATCGGTATGGGGGAGGATCGTCTGGAGATCATTTGAATAACCGCGAGGCGTATTGTAGTGGAAGTTTTGATTCAAAATCGTATTCGTCATCAAGGCTTCTGAATTATTAATCTTAGCAGAAACGGAAGCGCTATTACTCAAGACTGCTCCAGAGGCAGCATTCAACTTGGTACTGTCATAAGCAGCAACGCTCACCGCACTCGAAACAGCACTGCTAGCACTAACAGCCGAAATCGAACTAACGGATGCTGAGCTAGCCACCACCACGGCAGCAGAATCACTAGCAGAACTAGTTTGGGTAACTTGATCAGCATTTGAATCCGCCCTAGCAACTGGAGCAGTAAACAAAGCCGTAGCCCCAAGCGTCGCAAACGTAATTCCACTAATTAACCATAACTTTCCTGATTTATACATTTTATATCTAACTTTATTTGCATTTGATTTTTTGGCCATTCCAATCCCTCTTTTGCAAAACATATTTATATTAATTCATTATACAATTTTTTATCCCAAAATAAAATTTTAGATAAAAAAAAGCCCTGACCGAAGTCAGAGCCTTACAAAAAAGTTTTATTAAACTAATTTAAACGTCGTAATAAGATTAATTCTTATTATTTGTTGTTTGAGTTGTTAAGATCTTTAGAATAGAAGCTTACACCGTATGGGTTAAATACATCGGTAGCAACTGATTCAGCTGAAGTTACGCTAGAAATCTGGTTGTTCAATTGTGAAGAAGCAGATGCAATAGCTGAGTTAGCAACTGAAGTAGGAGCAGCAAAGAAGTCAGTAGCAGCCTTAACCTTAGCAGCTGAAGCTGAACTCATAGCAACCTTAGCATTTGATGCAGCGTTTGATGCAGCAGCTGAAGCAGCTGAGTTGGATGCATTTGCTGCAGCAGATGAACTGTATTTTACGTAGTCGCTAAATGCTGAGTTGTATGCACCATCAGCAACATTAAATGCAACAGTAGCAGAATATTGAGCTGAGTTAATTGCAGATGATAAAGTTGGGGTGTAAACATTAGAATTCGAAGCAGCAGAAGCGATAGCAGATCCAAGTGAGTTAGTAGCACTAGGAGCAGCTTTCAAACCAGCAGCAGTTGAAGTAGAATTAGCTTTATTAACAGGAGATACTGCAGCAAATACACTAGCAGCTGATGCGTATGCTACACTTGCACTACTTGCAGCAACTGAAGCTGATGACTTAGCATAAGCAGTTGATGCACTTGCTGAAGCAGCAAACGTAAATACAAGTGAAGATGCTGAAGAATCGCTAAAGTTACCAAATGATGAAGCAACACTGCCATTAGAACTTACAGACAATGCAGGATTTGATGCAAATAAGGAAGCGTATACACTCTTAACATTGTAAGATTGTGATGAACCCTTTGAATCATTGTATGATGCAGGAGGATTACTTACATAAGAGTTAACTGCACTTACAAATGATGAATAACTACCGTTATTAGCAGATACTGAAGCAGCAATTGAGTAAACAGAAGCTGCAACGCTAGCATATTTATCAGCAGTTACTGAAGCCTGTGATGCACCGCCAAGGCTAGCCAATGAGAATGCAACTGCAGCTGATGAGGCAGCTGAAGAAGCAACACTCTTGTAAACACTAGCATTTGTTGCAGTGACACCATTAGCAAAGTCGTATGGTGTGCTTGAAAATACAGAGTTAATTAATTCCTTATAAATTGAACTACCAGCAAAACTCTTAACAGAAGAAACAGGATCAGTAGCATTTGAAAATTCACTGTAAAGACTACTAAATGCAGATACAGCAGATGAAGCACTGTTATAAACGTCACTACTTGCTCCATTGTAAGCAGCTGAAGTAGATGATGCAATATTTGAAGCATTAGTAAATGCAACTAAAGCAACATATGCATTATTTGAAATACCAGCAGATGCTGGAGTATAATTAGAACCATTTGCTACTAGAGTACCATCAGCAGCTAATGAATAGGTACTATTACCATAAGAAATAACTGCACTACCATTACTATCTAATCCAACATTTGTATTATCAAAACCGATAAATGCGGATCCAGTTAATGATTGTGCAAATGAAACAGCACTTGAAACAGCAGCACTGGAACCAGCAACTACGTTAGAATCATTAGCAACACCACTGTATACATTCCGATCGTAAGTTAAAGTAGCGAAACGGTTGTAAACGTTTGAAGTTGCTGAGTAAACAACAGCAGCACTAGCAGTGTTTGAAACACCAACTGTAGAAGCTAATGAACTACCAGCCTTAACGAATACACTAGCAACAGCTGAACCTAAGTTGTATACACCGTCACCAAAGTTTACAGCTGATGAGTTAGTAGTTGAAGTAGCATCACTAGGAGTAGCTGAGAAGTTACCAAGTTGGTAAGCAAAGATTTGGCTTGCGTATGCAGAAGCACTTGACCAACTAGCAGCACTAACGGCAGCTGAAAGGTTAACAGCAGCAGTAGAGTATAAGTTAGCAGCGTTGCTCAATAAGTTTGGTAGGTATTGAGCATCGTTACCTGAACTAGCACCAAGGTAAACAACTTCTGAAGTACCGTTAACAGTAACAGCAGCAGATGAACCAGTAGCTGAAGCGTAGTTACTGATTGCGTTAGCAACAGATGACTTAGTAGCAGCATCTGATGAGCTTACTAAACCAGCACTAGCAGCATTAGCAATTTCAGCAGCTTGTGAAGCAAATGTTGAAGCAACAACTGAATCAGCGTTTGAACTAGTTGCTGAATCAGTGTTAGCTAATGCATCAAGAAGACGAGCGTACTTAATAGCAGCTGGAGTGTTGTAGTAAACAGCGGAGTCACTAGTTACTTGGCTGTTTTGAGCATTGAAAGTATTACCGTAAAGGTTCTTGTTAACTTCTGAAGCTAATGAATTAGCAGCAGCACTGAAGCTGTAACCACTTTGTGCTAACTTGTATGCGTTAACGAAAGCATTTGATAATGCTTGAGTATCAGTTAATGCAGTGGATGAAGCTGATGAGTTAGCTGAAGCAGCTGATGAAACAACAGCACTTGATGAGCTAGTAGGTACAACTGGCACGTCAAAAGTAACGTTCAAGTCGTATGAACCAGCCTTGTTAAATGCCTTCCGTAACTTATCAACCTTAGCGTAGTTAGCCTTGAAAGTCTTTAAGTTAGCCTTAGCAGCAGCTAAAGCCTTCTTAGCTGACTTCTTAGCAGCAGCAGTCTTAGCGTCTGAAAGCTTAACGTCAGCTTGGGCAACCTTGTAGTTACCAGCAGCTAAGATCCGATTGTAGTTATAAGTTAAAACGTTAGCACCATCGTACTTTTGTGCGTAAAGGTACTTAACGTTATCAACGGCAGCACGAGCCTTTAAGTAAGCAGCCTTGTTTGCCTTAGTAGCGCTAGTAGTGTAAACACTCTTAGCGGAATCGTAGTTAGCACGGAATGCGCTTAACTTAGCATCGTCGTATGCCTTCTTTTGTGCAGGAGAGTCAGATGCAACTGAACTAGCAGCTGATGAACTGGATGCACTTGAACTTGCTGAGCTAGTAGCACTTGCGTCTGAGCTAGCTGAGCTTGAAGTAGCTGAACTACTTGAAGTAGCTGAGCTTGAGCTTGCTGAACTAGTAGCACTTGAATCAGCACTAGTAGCTGAACTAGTAGCACTGGAAGTAGCTGAGCTATTAGCACTACTATCAGTAGAATTTGTAGTAGTTGCAGAAACGTTATCAGCATGTGCTGAAGTAGCTTCTACAGCTGAAAAAGTTAATAAGGAGAACGCAACAGTGGATAATACAACCCATTGTTTGTGTCTCTTATGCATAACCTTTTTATCGTTTGCAACACGATATTGGTTCTTATTGAACTTCATAAAAGATCACCTCATAAATAATTTTTGCAAGGCAGGATTGCCTTACTTTCTAATATGCTAATACAGGACAAAACAAAATGCCGAAATGGCATTATGTAACCGCCATGCAACAATTACATAACAACTGGTATTATAGCATAAAAATACGTGATTTGTACAATATCGAACATACTTTAATATTGCTGTAATTTTCGTAACCAGCGTGTAAGAAAATAAAATATAATAACGGTTACTGCAATGTTTATCCTTAAACATTGTGATTGTATTATAACACAATCATTCTTCAATTTAGAGTGAAAAGTTAAAAAAATCACATGTTTTTGAAATTAAAAAGCCAAATTGGCTGGTCAGCACAACTTAGCTTTTTAATTATTTTACTAATTAGCGCGCTTAAATGCAAGCACTGCGTTATGACCACCAAAGCCTAACGAGTTACTCAATGCAAAATTAAGCGGTGCGTTTTTGTTTTCATCAGTCACAATGGTCGTCTTGACTTCTGGATCCAAGTCAAACATCCCCACGTTCACCGGTAAGACACCCCGTTGCATTGCTCCGATCATAATGACCGCTTCCAATGCGCCGGCCGCCCCGAGTGCGTGTCCAGTTTGACCCTTGGTACTACTTACCATCACGTGATCGTTGACCCCATCAAAGAGTTTGGCGATTCCTTCTGATTCAGCAGAGTCGTTCGCAGGCGTTGCCGTCCCATGTGCATTGATATAATCAACATCGGATGCGGTCATGTCACTTTCCTTGATGGCTTCTTGCATTGCCTTGATGGCGCCGCTCCCGTCAGGACGAGGGGCCGTCAAGTGGTAGGCATCCCCAGTTGACCCATAACCAGTGATCTCAGCTAGGATGTTGGCACCCCGTGCTACCGCATGGTCGTAATCTTCAAGGACCAATGTCCCAGCTCCTTCACCCATTACGAAACCAGAACGGTTCTTATCGAATGGCATTGAAGCGCGCAGTGGGTCGGTCGAATCAGAGAGGGCTGTCAATGCGGCGAATCCTGAAATTCCCAGTTCATTGATCGAAGCTTCAGAACCTCCGGTAATCATATAGGTAGCTTTTCCGGATTTAATCCGTTCGAAGGCATCCCCGATTGCATTGGTACCAGAAGCACAGGCGGTAACAACGGCTTCATTAATGTTTCTAGTATCCAAGTTGATTGAGATGTTCCCAGCGGCCATGTTAATGATCGAGTTTGGCACGAAGAATGGTGAAACCCGCTTTGGTCCCTTGTCGTGCATCTTGATGGCTTGTTCTTGGATCGTCGTCAATCCCCCGATTCCAGAACCATAAATCACCCCGATGTCATCTGGGTCGTAGCTGCCCTTTTCTAGGCCAGCCATTTCCATGGCTTCAAAAGCTGAATAAACGGCGTAGCGAGAA
Organism: Nicoliella sp. ESL1113; assembly: GCF_058509245.1. Taxonomy (NCBI): domain Bacteria; kingdom Bacillati; phylum Bacillota; class Bacilli; order Lactobacillales; family Lactobacillaceae; genus Nicoliella; species Nicoliella sp. ESL1113. Next base: position 367,412 of record NZ_CP196387.1, on the reverse strand, counting down.
AAGTCGTCCATCCGCTTGGAGATCTTCTTTGGAATCCGCTTTAATGGATCGAAGTCCTTTACTTCGGCTGCGACCGTAATCCCAGTATCACTAGCATCGAAATGCGTGATGGGTGCGACCCCAGTCTTGTTTGCAAAGATATTGTCTAAGAAGGTCTTGGAGTCGTTACCTAGTGGCGTAACGGCACCAATCCCGACTACAGCGACACGATGTTCCATAATGGTCCCTCCTATTCTGCTTCTGGGCGCTTCTTATCAGGCACGATGAATGATAATTCGGCTTGACAAGCCTTCTTATCACCAACGAATGCGATACAATCAACGGTTCCCATGTTACTGTGTTGCTTCTTCATCGTGATTTCAAATCTGATCACGTCGCCTGGGCGGACCATCTTTCTGAACTTCGCGTTCTTGATCGAACCCATGTAAGCGGTCTTGTCCTTGTATTTTTCACTCTTTAAGATCAAGATCGATGCAGCTTGAGCCATTGATTCGATGATCAAGACCCCAGGCATTACGGGGTTACCAGGGAAGTGTCCTTGGAAGTAGTTTTCGTTGATCGTAACGTTTTTTGTTGCCACGATTTTTTCATCTGGAACTAATTCGTCCACCCGATCGATGTATAAGATGGGGTAACGATTCGGAATTAAATCCATAATTTCAGTAATATCTAAAACAGCCATTATTATCCTCCTAAAAAGCTTTATTCTTCAAATTGTGCGATGGTGCCGACGTAATCAAAGCCCACGTACAAGGGTGTTAGCCGAATGGACTGGCCATAGCGATCAGCATGGGCAAAGGTCGTTAGGTCAATTTGCATACTCTTGATGCCGCCGGGAATTCCCATCCCGACTAGCTTCAAGACCGCCTCTTTGATCGTCCAGATTTTAAAGGTCGCCCACAGCAGGTCATCACCAGTCAATTGCGCAAGGTAATCTAATTCATCCTGCCGAAATGCACGGTGGATGCGGTGATAATCATAGGGCCTGAGCTTTTCTAGATCGACGCCAATCGGCTGGTCTGAAACTGCTAAGACCACTTTATCATAAGAGTTTGCAATATTGTACTCAAACGCCCCACTCTTTAGCCTTGGTTTCCCGTGCGGGCCGTGGTCAAAAAGCGTCCCGCTGGCAACTACCTGCGGGCTAACTTGGAGCCAGTCGGCTAACAAATATTTCCCGACAATTGATTGACGGGGATTATACATTTTGCCAAGATTGTCACTTTTAAACCGTGCTTGGTAGCGTGGGTTTTGAATCGAATCGATTCTTAATTGCAGCATCTTAGACGATCAAGTGGACCCCGTTATCAACGTAGATAACGTCACCAGTCACTCCAGAAGCAAGGTCGCTCATCAAGAATGCAGCTGATTTACCAACGTCCATTGGGGTCACGCTCTTACCGTTGACGGTAAAGCCTTCTGACATCTTCAAGAGGTCACCGTGGTGCTTGATGCCAGTCACGGCAAGCGTCTTGATTGCCCCTGCTGAAATGGCGTTGACCCGCACGTTCTTTTCTTTTCCTAATTCGGCAGCTAAGTAACGCATTTCAGCTTCCAAAGCAGCCTTAGCGACCCCCATCATGTTGTAGTTCGGAATTGCCCGAACGGCCCCGATGTAAGTAAGCGTAGCAATGCTACCGCCTTCGTTCATGATGGCACTGGCATAACGAGAAACTGAAATAAATGAGTAGGCACTAACGTCTTGGGCGAGGTTAAAGCCATCCTTTTTGACGTTCTTAACGCCGCCTTCAAGGGTTTCCTTATCAGCAAAGGCGATCGCATGGATGACCCCGTCGATATTACCGACTTCTTCGTGGATCGCATTAAAGGTCTTTTCCACGTTTGCGTCTTCTGCAACGTCACATTCGAACATCTTAACGTCGACGTCGGCTAAGAGCTTGTCCAATGAACGCTTCATCCGATCGTTTTGGTAGGTCAAGATGACTTCAGCCCCTTGATCCAACAATGCTTGGGCACAACCCCACGCGATACTCTTTTTATTTGCAACACCCATTATGACAATCTTTTTACCATCTAAAATTCCAGCCATGAGTTTATTTCCTCCATTCATTAGTTAAACTTCCGATAGCGAGCGTGGCGATCAGCCAGGAGCTGATCGACCGGTTTAATTTCTAATTCTTTGATTTTTGCATCTAATGCGGTTTTAAAGGCGGCTAGATCAGCAGCACTTTTCACCTCTGGAACCACCCGATCGATAATGTGATTAGCGAGCAGTTCCTCTGCGGTCAAGCCCATTTGATCGGCAGCTTCCTTGGCGCGACTTGAATCCTTCCAAAGGATCGTCGCAAAGCCCTCTGGAGATAGCACTGAATAAGCACTGTCTTCAAAGGCCCAGACTTCATCGCCGACCGCTAAGGCCAGCGCACCGCCGCTTCCCCCTTCACCAACGATCACGCTGATGTATGGGACGGTCAGGTTCAATCCCTGCATGATCGATTGGGCGATCATGTACCCCTGGCCGTGGTATTCGGCTTCCACCCCTGGATATGCTCCGGGCGTGTTGATCAGGGTAATGACGGGACGGTTAAATTTTTCAGCCGCCTTCATCAGCCGCAGGGCCTTGCGGTAGCCATCTGGTTCGGCAGAACCAAAATGACGGGCGAGGTTTTCTTCATTATTACTCCCCTTTTGGATACCCACGATCGTTACTGGTTTGCCGTTCAAAATCCCAATCCCGGCGTAAACCGCAGGATCGTCACCGTAAGCACGGTCGCCATGCAGCTCTACAAAGTCTTCTGTAATCCCAGCGACTAATTTTTGGATACTAATTTTATCACTACTCCGAGCCGCCAAGACCCGATCGTAAGCGCGTTTTTCTGTCATCATCAGTCCTCCTTGATTAGTGCCAAGCTAACAACTTAGCTAAGAACGCCTTTAAAGCTGGCCTTGGCACGATTTGATCCAAGAAACCATTTTTAAGCAGCGTTTCGGCTCTTTGAAAGTCCTTTGGTGGGACTTGTTGAATCGTTTTTTCAATGACCCGTCGTCCAGCGAAGCCGATCAACGTGTGCGGTTCACTGACGATAATGTCACCTTCCATTGCGAAACTGGCGGTTACCCCACCGGTAGTCGGATCAGTCAAAACGCTTATGTATAATAAGCCCTTAGCACTGTGATCAGCTACTGCGGCTGAAACCTTTGCCATTTGCATCAATGAATTGATTCCTTCTTGCATCCGCGCCCCACCCGAGGCGGTGAAGAGGATCACTGGTAAGCCCTCTTGGGTACACTTTTCAAAGAGGCGCGTAATCTTTTCACCAGTGGCAGTCCCGAGGCTGCCCATGATGAAGCGCGAATCCATGACCCCGATGCCGACTGGTTGATCATCGATTTTACCGATCCCAGTCATTACGCTTTCGTCCATGTTGGTAACCTTGCGTGATTTCGCTAGCTTGCCCATGTATTTGGCGTCATCTTTGAAGCGTTCGGGAGCCTTGACGTGGGCATCAATTTCTTTGAATGAGCCCTCATCACAGATCATTTTGATCCGTTGTTGCGCCCCAATCCGAAAACCGTAGTGACAATTAGGACAGTCTTTGAACTGACCGAGCTTCTTGGAATAGAAACTTTCGCCACAGATCGGACACTTCACGAAGAGGTGGTCTGGGATTTGATCCATTAACGCTTGGTAATGATTGGCGGGTTCGTTATTTGGTTGTGTCATTTTTATTCAACCACGCTTTCAAGAATGAATTCTCAATGTACATATTATTAAAGTCACTTGCCTTGAAGTGCTCATCATCCAGGAGGTCATAAAGAAAGGCTTGGTTGGTAACCACGCCTTCGATTTTGAATTCCTTGATGACGCGCCGCATCTTATTGACAGCCTGCGCCTTCGTTGGCATGTGCACAATGATTTTGGCGATCATAGAATCGTAAAATGGCGAAATCGTATCGCCCGCTTCGACCCCAGCATCGATCCGCACGCCCTTCGTCCCGAATGGGAAGCGCAGCGCTTTGATCTTACCCGGTGAAGGGGTAAACCCAGTTGCTGGATTTTCGGCGTTGATCCGACATTCGATCGCAAAGCCCTTGGGTGCACAGTCAGCTTGCTTGTAGGGCAGGTCCGCCCCCGCTGCGACCATGACCTGGGACTTGATGAGTTCGACTCCCGCGACTTCTTCGGTCACGGTGTGTTCAACCTGCAATCTGGTATTCATTTCCATGAAGTAGAATTGCATGTTGTGTTCATCGAGCAAGAATTCGATCGTGCCAGTATTTTCATAGCCGATTTCTTGCATCGCCTTTACCACTAGCGAACCTAAGTAATCACGTTGGTCTTGGCTCACCAGCATACAGGGACTTTCTTCGATGATCTTTTGATGCCCCCGTTGGAGAGAACAGTCCCGTTCGGGGAAATATACGATGTGACCCGCTTGATCTGCAATCGCTTGCATTTCAATGTGCTTAGCATCGCTTAGGTCCTTTTCTAAGTAGAGGGTATCGTCATCAAATGATAGTTTGATTTCCCTTTGGGTGGTCGGGTAAATTTCGCGCATTGCATCGTCATCGACGATCTTACGAATCCCCTTACCACCCCCACCAGCAGCGGCCTTCAGCATGACTGGGTAGCCGATCTGATGGGCAGCTGTGATGGCTTGTTCAACGGTCTTAACGGCGCCGTCACTCCCGGGAATCGTGGGCACGCCGGCTTTTTTCATCGTCGCCTTGGCATGCGCCTTGTTCCCCATTAAATCAATTACTTCTGAACTCGGGCCAATGAACTTGATATGACACTGTTCACAAATTTCCGCAAATTCAGCGTTTTCAGATAGAAAACCGTAACCGGGGTGAATCGCATCACTACCCGTTAGGATCGCAGTATCAATGATTGCTTCCATATTAAGGTAGGATTCGCCTGGTTGAGGTCCACCGATACAAACGGCTTCATCAGCGAGCTTGGTAAACAGGCTATTACGATCAGCAGTCGAATATACCGCCACTGATTGAATCCCCATTTCTCGTAACGCCCGAATGATTTGGACCGCGATTTCACCACGGTTTGCGATCAACACTTTCTTAAACATCCAACCATCCTTTACTTATTCAATCGCAAAGACCAGATCAGCGGTACAGATGACTTCGCCATCGCGAACCACCGTACCGTGACCAACACCGATTTGGTGCTTTAACTTTGTCATCTCAACGGATAATGATAGCTTGTCGCCAGGTCTAAAGTCGTCTTGATACTCTGCTTGTTTGATGCCACCGAAAAAGACGTTACGTCCCTTGTATTCAGGCATAGATAACAGCGATACCACGCCCGTTTGCGCTAGGCATTCTAGCACAATTGGCCGTGGCATGACGGGATTATTTTGACCTTGAAAAAACCATTCATTGATCGTTAAGTACTTAGTTGCTTTTGAACCCTCGCCGGGCCGCACTTCATCGATTTGATCGATCATTTGAAATGGGTAGCGTTGGGGGATAAATTTATCAACTTCGAAACTCACGACTTAGTCCTCCTCGATTGCAAAGATGGGTTGGTCGTATTCAACCATGTCCCCATCGGATACTAATTGCTTAGTAATGGTTCCAGAAACGGGGCTCTTAACGTCATTGATGACCTTCATTGCTTCGATCACACAGACGGTTTCGCCCTTCTTAACGTGGTCGCCAACTTCTTTGAAGACTGGCTTTTCTGGACTGGGTGCAAAGTAGACGATCCCCACTAGCGGAGCCTTGATCTTAGCCCCGTCGTTATTAACAGCAGCTGGTTGTTTTACAGCGGCTGGTTCAGAAGAACTAGCAGCCACTGGTCCTGCAACTACTTGTTGGGGGTGGTCTAACTTACTAAAGTATAATTGACCTTCAATCCGTAATTCAGTCAGATTGGATTGGTCAAATTTATCGATTAACTTCTCGACATCTTGTTCATCCATTTTAATAAAAACTCCTACTATCCTTAAATTGTCAATCCACCATCAAGGGTGATTACTTGACCGGTAATATAACTATTGTTCATCAAGAATTTGATTGCATCGGCAATGTCTGCGGTGCTCCCGAAGCGGCCGAGTGGGATTTGTTTTTCCCACTTTTCGATATTGCGGTCGCTTAACTTATCAGTCATGTCGGACTTGATCATCCCAGGAGCAACGGCATTACAACGAATCCCGCGGAGTGCCCCTTCTTGAGCAGTCGTCTTGGTCAAACCAACTAACCCGGCCTTACTTGCAGAGTAGTTGGCTTGGCCGATGTTACCATGCAGGCCTGCAATACTGGAAAGGTTCACAATCGAACCCGTCCGCTTCTTTTGCATAATCTTCATGGCAAACTTAGTCATGTTAAAGGCCCCGACTAAATTAGTGCGTAACACTGCTTCAAAGGAGTCGGTCCCCATTCTAGTCAATAGCTTATCTTGAGTAATTCCCGCATTGTTGATCAAACCATCAATGGTACCATGCTTTTCAACGACTTGATCGACCATACGTTTCGCGTCTTCTTCACTCGCAACGTCACCGATTACAACGTCGATGTCATTTGCAAATTGCTTTTTTAATTCAGCGGTCTTGTCAGCGCCCAACGCACGGTGTGCATTCACGACAACAAAGTTAGCGGGGTCGGTAGCTAGTAGCTGAGCTGTTGCTAAACCGATTCCCTTGGTCCCACCGGTCACTAAAATCACGCGCTTGTCTGTCATATTAGAAATCCTCCAATTTGGCTCTAAAATCATTCAATGTATCAACACTTTCGATATTATAAATCGCTTGATTAGCAGTCTTCTTAGCTAGCTTGCTCAGGGTATTACCTGGTCCAATTTCCACAAAGGCATCGATGCCCATTTGGTCGACTGCTTCGACGTCACCCATGAAATGAGTAGGGTTGACCAACTGATCTACTAGGGTGGACTTTAAATTATCCTTAGTAAATGGGGCAACCAAAGTATTACTCATCACGGTGGTGGCAGGTTCGGCAAAGTCAACCGATTCAAGGCGAACGGCTAATTGTTCACTAGCTGGTTGCATTAATGGGGTGTGCGAAGCGACTGCGACCTTGATCGGAACGACACGCTTGGCACCCTTTTCCTTCATAATTACACTTGCCTTTGCGACCGCATCGGCTGTCCCACCGATAACGGTTTGCTTCACAGTATTGAAGTTTGCTGGATAGACCCCGTCGATGCCGTCGCAGACTTCTGCAACGACCTGCGGATCCAAATTAAGGACCGCAGCCATTGCTCCGGGGTTTGCTTGACCAGCTTCATCCATGTATCTAGCCCGATCGCGAACTAATTTTAGTCCAGATTGAAAAGAAAGTGCTTTAGCAGATACCAAAGCACTATACTCTCCCAGACTGAGTCCAAACATTGCCTTTGGCATTGGTAACTGGGTGTCTAAAATACGAGCAATCCCAGTACTCATTGTCAACAATGCGATTTGAACATTTGCTGGATCATCAAAATTTTTAGGATCGGCTAGGTCTAAATTCAATACATCTGATGCTTCATCCACCGTTTGTTTATATAACGGTTCGGCCTGGTACAAGTCTTGACCCATGTTTGCAAACTGACTTCCCTGGCCACTAAATAAATAACAGAGATTCAAAATCAAACCCTCCTAATTGAAGAAAGCTAATTAGTTAGCGTCAACTTGGCTAGCAACGTAATCAACTAATTGTTGAACAGTTGACATGTCGTTGTCACTATCGATTTCGATATCGTATTCATCTTCTAATTCGTCGATGATTTCAAAGATATCTAAACTATCTAAGTCAAGGTCTTCCTTGAAGTTAGTGTCTAACTTGATGTCGTCAGCCTTTACATCATCAGTTTGGTCTTCTACGATTGATTTGATCTTGTCGAAAATTGCGTTCTTGTCTGCCATTTTTAATTCACTCTCCATAAAATTTAAATTCTAATATTTAATTACAACAGTTCCGGTCGTTAAACCGCCACCAAAGCCGGTCATCACTAGGATGTCCCCACGGTTAATTTTACCATCTTCCACCAATTCAGCGAGTAAAATTGCCTCGCTGGCAGCGGAAGTATTTCCGTATTCATCGATATTGATCGGGAAGCGGTCGTTAAATGGTAATTTCAGCTTACGGGCAACGCTTTTAACAATGCGTTGGTTCGCTTGGTGTAAAATAAAAAAGTCCACATCGGATAACTTAAGGTGTGCCTTAGCTACCGCCTCACGAATGGATTCTGGGACCCGCCGAATCGCGAAGTCAAATACGCGATGGCCATCCATGCGCAATGGCAGGTCAGATTGAACGGCTCCACTCGCAAATGGCGAATGGTTCGCAATCTTCCCCATTGTCAGGGCATCCCCATCAGCGCCATAGGTATTGAGCTGACTGCTGAGGAATTGGCCAGGCGTCTCAGTCGCACGGTTAGTAACTAACAAGCCCCCCGCACCATCACCGAACAATACGGCGGTCGTGCGATCGTGCCAGTCGATGAGCTTGCTTAATGCTTCACTCCCAATCAAGATCCCAGTGGAATCAGGATGGGTCGCAAGCAGCGCATTCATCACATCTAACCCGTATGAGAAGCCAGAACAAGCAGCGCTAATGTCAAAGGCTAAGGCATTATTAGCCTGAATTTGGCCCTGCACGGCTGCTGCAGTCGATGGCATTAATCGATCACCAGACATGGTGGCGACCACGATAAAGTCAACGTCCTCTGGGCTAACGTGGGTCTTCGCTAATAATTGCTTAGCTACGTTTGTCGCAAGCGAGGTGTTGGTCTCATCTGTCACCACATGGCGTCTTTTGATGCCAGTCCGTCGACTGATCCATTCATCGGAAGTATCCATTATTTGAGCCAGATCATCATTAGTTACCACTTTATCTGGAACAGCCTTAGCGGTAGCCATAATTGAAAAAGTACTCATAATATCTCCTTAATATCCATTTGTCATAGTGACCCAATCGTCACCATGGATGTCTGATGTTTCAATATCTATGATATCTCAATCAGAAAAATTGAGCCAACTAAAATTTGCTAATTTAATTGACAACGATACATTATAACATGAAAATACCTATTTTATACAATCTTTCCGATGAATCCATTAATCTTAATAATGTGATACATAATAAATTATGTAACATCTAGATTATAAATCACTTAAGTTCCCGTATATTTTCTTAATTCGCCACCGCTAGAATTGACTTAAATTCTGGATTTGAATTATAATTTTAAGTGTTAAATCAGCAAACAGTTACATACCGCTAAAGCCTACTAAAGAGAGGAATCAAACACATGGATGAGAAGATTAAATCAATTTACGATCAATGGCACGCTGAAGCAGACATGCCGGTGAATTTAAAACGTGAATTAGATGCAATGCAAAATGATGAAGCAAAAATTGAAGATGCGTTCGGTGCGACCCTATCATTCGGGACCGCCGGAATGCGTGGAATCATCGGGGCCGGGTTGAACCGAATGAACATCTATACCGTCCGCCAAGCAGCCGAAGGATTGGCAATGCTGATGGATCAATTAGATCCTGCTGACAAGGCGCGCGGGGTCGCAATTAGTTTTGACCCCCGTTATGGATCGCGCGACTTTGCGTACACTTCGGCCCAAGTATTAGGAGCACACGGCATCAAGTCATTTATCGTTGACGATATCCGCCCCGTCCCAGAACTATCATTTGCCGTCCGTCATCTCCACACCTACGCTGGAATCATGATCACCGCTTCGCACAACCCTAAGCAATACAACGGCTTTAAGATCTATGGTGAAGACGGCGGCCAGATGCCACCTAAGGAATCGGCCATCATTACTGAATCCGCCCACAAGGCTAGCGACCTCTTCGCAATTCAAACTGCTGACATTCATGACCTGCGTGAACGAGACCTCCTAAGCGTCGTTGGGGAAGATATCGACTTAGCATATTTAAATGAAGCCAAAAAGGTCAATATTAATGAAGAATTAATTCAAAACGTCGGCAAGGATTTGAAGTTCGTATACTCACCACTACACGGTGCGGGCAAGAACATTGGACGGCGGGCGCTTTCGACTGCTGGGTTCAAGAACTTCGAAATGGTGACCGAACAAACGATTGCTGATCCAGAATTTCCAACGACCCCCCATCCTAATCCAGAATACCGTGAAGCATTCGACCTCGCCATCAAGCAGGGGAAGCAAGTCGGCGCTGACATTTTGATCGAAACCGACCCCGATGCCGATCGATTAGGTGCAGCGGTCCGTCAACCAGATGGCGAATACAAGTTAATGACCGGAAACCAAATCGCGAGTGTGATGTTGAACTACATCTTGCAAGCTAAGCAACAGCTTGGCACGCTGCCTGAGAACGGGATCATCGTGAAGTCGATTGTTTCGACTGAACTAGCAACTAAGATTGCTGAACATTACAATGTTGATACTAAAAACGTGTTGACCGGCTTCAAGTACATCGCAGAACAGATCAAGTTGTTCGAGGAAAACCAACAACACAGCTTCTTGTTTGGGTTCGAAGAAAGCTACGGCTACCTCATCCGCCCATTCGTTCGTGATAAGGATGCGATTCAATCCACGATGATGCTCGCCGAAGTCGCCGCCTACTACAAGGACCGTGACATGACGCTATACGATGGGCTCCAAGAAATGTATCAAAAATATGGTTACTTCGAAGAAAAAACGATTTCTAAATTATTCGAAGGCCTGGACGGGCAAAAGCAGATGGCTGCGATCATGGAACAACTCCGTGATGACCCAATGACTGCATTTGCTGGTGAACACGTGGCTGCGATCGAAGACTTCGCGACCGCCATGAGAACCTTTGATAATGGCAAGCAAGAAGAAATCGACATGCCTTCCTCAAACGTTTTAAAATACTGGCTTGCTGATGGTTCTTGGATCACGATTCGCCCTTCTGGGACCGAACCAAAGGTGAAGTTCTACGTAGGGGTCGAAGATGAATCAAAAGACCAAGCAATGGCGCGGCTCGATAAGTACGTCAAAGCGATCCATGAATTAATCGCACAGTTAACTAAATAATCATTTTCAGGCCACCAGTGCAGCGACACGGGTGGCCTTTTAATTTGTCAATCACAATTATGAATGATATATTAATTAATGAATAAAAATTAGGAGATGTACATATATGAAAATTAAAAAAATGTTATTAGCGGGGATCTTGTCAGTTAGTTTAATCGCTCCCACCGTATTAAGTGCAATCGAACCCACTACCACTGTCAATGCTGCTAAGAAGCATAAAAAGGTAGTTAAAAAGCACCATAAGAAAGCAAAGAAGGTCAATAAAAAGAAGGTTAATAAGAAGAAGCATAAGGCTACCCCTGCTGTTAACACTAACTCAAATGACACCAACAGTGATAATTCGAATACTACTAATAACACTAGCAGTGATAATTCGAATACTGCTAATAACACCGATAGTAATAATTCGAATACTACTAATTCAGCAGATCAGTTTGCTAATGATTACAATAATTACAATGAGATTACTGAAGACCATCCAGAGGCCTTTGGTAACTATAGAACTAGTAACCCTGACCCATACGCTACGGAAACCACTGATAACCCTAATTATAATCATGGCAAATACAGTGATATTTCGGCTTCACTCAATGACATTGTTAGTGATATGAATAATAATAATCAATATTCAACCCTTGATACCGTTAATGCGCAAATGGCAGCCCAATCATTATACGTTGCCTTTCGAAATCGCTTTTCAGCTGATGAAAACACCAAGTTATCGAACATGCGTGATGCATTAACGAATAGTGCGATCGACGTAGGCAGCAGCGATTCACAAAGCACCGCCCAATGGGATAATTTAAAGGTCTTCTTCTCTGAAATGGCTAATGCAATTGGCACCCTGCAAAATTAATTGAATCATGAACACAAAAGCTGGCAGCCGCCAGCTTTTTTTATTCAAAAACATATGCGATTAATAACATTCCCTTGCTAGACTCAATGCCGACCCCAATCTTAGTGTAGTGCGAAGTTAAAATATTATTCCGATGGCCCCACTGTGATGGCCCACTATCTTCATACAGCATTGCATTCAGGTTTTGGATTACCCCCTGTTGAACGGATCTGCCGACGTAATCTGGCGTTTTGGCCACGTTCTCGCCGAGGTGATTAACTAAGTTGGGATAGCCCAGTTGACTGGCCACTTGATAACGATACGGATACCCCTGCTCATTATTATGATTAGCGGTCGTAAATAACTGATTTGCACGCACGTTAGCGATTCGATTCAAGGCGTAATCCCACTTCAACTTACTAATCCCATGACTTAAGCGGACGTAGTTAATGTAGTTAAACGCTGCCTTAGCGACCTGAGAGTATGATTGTGGTTTCCTGTTCACAAGATGCTTTAAAAAACCGACTGGGTGTAGGTCTTGATTTTGGACCCAGCCCCGCTCGCGATTAGCAAATTGAACGTAGTAGTACTTCACCCCCCACGACGCTAATTTTTGGCGCAGTAATTTGACCTTGAAATCAGATAAGTTCGCAATCACATTGTTATCAAGTGCATTCGTGGTATCAGTTTCGTTTTGGGGAAAATTAGTCAGGACGTAGCGATTATTATCACTATTGTATTGATAGGTTTTCCCGTTTTTTAGGTTCGGTAGATACTGACTAGCCATTGAGGGATAAAAAACGGTGGTTGTTTTAGCCCGTGCAGTGTCTTGGTAGCTTGCGATTTCAAATAATGAAGTAATAATGACGATTGATAGCAGCATTGAGGTAAATTTTTTCATGAATAGCATCCTTAATTTATGATTTAAGTTTATTTTACAATAGCTTGGCAAATTGAACAAAAAAGAAGCGGCTGGCAACCCAGTCGCTTCTAGAAACAAAATATAGTTTAGTAGGAATTATTTAGCTTTTTTTGCAGAAGTTTTCTTAGCCTTTTTATTAGTTGTTTTGGCTTTCTTAGTGGTCTTTTTAGCTTTCTTGGTGGTCTTTTTGTGATCCTTAGCGTAAGCTTTTTCGACCTTGTTGTACTTCTTTTCGGCAGCCTTGAATTTCTTTTCAGCAGCAGCCTTAGCCTTCTTAGTCTTAGCCTTAGCGACTTCCTTCTTAGCCTTATCTACAGCCTTCTTAGCTGCATCGACTTCTGCCTTAGTAGTCTTTTTGGTCTTCTTTTCAGTAGTGTCTGTGGTCGTCTTAGCCTTTTTAGCTTTCTTGGCCTTGTGGCTAGTAGTAGCTGATGAGCTTGTGGCGGTTGATGATGCACTAGATGCTGTAGTTGAACTTGCAGAAGAAGCGGTCGAACCATCACCAGAGAGCTTGCTGACACTATTAGCATAACTTACGTAACCGCTAGTAGAAGCGGATGATGTTGATACTACAGTGTTACCAGAATTATTGTCTGACCCTGTTTTAGTCGAACTATCATTTACTGAACTTGAAGGATTATTATTAGCTGATGATTGAGTGGAAGCGCTAGATGATGGATTGGAAGTAGTAGATGATGCAGATGAAGCACCTGATGCTGCAGATGATGTAGTTGAATCTGCACTACTACCATTTGAACCATCAGTAAGAGAAACAGTATGAGCAGCATCAGGAGCAGCCGATGCCGTAAATGGAGTTGCCACAAATGCAGTAGCGAATGCAGCAGTCATTACCAATGCAGCAACCCACTTTTTACCAGATTTATAAAGACGATAATGTTCTTTGTTAGTATTCTTCATAGAATTACCTCCTCGATATTTACGCATCTAAATTATGTAACTAAACTATATTTTGTACCTATATACTAACACTAAGAATTTACAATGTATAGTTTAAAGTTTACAAATATATTGATAATCAGGATAAAAAAAAGAGCTAATCATGAAAACATGATCAGCTCAATCAAAAATTAGATTATTTTAATTTACTTAGATTAAATAAAAGATTAACCCTTGTATGACTTGTAAGCCTTGTTGTAAGCCTTTTCAGCAGAAGCTAACTTCTTTTCTGCAGTCTTCTTAGCCTTTGAAGTCTTAGCAGCCTTAACAGCCTTCTTGGCAGCGTTAACAGCCTTCTTAGCCTTGTTTACTTCAGCCTTAGTAGCCTTCTTTTCAGATTCAGCCTTGAATACTGGCTTGTCTGAAACCTTGTCTGGCTTGATTGGTGCTTCATATTGTGGGAAATCAGTTGATGGCACAAATGAAGTAGCTGATGATGAAGTAGCACTTGATGCAGCACTGCTAGTTGCAGAACTTGCTGAAGAAGTTTCACCAGATAACTTGTTGTTGTTTGCGTTAGCGTAGTTAACGTATCCAGCAGTCTTAGCGTAAACAGATGCAGCTGAGCTAAATGCTGAACTTGCTGAACTTGCAACAGAAGTAGCAGATGTTAAAGTATTTGCTGCTGCTTGTGAAGCGGTATTTAAAGTAGAAAGAGAACTACCTGATAATACTGGAGCAGCTACATTATAAACAGAGTTTGCAGATGCTGATACTGAATTAGCAGAAGAAACAGCTGCTGATGCAGCAGAAGCAGCTGCTGATGCTGATGCAACTTCTGAAAGAGTAGCACTGCTACCTTCACTTGCTACTGATGCAACAACGGAATTAGCAGAACTTGCTACAGATGATGCAGAAGTTGCGGCATTTGCAGCATCTGCTAAAGCGTTTGTTGCAGCATTTGATGCTGATGTAGCAAAGGCTGATGATACAGCTGATGATGCTGATGATACAGTTGATGATGCTAATGATACAGCTGATGCATCTGATGATGCCGATGAATCTGTTGATGATGATGCTGCTACAACTGATGCTGCTGATGATACAGCTGATGCTGCTGATGATACAGCTGATGATGCTAATGATAAAGCAGCACTTGTTGAATTAGAATTAACATTTGTAGCAGCTGTAGTAGCATCTGAAGCTGCAGAATTTGCAGCCTTAACAGCATCTGAAGCTGAAGTATCCGCATGTGCAGTCACCGCAAATGGTGCGTTAACGTTAGCATTAGTTGCCACGTAACCGAATGATACTAAAGCTGCAGTAGTGACCATTGCTGCAACCCACTTTTTACCGGACTTGTAAAGACGGTAGTGTTCTTTGTTAGTGTTTTTCATAAGAAAAAACCTCCTAAAATTTCTATATAGAATTATATAATCTAGGTTTATGTAACCAAACTATATCATGTCTATATGATATCACTATCTGAAAAAAATGTATATAATTGTATTTGTAAAATTATTGTTAAAAAACCGCTGTATAGCACATTATCCAATAAAAAATCCGTTTCCAAAAATAAAATTGGAAACGGATTTTCTGTACGAAAATAATGTATCTGATCGAACTATTTTTGCCGCTTGTATAATCCAAACAAGGCAGCTGAAACCACGAGCATTGATAAACCGATCAATGCGGTTCGTTTAGCAACATTGCTTTCACCAGTTTGTGGTAATTGCTTAGCATTTGACTGCGTCCGATTAACCTGTTGGTGATTAGTAACACTCGTTGTTTTAACATTCCGCAGGTGCTTTACATTCCCGTTGGTCCCCTTTGTTGTTTTAACTGACTTAGGTTTGGTTTTATCAGTATCAGTAGTCGTTTGAGTTTGCTTTTGATCATCATGAGGCTTCTGGGTGGAAGTATCACTAATAACTGGCTTTTCTGAAAGTGAATCGGGTTGGAGCGGTGCTTCCGAGTCTGGAAAATCAGTCGATGGTACATAACTAGTTGCAGATGAAGCAGGCGTCGATGATGGAGATGCACTAGTCGATGAAGGCGTTGATGATGCTGAACTAGGTGTCGCAGCCCCCGATAGCAAGTTCCCAGTTGATTTGACATATTCTACGTAACCTGATGAGTTATTATCAGTGGTCGTCGTAGTGGTAGTCGCTGGACTAGCCGTCGGTGCTGGAAATGCTGAATTATAGCTAGAAACCATTACATTATATAGATCCGATAAACTGCTATCATTGCTACTAATATCATTTGATGATAACGATGATAATAAAGAACTTGCGTTTGCTTTATCGGCCCCTGAAGGCGCTTTGGCAATGGCGGCAGAAGCAGCGGCAGTTGCACTAGCAATCGTACTAGTAGCAATACTCTCTTCTGCTTTTAACGAGTTATACACACTAGTCACTTGTGACTTCGCTGCAGAAGCTGTCGATTTATCCGTTGCGGTCGCATTGTTACCTAGTAGAGCGACACTTGCCACAACTGAATTGGCACTACTAATAACACTGAATGTTGATATTTGATCATTTTCGAATGAATTGATCAAGTTAGCTACTGAGGAAGCCTGTGCGGTGGCTGAGAATAACGATGCAAATTCGCTTTGAACGGCACTGTTTGAACTAACAACGGATTGCACAGGTTTACTTAAAGTATTAAATACACTTGATAGTGAATTAAAGGTTGCTTGCGCAGAAGACTTTTCACTTGAATCGGCATTGGAAACTGCTACACTGGCATCGCTTTCAGCCTGAGCAGCGGAACTTAACGCTGCACTAGCTGCATTGGCTGCACTAGCTGCCGTGCTAGTTAAACTATATGCATTTGAAACGTCACCACTAGAAAGATCGTCCAATGAATTCTTGGCACTCGTCACAACGGACTGGGCAGTGCTGACCGCTGTGGCAGCGCTACTAATGGTGCTACTAGCAGAGTCAACTACTGAGGCAGCACTATTGGCAGTACTAGTTGCTGAATATGGCAGGCTTTGGAGACTTGCTAACACCGCTTCCAAAGAAGCAAATTCAGATGATTTAGAATTTGCATCACTTGTTAAAGTAGCAACCGCACCGGAAGTTTTAACATTTGTACTTGAAGCACTGGTGTAGCTTGAAGCACTCTTTTCATCAGAAGTAGCTGATGAAGCATATGTACTTTCGACACTGGAAGCGCTATTGTATGAATCCTTTGCTGAGTTAGCTGCATTGTAATAGCTAGCTACTACTGGTTGAGCACTCGATTGATAACTTTCGGCATCAGACAATTGAGAACTGGCAGAGTAGCGACCACTGTTACTAACGGCAGTCGAGGCATTTGCAACATAGCTACTAAATGAACTTACCGCATCGGAAGCGGCACTGCTTGAACCAGCAGCATCGGAAGCGGCAGTGGAAGCGTTATCAGCAGTGGATGTAACGTCTGAAACTGTTACGTCTGCTTTAGCCACCGCAGTAGCAAATGGCTTAGCTGAGGTATTATCGTTAGCTACATAGCCGACGGACACGACCGCAGCAGTCATGATCATTGCGGCAACCCATTTCTTACCAGCCTTATATAAACGATAGTGTTCTTTATTGGAATTTTGATTCATATTAACACCCTCCTTAACATTTTATAATTTAATAATATCACTAGTATTATTAAAACAAAATTAATTCATATCATTATTTTGTAAAAAATATGTAATTTAGATAATAAAAAAACCAGTCTCTAAAAGACTGGTTTTTAAATGGATCGATTATTGATCCTTATATGCCTTGTTAAGGGCTTTATATTTCTTTTCTGCGGTCTTCACTCTTTGCTCAGCCGTCTTTTTAGCCTTAGTGGTTTTAGCCTTAGCTAACTTTTGCTTAGCCTTTGTAACAGCATCCTTAGCCTTCTTAACCGCTGTTTTAGTCACCTTGGCATGCTTATTGGACTTTTTAAAGACTGGCGAATCTGAAACTTTATCAGGCTTAACCGTTTCTTCATATTGTGGGAACGTTGTTGATGGGACAACGCTAGCAGCTGATGAAGATGCGCTCGTGGATGATTGCGTTGCTGAGCTAGCCGAGTCATTCCCAGTTGATGAGGCAACGCTTAATCCTCCTGACAATTGGTAACCGTTAGAATGAACGTAATTGACATAGCCACTATCAGCTGATGAAGAAGCCGTTGAGGTCGTTGATGAAGAAGCCACTGCATCAGAATGAGCTAGGATCGAGCTTAATTCGCTTTGGGCCGCACTATTGGCAGTCGATAGTGATGAAGCAACGCTAGCTGCTGAAGATAATGCAGTCGCAGCCGATGCGAGGATCGATTTAGCACTGGCTTGATCTGACTTTGCGCTAGTCTTAGCAGCAAAATCACTGGCAGCGGAATATGCACTATTGGCAGCACTGAAGGCAGCACTAGCTGAAGCGGCGGCATTAGCGGCATCGCTACCGGCAGCTACGGCGACCGCAACGTTAGAGCTTTCCGCACTCTTGCCGTTCTTATCGACCAATGACCCGACACTAGCGATCACTGAACTGGCACTGCTTACTGCTGAAGATGAGCCTGGAACGGCTGCACTCGCTGAACTCACCACGTTAGAAGCACTCGTGGCAGAACTAGTTGCAGATGAAGTGTCTTCAGTATTTTGAATCGAATTCCAAGTCGATTGCAGTGAATCATTCACACTCGATAGTTGAGCGGCCGTACTGGAAGCGGATGCCACTGCCGATGATGCTGATGCTAGGATCCCCTCAGCAGAACTCTTGTCGGGGTTGCCAGCCGTTTGTGAAGCAGCAAATGCACTGGCTGCAGAATATGCACTCTCGGCTGAAGCTAACGAACTAACTGCTGATTGGTAGGCACTCGTAACGCTGTTCGCTGAACTAGCAGCACTAGCGGCCGCATCGACTGCTGCACTGTTCGAACGCTTCCCACTGTTGTTCACAAGGGTAGCGACGCTATCGACCAGGCTGGCTGCACTGCTGACACTGCTTAGTGCATTGCTAGGGGCATTCACGACTGCATTGCTGGCCAATGCGGATGCACTATTGGCAGAGCTCGTGGCAGGATATGCTGGGGCAGTATTAAATGCGCCCAGGCTATTGTTGAAACCATTCCGATCGCCAATCGCACTATCGCGAGCAGAAGCAGCTGGGGAATATTGATTACTGAAGAGTGACCCTAAAATGCTTTCGGCCGTAGATCGATCGGCGCCCGATGCATTGGCACTAGCGTATGAGAATGCTGATGCATATGAATTATAAATGTTTGATACTAGTGAATCGGATTCGTTATTGACGCTATCAACGCTCGCTAGTAATGCAAACGCACTGTTAACGTTATCATTTTCATATGCTTTTCCCTCTACGGAAGTTGCTGCTCTAACACTAGCAACGTATGAACTAGCACTGCTGGCAACCTTTGCGTTAGCAGAAACCGTAGCACTAGCCGAAGAAGCGTAGCTAGCGACACTATTGGCGGAATCAGTGGCTGGGGTGTCAGAAACTTCTGCGATCCGATATGATAATAAATCGTTATCAGCGGCTACGTTGGCAGTCGTATCGGAACTACTGCTTTGCGTAGTAACGGCATCGCTGCCAGTAGACTGACTAGCACTAGTTGATTGGCTAGTGGTGGCAGCACTACTTGCGGATTGATCGTCAGCACTGCTTTGGCTTTGAGTCGAATCAGCCCTGGCCACTGTCGTTCCAAAAGTATCTGAAACGTGATCGTGCCCTGCGACATAGTCGACAGACACAACGGCAGTCGTCATGATCATCGCTGCAATCCATTTTTTCCCGGATTTGTATAATTTGTAATGTTCCTTATTTGAATTCTTTTTCATAGATAAGGACCTCCTTAATATCTTATACTATTATATGACATATTTAGTATAATTTTAAATATATTGTAGCCAAATCTTTTATACAGGAGGGATTATTTATGACTAATTCAACCGTTGATAAGCTCCTTGCTGATCACCATCACCTCACTGCCGAACAGCAGGCAATGATCAATGGCATCAAGCAATTTACAATTGACCATATTAATGATCAAACCCACGCCGTTTACGTCATTTATGGCGATGCTGGGACCGGCAAAAGCGTCATCTTAAGTCAATTATTCTATGATTTTCAACAATTAGCAGCTGCTAAACAGGGGCCGCTCTCCAATACCCACAATTATTTTTTGGTGAACCATCCCGAGATCCTAAAGGTCTACAAACAAATCGCTGGCAAGGAAGCCCACGTTTTAAAAAAGCACTTCAATCGCCCGACCTCGTTTATTAACCAGATGGCTAAGCGAGATGGGCATGCTGACATCACGATCATTGATGAGGCGCACCTGCTGCTTTCTAGGCGCGACGCATACAATAATTTCTACCAAGATAACCAGTTGAGCGAAATTATCAAGCGTTCTCAAGTTACGATCTTAGTCTTTGACCACCGCCAAGTGTTGCGGACCAAGAGTTTTTGGACCGATGCGCGGCTGAAGAAGCTGATTGCTCCCTACACCGTGGGCGAATACCACCTGACCCACCAGTTTAGAATGAACGCTAGCGATGGGTTGGTAAAATGGATCAATACGTTCACTGATGGGACTTTGACCGAGTTGCCACGCGACTTAGGTGCTGACTATGACTTTCGGATCTTTGACGATGCCGAAGCAATGCGCAAACTAGTGGTCAAACAAAACGAGCGCGTCGGCCTATCGCGGATCGTTTCGACCTCTGGTTATCCATCGACGCTTGACGGTGGTAAACACTACGTCGTTGAAGGCGATTTTAAAATGCCCTGGGACCAATATAATTATACCCAGACCCCGTGGGCAGAAATTCCCGCGACCATTAATGAAGTCGGTTCGATGTTTACTTGTCAGGGATTTGACCTTAACTACGTGGGCGTTATCCTGGGGCCGCCGATCAAGATCGATGAAAAAGACCACCTCTATGTTGACCTCAGTAAGTTTACTGACGTCGAATCACTGAAGAAGCGTAGTGACATCACCGATCCGAAGGTATTTGCTAAGGTCAAGCAGACGTTAGTGCTCAATTCGGTGAACGTATTGATGAAACGCGGGGTCAAGGGGCTGTATGTCTTCGCCCATGACCAGCAATTAAGGCAGCGCTTAGCACAGATTTGGCACGCCCACCAAGTTGATTAATCATGTATAATAAAGACAAGATATTAACTAGGCAGGTGAATGCATTGGGTAAGCTCAACTTTTTACGAATCGCGTTGGTCGTGGTGGCCGTGATCTTGTTAATCCACTACGTCTTCTTGACGCATTATTTTTCTGACAGCTTCAATACGATCTTAGAAATCATTCTTTCAGCCGTCGAAATCATCTTGATTTATGCCTATGTAAAGGTGCTAAGAAATAAGCGATGACAAAAATAAGATTGCTACATAATATGTAGCAATCTTATTTTTTAGCATCCAGTAACTTTGATTCTAGTAACTCTTTGAAGCGTTTTTGGAATTCTTTCTCATCCATTGGAATTAAGCTAGAAATCCATAGTGAAATAATTAAATTAACATATTTAATGAATAGCCGCACGTGAAAAAGATCATCCTCTGGGAATAGCTTTTTCATAATGCGCAGGTAATGAATTTCTAGGTAATGCTGCCAAATTTCGTTTACATCAGTACCATTGAGAACTCGAATCTGATCACGGTTCTTATAGATGATCGGAATCGCAGTCTTGCTAAAGATTTCCACGAATAGCTCTGGTGTCAGTTCCTTATTCTTCTCATGCCGATATTTGTCCACGAAACCATGAATTAATTCACGATCGATTTGACATTCGGAATATTTAATAATGTCATCCTTACTATGAAAATGATGGTAAAAAGTCCCCTTGGCCACATCGGCTTCATTAATAATATCAATATTAGTAATATTCAAAATTGATTTTTGATTAATCAAGGATAAGAATGCATTAACAATTTTTTGTTTTGAATTTGCCATGTAATCAATCCTTTTCCTTAAATTAAACCCGTAATTGTTTGTTTATACAGTTGATCAAAATCCGCAATGAACTTCTCTGGATCCTCAGGATTGGGTTCTGTAATCCAGGATTCAATAATGATCACAATGTAGTTCAAAATAATATTCACATTCTTAGTCGATATGCCATTGTGCTTGGCTTTAGCAGCAACAAAGGATTTAAAGACTTCAATCAATGGATTTTCCCAAATGTGATTTAAAGTACATTCACTCAGAACCATAATTCGGTCTGAATGGGCATATAAGAACGGAACGCTCACCTTGGCAATGTCTGAGATTGCCTGTTCCATGTTCAAATTAGCAGCATTTAATTCAGCGAGTCCATCCCGAATCGGTGCCACTAACTCATGTTCAATCTGCACTTGAATATAATCTAATATATCCTGTTGGCTTTCAAAATTGTTATAATATGTGCCTCGTGAAATGCCAGATGTATTAATGATGTCATCGTTATTAACGTTCAATAGCGAATTATCGCGCACCAATTTTAAATATGCATCTGCAATCATATGTTTAGTTTTGAGCATCAACTCACCCCGCTTTTTTTAGGAATCCCTGCATATTTATTACAATTATGCAAAAAATACTTACGACTTATTATAACAACATATCTTGTAAAAATTAATGATTATTACGGAATTTTTACTTTTAAAAAACCGTTTTGTAAAGAAATATTGATAGTATTTAAATAATGATTGTGTTATAAATGATTTAAGTATTAATTATAATAAGGAGTCCTTAATTATGAATAATCAAAAATCAAACCCACAGGAACGTAAAGTTCTCCACAAAGTTAAAAAACAATGGCTCGTATTATCATCCGTCGTACTATTAGGAATGGCAGCTGGCGTTAGCGTCAACGCCAATGCTGATAGCACGACTAGTTCGGCCGCCACGACCCAATCAACTGCCAGCGATAATACCGCAGCTGGTTACTTAGCCAACACAACGGTGTTTAGTAACACCGTTTCTGGTGCTAACAATAGCCTGGCTGCTCAAGTATCGATCGTAAATAGCCTTGCGAGTGCTGCTTCGACAGCCGTTAGCCAAGCCCAACGCGGTGCTAACACTAATATCAGTGCTAGTTATGATGCTTCTAACGCTGCGAGTGCATACTCCACGGCAGCACTCATCAATACCACTGCCAATAATTTAGCATCTGCAGGACAAGCATTGAACGCCCAGATCAGTGTTGCCGTTACGATTGCTAGTACTGCTACGACCACAGGCGGTAACATTGCCGATGGATCTAGATCCGCTAGCCTTGCATCATCTGCCTTCACCCAAGTAATGGCTTACCTAAACAGTGCGTACGGCTTGGTCCCAAGCATGAGCAGTGCCACTAATTTGGTATTAGGGCTTGCCAACAAGTCGATCTCAGAAGCAAGCAGTAGTTCGACCAGTGCGACGAGTTCAGTCGCTAGTTCGACGACTTCCAGTGCATCATCAGCTAGCTCTTCAACCGCTAGTTCAGCAAGTGCTAGTTCGGCACAAAGCAGCAGTGCCACTAGTAGTAGCGCTACTAGCGTTCAATCCAGTGCCAGCTCAGCTGCCAGCAGTAGTGCATCGACTACCAATAGCCAAAGCAGCAGTGCGAATAGTACCAGCAGCGATGCTGACGATACCCAATCGGCCGAAGTTGCCAGAGCAAAGAGTCGGGTCAAAAGTGCTAAGAAGGCCCTCAAGAAGGCTAAGACCAAAAAGGCCATCAGTAGCGCTAACAAACGTTTGAGCTCTGCTGAACGAGGCGTGCTCATCGCTGAAAATAACTATAATGAAGATTACTACTACTCATTTGATGGGACCTTCAAGACGATTACCACCAAAAAGAATCTTTACACTTACAGTAACCAACACCTCGTTAAGAAGTATCGGCTCAAGAAGGTTAAAAAAGGCACGACCATTACGGTTAAAAAGATCATTACCTCTGATAATTCATCCGTCTTCGAAGTTACTGGTAACCAATACATTACTGGGAAAAAGAGTTTTATTAAATAACCATAAATCACTTATTTTTGCAAAGTCGTTTTTGACAATTGTTAAATTATACCACAGAAATGAAAGCGCCCCTAAATTTTTTCAATTTAGAGGCGTTTTTATTATCGAATCTTATTAATTAATGTTTTGAGGCCTGTGATAAAGTGGTGGTTAGCGATCTCGATCCG
Organism: Nicoliella sp. ESL1113; assembly: GCF_058509245.1. Classification (NCBI taxonomy): domain Bacteria; kingdom Bacillati; phylum Bacillota; class Bacilli; order Lactobacillales; family Lactobacillaceae; genus Nicoliella; species Nicoliella sp. ESL1113. Next base: position 343,626 of record NZ_CP196387.1, on the reverse strand, counting down.
TGTCGTCTTACCGTAGTGAATAATCCGATTCACTTTCACCTTGGTCCCACGCTTTAGTTGCCCGATGTGGTGCTGGCTAGTAAAGCGTTTGTTGTTATAAACGTTGACAGTTTGAGCCACTTTTACGTAGTCACCAACGCGGTCAAAGTCATAGTAGTAACGCGCGTTGTATAACTTGGCTAGCTTTAAGTAGGTCTTTTCGGCAGAATAATACTTGTTCAGATCATGGCGCTTCTTCGATGCCGCCTGATTTCTGCTTGATTGATAAGTCGCCGATAACCCCTGATGCTTTGAATCAGCTTTTAAGGTCGCAGTGGCTTGGTTAAGGTTAGCCTTGGCTTGCGCAACGGTTTCCGTTTTGGCATGGGCGATCGGACCGTGGTTTCCATTGATCAGTCCGAATGCCAAGCCCGTTGACGCTAACAGCGCAATTAGCAACTTATTTTTTCCAATATTTTTCATTCATCTCACCTAAATTCCTTATTGCCCCCATTATAGCAAATTGAACGTAAAAAAGCTCAATTCCGAAAGTAATCGAGCTTTTTGCGTAATTGAATTAACTTAATTTACTAAAACCACCACTTAAGCCGTTCAATAGGTTCACAATGTTATTCCATTGTTGGTCCCGTGCGCTGGCAGTCGTGCTACCGTTCGCCCAGTTTTGTTGAACCTTTGAAGCAGCGTCTGAAATGACTTGGTTATCATAAGTGGAGAAGCGGCCCTTGAATGCTTGGGCTAATTCTGAAGCTTGTTGTTGGAAGACCATTACGGCCTTGTTCCCGAAGTTAGTATTATCGTAAGCATCGGTCGAACCCATGTCAGAAGTGATCGCATTTAATGAGTCACGGTAGTCAGTGTAGTTCCCATTGTTAAAGCGTGTCCCTGCCCCGACAGTGTAACTATTCTGCGCACCTGGGTTAGCGTAAATCCCTAGTGAGCTAACGGCATTATTGAATGCGGTTTGGTCATTATTAACAGGCGTCGTTGCTGGTTGGGTATTGTTATTCGCAGTCGTCGTCGTTGATGGAGTCGTATTTTGGTTCTGGGTGCTAGAAGGGGTGGTATTTACAGGCGTTGTTGAATTGTTCTTTTTAGCCTTTTTAGCCTTCTTGGTCTTCTTAACCTTCTTATGGTGCTTGACCTTGGTATGTTTCTTAGCCTTATGCTTCTTAGCAGCATTAACAGTTACTTGCGCCTCAGTATTGAAGGCTTCTAAAACGGTCGGTGCCACTAGCATTAGTGATAAGGCGGTCATTAAAAGCGTCTTTTTCATTTTCATATATGTACATCTCCTTAAGAATTATCATAATTAATATAGCATTTTCTTAAGGAGAATTCAAAATGTTTTTGATACTAATTAATATCCAGCTAAAACATTATAGTTATTAGTCTTTTGATGCATCATCTTGACAACGGATGCGGGGGCCTTGTTCAGACTCATCGTTTGTAGTAACCGCCCGCGCAGCAATAGCCGCTTGCTTCCGCTATCGTTACAAGTGATCAACGTGAGCAGTTTTTGCTTGGTATTATCGACCACGCTGACTGCGTAGGGACTGATGATCTTACGCTGAGTGATCTGGTATTCATAGACTTTATGCATATCAGTCAAGTAGACCTTCATCCCCACTTTGCCCTGATTGTAAAATGGCGAGAACAACGCCTGCTTGTTGATCATATGGTGACCAGCTAGCGCATAATTACCCTCCCCCATCTTTTGGTCCGCTCGCATCGTTCCCGCAGCGAGCATCAGCGTTTCATTATCGACCCCGAGGCCAATCGGTAAGTGCAAATTGATCGAAGGCGCGATGATTTGCCCAACGAGTTTAACGTTTTTAGCATGCAAGCGGGCGTTGATGACTTGATTCATCGTGACCGCCTTGACTTGATTCATATTATAGTTGGCCTGCTGAGTCCGTTGTTGATTAGCTTGGACCTCTTTGCGATTGATCGTCGGCCGATACCCAGCGACCAATGCGGTCTTGATGGGTTCAATGCTTAACATTGCAAGCCCCGCGACCAACAAGAGGATCGCGGCCCATAGTTGCCACTTTTGCTTCATTATCCATCAACTCCATTGAAATCATTATAAAACAAAAGGGAGTAGACACCAAATGCCAACTCCCGATTGATTAGTAAAGTTTTGCAACTTGTTTTTGAATATCTGCGTTGTCCAAGAAATCGTCGTACTTGGTCTCAGCCCGTTCCACGATCCCCTTATCAGAAACTTCGATGATGTGATCAGCAATCGTTTGGATGAATTGGTGGTCATGGGAAGTAAAGATGATCGAGCTTGGGTATGAGATCAAGCTGTCGTTCAATGCGGTGATCGATTCCATGTCCAAATGGTTAGTCGGATCATCGAACAAGAGGACGTTGGCCTTTTGCAACATCATCTTGGAGAGCATACAACGCACCTTTTCACCCCCGGATAAGACGTTGACCTTTTTATCAACGGCTTCGCCAGAAAAGAGCATCCGTCCTAAGAAGCCACGGATAAAGGTATTGTCGCTTTCATCCTTTTGGGCGTATTGGCGCAACCAGTCCATGATCGAAAGGTCGCTGCCGTCGAATTCAGCATTGAAGTTCTTAGGTAGATATGACCGTTTCGTCGTTTGCCCCCAGGTAACGGAGCCCGTGTCTGGTTGCATCTCACCTGCGATGATCTGCATTAACGTCGTGGTCGCCAAGTCATTGCGACTGATAATGGCGGTCTTTTCACCTGGCCGCAACGTAAAGGTCACGTTATCTAAGATCTTGACCCCATCGATCGTTTTGGAAACCTTGTCCACACGCAACAGGTCGTTACCGAGGTCGCGTTCCTTTTCAAAATTAATGAATGGATACTTCCGTGAAGACGGCTTGATATCGTCCAGGGTGATCTTATCAAGCTGTTTCTTCCGTGAAGTCGCCTGCTTGGACTTGGAAGCATTGGCACTAAAGCGGGCGATAAATTCCTTTAGTTCCTTGATTTGATCTTCTTTTTTGGCGTTGGAATCAGCACGCATCTTGTTGGCGAGCTCGCTGGATTTCAACCAGAAGTCGTAGTTCCCAACGTACATTTGGATCTTTTGGAAGTCGACATCACACATCATCGTACATACTTGGTTCAAGAAGTAACGGTCATGGGAAACGACGATCACGATGTTGGGGTAGTCAGCCAGGAAGTTTTGCAACCATTCAACGGTGTGGTTGTCCAACCCGTTGGTCGGTTCATCTAATAATAAGATGTCGGGCTTACCAAAGAGGGCTTGGGCGAGTAAAACCTTCACCTTTTCCCCCTCGGTCAATTCACTCATCTTTAAGTCGTGCATCGATTCTGGGATCCCCATGCTTTGCAGGAGTTGGGAAGCCTCTGATTCGGCATTCCAGCCGTCCATTTCGGCAAATTCGCTCTCGAGTTCGGCAGCGCGGACCCCGTCTTCATCGGAGAAATCGGGTTTAGCGTAGAGGGCATCTTTTTCCTTCATAATCTCGTAGAGCTTTTTGTACCCTTGAATCACCGTGTCCAAGACGGTGAACTCTTCGAATGCGTAGTGATCTTGGTTCAAACTAGACATCCGTTCGTGTTCGCCAATCGAGATATTACCACTAGTGGGTTCAATCTTGCCTTCAAGCAACTTTAAAAATGTTGATTTACCAGCACCGTTGGCACCAATCACCCCGTAACAATTACCGGGCGTAAATTTTAAATTAACATTTTCGTAAAGCTTCTTACCAGAAAACTGAAGTCCCATGTCGCTAACTGTAATCATATTTTTCCCTCCATACAATGGTGTTTACATAACAAAGCGCCCTGGTCACCATCGCTGGACTAGGACGTTTTTTCGTTGTAACTAGCTATTTGTTATTACTTTACCATAACTAAGGAGACTACTCAACTTGAAAAACCGAGTTGACTGGAGCATCCCCACTCGTAATTTCGTAAATGTGCTGCTTCGTATTCGGGTTCGCTAAGATTGCGACTATTGCTGATGCCACGTCATCACGGGGAATTGACCCACCGATGCGATCCCCATCGACCGCGATCTTGCCAGTCCCCGCATCATTGGTGAGCATCGTTGGCCGTAAGATCGTGTAGTCGAGTCCACTTGCCTTTAAGAAACGATCGGCGTAGTGCTTAGCCACGTAGTATGGTTGTAACGCCCCCGTCTTAGCCCAATAGCTGCGGTCATCGGCGGCAACGGCACTGACCATCACGTAGCGCTTGATCCCCGCGAGCTTAGCAGCATCCATCGTCTTGACCGCCCCGTCTAGATCGATCAAAAGCGTCATATCATCACCGGTGTTGCCACCAGAGCCCGCACTAAAGACGAGAGTATCGATCGAATGGGCCGTCATGATTTTGGCCATTGCCTCAGGGCCGCCCAGCAAGTCGAACTTTACTGGCGTTACGTGCGCTAGGTTGGCAACGGTCGTGAATTGACTTTCATCACGAAAGCCTGCGAACACGTGATCACCAGCTCGCGATAGCTTTGAAACCACCAGTTTACCTACGTGTCCATGGGCACCGATCACAAGAATATTTGCCATTTAAACAGCCTCCTTATTATTAATTAGTAAGCATATTGTATCAATTATCAGCGATTAATTATACTAATGCGACTCAGGGCAACAAAAAAACTGATCTCAAACGAAATCAGTTTTTAAGGCATGTTATTTAACACTTTTTTTATCGAGAATTGCAATGGCGGAATCGATTAATCCACTGTCGTTTTTCAACGCTAACTGGTTGTATTGAACCGTCAACGTTAGACCCGGAGCATCGATATATTGTCCTGAATAGCCCTTGTAGTAAATGGGACCCAAGTCACTGTCGAGTGCCTTATCAAAGTCTGGGGTAGCGAAATCAGCATCCACGACCACCAAATCAAAAGAGGTGTCAACGGCGCAGGAACCAACATCTGAGAATGGTCCGACCCCATCATCTAAGCTCAACAGGAGCTTGGAATTTTGATCAGCAACTTTTGTAATCTTGGCCTTTGCTTCATCAGTAATTACAATTTTCATTCAAGTAATCCCCCTTCATTTAAACTACAATTACTATCTTAACGATTATTGAAAATATGTCAATCATTTGATACACGCAAAGCTGCTAACGGTGTTTAAAGATCCGATGGGACTTATAGGTGCTGCGGTTATCACTATAATGGGTTTGATATTGACGTTCCGTCCTGCGTTTTTGGTAGTGTTGATAAGTCTTGTAGGCCGCATAGCCAGCCAAGAGCTTGCTAACGGTCGAATAATGGCGTTGGCCATTTTGATAGTAGCCGACCTTATCTGGTGCTGGAACGTTCATCGTATTATCGATTTGCGAACGGCCCGTGGCGTAATCGAATTTAATCCCTGGTTGGACGTTGAACAAGTAAACGTTAAAATCGAGCTTCCGATTCGTCGAGATGGCCTGCAAATGAACCCCGCGGGCCATTAATTCGCTGCCCCTAAAGATCGGTTGGACTTGATAGACGACCTTTTGGTTATCCTTCAGGGCGTTTCTGACCAGGGTCTCATAGATCGTCTGTAGTTTTTGATTGCTGAATGCCGATTGGGTAAAGAGGTTCTTCAAATTATTTTGATCGCCCGACTGCAGGCTCGCCTGGTAATTCCCATCGGTATCGATTCCCTTTGATAGGCTGTAGGCGATCAAGTGCCCACGGTTAATGATCGCATCTTTGTTGACGAACTTTTGGTGCCAGCCCGTCGGATATACCGTCTGCCGTGTCCGCAACGCCCCATCAGCGACGTTACGCTTTTCTAAGTATGCCGTATTCGCGGCTGAGGTCCGATTATGCGAATCTAAATTTGCATATTCGATCTTATTGGTCCGCCAGCTCGTCGGATCTAAGGTACTCTTGCCCCCGTTGACCTCGACGACGGCCTGCTTGCCAGATGAATAATCTAAATTCGGTAATTGACTGGCGGTAATCTTAGTTTCGCTAGTGGCGGTAGTCCCCGTGCTTTGCGAGTGATTAGTGCCACACCCGACTAGTGTGACTGCAACGAGCGCCGTTGATAATAATGCTACTAATTTTTTCATTATAATGAAACCCCTATTCCAGATCGTCTAATCCATTCATTGCTTCCATCTCTAATAATTGCGAACGCATTGCTGAACCCCCGCGGATACTGTTGTTCATGTTATTCGGGCAGATGACCCGGTGGACTGGGATGACCATCGTTAACGGCGAGTCAGTAACCGCTTGCATCACGACTGTTTCAGAGACGCCCGCCTTTTCAGCAACGTCCTCAGCAGTCATGAACGAACCATACGGGATCGTTCGAATCAGCTGCCAAATCTTTTGTAAGGCAGGATCGCCCGCCCCGCTAATGTCGATGGGTATGTCCAGCTGCTTTTCTTCACCTAGGATGTAGTCTTCAAAGCGTTCTACATATCCAGTCGTCACATCCCGTTGGTTGCGAAATTCGAACTGGCCATTTGGATAGAAGTCATAGATTTGCGATATGTGTTGATCTGAGTCTGAAATAAAATTCAGCCCATTGTTATTTACGGTAAAATATAATTTTTTGTCGTTAAACTTAATTATATCCCAATATAATTTTTCCATTTCAGTAGTTACCCCATCTCTTTAAATGAATTATAGCAAACCTCGTTCAGAAAATAAAAACAATCCATTCCACCCTTAATTTGTTAAAAATAAAAACGCCAATGGATAGCTCCATTGACGTTTTGGATTTGAATTTTATTATGGACGTGAGTAGCCCACTGAGTGCCACCATGGTGAGGAAACGTTTTCGATGACGACCCCGCGGTTTTGGGCGTTGATCATCTTACCATTACCGATGTAGATACCAACGTGGGAAATACTATGCTTGCTATAACCAAAGTATACTAAATCACCCTTTTGCCGATTTGCTGCCGCAATCTTTTTCGTCGTGTTGTATTGAGCTTGGGCAGTTCTAGCTAGGCTCTTGTGACCAGCCTTATAAACGTATTGGGTGAATCCTGAACAATCGAAGCGACTAGGCCCCGTTGAACCGTAAGAATAAGGAGTCCCTAGCTTTGATTTAGCCAAACGATACATCTGGTCAAAGTTTTGGCTTTTGCCAGCTGAATCAGCATGGACTGCTTTGCTCCCTGCAAAAGTAGCGGCAACGATGGTCAATGTTGCAACGGTTAAAATTACCAAGAGGCGTTTAGTTAAAGCGTTAATCATAGTTGAATAATTCCCTTTCCATTTTCGTTTTTTTATTTTTGCTTTAATTGAATAAGTTCATTATAAAGAATCAATACTACGGGAAGAATTCAACTAAGTTGCAATTTGATTAAGAAAAATTACAAAATGCGTCCATTTTTGTAATAATGATTATTCGACTTTGATAGAAAAATCGTCTCGTTTCGATTATAATAAATATGTAAATCAAATCTTTAGGTAAGAAGTGAATTTTAATGAATTTATACTCGTACCATTATTTAACCCAAAATTTCAGTAATTTAGGGTTTTGGCTATCAATCGTCGCAGCAGCGTTTGTGATCGCGTTCATCATTTTAGGAATTTTATACTTACGGAATCGGACTAACCTGAAGTATCGTGACTTCTTCGTTGTCTTGAGTTTCTCAGCTATTTTATTCGCCAGTCTGCAGGTCAGTAATTTCGTGAGCATGCAGTCCAGTTCTAGCCAGTCTGGCCAAACGGCGACCGTGTTGAAAAACATCAGTGCCCAAAAGCACGTCCCCGTTTCCGAAATGTACGCCAATTCGACGACGTTGCAAAATGGGATGACGATCAAAGCCGGTAAGCAATATTACCAAGTGACTTTTAACAACGACCAAAGCGGTTATAGCTTGACGCCCACTAATCTGGTCTACAACAAGCCTAATTACATAACTGCCAATCACTTTAGCTTTAATTTCTTGAACAACGTCTACGTTGAACTGGCGTTGAAACTATTGATCGGGTTCATTATGTTAGTAATTCAAATCAACCTCTCAGGGAAGGGGAACTTGATGCCGTCCAATGCCATCGACCAATTACAAAACTATGTTCTTGGTGGGATTATCGGTGGGATGATCTATAATGATGCGATCACGATCTTGCAGTTCTTCATCGTCTTATTGATCTGGTCATTGATCATCTTTGGTAGTAAACTGCTCGTTCGGCAGTCGGACTTCTTCAAGCGAATGTTGACTGGGAATCCCCAAAAGATTATTGCCAATGGTAATATCATCGTGGATAACGCCTTGAAGAACGGGATGTCTGGTTCGGACTTAGCGTTTAAGCTGCGGTTAGAAAACATCGGAAGCTTCCAAGACGTTAAAAGCGCCGTGCTCGAACAAAACGGCCAGATGACGATCACTAGTTACGGCGACGAATCGATTCGCTACCCATTGATTACTGATGGTAAGGTCGACGAATCCGTGCTCGAACGAATTCATCGGGATGAAAAGTGGGTCGAAGATCAGGTCAATAAACAAAACCTGACGATCGAACAAGTGTATCTCGGCCAGTTGATCAACAGCAAGTTGGTCTTGGTCCCATATCCACAACACAGCCACCGTTTTGGTGATAGATTATTCAAGTTAAATAAGAATGCTCATTAATAAAAAAGCACTTCATCAGTAACCCTGGTGAAGTGCTTTTTATTATTTCGTTAAATACTTAGCCTGAAGTTGTTTTTCCTGGGCGGCTGAAATGCCGATTCCCTTATGAATATAATTTTGCATGTTGCCATAGTACTTAGCGACCGTTGCGTAGAAGCGGTCCAATTGGCCAACTTGTTCGACGTACGTATTCTTATGGTGGTAGTAATTAGTCAATAGATAGTCGTTGTAAATCGTATCCTTATCGACGCCGAGCGCTGATAGTAATACGACCGTCACTAGTCCAGTTCGGTCATGGCCGTTCAAGCAGTGATACATTACCGCGCCGTTTTGATTGTTCAACAATAACTCGATGATTTCCCGATAAGAAGTCCGTGCCGAGCGATACGTGGTGAACGGTTTGCCGTAGGTATAGATCTGCCCCTCTTTTTTCTTTTCTGCCTTATAGCTTTGCTTTTCCGCCGCCGTATTGGTTGGATAATCAAAGTATTGCACATTGGCCAACAATGATGATTGATTGCCATCCTCATTTGGATCAGGGAGGGCTTTGACCCCATCCTTTTCGGTCAATGAACGTAGATCGATGATCTTATTGATGTTGAACTTCGCCACCATGTCCGATCCCGCTTGATTGATGTCGTTCAAGGCATTACTTCTAAAAATCGCGTCGTCCTTAATGTGTTTGCCATTCGCTCCTACATAACCACCCAGATCACGAGTGTTCCAGCTGATCGTTTCGTAGTGATGACTAGCCCGTTGCTTAGCGAACTTATCGACGCGCGCAGTCCATTCTTGTTCCTTACTTTGGGCGCTCTTAGTCACCTTAGCCAATGCTTGGTAGTTAACGAACGTAATCGCCGCTACCATCGTGATGACGATTGCCAAAATTTTTACCCGACTTCGATCTATTTTCATAATTCCATCCCTTTCCGTTTCGGATTAATTGTATCAGCCGAAGGTAAAGGACTTGTAAATTATCGGTGTAAAGAACGTAAAAACGACGGCCCATTAGAACCGTCGTTTAAAAATTCGATTATTTAACTAGCATTTTATTGATGACCGCACCCATCACCTTGATTCCAGCTTTGATTTCGTCAACTGAGCGGTTCGAAAAGTTCATCCGCATCGTATTCGTTTCTGGATTATCAGGGAAGAATGGTGTGCCTGGTACAAAGGCAACGTTGTTTTTAATACATTCATCGAACAAACTGTCGATATCTGGATTGCCTGGTAATTTCACCCAGAGGAACATGCCCCCTTCTGGATGGGTCAATTCAGTCCCTACTGGGAAGTGTTCTTGAATTGCTGCATACATTGCTTCACCACGTGCATGGTATGCTTCGGTAATTTGATCGATATGGGCCTGCATATCATTGTGTTCCATGTAGCGGGCGATCACGTATTGGGTAAAGTTATCGGTGTGCACATCTTCAAATTGCTTCAAAAGTGTCATCTTGGCAATCAATTCAGGAGCAGCACTAGCCCACCCCATGCGCAAACCTGGTGCTAAGATCTTGGAGAACGTGCCGGTGTAAATGACCCGCCCGTTCTTATCAAGGGAGCGAATCGGTGCAATTTGCTTCCCTGCGTATCTAATCGCACCGTATGGATCATCTTCAACTACGATGACATCATATTGGTCAGCTAGTTCGACTAAGCGTTGTCTTCTAGCTAGCGACATTGAATTACCAGTCGGATTTTGGAAATTAGGCACCACGTAGACGATCTTAGTAGTGGGGTGTTGCTTTAAAGTGGCTTCTAATTCATCCATCTTCATCCCATCTTCATCAACGTCAACGCCGACCGTTTCAGCACCATAGGTCTTAAAAACATCTAGTGCGCTTAAATAAGTCGGCCGTTCGCTAATGACTACGTCGCCTGGATTGATCATCATTTCAGCAATGACGTCCAATCCTTGTTGAGAACCGGTCGTGATTAACATATTAGCAGGATCTTCATCTAAGCAACGCGTCCGCATATACTTAGCGATCAATTGACGAAGGTGTAAGTTTCCTTGCGCAACGCTGTATTGAAGAACGGTTTGCCCGTATTCGTCGAGTACGTAATCCGCGGCATCCTTGATCTCTTTTACTGGAAATAGTTCTGGTGCAGGTAGTCCACCTGCAAATGAAACAATGCTAGGCTTACTAGCAACGGTCAATACTTCACCAAATGGGTTATCGTTGGTCAACGGCACTCTGCTTGAAAAGTTATACTTTGTCATATTTAATCCCCCTAAATTGAATCAATTTCATGTTAAATAGAATTATATTACATAATTTCATCTAATGTCAATTTTTTCAACAAAAAAACCAAAACTATTTTAGTTTTGGTTTTTAAGCATTATTTATAGGATCACTAATGATTTATTGAGGCGATTACTTAAAGACGCGGAAACGTTCGCTGTCTTCCATGAATTCCTTGTCACCAGCTGGGGCTTCGATTGAACCAAAGTCCATTTCACCACGAAGTCTCCAACTCTTAGGAATGTCGAATTCCTTAGCGATATCAGCATCGATTAGTGGGTTGTAGTGTTGAAGGTTAGCACCAATTCCGTTTTCAGCAAGGGCAGTCCAAACTGCGTATTGAGCGTTTCCTTGAGCTTGTTCGGACCAGTCGTAGAAATTATCCTTGTAAGCTGGGAATTGTTCTTCTAAGCCGTGCACAACGTCAGTGTCAGTGAACCAAAGAATCGTTCCAAAAGCGTTCTTAAAGCCATCGATCTTAGCCTTGGAGTTCTTTTCGAATGCTTCGTCGCTTCCCATGGCCTTCTTCAAGTTATCAGCAACGATATCCCAAACCTTGTCTTGGTACTTGCCAAATGCAAATACGACCCGAGTGGATTGGCTATTGAAAGCTGAAGGAGTTTCCTTAATTACTGATTCTAAGAATGGTACTAATTCTTCTGGTGATTGGCTAACGTTTTTACCTAATGCGTAAATCGTGCGACGCTTCTTTTCTAAGTCTAAAAATTCTTTTTTCATGGTAAATTCCTCCCTGAATATTACTAATTTGATTTGATGTTACTATCATAACACAACAACTTACTTTTTGTAAGTTAAAAGCAGTAAAAAATACAAAAAAGATGCCCAAGCCCAATATTCTGTACTATAATGAACTTGTAATGCTAATTAAGGAGCCATGCAAATGTATTACTACCTGTTCTTGTTTTTAGCAATAATTGGTGAAATGATCGGGACCAACCTATTGAAGGCCTCAATGGGGTTCACCCACTGGTTGCCAGCATTAGGTTCAATCTTTTCATTTACATTATGCTTCTATTTCCTTTCAATCGCAATGATTAAGATCCCATTGAACATTGCATATGCCACTTGGAGCGGTGTTGGTCTGATTTTAGCGACCGTCGTATCCGTTCTGATCTGGAAGGATCAAATTACAATCATCACGGTGCTAGGACTCACCTTGATTATCGCGGGCGTGGTTATCTTAAACGTCTTCGAACCAAAATAAAAAGAGCTTTGATTACTTCAGTTAAGTGATCAAAGTTCTTTTTATATTTATACATAAAAATAAATTGAAAAATACATTAAAATCGTGCCTATCATTACAAAAATATGCCAGATGACATGACCAAACGGAATGGCCCGAAAGCTATAGATGACGGAGCCGACCGTAAATGCGATTCCGCCGAGCAGCAATAAGATAAACCCATGCCAACCCAATCCCTGAAGTAAACGATGGATGCCTAGCACACAAAACCATCCCATGACCACATAGATTACGGTCGAAGCCACTTTGAACCTACCCATCCAGATCGACTTATAGATGATTCCTGAGATTGCCATGAACCAAATCACCCCGAAGATCACCCAGCCTAGCTTCCCACCAATCGTTACCAACGAATATGGTAAGTAGGTCCCAGCGATCAACAGGTAAATTGCCGAATGGTCAAAAATTTGAAAAACGTGTTCAGCCTTAGTGAAGTATAGGCTATGGAAGAGCGTTGATGCTAAATAAAAAATGATCAACAACGCCCCATAGATCGAAAAGGTCGTAATCCGCATCGCCCCACCCTCATGGACGCCGTGAACGATCAAAACGATCGCAGCTGCAATGCTTAATCCGACCCCGATACCATGGGTAATCGCACTCAAAATTTCATTGATCAGTAGGTATTTTTTGTTGTTTAAAAAAGCAGGCATCTTATCCATGACAAAAAATCCTCTCTAATAATTATTAGTTCTATTATACTCAATAAATCAAAAAAAAGACCATGTTTTATTAATAAACATGGTCCTTTAAAGGTTTATTTAAATTTTAATACCAGTTATGTGATAACCAGTGCTTTTTAGCGTTTGACCAACTGCCATAACGACTTAAAACGTATTTATCAGCAGCCTTTTCTTGGTTTGCAGCTGAGTAGTTACCATGTAATAAACCAATTCCCAATTGGTATTTACCATAGTACTTACCATTTCTGGCGGTGTATGAGTTCTTTGATTCGTGCCATGCGATCCATTTCTTAGCAGCTGCGTCACTCTTTGATAAAGTCGTCGTAGCATCTGCACTGGCAGTGGTTTCAGTTTCGTGTGAAGTAGCGATAAATGAGCCAAACATTGAGGCGGTAGCTAGAATAGTAAAAACAATTTTTTTGATTAACATATAAGAAAGATTTTCCTCCTTGAGATTCGTATCCATGATTTTATTCGTTCGTTTCAATGTTTTATACTTTACAGTAAAAATCTTACGCAATCGTTATCAAAATATTACAGGTTAATTACATGTTATTACGATTATGAAATAAAAAGGTTGCTATTTAAAACTAATATGATATAGTTAGTTACATAAGTAATTAACTAAAGGAGAAGTGAAATGGCAATTTTAGAAGTAATTAACTTGAATAAAAAATATGGCCGCAAGCAAGTGCTCCATAACGTTAGCTTTGAGATTCCAGCCGGGCAGATCCTTGGTTTGATCGGACCGAATGGGGCTGGTAAGTCGACGATTATGAAAACGATCGTGGGATTGACGAGCTATAGCCTAGGCAAGATTACAATTGATGATCAAACCCTGACTAAGCATAATCGCAAGGCACTAGCAAGCGTTGGGACAATGATCGAAACCCCCGCCCTTTATGATAATTTAACCGGGATCGAACATTTACACCTCTATAATGAGGGCAAGACCACGAAGGAAGAGATCCATCAAATCATGAAGGAAACCCAAATTGAACGATTCGCCAATCAGAAGGCAAAGAAGTACTCATTAGGGATGCGCCAAAGATTAGGAATCGCAATTACGTTATTGAACCATCCCAAATTACTGATCTTAGATGAACCAATGAATGGTTTGGATCCGCAATCGACCCATGACCTCCGTGACCTCTTGTTGAGGCTTGCGAGCCGTGGAATCAGCATTTTGATTTCCAGTCACCTCTTAGATGAACTCGCTCGGATCGCTGATTCATACGTTGTCATCAATCACGGTCGCGTGGTTAAACAAGCCAGTGCTGCTGATTTCCTTTCAAGTGACAATCAATTAGTTAAGATTGAAACCACCGATGTTAATGCAGCAGCTAACGTATTGAAAAGCGCTGGCTTCGATGCCCGCATTAACGATAAAAAAGTTGAAGTGCCCGCTAAGCAAGACACGTTGAACGATGTCCTAGTCGTCTTGGTGAACGCACAAATTAAAATTACGAATGTCCAAATGGCTAGCGCTGACTTGGAAGAATCACTACTCAAATTATTAACGGCTGATAATCAAAAGGAGGTAAAATAATGTTCACGCTACTAAGACAGGAAGGCTACAAGGCCATCAAGGGTAAATCGATCTGGATTTCACTGATCTTATTGTTGGCCTATCAATTATTGATTACAATCGCGATCAAACAGTTCAAGATCATTAGCCCCACTGAATTTTTAACCACCAATGGGCAATCGAGATCGATCGTTGAAATCATCATGGTCGTGATTGCTAGTACGATCATTACCAATGAATTCGTTAATAAAACCATCAAAAACCTATTGGCTAGACAATACTCTAGACTCCAGGTGTACTTAAGCAAGATCATCACCCTCGTTTGGATCTATGCGATCATTGTCATCGTTAACAATTGCTTCACGTTCGTTTTGAAATTGATCTTCTTTAACAATACGGCAGTTAGCGACCACATGATTAAAGAAATGGTCAACGCAGGAGTTGGTCAAGCGATCTATGTATTCTTAATCGCTAGCTTCGTATTGTTGATCAGCAACATTGCCAAAAGCTCTGGGGCTTCGATTGGAGCTGGGGTCGCATCCATTTTCGCCACCCAGATCATCAGTCAGCTCCTCGCAATCTTGATCAATAAGTATGAATGGGTCAAATATAATCCGTTTAACTTCTTCATGGTCGAGAACCAATACGATACAAGCGCATTCAAAGAATTAACCCACCTATCCTTGAAAATGATTACAGCAGGAGCATTCGTTTATGGAATTATCTTCATCGCCCTGGGCTACCTGATCTTTAACAAACGCAATATCTAATCCACCCGAGCTTAAATCATTTCATAATAATGATTTAAGCTTTTTGTTTGCAATCTAATCTCTATTGACTGGATATCAAAAAGTGATAAACTCTAAATATTATATTAATATTAGATTTTACTAGGATCAGGAGGTCCGCGTTTTGTTTACTGCTATTAAAGAAACGTTTGCCAAGCGGGGCAAGCTCACGCTTATCTTTGGTGCGATTTTAGCACTGTACATTATCATCGTCGCTTTTTGGGGAGCGTTCGGTGATTTAATCAACGCCGATAACTTCTTTCAATCACTCGGGACCGCTAACGTGGTTATTGGGATGTTAATGATGATTCTTGCTAGCCTCTCGTTCGGAAGTTCCCATACCCGTGAATTTCTCGCTAAGTTAATTGACGAAGGCCATCACAAAGCAATCGTGTTTTTAGCACAAATTATTTTCTTGGCCGTATCATATGGCTTCTTCTTGCTAATCAGCATTGCCCTAGTGATCGGACTTCAAGTATCGCTATTTAAGGGGCAAGGGATGCAATCATTCGCCCAGTTCAATACCGTTATCTACGGGAATGCGATTCACATGTTTATCATGAGTGCGATGATCATCTTCTTCATGGTGTTGTTTAGAGGCATCAAGAGTCAACTAGGGGCCGTTGCGACTGGAATCGGGATTAACTATGGTGGTCTAGGGGTTGCTTGGATCGGATTTTTATTCGTTTACCGCTACCGCCTATTAAAATGGGAACCCTTCAACTTCTTAATGGTTGAAAACCAGTTGATCAAACCAATTAACCATACTTTGACTAAGCTATACCGTCCAGAAGCAATCTCAGGAAGCCTTATCTATGGGATTATATTTACACTTTTAGCTTTATGTCTCTTTTTATATATGAAGCCGATAAAGCGTTAAAATTCACTATTTTTCTGGTATAATTAATAGTACGTTCAAAATTTTTAATTAAGCCAGGAGGAGATATTGTGGACTTTAGTATCGATTTAGATAAACAACTCTGTTTCCAAGTATCTAGAACCCACCAGTTATATAATAAGTTATACCAAAAACCATTAAAGCAATTTAATTTAACTTACGTTCAATACATTACTTTATTGACCCTTTGGAAAAAAGATGGCGTAACCGTTAATACGTTAAGCAAGGAGCTTGATTTAACTAACGGGACTTTAACCCCACTGTTAAAACGCTTAGAAAAAGCAGGTTGGATCACTAGAAAACGCGATCGACAAGATGAAAGACGTCTGATCGTATCGCTTACTCCACACGGCCAAGAGCTACAGGGTAAAATTACCAATTGTACAGAAATGTGCCTAAATGAGATGGGCTACACTAACGAAGAATTCAAAAAAGCGCTCAAGAACGTCCAAGACATTCAAAACCGCCTACAAACCGCAATTGATAATCAAGAATAAATAAAAAAGTTCCCCACTGAGGGAGCTTTTTTTTGTCCCCTTTTTAACCTTTTTCCGTACTATTTCAGAATTTAATACAAATTCATTCGTTTTTAGGGTAGAATAGAAAGTGTTAAGTTTTATTTTTTAGTTTTTATCGACTTGACTAAATAATGGGTCTTCTTGTAAGATACTATTACAATTTTTAAAAATCTTTAAAGAAGGTGTAAATGTGTCAGAAAAGAACGAAGAACTAGAACGTAAGTTAGCTCCTCGTCATATGCAAATGATTGCCCTTGGTGGAACGATCGGGGTCGGACTATTTATGGGGGCTTCCTCCACGATCAATTGGACCGGTCCTTCAGTATTGTTAGATTACGCATTGGCGGGGGTCTTCTTATACCTCATCATGCGTGCACTGGGTGAAATGCTTTATGTGCACCCAGTTACTGGGGCATTTTCTCAATTCGCGACCCTCTATATGCATCCCGTATTCGGATACTTAACCGCTTGGAGTAATATCTTCCAGTGGGTATTAGTCGGAATGAGTGAAGTGATCGCGATTGGTACCTATTGTCACTTCTGGTGGCCAAACCTCCCTGGGTGGGTCCCTGGAGTGATCGCCATCGTCAGTTTATGTTTAGCGAACCTCTTCTCCGTGAAGTCATTTGGAGAACTTGAATACTGGTTCGCATTGATCAAGGTCGTTACGATCGTCTTAATGATCGTAGCCGGCCTAGGGGTCATCATCTTTGGGTTCGGCCACAACGGTCACCCAGTTGGAATTAGTAACCTTTGGAAGAACGGTTTCTTCGCTGGTGGAATCAAGGGCTTCTTGTTCGCCCTCGCCATCGTATTGGGTTCTTATCAAGGGGTTGAATTAATTGGGGTAACAGCTGGTGAAGCCGATAACCCTAAGAAGTCAATCGTTGAAGCAATTCAATCTACGATCGGTCGGATCTTGATCTTCTATATCGGAGCAATCTTCGTGATCGTTTCCATCTACCCATGGGACAAGATCGGGACGTTAGGTTCACCATTCGTGTTGACCTTCTCCAAGCTTGGAATCACCGCTGCTGCTGGAATCATTAACTTCGTGGTCTTGACCGCTGCGCTTTCTGGTTCTAACTCCGCGATCTACAGTTCCAGTCGGATGACCTACCTGCTTTCAAAGGAAGGCAAGTTACCTAAGAAGTTCTTGGAACTCACTAAGAGCGGGGTGCCATTGTACACCGTCTTGGCCGTTTCAGCCGGAATCTTCGTTGGGGTCATCTTGAACGTCGTCTTACCACTATTCGTTAAGAACGCATCGGACATTTTCGTGTTGGTATACAGTTCTAGTATCCTTCCTGGGATGGTCCCATGGTTCGTGATCCTAGTGAGTGAAATGCGGTTCAGAAAGTTGCATCCAGAAGAACTAGAAGGCCATCCATTCCAGATGCCTTGGTCTCCATACACTAATTACATCACCCTCTTCGTGTTGTTCGTCACTTTGATCTTCATGGTGATCAACAGCGATACGCGAGTACCAGTAATTATCGGTGCGATCTTCTTAGCCGTAATGACAATCATTTACTTTGCTAAGTACAACCAAAGCGATTTAGAACAACGGCGTAAGAATCAAGGAAAAGAAATTTTTGATAAATAAATAATTCAAACAGCGTCCCTGCTTAGCCAGGGGCGTTTTTTTATTCATCCTTGACAAATGAACAGTTGTTCATTAATATTGTACTGTTGACTTTATTTGAGGAAGTGTTTAGTTGTGTCAGAAAAAGATTCAAATTTAAAGCGGGGCCTCGCACCCCGCCATATGCAAATGATTGCGTTAGGAGGAACAATCGGGGTCGGCCTGTTCATGGGTTCATCATCTACGATTGGTTGGACAGGACCATCCGTATTGATCGACTACGCGATTGCAGGAATTTTTCTATACTTAATCATGCGTTCGCTCGGTGAAATGCTCTATGTTCACCCCGTAACTGGATCATTCGCCCAATTTGCGAACCAGTACATGCACCCCGTTTTCGGATACCTAACCGCTTGGAGCAATATTTTCCAATACATTGTCGTTGGAATGAGTGAAGTGATTGCGATTGGGACCTATTGTAAATTCTGGTGGCCAGGATTACCTGGTTGGATTCCAGGATTGATCGCCATTATCTCACTAGCGGTTGCGAACCTAATTTCCGTTAAGGCCTTTGGGGAACTCGAATACTGGTTCGCCATGATCAAGGTCGTTACGATCGTCTTAATGATCATTGCTGGACTGGGGGTCATCATCTTCGGGTTCGGCCATGGTGGTCATCCAGTCGGCATCAGTAACATTTGGAAGTACGGTTTCTTTACCGGTGGCATCAAGGGCTTCTTCTTTGCCCTCGCGATTGTATTGGGTTCGTATCAAGGAATTGAGTTGATCGGGGTCACTGCTGGTGAAGCCGCCAACCCTAAGAAATCATTGATCGAAGCGATTCAATCCACGATCGGTCGGATCTTGATCTTCTACATTGGAGCGATCTTTGTGATCCTTAGTATCTACCCTTGGGATAAGATCGGTGAAATTGGTTCACCATTCGTGGAAACCTTCGCTAAGCTCGGAATCACGGCTGCGGCTGGAATCATTAACTTTGTGGTCTTGACCGCTGCGCTTTCTGGTTCTAATTCTGGAATCTACAGTGCCAGTCGGATGACATTGCTACTCGCCGAAGACCACAAGTTGCCAAAGCGCTTCTTGAAGATTAACCGCCATGGAGTGCCATTCTATGCGGTCGGTGCAATTTCACTAGGAATCTTTGTTGGGGTCATCTTAAACTTCATCCTCCCAATTTTCTTCAAGAGTGCTGGTGAAATCTTCGTAATGGTCTATAGTTCGAGTGTGCTCCCTGGAATGGTGCCTTGGTTCGTCATCTTGATCAGCCAAATTCGGTTCAGAAGGTTGCACCCCGAAGAAATGAAGGGCCATCCATTTAAGATGCCCCTTTCTCCATATACGAATTACATCACGATTTTCTTCTTGATCTTAACGCTTATTTTCATGTTCTTTAACGATGCAACGCGGGTCCCATTGATCATCGGGATCATATTCTTAGCCATCATGACGATTATCTACTTTGCGAAATACAACCAAAGTGATATTGAAAAAGCCAAAAAGAGCAGTGATGATCTATACTAAATAAAAAGCTGATGTTACTCATTTGAGTAGCATCAGCTTTTTTAGTTATTTTAATTCTTTGAGTTCCTTTTCGTAACCATCGACCATCACTAATGAATCTTGATCCTGGTGGTTTTCAAACTTACGGTGAAGCTTGGCAACAAAGAGTTCGATGTAATACCCGACTGACATTTCCTGATGAAAATGATCCTTAGCAGCAGCCCGTTCGGTTGCAAAATCAGCCAGGTAATCATCGATCAAGTGTTCCAAATATTGATCATAAGGTTCTTCCGCATCGTAAGTATCCGAATCTGGATGATAGGAACGATACTTAGCAACGTAAATCCCCTGATTTTCGGATTTATATTGACTTTGATAGAGTAAGTCACGGAGTTGCTTTTGCGAAACGTCGATCGCACGTTGGGCCAAAACATTTTCAGCAATCCCACTATCAGCTACTTCTACGATTCTTAAGTTCTTCGCCATTATTTTTCCTCCCTGGGGTGCGGATTCGTGGAGTTCCAACGCAATTCTGGCACCCGCCACATAATTAATACTAACACGGTTAATAACATCGCAGCGTTAAAAATGAACACGCCACCATAGTCAAAGACGTTTGAGATAATCCCACCAATCATTGAACCAATAACGGCACCGAGCGCTTGGGCCGCTTGATTCAAACTAAAGACCATTCCCGTCAAGGAACTAGGCGTTTCCTTGGCTAACATCGTTTGGATCGTTGGGTAAACAGCGGCATTGGCAGCCCCCACTAAGAACCGTAAGATTCCTAAAATGACCACGCTCGTCGTGAACGCCTGGGGGAAATATAACAGACCAGAGAATACGATTCCCAGTATCAAGACGCGGTGCGTGCCGTGGTTATCACCCAAGCGGCCCCAGATTGAGGAAGTCATGAACATCGAAATTCCGGGTAGAGAGGCAATCAATCCAGCCACGATTGTTACTGGGCCTTGATTATGCATCAATTGTTTGACCAATAAACTAATGATCGGATAAATCGAAAACAGTCCCGCTTGAATAATTACCGTTGCTAATAACATCCAAATCACAAAACGGGGTTTAGGAAAGCCCTTCAATAGGTGAATATCGAACAACGCGGTTTTAGCTCTTTCTGGATCGGGTTTGAAAGTTTCCTTGACCATGAACCAGGTAATAAAAAACGAAATCAATAGCAATCCCGCCGTAATAAAGAAGGTAATCCGAATGTTAAAAATACGGGCCAAGATTCCACCTAAGATCGGACCGATCAGATTACCACCGACATACCCCGTCGTGATGATCCCCATCGCGTACCCAGCGTGTTCCTTGGGCGTTTCGGTCGCAACTAGTGCGGTCGAATTCGGAATCACCCCTGCAAAGAACCCCTGCAAGACCCGCAGTAAGACTAATTGCCAAACGCTGGTGACTAGCCCCATTAACCCGAGCGTCACCGCCGATCCCAAGGCAGTCTGTAACACCATGTGCTTGCGGCCGTGGCGATCAGCAAAGCGGCCCCAGATCGGTGCGGTGATCATGACCACCACAAAGGAGGCCGCATACACGAGTCCACTTAGTAAAGATAGCTGCCCCTTTGAATAGTGGCCCAGGTCACTAACGTACAACGACAGAAATGGAATGACCTCACTAAATCCCATCCCATCAATGAAGGTACCGAACCACAGTACCCACAAATTCTTTTTCCAAGACTCAGACTGAGACATCTGAATAATAACAACTCTTTTCTAAATTATTTATTAATTATCATAATTTTTATTATAGCATATTCAAATTCTGAATCAGTTAAAAAGCGGCGTTGTTTTAAAACAACCCCGCTTTTTAATATGGATTAAATAAATTTCACAAATTTCTTGTTACTGGTTAGATATTGGCCATGGCCGACGTATAGCCGCGTCATGCCCTTGTATTTAACCACCCGTTTTACATGGACCTTAGCACCCGAATGGTAGTAGCGTTGTTGATCGTTCTTAAAACCAGGGGTCCGATGTAGCCGCGCCCCCGTTTTAGCAATCACTTGAACGGTCTTACTATGCGCCTTTGCCATTTCAGCGCTGGTGTAATATGCATTTACAACGTAGCGTTGATCAGTCGTCAAATAGCCGAACGTTAAAGTCCCGCCAAGGTGGGTTTTGACAAAGTAGCGAATCAAGCCGCTCTTAGACATTGCGATTCGAACGACCTTGAATTCATGGACTTGGTTTTGGGGATGTTTAGCGTATCGCTTCACCCGATTAGCCTTTGCAAAGTTGGCCGCACTGTGAACGTAAACCATTTTACGATTATAGATATAAAGCGGATGCTTTTTCAAATTAGCGTTAAACGCCAGTAAGTAACCGTAAATATACCCAGCGGATTGTTTCTGCAACGTCTTCTTTGCAATCGACCCCCGCTTAACGGCAGCCCGTTTGCCTGATTTAACAGCCTGTTCATAGGCCTGTTTTCCAACTTGGTATGATCTTTGATAATCAGATTGGTAGACCATCGAAAGCCCAGTAAAGTCAGTTCTGGCAGTCTTACCATTAAAGGCATCTTGATATCCCTGATAACCACCCATGTAGGTAGGTTGTTGTAAATAATCAGTATCGATCTTGAGTTTGGCCTGGGCATCTGCCAAGCCTTCAAAGTAATAATCTTTTGCAGCCGCCGCCTTAGCAGCATTCGTCTGATCGAACACGATCTTGGCAGCTAAAACGATCGTTTGATAATCACTAGCCGCCCGTGCAGCTGCGGAAGCGGCAATCTGATTTTGATCATAGATGGTCTGGTTCGCATGCTCTAACCTGTTGTTAGCAGACGCCGCCTTAGCAGCCGCACTACTAGCAACCGAGGTATACATCCGTCCGTTCACATAGTCACCACTGGCAAACGCAACTGATGCCGCTAAGTTAGCACTATTCGCAGTCGAATTCGCATCCGTGACGGTAACGTAAGCCCCGTTGGCCACTAACACTGCGTTGCTAGCCGCCACCGCAGCAGAACTGGCGATTTGATTAGCAAGCCCCGCATCGGAATAAGCACTGGCAATCATCGCAGCTGCTGAACTGGCTGCCGTTGCGTAACTACTAAACGCTGGAACGTTATTGTACTGACTGGCAATGCTCAAGACTTGGCCAACCAGTTGTTGAGCAGAACTAGCGGGTAGATAAGTTAAAGCGGTGCTGGAACTAGTGGCGAGTGCATAACTGCTGGCCAAGTTAAAGTTGGCACTCGCAGTTGTAATCCCATTGGTAGCATCATAACGATCATCGGTGGCACTATTTGCATATGGTTGCGCCTCGTTCGAAAGCGTCGTTACCCAGATTGCCATGGAAGCCGCACTTTTTGCAACACTGGCATCTAAACTGACGGTGTAAGAAGCAGCTGCCGCAGCCGCCGATGCAGAATTAGCAACGCTGGTGGCTGAACTAGCCGATAATTGGGCCTGATTCCCATTGTCAACGTAACTTTGCGTCAGCCGACTGATCGCAGCTGCACTACTGTTATAAGCATTCGCCTGGTCGTATTGCCCAGCATTCGCAGCTAGGGAGGCCAGTGTTGCATAGCTCAGTGCCGATTGCACGTAGTTGCTTGCAACGCTGTAGTTAGAATCAGCCAAGGAGTTCGCAGCAAGCGCAGCGGCACTCGCCTGCACAGCAGTACTATTGGCGCTAACGATTTCAGAGGTCGGCTCGATTGCATCCTTAGCAGCCGAGACAGCAATGCTAGCGTACAGTTGGGCATTGCTATTCAAGCGATGGGCAGCAGCGACACTACTAGTTAACACGGTCGCACTTGATGCAATCGTATTGTTGGCCTGCGCTTCACTAATTTGACCACTCGTGACATTTACGTCCGAATCAGCAGTCAGACTGAATGCAGCAGCGCTGCTGGCGTATTGAGCAGCCAGGCTGAGTTGCTGATTAGCAAGCGATGCATTCGAGTTGGCAACGCTATTGATTGCAGCCTGAACAGCTGCAATCGATTGAGCGGCTGCAACGACTGAATTAGCAGCCGTTACTAATGATTGCGTAGCAAGGACATCATTTGCCGCCCGCACCGAAGCACTCGCAGCCGCACTGATCAACCCAGCAGCAGTTTGTGAAGCAGCGTTCGCAGATGCAATCATCGTTGCAATGTTTGCAACCTGGTCTGCAGCCTGGGCGTTGGCATTAAATGCCGCTGATTCATCCCCAGCGTTCGCAAATTGTTGCGCCGCCATTGCATAACTATTCGCTAGGCTCGCAAGGCTCTGCGCCCCCTGCCCAGCAACACTAGCAGCAATCACTGCCGCATCAGCAGACTGTTTTAAAGCTTGCGCCTGGGCGTTCGCTAGGTCAGCATCAGCACTTGCATAACTAGCAGCTGCGGCAATCGAATTTGCACTGTGCAACTCTTGGTTCAGCAAGCGGTTGTTAGCAGCACTTTGGGCAATTGCACTCGTCGTGTTGGCCGCACTGATGACTGCGTTGTTAAGCACACCTGCAGTCTGATCGGAAACACTGGTCTGACT
The DNA here is from genome assembly GCF_058509245.1 of Nicoliella sp. ESL1113. Classification (NCBI taxonomy): domain Bacteria; kingdom Bacillati; phylum Bacillota; class Bacilli; order Lactobacillales; family Lactobacillaceae; genus Nicoliella; species Nicoliella sp. ESL1113. Next base: position 319,531 of record NZ_CP196387.1, on the reverse strand, counting down.
TGCGTAAGCATCAACTAGGCTAGCATTGGCATTAACACTGCTATTTGGTTGCAACGCAATTGCGGCACTGCTAACAGCAGCACTCATCGTTGCAATTGCGGCACTATTTTGCTGATCATTGTTCTGGGCCGCCGCTTGGGCCGCCGCATTAGCACTTAGGGCCTGACTAGCAGCCGTATTGGCAATCGTAGTATCCGATTGGGCTTGACTGAAAGCTTCGTTCGCATCACTAGTCGCAATGCTGGCAACCACGGATGCACTGGCAGCAAATGATTCTGCACTCGTTGCACCATCAGCGAAACTAGCGGCAGCATCCTTAGCAGCCGAACGTTGTGAAACCGTCAGTTGGGAATCGGCGGCAGCAAACGCTGCACTAGAAGCAGCAAGATAGGCTGAAGAAGCAGCAGCATTAGCACTCGTAATTACCGTAGCTGCAGCGTTCACCACTTGAGTCGCACTAGATACGACTCCACTAGCAACGGCAACATCAGAACGTGCCGCTGAAGCGGTCTGGAATGCAGCCTGGGCAATTGAGTTGGCGTTGCTAATAATTGAGTTTTTAGGATGGGCACTAACGAGCGATTGGATTGAGATTACCGCCCCGCTTACTTGCGATAGACCATCGTTAACGGTGGCTTGCGCTTGGCTAACTGCATTGGCATCGATAGTGACCTGATTTGAATCAGCACTAACGCTATCCAAATGATCGACGACTGCCGATGAAGCAGCTGATGCACGCTTGCGACTTTGATCTGCGTCATACTTAGCAGCTTGTGACTGGGCGTTTTGCGCATTTGAGTACGCCACGGAGGCCGCGTTGCTAACGATCAACTGGTTGTCATTCACTTGGTTAGCAGCCGCCATTGCAGCCGCCATCGCACTCGCCGTTAGTGAATCGGCAGATTGCGTTTGCATATCAAAGTCAGCTGCTGCCAACGCTGCGGAACGGGCCAAATTAATGTAGTGATCAGCCATTGAACTGGCCCCCAAAACAGCTGCAGACGAAGCCTGACTAGCATAACTGCTAGCCACCGCCACAGCACTTGAGGTTGCTGAACGTGCAGCAGTCGCATTAGCAGACGCAGCTATCGCATTAGATAGTGCAGCCAAGGCATTCGTTTTCGCCGCAATTGCATTGCTGCGCGCCTTTTGAGCAACACTGGTCGCTTGCGCAGCGATCGCAACGTTGCTTTTTAGATTTGCAGCGGTGGCTGGATCGTTAATCCCCTCAGAGGCAGTGATACTAGCGGCAACACTAGATGCTAAGACCGTATCAGCAGCCTGTGAATCAACTAGTGAGGCTTTTGAAATGATAACTTCAGCGAGCGAACCCGCAAACGCAGCATCATTAGAAGTAGTATCAGTGTTATTGCCCGCTGATGAATGTGCGGCGTTGGCATCGCTATCGGTTGCAGCTGCGGAGCTGGCAATCGAACTGGCTTCACTAGTTTGAATCGTTTGTAGATTGTAAGCCTGACTTAGGGCGTTAGCAGCATCACTAGCGGTGTTAAAGGCCTGTGCTGCAATCGAAGCTGCAATTTGTGCCCGTTGATCAGCAGAATTAGCGGCAACCGTCGCAGTCGATACCTCAGCTGCAACAGAGATGGCAGCTTGCATGGCGGAACTGGCATTCACAGCATCCTGCACAGCAGCACTAGCATAACGATTCCCGTCTGGATAATCATTTGCTAAGTACGCAGCCGCAGCCGCCGAACTATTGAAGTGTGCATTCGATGCTGCTTGATGGGCCAGGGAATTTTGATAACTAGCGGCGTTACTGCCATCGTTAGCAACCTGCTTGGCTGCTTGGGCCTGTTGATTAGCAACTAAGGCATCAAAAGCTGCGCTGCTAGCCGTTTGACTAGCTGAATCGAGCTGTGCTGCAGCCGACTGAATAACGGCATTGCTGGAGTTAGCAGTCACTACCTTTCCTGCAGCACTGACCATTTCATTAATGGCCGTATTAGAATCACTGGCAACGCTAGTAGCAGCATTCGTCTTACTTGCAGCACGGCTGACTTGCGCCACGTCAGCGTTAATCGAACGAACAATCGTATCGGTAGCAGCAGCGATACTTGGAGCCACTTGATTGGCACTGCTTGCCGCTGCATTCCCGTTCGCAACCGCAGTCGCATTCGATGCAGCCACCTTAGTGACTACCTGCATTGCGGATGTAGCATCGGCAACGGCCTGACTGGCCACCGCTTCGTTGCTAACCGCCCGAACGGTAGCGGATGCAGCGCGGGTTTGGGCCTCAGAAACAGCACTGGCTGCCTGGGAAGCCACGATTACTTGAGCAGCAGCTTTAGAAGCATTCAATGATGCTAAGACTGCAAATGAAGTTGCCTCTGAAACGTTGCCGGTCTGACTAGCAATCGTCGCTTGATCAGAAGCAGAAATGGCTAGTGCGGAATAACTATTGGCAGCTTGACTAGCGGAATCGGCAGCGGATTTAGCAACGGTAGCAATACTAGCAGCACTATAAGCAGCCTGGGAAGCAACCAACGCATCACTAGCGGCACTGGCAGCCTGTTGGGCAGCGGAATTCACCTGCCGTTCAGCAGCAGCCACTGCTGAATCATTGGGCTGGCTAGTCGCAATGCTAGCAACTAGGCTGGCGTCCAGTGCAGCGGTATTGGCAAAGCTACTCCCCGCATCATTTGCAACACTGGCACTATCGGATTGAGCACTAATTTCAGCACTCCCACTGGCAATCGCACCACTAGCGGCGTTAATCGCACTAACCGCACTGGCAGCTATTGGTTGGGCAGCAGCGGCGGAACTCACCGCCCGTGAATCGGCCTGCGCAACTGAGTTTGCCAGGCTAATCATCAACGTTGCAACTAGTGAATTAGCATTTTCAACGGTCGTCTTCGCTGTTAACGCCGTTTGGGCCGCAATCGTTGCTTGTTGAGCAGCACTGACCGCAGCAAAGACATCAGATGACCCTGATGCTGCGGCGTTCGAAGCATCGTTGACCGCCGAACTAGCGAGGCTGGCACTGATCAATGCATTGGATTTGTCCCCCTGTTGAGCATAACTGCTGGCGGTAGCGGCATAACTTTGCGCGGCAACAGAAGCTAGGCTGGCAGCTTGTAATTGGCTCGCCACTTGACTAGCAATAATGCTGGCACTAACGCTAGCGGCACTGGCAGCTTGGGCGGCAGTCGAACCAGCTGCTGAGGCTTGAGCAGCCACGCTTGCGGCTGAGTTCGCACTATTCACAACGGCCACTGCGCTTTCGTCCGTCCGATTATTGTTAAAAATACTATCGATCACGGCAGAATTACTGGTCAAACTAGCAAGGGGATTAGCAATCGCCGCAGAACTAGCAGCGGCACTAGCGGCGTTAACAGCAGCGGAAGTGCGAATTGGTCCAACACTCTCAACTGCCGCGCTGGTCATTTGAACGTATTGACTAGCATTATCAGCATTCACCTGGGCGCTATCAGCGATTGCAATTGCCTGACTTGCGATCAACGCATTCGATTGGGCGACAGCAGCAGCAGCGGCAGCTGAAATCGCAAGCGATGAATCCACCTGCGCCCGTTGAACAGCTGAATTAGCGAGGCTATTAGCAACGACCGCATTTGACTGGGCCACAGAAGCCGCCTGATCAGCAGCAATCGCATTCGCAGCTGCAGCAGAAGTCGCCTGTGAGGCTGTTGCATCGAATGGCACTACACTGGAGGCACTTCTAGCAACTGCATTCGCTGAATCAGCCGCACTGAGGGCCGCTTGAGCACTAACGTTGGCGCTTTGGGCTGCATCCAGTTCAGCATTGGCCTGCAAGGTGGCTATCGAAGCATCGGTCGTCGCTGATTGAGCAGCAAATGCGGCCTGACTCGCAATGCCGCTAATAAACGCAAGTGCTGAATTAGTAGCATTCTTATTAGCGAGCGAATTGATAACGTTAGTGGCACTAATTGCTTGTTGGTTAGTGGTTTGCGTATTTTGATTGATTTGATCAGCGTTAGCAGCTGCTTGAGAAGTCGCCTTTACGATCGCAGCGACACCATCAGCCGTATTTGAAGTCGCAACAGCAGCGTTGCTGGCCCGAATCGAGTTCAATAAGCCATTGAACGTGGCCGCTCTAGATTGAGCATCGTTGGCAGCCGAACTGCTAATGATAACCGCATTCGAAGCATTAACGCTTGCACTGGTGGCAGAAACGACCGCTTGACTCATGGTAACACTAGCTTGATCAGCCTGACTAAGTGCGTCGGCAGCAACATTAGCAGCACTATTGGCAACGGCGGCTTGACTAGCAGCCACTACTTCAGCGGAAGCAGCAGCCTGCGTATCACCATCGTTGGCGGCATTCCTAGCCACTGAAGCAGCATCCCCCGCCAGTGAATCAGCAGTACTAGCTGTCGCATGCGCCTGTTTTGCTACACTATTGGCGCTAGCTGCAACCACACTAGCAGCGTTAAATGTCGAATTCGCAGCGCTCACTACGTCATTCGCACTATTAGCTGCAGCGCGTGCAGATGCTGCCACTTGGGCATCACTATTAATTTCAGAATCATTGCCATGGTTATCTAAGGCTGCTAATGAAGCTGCAATCGAAATGGCAGCAATCGCGGAATCATTAGCACTGTTCACCACCGCAATTGATGCAATCGCACTAGCCATTGTCGGCGCTGCACTAATGGCAGTCGATTGTTCAACGGCCGTTTGACTGGCGTTGGAATCCGTAATCGAACTAGCTACCGAAGCCCGCTTAGCATCCAGATCAGCTTGATCCGCATAGTGATTGGCAATGCTAACCGCCGTACTAGCGCTACTAAGTGCCGTGGTGGCGTTCAAAGCAGCGGTCGAAGCAACGACTGAGGCGGATTCAGCAACGGAAGCGGCGCTGGACGCACTCGATACTGCATTCGCAGCACTCACCGCAGCTGACTGGGCATTAATAACGGCCGCATCAGCATCTTGAGCGGCCTTAACTGCTTGTCGAACCGCTTGATCACCAGCCCCGTATTGACTGTTGGCATATGCAGACGAAGCTAACTGCTTTGCGGTTTCCGCAGCAGCAACGGCCGAAGCGGCGACTGAGCTTTGTTGATTAGCATTGGTCATAGCAGCGTCAGCCATGGAAGCGGCACTCACCGCGGCTTGATTAGCGGCATTAGCAACAACCGAAGCAGAAGTGGCGACCGCAGTTGCTGATGTGGCAACGTTAACAGCGGATGAGACCAGCGGGTTGACTGGGTATTGACTAGCCAGCTGTGCTAATTGGTTATTGGCACTGTTCGCTAGTGATGCACTCCCGTAAGCCCCACCGCTTGCAGAATTAGCAATTTGAGCATCCCGATCAGCAGTGTTATCGCTAATGCGGCCCTGTTGATTAATTGTTTCAATCGAGGCTGCATCTTGATGTGCTTGAGCAGCGGCACTAGTTGCCTGACTATTCCCAGCACTAGCGGTAGCGGCATTTCCGATGTTGATCTGGTTCAAACGGTTGGCTAACTGATCAGCAGCCACCGCAATCGAATTGTAATCGGCAGCCACTTGGTTCGCACTAGTGGCGATCTGATTGGCAGAATTGGCAACGGCATTGGCGCTGTCAGCAACACTCGCAACGCTCACTAACGCAACCCCAAATGAAGCGACCCGTGCAGCAATGCTAGCGGCAACACTCGCGGCACTGGTAGCCAGTGCGCCATTATCAATGCTGGCAGCACCACTTTCCACCTGTTTAGCAGATGCATAATCGGATTGGGCGTTCGACATATCAGCAGTAATGCTATTTACAGCATTCACAGCAGAATTAGTCGTAAACGTGGCACTCGCTGCAACCGCAAACGTGGCGGTCGCTACAACGGCCGCCGAACTCGCAATCATTGCGGCCGAGTTAGCCCGACTGGCAGCAGAACTAATGGCAGAATCATTGGAATTTAAAACCGCAAGACTAGCTGCATCTTGGGCTGCCAGATAGGCATTGTTAGCTGCAGAACTCGCAAGCGAATTGGTCGCACTAGCAGCGTTAGTGGCAGCACTCGCCGTTTGCAAATCGCCATTCACCTGTGATTGGGCACTAGTGGAGACACTGGATCCACCAGCAATTACGTTTCCAGCAGAAGCGGTGGTCGCATTCGCACTTGCAATGGTATTGGCAACGGCAGCTAGGGCTTGATTGGCCGCAGCGATTGCTTCTACGGCAGCGTTAGAAGCAATTGCTTGATCAGAGGCTGCTTGTAGTGCTGCACTCGTAGCCTGTTGCGCCGCATTGTTCGCAGCGTTAGAAGCAGCTACGGCGTTATTGACTGCATCGGCAGCAGCAGCAGCCGCTACATTAGCTGATGATAATAATTGAATGGCATCGGTCCCACTAGCACCAGCCGCTAAACTAGCTGCTGAGTTAGCTTGTGACACGGCGCTGGCTGCGATGCTAGCTGCATTCAGCGCCCCCTTAGCAGCTTGAGCAGCCGCATTTTGTGCAACGACCGCAGCAGAACTAGCGTTGGTAGCATCAGCCGATAGCGAAATTGCGGCCGAATTAGCTGATGACACAACGAAGCTTGCGCTCGCAACGGATGAATCGCTAGAGTTATTGGTAGCCAGCGAGTTGACTTGATTCATTGCGGAACTGACCTGAGCGCTAGCGCTGCCTGCTTGCAGCGATGAAAGTTTCGCCTGACTGGCCTTCAACGATGCATCACTGGCGTTATTAGCAGCTGAACTGGCGGCTTGATTAGCAACGATCGAGTTGACGGTTGCAAAAGCAGCGCCAACGGTTGCATTTGCACTGGCGACACTATCAGCGGCGGTTTGAGCTTGCGCAGATGCCTGTTGTGCGGCTTGATAAGCTAAATTCGCATCCCCATTCACTTGGGCAGCCACGATCGCAGCTTGACTAGCGATCACGGCCTGTTGACTGGCAGCAGCGGCAGCACTACTAGCGGCATTTCGATCCCCGGTTGCAACGGCTTGACTAGCGGCCACAGAAGCATCACGAGCGGATTGGGCAGCCACGCTCGCAGTGTGATTAGCACTAGCAGCTACCATATTATCCGAATCAACACGCACCTTAGCCGATTGCGCAGCGCTGTTAGCAACTGAGACTAACGAATTGGCAACGCTGACCGCAGCATTCGCAGCACTGGCGGTCGATGCATAACTAGCAAGGACCGATAAATTGAGGTTGTTTTTGGCAATCGACTGGGTCAAACTGTTAACATTAGAGGCAAACTGCGAACCGTTCTGGACTGCAACTTGGCTGGCCAAAACGCTAGCGGCAATCGAATCGACATCGTTGGCATAGGAAGATGTGTTAATAGCGTTCGAATCACCATTCACTGACCCCGTGTATGCAATCGAAGCTTGTGCAGAGGCATTGTTCGCAATTGAAGTCGCTGTACTAGCAGCACTGTTAAAGCCAGAACCAGCGTTCAAGTTCGCAGAAGCAACCGCAGCGGCAGAAGAGGCGATCACAGCGGCATTCTGCGCAATCAACGAGGCCGTTTGTTGAGCAGCTGCCGCACTATTTGCTGCTATTGCTGCTTGACTGGCGATTGTATTGACACTGGTAGCGCTATCGGCAGCCGTACTGGCAATAACGACCTGTTGACTGGCAACAACGGCGGCTTCACTCGCCGCATTCGAATCCCCTAACGCTGCATCACTAGCTGCAACCACGGAGGCCGAACTGGCAATGCTTGCCGCAGTGCTTGCAACGACGGCTGCACTACTAGCAACGATTCTGGCACTATCAGCCTGGTTCTTAGCCGATTGAGCAACACTATTGGCAACGACGGCAGCGCTAGCAGCGGATGCAGCAGAAGTAGCCGCACTTTGAGCGACTTGATTAGCGGAAATCACAGCCGCATTACTTGGATTGGCGCTAACGTAATTAGATGTATCGTTAGCATATGCGGAAGCCGTGTTCGCATCACTAATGGTCGTGGTGGTGTTGGACGCAACCGAAGAAGCGATCGCACTAATCGAATTAGCACGTGATGCGGTGTTGGCGGCATCGGAAGCCCCGTTGGACTGCCCAGACGCAGCGCTTGAAGCAACACTGGCATCACTATTGGTGGCAATTACGGCCGAGCTAGCAGTCGAATTGGCATTACTACCGATCTGGACGTTCGCAGTGGCAACCTTAGCAGCATTACTAGCATTCACCGCCGCAGCAGAAATTGCATTTGACGCACTTTGCGCTTGAACTACAGCGCTTGAGGCCTTAGCAACTGCATCATCTGCGGATTGACTGTTAGTTTGCGCATTTTGATTATCAATGGCGGCTTGACTCCCAGCAGCTTTGGCGATTGCATCGGCACTCTTAGCTACATCGACCATCCCGGCCGCTGCAGCACTTCCAGCTACCTGTGCAGCACTACTGGCGATTGCAGCTTGACTACTAGCAGCATTAGCGTAAACAGCTGCAGCTTGTGCATACGAACCCGCAGCGACACTGGCAGTGCTAGCGGTCGTTGATGAAACAGTCGCATCGGCACTGGCTTGAGCTGCAACCACGGACGCGGAATTAATGACTCCTAACGCTGATGCAACAATACTATTACTTGAATTACTCGATTTTAAATCGTTAACAACGGCACTAGCGGTGTTAATGATCGGCAATGAATCACTTGCTTGACTCGACGATAAGCTAGCGGCCTTAGAAAAGACCCCCGCATTGGTTGAAGCTTGATCCGCACCGCTGTTAGCATTTGATACCGCATTCATGGCAGCAGCAGCATCGCGAGCGGCTTGACTGGCGATTTGACCAGCATCATCAGCAGCGCTACTTCCCCCGTTGACGATTTTAACCACGGATCCGCTAGAAATTACAATCGCTGCACTGGCGGAATCAGCAGCGGCTTGTGCACTCGTTGCATTAGAAAGAGCGGCACTTTCTGCACTGGCAGCAGAGTCAGCTGCAGAATTAGCGCTAATCGCATTCTGGGCAGCACTACTGGCGATGTTGGCGGTCGCACTGGCTAAACTAGCAGCACTAGATGCCAGACTTTGGTCCCCTTGATCAGCAGCACTCTTGGCAGCAGCTGACGCAGATGTAACAATGATCATTGCTGAACTAGCGATTGAGTTAGCCAGCGAGGCGGTCGAATTAGCCGATGAGAGATCCACGCGTGCCGATTGGGCTGTACTATTGGCAACGGAAGCACTTTGGGCCGCCGTACTAGCCACTGCCGCCTCAGAACTAGCAGCCTGGGCAGCACTTGCGATTGAGGAATTGCCGCTATTTAGCGCGGCGATCGATTGCACCGTGCTATTATTTTGACTTGCACTATTTGCAACCTGGGAAGCAGCAGTACTAGCATCAGTGGTCCCATCAACAGCAGCGTTGGCAGAACTCAATCGAGCATTAGCTGTGCTGGCAGCATTCGTGGCAGCATTGGAGGCCGATGCCATCGTATCACTAGCGATTGCTGCAGTACTGCTAGCTAAACTACTGGCAATCGAATTAACAACCACGGCGGCACTCGCTGTAGCATCAGCAGCATTGCTAGCAGCCTTACTATTGGCGGCAACCACCGATTCCGCAGCACTAGCAGATTGATAAGCAATAACGGCAGCAGAGTTAAACTGCTGAATCTGACTAGTGGCTGATTGCACGATTGCATTCTCGGACGCAACGGACGCGATCGCTGCAGCCGCACTCGCTGAATCGCCAGCTTGGGCATAGCTTTGGGCAAGACTGGCTTGAACGCTTGCTTGCGACGCTGCTGAGTCAGCGACCTGCGAAACCGCTCTGGCGCTACTGATCTGGGCATCCGCAGTTGATTTGGCAACCTGGGCCATTGAATTAGCACTGGAACCAGCAGCAACGGCCGATGAGACTAAAACAGCGGCAGCCTCGGCCTTCGAGCGTTCACTTTGAATGGCAGAGTTAGCTGGGTAGAGATTGGCAATGCTGGTAACCGTAGCCGAAAATGAATTATTACTGTTATTTGCAGCAATAATTCCGTTATTTTCATTATTCGCCGTTGACGCGTTGGCATCAGTGCCATTAGCCATTGATGAAACGCTTGAAATAATTATGTAATTATAAGAATTATTCAACGTCGAAGCCGCAATTGAAGCGGCACTTTCGTCAACGATTGCCCGTTGAGCGGCTAGCATTCCAGCTGAATTGATTTGATTGACACTAGTTGAATATTGAGTTGCCAAAGAAGCCGCCATCGAAGCATTTTGGGCGGCTACGGACGCGGTCGCATTAATTGCTGATTGATCACTCTTAGTCGAAGCACTACCGAACGCAAGCGAAGCATTCGCAGCGATCACCGCGTAATAACTAGCATTGGCAGCCTGCACGTTCGCAGATGCTAATAGGGCCTGCACGGCACTAGACGCCGAACTAGCGATCGATGATTGATTTTTAGCGTCGACACTGTAAGCGTTGATAGCAGATGCCGTTGATGATACCGCTGCAGAATAACTAGGGTTCAACATGGCACTACTATCAGCGGCAAGGCTCTGCACGGCGGTGGAATTATTAGCAACTACCACTGAGGCGGAGGATGCCATGGCAGAATAATCCTGACCAGAACCAGTTGTTAAAGCAACGGAACTAGCGGCTAAAGAGGCCGCATTACTGAAGACCGCAGCATCACTAGCTGGAATGGCGGTATTGTTCGGGACCACGATGTTATCAGTAATCGTCCCACTGTTGGTAGAATTACCATTCACGACCGCTGCAGTGGCGGGATTATGCGTCACGTTTTGCGTGATCATCGAATTACCGCTGTTCTTAATTTCGATACTGTTATTAGTCACTTCAAACTGTGCCGTAACGATTACGTCAGTGGGAATCGCGGTCGTGGCGTTCAATGAAGTATAGAATTGGTAGGTATACGAACCATCGCCAACCTTAGTGAAGGCCCCAGCGGGAATGGCAACGGTGTAGGCATTGCGGTAGTCAGTATCCTGGCCGTTCCCGACTGCTTGGTTCGATTCGATCATCCCGTTCGCATCGGTAATAAAGCCAGCCGAATTCGTTGGCTTTTCATCGATGCCGTTCGTACTGACCCGCACGTAGACGTAGTTATTCTTAATATCGGAATCACTAACGTTGTTCAAAATTAAATTCGCGGTGACCCCGTACTTGGTCTTAGCGGTCGCATCTTGGTACAACGCTGGGGTACTGTTCAAGAAAACAGTTGGCACGGCGTTGAACGCTAGGTACTTGGAAGTGTAGTTATTAAAGTTAGAAATGTTCGGGTCGTAGATTGCCTTCCCGGATTGATCCCAAATACTGATCGTATTCGTTCCAGTCCCTGGATAACCAATCGCAACCAGGTATTGGGCATTGGCATCCCGTTGGTTATCGACCTGGCCGATTACGGAATAGGCGTTGATCGGCGTCGTGTTAAAGAAACGCCCAGCGCCAATCGCACTTTGGTCGTTATTTAGCCCGACCTTACTTAAGATCACGTTTTGCCCTGGGTTATTGATCAACACGGTCCCTGAGTTATTCAGCAACGTCAATCCCGAATTGGTATTGGCCCCATCGGCGTAGATGATTAAATTCCCACGGTTTTGCACGTTTAATAAACCACCGTTGGCAATCGTGACCAAATCGGCGTTAAAGCTGTTGGCACTATTGGTCGCATGGGCGGTCAACGTTCCTCCATTTTGGATGCTGACGTTTCCTTGGATCCAAGTTGGATTATTATCAATCGGATTGTAATTATAGATCGAGTTAAAACTGCCCCCGTCGATCACGAGGCTGCCCCCTTGATTAACGGCGATCGAATCGGCACCGCTATCACCAGGCACGACCGTTAAGTTGGCGTCTTTGTTGATCGTCAAATTTCCGTTTACGAGCAAACCACGGTCCCCACCGTTACCTGCATCTTCACCACCACGACCATGGGGCACTAGATACATATTAGAACCCTGGTCCATCACTAAGTTGCCACCTAATTCAATGTTATTCCCCATTTGGGTCACACCATAGTAGTATGAATTCGGCAACAGTTCCATATTGGTAACCTGGAGGTTTTGTTGGTTATTATTTTGGGTCGTAAAGTTCTTATTGAACGGACTGGTGTAGCTCCCCTCACTGATGACACTGACTCCACCGTCGATGTAGAGGTTCGGTAGCTTATTACCAAAGAATAACTGCGAGCCCTCATAATTAATATTGCGGTACGTCAAACTCCCGGACGTTGAGTTCCAGAGGTTGATCGGCCCGTAAACGTTGTAGCCATACATTTTGGCAAAGTTTTCAATCGTTAAACTGCCAACATTATAGGGATTATGGTGCATTTGTTGCCAATCTACAATGTGATTTTGCCCGTTGACGATCATGTTCATGTTGCTACCATAGGCGGTGTTACTCCCAGAAGAAGTGTAGTTATAATCATTGGTGAAGCGTAACTCACTATTGCCGTTAATGTAGCTACGGGCAAAATAGCTATCAATATTAGAAGTGGACGTATTATAGGTCACAAAGGCAATGTTTTGGTTGTTCACCTTATTGGCAACGTCATTCCAGCCGTAATTATAGGTCGTTGTTTGCCCACTGGGGACGCTGCTAACCGCAAAGTAATTCCCAGATTGTTCATTATTAATCGCATCGTTTGCACCCTTATAAGCTTGGATGTATGGATTATTTACGTTGGTAGTGGTGTTCAAGACGCTATAGGCACCATTGCCATCCGCACCGTTCCAACGCCCCGTTTCAGCATCGTAAGCTCCCTGCCGTGATAAAAAGTAATCAACGGCGTAATTATAAGCCACTAGTTGATCAGCCGCACTGGGAACGTAAGTAGTGGCACTGACCTCCCCACTGCTGGCCGGTTGAACGTTATTGCTCGAATTCGCTTCAGCGCTATCACTAGGTGAATTTAACACGACTGCAGAATTGCTGCGGTTAACGGAACCACTCGTAACGCTGGTTTGTTGGCCCAGCCCACCAGAACCATAAATCGGACTTCCAGATTGAGTCCCCGCAGAGGCATTTAGTGAGGAATAGGTGGTATAAGCATCGATCAAGGCGTTATAACCGTCGACATAATAAGTATTACTCGAGTTAAAGGTGCCAGCGGAATCGGCACTTTTCGGATCGTCAGGATGAATCGAGTTCCAGGCATTTACCGCCCCAGCATTCGTAGCATAGTAGGCTTGCACCCCATTGTTGAACGCACTAGTTCCAAAACTAGCTGATTGGCTGCTTTGCGTGGCTAAAGAAGCTGCGACAAACCCACTCTTAAAGTCGGTTTGGGAAGACTGAAAGGCCTGCACCCCACTGTTAAAATTAGCATCACCACTTGTCACACTGGTCTTATTCTGGGCCGCAAGTGAGGCCGCTGCATACCCACTACTGTAGGCTTGACTAGCGGTAAGCGAGCTGTCGGTGTCTTCTAATTCAATGCGGACGCTAACTTGATCACTATCGCTATTACTGGTACTACTTACAGAACTACTAGCTGATTGGCTAGCACTGGTTGAAGCTGCTGAGGGCTGGCTAGTGGTCGTAGAAGATGAGGTTGCTTCACTAGTGTCACTAGTGGATGAAGAAGCACTAAGCGCAGTTGATGTGCTGGGGGTAACATCACTGCTGGCAGAACTATCCGCACTCTTTTTAGATGATGCACTACTGGAAGCAGCGCTAGTTGAAGAAGAATTAGCGGCGCTGGCTGCACTGCTCGTTGCAAAGGTCCCACTAACGCTTATTGATTGATTGACATTGGCGCTGCTCGTAACAACACTAGTTGCAGTAGAACGATCCTCACTACTACTATTATTACTATCAGCATACGCAGTTTGCGCATGACTAAGCATCGCGTTCCCACCCAGCAACACGAACATTGAAATCGATACCACGATCCACTGCTTATTTACCTTGCGGAGCACCTTTTTATCATTAACCTTATTGAATTTGAATTTATTATAAAGCATCCTGATCCCCACCATCTAAAAATAATCATTTTAATATGTACCTTTAAAACATTTTAGCATTTATCTAATCTATTTTCTCACTTTTTAATTAACTGTAAACAAAAAAACTCCATGAACTCAGAATTAAATCTGAATTCATGGAGTTTTTAATTATGACACGGGATTAAACAAATTTCACAAATTTCTTATTACTTGTGATGTACTTGCCGTTTCCAATGTAGAAACGAGTCAAGCCCTTGTATTTAACGACCCGGTCAACATGCAATTTCTTACCTTGCTTGTAGTACTTACCACTATTAGAGCTAAAGGTCTTGTTACTGTGAACACGGATACCCTTGCTATTGATTACCTTAACCGTCTTAGAACCAGCAGCAGTCATTTCACCCTTACGGTAGTAAGCGTTGACAATGAAGTTGCGGTTAGCAGTCAAGTAACCCTTAACGCCGGTATTAGTTAGGTGACTCTTTACATAGTAACGAACGAGACCACTCTTAGAAAGTGCAATTCTAGTAATCTTGAATTCACTGATCTTGTTTTGTGGCTTCTTAGAGTAACCCTTGACGTTTTCACCCTCACCAAAGGTTGCCTTAGTGTGAACGTAAAGCCCCTTACTGTTGTAAATATATAGTGGATGCTTCTTCAACTTCGCATTGAATGCTTGAACGTATCCATACTTGTATCCAGTAGACTCACCAGCTAAGGATTCTTCAGCGTAGAACGATGCCTTCTTAGCAGCAGCCTTACCAGCAGCAACTTCCTTAAGGTATGCATCATGCCCTTCTTGATATGCCTTAGCATAATCAGCTTGGTATGCGGCATCCATACCCGTGAAGTCTGACTTGGCAGTCTTATTATTGTAACCATCACGGTAACCGTCATAAGCACCTTGATAAGTTGGTTGACTTGCATACTCTGGATCCTTCTTGTATTCGCTCTTCGCATCGGTAATTCCTTCATCGTAGTAGTCAACTGCAGCTGCAGAAACAGCAGAGTCATGAGCACCAAAGATGACCTTAGCAGCAAGAATGATGGTTTGATAATCACTTGCAGCACGGGATGCAGCAGAACTAGCAGCAGAAGTAGCGGAAGCAACCAAGGAGTTCGCAGTAGCAACTTGTGCAACGGCATTGTTAGCACTATCAGCAGCAGCAGATGCAACAGCAGCGTAACTGCTACCAGCAGCAGCATCACCACGAGCATATGCTAATGATGCAGCAGCGTTTGCTGAGTTAGCAGTTGCAGCAGCAGCATTAGCAGCGTTAGCAGCAGATGCAGCAACTGAAGCAGCGGAATTAGCAACTACCGTAGCGGAACTAGCCTGACTATTAGCAATCACGGCATCGGCTGATGCTGAGGTGATCGTCGTCGCAGCTGAACTTGCAACGGCAGCGTAACTAGCCACGCTGACATTCCCAGAGTATTGAGAAGCTAAGCTGAGGGCGTCGTTTGCGGCTTGTTGAGCAGAGCTAGTTGGTAGTGATGTCATTGACGTACTTGAACTAGCAGCCACTGAGTAGCTATTTGCTAAGTTAACGGCGGCACTAACGTAACCGTAGTTTTGCGCAACACTATTAACGGCGAAAGATGCATTGGATGCATATTGACTCGCATTATTAGATAGATGCGTTACAGCGTAAACAACTGATTCAGCAGCTTGTGCAGCAGATGCAGCAGAGTATACAACGGAAGCAGCAGATGCATTCACGATTTGGGCACTAGCCACGACAGAAGCAGCAGCTTGGGCACTAGCGTTGGCAGCAGATGCCTGGTTGTTATAACTAACAGCCGCAGCATTAGCGGAGTTAACTAATGTGTTAAGTGAGCTAACTGCACTGTTATCACCAATAGCAGCTGCACTAGCAGCAGCAACTGCATATGAGGCAGCCGTTGCAGCAGCAGAGCTAGCATTAACGTTGGCAGCAGAAGCTTGTGCATTAGCTGAAGCAGCAATACTATTAGCACTTTGTACAGCAACGCTTGCGTTATTAGCAACTACAGCAGCAGATGCAGCAACCGTATTAGCGGAAACCGCAATGCTTGCATACGTTTGAGCGCTGTTGTTTTGTGGTGCTAAGGCAGCCATGCTCGTTGAAGCTTGGGCAGCTGATTGAGCAACGCTGCTTGCTGATTGAACTAGTGAAGTCGTAGCATTCACTGAGTTTGCATTCGCACTAACAAACGCATTGGCACTGTTTGCACTATTAGCTTGTGCAGAGGCAGCAGCACTTTGCGCAGATGCACTGTTGATTGCAGCTGATGCAGCTTGAACAGCAGCACTTTGGGCAGCAGCAGCTGATGCAGCAGCAGCGCTAGCAGCATTTGCAATCGTAGCAGCTGATTGAACAGCAGCAGCATCGGAAGCTGCTCTTACGGATGCACTAGCAGCTGATTGAACAGCAGTGGATGCAGTTTGACTAGCAACGACAGCATTTGAAGCAGCTACAGATGCCTTAGCAGCAGCTTCTGAAGCAACTACGTTAGCACTAGCAGCAGAGACAGGGTTACCAGTATTTGCGTAACTTCTAGCAATTGCAGCAGCAGTCGAAGCAGCAAATGATGCAACGCTAGCGTTTGAACTAGCATTGTTAGCAGCTTCTGCAGCAGCAGATGCAACTGACTTAGCAGATTGAGCATCTGAGTTAGCAATTACGGCATCGGAGGCAGCTGAGCTAGCAACTACGGCAGCTGATTTAACAGCAACTGCAGCAGAGCTGATCAATGGGTTCGTTGGGTGCGTAGAAGCAAGACTACTGATGTTAGTAGCCGTTGACGAAACGACGGCATTGTTTGAAGCAGCTTGACTAGTAGAATCACTAGCTTGACTAGCGTACTTAGAAGCTAAAGCAGCATCATTATTAGCACCGCTAGCAGCGCTTGATGCAGTCGAACTGTCATTAGCAGCAGCGTTAGAAGCTGTGTTAGCACTCGTTGAACCTTGATCACCAGCATCAGCAGCTGACTTAGCAACTTCACTAGCAGACTTAGCTACAGTTTCAGCAGCCTTGGCAACGGCAGCATCGGAAGCTGCTCTTACTGAGGCACTTTCAGCTGATTGAACAGCAGTGGATGCAGTTTGACTAGCAACTACGGCATTTGATGCAGCAGTAGATGCCTTAGCAGCAGCATTAGATGCAACTACATTGGCACTCGCAGCTGATTCAGCATTTCCAGCATCAGCATAGCTCTTGGCAGTTGAAGCTGCAGTAGAAGCTGCGTTGTTAGCTTCACTAGCAACTGAACTAGCATCGTTTGCAACTGAGGCTGCAGTTGAAGCAGCAGATTTAGCCGATTGAGCTTGATCATTTGCAATCGCAGCATCAGATGCAGCTGAACTAACAACTACCGAAGCAGAAACAACGACTGAAGCAGCTGATGAAACAACCGCATTTGATGGGTGGGTCGAAGCATAACTAGTAGCATCAGCAGCAGCATTTGAAACGACAGAGTTAGCACTAGCAGCTTCACTGTTGGAACCACTAGCTTGACTTGCATACTTAGAAGCCAAAGCAGCATCATTATTGGCACCACTGGTTGCTTTAGCAGCAGCCGAATTAGCGTTTGAAGCAGCTGATGATGAAGCATTCGCGCTCGTTGAACCTTGATCACCTGCATCGGCAGCTGACTTAGCAGCAGCCTTGGCAGCATCAACAGTGACTTGAGCAGCCTTAACAGCAGCAGCATCGTTGGATGCTCTTACGGATGCGCTAGCAGCTGATTGAACAGCTGTCGATGCGGTTTGACTAGCAACAACAGCAGCAGATGCGGCAGAAGTTGCAATTGAAGCTTGCATCGAAGCAATGATATTGGCACTAGCAGCAGCGGAGTTATTACCATCGTTAGCATAACTCTTAGCAGCAACAGCAGCAGATTGAGCAGCAGTATTAGCATTGCTTGCAACAAATGCAACTGAGTTAGCAGAGGAAGCAGCAGCGCTAGCAGCACTCTTAGCTGATTGAGCTTGTGAATTAGCAACTACAGCATCAGAAGTAGCGGAACTAGCAACGACTGAAGCCGAAGTAGCAACGGAAGCTGCGGATGAAACGATCGCATTTGATGGGTGGGTAACAGCATAACTGTTTGCCTCAGCAGCAGCATCAGAAATCGTAGCGTTATCCTTAGTAGCTTCACTAGTTGAGTCACTAGCTTGACTAGCATACTTAGAAGCTAACGTTGCATCAGCAGTTGCCCCACTAGCTGCGGAACTGGCGGTCTCGCTGGCTGTAGAAGCGGCATTGGCAGCTGAGTCAGCATTGGTCTTGTTCTGAGTACCAGCAGCAACTGCACTAGCGGCAGCATTCTTAGCATCAGCAGCTTGACTAGCAGCAGTGTTGGCAATCGATTGATCACGACTAGCCCGACTAGCAGCATTCGCAGCTGCATTGGCAGCGTTATCAGCGTCAGCAGCAGCACTAGATGCAATCTTAGCTTGGGCAGCAGCACTGTTAGCGGCATCAGCTGCTGTTGAACGAGCAGCCGCACGTGATTCAGGACTTACGTTTGAAGCAGCAGCAACGGAAGCTGCGGAGGAAGCCTTATTGTAAGCAGCAGAAGCGGCTGTTTGAGCAGCTGCAGTAACTGAAGAAGCAGAACTAACGGTTCCAGAAGCACTTACCGCAATGCTGTTTGCAACGGAAGCATCTGAAGAAGCTGCGGAAGCAACAGCAGAAGCGGATTGGGCAGTGGAGTTAGCACTCACAATCAATGAGTTGTTAGGGTTTGCACTAGCATATGAACTCGTTGCACTAGCAGCATCACTAGCATTTGAGGAAGCTTGGCTAGTAGCAACTGAAGCTTGGCTCGTAACAGATGATGCACTTGATACTACTGAACCATCACTAGCAATCGTACCGGCGTAACTATCGGTAGTAGAGTCAGCATTGGAAGCCCGCTTCTTACTTTGGTTAGCATCATAACTAGCAGCTCTTGATTCTGCATCAGATGCAGCAGATGATGCAGTCGAATTAGCTACACTAGCAGCAGATGAGGCAGCATCAGCGCTTTGAGCTGCATTGGAAACAGCTGAGTTTGCACTAGCAGCAGTACTATCAGCAGCTTGCGCACTTGAGTTTTGGGCACTAGCACTATCAGCAGCAGCCTTAGCTTGACTATTGTAACTATCGGCAGCGGAGCTATCACCATGCACAGCAGCAGATGAAGCTTGACTTGCGTAGCTAACGGCAACACTAGCAGCTGAATCAGCGTTTGACCGAGCAGCAGATGCGGTGTTAGCAGCAGCACTAGCAATTTCATTTGCCTTAGCAGCTGAATCCTTAGCAGCACTAGCGGCGTTGTTAGCAGAGCTGGCTACACTCGCAGCTGATGAAGCGATCGATGAATCGCTAGTCAACGCAGAGCTCGTAGCTGGATCAGTATCGTTTTCAGCAGCAGCTACTGAGGATGCAATGCTGGATGCAGCACTGGCATCATTAGCATAAGAACTAGCTTCTGAAGCAGCATTGGATGCCTTATTAGCAACTGAAGTAGTAGCACTATTGACACTAGAAGTAGCAGCACTGTGATCGCTGGCGTTGGCATTTGCATCTGAAGCAGCACTATTAGCGTTAGTAGCTGAACTAGCAATTGATGAAGCTTCACTAGTTTGTGCACTTTGCTTGTCAACGGCACTGTTCAAATCACTAGCAGCACTGTTAGCATCGTCAGCAGCCTTTGAAGCAACGGCTGAATCGGACAATGCCCGTGAATCAGCACTAGATGCAAGATCGGTAGCAGACTTCACAGCGTCAGCAGCAGATGAAGCGTTAACACTGGCCGTAGCAGCATTGGAAGCAGCTTGAACAGCGGTACTTGCCAATGAGTTTCCAGCAGCGTAATCATTAGCAGCGTAAGCAGATGAAGCAGCAGAACTAGCAGCATTAGCTTGAGCAGCAGCCTTTTGAGCTAATGAATTTTGCACACTAGCGGTATTGTTAGCATCGTTAGCAGCAGCCTTTGCTGATTGAGCTTGTGAATTAGCGATAGCGGCATCGGATGCAGCGCTTGATACCACTACGTTTGCGGAACTAACCTTCGCAGCAGCAGAAGCAATTGCCGTGTTGCTTGGGTTAGCGACAGCAACTGAGCTAGCAGATGATGCTAAGTTACTTACAGCAGCGGAAGTGTTATTAACCCCACTGGTTGCAGAACTAGCTTCACTAGCGTACTTAGATGCTTGTTGAGCATCAGCATTGGCATTCGAAGCACTTGCAGAAGCCCCACTAGCAAATGTTGGAGCAATGCTATTAGCACTTGAAGCAACGCTGTTACCGTTGGATGAATCAGTGGCATTGGATGAAACTGCTGATGAGGCAAAACTACCTGCATCAGAAGCATCCTTAGCAGCACTTTCAGCAGCCGATTGAGCACTAGTAGCTCGACTGGCAGCAGCAGATCCATCGGCAGCGGCCTTAGATGCAGCATCAGAAGCAGCACTTGCAATTGCAGCTTGAGCAGCAGCATCAGCAGCAGCCTTAGATGCAGCATCAGCATGTGACTTAGCAGCCGAAACGTTACCAGCAGAAGATGCTTGGTAAGCAGCGCTTGCTTCATTAGAAGCTACGGCTGAGAAGCTATCGGTAGCAGAGTTTGCTGATGAAGCAGTATCGTTGGCACTAGAAGCAGCGCTTGATGCAGCCCATGCATCACTAGATGCTTGAGTAGCAGCAGAGGCAGCACTTTGGGCAACGGAGTTTGCAGCAGAAGCCTTTGCAGCATCGCTAGCAATTGATGAATCCTTAGGGTTAGCAGATGCAGCACTGGCAGCCCGACTGTTAGCATCTGAAGCATTCGATGCAGCAGTTGAAGCGGCATCGTTAGCAGAACTAGCAACGGATGAACTACCATCAGCATTCTTGCTACTTACATTTGCACCTGAAGCGGCTTGACTAGCAACAACGGAAGCACTAGCTGCAACTGGTTGAGCTGAACTGGCTTCACTAGAAGCAGCACTATTAGCAGCAGCAATTGAATCAACTAGGCTCACTTGAACCTTATTAGCAGCATTGGCAGCTGATTGGGTTGCTGTCTTAGCACTAGCAGCACTTTGTGATTGTGTCGTTGCTTGTTGAGCATAACTAACGGCAGCGTTGGCATATGATGATCCGTCAACGGCAGCTTGAGAAGCAGCGTTAACAGCGGAACTAGCTAAGCTCGAATTAAGGGCTGCATTGGAACTATCACCACTTTGGGCGAAGCTATTTGCAGCAGCAGCGTAGGACTTAGCAGCAGCAGACGCAACAACGGCTGCGGAGTATTGAGCAGCAGCAGAGCTAGCATTAACACTCGCATTTGAGTTAGCTACGATTGCATTAGATGCGGCTTGGGAACCAGCAGCAGAAGCAGCGGAACCATCATTAGCATAAGAAGCAACCACGCTCGCAGCACTGGCAACCCCAGAATCAGTTGGGTTGACAGAAGCGATGCTAGAAACAGTTGAGTTCATAGAACTCAATGCAGCGGTGTCAGGAGCAGTTGCAGATGCACTAGCAACGGCATTCGATGCATTGTCACTAGCAGAAGTAGCAGCTGGAGCAGCATCACTATTAGCAACACTAGCGGCACTTACGTACTTGCCAGCGTCTGGTGCGATCAAAGCAGCACTAGAAGCTACATCTAGGGCTTGACTAGCAGCAACGGCGTTATCTTGAGCAGCCTTGGCAGCAGCAGCAGCGGAACTAGCTAATGATGAATCAATAGCAGCCCGAGTCGATGCTGATTGAGCTGAACTGGCAGCAACTGAAGCGTTGCTTTGGGCAGCAGATGCGACCGAATTAGCTGATTGAGCAGCATCAGCAGCACTGGATAATGCTGAAGAAGCGGAAGAATCAAATGGGTTCGCACTAGCAGCATTCGCAGCAGCCTTGGAAGCATCGGCAGCCTTAGCAGCAGCGGAAGCAGCAACGCTTGATGCTGATTCAGCAGATGCCTTAGCAGCATCGGCTTGATCAGATGCGATTGAAGCATCCTTAGCAGCTGAACTAGCGGCATTGTTGGCAACGCTAGCAGCGTTAGAAGCAGCCGAGATGGCAGCATTGCTTGGGTACTTCGAAGCGATCGAGTTAACGACGCTAGTAGCAGAACTAGCTACGCTTCCAGAGACGCTAGCTTGTGAAGTGGTTGGAACCGCCCCACTTTGTGCTGATGATGCGATCGATGCGTAGTCGCTAGTTGCGGCAGCATTCGATGCAGCATTGCTTGCAGCTGATTTAGCACGGTTGGAGTTTGGTGTTGGGTCAGCTGGGTTCAAGTTCGCAGCTTCGGATTGGGCATCGTTAGCAGCGGAACTACCAGCAGCAGTAGCTGAAGTTCCAGCTGATGCAGCAGAAGCAGCATCAGCAGCGGCTTGAGAAGCAACGACCGAAGCACTAGTTGCCTTCGAACGAGCAGAAACGGCAGCGTTGGATGCGTCAACGGCACTAGATGCTTGTTGTGAAGCAACCACGCTGGCAGATTCGGCAGCGGAGTTATTTCCAGTGGCAGCGGCACTCGATGCGGCGTTGGCAGCGGAACGAGCAGCCGAAGCAGCGGCATTGGCAGCATCACTAGCGGTGTTAGCAGCACTCATCGCAGCGCTCGCATCTGAACTAGCAGAGTTAAACGTTGAGTTAGCACTGGAAACGGTAGCACTAGCAGAACTAGCAACTACGGCAGCGGATGAAGCAACGCTGGCAGCACTTGAGATCTTAGGATCATTTGGTTGACCCGCAGCAGAAGCAGCGGAACTAGCCAATGAAATGGCAGCCGAGTTCGCATCGGTAGCAGCACTGAACGAGTTAGCAGCACTGGATGCTGAACTTACGACTGATGAAGCACTAGAGATGCCAGGTGTAACGTTAGCAGCAGAAGCATTGGAACTAGCAACTGAAGCGGCACTCGAAGCCTTCTTAGCATCACTATCAGCACCGTTGATGAAGCCCCCTGCTGATTGAGCAGCGTTGGAAGCATCATCGTAAGCACTGGCAACTTGCTTAGCAGCACTAGATGCAACTACCGAAGCAGAAGCAGCAACGGATGCGGCATTGGATGCGGCAACCACGGCGGAACTAGCGTTGGTAACATCTGATTGAGCCTGGGTCGCAGCGGAACTAGCGTCAGTTGCAGCTTGACTTGCTTGCCGTGCGTAACGGTCACCAGCAGTGGTACTTCCAGCAGCATATGCGGAGGAAGCAGCACTCTTGGCAGCGTTAGCAGTCGAAGCAGCCGAGTTAGCAATTGAGTTTTGCTTGCTTGCGTCGTTGGCAGCAGAATCAGCAACCGACTTAGCGTTGGCAGCAGAACTGTTAGCACTAGCGGCATCGGAATCAGCAGAGTTTACAACGGAATTTGCAGAGTTAGCAACACTGTTGGCACTGCTGATCACGGTGTTGGTTGGGTATTGGGAAGCGAGACTGTTAACGGCACTAGTAGCACTGTTAGCGAAGCTCGTGGAACTTCCTGCCCCTGTGTTAGCATCACTAGCAACCTTAGCGTAACTATCAGCGTTGGATGCGTCTGCACTCGTGGCACTGACGGTTGGGTCAGTCACACTAGTTGCAGAATTAGCAGCACTAGCGGCACTGGATGCGATACTGTTACCAGCACTAGCGGCCGATGAAGTATCTGATGGCTTAGCACTGTTCATGGCATTGGCAGCTCTATCGGCGTTGGATGCAACTACGGCAGCAGATTGCGCAGCAATAGCAGCACTGTTACCAGCAACGACGGCGTTGGAACCATCAACAGCAGCGGATGAAGCGGCAGCAGCGGCTTGACTAGCAAGGGCTGCACCTGACTTAGCTCTAGCAGCAGCGGAAGCAGCGGCGCTGGCAGCACTAGATGCTAATGCACTATTGCTTGCCTTTGCAGCGGATGCTTCAACAACTGATGCGGAGTTGTAGTCACTATTAGCGGAACTAATATCGTTATTAGCACTAGATACAACGGTGGCAGCAGAGCTGGCAACACTCGATGCACTAGATGCGGTTTGAGAAGCGGAACTAGCTACGCTGGATGCGGAGTTAGCAACGCTAGCAGCTGATGATGCCTGAGTAGCAGCAGATGCGATCGATGAATTGGTTGGGTTAGCAGACGCAATTGCAGCGGCATCTTGAGCATCTAAGGCAGCATTGTTAGCTGCGGAACTAGCGGTTGAGCTAGCAGAACTAGTTTGAACTGAGTCTTGACTAGTGGCAGCACTGGCGGAGTTCGTAACCCCAGCAGCACTGGAACCAGTGGCAACGGCTGATGAAACAGTTGAACCAGCGGAGCTAACCACACTATCGGCACTGGAGATTCCAGCGGAGATTGCACTTGAAGCTTGGTTAGCGGCGTTAGTGGCATCCCGTGCAGCATTAGATGCTAATGATTGATCAGAAGCAGCCCGCAATGCGGCACTAGTTGCGTTTTGCGCAGCCGAGTTAGCAGCATCGGAAGCCACGTTGGCACTGGTCAATGCGGCATCGGCATCGGAAGCAGCTGACTTAGCTTGACTAGCAAGCGTTGAAGCAGCTGGGCCGGTCGCACTTTTGGCAGCTGAGGCATATGAAGTGGCCTTGGAAGCTGCAACAGATGCGGCAGATGATGCTTGGGTCGCACTGGCGGTCGCAGCATCGGCAGCGGCCTTGGCACTGTTGGCAGCTGAGGAAGCAATCGTTGCATCAGCGGATGCTGAGTTAGCAACGGAGCTTGCGGATGCGACCACAGAACTAGCAGAAGTAACAACTGGGTCATTACTATTAAGACTGTTCAAACTGTTTACATATGAAGCAGCGGAATTAACGGCGCTGGTTTCATCACTGGCTTGACTGGATGAAACGCTAGCTTGGCTAGACTTCAATGAAGCGTCGGTCCCGTTGTTAGCAGCGGATGCGTTGGCCCCTTCGGCAGCCACACTATCAGCCTTAGCACGAGCAGCGGCATCGGAAGCAGCGGATGCGTAACCGTTGTTGGCGAGTGAAGCAACGCTGTTCATTGCACTGGACAATGAGGTTGCAGCGGAACTCAATGCAGCACTAGCTGAGTCGTAGTTAGAAGCAGCAGTTGAAGCTTGGCCGGCAGCAACCGAACCATCATCATTTGCTGACTTAGCAACGGCAGCTTCACTAGCGGCGATCGAAGCCTGTTGACTAGCAACGACGGCTTGGCTAGTGGCGGTCGATTGATCACCATTAGCAACGGCGTTAGAAGTAGCTTCACTGGCTAACTTAGCGGCAGAGGCAGCGGAGTTAGCAGCAGCGTTGGCACTGGATGCGGTGCTGGATGCTACGTCGGCACGACTCTTAGCTGATTGAACAGCGGAGTTGGCGAACGAAGCAGCAGAGCTGGCAGCGGAGGCGTTCGATGCGTATTGGTTGGCAATTGAAACGGCTGATTGCAGTGCAGAATCACTTGGATTGTCACTGGCAACCGATTGAGCACTGGATGCAGCTGCACTAGCGGAAGTGGCAACCGAGCTAGCGTTACTGTAAGCACTGGCCACGCTAGAAGCGATGACGCTCACGGAAGTGGCGTGAGAAGCGGCGTTATTAGCGTCGCTTGGACCGTTTGGTTCGCCACTAGCATAACTAGTTGCTTCGGAAGCAGCGGATGAAGCAGCCGGTGCAGCGGAACTAGCGGTGGCGCTAGCACTGGATAATGCAGCACTGGCACTGTTAGCAGCACTTTCGGCGTTTTGTGCAACTTGAGCAGCGGAACTAGCCAATGATGAATCAATGGCAGCCCGTTCGGATGCTGATTGAGCGGAACTAGCGGCAACCGAAGCATTGCTTTGTGCATCACTGGCAGCTGAGTTAGCTGATTCAGCGGCACTAGCAACGCTAGCTAAGGCGCTGGATGCGGATGAATCAAATGGTTGCGCACTAGCAAGTGATTTCGCTTGAGCACTCAAGGCGCTGGCAGTAGAAGCTTGCCCCTTGGCAACGACATCGGCAGAAGCAGCTTGGCTATTTGCGTCGCTGGCTTGTTGAGAAGCAATCACGGCATCGTTAGCAGCGGAACTAGCAGCAGCGTTTGCGTTGCTTGCAGTCACTGATGCAGCTGAAATCGTTGGATTGGTTGGGTATTGTGAAGCAATTGAGTTCACAACCCCAGTTGCGGAACTAGCAACACTCCCAGAAACACTGGCTTGTGGTTGCGTCGTCTTAACGCCATCGTCAGCAGCAGATGCGATTGGAGCGTAGCTGGAAACGACAGCCGCATTTGAAACGGCAGCACTAGCAGCGGCGGAAGCCCGATTTGCATTTGGTGTTGGATCAGATGGGTTCAAGTTCGCAGCCTGTGATTGAGCATCGGCAGCGGCAGCACTCCCCTTCGCGGTAGCGGAAGCCCCATCAGCGGCAGCGGATGCAGCATCAGCAGCGGCCTTGGAAGCAACTGCAGAAGCACTAGCGGCCTTGGAACGAGCATCAACAGCGGCGTTGGATGCGTCCACAGCGGAGGAAGCTTGTTGAGAAGCAACCACGCTTGCAGAAGCAGCAGCGGAGTTGTCACCCTTGGCAGCAGCACTGGATGCATCGTTAGCAGCTGAACGTGCAGCGGATGCAGCAGCACTTCCGGCGTTGGTTGCGGCTTGAGCAGCACTCATTGCGGAACTAGCGTCGTCACTAGCGGATTTGAATGCTGAACTAGCACTTGAAACGGTCCCACTAGCGGAACTAGCAACAACGGCAGCAGATGAAACAACGGCAGCATCGCTCGCGATTTGGGCGTTGCTTGGTTGACCGGCAGCAGCAGCAGCGGAACTAGCTGCGGAGATGGCAGCCTGGTTGGCACTAGTGGCAGCGCTGAATGAACCAGCGGCACTGGATGCTGAGTTGATTACTGACGAAGCGCTGGAAACGCCAGGCGCAACGTTGGCAGCCGAAGCGTTCGAACTAGCAACGGATGCGGCACTGGATGCCTTCTTAGCATCACTGTCGGCCCCGTTGACGAAGCCAGCGGCAGAACCAGCAGCGTTGGAAGCATCACTGTAAGCGCTGGTTACTTGCTTAGCAGCGTTCGATGCAACCACGGAAGCAGAAGATGCGGTGTTTGCAGCGTTCGATGCGTTCGAAACGGCTGAGTTAGCGTTAGCAGCATCGGATTGGGCCTTGGCAGCAGCCGAACTAGCGTCGGTTGCGGCTTGGCTAGCTTGCCGTGCGTAACGATCACCAGCGGTGGTACTTCCGGCAGCGTAAGCGGATGAAGCTTGGCTCTTGGCGAGGCTAGCAGCAGCGGCAGCAGATGAAGCAACGGAGTTTTGGAGGCTGGCATCATTAGATGCAGCATCGGCAACCGACTTCGCATTGGCAGCCACGCTGTTGGCACTGGAAGCATCAGAGTCAGCGGAGTTCACAACTAAGTTAGCGGAACTAGCCACGCTGTTAGCACTACTGATCACGGCGTTACTTGGGAATTGTGAAGCATAGCTGCTAACGGCACTGGCGGCACTATTGGCAATGCTGGTTGAACTACCGGCCCCAGTATTAGCATCACTTGCGACCTTAGCATAGCTATCAGCGTTGGATGCATCAGCACTGGTTTGACTCGTAAATGGTGAGATAGCACTGGCGTTCGAGCTAGCTGCGGAGGCAGCGGATGATGCGATGCTGTTTCCAGAGTTAGCAGCATCTGAATTATCAGTTGGGGCAGCACTGTTCATTGAGTTGGCAGCACTGTCGGCGGCGTTGGCAGTCGAGTTAGCAGCACTAGCTACGGCAGCGGCACTGGATGCCTTAGCAGCAGCACTACTTCCATCAACGGCAGCGGAGGAAGCAACGGCAGCAGCAGAACTAGCGGTATCAGCACCAGCCTTAGCCCGAGCAGCGGCAGAAGCAGCAGCACTGGCAGCGCTAGATGCTAAGGCGCTGTTACTGTCCTTGGCAGCGGAAGCTTCAACGGCGGATGCGGAAGCATAGTCACTGTTAGCAGAACTGATGTCGTTGTTAGCACTGGATACCAGGTTAGCAGCGGAGCTGGCAACACTGGATGCGCTGGATGCAACTTGGGAAGCAGCACTGGTGGTGTTGGCAGCCGAACTAGCGACCTTGGCAGCAGAAGCGGCTTGGCTAGCAGCCGAAGCGATTGATGAATTGCCTGGGTTGGCTGAAGCGATTGAAGCAGCATCTTGGGCGTCCAAGTTGGCATTGTTAGCAGCCGAACTAGCAAGTGAGTTAGCCGAGTTAGCCGTGGCTGAATCTTGGTTAGTGGCATTACTTGCGGAGTTAGCAACGCTAGCGGCACTGGAACCAGTAGCAACAGCGGATGAAACGGTCGATCCAGCGGAACTAACCACACTGTTAGCACTGGAAATTCCGGAAGCAATCGCACTGGATGCTTGGTTGGCGGCGTTAGTAGCATCGTTGGCAGCGTTGGATGCTAAGGCAGCATCACTGGCAGCCCGCAATGCGGCACTGGTAGCCTTTTGGGCAGCGGAGTTGGCAGCGTTAGAAGCAACGTTGGCACTGGATAATGCAGTGTCAGCATCGGAGGCAGCGCTGGCAGCTTGACTGGCCAGAGTGGAAGCGGATGGGCCAGTAGCACTTTTCGCAGCTGAAGCATATGAAGTCGCCTTCGAAGCAGCTTCAGATGCGGCGGTAGATGCTTGCGAAGCACTGGCGGTCGCACTATCGGCAGCGGCCTTAGCACTATTAGCATCAGAAGAAGCCTGGGTCGCATCGGAAGATGCGGAGTTAGCAACTGAGCTTGCGGAAGCGACAACTGAACTAGCGGAAGCGACAACTGGGTTGTTGCTGTTCAAGCTATTCAAGCTGTTAACAGCGGAAGCAGCTGAGTTAACTAAGGAAGTCGAGTCACTGGCTTGACTGGATGAAACGCTAGCTTGACTGGACTTCAATGAAGCATCGGTCCCGTTATTTGCAGCGGATGCGTTGGCACCATCGGCAGCCACACTATCGGCCTTGGCCTTATCAGCAGCGCTTTGTGCAGCAGATGCGTATTGGTTCCCGGCAATTGAGTTGGCATCACTATTAGCACTTGAAATCTTAGTTGCTGCTGAGTCTAAGGCTGAAGAAGCAGAGTTAAAGGCTGCAGAAGCGGAAGTAGCAGCAGATTCTGCGGCTGAACCATCAGAGTCAGCAGCCTTAGCAGCAGCATCAGCCTTCTTAGCCACTTCGGCTTCAGAACTAGCCACGCTAGCTTGGCTAAAGGCAGCGGATGGATCACCACCAGCAGCAGCGGATGAAGCAGCTACACTAGCTAGTGAAGCGGCAGAAGCAGCCGAATCAGCAGCAGAGTTGGCACTCGAAATCGTTGATGATGCTGAAGCAGCGGTGCTCTTAGCTGATTGAATCGTAGCGTTAGCCGCGGAGGCAGCAGCACTGGCAGCAGAAGCGTTGGCAGCTTCACTGTTGGCAATCGAAGCCGCAGAGTTGATGCCTGAGTTAGCTGGGTTTGCACTCGCTAATGATTGGGCATTTGCAGCATTGGAAGCAGCAGCGCTAGCGGTTGCACTAGCGGAAGTGTAGGCACTGGAAACACTGGATGCCAAAGCACTAATTGAAGTTGCCCGTGATGAAGCGGTGCTAGGAAGTGGTTTAACGTCTGAAGCGGCGCTAGAAGCAGCGGAACTAGCAGAACTAGCAACTGAGTTTGCGTTTACGATCGCATCACTGATGGCAGTCGCTGCATCTTGGGCTGACTTAGCAGCGATGGCAGCGGAACTGGCGATTGATGAATCGGTAGCAGCCCGGTTGGAAGCAGAAGTTGCTGAATCAGCAGCTTGTGATGCATTAGCTTCGGCACTGGAAGCCACGGCGTTAGCGGATGCAGCAGCATCGGCAGCCGAACTAGCAGCACTGGAGTCGTAAGGTTGCGCACTCTTAGCTGATTGAGCAGCAGAGTTAGCAGCGTTAGCGGAATCTACGGCCTTGCTTGCAGCAGTCGATGCAGCAAGAGCAGAATCCTTAGCAGCACTGGCTTGGTTAGCAGCAACTGAAGCATCGTTGTTAGCAGATGATGCAGCTTGGCTCGCCTGGGTCGCAGCGGTGTTCACGTTGGAAAGCGCTGAATTGTCAGAATGAGCACTCGCAATTGATGCAACAGCGGAGGCAGCGGAACTAGTTTGACTAGTGGAATCGCTGGCCTGACTGCTTTGTGTTTGGGCTCCATTGTTAGCGGATGATGCAACGGATGCGTAACTACCGGCATTGTTGGAGTGAACGGCGGCGTTAGCAGCGGCGTTGGAAGCCCGGTCTGGGTTCAACGAAGTGTTAGCGGAGTCCACGTTCGCAGCTCTGGATTGAGCATCGGAAGCAGCTTGACTAGCAGCCTGGCTGGCTGATTGAGCAACCGAAGCGGCGGACTTAGCAGCACTAGCGGCACTGGATGCAGCACTCGATGCACTATCAGCGTTGGAGCGTGCGGAACTAGCATCGCTAGCAGCTGAAACAGCGGTGCTAGCTTGTTGTGAAGCAACCGCGCTAGCTGAAGCAGCGGTCGATGGATCACCCTTGGCAGCAGCGTCGGATGCAACGGAGGCAGCGGATGAAGCGGCATCCTTAGCAGCAGATGCTACTGAGTCGGCAGCATTGGCCTTACTGTTGTCATCGTCAGCAGAAGCCTTAGCGGATGAAGCCACATCGTTTTCGGAACTAGCCACTGAGTTGGCACTGGAAGCAACGTCAGATGCGGAACTAACTACGGCTGCATCGGAAGCGATCGATGAGTCTGGTTGACCAGCTTGTGAAGCGATGGAACTAGCTTGTGAAACAGCAGCCGAAGCACTGTCGACACCAGCCTTGGCGTTCGAAGCCACGCTTGCAGCAGAGCTGGTAACAACGGAGTCACTACTAGTTGCACTAGCTTGACCACTAGTAACGGCTGATTGGGAACTAGCTACGGAAGCAGCACTGGAAGCCTTAGCGGCATCACTGGCAGCCCCGTTAGCGGCGCTGTTGGCACCCCCGGCAACGCTATTGGCATTTGATAATGCCTTGGCAACATCACCAGCAGCACTGGAGGCAACGCTAGATGCGGAAGTAGCGGTTGAAGCAGCATCAGAAGCAGTCGCAACGGCGGAGCTAGCTACGGAAGCGTTTGATAATGCTTGGACGGTAGCGGAACTAGCGTCAGTGGCAGCTTGGCTAGCTTGCCGAGCGTACTTGTCCCCGTCCTTGGTGTTGCCGGCAGCATAAGCTGAGGAAGCAGCACTGGATGCGGAAAGAGCAGTTGAAGCAGCGGACTTAGCAACTGAGTTCTGTTGACTAGCATCACTGGATGCATTGTCAGCAGCGGACTTAGCGGCTTGAGCAACGCTGTTGGCACTGGAAGCCACACTGTTGGCCGAGTTAGCAACTGAGTTAGCTGAGCTAGCTACACTTGCGTCACTGGAGATTGCAGTATTGGATGGGTATTGAGAAGCATAACTATTAATTTGAGCAGTGCCACTATTAGCGAGGCTGGTGGAGCTTGCGGCCCCACTATTAGCATCACTGGCCACCTTAGCATAACTATCAACACTGGCGGCATTGACACTAGCGGAACTAGCTAATGGCGCAGTGGTGCTGGATGCTGAGCTGGTAAAGCTAACGGCACTAGCGGCGGTGCTGTTTCCGGCACTGGCGGCGCTAGATGCGTCAGCGGAGTTGGAGCTGTTGAGGGAGTTAGCAGTGTTATCTGCAGAACTAGCAACCCCAGCAGCTGAATTAGCAACGCTGTTGGCACTGGAAGCCTTGGCAACGGCGGAATCCCCTGCTGACTTAGCAGCGTCGGCTTGGGAAGCAGCTGAACTGGCGGTGTCGGCACCGGACTTAGCCCGCGCAGCAGCGGATGAAGCAGCACTGGCGGCACTGGAAGCAGCGGAACTATCGTTAGCCTTAGCAGCTGATGATTCAGCGGCGGAGGCTGATGAGTAGTCGTTGTTAGCGGAACTAACGTCAGCGTTAGCACTGGATGCCACGGAGTTAGCACTCGATGCGGTCACGGATGCACTTGATGCGTCCTGTGAAGCTGAGTTCGCGTCACTGGCAGCAGACTTGGCAACGCTAGCAGCACTTTGGGCTTGGCTCGCAGCGGATGCAATCGAAGCGTTGCTTGGGTTGGCAGATGCGATTGAAGCGGCATCTTGACCATCGATGTCAGCACTATTAGCGGCAGAGCTAGTAGCGGAGCTCAGGGCACTGGCTTGTGATGAGTCTGCATTAGTTGCAGAACTATCGTCGTTAGCGTCCTTAGCGGCACTCGCAGCGGTGCTGGATGCAGATGGGACTACCGAACCGGCGGAACTAACGGTGCTGTTGGCACTGGAAATCCCGGATGCAATCGCACTGGATGCTTGGGCAGCAGCGTTAGAAGCAACTTGGGCAGCACTGGAGGCTACGGCTTGATCAGAAGCAGCCCGTTGAGCGGCACTGGTGGCTTTTTGAGCAGCGGAGTTGGCAGCGTTAGAAGCGGCATTGGCACTGGATAATGCTGAATCAGCATCAGAAGCAGCGGAAGCAGCCTGGCTAGCAATGCTGGATGCGGAAGCTGGATCGGCACTCTTAGCAGCATTAGCGTACGATTGGGCAGCCGAAGCAGCGTTGGAAGCAGCGGTCGAAGCCTTAGCAGCCGAAGCAGTGGCACTATCAGCGGCAGACTTAGCACTGGAAGCATCACTAGATGCACTTGTGGCGTCAGCAGATGCGGATTGCGCAACGGAGTTCGCACTGGATACGACTACGGAAGCGCTGGAAACAACTGGGTTGGCACTGTTATTACTGTTCAAGCTGTTAACGAAGCTGGTAGCTGAACTAGCAGTTTGCGCAGCATCACTGGCTTGGTTAGACGAAACGCTAGCTTGGCTGGACTTGAGTGAAGCATCAGTCCCGTTGTTAGCAGCGGAACCGTTGGCACCATCGGCAGCGATACTATCAGCCTTAGCCTTGTCAGCAGCACTTTGGGCTGCGGAAGCATAACCGGCATTGGCAGCTGAGAATGCATCACTAGCAGCGGCAGCAGCAGCATCGTTAGCACTCGATGCCACTGAAGAAGCGGTTGCAGCCTTAGCGGAAGCGGAATTAGCGTCTGAAGCAGCGGATGAGGCATCAGCGTTGGCGTTTGATGCATCTGAAGCAGCAGA
This sequence comes from Nicoliella sp. ESL1113, assembly GCF_058509245.1. Classification (NCBI taxonomy): domain Bacteria; kingdom Bacillati; phylum Bacillota; class Bacilli; order Lactobacillales; family Lactobacillaceae; genus Nicoliella; species Nicoliella sp. ESL1113. Next base: position 286,632 of record NZ_CP196387.1, on the reverse strand, counting down.
TGAGGCCGTGGAAGCGGCATCTTGAGCAGATTTAACGGCGGCAGAAGCAGCTGATGAGTCTCCGGAGTTAGCGGCTTCACTAGCAGCGGTCGATGCTGAACGGGCAACGGATGCGGCAGAACTTGCAACTGAATTAGCGACCGAAGCGGCGGAGCTATCCTTATCCGCCCGACTCTTGGCTGATTGAGCAGCAGAGTTAGCATTCCATGCATCGTTCGATGCTGAATTTGCCGTGGATGCAGCAGAACTAACCACGCTGTTAGCACTGGAAATTACCGCATTACTTGGATCATTAGATGCTAATGACTTAACAGCACTTGAATATGAATTTGCGGATGTAGCACTTTGAGCGGTTTGTGAATTGTTGTTGGCAGCACTAGATGCCACGACGCTCACTGAGTTAGCGTGTGAAGCGGCGTTGGAGGCATCGGAAGATCCCTCAGCCGAACCACTAGCGGCACTCGAAGCAATACTTGCGGCCTTATCTGCATTAGCAGCAGCCGTGCTAGCATCACCGTTGGTCTTACTGTTAGCATCAGCAGCACTGGCAGCGGATTCAGCACTAGCGGCAGCCTTAGATGCGGCATCGGCGGCATTTGAAATAGCACTAGATGCACTAGCAGCCTTAGATGCGGCATTTGAACCGACGGTGGCTTGAGTATCAGCAGCCTTACTTGCATCTTCAGCAGCGCTTTGGTAAGACTCAGCACTGGATTGTGCATCCTTAGCTACAGAGGCAGCAGAACTAGCAGCACTGGTGTCACCATTAGCGGCAGCGGAACTAGCAGCTACCGAAGCTGAGGAGGCAATTGAAGATTCCTGGTTAGCAGCACTGGCAGCGGAATTGGCAGTGGATGCGTACGAACTAGCGGCAGAACTAGCTGAATTAGCGGCACTGGAAGCATCAGTGGCATCACTGGATGCAGCACTCGCAGCAGCAGCAGCACTGGAAATGGTCCCAGCAGCACTACTTACGGTTGGGTTACTGGAGTAACTACTGTTCAAGCTGTTGATTGCACTTTGGGCAGAAGTAACTGAACCCATGGAGTCCTTAGCAGCACTCGATGCGGCACTAGCTTCACTAGAGTACTTGCTGGTTGCAGAGGCAACGCTATCGGCACCACTGGAGGCATTTGATGCAGCATCGTCTGCCTTTGATGCAGCAATTGAAGCAGCCTTAGCAGCACTATTAGCAGCGCTATTATCGTTAGAGGTAACGACCGCAGCACTAGCAGCGGAAGCAGCGTTAGAGGCATCTTTAGCAGCACTTTCAATTACTGCAGAGGCACTTGAGGCCTTAGAATTAGCCGAAACGGCTTGTGAAGCTTCATTTTCAGCAGCAGAACGAGCAGATTCAGCGGAAGAATTAAGGGTAGCGGCTTCGGCTGCGGCTGAAGCAGCATCTGAGTCTGCCGACTTAGCAGCATCAGTGTTCCCAGCACTAGCAGCACTAGCGGCTGCGGATGCAGCGGCTGAAGCAGCTGATGCTTGAGAACTAGCGGCACTAGCGAAGGAACTAGCATCATGTGCGTGTGAACTAGCAGCAGCACTTGCTGAGTTAGCAGCACTCGATGCGTCAGTGGCATCACCAGATGCAGAGTTAGCAGTCGAAGCAGCACTGGAGATCGTACCGGCAGCACTACTTACGGTTGGGTTGCCAGAGGCATCACTATTTAAGCTATTGATTGCACTTTGGGCAGAAGTAACTGAACCCATTGAATCCTTAGCAGCACTTGAAGTGGCACTGGCTTCAGAAGAAGCCTTAGAAGCAACAGATGAAGCACTATCGGCACCATTATTACTGTTAGTAGCAGATTGACCAGCTGCACTAGCATCGTTAGAGGCCTGACTAGCATAACTAGCAGCTTGGTTGGCAGCACTTTGGGCCCCACCGGCAATGCTGTTAATAATGCTGTTGGCAGATTGGGCAGCGTTGTTGGCAGATTGGGCAGCACTGTTAGCACTGGCTGCGGCTGAACTAGCACTAGAAGCAGCAGTCGATGCCGCTTCGGCTGATGAGTTGGCATCATTAGCACTATTTGCCGCATCACTAGCCACTTGGGCAGCGGAGGCAGCGGAGGCAGCAGCACTGGCCGCACCAGCTTGATCACCCTTTGCAGCGGCAGAACTAGCGGCAGCGGAAGCGGAAGAGGCCGCCTGGTTAGCAGAACTAGCGATAGAATTAGCAGTAGATGCAGCTGTGGATGCAGCGTCAGCGCTACTCTTAGCAGCTTGGGCAGAGGTATTGGCACTGTTAGCATCACTAGCGGCATCACTAGCCACTTTGGCAGCAGAGCTCACCACTGCAGCGGCGCTGGTCACGGAACTATTGCCAGAATTCTTAGCAGCCATGGATTGGGCTTGGCTATTAGCGCCATTAGCGGCTTGGGCAGCACTATTAGCAGCTTGGTTGTTAGTTGCAGCACCCGATGCATCAGAACTAGTTGAGTTAGCACGCGAAGCAGCGTTCGATGCGTCAGAAGAGCCGTTAGAAGCCCCGCTCGCAGCAGTCGAAGCGGCCTTCGATGCATTGGCAGCGTTGGAAGAAGCGCTGTTCCCAGTACTGTTAGCAATGCTAGTGGCAATCGAATTAGCACTTGCTGCGGCGTCAGCAGCACTACTTGCGTAAACACTAGCGGACTTCAAGTTAGCATAAACAACCGATTCTGCTGATGAAACGGTATTAGCAGCTCCAGAAGCAACTGAGTTATACGATTGTAAACTAGCCCGAGCAGATGTGGCATTAGAACTTGCGCTAACAGCATTAGACAATGCAGTTTGGGCGTCAGTTAAGTCGCCAGAACTAGCGTAGCTTTGGGCTAAAGTAGCGTAGCTTTGGGCATCTAAAGCATACGAACTAGCATTAGTAAATGCGTTCTTAGCACTCGTAATCGCATTATCTACTGTACTCTTAGCGAATTGAGCAACACTGTTTGCTGATGAACCAGCTGATGAAGCAGAGTTCATTAATGAAGCTGCAGAACTAGCAGCTGATTGAGCGCTTTGAATATCAGCATTTGATGGGTAAACGCTAGCAATACTGTTTACGCTAGAAACATCGGAAGCAGTTTGGTTGCTGTTAGCAATGATTTGACTATTTTCTGCATTAGCCTTGGAAGCTAATGAATCAGCATTTCTTGCGATCGAACCGGTGTTAGAAGCTGCTAAACTAGCGGAGAATGAGTTCAATACGAAGCCTTGGATGGCAGCGGATTGTTCATCGGCAACCGCTTGGGAAGCGGCCTTCACCCCATCAGCATTGATCGAAGTTACCGCAGCCGAGTATGATAACGCAGCGGAAGCAGCAGATTGCGCATTCGATGCGGCAGTCGAGGCAGCGTTGTTGATCGAAGTTTGTGCACTGGCTACTGATGATTGTGGCGTTAGGCTAGCGGCACTACTAAATTGAGTAATGGCATTCGATGCAGCAGCAGCGTAGGAAGAAGCGGCCTTGGATTGAGCAAGGGCGTTCGAAATCGCAACGCTAACTGCGGAACTAGCGGAACTAGCAATCGATGATTGACTCTTAGCGTCAGCACTGTATGAACTAATGGCACTCGATGCAGAAATAACGGCAGAGGCGTAGCTATTGTCACGGCTCATGGTATTTCTGTCGTTTGCTAATGAACGGGCTGAACTATTGTAATCATTCACTACAGACGAAGCGGATGAAGCCACACTTGAGTAAGAAGTGGCCACGTTAGAAACGTTCGCAGCGTTACTTGCGTATGAAGCGGCGGACGAATTAGCTGATTGCGCAGAGCTATTGTAAGTTTCGGTACTATCAGGAACGATCACGTTATCGGTAATCTTCCCACTGACGGTATTAGAATTATTTTGGACTGGCGCAGCAGCCGGGTTATGCGTAACGTTAGTAATAACGGTATTGCTACCATTATTCTTAATTTCAACACTATTGTTAGTAACTTGATATTGCGCAGTTACGATCACGTCGGTTGGCGCAGCGGAAACCGCGTTGATTGGGTGGGCATAATTGTAAGTGTAAGTCCCATCACCGGTCTTAGTGAATGCAGTTACTGGGATGGCGGTGGTGTAGGCGTTCCGATAGTCGGAATCTTGCCCGTTCCCAACGGCTTGGTCAGGATCAGTCAGCATCCCGCTACTATTGGTATTGGTGTTAGATGCATTATCACCAGTTGCTGGCTTTTCATCGGTCCCGTTGGTTTGAACCCGCACGTAAACATACCCATCGGTACTGTTAATGTTCGTCAATTGAAGGTTCGCATTAATATTGTACTTAGAGGTTGCACTTGAGTTCTGTGATAGTGCGGCGTTCCCGTTAATGTAAACGGTCGGGATGGCTCTAAAGGCCAAGAACCCGGAATTGTTGTTATCAAAGTTATTAATGGTTGAATCTTGAACAGTTTGCCCATTTTGGTTGTAGACCTTAATAACGTTTCCGCTATTCCCATTAATTTGAACCAGGTATTGAGGAGTGGAATCCTTTTGGCTATCAACTTGACCCAAGACGGAATAAGCATTGATTGGGGCGGTGTTAAAGAACTTACCTGCACTGGTAGTGGAAGTATCGTTATTTAACCCACGCTTACTTAAGATCGTATCTTTACCAGGGTTATTGATGGTAACGGTCCCGGAGTTGTTAAGTAAAGTTAGGTTACCGTTAGTGTTGGTACCGTCAGAATAAATTTGGAAACTCCCACGGTTTTGAACGGTTAAAGTACCACCATTGGAAATGGTAAAGAGGTCCCCACCGAAGTTAGTCATCCCATTAGTAGCGTGGGCAGTGATTTGACCACCATTTTGCACGTTCACACTACCTTGAATCCAGGTTGGGTTCGAATCGGTTGGGTTGTAGTTATAAATGGAGTTCATGGACCCACCATTGATGTTAACAGTCCCACCACGGTTAACAACTAGGGCGTCAGCTTGGTTATCGCCAGGAACGGAAGTTAAATTAGCGTTTTGGTTAATGGTAACGTTACCATTAACGACCAATCCACGGTCCCCACCGGATCCGGCATTTTCACCACCAGAACCACGAGGAACCAGGTACATGTTAGAACCTTGGTCTAAGACCAAGTTTCCACCTAATTCAATGTTGTTCCCCTTTTCAGTTTGACCATAGTAGTAGGAATTAGGGAGTAATTCCATGTTGGTAACTTGAATGTTTTGTTGATTATTGTTTTGAGTGGCAAAGCCAACGTTAAAGGCACTGGTGTAACTACCTTCACTAATTGCACTCACTCCACCATCAATATAGAGGTTTGGTAAGCTAGTCCCGTAGAATAATTGTGATCCTTCGTAGTTAACGTTACGATAGGTCAAACTCCCAGAAGTTGAGTTCCATAGGTTAATTGGCCCATAAATGTTATAACCGTACATCTTGTACATGTTTTCAATCGTCAAACTCTTCAAGTTATATGGATTGTAGTGCCACTTTTGCATATCAACGGTATGGTTAGCACCATTAACGATAACATCGGCACTGGTCCCATTTAGCGTAGCAGTGGTATCAGCAGAATTAGCATTATAATCTGACGTAAACCGCAGTTCATGGGTCCCAGAACCAAAGGTCCCAGAGAAGAAGTTAGTGATGTTTGCGTTAGACGTGTTATAGGTGACAAAGAAGACGCTTTGGCTATTTACCAAGTTAGCGACGTAGTTATAACCGTATTGGTAATTTTGACTTAGGGATTGCTTTTGGGCGGTCGTTAAATTAGTAACCGCAGTAAAACTACCAGTTTGTTCGTTGTTAATGGCAGCTTGAGCCCCGTTGTAGGCTTGGATATATGGATTATTGGTGTTCTTAGTCGTATCCAAGACCGTGTAGGCCCCGGTATTAGCAGTTGCTCCGTTCCAACGACCATTAGCGGCATCATAAGTCCCCTGCCGACTTAAGAAGTAGTCGATCGCATAGTTGTAGGCTAATGCTTGGGTAGGAGCTGCGGTATTAATTCCAGTTCCCACAATATTACCAGCAGTCCCAGAAGTTACGTTGTTACCAGAAGTAGCTTCAGCACTATCACTAGGTGAATTAACCACTTGGGCAGCCTTGGACTTGTTTACAGATCCACTAGTAACGCTGGTTTGTTGACCAACTCCACCAGAACCATAAATTGCGGAGCCAGACTGAGTTCCGACACCGGAGTTTAAGCTACTATAAGTATTGTAAGCATCGATGGTCGCATTGTACCCTTGGACGTAGAATGCATTGCTTGAATTGAACGTGCCAGCTGAATCAGCGGACTTCAGATCATCTGGATGCAATGAGTTCCAAGCGGCTACTGCCCCAGCATTAGCGGCGTAGTAAGCTTGGACCCCATCTGAGAAGCCACTGACGCTTTGGGCGCTGACACTAGTCCCAGCGAACGCAGCAGAAGAAGCTGCTGATAGTCCACTGGTAAAGGCAGAGCTATAAGCAGAGTATGCGCTTTGGGCGGAACTAACCCCACTCTTGTAGTTGGAGTTCGTGTTAGAAGTGGCAAACGATGATCCATTAGAAGCTGCTGAATAAGCATCGGAGTAACCAATGCTGTAAGCAACTGAATTATATGAATTAACGTAACTGGTAACCCCACTATTGAAGTTAGCATCAGAGCTGCTGGCAACGGAAGTCCCAGCGGATTGTGCTGATGCGGCTGCGGAGACCCCAGCACTAAATGCGCTGGATGCAGAGGACGTATAGCTTTGAACCCCACTTTCAAAGTAGGAATCACTAGAGCTAGCAACAGACGTCCCAGCGGATTGTGCTGAAGCAGCTGCAGAGACCCCAGCACTAAATGCACTGGATGCTGAAGATGAATAGGAGTTATTAAAGCTATCAACCCCACTTTCAAAGTAAGGGTCGCTACTGTTGGAAACGTACGTCCCAGCAGCTTGGGCGGATGAACCAGCAGCAAATCCAGCGCTAAATGCGGAGGATTGGTAACTAGCAATTCCACTATTGTATGCATCGTCTGAACTGCTATCAGCGGTACTACCCTTAGCAGCTGCGGAAGCAGCAGCTGAGTACCCAGCACTAAATGCGGATGAACTAGCTGCGGATGCAGATGAGGCGTAGCTAGCAACCCCACTATTAAAGTAAGTATCGTCAGAACTGGAAACCGTTTTCCCAGCCTTTGCAGCTGATTCGGCAGCGGCAACCCCAGCACTAAAGGCACTAGAAGCTGAAGATGCAAAGCTAGCAATTCCGCTATTGTAATTAGCGTCTGAAGTATCAGAAGCACTCTTGCCTTCCTTCGCAGCTACAGATGCAGCTGAAAAGCCAGCGCTAAATGCTGAGCTAGCTGCGCTGGAATCATCAGAATCGCCATTACTATCGCCATCAGTTCCATTCCGATCACTTAAACCGTCATCGCTACTGGATTGATTAGCAGAACTACCAGACTTAGCAGCACTGCTCTTGGCATCAGATGATGATGATGCAGCAGCTACTGAAGAATTGTATTCAGAAACACCCTTGTTAAAATTAGAATCAGCGCTACTTGGCACTGAAGTATGAGCCTTCGCAGCTGAAGATGCAGCAGAAAAACCAGCACTAACTGCTGAGCTAGCATCTTCACTGTTTGAAGATGAACTTGAATTAGTACTGCTAGAGCTACTTGTCTGACTAGCATCCGCACTGGAACTAGTCGTCGATTTAGCATCTGAACTAGCACTAGTGCTATCAGCTGTACTACTTGCACTAGTTTGGCTAGCAGTAGAACTATTATCTGCAGAAGAACTTGTAGCACTAGACGTGGCTACGTTTGAACTATCATCACTACCATATGTACCACTAGTAGTCGCACTGACATTAGCGTTAGCACTGGTTGTATCTGCATGAGCAGACACGGAATGTTCAAATACTGATCCTCCACCAAGTAAAGCAAGCATGGATAATGAAACAACTACCCACTGCTTTTTTACTTTACGGAGAACTTTTTTATCATTAACTTTATTGAATTTGAACTTATTATAAAGCATAAAGTATCCCCCTCATTTGCTTAAAGATTACGAACGTTAGAAAGAATAATTTAGTACACAACTACATACAGTCATTCTATCACTAATAGACAAATAATTCATTTAATTCTATTTAGTTTCGTTAAATTTATTCAAAAAAAAATAGGTTCCCAAAATCGGTTAAAACGATTTTGGAAACCTATTTTCAATTACTTAAAAATTTGTATTAAACGAACTTAACAAATTTCTTGTTACTAGTAATGTACTTACCGTGACCAATGTAGAAACGAGTCAAACCTCTGTAGTTTACAACCCGATTAACATGAAGTTCTTTGCCACGCTTGTAGTACTTACCACTTTCTGAATTAAAGGTCTTTGAACTATGAGTCCGAATTCCCTTATTGTTGATTACCTTAACGGTCTTGCTACCTGCATTAGCCATTTCACTCTTACTGTAGTAAGCGTTGACAATGTACTTGCGGTTAGCAGTAAGGTAACCCTTAGTCGAGTTAGCACTCAAATGACTCTTAACGTAGTAACGTACCAAGCCACTCTTAGAAAGGGCAATCTTAGAAACCTTAAATTCACTGATCTTGTTACGAGCCTTCTTGGCGTATCCAGCAACCTTTACACCATTACCAAAGGTAGCCTTACTGTGAACGTAAACGCCCTTGGTGTTGTAGATGTAAAGTGGGTGCTTCTTCAACTTACCATTGAATTCCTTAACGTATCCATACTTGTAACCAGCAGACTTACCAGCTAATGATTCCTTTGCATACTTAGTATCAGCCTTGGCTGCAGCTTTACCAGCGGCAACTTGCTTCAAGTAAGCTGCGCGTCCAGCAGCATAAGCCTTGTCGTAATTAGTTTCATAACCACTAGCTTCACCAGTAAAGTCTGACTTAGCAGTCTTACCCTTGTATCCTGCCTTGTAACCATCATAAGCACCAAGGTAAGTAGGTTGACTTGCGTATTCAGAAGACTTACCAGAATCGTCCTTAGCGTCAGAAACCCCTTCTTTGTAGTAGTCAGCAGTTGAGCTTAGGTTAGATTCACCTGAGAAGATGACCTTAGCAGCTAGGATGATCGTTTGATAATCACTAGCAGCACGACTAGCAGCTGAACTTGCCAATACCGTAGCAGAAGCAAGCACTGAGTTAGCAGAACTCAATTGAGTTGTTGCTGAGGCAGCAGATGCAGCAGCTGCGGAAGCAACTGATGCGTAACTGTCTCCAAGTGCAGCATCACCACGTGAGTAAGCGAGTGAAGCATTCGTATTCGCATTGTTAGCAGCGGTTTGAGCGCTGTTAACAATCGAAGCAGCTGAATTAGCAGCAGAAGCAGCAGAGTTAGCAACTACCGTAGCGGAACTAGCTTGGCTGTTAGCAATTACAGCATCAGCAGATGCGGAAGTAATAACAGCGGCAGCAGAACTAGCTTGAGCAGCATAACTGATCAATGCTTGGTTACCAGCTGATTGAGCAGCAAGACTAAGTGCTTGACTAGCAATTTGAACAGCGGAACTAGCAGGCGTTGCAGTTTCTGAAGTGTTGGTGTAAGCAACAACTGAGTAACTATTTGCTAAGTTAGCATTACCGCTAACTTGACTGAACGTTTGAGCAGCTACACTAGTTGAAGCGTTAGCAGCTGAAGCGTATTGACTAGCATTATTAGACAAGTGCGTAACAGCGTAAGCAGCGGCAGCATCGCTTTGCGCAACTGAGTTAGCATTTTGAACCGTTACATTAGCGGAACTAGCAACTGATTGAGCAATTGCAGCAGCATTGGCAGCGGAAGTTGCAACTGAGTTTACGGAAGTAGCGTAGCTGTAGTATGAAGCAGCAGCACTATTAGCAGCGTTCATTTGTGAGTTCAATGAAGTAACAGCAGAGAAGTTACCTGCACTGGCGGCACTAGCCACTTGACTAGCAAATGATACAGCTGCACTGGCTTGAGCACTTGCTTGAACATTGGCAGATGCAGCAGCCGAATTAGCAGAACTAGCAATACTACTGTTAGATTGAGCAATTGCATTTGCACTCGCTACTTGAGAAGCAGCGGATGAAGCAATGACAGTTGCTGCAGAAGCTTCACTTGCATATGATTGAGCACTGCTGTTTTGAGTTGCTCCAGAAGCAATGAGTGAAGTAACTTGGGCTGCAGAACTAGCAGCTGAAGCTCCAGATTGAGCTTGAGAAGCATTTGCGCTTGCTGATCCAGCGTAGATTGAAGTTGCTGAGTTAGCTTGGGTAGCGCTAGATGCTTGAGAAGCAGTCGCGTTACTTTCAGCAGCCGCACTACTTGAAGCTTGTGATGCTGATTGAATAGCAGCACTTTGTCTTACGGATGCTGATTTAGCAACTGAGTTAGCAAGGGATGCAATTGCAAGCGCATTTGCTACAGCTGAATTGTCATTTGAGGCTACCACTGCGGCACTAGATGCTGATTGAGCAGCATTAGAAGCAACAACGGAAGCATTGACAGCTTGAACAGCAGCCGAACTAGCTAGGTTAGCTTGAGCAGCAGCGGATGCATTAGCGATCGCAGCATCAGATTCATCACCAGCACTAGCGTAACTCTTAGCAGCACTAGCATAGCTAGATGCGAGCGTTGCGGTAGAACTTGCAACCGAACTAGCAAGGTTAGCAGAATCTGCAGCGGAGCTTGCAGCACTCTTAGCGGATTGAGCAGCGGAGTTAGCAATTGCAGCGTCTGAAGTTGCAGAGTTAGCAACTGAAGCAGCTGAATTAGCAACTGAGTTAGCAGACTTGATTACCACGTTGTCAGGGTGAGCCGAAGCAATGCTGTTCGTAGCAGATACAACGGAGTTCACTTGACCGTCTGCAGAGGTAGCAGCGCTAGTTGATGAACTAGCATTGCTTGCATAACTAGCAGCGGCACTGGCATCTTGATTGGCACCATTAGCAGCATTCGAAGCAGCAGTGTTTGCACTAGCAGCTTCACTGGAAGTAGCAGTTGCACTAGCTGATCCTTGAGTACCAGCAGCAGCAGCGGATGAAGCAGCGCTGTTGGCAGCAGCAGCCGTGTTAGCAGCATTGGTAGCAACAGTTGCATCGCTAGCGGCTCTAGCAGAAGCACTCGATGCTGATTGAACAGCGGTTGAAGCTGTTTGACTAGCAACGATGGCTTGACTAGCAGCTTGACTAGCAGCAGCAGCTTGGTTAGAAGCTACAACGTTGGCGCTGGATGCAGATTCAGCATCACCTGCACTAGCGTAGCTGTTAGCAACACTAGCGGCGGATTCAGCGGCACTGGCAGCTTGACTAGCGTTAACACTAGCAGCGTTAGCAGAAGCAGCGGCACTTGATGCAGCTGACTTAGCTGATTGAGCATCAGCATTAGCAGAGTTAGCATCGGCATGGGCGGAACTAGCCACAGCAGAAGCCGAGTTAGCAACGGAAGCAGCAGAGCTGATTACCTTGTTAGCTGGGTTTGCTGATGAGAAGGCAGTTGCACTTGCAGCAGCACTAGCAGCAGCCGTATCGGCAGTCGATGCAGTGTTAGTTGAAGCACTGGCATCAGCAGCGTAACTGGATGCTAGGCTAGCATCGTTGTTGGCACCACTGGCAGCATTAGAAGCAGCCGTGTTAGCACCAGCAGCAACTGAGTTGGCAGTACTTGCACTGGCTGATCCTTGGTTACCAGTTGCAGCAGCATTCGAAGCAGCAGTGTTAGCTGAGCTTGCGATGTTGGCAGCATCGGTAGCAACCTTGGCATCATTAGCAGCCCGTACAGAAGCACTCGATGCTGATTGAACAGCGGTCGAAGCAACTAGGCTTTGAGCAACGGCTTGACTGGCAGCTACACTGGCATTGGCAGCTTGTTGTGAAGCAACCGCGTTGGCGCTCGCAGCGGAAACGGTGTCCCCATTATCTGCGAAGACGCTAGCAGCATTAGCAGCTGATTCAGCGGATTGAGCAGCGTTGCTTGCGTTAACACTAGCAGCGTTAGCAGAAGCAGCGGCACTCGATGCAGCAGACTTAGCGGATTGAGCATCAGCATTAGCGGAGTTTGCATCGGCATGAGCTGAGCTTGCAACTGATGCAGCGGAGTTAGCAACTGAAGCAGCTGAACTAACTACCTTGTTAGCAGGATGAGCTGATGAGAAGGCAGTCGCAGTCGCAGCAGCACTAGCAGCATTGGTGTCAGCAGTTGATGCTGTGTTAGTTGAAGCACTGGCATCGGAAGCGTAGCTAGCTGCTAAGGAAGCATCGTTGTTAGCACCACTGGCAGCATTGGAAGCAGCCGTGTTAGCACTAGCAGCAACTGAGTTAGCAGTACTTGCACTTGCTGATCCTTGGTTACCGGCGTTAGCAGCGTTGGAAGCAATGGCATTAGCGGAGATTGCCACGCTGGCAGCATCGGTAGCAACCTTAGCGTCACTAGCGGCTCTTACGGAAGCGCTAGATGCAGATACAACGGCAGTTGAAGCAGTTTGACTAGCAACAACAGCTTGACTAGCGGCTTGGCTAGCAGCATCAGCTTGGGTAGAAGCCACTACGTTAGCACTGGATGCAGAGTCGGCATTTCCTTCGTTTGCGTAACTCTTAGCAACACTAGCGGCAGATTCAGCAGCACTGGCAGTTTGACTAGCAGTAACGCTGGCAGCGTTAGCAGAAGCAGCGGCACTGGATGCAGCCGACTTAGCTGCTTGTGCATCAGCGTTAGCGGAGTTTGCATCGGTATGAGCAGAACTTACAACCGCAGCAGCGGAGTTAGCAACTGAAGCAGCGGAACTAACTACAGAGTTGTTAGGATGTGCTGATGAGAAGGCAGTCGCAGATGCAGCAGCACTGGATGCCGTGGTGTCGGCAGTCGATGCAGTGTTCGTTGAAGCACTGGCATCGGAAGCGTAACTGGATGCTAAGGCAGCATCGTTGTTAGCACCACTAGCAGCATTTGATGCAGCGGTGTTAGCGTTAGCAGCCTTGTTGGAAGCAGCATCGGCACTAGCGGAACCTTGATCACCGGCGTTAGCGGCGTTCTTAGCATCGTTATTAGCGGAACTAGCTAAGCTAGCAGCATCGGCAGCAGTCTTGGCATCATTAGCGGCTCTCACAGAAGCACTCGATGCGGAAACAACGGCAGTGGATGCAGTTTGACTTTGAACAACGGCTTCGCTAGCAGCTTGGCTCGCAGCGGCAGCTTGTTGCGAAGCAACCGCATTGGCACTGGCAGCAGATTCAGCTTCACCACTAGAAGCAAATAACTTAGCGGCGTTGGCAGCTGATTCAGCAGAACCTGCAGCTTGACTGGCAGTAACGCTAGCCGAGTTAGCAGAAGCAGCAGCGGTGGATGCAGCCGACTTAGCTGATTGTGCATCAGAGTTGGCTGAGTTTGCATCAGCATGAGCGGAGCTGGCAACCGCAGCAGCTGAGTTAACAACTGAAGCAGCGGAGCTAACCACCTTGTTGCCAGGATGTGCGGAAGCGTAGCTATTAGCGGAAGTAGCGTCATCAGCAGCAGAACTATCAGAATTAGATGCATCACTAGTTGAAGCACTAGCTTCACTTGCGTACTTAGCAGCATTAGAAGCATCGTCGTTAGCACCACTAGCAGCGTTAGATGCAGCGGTGTTAGCACTAGCAGCACTGGAGTTGGCAGTACTTGCACTGGCTGATCCTTGGTTACCAGTTGCGGCAGCGTTAGAAGCAGCCGTGTTAGCGGAGCTTGCTAATGCAGCAGCGTCGGTAGCAACCTTGGCGTCAGAAGCAGCTCTAGCAGAAGCACTGGATGCTGAAACGACGGCAGTGGATGCAGTTTGACTAGCAACGACGGCTTGACTAGCGGCTTGGCTAGCAACAGTAGCTTGGCTAGCAGCAACCGAGTTAGCACTCGATGCAGAGTCGGCATCCCCTGCACTAGCGTAGCTCTTGGCAACACTAGCGGCAGATTCAGCAGCACTGGCAGTTTGACTAGCAGTAACGCTGGCATCGTTTGCAGAAGCAGCGGCGTTAGATGCAGCCGACTTAGCTGATTGAGCATCAGAGTTGGCTGAGTTGGCATCTGCATGTGCTGAACTTACTACAGCAGCAGCGGAGTTCGCAACTGAAGCGGCGGAGCTAACTACCTTATCATTTGGATGTGCAGATGAGAAGGCAGTGGCGCTGGCAGCATCGGAAGAAGCATTCGTGTCAGCCTTAGATGCAGTGTCAGTTGAAGCACTAGCATCGGAAGCGTAGCTAGATGCTAAGGCAGCATCGTTGTTAGCACCACTGGCAGCGTTAGATGCGGCGGTGTTAGCATTGGATGCAACCGAGTTAGCAGCGCTGGCACTAGCGGAACCTTGATCACCAGCGTTAGCGGCGTTATTGGCATCGTTAGTTGCTGAACTAGCGGTCGATGCAGCATCTGCAGCAGTCTTAGCGTCGTTAGCAGCTCTAGCAGCAGCACTGGATGCTGATTTAACAGCAGTTGATGCAGTTTGACTAGCAACAACAGCGTTTGATGCAGCAGTTGATGCAGTTGCGGCTTGAGCGGCAGCTGATGCATTGGCGTTATCAGCAGCTGATTGATCACCATCGCTAGCGTAACTCTTAGCAGCACTAGCATAACTAGATGCAAGTGTAGCAGCAGAACTAGCAACTACGCTGGCACTGCTTGCTGATTGAGCAGCAGCACTGGCGGTACTCTTAGCTGATTGGGCATCGGAGTTAGCAGAGTTGGCGTCTGCATGAGCGGAGCTGGCAACTGAAGCAGCGGAGTTAACAACTGAAGCAGCGGAGCTAACCACCTTGTTGCCAGGATGTGCAGAAGCGTAACTGTTTGCAGAAGTGGCAACGCTAGATGCAAGACTGTCAGAAGCAGAAGCTTGGCTAGTTGATGAATTTGCGTTGCTTGCGTAACTAGATGCTAAGACAGCATCATTGTTAGCACCACTGGCAGCGTTGGATGCAGCAGTGTTTGCACTAGCAGCTTCGGATGAAGAAGCATTGGCACTGGCATCCCCTTGGGTTCCAGCAGCGGCAGCGGCACTAGCAGCAGAATTGGCATCAGCAGCTTGAGAAGCAGCAGTTGAAGCAATTGATTGATCCCGACTAGCCCGACTCGTAGCATTTGCAGCATCGTTAGTTGCGTTGCTTGCTGCAGCAGCAGCCTTAGATGCAATTTGTTCTTGTGAAGCAGCACTATCAGCAGCACTTGCAGCGGCACTTCTAGCAGTTGACCGTTGGGCTGGAGTAGCGTTTGGATCACTAGCTGCAGAAGCGTAGCTAGCTGCTGATGAGTAAGCATCGGAAGCAGCACTTTGCGCACCACTAACTGCGGCAGAAGCAGAATTTACAACTCCTGAAGCACTGCTTACGATGGCGTTAGCAGCACTAGCATCGTTAGCAGCTTGACTAGCAACTGCTGAAGCTGAGTTAGCAGTTGAGTTAGCACTAGCAATGACGGAGTTCTTAGGATGAGCTAAGGCTTGTGATGCAGTGGCGCTAGCAGCAGAATTAGCACTGTTTGAAGCGTCCGTAGTGTTAGAAACAGCAGCACTGGTTACGGCTGAATCACTATTAACAGCGGAACTGTTACCAGAAACAGCGGCAGCATCGCTATCAGTGGCAGAATCAGCATTGGATGCCCGCTTCTTGCTTTGGTTAGCGTCGTATTTAGCAGCTCTAGATTGAGCATCAGATGCAGCACTAGATGCAGTTGAGGAAGCTTGACTTGCAGCAGTTGAAGCTGCTGAAGCATTAGATGCAGCAGTTGAAGCAACCGTACTTGCACTAGCAGCAGCTGAATCTGCATTTTGAGCACTTGCGTTTTGTGAACTGGCAGCATCAGCAGCGGACTTAGCTTGACTATTGTAACTATCAGCAGCGGAACTGTTACCAGCAACGGCAGCAGATGAAGCTAAACTAGCAAGGCTAGTAGCAGCGCTCTTAGCTGAGGTTGCATTACTTCTAGCGTTAGATGCAGCAGTTGAAGCAGCATTAGCACTAGCAGAAGCAGAATCTGCAGCGGTTTTAGCAGATGCAGCAGAAGTCTTAGCATCATTTGCAGCAGATGCAGCAGATGCAGCGGTTGAAGCATCACTTGAAAGAGCTGAAGTAGTAGCAGGATCAGCTGAATTTTCATCGCTCATTACTGATGAAGCTACGCTTGAAGCACTGTTAGCAGCATCAGCTTGTGAACTAGCTAGGCTAGCAGCGGAGCTAACTTGATTTGCAACTGAATCAGTTGCACTCGCGTTAGATGAAGTAGCAGCATTGTTCTTACCAGTATTGGTATTAGCATCAGCGGCTTCACTTTCAGCAGCAGAAGCTGAACTTGAAATGGATGAAGCAACGCTGGTTTGTGAATTTTGAGTTTGAACAGCATTACTGATGGCAGCACTAGCGGCAGAGGCAGCAGATGCAGCATTAGATGCAGCAACTGAGTCGGCTTGTGCCTTAGCATTAGCAGCAGATGCTGAATCAGTAGCACTCTTAACAGCGGCGGCGGCAGATGCGGCATTGGAACTGGCAGTTGATGCATTGGATGCAGCTTGGACTGCAGCGTTGGCATAACTGTTTCCAGCGGAGTAATCCTTAGCAGCGTATGCTGATGAGGCGTTTGAATTAGCAGCTGATGCATCGGTTGCGGCCTTTTGAGCAAGTGAGTTTTGGTAACTTGCGGTATTAGCAGCAGCATCGGCATTTGACTTAGCAGTTGAAGCTTGCGCATTGGCAGAACTAGCATCAGCTGAAGCACTTGAAGTAACAGTGTTGGCAGAGTTAATTACGGAAGCAGCGGAGCTAACAACGGTGTTGCTTGGGTTAGCAGAAACCGCATTGCTTGCGTATTGACTATCAGCACTAACTGCGGATGATGATACATCGGCACCACTATTAGCAGCAGATGCTTCACTAGAGTACTTAGCAGCATCTTGATCATCAGAACTAGCTTGACTAGCACTTACAGATGCCCCACTTGCAAATCCTGGTGCAACTGAGTTGGCACTAGATGCAGCGCTGGTATCAGCAGTTGCAGCAGATGAGTTAGCAGTACTTCCCTTGGTAGCATCACTACCAGCAGCAGAAGCAACGGCGTTAGCTGATTGTGCAACATTATTGGCAGCAATTGCTTGAGAAGCAGCGTTAGATGCATCCTTAGCAGCTTGAGCGGCAGCAGCAGAAGCATTGTTAGCAATTACAGCTTGAGCAGCAGCGGCAGCGGCGGCACTGGATGCTAAGTCAGCGTAGCTCTTAGCATTTGACATGTTACCAGCACTAGATGCTGAATCAGCTTGGATAGCGTAACTCAATGCAGCAGATGAATCATTACCAGCAGTGGTGTTAGCTGATGAAGCAACTGAGTTAGCACTATTGGCAGTAGATGAAGCTACCCGCGCGTTGCTAGATGCACTAAGGGCAGTTCCAGCAGCACTGGATGCAACCTTAGCAGCAGAAGCAGCAACGACAGCATCACTAGCAATTGATGAATCAGTTGGGTTGTTAGATGCGGCGTTAACGGCAGCTGAAGCAGCATCACTGGCGTTAGCAGCAGCAGTACTTGCAGCATCGTTAGCGGAACTAGCAAGTGATGAACTGGAATCAGCAGAATTACTGTTAACTACAGTTCCAGAAGCAGCAGCACTGGCATCGGATGAAGCACTGGATGCAACTGGTTGAGCAGAAGCGGCTTCACTAGATGCAGCGTTGTTAACTGAAGTAACTGAAGCAGCAAGGCTGATCTTAATGGTTGAAACATTGTTAGCATCACTATTAGTAGCGGCCTTAGCTGAAGCTGCATTTTGTGATTCAGCAGTTGCCTTTTGAGCGGCACTAACGGCTTGGTTAGTGTATGATGAACCGTTCGAAGCAGCTTGACTAGCAGCGGAAACTGCTGAAACAGCT
This sequence comes from Nicoliella sp. ESL1113, assembly GCF_058509245.1. Taxonomy (NCBI): domain Bacteria; kingdom Bacillati; phylum Bacillota; class Bacilli; order Lactobacillales; family Lactobacillaceae; genus Nicoliella; species Nicoliella sp. ESL1113. Next base: position 268,855 of record NZ_CP196387.1, on the reverse strand, counting down.
TGGCTAGCAGCAGTGGATGCATTAGCACTATCACCGCTGGCAGCGTAACTAGTAGCAGCGTTAGCGTAACTTTGTGCAGCACTGGATGCAGCAACAGCAGCAGCGTATTGACTAGATGCTAATTGAGCAAATGAGTTAGCATTAGAACTATCAATGACGGCATTCGATGCAGCAGTTGATCCAGCAGCAGATGCCTTAGAAGCATCAGCTGAATATGAAGCAACGAGACTAGCATCAGAAGCAACTGAAGAGTTCGTTGGGTTTGCAGATGCAATGCTGTTAACTACGTCACCGTTAGAACTCAAGTTAGTAACGTCACCACTGGTTGCAGCGGAACTAGTTGCAGCATTGGATGCGTTAGATACGGCTGAAGCAGCAGCACTATTACCATCGCTAGATGCAACTGATGCAGCACTAACGAACTTGCCAGCACCAGCAGTAATTGTTTGAGCGCTTCCGGCGTTGGAAATAGCTTGACTAGCAGCAGTGGCACTAGCAGTGGCAGCAGATGCAGCAGAACTAGCATCAGCAGCAGTCTTAGAATCGGCAGCAGCCCGTGCAGAAGCACTAGCTGCCCGACTATCAGCATCAGCAGCAGCAGTGGATGCTGCAGTGGCACTTGATAATGCGGTATCAGCATCGGCAGCAGCGGATGCGGCCTTGTCAGCAAGTGACTTAGCATCAGAACCGTGAGCAGCAGATGCAGCGGAAGCATATGAATTAGCTTCGGATACAGCGGTAGATGCAGCAGTTGAGGCCTTGTTAGCATTAGACGAAGCAACGTCAGCATCTGACTTAGCCTTAGAAGCATCGGCAGAGGCACTGGTTGCATCAGAAGATGCAGAGTTAGCAGCTGAACTTGCGGAACTAACTACGGATGAAGCACTAGCAATTACAGAATTACCACTGTTATTACTGAAGATACTGTTAACAACGGAAGCAGCGGAGTTAACCCCACTGGTTGATTCGCTAGCTTCACTGGATGAAACGCTAGCTTGGCTGGACTTCAATGAAGCATCATTAGCGGCATTGGATACAGCAGCCGAGATTGAACCAGCAGCACTGTTATCGTCGCCGGCATGCTTAGCATCACTTCCAGCGTTAGAAGCTTCACCACTATCAATGGTGCTACCAGCTGAACTTTGGGCACTAGCAGCAGCGGATGCAGCTTCTGAAGCGGCCTTTGAGTCGTTATCAGCAGCAGCAGATGCGGAGTCAGCAGCGGATCTAGCATCACTGGCAGCCTTATTAGCAGCAGCAGCGGAGGAAGCGGCAGTCACAGCATCAGATGCATATGACTTCGCAGCAGATGCAGCGCTATCAGCAGCACTGGAATCACCAGCTACGGAAGCGGAACTAGCAGCAGCGGATTCCTTGGCAGCCCCAGATGATGCTGTGGATGCAGCTGTGGATGCAGCATTGGCATTGCTACTTGCGATTGAAGCGGCAGTAGATGCAGATTGAGCAGCTGAGTTTTGAGCATTAGCATCCTTAGATGCAGCAGTGGCAGCAGCAGTGGCACTAGCAATTGCAGATGATGCAGAAGCAAGTGAGCTGTTTGATGGATTAGCTGAAATCATTGAGTTAACCACGGCAGCAGCAGAGCTAGTAGCAACAGATGCAGATTCAACGGCTTCAGATGATGCCTTTACGCTATCGGCTTCGGATGAAACAGCAGCAGCGTTGGAGTCAGTATCAGAAGTTTCAGATGGAACTGGTGCAACGGCACTAGATGCAACTGAATCAGCGGAACTAGCCACGGCACTATCACCAGATACTTGAGCAACGTTAGCAGCAGCTTCAGAAGCAGCCTTAGAAGCAGCTTCGGCAGCACTAGATACAACGACTTGGGCACTAGCTGCACTGGTTGCTTGATCACTAGCAACGGATTGGGCACTGGATGCGGAATCACGAGCAGCACTGGCAGCACTGTTAAACGTGTCAGCAGAATTCTTAGCAGCAATGGCATTGGCAGCGTCAGCAGAAGCAGCTGAAACATCACCAGCATTTGCATCAGATCTAGCAGCAGATGCGGCAGATGAAGCAATTGATGATTGAACACTTGCGGATTGAGCTGCATTATTAGCTGCAGATGCAAATGAACTAGCAGCAACGGAAGCACTATTAGCAGATGATGATGCAAAAGTTGCAGCATCTGAAGCATCACTAGCAGCCTTAGAAGCAGCACTGATTACGCTGGATGCACTGTTAACAATAGCATTGCTTGGGTTATTGCTGTGAAGGGAAGTAATTTCAGTATTAGCTGAGGTAACTGAGCCCATTGAATCGTTAGCAGTCTTAGAGGATGCATTAGCAGCTTCGGATGCCTTAGAAGCATCGGCTGCGAAGCTATCAGCACCATTGGAAGAACTTCCGGCGGTGTCCCCTGCTGAACTTGCAGCAATGGAGGCAGCCCGAGCAGCACTTTCGGCTGAGGTAACGTCATCATATCCACTTCCATTGATGGTGTGGATGTAGTTATTTGCGGATTGGGCTGCGGAATTAGCAGTGGATGCGTTCGTACTTGCAGATTGAGCAGCAGCACTAGCGGAACTCATATCATTTGAAGCACTTGAAGCATCATTGTTAGCAGCACTGGCATCAGCAGCAGCTTGAGCAGCTGAGGCAGCGGCTTCACTAGCAACCTTAGATTGAGCAGCAGCGGTTGAAGGATCCCCATTGGAAGCAGCGTTTTGGGCTGCAGCAGATGCGGAAGCAATGGCACTCGATGCACTTGATGCAACTGAGTTGGCACTGGATACCTTCGCACTATCACTGTTAGCCCGACTTTGTGCAGATTGTGCAGCAGAGTTAGCACTCGATGCGGCAGAGGAGGCAGCAGCAGCACTAGATGCAGCAGCGTTAGCTTCAGAAGCAGCATTACTCATTGCTGAGTTGTCAGAGTGAGCACTGGCCATTGAAGCAGCAGTAGAGGCAGCTGAACCAGCAGCAGCGGCACTGTTACTTGCATTGGCATTGCTACTTGCAACGCTGTTAGCAGAAGTGTCGGCTTCAGAAGCAGCCTTTGCGGTGTTAGCAGAATCACTTGAGATTGCAGATGAAGCACTCGATGCCTTAGCTGAATCACTAGCAATGCTGTTAGCAGTGTTAATAGCAGCACTGGCAGCTTCAGCAGTACTTTGAGCAGCAGAAGCAGCTTGAGCAGCTGAACTAGCAATTGATGAGTCAGTGTTGGCCCGATCAGATGCAGACTTAGCAGCAGAAGCGGCATCGGATGCATTGTTTTCAGCAGTGGATGCAACGCTATTAGCAGATTCAGCAGCACTGGCAGCAGATTCGGCAGCGCTTGAATCGTATGGGTTGCTAGTGCTTGCAGCAGACTTAGCAGCAGCGTTGGCTGAACTTGCAGCAGAAGCGGCAGCGTCAGCGATACTCTTAGCAGAGTCAGCGGAATCCTTAGCGGCACTAGCTTGGTTCCCGGCAACGGAAGCATCAGCATTAGCAGATGCAGCAGCAGAACTAGCTTGGCTAGCTACGGCACTGGCATGATTAATAACCGAGTTGCTTGGGTATTGACTAGCAATTGAGTTAACAGCTGTAGTGGCAGTGCTAGTAGCACTAGCTGATGAACTAGTTACGGCACTTGCACTTTGGGCACTGTCATTGGCAATTGAAGCAGCCTTATCGTAACTGTCAGCATTGGATGCGTGAGCAGAAGCAGCACTCGCAGCATTGGAAGCCCGGTTGGAGTTTAATGCTGCATTGGATGAATCCAACTTAGCAGCCCGACTTTGGGCATCAGCAGCAGCTTGACTAGCTACGGCACCAGCAGAACTGGCAACTGAAGCAGCAGAACTAGCTACGGAAGCAGCACTGGATGCAACGGCTGATTCACTATCAGCTGTTGAACGAGCAGTGTTGGCAGAGTCAGCAGCAGCTGATGCAATGCTTGCTTGTTGTGAAGCAACGACACTGGCTGATTCTGCAGTAGAGTTATCACCAGTAGCAGCAGCACTAGCAGCTTCGCTAGCAGCAGTTGAAGCTGCAGACTTAGCAGCGTTAGCAGTTGAAGTAGCAGCATTGGCATTTGCAGAAGCAGATGCAACGGCAACACTAGCGGCACTAGCACTAGAAGTAGCACTAGATGCTTGGTTGTTAGCACTGGATGCAACGTTATCAGCAGAGCTAGCAACTGAGGCATCAGATGCAATGGAAGCATCACTAGAGTGACCAGATAGTGCAGAAATAGCAATTGAGTTAGCACTCGATGCATTACTGTTAGCATCTGAAGCGATCGAGTTGGCACTCGATGCCACACTGGATGAGATGGAAGCGTTGGATGCGTCGTTAGAAGCAACTGAGTTGGCATCACTGGTTCCATTACTGTTCTTAGCAGCAGCACTAGCAGCAGATGATGCGATGCTTGCATTCTTAGCAGCACCGGAAGCATATGCATTAGCAGCATTGGCAGCGCTATTAGCGGAATCCAATGCGGTATTAGCATCAGAAGCAGCATTTGATGCCACGATTGATTCGGAAGTAGCAGTTGATGCAGCATTAGATGCGTCAACAACGGCTTGGCTAGCAGTGGATGAGTCGCCTTGGGCCTTAGCAACGGCGGAGCTGGCATCAGCAGCAGCTTGGGAAGCTACCCGCGCGTACTTGTCACCGGCAGCGTAGCTACCTGCTGAGTAAGCAGAAGCAGCAGCGGAACTGGCACTCTTAGCGGCGTCAACAGCAGAACTAGCAACTGAGTTTTGTTGAACAGCATCGTTTGAAGCAGCATCAGCAGCAGATTTAGCGTTAGAAGCAACTGAGTTTGCGCTAGATGCAACAGTGTTGGCTGAGTTAACCACACTGGTTGCGGAACTAACAACAACAGCAGCACTTGAAACGATCTTGTTTTGTGGATATTGAGAAGCAAGGCTATTTACGGCACCAGAGTCACCGGATGCAACGCTTGATGAAACGCCGGCACCACTATTGGCATCACTAGCAACCTTAGCATAGCTATCAGCATTAGATGCATTAGTACTAGTAGCACTAGCAATTGGTGCAACGGTGCTGGAAGCGGAAGTAGCAGCAGAAACAGCTGAACTAGCAATGCTGTTCCCTGCTTGTGAATCAGCGGAGTTAGCGGATGAAGTTGCGCTACTCTTAGCATTAGCATCACTATCAGCAGAACTGGCAACGGCAGCATTAGATGCAGCGGCACTAACAGCAGAAGATGCAACACTGGCAGCCTTATCACCAGCAGCCTTAGCACTAGCAGCAGCATTAGATGCAGCACTAGCAACCGAAGCAGCGGATTGAATCTTAGCAGCAGCTGATGCTGCAGCACTTGCAGCACTAGCGGCAGCTGAACTGTTATTAGCCTTAGCAGCAGATGATTCAGCAGCAGATGCGGATGAGAAGTCAGTATTAGCTGAACTAGCATCGGCATTGGCACTGGATGCAACTGAGTTGGCACTGGATGCAGTGGATGATGCAGAAGATGCATCTTGGGAAGCTGAGCTAGCGTCACTAGCGTTGGACTTAGCAGCACTAGCGGCACTGGATGCGGTGCTAGCATCTGAAGCAAGTGAAGCATCAGATGGATTTGCGGATGCAATCGAAGCAGCATCAGCAGAATCAACGGCAGCGCTATCAGCAGCTGACTTAGCAGCTGAGTTAGCTGAACTTGCGGTTGATGAGTCCTTGTTAGTAGCTGAACTAGCATCACTAGTATCACTAGCTGCGTTAGAAGTAGCAGTTGATGCAGATGGCACTACGGAGTTAGCTGAACTAACCACACTGTTGGCACTGGAGATTCCAGCAGAAACGGCGTTAGATGCGTTCGTAGCAGCATTGGATGCAACTTGAGCAGCACTGGATGCAACTGATTGATCAGAAGCAGCCCGTTGAGCAGCACTAGTAGCGTTTTGGGCAGCGGAGTTCGCAGCGTTAGATGCACTGTTAGCACTGCTCAAAGCAGTGTCAGCATTAGCAGCAGCAGATTCTGCTTGGCTGGCTAATGAGGAAGCATCGTTCCCCTTAGCAGAGGCAGCTTGACTAGCGTATGAACTAGCAGTGGATGCAGCATTTGAAGCAGCGGTTGAAGCAGCTTTAGCACTATCAACGGCAGAGTCAGCAGATGCCTTAGCAGCACTCGCAGCGCTATTAGCGATCACAGCGTCAGATGATGCTGATGAAGCAACAGCGGATGCGGATGCAATTGCAGATGATGCGCTGGATACAACTGGGTTATCACTGTTGTTACTGTTCAAGCTGTTAACTGTAGCAGATGCAGAACTAACGACACCAGCATCACTGCTAGTAAGTGAATTTGCAGAACTAGCATCAGCAGATGCCTTGGAAGCAGCATTGGAGTTCAATTGGGCAGAACTGAATGCACTTCCAGCAGCGGTACTGTCTTGACCAGCCTTAGCAGCAGCAGATGCGGCAGCAGATTGGTTGCCACTGTCCAATGCGTTTGATGCAGCGGCAGCAGCGGAAGTAGCGTCAGAGGCAGCACTCGAAGCAGTTGCACTATCACTATCGATTGCTGACTTAGCAGCATCGGCAGCCTTACTTGCGGCTTCAGCAGAAGCACTTGCGGATTTCGCAGCGTTGCTTTCATCAGAAGCTTTGCTTGCGTATGAAGCAGCGTTACTTGCAGCGGTTGAAGCAGCACTGGTGTCCCCTGACTTAGCAGCATTGCTGGCAGCAGTTGATTGAGCAGCAGCTTGACTGGCAGCATCAGCAGCAGCGGAGTTAGCTGAACTAGCAGCTGAACTAGCTACAGATGCGGTCGTGCTTGCTGATTGAGCAATTGAGTTTTGGTGAGATGCGTCGGCACTAGCAGAACTAGCAGCGGAGTAAGCACTACTTACAACGGAAGTAGCACTGTTAACGGCACTGTTGCCAGGGGTGTTAGATGCCATTGAAGAAACGGAATCCTTAGCGTCAGATGCGCTAGTCGTAGCTTGTGAGATCGCACTGTTTACGGAACTTACTACGCTAGCAACTGCTGAAGCACTTTTGGCACTATCAGTTGCGGAGCTGGCAACTGATGGCACATCGTTTGCAGTGGACGATGCAGCAGTAGAAGCAGCAGCGGCGGAATTGTTAGCAGCGTTTCCACTGTTAACGTTAGCGGTTGCAGCTTCTTCTGCTGACTTAGCAGCGGCGTTAGCACTAGCGGCAGTGGATGAAGCAGTGGATGCCTTCGCAGAAGCAGCACTAGCATCGGAAGCGGCACTGGATGCATCGGCGTTAGCGCTCGATGCGTCGGTAGCGGCACTTTGGGCACTGTCAGCCTGTTGACTGGCAATGGTAGCTTCGCTTTGGGCAGTGGCTGAATCACCCTTAGCAGCAGCGGAACTAGCGGCAGCGGATGCGGAACGAGCAGCTGAAGCGGCACTACTTGCAACGGTGTTGGCACTGGATGCCTTAGAGTTGTCGGAACTAGCCCGAGTGTTAGCAGAACTAGCAGATGCATTCGCATTGGAGGCATCAGTGCTAGCTGAACTTGCAGCAGCAGATGCAGCACTAGCTACCGAGTTAGCACTGGATACGACCGTGTTATCTGGGTTAGCAGATGCAATGGAAGCGGTCGTACTTGCATATGAAATTGCACTGGAAGCATCACTGATTGTAGCTGTATTAGAATTAGCAACACTGTCAGCGTCTGAAGCAACTGAGTTAGCGTGTGATGCAGCATTTGAAGCATCAGAAGAACCACTGGCAGAACCAGTTGCGGCACTCGATGCAGCAATGGATGCTTGGTTAGCTCTATCAACAGCGTTAGCAGCTTCAGAGTTTGCACCTGCGCCAGCGTTAGCATTCGCAGAAGCGTCTTGAGCGGCCTTTTGGGCAGCAGCGTTGGCACTAGCGGCAACAGATGAAGCAATGGATGCCTTAGCAGATGCAGCACTGGCGTTAGCGGCAGCTGAAGAAGCATCAGCATTAGCATTCGATGCGTCGGAAGCGGCACTTTGGGCACTGTCAGCCTGTTGACTAGCAACGGTGGCTGCACTTTGGGCAGCAGATGAATCACCCTTGGCGGCAGCTTCACTAGCGGCAGTGGATGCAGAACGAGCTGCAGAAGCAGCGGTACTTGCAACACTGTTAGCATTCGATGCCTTAGCGTTGTCAGAGTCAGCTTGCGACTTAGCAGCGGAAGCGGCGGTGCTAGCATTATCAGCATCACTAGATGCAGATGCAGCAGTGGAAGCAGCTGTGGAAGCAGTGGCAGCGTCACTGGAAACCGCTGTGTTGCTTGGGTTAGCCGAAGCAATTGACTTAGCGTTATCGGCAGCTGTCGAAGCAGCTGCGGCGTCTGACTTAGTAGCAGAACTAGAAGCAGTAACACTAGCAACATCAGAGTTAACTGAGTTAGCGTGTGATGCGGTATTAGAAGCATCAGCTGAACCACTGGCAGAACCAGTTGCGGCACTGGATGCGTCAACGGAGGCTTGGTTAGCTCTGTTTACGGCGTTGGATGCATCGGTGTTAGCACCTGATCCAGCGTTAGCATTCGCAGCAGCGGAGGAAGCGGCTTCACTAGCGGCCTTAGCAGCATCTGAGATGACACTGGATGCACTTTCGGCCTTGGATGCAGCGCTTGAACCAGCAGCAGCTTCACTGGCAGCGGAAGCAGATGCAGAAGAAGCATTGGCATTATCAGTATCAGCAGCCTTTTGTGCATTTTCAGCGGAAGTAGCAGCTTCACTCGCACCAGAAGCATCACCGGCAGAAGCCTTAGAGTGCGCAACGGATGCAGCGGAACTAGCAATTGAAGCTTGGGTGCTGGCATCATTAGCAGCTGAATTTGCAGCAGATGCGTATGAACTAGCAGCAGAACTAGCTGAGTTAGCAGCACTGGATGCGTCGGTAGCGTCCTTAGAAGCGGATGCAGCAGTGGATGATGCACTCGTAATTGAAGCAACCGCATTCGAAACAGCTGAGTTGCTTGGGTAAGCACTCTTCAAGCTGTTTGCAGAACTGGATGCATCAGTAATCGAACTAAGTGATTGGGCAGCGGTGCTAGATGCAGAGCTGGCAGCCTTAGAGTAGTCATCAGCTGCAGATGATGCACTGGTAGCCCCACTTGAGGCGTTGGAAGCATCATTAGCAGCGGCAGAAGCGTCACTCTTAGCAGCTGAAGCAGCACTATCGGCAGCAGTCGTGGCCTTATCTCCGTTAGCAGCGTTGGCAGCGTCTTGAGCGGCCTTTTGAGCAGCGGCATTAGCACTAGCAGCAACGGATGATGCAGTCGATGCCTTAGCTGAAGCAGCACTAGCGTTCGATGCAGCTGAAGAAGCATCGGCATTCGCATTTGAAGCGTCAGTAGCAGCACTTTGCGCACTGGATGCTTGTTGACTGGCAACATCGGCAGCACTTTGGGCAGCAGATGAATTACCATTAGCAGCGGCTTCGCTAGCGGCACTGGATGCAGAACGGGCTGCAGAAGCAGCATTACTTGCAACGATGTTAGCACTGGATGCCTTGGCGTTGTCAGAGTCTGCTTGTGACTTAGCAGCAGCGGCAGTGGAACTAGCACTGTTTGCATCGTTAGATGCGGATGAAGCGACAGCAGCAGCAGATTGGGCAACTGAGTTCGCACTGGATACCACCGTATTATTTGGATTTGCAGATGCGATCGCAGAAGCTGTTCCAGCGTAAGATTGGGCAGATGAATTAGCTAAACTAGTGGCGTTGCTGGAGTTAGAAACATTGGCAACGTCTGAAGCAACTGAGTTAGCGTGGGATGCAGCATTCGAGGCGTCAGCGGATCCATTTGCGGAACCAGTGGCGGCACTGGATGCTTCACTGGAAGCCTTGTCGGCATTATCAACTGCAGTTGAAGCTTCGGCATTAGCGCCTGAACCAGCATTAGTATTCGCAGCAGCGGCACTGGCAGCGGCACTAGCAGCTTGAGCAGCACTAGCAATTGCGGAAGAAGCACTAGATGCCTTTTCAGAGGCAGCCTTTCCAGAAGCAACTTGGGAATCAGCAGCAGTACTTGCAGCTTCGGCAGCACTACTATCGGTTTCAGCAGCGGTTTGAGCAGCTTTAGCAGTTGCGGCAGCTGAACTAGCCAATGAAGTATTCCCAGCGGAGGCAGCGGAGTGTGCAATTACTGCAGCTGAACTAGCAGCCGTACTTTGGGCATTAGCATCACTCGCAGCTGTAGAAGCAGCAGCAGCATATGAACTAGCAGAAGCACTGGCGGAGTTAGCAGCACTAGAGGCATCAGTGGCGTCCTTAGTAGCAGAACTAACCACCCCAGCAGCATTAGAAATCGTAGCAGCAGCACTGCTTACGGTTGCGTTGCTTGGGTATTGACTCGTCATTGAGCTGATTGAGTTTTGCGCTGAAGCAACTGAGGTTGCTGATTGAGCAGCAGTGCTGGAAGCGGAACTAGTTTCAGCTGAGTAGCTATTTGCAGCCGTATTAGCACTGGCAGCCCCACTGGTAGCGTTGGATGCAGCCTGATTGGCAACGGATGCCGCTTCACTGGCAGCCTTCGCAGCGGAATCAGCAGCGTTCGCAGCAGAATCACCATTTTTAGCAATTGAAGAAGCATTAGCATCAGCAGCTTGAGCAGCAGCGTTGGCACTGGATGCAACTGATGAAGCAGTTGATGCCTTCGCAGAAGCAGCATTGGCGCTATCTGCAGCTGAAGAAGCGTCGGCATTGGCATTCGATGCGTCAGTGGCAGCATTGGATGCTACAACGGCTGCGGAATTGGCAGCAGAAGCAGCACTGGATGCACCAGCTGAATCACCATTCGCAGCGGCTTCACTGGCAGCGGTTGATTGAGCACGCGCAACGGACGCAGCAGAACTAGCCGTCGTGTTAGCACTAGCTGCCTTGGCATTGTCAGAGTCAGCTTGTGACTTAGCAGCAGCGGCAGTAGAACTAGCATTATCGGCATCACTAGATGCGGATGCAGCGACGGAAGCAGCAGAACTAGCAACTGAAGCGGCACTGGAAATAGCTTGATTACCGGAGTTAGCACTAGCAATTGACTTAGCATCATTAGCATATGAATTAGCGGATGAAGTAGCTAGACTAGTAGCATTGCTGGAATCAGTAACACTGGCAACGGTAGAAGCAACGGAGTTAGCGTGTGATGATGCATTGGAGGCATCAGAAGCACCGTTAGCAGAACCAGTTGCGGCACTGGATGCAGCAATCGAAGCACTGTCGGCACTCTTAACGGCATCACTGGCGTTACTATTAGCAGTTGATCCACCATTTACGTTTGCAGATGCAGCAGATGCAGCAGAGCTTGCGGATTGGGCAGCACTACTAATGGCTGCAGAATCACTAGATGCTCGAGAAGCAGCACTCTTGGCCTTGTCAGCTTCACTGGCTGCAGCGTTAGCTTCGGAAGTTGCGTTACTACTATCGGCAGATGCTTGCGCAGCAGCACTTTGCGCAGTGGCGTTAGCAGAACTAGCAGCATTAGCGTTCCCAGCATTGGCAGCGGAACTAGCAGCAGCAGCAGCGGATTTAGCAGTAGCAGCTTGGGCACTCGCATCACTAGCAGCGGCACTTTGGGCGGCAGCGTGTGAACTAGCAGCAGCGCTGGCGGAGTTCGCATCACTGGATGCGGAAGTTGCGTCAGTGGCAGCGGAACTAGCAGTCGATGCGGCACTTGAGATGACAGCAGAAGCACTGCTTACGGCCGCGTTGCTTGGGTAAGCACTGTTCATGCTGTTTGCAGCACTTTGGGCTGGGGCAATTGAGGATGCAATTGAGGAACCAGCGGCTGCAGAATCAGCACTCGCAACGGATGATGCACTCTTGGCAGCATCGTTAGCACTATTGGCACTGGATGATGGTGTTGCAGCATTAGAAGCATCAGCAGAGGCCTTTGATGCAGCGGAAGCAGCGGCTTTAGCATCAGCAGCAGCCGATCCAGCGACTGAGGTAATAACATTGTTAGCAGATTGAACCGTAGCGTTAGCAGAAGAAGCGGTGCTTGCAGCAGCCTTACCAGCAGCGGAAGCACTCGAGGCAACTGAGGCTTGTGTGCTGGCATCGGTATTAGCATCAGATGCATCATTAGCTGCAGTCGAACCAGCAGCGGCAGCAGCAGAAGCAACTGAAACCGCACTGGATGCAGCAGATTGGTTACCGGCAGCAGCTTCGGACGAAGCAACTACGGATGCAGAACTAGCGGCAATCGCAGCAGAACTAGCAACAGAGTTAGCGCTAGAAGCCTTGGCATTGTCACTATCAACCTTACTCTTGGCATCCTGGGCAGCCGAATTAGCAGCCGATGCAACACTGGCAGCAGAACTAACCGTTGAAGTGGCAGAGGATGCAACACTAGCAGCACTGGAAACGGTGCTGTTGCCTGGATTAGCAGCTGAAGCTGATTGAGCAGCACTATTGGCACTCGATGCAGCACTTGAGTCACCGCTAGCATTTGAATTATAAGATGCAGCACTCGATGCATCTACGGAAGTCGAATTAGCGTGTGAAGATACGTTTGAGGCATCAGAAGCCCCATTTGCAGATCCAGTTGCAGCTGTCGATGCGGCACTAGAGGCATTGGAAGCAAGTGAACTAGCACTATCCGCAGTACTCTTAGCGATACTAGTAGCAACTGAACTAGCATTAGCAGCAGCTGAATTAGCTGCAGTAGCAGCGGCACTCGCAGACTTCAAGTTAGCAGCAACTACTGATTCAGCGGAAGAAGCCTTCACGTTGGCAGCAGAAGCGGCGGAAGTGTAAATGTTCAAATTGCTATCAGCAGTCGATGCATTGGTACTTGCAGAACCAGCAGCAATTAATGCAGATTGCGCAGATACACTATTACCAGCAGAAGCAAAGCTTTGAGCAGCTGATAATTGAGCAGCAGCAGTCGATACGGCAGCAGAAGCTGCAGCGGCTACTGATGATGCGTTACTTTCAGCAGCATCAGCTGAAGCCTTAGCCACTTGGGCATCTGAATTAGCAGATGAACCAGCAGCGTAAGCGGATGATAAAGTAGCAGAAGCTGAAGATGCTACTGATTGGTCACTCTTAATATCTGCATTGGATGGGTAAAGACTAGCAATGCTGCTAACGCTGGTGAAGTCTGAATCCACAGCGGACTTATTGTTATTGATCGTGACATCTTCGGAGTTAGCTTGACTAGCTAATGAATCAGCGCTAGAAGCTTGAACACTGGTGTAGGCAGAGCTGAGCGCAAAGGCAGCGATTGCAGCACTCATTTCATCAGAAACGGCCTGAGAAGCAGCCAATGATCCACTGTTATTGATTGAGGTAACTGCAGAGGATTGGTTGTATGCAGATGCTGCTGCTGCAACTGCTTGGGAAGCGTAGCTAGAAACCAAGTTGTTAACCGAGGTTTGGGCGCTCGCTCCTGAAACAGCAGCAAAACTTTGGGCAGCACTGGAAGCTAAAATAGCGTAAGAACTAGCAGCCGTTGAAGCTGCAAAGGCAGACGCAATTGCATTGCTTGCTGCTACACTAGCAGAGCTAGCTAATGATGATTGCGAGCTTGCATCCTTGTTAGCAGCACTAATTGCAGCTACAGCGGAACTGACCGTTGCTGAATAACTAGAATTGCTTGAAAGCGCGCTACTGTTACTTGCAATTGATTGTGCAGAGCTGTTAAAGCTGGAAACTACAGAAGATGCACTAGATGCAACGCTGGAGTATGAAGTCATTGCACTAGCAACTGATTGTGCACCGTTTGCGTATGAACCAGCAGCAACGGATGCAGAATTAGCGGAACTAGTGTATGAACCGGTACTATCTGGCACTTGGGCGTTTCCAGTAATCGTTCCGCTAGTAGTTCCACTATTATTAACAATGGCTGAAGTAGCAGGGTTCAAGGTACTATTGCTAGCTGCAGTACTCCCGTTACTGGTAGTAATTTCAGCCAAGTTATTAGTTACCCCATATTGTGCATCGACCTTCACGTCGGTAACTGAAGTCCCTGAACTAACGGCGTTCAATGAACGGGTGTAAAGGTAAGTGTAGGTCCCATCTGATCCAGATGTGAAACTAGCAACTGGGATGGCAACTGTATAGGCGTTCCGGTAGTCTGATTCGCTAATTCCTGAAGCCAATGAAGGTTGTCCAGAATTAGTGATCATCCCGTTATTATCAACTGCAGCACTAGCTGGGTTATCATTGGTGCCCGGCTTTTCATCATTTCCGTTGGTACTTACCCGCACGTAAACATACCCATTCGTTGAGTCAACGTTGGTCAATTCCAACTTAGTTGCTGCTGAATAGCCACTTAGTGAGCTACTATTCACAACCAGGTATGGTTGGCCACTAATGTAGACGGTTGGCACGGCGTGGAATGCTAGGTACTTGGAATTACTATTATCAAAGGCACTCACAACTGTGTCGTTTTGGAGTTGGCCGTTTTGATTGTAAACTTGAATCGTTGAATTAGAAGTACCAGTAATTTTAGCTAGGTATTGAGGAGTTTGATCGGTAGTGTTATCAATTTGCGTCATAACAGAGTAGGCATTAATTGGCACCGTATTGAAGAATTGACCCTTAGAAACCGTGCTTAAGTCCCCGTTGAGCCCATTCTTACTAAATACAACGTACTTCCCAGGGTTATTGATGGTAATGTTCCCAGAGTTGTAAAGCAAATCGATACCAGAATCAGTAAATCCACCGTCGGAGTAAACTTCCAAGTTCCCACGGTTTTGAACGTTCAAGGAACCGGTAACCTTAACTAGGTTTCCACCACTACCAACATCGGTCATTCCAGATGTTGCATGGGCGATAAAGGTCCCACCGTTTTGGACGTTAACGTTTCCTAGTAACCTAGTTGGGTTATTATCAGCAGTAGTCTTATTGTATTCGAGGTCCAAGGTCCCACCGTTAATGTTAACAGTTGAATTGGAAGCTAAACTAATCCCATTGGCAATCGTGCTTCCAACGGTTGGATCAGAAGAGTTTGGAGTAGATGTTTGTGGAGTAATGGTTAATTTGGCATCCTTATTAATGGTCAACACACTAGTACCGTTAAGTAGTAATAATCCAGTATTTGCATTGGAGCCACCATTAATGGCAATATCTTCACCACTATTACCAGCTGGGTAGAGGTCCATTGTAGACCCTTGATCCATTACTAAGTTCCCACCTAGTTCGATAACGTTCCCATTTTGGGTAGTCCCGTAGTAGTGTGAGTTTGGCAATAGTTCCATGTTACCGGTTTGGATATTTTGTTGGTTTGTCCCACTAGCAGTTCCGTAATTACTGTAATAAGGACTGGTATATGCTTGTTCACTTAAGGCATTCACGGTCCCATCAATCAAAAGCTTAACCCCGGCACCAGTCGAGTTATAAAGCTGTGAACCTTCAAAGTTAACATTTCTCATGATCATGTTCCCAGAAGATGACCCCTGCATGTTAATTGGCCCATAGTAGTCATAAGCATACTCTTTCCGCATGTTTTCGACCGTAATGGAGTTGGTATAGTTAATAATTGATGTCGTGTAATGGAAATCAACCACGTGGTTTTGCCCGTTGAAGATGTAATTCATCCCACTATTACTAGCATAGGTGCCATATCCATTTGAACCCAGGTTAATATCAGCAGTAAATCTTAATTCGTAGGTACCAGACTTAGTGTAAGTACTGCTAATGAAGTTCGTAAAGTTGGATAAGGCGTTCGTACTATCAACAAAGACGATGTTTTGGTTATTAACCTTATTGGCAACGTCATTGTAACCATATGAGTAATTATTGCTTGGAGAGTTAGTGAGCGCACTCACTTGGAAAATGTTCCCCCTTTGGTTACTACTGATGGCCGCAGTCGCCCCTTGGTAGGCCTGAATATATGGGTTATTACTATTTGCTGATTGGGTCGCACTGGTCAAGACGGACGAACCGTTCAGACCATTCCAACGCCCGGTTTCAGCATCATAAGCCCCCTGCCGACTGAGCAAGAAGTCAACGGCGTAGTTATAAGCTAAGCTTTGGTCTGGAGCGGCGGTATTGATCCCAGTACCGGCTAAATTCCCGGCGGCTGAAGTCTGCGCATTGACCCCGTTAGAAGCTTGCGAAGTGTCGCTAGGTGAGTTCACAACGGTGGCACTCTTGGTCAGGTCAACTGAACCATTGCTCCCAACGCTGGTTCCAACCCCGTTGGTGTCCTTTCCGTATGCAGATGCACCGGATAGGGTCCCGATTCCGGAGTTGGCACTACTGTAGGTCGTAAACGCGTTGATCGTAGCGTTGTAACCTTGCACGTAGAAGGCATTACTTGCGGTGAATGAGTCGGTCGTATCGGTTGCTGACTTTAAGTCATCTGGGTGAAGTGAGTTCCAAGCGGCTACAGCCCCAGCGTTGGTAGCGTAGTAGGCCATAATCCCACTGTTAAAACCACTATTGGATCCACTGGTAGCAGAAGCGCTGTTTAAAGCTGCGGAAGTGGCTGCAGAGAACCCGCTGTTAAATGCAACGCTGTACGAACCGTAATCACTTTTAGCAGAAGCGACCGCACTTGCGACGTTAGAGTCATTTCCAGCGTATGAGTACGTCGATCCATTTGAAGATGCGGTGTATGCAGCAGAATAAGCCGAACTGTAAGCTACTGAATTCGTGTAGCTTGCAATTCCGCTATTATAGTTAGGATCTGAGCTACTAGCAAGCGTCTTACCAGCTGAAGCCGCAGATGCAGCAGCTGAGAAACCAGCACTGATGGCAGCACTGATTTGAGCTGAGGTCGATGATGGAGTTGTTGAACCCTCACCATCACGGAAACTAATTACATCACTGGTAACATCACTAGTCGTTGAAGCTGATGATGAACCTGAATTAGTCGTTGAGCTATTGGAGTCAGCTGAACTAGTGGTAGTAGAGTTAGAAGATGATGCTGTAGCAGCTGAAGCCGCTGAAGCATCATACTCTAAGACCCCTTTATTGTAATTATCATCTGAACTAGCTGGTACTGAAGTACCGTTCTTTTCGGCTAATGAAGCCGCAGCAAAACCAGCGCTTTCTTCTGATTTAGCAGAAGCGCTTGCAGAACTTGCAGAGCTATCATCGGCTGATGAACTCTTCGTATTATCACTTGACGAAGTAGTTGATTTACTATCCGAACTAGTAGTATCGCTGCTAGCTGAACTAGAAGTCGTTGAGCTGGCACTACTACTTGAAGTGGTTGAGCTATTGCTTGAAGCACTAGCAGAACTAGTCGTACTATCAGAAGCGCTAGTCTTAGATCCAGCATCAGAAGTGCTTTGTTCATCTTCATTAGCTGATCCAGAACCGTATGTAGAGCTAGTATTAGCATCGGCCTTAACAGTGACAGTTCCATGACTCACTGCCGCTGCTCCTCCTAGTAATGAAAGCATGGATAGTGAAACTACTACCCAATGCTTCTTTACTTTCCGAAGGACTTTTTTATCATTAACTTTATTAAATTGAAATTTATTATAAAGCATGAGGACATCCCCTTTTGCGTCTTTAAATCTATTAGTATAAAAACAATCTATCCATTTGTGGACAGTATCTTATGCTGTTAAGTGTACCACTTATTAGAAATATAATCATTGATTTAGGTTCAAAAAAAAAAGAAATTAAATTGATATTTTTTATCAATTTAATTTCTTTTTTAAACGGGTTAAATAAACTTAACGAATTTTTTGTTACTTGTAATATACTGTCCATTCCCGATATAGAAGCGGGTAATGCCCTTATACTTAACAATTCGCTGCACATTTAGCTTAGTGGATTTCTTAACATGGGTGGAATTATTCCGATCGAACTTAGTTGCGGAATGAATTCGAATCCCCTTATTGTTAATTACTCGAACTTGCTTGGTAGCAGGAGTGCTTTGGTAATAAGTGTTAACAATATACTTCCGATTAGCGGTAATGTAGCCGCTGTACTTAGCAGCTTGACGTCCACTAATCAGTGCTTTGACATAGTAACGAATTAATCCAGATTTGGTCATTACGATCTTTTTGATCCGATATTGAATTGCATTCGTCCGTGAACGTTTAGGGTGTAATACCTTCCGTAAATGAGTGTTGAACGTTGCTCCCTTATAGGAGTAAATCGAATCAGTTGCGTAGATATACTTAGGATGCTTGGCTAACTTAGCGTTGTAAGCCTTAAGGTAACCATCCCGATAACCCTTCGAGCGGTTCTTTAGCGAGCTTAGCGCTAGATAACTACTATTGGCTTTTTGTTTCCCAACGGCTGCTTGGCTTTGATACTTAACATATCCAGCACTAGCACCTAGTGCATACGCCCTTTCGTATTGCGAAGCATCACTAGCAAGTGCAGTCGGTTGCTTACCATTATAACCAGCCTTGCTCCCGGCTAAATAGCCAGTCCGACCAGCAACATAAGCACTATCGGTTGCTAGATCGCCATTATTAATTTTCTTTTTAGCATCACTGATACCCTTCAAGAAATTATCGTAATCAGCAGAGGCACTGCTGGTGGCTGAGGAAGTAGTTGACGTTGCTGATGAAGCTGCCGATGACGTTGCCGAAGCGGAACTGGACGCAGCAGTCGAACTCGCTGATGATTGAACAGCTGAACTTTGACTACTGGAGATCAATCCAGCTGCTTGAGTAACGAATCCACTAAGCATCTCAGCAGCCGACTTAGCAACTACAGCAGCACTCACTGCAACACTAGCGGCACTACTTGCTGAATAACTAGCAGCATTGAATGCACTGTACGCACTAGCTGCATCGGCTCCTGCGGAATTAGCAACCGCAGCATAGCCCTTGAACGTAGCAGCTAAACTATCACCTAATGAATAACTACCAGCAGCATAAGCACTAGAAGCAGCCAAGTATGCACTGTTAGCATTTGAACGCGCGGTCGTTACTACCATGTTGGCGTTGGATAATGCAGTCGCAGCACTAGCAGCTTGACTAGTGTAAGCGCTGGCCTGACTCGCATTCCGACTAGCAACGATGCTTGCAGAATTAATCGTCAGGTTCAACCCACTAGCTTGACTATTCAAGCTACTTAGTTGGGAGTTAGCAGGATTAGCAGCTGCATATGAGCTAATGCTACCAACCGCCGTGATGGCATAAACTTGATAACTATTGGCTTGTGATGCAGCAACACTGGCAACGGAGGCGTAATTATAAACGCTTGCCGTGGATTGAACTACGGTGGCGTTATAAGCACTTGCCTGGCTCACGGATGAGCTAATTGCAGCACTCGTAACCGCTAATGATTGTAATCCACCATTGGCACTTACCATCGTAGCAATCGCAGTGGCTGATTGGTTCACCTGGGCACTTGCTGAAGCAACTAGGTTAGTTGCTGAAACTGCAGTTAATGCATAGCTAGCAGCAGCTTGGCTGGCATTCGCTGCTGCCTGGCTGTTTTGCAGTGCGATCGCAGCTTGACTTTCAGCACTCACCATTGCCTGATGAGCAGCCTGACTAGCATTCGCAGCATTCACCGTGTCGCCTTGAGCAGCATAGCTGTTGGCAAGCGATGCGTTATTCGCATTCACCTGTGCATAACTACTTGCAGCAGCCTTAGCCACGTTCGCAGCACTAGCAGCTTGACTAGCCTTCATCGTTTCAGCTTGGGCGGCTGAATTAGCGGAAGCGGCATTCACAGCGGCAGTCGAAGCAATTGCTGCTGCAGAACTGAGCGCTGAACTGACGGCGCTAATGCCAGGCACTGAAGCGTTCCCACTGGCAACGGCACTGGCTGATGCAGCAACACTGGCAGCTTTTTGCGCACCACTTTGAGCAACACTCATTGCACTATTGGCAAGGGAAGCAGACGAACTAGCGTGGTTGCTTACATTGGCAGTCCCACTATAATCTTGGTTCGCCCCAGATGCAGCTACACTAGCAACGGAAGCTGCAGAACTGGCTAATGCAACGTCACTAGTAATGCTTTGCTGCGTCCCACTGGCAACGCTAGCGGCACTAACTGCACTTTGCAATGCAGATTGAGCGGTTGCATTAGCAGCCCTAGCATCATCCGCAGCACGACTGGCACTTTGCGATGCTTGTTGAACATCAGCAAGTGCGGACTGCACAGCAGCAGATGCTGAGGAGGCCGCTGTTTCAGCACTGACTGCCAAACTCGTCATTGTAGAAGCAGTCTGTGGATCAAGGTGATCAGCAGCGGATTGGGCCTTTGCTGCATATGAACTAGCAGCGTCCCGTGCACTATTTGCGACCTGTGTTTGTTGATCAGCAATTGAACTAGCTGCTGATGCGCTTTGAACAGCAGCACTAGCAACTTGGCTAGCAGTAGCCGCTTGACTAACGGCTGCATTGACTGCACTAACTGCACTAGCAACTTGAAGATTGGCTGGATTAGCAGAAAGGACCTGTCCAGCAGAACTGGCAATTGCTGAGATACTTTGCACAGCAGCATCAGCAGTGCTTGCAGCAACGGTGATCGCAGATGATGCCGTTGTGATTGCCTGGCTATCGACACCAGCTGAATTAGCTGAGCGCGCAGCATTTACAGCGGCTTCGCTTGCCCATTGCGCACTAACGCTCGCTTTGAATCCATCGGCGATCACATTAGCACTATCGACCGCAGCGGAGGCCTTAACGACGGCCGCGCTGGCATCGATAGCTGCGTTCTTAGCGACTTGAGCAGCACTGGCAGCCGCAGAACTAGCAAGCGAGGCTGCTTGACTATTTGCCCTAGCAGCCGCATTTTGATCAGCAACCGCATTGGCAGCTTGACTAGCAGCAAGGCTGTATTCAGCAGCACTTTGCATGTCACCTTGTGCAGCGTAGCTAATTGCTAGTGAAGCATTATCAGCATTTACCTTAGCAAAACTGCTTGCGGCATCACGGGCGGAGTTAGCAGCACTCGCAGCTGAACTAGCGTTTGTTAATTCACCCTGGGCGGTAGCATTTGCAGCGCTTGCGATTGAATTAGCAGCACTAGCGATTGCTAATGCAGAATCAGCACTTGCTAGCACCTGATCCATGCCAGGTGCTGCCGAGTAAGCAGCAGCAATCGAGTGAACGACGTTATTAAATGAACTAGCAGCTGAGGATGCATGTTCAGTGGTCGTAGCTGCACTACTTGCTAACGAAGCCGATGAATTGGCGGCGTTCGGTTCAGTCGCAGTGCCACTATAATCACGGTTAGCACCCGATGCTGCGACACTAGCGTCAGCAACGGCGGTACTTGCACGTGCAGTATCACTAGCCACGCTACTGTTCAACGTCCCAGCATGCCCAGCAGCAGCATTGGCATCATCTAATGCTGCGTTGGCAGCTTCAGAGGCTGAGCTAGCAGTTGTCGAGGCACTAGCAGCGGTGCTTAATGCCTGTTCGACAGCGCTACGAGCGGAACTGACCGCTAAGGAGGCAGTCGAAGCCGCATTGGCCTTATCAATGGCAAGGCTAGTAGCAACGCTGGCTGCTTCAGGATCAAAGCGTTTAGCAGCATCTGATGCTACGGCTGCATATGAACTAGCGGCATCCCGTGCATCGTTGGCGACCTTGGTTTGTTGATCAGCCACACCACTTGCCGATGCAGCTAATGAAGCAGCAGCACTTGCAGCTTGGTTCGCTTCAGTTGCTTGACTCAATGCTGATTTAGCAACGCTAGCAGCACTGGCAACACTCTTGTTGGCTGGATTAGCACTAAGAACTTGATCGACTGAACTAGCAGCAATTGCAACGCTTTGCGTATTGGCTACAGCAGCGTTCGAGGCTGTCGCAATCGCTACCGAAGCATCAGTAATGGCGTTACTATCGTTACCAGCAGAGCTAGCAGCACTCTTTGCTCTTTCAAAGGCATCAGCAGCCTTTTGCGCACTAGCACTAGCATTGAAGCCATCAGCTAATAGTTGGGCATCCCCCAATGCAGAATTAGCACTGGCCACTGCACTCGCAGCGATCGTTGCAGCTGCGCGCGCGGTACTTGCAAATTGTTCAGCAGCAACACTTGCAGAAGATGCTAACTGCCGATTGTGCTCAGCAATGGTGGCTTGTGATTCCGCAGCATCTGCTGCTTGACGCGCAGCAGTACTATACGAACTAGCGCTTGCGGTCTCACCTAATGCATTGTAACTATTTGCTAACGAAGCATTATCGGCATTGACCTTTGCAAAGCTGCTGGCCGCATCCCGTGCAGCATTGGCAGCACTAGCAGCCTGACTAGCATGATCTAATTCAGCTTGTGCACCAGAATTAGCAACACTTACAGCAGCATTGGCTGATTGAACAGCGGCATTGGCAACGCTTGCGGCACTGATTGCTTGATCCATTCCAGAAACGCCTGGATGGTTATTTGCAATCGAGTTCACCGCTGCATTGGTTGCACTAACGGTTGCAGATGCACTAGCAATAACAACGACCGCAGTTGCAGCTAAGGAAGCCGATGAACTAGCGTGATTGCTTTGGCTAGCAGTCCCGCTGTAATCACGGTTCGCAGCGGATGCAGCTGAGGAAGCGGCGTTGGCAGCTTCACTAGCTCTTAAAACGTCCTTAGCAATCGCAGCACTGCCGTTACCAGCATTGGTAGCAGCCGTATTCGCACTTTGTAATGCGGCATTGGCAGCTTCATTGGCCGCCTTAGCAGCACTAGCCGCAGCATTCGCATTTTGCAATGCCTGTTCAACATCAGCGCGGGCTGACTTAACAGCTTCTGAAGCCGAACTAGCAGCAGATTCCATTAATACTGCGTTACTAGTTGCGGCGCTCGCCGTTTCTGGATCGAAGTTCTTGGCAGCTGATTGTGCAATCGCTGCATATGAACTAGCGGCATCCCGTGCATCGTTAGCGGCCTTAGTTTCCTGATCGGCAACGACACTGGCGGATGTAGCGATGACGACCGCAGCACTAGCATTCTGCGTAGCGACACTCGCACTTGCAACCGCTTGGTTGGCAGCACTAACGGCACTAATAACTTGTTGATTGGTTGAGTTATCAACAAGCAATGCGGCAGCTGAGGAAGCAGCGGCGATCGCACTTTGTTGATCAGCGTTAACTGCATTCGCAGCATTGCTAACCGCCGATGAGGCAGTCGTGATAGCTTGACTATCATTGCCAGCAGCACTCGCAGCCTGTTCAGCATTGGTAGCTGCTTGAGAAGCCCGTTGTGCACTAGTGTTAGCATTGAAGCCATCTGCGAGGAGCTTTGCATCACTAACCGCTGAATTAGCGCTATTAGCTGCAGCACTGGCATTTGAAGCAGCTATCACTGCAGCTTGGGCGGCACTTTCAGCAGTCGAACTAGCAATAGATGCA
Source organism: Nicoliella sp. ESL1113 (assembly GCF_058509245.1). Lineage (NCBI taxonomy): Bacteria > Bacillati > Bacillota > Bacilli > Lactobacillales > Lactobacillaceae > Nicoliella > Nicoliella sp. ESL1113. The sequence goes on along the minus strand of NZ_CP196387.1, from coordinate 245,699 downwards.
GCTTGACTGTTCGCCTTAGCAATTGCAGCCTGTTCGGCAGCACTGTTAGCAGCTAAACTAGCGGCTTGACTGTGAACAGTTGCACTATCAGAGTTCCCAGTAGCAGCGTAGCTGATCGCAAGGGATGCATTCTCAGCATTCACCTGTGCAAAACTACTTGACGCATCGCGAGCTGAATCAGCAGCACTCGCAGCTTGGCTCGCATTGGCTAATTCAGATTGGGCAGTTGATTGGGCAGCATTAGCTGTCGCATTTGCGGAGCTTGCGACTGATAATGCGTTTGCAACGTTTTGAATTGCCTGATCCATTCCGGCAATCCCAGGATGCTTAGCAGCAATTGAGTTCACAGCATCATTAGCTGAGTTCGCAATGGTATTTGCACTCGCAGCCGTATTCGCAGCACTCGTTGCTAATGAAACTGATGAACTGGCATTATTAGGTTCGGTTGCCGTCCCACTGTAGTCACGGTTGGCAGCAGAAGCAGCAGAACTGGCATCTGCAGCGGCGGCGCTTGCCCGAGCAGTATCGCTAGCCACACTGCTGGTGAGCGTCCCAGCATGTCCGGCGGCAGAGTTGGCAGCATCTAGCGCCGTATTAGCAGCTTCGGATGCACTGATGGCAGCGAGTGAAGCGGCAGCTGCACTTTGCAGTGCTTGTTCTACATCAACTCGAGCAGCACTGGCAGCCACGGCAGCTGAATTAGCGGCGGATTCCATTGCCACTGCATTACTGGTAGCAACGCTTGCGGTTTCTGGATCGTTGTTATTAGCAGCCGATGAAGCAATAGCTGCGTACGAACTGGCAGCATCACGTGCATCGTTAGCCACCTTGGTTTGTTGATCAGCAACCACGTTAGCAGATGAAGCAATCACGGTCGCAGCACTAGCTGATTGCGTTGCAGCATTCGCCTGAACAGTTGCGGAACTAGCAGCACTAGCGGCACTAATTACCGCTTGGTTCGTTGGATTAGCAGAAAGGACCTTATCAACCTCAGCTGAGGCAGCGGCAACGCTTTGTGCATTATCCAAAGCAACGTTCGATGCTGTGTCGATCGCAACGGAATCACTATTAATGGCCTGTTGGTCATCTTGAGCCGCACTAGCAGCCTTAGCAGCATTTTCAGCGGCTGTGGCAGCACGTTGGGCACTGGAACCAGCATTGAAACCGTCAGCAAGTAATTGTGCATCGCTACGAGCTGCGTTAGCGCTACCAATTGCATCTGAAGCAGCAATTGCAGCCGCACTGGCAAGGTTCGCATACCCTTCAGCAGCAACACTTGCAGATGATGCTAACTGACTGTTGGAATTAGCAATCGTTGCTTGGGCCGCAGCTGAATCAGCGGCTTGACTAGCAGCTTGACTGTAAGCAGCTGCACTGCTGGTGTTGCCCTGCGTTGCATAACTATTAGCAAGTTCGGCGTTGTCAGCATTGACCTTTGCAAAGCTGCTTGCCAAGTCGCGAGCAACATTGGCTGCACTAGCAGCTTGACTAGCATTATCTAATTCATTCTGAGCTGCAGCAGTGGCAGATTTAGCAGCGTTATTCGCAGATTGGGCAACGGAGTTCGCAACACTGGCGTTACTTATTGCCGTATCCATCCCTGAAATTCCAGGATTAGCACTCGCAATTGAGCTCACCGCACTGTTAACGGCACTGGTAACCGTTGCTGCACTATCAGTTATCAAAGCAGCGCTGGTTGCTAATGAGACCGACGAACTGGCATGGTTGCTTTCGGTCGCAGTCCCACTGTAATCACGGTTAGCACCTGATGCAGCAATCGCAGCGTCGTTTTGAGCAGCACTGGCTTTTGCGACATCCTTAGCAATGGCAGCACTAGTGTCACCAGCGGCTGCAACAGCTTCACTGGCAGCTTGTAATGCATTATTGGCGGCGGAATTGGCGGCAGCAGCATTATTAGCAGCAGCATTGGCGCTTTGTAAAGCCTGTTCCGCATTCGCCCGCGCAGCCTTCACTGCATCGGAAGCAGAACTAGCGGCTGTTTCTTGTTCAACCGCAAGACTGGTCATTGCAGATGCCGTTTCTGGATCGTTGTTATTAGCAGCTGATGAAGCAATGGCTGCGTATGAACTAGCAGCATCGCGCGCATCGTTAGCCGCCTTAGTTTGTTGATCGGCAACCTGGCTGGCCGCACTAGCAGTTGCAGCGGCTTGGTGAGCAGCTTCGCTAGCGGCCGTGGCTTGACTGACCGCTTGGTTAGCTTCAGCAGCAGCGCTAACCACGTTTTGGTTTTGTTGATTATCAGCTAGGATTTGCGCTACTGATGAGGCCGTGGCAATCGCACTTTGCTTAGCAGCATCAACAGCATTGGAAGCCGTATTCACTGCAGAAGATGCATCGGTAATTGCTTGACTATCAGTTGCAGCAGAGCTAGCGGCCTGCTTAGCATTTTCAGCAGCTTCGCTCGCCCGTTGTGCACTGGTGCTAGCGTTAAAGCCATCCGCTAATAGTTGGGCATCCCCAGCTGCGGAGGTCGCCTGAACAACCGCAGCACTAGCTACAGAAGCAGCATCGGTGGCAATCTTAGCATAACTTTCAGCGGCAACACTAGCGGATGAAGCATTCGTGCTTTGTTGCTTAGCAATCGTTGCTTGAGCAGCAGCAGAATCAGCGGCCTGACTCGCAGCTAAGCTATAGGCACTCACTTTATCAATATTACCAACCGCAGCATAGCTTTTGGCAAGCGCAGCGTTATCGGCATTGACCTGTGCAAAACTACTTGCTGCATCCCGCGCCACATTGGCAGCACTAGCGGCTTGACTGGCATCGGCTATGGCTGATTGAACAGCGGAGTTAGCACCATTCGCCACGTCATTGGCGGAACTAGCGACGCTGTTAGCAACCGTGGCCGCACTGACCGCACTACTCATTCCTGAAACGGATGGGTGCGCAGTGGCCAGCGAGTTAACTGCACTAAGCGCAGAACTAGTGGTAGCAGCAGCGCTGTTCGTAACACCGACAGCACTACTTGCTAATTCAGCAGATGAGCTAGCGTAATTACTTTCGGTCGCAGTCCCACTGTAATCGCGGTTAGCACCAGAAGCAGCGCTAGCGGCATCATCTACAGCCGCACTGGCTCTGGCAACGTTCTTGTCAATCGTTGCGTTGTTATTGAAAGCATCAGCGGCGGCATCTTGGGCAGCCTGCAATGCATTATTTGCAGCGGTTTTCGCAGCATTCGCTGCGTCGGAAGCAGCATTCACGCTTTGCAGTGCTTGTTCAGCATTTGCCCGTGCAGATTTAACCGCATCGGAAGCAGATGATGCAGCCGTTTCTTGGACAATGGCGTTGCTAGTGGCTACGCTGGCCGTTTCTGGATCGAAATTCTTAGCAGCGGATGCGGCAACGGCGGCATATGAACTAGCGGCATCGCGTGCGTCGTTAGCAACCTGCGTTTGTTGATCAGCAACTTGACTAGCGGCACTCGCGTTAGCAGCAGCAATGCTAGCGGCTTGGGCGGCAGCGCTGGCTTGACTGGCAGCTTGGTGCGCTGCGGAGGCAGCACTAATGATGTTTTTATTCTCTGGATTATTAGCTTGCAGATTGGCAGCTGATGCAGCAGCAGCACTGGCGCTTTGCTTAGCAATATCAGCAGCAGTATAAGCCATATCGACAGCTGATGAGACATTAGTAATCGCTTGACTATCGGTCGCAGCTGATGCAGCAGCTTGCTTAGCATTTTCAGCGGCTTCGGAAGCCCGTTGCGCACTCGCACTGGCGTTAAAGCCATTTGCTAATAGGTTGGCATCGTCAACTGCAGAACTAGCCATCGAAAAGGCGATATTTGCTTGAGTTACAGCAGATGTGGCTTGATTAGCATAACTTTCAGCAGCCATGCTAGCGGAGAAAGCAATCGCACTTTGGTCGTTCGCACTAGTAGCCTGAGCGGCAGCTGAATCAGCAGCAACGCTGGCGGCTTGACTGTAGAAGTTAGCACTATCAACGTTCCCCTCATTCGCAAAGCTATTGGCTAAGAATGCATTGGCAGCGTTAACTTGTGCATAGCTGGCCACGGCATCGCGCGCCACGTTAGCAGCACTGGCAGCTTGACTCGCCTTGGCTAATTCAGCTTGGGCAGCGGAGTTAGCAGCACTGGCAGTCTGGTTTGCAGCACTCGCAGTTGCGTCAGCAGAACCAGCATTCATGATTGCAGAGTTCATTCCAGAAAGCCCCGCATGGTGAGCGGCAATCGAGTTGATTGCACTAACGGCAGAACTAGTGGTTTCAGCAACACTGGCAGTGAATGAAGCCGCACTACTTGCAATCAAGGCCGATGAACTAGCATTTTGGCTTTGAATTTCGGCACCATTGTAATTACGGTTGGCACCAGCAGCAGCAGAGCTGGCATCAATAGCGGCACTGCTTATCCGTGCGATATCGTTAGCAACTCCCGCACTCGTAGCATTGACCTGGTCAACAGCCGATTGGGCTGCTTGAGTCGCCTGAGCAGTCGCACTATTTGCAGCACTGGCAGCTTGACCAGCTTGGCTGACGTTTTGTGCGGCCGCTTCAGCAGCTGCACGCGCAGATTGGACAGCAACAGAAGCTGATTGGGCAGCCTGTTCTTGGATAATCGCAAGGCTATTCAAGTAATCAGCAGTCGCAGGATCATGATCTAAGGCAGCGGATTGAGCCAATGAAGCATAGCTACTTGCTTGTTCCTTAGCAGCTTGGGCCGCTTGATTCTGTTGATCAGCAACGGAACTAGCACTTTGGAACGTGCTTTGTGCGTCGGTGGCAGCTTGACTGGCAGCTACTGCTTGACTAGCAGCTGAATTAGCAGCCGAAGCAGCACTGGCAAGCGAACTGTTCTGAGAATGTGCAGCAAATAATTGGTTGGCCTCATCGGCAACACTGGCAGCTTGGATCGCGTTAACTGAAGCCGCACTGGATGCAGTATCGACCCCACTAGCTGTACTTACCACCGCTTGGTTATCGGCGTTGGCCCCACTAGCGGCGATCGATGCATTCTGAGCTGCTTCGTTCGCCCGTTGCGCACTTGATCCAGCGTTAAAGTCATTTACCAGCGATTGAGCCGTACTAGATGCACTGGCAGCATATTGAGCAGCGTTAGCGGCGCTGATTGATGCACTCAGAGCATCTTGTGCATAACTTGAAGCAGCTTCACTGGCGGATGATGCCGATATACTATTTTCTTTGGCAGCGGATGCAAAGTTAGCAACGTCAACGGCAGCTTGACTAGCAGCCTGACTGTACTTCGTCGCATTTTCCACATCCCCAAGCGCAGCATAACTATTGGCTAATGAAGCATTGCTTGAGTTAACAGCAACAGCACTCAATGCACCATCACGAGCAACATTGGCGGCAGAAGCAGCAACACTCGCCTTCGCCAATTCGGATTGAGCACTAGCGTTCGCAACACTAGCAGTCGAACTAGCAACACTGGCATAGTTGGCAGCCTGAACGGCAGTGCTAACGGCACTGCTTACTCCTGAAACGTTGGAAGCGCTACTCATTAATTGCTCTGCACCATTTGCAGCAGCACTGGCAGCTTGATTTGCACTCGCAGCATCATTTGCCACACTATTTGCCAGTGATGCGGATGAACTAGCGTGACTACTTTCGCTGCTAGTCCCACTGTAATCACGGTTGGCACCAGCGGCATCAGCTTCAGCATCTTCAGCGGCATTGGTTGCTTTTTCAATATCACTGGCGACACCAGAATTAGTAGCACTCGCCTGTTGAGCAGCATTAATAGCATCGGTTGTGGCCTTATTGGCGGCATCAGTAGCAACACTGGCGGCATTCGATGCATCAACAGCGGATTGAGCAGCCTTTTGTGCATCTGACAATGCAGCCTTAACCGCATCAGAAGCAGTCGAAGCGACTTGTTCTTGAGCAATTGCTGAACTGGTCATTTCTGCAGCCGTCTTTGGATCGTGATTATTGGCAGCCGATTGAGCCAAGTCAGCAAAGCTCTTAGCAGCGGAACTAGCTTGGTTGGCGATTGAGATTTGTTGATCAGCGGTAGTACTTGCTGATTGAGCCAATGAATATGCAGAATTAGCAGCAGAACTAGCGGCAACGGCCTGACTAGCAGCAACGGAAGCAGCACTCGAAGCGACTGCGACAGATTGGTTTTGCGGGTTGGCAACCACAAGGTCGGACGCCTTGCTAGAAGCCATTAGAGCATCCATGGCAGTACTATTAGCAGCACTGGATGCAACACTCGCATTATCATTTGCCGTGGTGATTGCTTGACTATCAGTCGCAGCTGAACTAGCAGCCTGCTTAGCATTTTCAGCGGCTTCAGATGCCCGTTGCGCGCTGGAACCAGCGTTAAAGTCATCAACTAATGATTGAGCAGCCTTGACCGCATTCGATGCATCGTTAGCAGCATCAGCAGCGGCACTGGAGGCATCTTTAGCAGTTATGGCATAAATAGCAGCAGCTGAGCTAGCATTAGCGGCAGCTTCACTGTGGTCCTTAGCAATCGAAGTTTGGGTTTCAGCGGCACTAGCGAAAGCATTGGCAGCCTGGCTATACTTAGCAGCATTTTCAACATCCCCAAGCGCCGCATAACTATTTGCCAATGAAGCGTTCGATGCATTAGCAGCAGCGGCATCAATTGCGCTATCACGTGCAGCATCGGCATCGCTGGCGGCTTGCTTGGCCTTGGCCAATTCAGCTTGGGCACTAGCATTAGCTTCACTCACAGCGGAATTAGCAGCACTGGTCTTAGCATATGCTTCGCTGGCAGCACTGATGGCCGAGTTCATTGATGGAACGTTTGAATTTTGCGCAGCAATGCTACTTACCGCATCGACTGCTTGGCTGGCAATTTGGTTGGCAGAACTAACCGCTACAGAAGCACTACTTGCTAATGAAGCCGATGAACTAGCATGATCACTTTCGGTGGCCGTTCCGCTGTAATCGCGGTTGGCACCAGAAGCAGCGGCGCTCGCATCAACGACGGCATTCGAAGCTCTTGCAACATCATTAGCCACGTTTTTATTCGTATCACCAGCAGTATTAGCAGCACTTGTGGCAGCATTGAGCTGGTTAGTTGCTTCACTAGCGGCAGATTGGGCAGCGGAATTAGCAGCACTGGCGTCCTTTGCAGCTTGATCAGCAGTCTCAAGAGCAGCACTGGCAGCGCTGGATGCTTGGTTCGCTAGGTTGGCTTGGGCAACGGCAGCACTGGCCAATTCAGCGGCGGTGGCTGAATCGTGATTATTTGCTGCGGATTGAGCTTGACTAGCCAACGAGTTCGCAGCACTGAATGCAGAATTAGCGATACTGGATTGTTGGTTCACGGTATCGTTGGCTGCACTGATCCGATCGTTAGCAGAACTGATCGTCTGTGCAGCAGAACTAGCCAATGCACTAGCTGAATCGGCAGCACTGGCGGCACTGACTACGGAACTATTATTTGGATTGTTAGAACGAAGCGTATCGGCTTGACTAGCGATAAGCGAGGTACTGTTGCTATTCAACGAAGTGGTTTGCGCATTATTGGAAACTGCTTGACCATCGGCAGCCACCGCCCCACTGTTATCAACAACCGCTTGGCTAGCTTGACTAGCTTCCTGGGCGGCATTCGATGCTCGTTTGGCACTTTGATCAGCATCGGCAGAGGCAGCCAGGTCTTGAGCCTGTTCAGCCGCACTTAACGCATTACTCTTGGCAACACTGGCGGCACTGTTGAATCCACTGGCCGCACTAGCATGGTCGTTAGCAGCATTACTGTGGTTCACAGCATCTTGACTCGCTTGACTAGCTGCTTGGGCCGCTTCAACGGCACTGTTAGCAGCTGCGCTGGCGGCTAAGCTGTACAGGTTCGCATTTTCACTATCCCCTTGATTAGCAGCATCAACGGCAGCAGCAGCCGCTTCGGAAGCAGCAACGGCGTAGGAACTAGCATTGCTGTTGGCAGCACTGGCCGTAGCGTTCGCACTCGCTGCGAGGTTCGCTTCGGATTCAGCAGCTTGGTGGGCAGCGTTAGCAGAATTTGCGGCACTCGCTGCGGCTTGGTCATCGGCACTAGCAGCTTGAAGGGCCGCACTCATTCCAGAAACCTCACCATGTTTAGCGACCGCTTCGGACGCAGCAACAGCTTGGTTGTAGGCATCATGAGCAACACTGGCACTTTGGGATGCAGCAGAGTCGGCTTGGCTCGCACTTAATGAAGCCGCACTCGTCGCATTCGCAGCTGAGTTGGCCCCGTTATTAGCAGCGCTGGCTTGACTCGCAGCACTGGCAGCCAATTCGTTATTGGCGTTAGCTTGACTAATCGTGGCACTGGCTGATTCAGCAGCACTGGCGGCAGTTGAATTAGCGACACTGGCGATTGCAGCCTGTTGACTGGCCTGGTTGGCTAATTCGACCGCAGCATTGGAAGCGTTTGCGGCACTATCAGCAGCAGATTTGGCCTGGTTAGCTTGTTGGCTAGCGACTTGGTTGGCGCTACTTGCTTGATCGGCTAATGATGCCGCAGCGGATTTGTCGGCTTGCTTAGCAGCAGAACTGGCCTGTGCTGCAAAATCATTCGCAACTGAAGCAGCGGAACTGGCCTGTTGAGCAGCATTAGATGCCGATGCACTGGCTGAGTTGGCAATTGCGGATTGAGCATTAGCACTACTGATCAATTGATCAATGGCTTGACTCGCCGAATTAGCAACTGAAGCAGCGGAACTAATGACCGTATTTTGCGAGTGACTGGCAGCTTGAGCGGCGGCTTCGGCAGCAGCAGTTGAAGCGGCTTGTGAAAAGCCACTCGTCTTCGCATTCGTTTCATCAGTGGCCTTCGAATCATTTTGGGCCGCGGATGCATACCGATCAGCGTCGACTACGGTCGCATTCGCTTGACTCGCAGCTGAAGAAGCCCGATCACCATTTTGACTGGCATCGATCGAACCAGCTAATGATTGTGCAGCTTGGGCGGCAGATTGAGCGGTTGAATTGGCCTGACTGGCAGCGGTACTAGCTTGAATGACTTGATCAGCCTGTTGACTAGCAACGACACTCGCAGAGTTGACCGTGCTCAACGCGGTGCTAGCGGCACTCGCAGCTGAATTGGCAGCTTCGGTATTTTGCTTAGCGGTATTGCTGAATTGATCAGCAGTCGATTGATCACCTGCTTGAGCGGCGCTAATGGCCTGACTAGCAGCACTAGATGCATCATTGTAGTATTTCGCTGCATCTTGAGCCGCGGTGCTAGCGGTGTTATTAGCAGCGCTGGCAACCTGGTTGGCACTATTAGCGAGGCTCGCAGCAGCATCAGCCTGACTTGCGGCCTCAGAAGCAGCACTCGCAGCACTGGCAGCAGTTGAATTAGCATTGCTAATGCCAGCATCGCTGTAACTGTTGGCAACTGCACTCGCCACTTCAGCAGCTTGGGAGGCTGCTTCAGCAGAAATAGCGGCGTCACTAGCATTCAAGGCGGCAGAATTAACAGCGTTGCTGGTTGCGGTAAATGATTGTCCCGCTTGATCTGCTTGGGCGACAGCTTGTGAATTGGCCGTCGATGCAGTATTGACATCATTATTGACCCCATCAGACGTCTGGTTAGCGGAATCAGCGGCAGCACTGGCGGTGTTATAGGCACTTTGCGCCAATGCGGACGCTGCATCGGCAGCATTAGAAGCTGCGATTGCCTTACTTGCGGCGGCATCAGCATCGCTTGCGGCTTGGCTAGCGGCTGCGATTGAACGATTTGCTTCGTTAGCGTATTGGCTGGCTTGATCGGCAAAATTAGCGGCGGCACTAGGATCGTTGTTCAAGGCGGCAGAACTAGCTTGTTGCGCTAGCGAATCGGCAATTTCAGCATTTGAAACCGCCAATGAAGTCGCTTCAGCAGCCTTACTATTGGCGTTACTTGCTGCAATCGTCGCTGCGTTTTTATCATCCTTTGCTGCGCTCGCCTGGGCAGTAGCCTCACTAGCAGCCTGGGCAGCACTGGAAATCGTTGCATTGCTTGGGTAATTAGAAAGTAGGTCGGCCACTGAGCCATTGGTCTGGACTACACTATCAATCACTGGTTGCATATCACTAGCCGTATCGTTAGTCAGTGAAGTCGAACTATCGGCTTGACTACGGTAGCTATCAGTCACGGTAGCGTTGCTGTGAGCGGCATTGGCAGCGTTACTTGCCCGATCCTTGCTTTCGTTAGCATTGGCGGACCCGGCTGCTGACTGGGCGGATTGAGTCGCGTTGCTCATCGCTTGAGCAGCCTGGCTTAATTGATCCGCTGCAGAAGCTGCTTGGGCCGCATAACTAGATGCAGCTTGGCTCGCATTCGCTGCTACACTCGATGCCGTTTGCACAGCGTTCGAAGCACTAGCGGCGGAATCGGCAGCTTGACTTGCAGCAATACTAAATGCAGTGGCATTGGAGTTATCACCAGCTAATGCAGCTGAAGTCGCGGCATCCGCATTCGATGAAGCCACCGCCGCGTACGAATTAGCGTCGTCTTGGGCAAATTCTGCCGCATCGGTAGCGGATTCGGCTACGTTCAATGCTGAGGTCGCATTACTGTTGGCAGCTGAAACCGTGCTGTTAGCTTGACTAGCCACTTCAGCATTACTATTTACGATCGATGCATATGAACTCATCGCTGGGATGTCATATTTAGCTGCATCACTTACCACGCTTTGCATATTTGAGACGGCTTGGCTGGCAATTAAGGACCCGTTGCTAGCGACAACGACGGCTTGACTCGCCTTGTCGCTATCGCTTGCGGTTGATAGATTGTTATTTGCCGCATTATTAGCGGTATCGGTTGCCCCATCAGCAGCAACTGATGCCCGTTGTGCATCGGCATTCGCACTGTTATTTAGATTGTTGATTACATCTACTGCCGAGTTGATTGCTTGATTGGCATTTTGAGCTTGCTCAGCAGCTTGACTGGCAACCGTCGAAGCCGAGTTCGCCTGTTCGGCAGCAGTATTAGCAGCATTAGTGGCTTCACTTGCCAGGTTCGCAGCTTGTTCGGCACTCAGTTGAGCAGCGGAAGCTTGATTGGCAGCACTAGCAGCACCAGAAAGATCCCCCTTGCTGGCAGCTTCACTGGCTTGACTAAGGTATCCATTGGCTTGTGAAGCATTCGAAGCCGCAATCGATGCTTGATACGATGCACTATCCTTAGCAACAGATGCAGCTGAACTAGCGGCAGCGGCACTTTGTTGGGCACTACTTGCTACACTAGCAGCGGAGTCAGCAATAGAAGCATTACTACTAATAGCACTGTGGTTTGGATATTGACTAGCATTGCTTGTGGCTTGATTAGCAGCATTAGATGCAACGGCATTGTCAGAAGTAGCACTATCATAAGCAGCACTGGCCTTCTGGGATGCAATCGTCGCAGCATCGACATCGTTGCTGGCTTGGATGGACTGATCGAATGCTTGTGAAACAGCATCTGAAGCCCGTTTGACACTTGCTTCAGCATCAGCAGAGGCGGCAATCGAGTTAGCATCGTTGATTGCTTTGTTCGCAGCGGTACTGGCAGCATCAGCAACTGCAGACTGGGCATTGGCACTTTGCGTTAAATCGTTGATCACCGCACTTGCGCTGCTAGCTAGGATTTGCGCAGCGGAGGCTGAATTAAAGGCACTGGCGGCACTATCAGCATTTTGCTTGGCAACTGAACTAGCAGTTTGAGCAGCGGAGAGATCCCCACTGGCGTTAGCGGAAAGCGCTGCAGAAGCGGCACTCGAAGCCAATGAAGCGTATTCAGCGGCTGCTGATTGTGCTTGGCTAGCGTTAGCATTAGCGGTACTCATTTGCGCAGTGGCGGATTCGACCCCACTATTGGCACTAGCGATGGCGGCAGAGGCCGAACTAGCGGCACTTTGAGCACTCGTAATTGCGGAAGCAGCACTGGAGATTCCAGCATGATCGCTGGAACCAGCGTTAGCAGCCATTGATGAAGCAGCTTGAATTGCACTTGCCGCACTATCGATGTTGGTAACGGCACTAGAGGCCGCTTGGCTGTTAGCAGCTACTTGGTCGGCTGAACTTTGGGCGGTATTAGATGCCGTTTGCACCGCAGTGTTATTATCTGAAACGGCGTTCGCAGCGGAACTGGCCCGATCAGCATCACTATTAACACCATTTACCAATCCATCAGCAGCAATCGCAGCGGAGTTGATTGCAGAACTAGCTGCATTGATCAATTCAGCAGCCGATTGAGCAACGGCAAGGTCACTGTTGGCTCGCGTAGCAGCACTCGACGCTGCAACATCAGCGTTACTTGCATCGATTGCAGCTTGGCTAGCTAGCTTTTCAGCGGCAGCAGCGGAGTTTGCAGCCGTTGCGGCGGCGTCCGGATCACTGTTCGAAGCGGCTGCACTAGCAGCAGCGTAGTAACTTTGTGCATCGATCAATGCCTGACTCGCAACGCTAGCGGCGGAATCAACAGTTGACTTAGCGGCCGCGGCAGCAGAGCTAGCGATGCTAGCATCATTATTCGCCCAACTAGTTTGAGCAACGGCATTACTGATTACCGTGGCGGCAGAATTGATAATTGGGTTATTGGAATATTGACCTGCCTGCGTGTTAGCAGCCGTCGCATTTGAACTAACGGCCGTGTTAATTGAATCGGTAGCAGAACTAGCTGAACTAGCGTTAGTGGAATTGTTAGCAGCATCGTTAACATTAACGTTGATTGCTGAACTGGCCTTATCAACTGAATTAACAGCGTTACTTGCCCGCTTAGCACTAAGTGAGGCGTCTGCAAATGCTGCGATTGATTGAGCATCATCGGCAGCCGCACTCGCAATCGTGGCGTTATCAACTGCCGTTTGATATGCAGAGTTAGCAGCTGATTCAGCATCAAAGGCACTCTGGGTGGCTTGAGAAGCTGCTTGGTAGGCACTGGAAGCCCCATTTGAAGCAACTTCTGCAGAATCAGCAGCCGCCTTAGCAGCATTACTATAAGCACTCGCAGCCGCACTGTCACCGTTGTTAGCGGCACTGATTGCTGCAGCAGCGGCACTAGATGCATCGTTAGCATAGCTAGTTGCATCGGTGCTAAAGTTCTGGGCAGCTTGGGCAGCACTACTTGCAAGCGTGGATGCCTTTTGGGTCTCTTGATTAGCTGAATTAGCAATTGAAGCAGCGATTGAAGCCTGTTCGGATGCACTGGAAGCCTTCGCAGAGGCGGAGCTCATCCCAGAAGCATCTGAGTACTTGGATGCAGCCGCGCTGGCAATTGAGTTGGCTTCACTAGCGGCACTCGATGCCTCCCGCGCTTGTTGAGCAGCTTCGTTAGCATTGCTAGCGGCAACACTGGCGGTGTTATTTGCGGAGGAAGCGGAGGTGCTATCACTATTAGCGTTGTTAGCATCGACCTTCGCGGATGCGGCAGCACTCGAGGCGCGGTTCGCATCGCTGGTGACGTTGCTTGCGCCATCGGCAAGCGCGTTCGCAATCGATTGGGCAACTGAGCTGGCACTAAGCGCCGCATAGGTAGCCGCACTGATCGTTGCAGCAGCCCCACTCGCTACTGAGGCAGCATTACTGCCATTCGCTAGGGCTTCATCTGCAGTATTTTTAGCTTCTGATACCTTCGAATTAGCGCTATCAGCATCCTTCGCTGCATTCGCCGCAGCTTGGGCATAACTATTTCCATCAGCAAATTGCGAATTAGCGTATGCTTGCGAAGCTGCTTGACTTGCGGCAGCAGCAGCACTATTGGCAGAATTTGCGATCGAATTTTGGTAGCTAGCGGCATTCGTGGCTGAATCAACGATCGATTTGGCGATTGAAGCCTGTTGACTAGCTGATTGAGCGATCACACTGGCGCTGCTTGCAGTTGAATAAGCCTCGCTGGCAGTTTGGGCAGCGTTGCTTAATGCTGGGTTATTGGAGTAGCTGCTAAAGTGTGATTGAACGTCACTATTAGCACTGGATGCAACGCTTGTCGATCCGGTGGCTGTTGAATTAGCAGCACTAGCGGTTTGTGAATATTGGTTTGCGGAATCAACGGCACTGCTAATCAATGAGTTAGCAATTGAATTCGTTTGCGCTGCATTGGATGAAGCCGCACTTGATGCAACGCTAGCGGCACTATTTCCAGATTGAACATCATTGTTAGCACTGGAAACAAAGCTATTCAATTCACTGGCGGTTTGTTCAGCAGAATGAGCCGCTGAAATGGCGTTTGAAGCAACTACTTGAGCTGAACTAGCCTGACTGGTAGCACTAGATGCTACTTGAGCCGCAGAACTAGCGGTATTGCTAGCATCGATTGCTGCTTGGACGGCAGAACTAGCAACATTCGCAGCTGATTCGGCAGCGGCAGCATGGGCGGAAGCAGCATTACTATCGCCATTAGCAACTGCTTGAGACGTTGCAGCGTGTTCACTAACCGCAACGGAAGCAGCGGAACTAGCGATTGCATCTGCTGATTTAGCAACATCAGCAGCAGAACTGGCAGTCGAGTAAGCATTTGAAGCATTCCCAGAAGCCTGACTGGCAGCCGTTGAAGCCGCCTGGGCATCTTGGTTCGCCGAACTAGCAACGCTAGCGGCAGAGGCAATCTCTGAATTGCCAGGATTATTAGAAGCAAAGTTCCCCGCATTTTCAGCTGCGGTGGAGGCTTCGGATGCAAAGGCGCTGGTTGCACTGTTGGCAGCACTAGCTTGACTGTTCAATTGGTTAGCAGAGCTAGCATTTTGACTCGCACCTGGGATTGATTCAGAACCGTTAGTTGCCTGACTAGCGGCACTGGCAGCGTTCGAGGCTGCATCGGTAGCGGAGGAAGCCTTATTACTATCACTGTTCAAGCCATCCGTAATTGCTTGTGATGCCGCACTGGCAGCATTCGATGCAGCTTGCGCAGCAGAACTCATAATCACGTTTTGATTCTGGGCCTCTTGTGCTGCACTAGTGGCAGTTTGGGCAGCAGAATTGATCTTATCGACAGCGGATTGCACTTGTCCTGCTGCTGAACTAGCGGCATTAGAAGCAGCTTCGGCATTCGATGCGGCAATCGATGCACCAGATTGATCGCCTCGATCAGCAGCTTGTGAAGCGGCGGCAGCATAAGATGCAGCGTTGCTGGTAGCTTGGCTAAGGGCAGTATTCGCTTCATCAGCAGCTTGACTAGCAGCAATGGCATCTTGGCTAGCTTGGTTAGCAGCACTGGATGCTTCTAACGCCTTGGCAGAGGCACTTGCAGTGTCAATTGCGGCATTACTAATGGCTGCAGAAGCACTCGCAACTGATGCGTTATTGCTATTCAGGCTGTTTAAGCTGTTCACCACGCTGGTTGCACTGTTAACAGCACTACCATTTGGTATGGAGGCGGTGGAAGCAGCGCTTGCTTGTGATGAAGCATCTGTAATTTGTGTTAAATCATTTTGGGCATTACTAATCGCAGTCGTTGCATTTTGACTGTTTTGGGTGGCTTGTGAATTAGCACCAGCTGCGGAACTGGCGTAACTAGCTCCACTCCCTGCGTTGTTGCGAGCGACATCAAAAGCACTCTGAGCAGCATCACGCGCCTCACTAGCGATGTTACTTGCACTATTGGCTTTACTTAAAGCAGCGCTAGCAAGCGACTCTTGAGCGGCCGCATTCGAATTAGCTTCGCTAGCCTTAATGGCTGCAGAACTAGCACTACTTGCTACCAACGATGAGGCATTCGCAATTGAAGAAGCTAGGTCAATATTGCCATTAGAAACAGCACTGGCAACTGCTGATGAGGCACTAGCAGTGTAGCTAGCGGCACTAGCAGCAACGTAAGCAGCAACAGAGGCCACCTGTGAGTAGCCATCAGCAGCTTGTTTAGCACTATTAGCATCTTGCACCGCTTGGGAAGCGTCAGAATCAGCTTGTGCAGCAAAGCTATTGGCAAAACTGATGGTGCCAGAAGCACTCTTGATCACTTCGTTATTTGGATTATTAGCTGCCATTGAACTAACATCGGCTGCAAAACTAGCAGTGGAGCTATGAGCGCTAAACACATCTGGATAGACACTGCTGGTGTTAGTAGCTAAATCAGAAGCTGAATCAGCATGTTGGCTTGCTCCAGAAGCATCGGATGATCCAGAGGCAGCTAGACTGGCAACGCTATTGGCAACGGAAGCCACACTGCTAGCCTTACTAGCGACTGTGTTAGCACTATTATTGGCAGCAGTCACAGCTGAACTAGCGGCATCATTAGCATCCTTAGCAGCTTGGGCGGCAGTCGAACTAGCAGAAGCTGCCGTACTAAAGGCCGTACTTGCTTGTTGATCAGCAGCTTCAGCGGCACTATAAGCAGCGTTAGCTGAATTAGCAGCATTGCTGGCCGCAACTTCTGCAGCGCTAGCCTGGTTCGCATAGCTGTCTGCAGCAGAATGATCACCAGCTAAGGCAGCACTGGATGTTTGCGACGATGCTAGTGAAGCCTGTTGCGCAGCTTCACTGGCTTGACTAGCAGCGATCGAAGCATTGGAATAGGCAGTCGCAGCGTTACTCTTAGCAGTTTCAACTTGCTGGGTTGCATTCGAAGCAACGCTAGCGGCAGAAATAGCAACGGAATTAGCTGAACTAGCCTTGCTATTCGCTGAAACAACATCGGCATTATCAGAATGATTGTTCGCTAAGCTACTAGTTAGTTGATTGGCTTCATTGGCAACCACGGCGTTGCTATTGGTTGCAACGTTATCTTGATTGACTTGACTAGCGTATGAATTAATTGCATCAGAAAATTGGCTTGCCCCAGAAGCATTGGATGAACCGAAAGCTGCATGACTCGCAGCACTATTTTCAACACTTGCAGCTGAATTGGCAGAGCTGGCCTTACTATTTGCAGAACTATTGGCCCGTGAATTAATTACATCAAGCGCAGAACTAGCGGTATTAAAGGCATTTGCGGCATCTGTTTGCGCTTGTGAGGCCGCGAGTGATTGTTGCTTAGCAGTATCGCTGGCGGCTGCAGCAATCACACTGGCACTTTGCGCACTCGTGGCTGCAATGCTGGCATGGATAACGGCTGCACTAGCAAGTGAGGCGTATGATTGAGCAGCTACGGTGTCGTTAGCACTCAATGCTGAAGAAGCTGCATTGACAGCACTTTGAACGTCACTAGCGGCAGCGTTGGCACTGGAAGTGTATTCGGCTGCAGCGGAAGATTGCGCAATCGCTTCGTCAGCTGCGGATTTAGCAATTGTAATTGCACTAGCCGCACTCTTAGCGGCATCATTGGCGCTACTTAAGGCTTCAACATTGACCTTAGCGGCACTTTGAATCACATCGTCAGTTGGGTAAACGGAGGCGATAGATTGGGCTTGCGTATTCTTATCATTAGTTTGAGCAGCGTAAGAACTAGCTGCATTTGAAAAATCAGAAACCACTGTCAAGGCTGATTGGGTCGCACTAGTATTAGTATTCACACCTGTGGCAGCGCTACTTGCTAGGTTAACGGCTGAACCAGCTTGACTGGTGTAATTCGATAATGCTGTATCGATATCACTAGCTTGGTTGTTCAGCTCTTTGACACGCTCACCGATCTGGTTCAATGCATCGTTAGCTGCATTGGCTGCATCTTCAGCATCCTTAGCAGCCTGTTGAGCAGTGGAATTTTGTTGATCTGCAGTTTGAGCGGCAGTCTTAGCTGCATCTTGGGCCGTTTTAGCACCTGAAGCAGCGGCACTAGCCTTATCGGCAGCAGTGCTGGCAACGGAAGCATAGGAACTAGCCAGGGAATGATTTCCATTGCTGAGTGCTTCGTGTGCAGCATCAGATGCCGCCTTAGTTGCACTCTCTTGAGCAGCAGCATAAGAAGCATAAGAAGCAGCAAGCGATGATTGGTTAGTCGCTTCATCACGGGCACTTTGAGCAGCACTTAAGGCATCGCTAGCAGCCGTGCTGGCAGCGGAGGCCTTAGCAGAAGCGCTACTTGCTTGTTGGTAAGCGTTATTGATGACTGTATCACTTGGGTATTGACTAGCGACCGATTGGGCGCCATTAGCGGCACTACTGGTGTCGCTAGCAAATGAACTGGTCTTGTTTTGCGCATCAGCGGTACTTGCAGCGTCACTTTGGGCTAAGCTAGCTTCCTGGCTTGCACCATTAGCGGCACTACTACCATAGGCTGCATAACTAGCTGCTTGAGCAGCAGATGATGCTTGGGAACTGGCCGAGTCTAGCGCTCCCGTGTTGATCTCATTGATCCGTTCTACAGCCTGGCTGGTCGCATTACTAGCATCAAGCGCTGCTTGGGACGCAGCTTGTTGCGCATTGGAAGCATTGGCTTGTGCAGTTTGGGCGGCATTAGCAGCAGCATTAGCATTATCGTTAGCTTGATTTGCGACATTTGCAGCATCACTAGCACGTGAAGCGGCTTGACTAGCGACTGCAGCGTAAGAACTAGCTAATGAATAATCACCATTTTGTACGGCTTGACTAGCAGCTGAAATTGCCGACTTAGTTGCTGAATCTTCATTAGAAGCAACAACAGCTTGGCTAGCAGCAATCGCAGCCTGACTATTAGCATCGTTTTCAGCACTTTGGGCAACGCTAGCAGCTGCAGAAGCAACTGATTGAGCACTACTTGCCAATGATTGGGCACTGTTAACAACCGATGCAGCACTACTAATGACCGCATCACTAGGGTAAGCACTAACCATCGATGAGACTTGACTACTGTCAGCGCTAACTTGATTTTGGTATGAAGTGGTTTGACTATTTTCAGCTGACGCACTATTGGCGTAGTCAACGGCAGAATTAGCATGTTGACTGGCCCCATCAGCATTCGACTGACCAACGGCAGCGTAACTAGCGGTTGAAGAAGCAGCTGACGCCATTGAACTAGCAATTGCATTACTACTACTAATTAACGTTGTTGCTTGTGATAACGCATCAGCAGCTGCGTTCGATGCAACTTGGCTGGCGGAGGCGGCGGCACTACTTTGTTGAACCGCACTATTCGACGCATCGTTAGCAGCTTGGGAGGCAGCATAGGCACTTGAAATGGCTTGTGATGCAACAGAAGCAGCCGTGCTAGCTGCACTCGCAGCATTTTGTGCGGATTGAAGCGCTGTCGATGCTTGAGCTGAATTACCAGCAGCAGAATAGCTTGCCACTACGCTCGCGGCATCAATCGCACTTTGCTTGGCAGCCGCAGCACTCGACAGTGCATTGGAAGCTGCCTGGCTAATTGAGGCGGCAGAATTAGCAATTGAAGTAGCAGCAGAACTAAGGGCGGTTGCCTGTTCAGAAGCACTTTTTGCGTCAATTGCGGCCTGACTAGCCACGCTGTTAGCACTACTGATCGTCGCATCGTGCGGATGTAGTGAAGCCAAGCTAGCAGTCACACTAGCAGCCGAACTAGCTTCAATATTGGCATTCGACACACCTAAAGAAGCCGATGCAATTGCACTTGAATCGGTTCCAACGCTATTTTCAATTGAGTTGACTTGTCTTTGCGCATTAGAAGCATTAGAAGCAGCTAGCGAAGCATTATTAACTGCTTCACTCGCCGCAATATTGTAGTCTTCCGCGGTGATCGAATTAAATAAACTATTGGCATTACTGTAAAGGGAAGCTGCTGAACTAGCCGCTTTACTAGCATTAGAAGCTGCATCAGAGGCAATTGAACGTTGCGTACTTGCAGAAGCAGCAGCAGTTGAGGCCGCCGAATTAGCAGCACTGGCTGCAGAGGCCGCAGAAATTGCTGCACTAGATAGGCTTGCGTATTGACTATCATCCCGAACCGAAGCAATTGCACTGGCCAGACTTTGTGCCACTGAGGCCGCAGAACTGGCAACGTTAGCTTGACTACTTGCATCTACGGCAAGTTGATTGGCAACGGAATTAGCTGCGGATGCTGAAGCAGCGTAGGAACTCGCGTTGCTCTTGTAGCTATTCAAAGCACTTTGGGCACTACTTAACGCTGCAGAAGCAGAAAGGTAGTCATCACGATTAACCGCATTACTATTTTGATCTAAAGTCCCCAGCATTGCGTTCAATGAATCGTTCAGTTCATTGATTGCATTCGAGTTGGCAATTGTTTGTTCGTTAAATTGGTTGGCCCCACTGTAAGCTGAAGAGAACCCGTGGGCCGCTTTACTAGCTTCGGCAGCATAGCTACTAGCGGTATTAGCTAAGGTCGCTGCTGAACTCGCATTCGAAGAGGAGGTATCCTTTTGCGCATTATTAGTGATCGTTCCAGTTTGAGTACCAGTATCAGCAACGTCAGGCGTTTTACCTGGGTTATTAATCGTCGTTTCTGTCGTGGTATTGTTCCCAGAATTCTTGATCGTATTACTTTGGTTTGACACCCCAAATTGCGCTGTCACCGTAACCGTAGTCGGTGTAGTAGCACCAACAGCGTTCAATGGCTCAACTAACGTGTAGGTGTAGCGGCCATCCGCTTGTTTAGTAAAGGCGGAAAGTGGCAGCTTAATTGTATATTGATTGGAGTAATTACCATTATTAGGAACGGTACTAGTGGCGGGTTGGTATGGGTTGGTGATCATTCCACCGTCTCGGACTTCATTCTTCCCATTCGTGGTTACCCGAACGTAAATTTCCTTTGAAGAATTAGGTAGTTCACTTAAATTAGCAGGAATATTAGCCAAAATTAACTTTGTAACCACATCGTAGCCAGAAGCGGCGTTGTTAACGGTGGTCCTTAGGTTCGAATTCCCGTTAAAGAATACACTTGGCACGGCTGAGAATTTCAGGTAGGTCGTGGTCCCATTGTTAAACTGACTTAACACACTGTTAGTGACTTCCTTACCGGAGGCATCTAGGACCTTAACGCTATTGTTGTTCACGTTAACGTAAAATTGGGCATTACTATCAATGGCCTTGTCAACTTGAGTCACAACTGAATAAGCGGTTAACGGAATTTTAGCAAATAAGGTCCCGGCACCGGTCGTGTATTGGTTATTGACCCCGTTCAGACTAAAGATCACCCTTTTCCCGGGGTTATTGATCAAAATGTTTCCTTGATTACTTAGTAATGTAAATTTAGACCCAGTCGCTCCATCGGTGGAAATTTCGGCATTCCCATCGTTCAAGACGTTCAAGTTCCCAGAGATGCTAATTAATGACCCAGAGTTAGAATTAACGGCAGAACTCCCGTGGGCGATGAAGGTCCCCCCGTTATTCACGAGCACCGTCCCGGCAATTACGTTTGGGTTGGCAGACTTAGGGTTATCAACGTGTTCAATGTCTAAGACCCCGTTATTGGTAACAGTAATGTCTCCGCTAACGTTGATTCCAGAAGCGTTCGCTTGCGGAGCGACCTTTAACGTGGCGTTATTGATTGTCACGTTGGCACCCTTCCGAACGATTAATCCGACGGAGTTGGCTCCATCAACGTTATCTTCAGGCGTTCCACTCCCATTTTTAGGCACCAGGTTCATGGTTGAGCCTTCATTTAACGTTAACCCACCGGAAAGGTCGATTACGTTCCCCCCGAAGTCATACCCATTGTAGGTACTGCCCTTCATTAAGGACATTTGTGAAATTTGGAGATTTTGTTGGTTGACAGAACCGTCATTTCTGTTTCCCTGGGTAACAACTGTCTGGAAGTCATTTCCATTGATCACACTGGTGTATTTCCCGACCGAATTAACGTTTACGGTTCCAAAAATCTGCACGTTAGCGTTGGTGGCGTTCACCAATTGTGATCCAGTATAGGTAATATTAGAGTAGTTGATCGTTCCGGCTTTATTGGTCCCTGCGGTCCCAATCTTAACCGGGCCATAGTAGTTGGTCCCGTACATGGTAAGGTTCTTCACTGTTACTACGGCATTGGCAGCCCCACCGTTAAATCCATAACCAGCGGCCCCAAAGTCAATTGAGTGCCCCTGCCCATCAATGGTGATCGATGATTTACTACTAAGGTTAATATTGGTTCCACCAGCCCCCTTATTCCCAAAGTCATCGGTGACCTTAATCACCGCAACACTGGTGTTTCTCATGGCAGCATCAAACGCAGCCCAAGTTCCAACATAGGCAACACTGCCGGATTCGGCAGGTAGGCTACTGTAGTCGGCACTATCAGAAGTGCTGGCTGCTCGATCGGTCAAACTATTGGTCGTTACATCAACATCAGAAGTCGTCTCAACGGCCGCTCTAGCTAACAAGTCGCTTTCGTTGATTCCAGATAATGAATCAGCGCTGACGGTAACGGCGGAGAGTTGGTTCACGCTGGCAGAAGATGCACTGCTATTAGCATCTTCTGCGCTGCTTGAGCTGACGTTACTGGATGATTGACTGCTTTTCGATGCTGATGAAGATGCATTAGAGCTCTTTGAAGTCGTTGAAGAACTGCTACTGCTCTCTAATGAAACTGATGCAACACTGCTAATCACGCTGGCAGAATTACTACTACCACTTGATTGATCGGCTGAACTAGTATCCGTGCTTGAACTGTTACTGCTGATACTATAATTCATGATCGTTGCATCTGAAGATGCGCTGACCGTGCTTTCACTGGAATTATTTTCAGCACTGGTAACGCTAGCGGCACCGCTTTGTTGGGAAGAAGCAACCGTTGGCTGGCTACTATCACTAGCGACACTACTAGTGTTATTACTATCGCTATCCTCATTAGATGAAGAATAGTTAGAAGAACTGGTATTCGCATGTGCTAAAACGGATTGTCCAGACAACACGCCCGCACCTAATACAGTAAACATTGATAGTGACACCACTACCCATTGTTTTTTAACCTTCCGAAGTACTTTTTTATCATTTACTTTATTAATTTTAAATTTGTTATAGAGCAAAATTATTAGGCCCCTTTCTTTCTTTTCCGATTAACTAGATCGATTCGAACTATAATTGATATTTGTTTATGTAATTATATTATCATTTTATCGTGGAGTTTACTATACAAAAAGTCCATCAAAGGCTGATATTAAAGAAATAATAAAGGATTAGTCTTGTACAAAATATCAGTCTAACGATTATTGATTTATTTTTGCATTTACAAATTAATAAATGAAAATAAAAAAGATTAAACTAATCGTAGATAGTCTAATCCTTAGTAATTATTTTATGCGATTTGATTTATTTTGTACATTAATAAATGATTGTTTTTCAAAGTCATAGAGCCCTTGATCAGTGAGCTTGATCGTAGGGATGACGGTCAGTGTCAAAAACGAGAGGGTAATGAATGGATTAAAGTCGATTGCACCACTAATTTGTTGGTAGGCATTGGTAATCTTGGTCAAATCCTCACTGGCTGATTGCCAATCTTTGTTAGACATTAACCCGCCGACTGCCAGTGGCATTGTTGCCAATTCTTTTTCATCGTCGACCACGCTAATGCCGCCACCCACTTTGGTGACAGCTTGCAGTGCTCTAAAAATTGCATCATCATTCGTTCCGACAACGACTAAATTATGTGAATCATGGGCAATCGTAGTCGCCACCGCACCCGATTTAAGGTTAAAGCCGTGAACTAATCCAACCCCTACCGTTCCTAAGTCATGGTGGCGTTCCACCACGACCATTTTCAAAATATCATTTTTTAGATCCGCACTAAATTGCCCATCATGAACTGGAACGGGTAAAACTAGGTGATCCGTTTCAATGTGATTATTTTGAATCCCGATCACATTACATTCTGGATGCTCGCCAACTAACGGTAATTTCAGATCTGCTTTCGTAACGTGGTGATGAACCGAATCTGCCGCAAAGGCAAGTGGTTTAGTATCTAAATCTTGTGCTTTAATCCAATGTCCCGCCTTCATTACCCGTTGAACATCAACTTGATACGGATCAGAAACGATTAATAAATCAGCAGCGGCATTCGGGGCTAGCATCCCTAAATTCTGCACCCGATGTGCTAACGCCGCATTATAACTAGCCATCGTATAAGCGGTTTCGGGCCGAATACCAAACTCAATCGCAAGGCGGACGCAGTAATTAATGCCCCCCTCATCTAAGATGGTGTTGACGAACTTATCATCGGTACAAAACGAAAATTGTTGGGCATTGCCTTCATTAACGACTTGGATCGTATTTTGTAAATCACGTTCCACGGTCCCTTCACGCAAGAAAATATTAAAGCCCTCCGCCAGACGCGCTGCAATTTGTGATTGGTTCACGCTTTCATGATCGGTATTGATCCCCACCTGACGGTATGTATCTAACATTTGACGATTAAAACCAGCCCCGTGACCGTCAACTTGGTAGCCTAGGCTTAGAGCATCATTAATTTTAGCCATAATGCCAGGACTGCGCTTTAAAACGGCTGGATAATCCATCACTTCGGCTAACCCCTTGACCTCTGGTTCACGATAAAACGGACGTAAGTCATCAGCGCTCAAGGTTGCTCCGTTATTTTCAAAGGGCGTCGCAGGAACTGATGATGGTAACATTACATCGACATCCAAAGGGGTTTGTCGCGCATCATCAATCATATATTGAACCCCAGGCACACCAGCAACGTTTGCGATTTCGTGTGGATCGGTAAAAATAGTCGTCGTCCCAAGTGGCAAAATGACCTTCGCTAGTTCGGAAGGGACTAATAAAGAACTTTCCACGTGAACATGACTATCAATAAAACCTGGAACAATGTATTGATCATAAGCATCGTAGGTTTGTTCGGCAGTGAATGGCTGGTCTCCAGTCGCAATGATCTTGCCCCCATCGATCCAAAGTTGATTCGCCTCAAATCGGCGTGCGTAAACATTTAAAACATTGTTTCCCTTGACTAGTAAATCAACTTGCATTTAGATTCCCCATTTCAATCAAATTATGTAAAATTATTTCAATTATCAATCATCGAAATTTCTTTGTCAACACTCGATGCAGGACAAACAAAAACACCACTGGATAACCAATGGTGCTAGCGTTCTTCATTATATTTTTGATCATCAAAATCCATTGTGATCGAAATCTTACCGTCGATCGGATTTTTAATCGCATACTTAATCGCATCTTTAATGTAACGCACTGAAAAAGTAGCATCGATTTCTGGATGCAAAACGCCCCGTTGAGCGAGATTGGCTACTTTCCAAAGCCAATCGGGTCTAACAAAGAGGTGTTCAAAATGCCCTTGATACCATCTAAAGCCGACTTCCATCATGTCGCCGAATGGATTCGTTTCAATCCCGCGCTTTCCTTGATGGATTTCAACGTAGTAACCATTCGGATTTAAGAAGCGCCGAATGTAGCTAGGCGAACGATGCCCATTGACCACAATGATGCTATCAAATTTACCCTTCAATTGCTTTTGCCAGTTCGGTTTCGCCTCGATCAAATCTGCTAAATAAAAATTGGCAGCCACGTTTAAATTTTCGGTGGCACAAACTCCAGTGACCTCGCCACCCAGTGAGCTGGCGTATTGCAGTGCGAATTGTCCAACCCCACCACTGATTCCAATAATCAAGACCCGTTTATTAAAATCAATTTTGGCCCCGTTCACAGCGGTAACAGCAGTCCCAGCAGCCATTGGTAAGGCTGCACAATCCCTAAAGTTTAAATTTGAGGGCGTAAAAGCAACGTTATTTTCGTTCGCACAAACATAATCAGCCCACGCTCCGTATTGAAAGTCATCGGTGATTCCGAACACCTTATCACCAACTTGGATATCGCGAACGTCGGTGCCGACTCCCTCAACGATGCCAGCAAAATCGCAACCCATGATCTTATTGATTGCGGGGTTCACGAAGCGGTCGAACATTCTAAAATTAAGTGCCTTTCGACTAGCTCGTTCAGGCTTAGCGTAACGAAAATAATCTAGGTAGTTAATGGATGAATTTTTTACCCTGACCAACACCTGATCAGGAGCTGGTTCGGGGCGATGTACCGATTCAATTTTTAGGTCTGCTAAACGCCCTGATTTAGTAGATACTACTCCCTTCATTTTTTCACCTCCTATTTATTAATCAAAGCAGCCCTAATCTGATTTAAAATTTCAGATTGCAGCTGATTAAAAAGATGGGAACGTCGATAGACAATGCTGGTAACGAAACTAGGCACATCTTGATCCAATAGGTCGACCTTGACCACATCTGGATTCCGATCAGACACAAGGGTGGTGAAACACCCAATTCCGACGTTTTCCCGAATCATGTTCAAGATACTATGAATCCCACTGGAACGAAAAATAATTTGTGGCCGAAAGTGATTACGTTTTGCCATCGCGTTAATAACATTATTATGAATAAAACCGCTTTTAAAAAGAATAAAGGCCTCGCGTTTTAAATCCTGAAAGAACACCCCCTGCTGTTGTGCCAAAGGATTGTCTTTTGAGACATAGATTGCGAACGGACGCCGATCAAATTCCTCTGAAATAATCGTCGCTTCTTCCAACGGATTAACCGAGCCCAGCAATGCTAAATCGATCTGACCGCTTTTAAGCGCATTCAAAGTAGCAGCAGAACCCAATTCAACGGTCTCAATTTTATCTAATAAGTGATGCTGCTTCAAGCGCGCTGCGACCTTAGCAAAGTAATGGTTTTCGATCGTCGGTGGAAGCCCCAATATTAACTTTGCACGCTTAAAATTGGCAATTTCAGCCTTAGCTAACTGAACGTTCTTAATGATCGATTTAGCATGGAGCAATAATTGGTTTCCGCTATCAGTGATCGTCAGCTCTTGACTGCGGTATCTAATAATTAATTTACTATCCATCTCACGTTCGAGTCGTTGCAAGGCAAATGTGATCGTCGGTTGACTAACCTTAAATTCATGAGCTACTTTAGAAAAATTTTTAATTTCTGTCAAGGCAATAAAATATTCTAAATCGCGTGTATTCATTCAATACCCCTTTCACCAGTGTTCAACGACTCCTTATAAAAATATTTTATCACAAATTTAATCTTTGACTATTAAATAATGTAAGGATTAATATTAATTTATTATAAATACTTTAGCATCTTTACTAGGAGGACTTGCAATGGGATATAACATTTTAAATGATCCATTCAAAAATAAGGGCACTGCTTTCACGATGGCGGAAAGAAAGGCCCTTGGCTTACAAGGATTGCTGCCACCATTCGTTCAATCACTAGATGATCAGGCTACCCAAGCATATGGACAATTTCAATCCAAACCATCAGCGATTGAAAAGCGCGTTTTCTTAATGACGCTCTTCAACGAAAATCGGGTGCTATTCTACAAGTTATTTAGTCAACACGTCGTTGAATTCATGCCGATCGTCTACGATCCAACGATTGCCGAATCAATTGAAAACTACAGCGAATTATTCGTTCAACCACAAAACGCTACCTTCCTATCGATTAACGATCAAGATTCGATTGAACAATCACTAAGAAATGCTGCTGACGGGCGTGACATTCGCCTGATCGTAGTTTCCGATGCCGAAGGAATCTTAGGGATTGGTGATTGGGGCACGAACGGTGTCGATATCGCCGTTGGAAAACTGATGGTTTATACTGCCGCTGCTGGGATCGATCCATCGCAAGTCCTTCCCGTCATCTTAGATGCTGGCACTAATAATGAAGCGTTGTTGAACGACCCGTTATACCTTGGTAACCACCAAAAAAGAGTTTACGGTGAAAAATACTACGCATTCGTTGACCAATTCGTAGAAACTGCCGAAAAGCTATTTCCTGACATGTACCTACACTTCGAAGACTTCGGGCGTTCCAATGCTGCTAACATCTTAAACAAATATAAGGAACAATATACCGTCTTTAATGATGATATCCAAGGAACTGGGATCATCGTATTGGCAGGAATCCTGGGTGCTCTTAACATCTCAGGCGAAAAGCTCACAGACCAAAAATACCTCTGCTTCGGAGCTGGGACTGCTGGGGCTGGAATCGTTTCACGGGTCTGTGCAGAATTCGTTCAACAGGGATTGAGTGAAGCAGAAGCTAAAAAACACTTCTACCTCGTTGATAAACAGGGGCTTTTGTTCGATGACGATGATACGCTCACCCCAGAACAAAGACCATTCGCCCGCTCACGTTCTGAATTTGATAATCCAGATGCACTCACCGACCTATCCGCAGTTGTCAAAGCTGTCCACCCTACCATCATGGTCGGAACTTCGACTCAACCGGGTTCATTCACCGAAGACATCATCAAGGAAATGGCCGCCCATGCCGATCGGCCAATCATCTTCCCAATCTCCAACCCAACTAAGTTAGCGGAAGCAAAGGCTGAAGACCTCTTGAAGTGGACCGACGGTAAGGCATTGATCGGTACTGGTATCCCAGTTGATGATATTGAATATAACGGGGTTACCTACCAAATTGGCCAAGCTAACAACGCATTGGTTTATCCTGGATTAGGGCTCGGGGCAATTGCTTCGACCGCAAGCGTATTAAACGATGAAATGATTTCTGCAGCCGCCCATTCATTAAGCGGCATCGTCGATCCTAAAAAGCCTGGTGCTGCTGTTTTACCACCTGTTTCTAAGCTCTATGCATTCTCGGAAACGGTTGCTAAGGCCGTTGCCAATAGTGCTGTGCAACAAGGATTGACCCGTGAAAAGATTCAAGACGTTGACCAAGCCATTCAAGATACAAAATGGGAACCTAAATATTAATTGCCAATTAGGCGCTGGTGTATCAACACTTGGCGCCTTTTGATTTTCAATGAGCAAATGCTTTGTACACAAACAAAGTAAATGCTAGAATAACAATGTAGTAAAAATGTAGAATAAAAATGGATAAAAAATAACTTAATTGGAGGCATTTTTTATGGCTACAAATTACGATTATGATGTTCTTTATTTAGGTGCCGGTCATGGTACTTTTGATGGTGCGATTCCTTTAGCAGGCACTGGTAAAAAGGTTGCTGTTGTTGAAGCTGAAGCAATTGGTGGGACTTGCCCTAACTGGGGATGTAACGCTAAGATTGCTTTGGATGCACCCGTTGCTTTAACTCGTGAACAAGAAAGAATTAAAGATCAATTGAATGGTGAACAATTAACCATTAACTGGACTGCTAATATGTCACGCAAGCATTCCATTATTGATGTTTTACCTGGTGCCATCGAAGGTTTGATGACTAGTGCTGGCATCGATGTTATCAAGGGTTACGGTAAATTAACAGATCCTCACACTGTTGAAGTTGACGGCGAAAAGAAGACTGCTGATAAGATCGTAATTGCTACTGGACTCACTCCCCACAAGCTAAATCTTCCTGGAACTGAATTAACCCATAATAGTAAGGACTTCCTTGCATTAACTCACCTTCCAAAGCGGATTACGATTGTCGGTGGTGGTTACATTGCCATGGAATTTGCTACCATTGCTAATGCCGCTGGTGCTGACGTTACCGTTATGCTCCACAGCGACGTAGCATTACGTCCATTCTACCAACCATTCGTTAAGAAGGTCTTAGTTGACTTACAAAGACGTGGTGTGCACTTCGTCAAGAACAGTAACGTTCGTGGATTCAAGAAGGATGGCGACGCATTTGCTGTTGAATACGGTGAAAACGACACCTTAGCTACTGACTGGATCTTAGATGCTACTGGTCGGGTTCCTAACGTTCATGGCTTTGGCCTTGAAGAAGTTGGCGTTAAGTTTGACGAACGTCACGGAATTAATGTTAACGACCATCTCCAAACTAGCGTTGAAAACATCTACGCTTCAGGAGACGTGATTAACAGCAAGCAACCTAAGTTGACCCCTACTGCTATTTTCGAATCCACTTACCTCACTGGATTACTATCAGGACAAAGCGATGCTCCAATCGACTTCCCTGCCGTTGGTACTAACGCCTTTACTTCCCCACGGATCTCAGAAGCTGGAGTTTCAGTTGCTGAAGCCGAAAAGGATGATAACTACAAGGTTGTTAAGACTGACTTAAAGGATGACTGGTACTACCAAGTTGATAACGACACAGTTGCAGAACGGGCATTGGTATTCGATAAGGAAGGCCACTTAGTTGGTGCTTCTGAAGTTAGTTCCCATGCTGTTGAATCAATCAATACCTTGTTGCCAGCAATTGAATTTAAGTTAACGAAGGAACAAATCGGGCGGATTATCCAAATCTTCCCATCAGTTGCTAGTGATGTATGGGCAACCATCTAATTTAAAATTAACTAATCAATAACTAACGAAAAAACGAAGTACAATTAGTGCTTCGCTTTTTTGTTACATTAAGGAGGAATTGCGAATGACAAAGTATGATTATGACGTCTTATTCATTGGCGCTGGCCATGGTTCCGATGGAGCTCCGCAACTGGCTAAAGCTGGCTACCACGTTGCAAAGGTCGAAGCGCAAAGAGTCGGCGGCACCTGCACTAACTGGGGTTGTAATGCCAAACTAGTATTAGATGGTCCAGTCGAACTAACCCGCCAGCAAGAACGAATGCAAGCAGTCGTGAACGGAAAATTAACATTGGATTGGGCTGCTAACATGCGCTATAAGCATGCGGTCATCGATCCACTCGCTGATGGATTGGAAAATAAGTTCACCAACTTGGGCATCGACATGCTCCATGGCTGGGCGAACATGCGCGATCCACACACCGTTGATATCGATGGAAAAGTCACGACTGCTGATAAAATTGTGATTGCAACGGGATTACACCCGCATCAACTTGCAGTCCCAGGCACCGAGCTAGCACATAATAGCAAGGATTTCCTAGCACTGGATGAACTCCCCAAAGACATTGTGATTATCGGTAGCGGCTACATCGCCATGGAATTCGCGACGATTGCTAACCAGTTCGGTGCCCACGTGACCGTGATGATGCACGGTGACAAGGCGTTGCGCAAGTTCTACCAACCCTATGCTCAAGCAGTGGTAGCTGATTTGAGTAAACGTGGGGTGCAATTTGTCCCGAACGCTAACGTCAGTGGCTTTACTAAGGATGGCGACCGTTTCTCCGTTGAATATGGAGAGCATCAGATTCAAACTACCGATTGGATCTTAGATGCAACGGGACGGGTCCCAAACGTTGCTGGATACGGACTGGACGAATTGGGGATCGAATATGATCAACATGGTATTAAGGTCAATGAACACCTACAGACCAACGTAGCAAATATCTTCGCCGCTGGTGACATTACGGATACCAAGTACCCTAACCTCACTCCATCGGCAACCTTTCAATCCAAATACATCGCTCGCTTCATTAGTGGTGAAACCAATCAACCGATTGAAGACCCCGTCATTCCATCGGTCACTTTTACATCGCCACGAATTGCGGAAGCGGGCGTGTCAATTGCACAAGCAGAGGCTAGTGATCAATATCAGGTCATTCATGCCGATTTAACGAAGGACTGGTTCCGTCAAGTTGACCATCAACACCTTGCTAAACAAGCATTGGTATTCGATAAAGCCAAACACTTAGTCGGGGTCACTGAGATGAGTGAACAAGCAGATAACGCCATCAATTCGCTATTGCCAGCGATTGCACTCAAGATGAATCCAAAGCAGATTCAATCGATCATCCCGCTATTCCCATCCATCACCCATGAAGTCTGGAAAAAGCTATAGCGGCTGTTCATTATTTTTACTTTAAGCCAATTCATTTAGTTAAGGCGTTCTTTTGAACTATGCTAAAATATAGTCAATACTTAATTACCAAGGAGGAGTTTGGAATATGTCAAAAAACGATTGGTTCAAGGATTCAGTTGTTTATCAAATTTACCCAATGAGTTTTCAAGATAGTAACGGCGATGGAATCGGTGACTTGAAGGGAATCGAAAACCGCCTCGATTACATTAAAAAATTAGGGGCCAACACGATTTGGTTAAACCCCATTTATAAATCACCTAACAAGGACAATGGTTACGACATTGCAGACTACCAAGCAATCCAACCAGCTTATGGATCAATGGCTGACTTCGACTCACTGCTAAGTGCGATGCATGAAAAGGGCATTAAGTTATTAATGGACCTCGTGGTCAACCATACTTCTGATCAACATGAATGGTTCCAAGAAAGCAAGAAGTCCCGTGATAATAAGTACGCTGATTTCTACATTTGGCGTGACCCCGTTGACGGCCACGAACCAAATAACTGGGGATCCAATTTCTCTGGTTCCGTATGGACGTTCGTTCCAGAACGGGGCCAATACTACCTCCACTGTTTTGCGGAAGGGCAACCCGATTTAAACTGGGAAAATCCTGAAGTGCGCGAAGCGGTTTACAGTCTGATGCGTTTTTGGCTCGACAAGGGCGTTGACGGTTTTCGAATGGACGTTATCAACTACATCTCAAAACCTGAGGGTCTGCCTAACGGTCCCGTACCAAAGGGTTCAGAATTTGCGCCATGTGAACCAATGACGACTAACGGTCCCCACCTATTGGAATACCTGAATGAAATGAACGATAAGGTATTATCTAAATACGACGTCATGACGGTCGGCGAAATGCCTTCTACGAACCCCGAAGATGCCGTTAGATATGCTAACTTGGACGGCAGTGGCTTGAACATGATCTTCCAATTCGAACACGTCAGCTTATCATTTGGGACGACCAAAGCCCTCGGAAAATGGAACGATGCGCCTGTTAAATTGACCGAATTAAAGCACTCGCTTTCCAGATGGCAAGAAGGCCTCGACGGTAAAAGTTGGAACAGTCTTTACTGGAACAACCATGATCAACCACGGGCGGTTTCTAGATTTGCCAACGACGAACCAGAATTCAGAGTACGGGCTGCGAAAATGCTTGGAACGACGCTACACATGTTGCAAGGAACCCCATACGTCTATGAAGGTGAAGAACTAGGGATGACCAACGGCCATTTCACTAGCATCGATCAATACGAAGATATTGAATCATTAAATGCTTACAAACAACTCGTTGACCAAGAACACTTGATCAGCTCGGATAAGATGCTTAGCTTCTTGGCCTCCCGTTCTCGTGACAACGCCAGAACCCCAATGCAATGGGATAATAGTAAGTACGCTGGCTTTACCACCGCTGCTAAACCTTGGTACCGCCTCAACGCTAACTACCCTGAAATCAACGCAGCGGATGAATTAGTCGATCAGGATTCCGTTTTCTACTATTACCAAAAATTAATTCAACTCCGTAAGGACAACGACATCATTCGCTACGGTCAATTTGAAAAATTAGACCCAACAGACGATGCAGTCTTTGCCTACAAGCGCCACTACAATGATCTTACGTTAATTTCAATCAATAACTTCACGGCTGAAGATGTTTCCCGTGATTATCAAGTCCCACAAGGTGCCCAATTATTGATTGGGAACTACGCAGATGATCAAGGAACTGAACTCAGACCATTTGAAAGTAAGGTTTACCTCTTCTAATTTCAATTCACAACTAAAAAACCAGTTTAGTTAGGATACCCCTGACTAAACTGGTTTTTAATTTAGATTT
Organism: Nicoliella sp. ESL1113; assembly: GCF_058509245.1. Classification (NCBI taxonomy): domain Bacteria; kingdom Bacillati; phylum Bacillota; class Bacilli; order Lactobacillales; family Lactobacillaceae; genus Nicoliella; species Nicoliella sp. ESL1113. The sequence goes on along the minus strand of NZ_CP196387.1, from coordinate 212,478 downwards.
TAAAATTATTTAACTGGATCAACGGCACCGTGATCATCAACGTGATCGCCGTGAACGTGTTGAAGCCGACCGTTAACTAAGTAGTCAACGTGGTCGCCATGGTCAACCTTTTGGTGGCCACAGTTATCATCATGTAATTCAGCGTCAACAACATGCACTTCTTGATCTGGGTGCACACTATCAACCGCAATTTCACATTCGTCAAAGTGATCGCCATCAGCGTGGTGTAAGTGACCGTTAGCTTCTACAAAATCAACGTGGCCGTTGTGTAATAACTTCGTGTGTCCACACTTCATTGAGTGAACGTGGGTTCCATTTTGTTCTGCGATTTTATGTTCCATAATAACTTCCTCCATATTTTCATATAATGATATCTTTATTTGTTGATATAAGAATATCACAATTTAAAATCAAAAAGCAACCTTTTTTAACAAAAAAGTTGCTTTTTTTTATAATAAAAGTATATTAACCATGAATTAGCAATTTAATTAGGAGTAATGCAGCAACGACTTGCACCGCCCCGACCCCGAGACTATAAATCGCAAACCGCTTGCCAGCCTTCAAAAAGGCTTGCAAGTTCAACCGTAGTCCAATTGCGGCTAAGGCAATGATCTCACACCAGCTACTGAGGAAGTGAGCAAACGCCCCCACAAAATTAGGCAAATGGATCAAACTATTGGCAATACAGAAAATCAAGAACCAGAGTACGTACCAAGGGAGAAAATCAATCTTATGCTTCTTGACATCTTGCTCCACTGCTTCCATCGTTTGCTTCTCACTGACGTTGTGCTTGTGAATTCTGGCAAAGACCACTACGATCACTACCAACATGATGATCCGCATGATCTTGAACAGCGTAGCAAATTCGACCGTGGGTTGATTGACCATCGTTGCACTCGCAATTACTTGCCCGACTGATTGAACGGTCCCCCCGATCAAAGCCCCGCGGGTCAAATCAACGTTGCCGAACACCACCGTTCCTAAGATCGGCAGTAAGATCATCAAGACGGTCCCCATGAGGTTGACCAGCGTGATCGCCATTCCCGCATCTTCGTCACTTGCGTTGATGACCGGCTTAATCGAAGCGATCGCAGAAGACCCACACACTGCATTCCCCCCAGCCATTGAAAGGTAGATTCCATCGTCGAATTGCAGCCACTTTCCGATCATGATTGCTGCGGTAATCGTAATGCTCATTTGTAAGATCACGAATAATAAGCCCGTCCAATGCAGTTGAATAATCGTTTGGAACGTAATCGTCAGTCCTAATAGCATTACTGAATATTCCAGCAATCGTTTCTCAGCAAATTTAGTTCCAGCACCTAACACCTTTTGTTTTACAAAGGTGTTGCCCAGGATAATCCCTAGGATAATTGAAATTGTGGCAGCTCCCACATCTGGAATGAACAGCGTTAGCAGTTGGCTCACGATTGCGACTAATAAGGCCACCGCAAAACCTGGCGTCCGTTCTTTCAGCGTATTTACCATTTAAATCAGCTCCTATGTAATTAATAATTAAATTATAACAATTGACTTTTGATAAGAGAAGTTAATAATTATAATAGTTACTATTATAAAATCGAATAGAAAGGATGATCAACCATCTTCAAATATTTCTTAGCCTTTCGCGCCGTGTATGAAAATCGAAACTTTTCACTCGCAGCTAAACAAATCTTCGTATCTCAATCATCAGTCTCCCAACAGATCAAAAAACTAGAGGAGCTCTTAGGAGCCAAGTTGTTCACCCGTAATTCACGCAGTCAGGTCACCCCGACCGGCTTAGCTGATCAACTTTATAACGACGGCGTCAGCATCTTCGAAAAAGAACAGGCCCTTCAGCGTCAATTGACCAACCACCATCCCCATAAGATCCAATGCCGCATGGGGATTTCCAACACCACCGCCGATGTAGTGATTACGAACGTTTTAAAGCAGCTCACCCTACCTCAATCGGTCAATCTCAAGATAACGGTGACTAACTCAACTAAGATTGCCGAGCAAATGGAGAACCATCAACTTGAGTTCGGGTTGATCGAAAAGGCGATCGTTACCCCCGCGATTGAACGAACGGCTTTTCATACCGACGTATTAGTTCATGCTGGAAACTTCGCTAGCGATACTTGGTTGGAGCGTGAAAATGGCTCTGGGGTGTACCACTATACCGAAGAATTTTTTAAACAACGGAATGTTAACCCTACCAAACGCATCCTCATTGATAATAACGATTTAATCGTGCGCTTGTTGGCCGCAGGGATCGGGCAATCGATTATTTCTAGGGATGTATTGCCAGTTGGCATTCCCTTTGAGCCATTAAGCAGCAACTTCGAACGGCAATTCTTCTTTTTGAATCGCGAAAGCTATCCGTTTCACGAATTAATGGAATTAAAGAAAAACATTCTAAATTTAATTCAGCAGTAACGACCATGAACCCTTAAATATTAAGATTGCTTTAAACTACAGCAGTAATTATGTATAATAAAAATATCATTATAAGGAGTGGTATTTTTGAAATTTTCTGATTTAAAATCTGAAGCGAAGCAACAATTAGTTCATCACTATGGGTTCTTATTAATGCTGTTGGTTCCAACATATCTTTTTGGCATAATCTGCTCTGGAGCTTTATTTGTATATATTTATACATCTTTTCATAATGTGATCATTGGGAATTTTAGTAATATTACACAAAACAGTAATCAATTATCTAGCATTACTTTCTACATTAACAATGCACTACTACTCAGTGCAATGTTAGTAATGATCAAAGTCATGCGGGGCCAAGAAACCGAATTTACTGGTGGTTTCAAGAAGGCCCTTAACATCTTTACCCGTGGGGATTATTTCTTTGGCGCCTTCGTGGTCGGGGTCATTAAGTATGCTTATATGTTCGCTTGGACAGTCCTCTCGTTGATAGTTACTATCATAACATATAGTGCTGCAGTTAAATTTGGAAGTAATAACAGCACTATCTTTATCGCCATCGTAATTATCATGGCCCTCGTTTCAATTGCTTGTACAGCATTTGTTACAGCTAAGGGAATCGCCTACTCCCAGGCCCAATATATCTTTCGGGATTCATTAGATGCTGAGAACCCAGTTGGTTATAACCAAGCGGTTACTATTAGTCGCAAATTGATGAATGGCCACAAACTTGAGTTCTTCCTCTTGGTGTTAAGCTTCATTCCTTGGTACCTATTAAGCTATATTACTGCGGGAATCGCGGGGATTTTCTTCGTGACTCCATACACTAAGCTAACCTATGCTAACTACTACGTTAAATTATCACAATCAGCTAAATAGTTTTAAAACAAAAAGCTAGTCAGGAAATTTCCTGGCTAGCTTTTTAACATTAATAATTATTTAGTGTTTGGTTTTGGTGTTCCTTGAGTTGGAACTGAATGGTTTGATTTAAGATGCTTAAATTTACTCAAGCCTGCTAATTTCTTTGACATGTTAAAGTGGCTCATTCGTTGAGGGCGACTATTCCGTCTCATTCTACTAAATTGGCCAGCAGGCGCATTAGTAGCAGCATTAACATTAACAACACCAGAAACAACAGGTGCGGCAACTAAAACGGTTGCGATGGATAATCCAATTAATAGTTTTTTTGATTTCATATGCGAAGCTCCTCTATATTTTTAATAACTTTATTTTAGCAGTATTTATAGCGACTTTCCATCAATTTATTAAAAAAACTTAAAATATATACAAAAAGTTCATTGATTCTGGTAAAATAATTATCAATATACAAGGAGGTGTAGCACATGGATAGTGGCCCTGATCTTTTAAGACCAAGGTTCATCATTGCCCTTCATTATTTTCTAATTGAGTAATTAAATCATGATTTTAACGTTTTGATTTAGACTTAAAGGAGATTATATTATGAAGGATTATCAATTAACTGACCAGGAAATTCAGAATAAGTATCAGATTAAAGATTTTGAAAGCGGACTGACAAGCTCACAAGCAAGTGAACGATTAGCCCAAAATGGACCGAATGAACTCCAGTTCAAGAAGGATTCCAAACTAAAGCTATTCCTACGCCAATTTAATGAAGTCATTATCTATGTACTAATCATTTCTGCTGTCATAACCCTATTAATGCGTCACTACTCAGACTCACTAATCATTGCATTGGTGGTGTTAGCAAATGCAATTATTGGTTATTATCAAGAAGCAAACGCTTCCAACGCATTAGAAAAAATCAGATCGATTCTAGCCACGAATTCCACGGTTTATCGCGACGGCAAGCGAATCGACATCCCCACCAAAGACATTGTGGTCGGCGATGTTGTGTTCCTTGAAGCCGGAGACCGTGTTCCCGCTGACTTACGACTAGTTGATACTGATAACTTACGGATTCAAGAATCGGCCTTGACTGGTGAATCCGATTCGATCGAAAAAGATGCAGCCGTCATTACTGCTGCCCACCCTTCGCTTGCTGAACAGGCTAATATCGCCTTTTCATACACTTCCGTTACTTCTGGAAGTGGGACCGGGGTGGTTATCGCCACTGGGAACGGGACTGAAATTGGTCAAATCTCACAAGAAGTAAATAACGCGACCGAAAGAAAGACCCCGTTGATGAAGGAATTAGATCAACTCGGGAAGTGGGTCTCATACGTCATCATGGGCGTTTCGGTACTGCTATTCTTAATCGGCCTATACTTTGAAACCTACTCCGTTTCAGTATTAGCCCTAGCCGTAGTTGCCATGGTCGTGGGTTCAATTCCTGAAGGATTACCCGCTACGACTTCCGTAGTGTTATCACGTGGGGTTAGCGACATGGCTAAAAATAAACACACGATCGTCAAAAGTTTGCCAGCCGTTGAAACGCTGGGGTCTGTCGATGTCGTTGCAACCGATAAGACGGGGACGTTAACCCAAAACGAAATGACCGCCACTGACGTGTTACTACCGAGCGGGACTTACCACGTTACTGGGACTGGTTATCAACCCAAGGGCCTTATTTTAGATGCCAACGATCAACCAGTGCATAGCAAGGCGCTTTCGTTATTCCTGACCGCTGGTTTTGAGGCTAATGATACGACCTTAAATCAAGAAGCTGGTGCTTGGGAGATTAATGGTGAACCCACCGATGGAGCCTTCTTGACCCTTTATCACAAGGGGATGCAATCAATGGATGCTCCTAACTACCAAGAAGTCGACCTACTGCCGTTCGATTCTGCTTTCCGTTACATGGGGAAGGTCGTGGTTGATCCAAAGGGAAATAAACAACTCTTCGTAAAGGGATCACCAGATAAGGTTTTAGCCTTAGCTAAAAAGACCGATCCAGACTTTGACGTTGAAAGTTGGGAAACAAAGGTCCATGCGCTTTCCAAGACTGGAAAACGGGTGATTGCCGTTGGTTACAAGCCAGTTGATAAGAACACAAATGAAATTAACCATGAATTGATCAACTCTGGAATTCAATTCCTCGGGTTGGCTGGAATCATCGATCCACCGCGCGAAGAAGTGGTGCAAGCACTAAAGGAAATGAACGCGGCTGGGGTAGAAGTGAAGATGATCACTGGTGATAACCCCGTAACTGCTAAGGCAATTGGTGAAAAGCTCGGATTGACTCCTGAAATTCATGCGATTACAGGTGCTGAATTGGATCAACTAGATGATGCCGAATTCACTAAGGCCGTCTTAGAGAACCAAGTGTTCGCTCGGACTACGCCACAAAACAAGCTGCAGATTATTAAAGCACTCCAAGCTGCAGGTAAGGTGACTGCAATGACTGGGGACGGGATCAACGACGCCCCCGCTTTAAAACGGGCTGATATCGGGGTAGCCATGGGGATCAAGGGAACCGACGTTGCCAAGGATTCCGCTGACATGGTCTTGACCGATGATAACTTCGGGACGCTTTCGACCGCCATCAAGGAAGGACGCAGAATCTACGATAACATCAAAAAGAGTATCCGATTCTTACTGCCGACCTCGTTTGCCGAAGGGTTAATCATTGCATTTACGATTTTGACTAAGAACGATATGCCGTTGAACGCTACGCAGTTACTATGGATCAACATGGTGTCTGCGATCACGATTCAATTCGTGTTCATCTTCGAACCAGCTGAAAAGAACATCATGCTGAAGAAACCGCGCGATAACAATAGCTCGCTGTTAAGTAAGGCTGATATGATTCGAATGGCCTATATTTCTTCGATCATGGCAATCTGTGGAATCGTGGTCTTCGATACCCTAATCGCTAGTGGTTGGAGCATTGAGGTCGCAAGTACCGTCGTCGTCAACGTAATCGTGTTTGGGAAGATCTTCTACCTGTTCTACATCAGAACGAGTGAACCACTCTTCTCCAAGGCCCTGTTCAGTAATCCAGCTGCTTTCTGGATCATTGGCGCAATGATTGGCCTCCAAATTATCCTAACCTACGTTCCATTCATGCAAGAACTATTCAAGACTGATGGAATTCCGTTGTCAGGTTGGCTAATCTCAATTGCCGCTGGGATCGTGGTATTAACGCTTTCAGAATTAGATAAGTGGGGTTCTAAACGCTTTAAAATCGACTAATCAAACTAACGCCAGGAGGCTTCAACGCTTCCCGGCGTTTTTGTGTTAAAATAATAATAAATTAAATTTATGGAGGCCCGCAATGAACTTCTCAACGTTGAAACAAGATGCTAATCAAGAATTTCTGAAGCATTTTCGTTTCTACTTTATTTTATTTTTACCGTATTTGATTCTAGAGTCAATTGGTGGAATCCTTTCTAGTCAGATTTCTAGGGACTTTTTGAGCAACATTAACCTTGGTAGTAGTGCCGTTGCATCATACTACAGTCAATTTCGAGTCCAAATTAACTTTTTATACCTGATTTCGATCATCACCACAATTGTATTAGTTGGGATCTCATTTCAAATTTTAGATATCATTAGAAATAATGCCACTAGGGAGCATCCACTAGATAAATCGACCAAGCTCTTTAGCACACCAATGGTATTTGGTGTAATCATTACGATTTTGATTCAATTTATCTTTATCATCCTTTGGACCTGCCTACTTATCATTCCAGGAATTATTAAGTCCTATTCTTATTCGCAGGCAATTTATATTTACCGTGATGCCTACGTGAGTGGTAATAAAATCTCGCCACTTCAAGCAATCACCAAGAGTCGTCAGATGATGGTTGGGCACAAGGCTGAATTACTATGGCTCCAGTTAAGCTTCATTGGCTGGTGGATCCTATTGAACATTTCTACTTCGTACACGGTGATTCCAATTTTAGGAATTTTCGTTTACCCCTACTTCCAAATCACGATGATGAATTACTATTACCAATTAAGAAATTCATAATAAAAACGATGTTGAAATTAATCAACATCGTTTTTATTTACATCTCCATTTGCACTTACTTGGAAGGTGCCGACTTCCCCGTCGCCACCGGCTTGAATGAGTTGCTTGTCGAGAACCTGGATGATAAAGATCAACCGTTCTGGATCAAAAGCAAGCGGGACCAAGATGGTGGCATCAGCAGTTAACTTTAATTTAGTTAATAAATGGTTATCAGCATCATCAAATGATTGAATACGCGCATCACCAGTCAGATTCGTCGAAGGCCAAAAGTAGCCGAACTCCCCGCGATACTTCACTTTAATCAAATTATGGTGCCGTTCTAAGACTCGCATTAATTCCGCCATTGAATCCACTTCCTCATTATAAATCGCAAAAGATAGTACCCCACTACCACCCCGAACCAATTTGAAATCACATCATTGATATCAACGGTGCGTTGAAAATTAGCTAGGTTATCTAAGAATAACTGACCAAATTCGATGAAAAATCCAGTTAATATGCCCAGTCCACACACTTGCTTGAGCCCCATTGGTCGTGGGTTTAGCAACCACACAAAACCACCTAATGGAATGGTCATGATTACATTGAGCCAAAAGCCCTCCGTAAATAACTCCTGAAATGGCATATAAACAACCTGGGCGTGCCCATAAGTGAACGACGCTAATTCTGGATAGCTACCTAGTTGCACGTTGACGGGGAACCGCGGGGTAAAACATAGCCAGGCTATCACCAATAAGTAGCAACCACACAGTATTTGAATTCCCCGATATTGCCAAGTATTCGTTTTAATCATCCTATCAAATCCCTTTACCACATTATAAACAAAAAGCCCCGCCATTCCATAATAGAATGACGGGGCTTCATATTAATTTAAACTATCTAATCACCATTACTGAAGTTGGTGAGTACTTAGCCATGTAAGAAGCTTGGCTTCCAAAGTGACGCGCAATTCCCTTTTTGGAATGTGATCCGATCACTAATAAGTCTGGTTCAACATGCGGAATCACGTCCTTAACGATGGTTTCTCCGGCATCACCAGAGGCAACGATTGCTTGAACATCCTTGACCCCAGCATTTTTGGCTTGTTCAACATACTTTTGCATATGTGCTTCCAAGTCCTTCTTTTCACCGTGTACGTAATCCCTAGATAAAGCTTCGTAAACGTTAATTTCTTCGGTTTCCAAAACGGAAACTAAGATTAATTGAGCATTATCAGCCTTAGCACGTTCGATTGCGTAGCGAAAGGCTAAAATCGCGTCGTCGGAGTCGTCGACTCCCACTAAAATCCGTTGAAATTGATCCATAACTTACACCTCTTATTTAAAATTGGTTGATTATGCGTTACCCTTTGATTGTGATTGTGATTGTTCTGCTTGGCGTTCAGCTTCGATCCGCTTGTTACCAAAGTAGAATTCAACCATCGTCCAAACTAATAATGCTAAGATAAGGAAATCTAAGATGTAGGCAATCGTATTTGCCATGCTAGTTTGAGCTGCGGTTGGGTTATCACTGAAGAACCCAGCAACTGCTGATGGAAGTCCATTTAAGTTCAAGTAAATCAAACCAAGGACGGAAATCCAACCTAAAATTTTAACCCAGAGGGTATTCTTAAATTCTTCACCCATTTGACTCTTGTTATCAGTCATTAAGATCAATGGTAACATTGAGAATGGTAATGCCAATGCCAAGAAGATTTGTGAGTTTTCCATCAGGTTATTCAATGCGGTATGTTCTTGTAATTCTGATTCACCACTAGTAAGCGATACACAGATTAAAACGGGAACAACGGAAAGCATCCGAGTAACCAAACGTCGTAACCATAGTGGCATCTTCATGTGAATGAATCCTTCCATGATTACTTGTCCAGTTAAGGTCCCAGTAATCGTGGAGTTTTGTCCAGAAGCTAATAAAGCAACGGCAAACAATGTTGATAAAATACCAGATTTAGCAACGCTAATTAGAACTGGGTTACTTAAAGTTGAAGTGTTGTTCAAGGCATCAAACAATCCGAAGAATGATGAATCCTTAACGGCACCAGTCTTAAATACGGCAACCCCCATGATCAATAGCAATGCGTTAACGAAGAATGCAAAGGTTAATTGGATGTTAGAATCCCAAGTCGTAAACTTGATTGCTCTAGCAACGTCCTTCTTATCCTTTGGATCGTAATCACGAGTTTGTGAAATAGCTGAATGTAAGTAAAGGTTATGTGGCATAACAGTTGCCCCGATGATCCCTAATGCTCCAGCATAAGGAGTTAATCCATCGGAAGCCTTTCTTGATTGTGAAAGGGTATCTGCAGTTGGGATTAATCCCTTGAATACGCCACCCCAGTCAGCATTTGATAATGCCACTTGGTAGGCGAACACTACTAAGATCACAATGATCAAACAAACAACGATTGCTTCGATCTTTCTGAACCCAATCTTGGTAAGTAAAAGCAGTAGTAAAACATCGAATACGGTGATGAACACTGAAACCACAAGTGGAATGTGGAATAACAGGTTCAATGCAATCGCACCCCCGATAACTTCTGCGATATCGGTTGCCATAATGGCAAATTCCGTCATGATCCATAAAACAATTCCAAGCGACTTTGAAGTCCGCGTCCGAATGGCTTGCGCCAAATCCATCTGCGTCACAATCCCAAGTTTAGCCGCCATGTATTGTAGTAACATCGCAATCAAACTTGAGATTAAGATAATCGACATCAAGAGGTACCCAAAATCTTGTCCACCAGTGATTGAAGTCGACCAGTTACCTGGATCCATGTATCCAACGGCAACTAATGCCCCAGGACCTGAATAAGCAAACAAGGTCTTCCAAAAGCCCCAATCTCTAGGTACGGTAACGGTATGGTTAATTTCTTCCAAGGAAGGACCGTTAGCGTAGTGAATCATACTGTGTTTTTCACTCACGTGAAACTCCACCTTTCTGTAAGGTATCATTTTCTGATTGATACAATCTAAATATATAAAAATTTCTTAACCAATGAATATTGTACACTATTTTAATAATTTTTAAAGTCTTTTTTAGGTAAGTCTAAGTTTTTTAATTTTTTAGTTAACATTAGTTAACGATTGAAGCAAAATCGATTAACAATCTAAATATTTTTATAAATCTGCTTAAGCTTTGACATGTTTTTAATTCCCTAATTATAATTAGAAGTAAATTAGTTAAGGGGTTGTTTAAGTTGGAATATCGAATTGAAAAAGATTCACTTGGTGAAGTAAAGGTCCCTAAAAATGTCCTCTGGGGGCCCCAAACCGAACGCAGTCATAATAACTTTAAGATTGGCCAAAAGATGCCAGACGCGGTGATTGATAACCTCCTGCAAATTAAAAAAGCTGCAGCAATCGTCAACCATCAAATCGGGAACTTGGATGCAGAAAAGCAAGATTTAATTAGTACTACGGTTGATCAAATCCTAAGTCAACCACATCAAGATGCATTCCCACTCGTGGTCTTCCAAACTGGTAGTGGGACTCAAACCAACATGAACGTAAATGAAGTAATTGCCCACATTGCCAATCAAAAGGCAGGCACTGCGGCCATTCATCCAAATGATGATGTGAACCGATCACAAAGTTCGAATGATACTTTTCCGACTGCAATGATGATGGCAGCAACCCAATCCATTGATCAATTAATTCCAGCCCTCGCTGATTTAATCGATGCATTTCAAAAGAAACAAGCTGAGTTTGCCGAAGTGGTGAAAATTGGCCGCACCCACCTACAAGATGCGACCCCGATCACCTTTGGGCAAGAAATCAGCGGCTGGGTCAGTGCACTACAACATGATTTAGACTACCTTAGGGACAACCGCGATACCCTATTAGAACTCCCGATAGGTGCTACGGCAGTTGGGACAGGTTTGAACACCCCCACTGGTTTCGATCAGGCAATGGTAGAACAACTAAGCAAACAAACGGCAATTCAATTTATAGTGGCCCCTAATAAATTCCAAGGGCTGGCTAACCACACGGGGATTACAATGGTGCATGGAATCCTTAAAACGCTTGCAACCGACTTGATTAAAATCGGTAACGATATTCGCTTCCTAGCTAGTGGGCCACGTGCAGGCTATAACGAATTGAACATCCCTAGCAACGAACCCGGTTCATCGATTATGCCAGGAAAGGTCAATCCAACTCAAGTCGAGGCATTAACGATGGTGAGTGCTCAAGTGATTGGCCATGATACAACCATTAACATTGCAAATAGTCAGGGAAACTTCGAAATGAACGTTTATAAACCCGTTATCATTTACGACTTTTTAGATAGTAGTAATTTATTAACTGAGGCCATCAACTCATTTAACGAACACTTGGTCCAGGGATTATCGATCAACCAATCTCGCATGACTGAACTTGTCGATAATTCACTAATGCTAGTTACCGCCCTTAGTCCACACATTGGGTATGAACGCAGTGCCAAAATTGCCCAAAAGGCGCAAAAAGATGGCTCTACGCTTAAAGCTGCTGCATTAGCAAGTGGTGTCACAGAAACGGAATTTAATCAATGGGTCAACGCTAAGGCCATGACTAACGTTAAGCGAAATTAAGATAGAAAGCGAATTATTATCATGAAATATTTTACAGGTAAAAATCAGGAACACCGTGCCAATAAGGTCAATGCTAAGGAACGTATCAAATGTTTTGGCTGGGCTGCACTGGTAACTGCCATCTTATTTTTATGGCGCTATATTGATTAAGAAGGGGGAATTAACCGTTAAAATGGTTAATTCCCCTCTCTTAATAATTTTCAATCAAAATAAAACTATTACCATAAAGTTACAATCTGGTTTTAAAACGATTGCAAGGCCTTTTTATCCATTCTTTAATGTTAAACTAGTCCATAGTAATTAAAATAATATGGAGTGAAAGAAATAATGAATAAAAAGTTAAAAATGCTTTGCAGCTTGGTCGTAGTTTTAGGGCTCGCCATTGTTGCACCGATATTCAGCGCTACTGCTAGCGCTGCAAGTAAACCGATCTACGATTTATCTGAGTGGCAAGGTAATCTAAGCGATAGTCAAGCTAAGAGATTAAAATCAGAAACTGAATTTTTAATCTTACGGGTGCAATACGGTTCTAGTTACAGTGATCGTGTGTTCCAAAATAACGTTAAAAAACTTTCTAAGTATGGCGTTAAATATGGTGTTTACAGTTACAGCCTTTATAAGAACGCTAACTCAGCGGCTAACGAAGCATCTACCTTAATTAAAGCCGCACCGAAAGCATTGTTCTACGTTAATGATGCAGAATCAAATAACGTTACATCTGGGACGATGAATGGTGCAACGGTCGCATGGGCAAATCGGGCTCGTCAATTAACCGATCGACCAATCGTGCTTTACAGTTACCAATCATTCATGGGGAATTTCACCTCTGCTAAAAGTGCTTACGATGCCATTTGGTTGGCAAGTTACACTTCGGTTGCGCCATCCACTAGTTACAAGTATGACTTATGGCAATATACCGATAAGTATTATAGTTCTGCATTAGGCAAGCGCGTGGATGCAAGTAAAATCCCTGCTAATGGGAAGCCACTTTCATTTTGGATCGGTGGTAGCACTACCTCTGCTACTGCTAGCCAATCTGATTCTGCTTCGAAGGTAAGCACCACTGTTAATAAGACCGTACAGAATCCACACGTTGTCCAAATTTCATCAAGTAATTACATCTCCACTGGAACCGAATTTAAGGTTTTGAGTAATAACTTAAATGAATATACAGATGTTAAATTAACGAATCGGGCATCAGTAACACTCCATAAGGGTGATACAGTTAAGGGAACCCCAGTCAAGTTTGGTAACACTTACAGAATTAAGACTGATAATGGGACTTACTTCTCTGCTAACAAGAACCTAATCGAAATTGTGAACATCAAATAAAAATAAAGCCGTTGATTATCAAATAATCAGCGGCTTTATTTTTTTGGTTTCAAAAAGGCGGAACCGTTTATTTACGATTCCGCCTTATTTATTGATCAATTAAGGTCTTGAATATCCAACGATACTCCACCATGGAGCATCAATGCTTTCGGTAATTACCCCATTATTTTGGGCATCGATCATTTGCCCATTTCCGATATAGAAACCAACGTGGCTAATTGAACTTGAATCATCACCGAAGTATACCAAGTCACCCTTCTTAAGGTTACTTCTTAATACTGGCTTAGTCGTATTGTATTGTCCCTGAGCTGTCCGAGCAATTGAAACGTTCGCTTTTTGATATATGTATTGAGTAAATCCTGAACAATCAAATGAAGTGGGTCCAACAGCACCGTAAACGTATGGTGAACCTAGCTTTGATAAAGCAACTTTGTATGCTACTTTGACCGCTTTCTTGCTAGCAGCATTAGCGGCTGGTTGATGTGCTGTAGTCGCACCCGCAAAAATGGTAACTGAAGCCAATGGTACTAAAATCAATTTGATTATTTTTTTATAATTCAATATCTTCATCCCCAAATAAATGATATTTTGATTAGTTTATTATTCATAAATCTTTAACTATTGTCATTATAGGAAAAAAATAATACTAAATTAAAACAAAACTAATACAGACTGATTTCAATATTGTTACATTCAAGTTACAAAAAGATTTAATAAACAAAAAAACTCCGAATGTTTCATCCAGAGTTAGTCTTAAAAATTTAATTTTTGGAATCATATTCATCAGCATCGATATTCCGACGATTAGGCTGATCAGGGATTATCAACGTCGCAACAATGTAAAAAAAGATGCCTGGAAAGAAAACACTAAAAATCGTAATTGCCGCATATAAAAGTCGCACCCACGTTGCATCCCAACCAAAGTATTCGGCAATCCCACCAAGCACGCCTGTCAAGATCCGTTGATTCGAACGGTATAATTTTCGATTCATTCTAATATACCCCCGCTTATTTAAATAGTAATGGTAAAAATGAAATTGATGCTAGAAGGTTATTTAACATGTGGAACGTAATATTTGCTTTAATCGTCCCCGTTTTACGGTAGATAAACGCCATTCCAGCACCCATTGAAGCGTAAACCATAAATAAAAACGGATTACTAAATGCATGGGCGGTCGCAAATGCTGCCCCACTGATCACCATTGCCCAAATTGTGGAAACGTTGCTTAATAATCCATCAATAAGCATCCCCCGAAATACTAGTTCTTCAAGTACTGGCGAAAGGACGATAATCCCTAATAACATTGAATACAGAACAATTTTATTGGAAGCCAGTAAACTATTAATTGCATTTTGGTTACTGGATTGTTCTTGATTGAAAAACTTTTGCGAGAATAAAACCATTGCGACACTAAATACCCTCACAATTAGAAATACTGCAATCACCGTCCAAAATGCGTTACCATTCATTTTACCGATGGGCGCGGGATGGTATTTTCTGTAATAATGCCAAGCAATTGCAATCATCACCGCATAAAAAATGAAATAGCCAACCACCAATAAGAGCTGTGCCACTGGTTTATGATAGTGATTAACCAGTGCGATCGGCACTTGAATAAATTCAATCAATAGTACCATGATGATCATTAACAAAATCCGATTGCCGTATTCCCCGATGCTAAGTTTTTTGTGCAATTCAAACTCCTCCTTAAATAATTGTCGTGATTGCCATAATAATCATAACAATCCCCATAATCGGCCGCAGCGTTTTGGTGACCTTACGTGGATCGAAGTGATTTAAAACAAATGGCATTAGTGCAGCTCCGGCAATTGCCCCAATCATTAATGCTGAACCTGGCAACCATGCGATCCGCCCAGCAGTAGAGTGCATTACAATGCCCACGATCGACGTAATGATCAATACATATGAAGAGGTGGCTGCTGCTTGCTGCATTGATAAGCCCATCAATAACATCCCCGCTACTAGCGGACTACCACCACTTAAACCGGCGATTCCTACCATCAGTCCACTGAGGGCCCCAAAAAAGAGGGCTTTGCCTAGACTTAATGCGGGGACCATCGCTTGTTGATCAGCTGAACGGGGTCGGAAAGATTGCCATAGAATCTGAGCACCTAAGCAAAGGAACAAGAGGAACAACAAAACTTTATAAACGGTTTCAGATAAATAACCCGCTAAAATACTACCAATCACGGTAGCAGGAACAGCGGTAATCAACATGCGATTACCAAATTTAAACTTCATATTCCCAGTTCGGTAGTGGCTGTATGCACCAATACATAATGACGGTAAAGCCGTGAACAATGACGTTGCTGTTGCACTGGCTGGTGAAATATGCATTAACCCGGTCAACACCCCCAGGTAAAATGCAGCGCCACCGCCCCCCATTGAGATGATAAATCCACCAATAATAAATCCAATGATAACCAATAACAATAAAATCATACTAAACTCCTTGTTTTATATTATTTACTAATATAACACAACAGTCACCCCAATTATGGCGTGACTGATAAATATTTATTAAATTGATTAACGCTGGTTTTGCTTCCGCTTTTGAATCAGACGATTAACATCACTGGCATCGCGCGCATAGATTTTATACTGAACAACTACGATTATCACATATACGATCGCCAACGTAATAATAAACGAAATCCAGTTATCGATCCAGTGATTATAAATTCCGGTCACGATCACTAAAACGTTCGTTCCGAGGTAATGGATCACTAATTTAGCTAGGTACGGCAAGCGGCTATAGCGAAAAATCATTGATAACTCACCGATCAAAAAGCTCATTAGTAAAGTGGTAAGGATGTCATAACGAGTAATTAGCGATTGGCGATAAACAGCGGCACTTAACATAAAAATGAAAGAGCCAATACACATTCCAATTAACCCAAATCGCACACACTCTTTCACTATTTTTTTCACATTCGCAACCTCGCTTTCAAATCTGGTAGGTATTTTCGACTAACGTTCAACTTCACTTCATGGTCTAAAAACGCCGTCATATTACCAGAGAAGCCGGCTTCCAGTGAATTGAGATGGTCAATATTAATTGCGGCCCCCCTAGCAATCTGGATGAACCGCTGGTCATTAATCTTTGCTAAAATATTTTTCAACTGGCCGTGAAATGAGTATTGATGGCTCGTAGTTGCAATCGTTAGGTCACTGCCAAAGACTTCGATCGAAATAATATCATTTAAATTAACCATTTCGACTCGGTCATCAATGGATAACGGCAGGACCGAAGCTGAATTGGTTGGTATTTCGGCCAATCGATTGATCAATTCCACGACTTTTGGTGTTAGCTGCTTGGCACTAACTAATAGTTTGATTTCATCTGGTGATAGTTGATCATCTTGGTGAAAATCAACTTGCATGGACCCCCACTTCTTTCGTTCTGAGATAGTTTGCTACTAATAAAGATACAATAAATAGCAGTAAGAAACCACCCAAAACGAGCAGAACATCTGTAAATGTTAGTAGGGTACTCTTAATTTTTAAGTCGACGCCCATCGAAAGACGGAAGTTTTTAAGCACGGATGCGGGTAGATGCTTAAATGAAGCATGTAGTTGTTCCTTCATTAAAACATCCCGATATGCAGCTGAAACGTATGGTGATGGGGTAAACTTCATAATCGTTTGTGCAATACTAGGCATCGTACTGATTGGCACGTACACCCCTGCCATGAAACCAGAAATGGTTCCGATGATCGAAGATACGGTTGGGACCATCTGTTGTTTATTAATAAACGAGTAGATCAAAAGGTTAAATGCCGTCCAGACAAAGCTACTGAACAACGCGATCAAAAAGATGGCGGCACTTTGGTCCCAGGCAATCTTGATGCCATCGACAAATTGGAAGTAAATACTCATGATCAAAAAGGCCACGATTTGGTTCAAGGTCCCGATGACGACCGCCCCAACCAAATAGCCCATTTGAATCTGGTTAGTTGATAGATCGGTCATTTCAAGGTCATTTAAATGATTATATTCACGGTCCTTGACCATTTGACTAATGGCCGCCCCAATTGAAGTCAATCCAGTAACCGATAAAGTTCCCCCAATCAACCAGGGGTCCAAAAGCTTGCTGGTTCCTGGAACCGACTGCCATGATTGTTGCATCCCGTTCTTTAAGAACAATAAGTATAGAACAAATGAAATCAATGCAGCAAAGATGGAGAAGAAAACTACGCTGCGGTTAGCAAAATAGATCGTTAAGTTCCGTTTAATTAAATTAATCATTATCTGATCTCCTTTCCAGTTAGGGCGACAAAGATGTCGTTCATATCGCCACGTTTGAGTTCCATTTCTTTAATCAATGGCCGCGCGGTGTTCAAGAATTGAATCGTTGCATCGACATTTGGTACCATTATTTTTACCTGCTTTCCATCGACCTTCGTTGGCCAGTCCTGATTGACTAGTGCAACCACTTGGTCAACGGAATCAGTCGTAATCGTCAAAACGTCCTTAGCATACTTTGCCTTTAGATCAGCAACGGTATCAGCCGCAATGATTTGGCCGTGGTCAATGACGTAAACGTAATCGGCGATGTTAGCCTCTTCCAGGTAGTGGGTCGTCAAAATGATCGTGAGCTGATATTGCGCTCTGAGTTGGTTCAAGACTTCCCAAATTTTATTGCGCGTCTGGATATCCAATCCAGTTGAGGGTTCATCTAAAAATAACAAGCGTGGTCTATGTAGCAATGCCCGTGTGATATCGACCCGCCGCCGTTGCCCACCAGAAAGTGAACCATATTTTTGCTTGGCGATTGAAGTAATATCAAACGCCTTCATTAGGCGGTCAACAAAATCATAGTCGATGTGCTTATACATCCCAGCCCGCCACATTAAGTTCTGTTTAACGGTCAAGTCGCGATCTAAAACACTGTCTTGGAACACGACACCAATTTGATGACGATATTCATGTTGATTAGGTTTCAAGCCATCTAAGCTAATCGTACCGGCCTTGGGCTTTTTGATGCCCGTCAACATGTTAATCGTCGTTGACTTCCCAGCCCCATTTGGCCCTAAGAATGCCACCAATTGACCAGCTTCAATGTTTAAATCAATATTGTTAACAGCTATTTTATTGCCATATTGTTGGGTTAAACCATTTACTTGTAATAATGCCATTACGATTCCCTCATTTCGATTTATGATTATTATCATTATAGTTGCAAAGCAATTTAAAGTTATTGATTATTGGCAAGTGGTTAAAATCAGCAAACGAGTGGTAAATAAGGATAAATAAAATCAAAATTTGCAACTAAGGTGTTAAAATACATTTAGAATACTTTTAAAGGGATGATTTATGTGGACGTTATCACTACTGAGCAAGTTGAACAATTAGATGGAAATAAAAAGTATCAATTTAGTGGGACTTATGCAGGAGTTTATCTACCTGTAAGTTCACCAAAGGATTCAAATGAGCATTATATTAACACCCGAATCCTTTTAAAGGATTTAAACATTACAGTAAACAATCAAGTGTTTTTGTTCAATCAAATTGGATGCGTTCCATACAGTAGTTCAATTCAAGAGTTGGGTAATCTCAACGAGGGTGATGCAATCAGTTTCCAAGCTAAAGTTGCCCCGATGAATTATAGTTCTCTACAATCATATAAAATCAATGACAGAAGCGATTATCATGTTGCTGCCCCTTATAATGCAACCAAAAATGGTAAAAGCGGATCTAGGAACAATATCCTAATGGATGAATATTTTCTACCGGGTTATTTTCTAGATAGCAATTATCCCTTAATTGTAAATATGGATGAACTAAATCAATATCCCAAAGCTAAAAGAATCAAAATAAATATGTATAAATCAGACTTTTTTGATGTCCCCTTAGCAAATAGGGGTAAGCGTGAAATATGGGAAACCATGAAGAAGTTTCGTGATGAGAATCCAGATCTTTTTTTTAACGCTAATTTAATTACCGACGAATATGGTAGAGAGTATGATTTTATTAAAGCAAAGAATATTCTTACTAGTGACGAAGAAATTAAGTTATGTTCGCAATTAATCGACTATTTAATGGACGGTGACCCAATCGTGCGCCAATTTTTATCTCCTAAACAAACCGAAGCTTTTGAGGCGGGAGAGTTTGAGTATTTAATACATTCAAAAGAATCACTAATTAACGGGATAAAACGGAATCAAAGGAAATTTAGACATTCTCTAGCCTATTATAATAATAAGGTCATTACTAATAAGGATGTTTGTGATATATTAATTCAGCAACAAAAAACGCAAAATGGTTAAATGTATAAAAAAGCGAGTGATGATTATCACTCGCTTTTAGATTGGTAATATTGATGCTATTCGAATAAAATGGTTTGGTAATATAGACCGTCATGGTAAGTGGTTGCTATGGCCATTTGTGTAGCGTCACTTCTTAAAATATTTTCACGATGTCCCCAGTTTTCCCCGACGGCATCGTTATACATGAATTCGTTAATTATGTTAATTATGGTATCTCTAGGATTATCAGTTGATCCATTATCAGCAATATTTTCTCCCATTACATAATCATTCCATCCGTGTTGTTGAACTAAATTATCTACTTTCCATGTTCCATCACTATTAAAATGACTCATACTATTTGTTTGTTTAACACTTTGAATATTTTCTTGATTTCTTTCTTGAGCTAAAATGTAAAGATGATTATTCCAAGTTAATGTGCTTTGATTATGTTGACTTCTAATATAATTTACATAATTAAGTCCGACATTTTGATTATCAGTATCAGTAATGGTGGTATTATTTTTATTAGGATTTTTTTGTAATCTTAAATCTGAGGCTAAAACCCAATAGGATTTTTTAGTGTTATTAAATTTAATTTTGTAATACATAATTCCCCAGTCACTCATATACTTTTTTATTACTGTACCTTTGGTTTCAGTTTTAATTTCACGAGTTCCATATTGGGTATCAGTTTCATTTGTCGGTAATTGGGTGAATTGTAAACTAGTATTAGATATTTGATAAATTACTTTAGTTCCCTTTTTATAATTTGCGTTAGCCATGTATGGATTGGGATCATATAGTAAATAACGATTTGGAATATTTAAATTGAAATTATTTAGAATTGCATTGGTTACTCTTGGATCCGCATTAGCTAATGGATTGCTATCAGCATGGGCGTTCGTCGCGACTGTACTAAAGGTCAAGACGGTGATCATCACCGTCAAAAAGCTTAAAAGCGTGTTTTTAATTTTCATTGTAAAAATCTCCTTGGTTATTCTATTCGAATAATGTTGTTTGGAAATATTTTCCGTTAGCATAGGTGGTTGCTGTTGCCATTTGGGTGGCATCACTTCTTAAAATGTTTTGACGGTGTCCCCAATTTTCCTCAACAGAATCATTGTATGTTAATTCATTAATCATATTAACAATGGTTGTTTGTGGTGTATCTGAAGAATAGGTGTTAGAAATATTTTCACCTATAACGTAATCGTTCCAGCCATGTTGTTGAATTAGTTGGTCTACTTTCCAACTACCATCGGCATTATAATGGGATTGAGTTCCATTTGTTTCCCAGGTATTAATATTTTCTTGATTACGTTCTTGTGCTAAAGTATAAAGGTGATCATTCCAAGTTAATGGATTTTGTCCGTGTTGATCACGTACGTAATTAATATAGTTTAGTCCAACATTTTGATTATCTGAATCAGTAACATTCGTATTGTTTTTATTGGGGTTCTTTTGTAGGTGTAAATCAGCTGCTAGAACCCAGTAAGCTTTTTTATGATTATTAAATTTGACTTGATAATATACAATTCCCCAATTACTTAATTTCTTTTTAATAACTGTACAATTTGCTATTCCTGTAATGACACGAGTTCCGTATTGTGTATCTGTTTCATTTGTTGGGAATTGTGTGAATTGTAAAGTTGTATTTCCACAAGTATAAATTACTTTAGTTCCTTTTTTATAATTTGCGTTACTCATGTATGGATTGGGGTCATACATTAAATAACGATTTGGTAAATTGGCATTAAAGTTATTTAAAATCGTGTTGATAACTTTTGGATCGCCCCCTGCTAATGGATTGCTATCAGCATGTACGTTCGTCGCTACGGTACTAAAGGTCAAGACGGTGATTATCACCGTCAAAAAGCTTAAAAGCGTGTTTTTAATTTTCATTGTAAAAATCTCCTTGATTATTCTATTCAAATAACATGGTTTGGTAATACATGCCGTGACTATAAGTGGTAGCCATGGCCATTTGGGTGGCGTCACTTCTTAAAATATTATAACGATGTCCCCAGTTTTCAGTAACTGCATCGTTATATGTGAATTCGTTGATCATGTTGATCATTGTATTTGTTGGTGTATCTGATGAGGTAGTAGCTGCAATGTTTTCACCTAATACATAATCATTCCATCCATTTTGTTGAATTAAAGTGTCTACTTTCCAGCTTCCATCAGCGTTAAAGTGTGACATTTCATTATTGTTTTGCCATGTTTGGATATTTTCTTGGTTGCGTTCTTGTGCTAAAGTATAAAGATGGTCATTCCAAGTTAATGGAGTTTGTCCGTGTTGATCACGAATATAGTTAACATAGTTGAGTCCCACGTTTTGATTATCAGCGTTAGTTACTTTTGTATTGTTTTTATTTGGATTTTTTTGAAGCATTAAATCTGATCCTAATACCCAATAAGTTTTTTTAGGACTATTGAATTTAATTTTATAATACATAATTCCCCAGTTGCTCATTTGTTTTTGAATTACGGTTCCTCTAGTATTATCTTTAATTTCACGAATTCCATATTGGGTATCTGTTTCGTTTTCAGGTAATTGAGTAAATTGTAAACTTGTAGTAGAAAGATTATAAATGATTTTGGTTCCCTTTTTATAATTGGCGTTAGGCATATATGGATTGGGA
This sequence comes from Nicoliella sp. ESL1113, assembly GCF_058509245.1. NCBI lineage: Bacteria > Bacillati > Bacillota > Bacilli > Lactobacillales > Lactobacillaceae > Nicoliella > Nicoliella sp. ESL1113. The sequence continues at coordinate 190,352 of NZ_CP196387.1, read as the reverse complement.
TCATACATTAAATAACGGTTTGGTAAATTGGCATTAAAGTTATTTAAGATGGTATTAATAACTTTTGGATCGCCACCTGCTAATGGATTGCTATCAGCATGTACGTTCGTCGCGACGGTGTTAAAGGTCAAGACGGTGATCATCACCGTCAAAAAGCTTAAAAGTGTGTTTTTAATTTTCATTGTAAAAATCTCCTTGATTATCCTATTCGAATAACATGGTTTGGTAATATCCGCCGTGAATATAGGTGGTGGCGATTGCCATTTGGGTAGCGTCAGTTCTTAAAATATTTTTGGCCCCAGTGTTCACCAACGGCATCGTTGTACAGAAACTCATTGATGGTGTTAATCATGGATTCATTAGGGGTGTCTGTTGAAACAACATCAGCGAAAATATTTTCACCAATTACGTCGTCATTCCAGCCATGTTGTTGAATTAAAGTATCAACCTTCCAACTACCATCGGCATTGTAATGAGATTGGGTTCCCGATTTTTGCCAAGTTTGGGCATTTTCTTGATTTCGTTCCTGGGCTAACGTATAAAGATGGTCATTCCAAGTTAATGGTTGTAACCCATGTTGATCACGAACGTAGTTGATATAGTTGAGCCCCACATCTTGGTTTTCGGCATCAGTGACCGTGGTGTTATGTTTATTGGGATTCTTTGTTAGACGTAAATCGGCGGCTAGGACCCAATAGGGATTTTTAATATTATTAAATTTAACTTGATAATAAACAATTCCCCAGTCACTTAATTTCTTTTTGACAATCTTACCATTGGCAATTGCACCAACGTTACGAGTTCCATATTGAGTATCGGTTTCATAGGTCGGAAATTTTTTAAATTGTAAACTGAGGTTTGACTCACCATAAATGACTTTAGTCCCCTTTTTATAATTAGCATTGCTCATATATGGATTCGGATCATAAAGTAAGTAGCGGTTGGTTAAATTGTCATTAAAGTTATTTAAGATCGTGTTGATGACCCGAGGATCCTTGCCGGCTAGTGGATTACTATCAGCATGGGTGGTCGTCGCGACGGTACTAAAGGTCAAGACGGTGATCATCACCGTCAAAAAGCTTACAAGTGTGTTTTTAATTTTCATTGTAAAAATCTCCCTTGTTTATGCAGTTATATAAACGTTTATGTATCAATGTTTCAAAGCATCTGCTATATTTTTAATTATATCATCTAACTTAAATATGTTATAAAATTCAAATAAATATTTGTGATAATATATTATAAAATAATTTTAATCAATCTACTTCGATCCATCAAAATCACATCAGAAAGTTTGTTAAGTAATCTTTTGACAAACAGGTGTGCATTTAAACGAGAATTAAGGATAAATATGTAGTTATATAATTGTTGAATATGAGACTGGACCCCAGAAAAGGCTGGCAAAATTGTACTTATTTTTTAATTTAAAATTTTTATACATCGTAATATACTATTAATTGTAAAAGTTAATTAAAATATCGGAGGAAGCCATATGAAAATAAACAATCTAGTAACGGCATCAATCGTAGGAATAGCTTTATTCACAACTGGAGCATCATTTACATCTGCAAATGCTAGTACTTGGCATAAGGGCGTTCCTAGTGCAATCACTAATGATGAAAAGCACACTTGGTTGAGCAATAAAAAGATCAAAGGAAAGAATAATCTTTATTATCGTACGAATATAAGCTTTAACTATGGGACTGTGGCTGCTGATGCTAGCGTTTTCAAAAATAACGGGAAGGGTTATAAAACTCTGCACTCTGCTTACCCAATCTTAGGGGTTCCATATTATAAGAAAATCGGTAAGAGCACCTACCAATTAAAAGCAACTCACACTCAATCTACATCAGATGCTAAAGATATGATGAAAGTCACTAAAAGTGGCAAACATTTAAAGATTTGGTTGAAAAATACTAAACAATGGAAATTTTTAGGAACTTTTAAATTAGTTAAGGATGAATTTACCTACAAGGTTGATCCTTTCAAATAATCAAAACCCGCCATGAATGTGGCGGGGTTTTTTTATCAACCGCTAGTTTGACAAGCACATTTGTTTAGGTGTAAACTTGAACCAATACTAGGTTTGGTGGCACTATATAGCTACCCGTAGATTTCTGCGTGAGAGGTTAAAGCAGCCTAACCATAAAATGTTTCGTGAGTGAAAATAATTTCATTCCGTAAGTGCTGGACATGCGAACGACAAATACAGCACAATAAACAAAATCTCTGTTAGGGCAATGCCATTGATTGAAAAATCACGAGCTATGAGGGTAAAAATAAGTAGTTCCATAATGATCGTTAATCGAAAATTATGTTGGCTGATGAGCAGAAACCAGGTGAGGCTGGCTGCTTGTAAGGACGTTTTTACTATAATTATAGGAGAAATATTATACATAATTAAGTTTTACTATTTAAAAAAATAATATTGATAAGTGGACTCCGCTTAAGTACGCGGAGTCGTTTAACCAATTTTGTAATAAATGTTATATGTTTTATATCTAATTTTATTACTAATAAATGTTTGTTTCACTTAAGTACAAGTGGATATTGCACTAGCTATTAGTCAATGTGCACAATTAAGGATAATGCACACCAAAATTAAATATGTAACTGTTAAAAAGTAGCTGTAATGTGTTTGCAACTACTTTTTTTGATATCAATTTTAGAAAGGATGCTTCTAATATGAAAACTAAAGATTTCTTAATCGAGCTTCAATGTACTAATGACCCAATTGCCTTTAACAAAATAAAATCCCTATTAGATAATATCATTTTAATAAACAATGAAAGTCCTAATAAAGAGTTCCAACTTTCAAATAATATTGATCAAAATAAGGATTGGAAAAGGTTAATGATTAAAATGAACCTTCTTGCAATCACAAGCAATCATTCTCAATCAGCAACAAAAGTTTTAAAATTTCAATATGAAACACTGCTACTCAAAACTTTCTCGACCAAATTGATTGCACCGAATCGAGTATATGTTAAATGGATGCCAAAAGATCAAATGTATTGTATGAAGAATACTGCATTTAATAAAGCTTTTCGTGGTTATCGAGCGCTTTACAATCATTTTGAAGCCATTAATCATAAAATTGTATTCTATGATAAAGATGAAATCTTAAATAATAGTTTTGATAAATATCCAAAATCAATTACTTATAGCGAATTCGTAAATCGGCTCAACAAGTTGAATAACACTCTTCATTATTCAGAAGAATAGCATTGAGTAACTAGTTCTGGTGAATTTAGGAGCGTTCGATTCGTTCCCTAGCTGTTAAAATTTATAAATCAAAAGGAGTGATAACATGGGAGAAATAAAAATATATACTAGATCAAATTCCAAGACAGTAAATAAACCAAAGGGAAAGTCTTTTACCTATGACTATGTAATTGAATTTGATACAGCAAGTGGTAGTAATCGCTTACGTCAAAGTAGTAAGCATCCGATTAGAAACTCAAATCGAAATCAAATGGCGGTTTATGCACTTTATTATGCATTGATTAAAGCCAGGCAAGATTTTAATCTCAGTAATAATAATTTATACGTAACCACTAATTCAAAGTTTGTCTATAATGCAACAAATTCATGGTTAAACAAGTGGTTAAAGAATAACTTCAATGGTATTCAAAACGCTAAACAGTGGGCAAGCATCGTTAAAATGTTAGCTAGTGCTAATTCATGGAAACTTGAGTTAGTTGATTTCAATCAAGCCCTTAGCCACCATTAAAAAGATCAATCTTCAAATGGGACTGTGGGTTAGGTGCGCCCACAGTCTAAAATCAAATCTGTAAGGATTGAAACATAAATATTTTAGAAAGCAGTGGTAATAATTATGAACCATTGCTTTTTTGAATTAACTGAAGTGCGGCTAGAAAGGCAGCCGCACTAAAACCAATTATGAAAGTTATGAAAGTTATTAATAGAAAGGAAGTTTTATAAATGAACACTAAAGAAGTATTGAATAATATTAACATTACATCTAACCCTAATGAACTACAAACTATTGTAAATGCAGTTGAAAAAATTAAAAATGATAATCAACTAGATAAGAAGCTACTCTGTTCCCCTAATTCAGATAACAGTCCAGCTTGGCATCAACTGTTAACTAAAATGAACATTCTGCCCAGCACTAGTAATTATTCTGGTTCAGCAACTAATATTTTAAAGGATAGATATAAAAAAAGATTATTAGAGTTATTTGAAACTAAGATTGACCATTCAAATGAAGTTAATATTAAAATCAATTCTAGTCGAGATGGTTATTGTATTAAAGATAAGTATTTATTGAATTCATATAGAGGATACTCTTCAGTTCGCCACTATACCAGTCAGATTAAATCATTAATCTCATTTTTTGATAAAGATGAAATCATTAAGATGAAGTTTAATAGCTATCCTAAGGCAATCACATACAAAGAGTTTGTAAATCGATTTAATGCATTGAGTCAACTTGTTCAACAATAATCTAGAATTCAAGGCTAGGTTATTAACAGCTAGTTTCGGCAAATTTAGGAGCGTTCGACTCGTTCCCTAGCTATTAGGTGTGTTCATCCCACCTATCATCAACTCCTTTCCAATTTGATATAGTCTATTATTTGGTTACGGCAGCTAGTTTCGGCAAATCCAGGAGCGTTCGACTCGCTTCCTAGCTATTAGGTGTGTTCATCCCACCTATGATCAGATTCCTTTCTTTTGGACATAGTTTATTATTTGGTTACGGCAGCTAGTTTCGGCAAATCCAGGAGCGTTCGACTCGCTTCCTAGCTATTAGGTGTGTTCATCCCACCTATGATCAGATTCCTTTCTTTTGGACATAGTTTATTATTTGGTTACGGCAGCTAGTTTCGGCAAATCCAGGAGCGTTCGACTCGCTTCCTAGCTATTAGGTGTGTTCATCCCACCTATGATCAGATTCCTTTCTTTTGGACATAGTTTATTATTTGGTTACGGCAGCTAGTTTCGGCAAATTTAGGAGCGTTCGACTCGCTTCCTAGCTATTAGGTGTGTTCATCCCACCTATGATCAGATTCCTTTCTTTTGGACATAGTTTATTATTTGGTTACGGCAGCTAGTTTCGGCAAATTTAGGAGCGTTCGACTCGTTCCCTAGCTATTAGGTGTGAACTCCCACCTATAATTAGACTCCTATTTCATAGCAATTACTATTTGATTATGGCAGCTAGTTTCGGCAAATTCAGGAACGTTCGACTCGTTCCCTAGCTATTAGGTGTGAACTCCCACCTATAATTAGACTCCTATTTATAGCAATTACTATTTGATTACGGCAGCTAGTTTCGGCAATTTAGGAACGTTCGACTCGTTCCCTAGCTATTTTTAAATATAAAAGCACGTCATCTGATTTTTCGGATAACGTGCTTTTATTTTTTATTCTACCATTAAATTAATATCATTTAACGTTCGTTGCTATTTAGTAGCTCCATATACTTCCTTTGCAATTCCGAATGCTGACCATGCTTTAGGCCAACCAACGTAAAAGGAGAGGTGGGTGATCATTTCAGAAATTTCCTCTTGGGTAATGCCGTTGTTTTTACCAATCGTCATGTGGGGCTTCAACTGAGCGAAGTTACCACCTGAAATCAAAGCGGAAATCGTGATCATGCTCCGATCATGTGCGGAGAGTTTATCCGTTCTGGACCAAACTTCCCCAAATAAAACATCATCGTTCAATTCAGCGAACTTAGGAGCAAAATCACCTAAGTTATCGTGTCCAGCAGTTTGTTTAGCCATTATGCATTATCCTTTCCCTGCTTAAACGCAGCTTCAAATTGTTCGTCTGAAACGGCTTCGAGCCATTCTGGAGTCCCAGTGGTGATTGCAACGTGGGCAAACCAACTATCTGGGGTAGCGCCGTGCCAGTGCTTAACACCATCGTGAGTAACAACAACGTCGCCTGGATGAAGTAGTCGCGCAGGCTTACCAGCTTCTTGATAAAGGCCCTCACCACCTGTGACCAACAAGATTTGGTAGCCATCGTGGTGAATATGCCAGTTATTCCGACAACCTGGTTCAAAAGTAACATTTCCAACGCCTACATTAACTTCTTTTTCAGGGCTCACCAATCCATTTAAGTAACTTTGGCCCGTAAAATATTTTGCGTATGCATCATTTTTGGCCCCTAAACCGAATAGGCCACCGTTTTGTTTAACATCTTCATTTTTTGCCATTATTCAACATCTCCCTAATTATTAAATCGTTGTAAGTAGTGTTCAAAATCTTCTGAGACAGTATGATTGAGCTTACCATCATACCAATCGATCTTATGCGATAACACGACCAGATTGGCTTGCATCTCACGGATTTGAGATAAACTACGGGCTTTGACTGATGCCAATAGTTTACGTCGTTCCGAAATCGTCCCATCCCCCTGTGCCCGTAAATGGACATAGCGTTTGATTTCTTCCATCGACATCCCAGTCCCCTTGAGGTGCAGTAAAAAGCCGATCCACTTAACATCTTGTTCAGTATAGTAGCGGCGGTCACGCTCATCGCGATCTGGTACAATCAAATGCTCTCTTTCGTAATATCTCAGTGTATAGGTAGTCAGGCCAACTAAGTTAGCGAATTCGCCAATTGAATATCTTTGCATTGCAAAACTTCCTTTAATCAATTGATTAGTTTTAATTTACCACTTATAGTTAACTTTAAGTCAAGGATAAAGGACTAAAAAAAGCCGCTTCATTCGAAGTGGCTTTAAATCAATTGTTCCGTTCATATAAGTAGTACTTTAGAACGTATTGTTGAACAGAAGACGTATATTTTAAAACCGTCGCAGTATCAACTAGGTGGTAGTAACGTCGCAACGTTTTATTGGATAATTTCTTTAACGAGCGTTTCGTGGCGCTGCCAGGTTGATCAGGCGGTAATGAGATCGTCAACACAAATTTATTTTTTAATGAACGGAGCTGTTGGCCCTGTGAATGTTTCATTGGTGGATAGTCCAAATTATTTTGCACAAAGTACTTGGAATGGGGAAGCGTGCCCAAAGTAGTATATAAACTCACGTCAATCGTCCGATACGCCAGCAATGAACGGTCACTACTACGGTTAATCAGCTTAGCGAAGCGTTGCTGATATGGCACCGTTGCTTGATGATAAACACTATAAATTTCATTATGCGGATATAGTTTTGAATAACGATAATTATGGTTGGTAGCTAATAAACCACATGCTGAAAGTATCACTAATAGGCAAATCAAAAATGGATTTTCAATTACCATCTTAGGAAGTCCCCTTTGCAACAAACTTCCGATAATCACCACAATCAAAATGCTAAAAACAGAAATTAAAGTGTAATAATAAGTGGCCGTTACCTTTACGGTAATAATCGATAATGTTTCCAAAACTAAACTGGTCAACAGTGCACTTTTAATCGTCCAGTTTACCTTTGGTAAAATTAAAATTGCTAGCATCGTTGCCAATACGATTATTTCGACCCATCGGGCGACCACATCAGTTTGCGGTAATTTAATCAATTGGGTTAGATCAAAATTACTGTGTTGATAGTATTTTACGTTGAACCAAAAGTAGACCTTCAACATTGTAAGTAAACTACCGTGCAATTGATACAAAATAAGTATTGGTAACGTAACGACTGCATACCCCAAGAATCCCCATCCCATCAATTTCAGCAGATCTCGGTATCGTTTTTGCAATAGGTAGGCAATCATTAGCACCAATCCAATCCCAAACCATGGAAATAAAAAGGTGTACTTGATCCAAAATGCGACCCCTACAAAGCATCCCTGAATAAACAAAGTGGACTTAGTAAATTTTAGGTCTTGATGTTTGAGCAACTGATAAATCATTAATAGTAAAAATGGAATCACAATGCTCTCTGGAGTATCACCATGTTGGAAGAAATATTCATTGAACATCAGTGGGATTATAAACAAACTCAATGGATATGCTAAGCGGCGACGCATGAAATGATTCAAGATGCAATAGGATAACACTAAATCAAGGCACAGCAAAAGCGATTCTAGTCCGTAGATTAAAATAAACGAACGATAACTAATTAATGCGTTCAATGAATATAACAGATAAATTAGCGGGCCCCGATTATCAAATAAATTTTGGTATGGCATTAAACCATGCAAGAACCCCTTTCCAACGGTCATCATTATGTTGGCGTCTGGAGATGGGTTGGTTGCATAGAGTGGTGAAGAAGTAGATAAAAAAAGCATTAGGAAGAAACTCACCAATAACGTCCCAAGTAAAGTTGGCCAGTTCAGCCCTGTGTATTGTCGTTTCATTAATTCAAATCTCCAAATTTTAAATATCAACCTTATTATAATCTAAAATACCGCTAGTTGTCTTTACTTTCATTAAGACGGATTTATAATTAGTTGTTAAGTATTTTTTGTAATTGAAAGGAAGCTAAGTATGAGAATTGGAATTACTGCAGACATCAATATGGATGTTACCCCGAATTTTAGAATGACTAGGTCCCACATTGCTCAACGGACCTTGGTCAACGCCCTAACCGAAAATGGCATCGTGCCAGTTGTATTCCCAGTCGTTAAACCAGAAATGGCGCCAGAATTACTCGAAACTGTCGATGGCATTATCTTTACCGGGGGCGCCGATGTATCACCGATCCTATATAATGAAGAACCAGCCGTCAATAGCGGGATCTCATATTTACCCCGTGATTATTTTGAAATGCAGTTAGTTAAATCCGCCATTGAAATGGGCAAACCGATTTTAGCTATTTGTCGGGGACTACAAATTGTCAACGTTACCCTTGGTGGGACCCTATACCAAGACCTAAACAGCCAGTTTCAAGCAACTGACAATCCGTTAATTCAGCATACCCAAAAATCAATCGGCTTCATGCCAACCCATCACATTAACGTTGATAAAAACAGTCAATTAGCCAAAAGTATTGGCACCCATCCCCTCGTTAACACATTTCACCATCAAGCAGCTAAGCAAGTCGCCCCTGCCCTTCACATCACAGCAACCGCTCCTGATGGGGTCATCGAAGGGTTAGAGAACGATGATGCTTCAGTCCAATGTGTTCAATGGCATCCAGAAAACATCTGGAAACACATGCCCGAAGAAAACCAATTATTTAAAGACTTTTTCCAACGCGCTCAAAAAATGAGCCATTAGTTTCGTAAAATGTTCATAAAGCATTGATATGGTCGCACTTTTCTTGTATAATTCTTTTTTGTAATATATTAAGGAGTGTTTAATTATTATTCAACCCGACAAAAATATCGAGCAGTATCATGCTAAAAACAACCGCAAAAATAAGATTTTACATTTTTTATACTATTTTATTGCCATTTGGATCGTTCCTAGTTACCTCGAATTTCTCCATGTTGGTGGAATGAATTTTCCACTGATCTCAATCGTATTATTCCTCACCGTTGCCACGTTTGGAATCATCCATCGTCAACACCTTACGATTACTGGTAACAAAATGTCTGGCACCTTTTTATTCACTTGGGCGATTCTTTGTATCCTAAATTTTGCAATTAATTTATTGAATAATACGATGATATCTACGTTAGGCAACCAAACACAAGAATTTGAAATTGGCTATCTAATCGGATTAGGCTGTTTTGCGATATTCTTATCATACGCAATGACCATCCTAATCTTCTATGAACCAAAAGCATAAAATGATAACGAAAAACGTTTGACTAAATTTGTAATCAATAGTATTATAATAAGCGAAGACAAACATATGTTCGTTCTATCTATAATAAAAAAGATGATTTTCCTCCCCCAAGGTTAATCATCTTTTTTATTTGACCTCAATTTTCAAAGCAGCATAACCAAATTTAAATTTTAATTCTGGATCAGCAATGTAAACTTGAAAGCCTGGCTTTTTACTAAATTCCACCGCTAACTTATGAATTTGCCGTCTGGAGTTCACCATTAAAATCTTGCCACTACCATCCTTTTGGATCAACCTCGCCACTTCATTACAAATCGCAATTCTACGCTTATGGTTAGTAATATAAAGCTCGGTTTGCTTACTATAATTACCAGTAATCACATCAAAGCTATCATCTGGAAATGGTAGCGAGGTAATGTCTCCTCGCATAACATTAACACGATCGCCAACCCGACGCTTATAAACATTATCACGCGCATGGTTAGCAGTGCCTTGATAAGCATCTTCGATTCCAGTAATTTTACCATTTAAAGCGGCCTTGGCTAAACGAATGGTTGAATAACCAGTTCCTACACTTAAATCAAGCCCCGTTCTTACTGACAATAATTCTTGGTCGGTCAAAAGGCTGTTAATGATTTGAAACTTCCGAAATGTTTTAATTACCGCTAATACCGAAATCAATAAAAAGATTATTACTAGCCACCATAACTTCTTAAAATCAGAAGCCGATAATACAATTGCAGAAATAACTCCAGTATAGAACCAGTACGGATCATCTAGCCCATACATATATAGTTTTTTTATCATTTTTAATCACTCTCATTTATACTATTATTATTCTATGATAACAAATTATTTTCCATTGCACCAAAAAAGCCACTACTAAAATGTAGTGACCATGATTTTTAATAATGTTATTTAATACTAGTTAAATCAGATTGAGCAAGCCATTTGTGATTCTTATAAACGGTACTACTATTCGTCGCCTTGAAATCAACCATGTAGGCAGGGCCCTTCTTGATTGAAACAATCTTACCCTTGGCACCCTTCATTCCACTCATGTGATCGGCTTCAACGGTAATTTTGGTGCCAACCTTTAGTTGACCCTTTTTAGCTGTCTTAATTTCTTTATCAACTACGTACTGATGGTTCTTAACTTCAGATCCACCGTTCGTAGGGGTGAAGTCAATGGTATAAAGATCAGTATCGTATGCACCCGTAACTGTGGCAGTGGCTCCCTTCATGCCAGGCATATGGCTAGCCTTAATCCTTACCTTAGTGCCCTTTGGGTACTTGGCATTTTTGGCGGTTTTAAGTCCCTTTGGAGCCTTGCCACCATTCGTTTTCATTGTCATTGAGCTCATATCCATTCCGCTCATGCTACTTGAGCTGCTCTTCATCGAGCTCATATTCATTGATGAACTGCTCATCTTTGAACTGGAATGACCACTCATTGCATTAGCCCCTGCTGGAACAACTAATAATGCTGATAATGCTACAGCTGCGATTCCAACAACCATCTTTTTACTGTTCATTAAGATCAACTCCCATGCTATTAAATTAATTTACGTTTACCATTGTAGACTATTGAAATTTCAGTTGCAAATATGTTGTACACAATCTTTAAGGATAGTTCTAACCTTAGACGAATGTCTATATCCATGTTAAAATGAACCAGAATTAAATATTAATGGAGGAATTAATTTATGAATTACAAAAATGCACTAGTAGCATTAGCTGCTACTGTCACATTGGGAATAACTCCTGCATTAGCAGGTGTAAATGCAAATGCAGCTAGCACCCAAAAAAATAGTAAGAAGACTAGCAAGATTATTAGTAAGAAAACTAGTAAAAAGACTAGTACAACTACTCCAAAGGCATCTTCATCATATTGGACAAAAACTGCTAGATATGTTGAAACAACTAAGGATGTCAAAGGATACGTTGGTAAACTTGTTACCCAAACAGTTAATGGCCAAAAAACAAAAGGGGTTGTTTTGACCAAAAAAACTAAAACAATCAAAAAGGGATACAAATCCTTTATTATAAGAAGTAATAACGTTTGGATGTTTGTTAAGGTTGATAAAAAGAATGTTCCTACCTACTACATCATAAATGATTCTAAACTAACAAATAGCTCAAGTTGGTTGAAGGTAACTAAACAAGCTACTAGTTCTACTACCAATAATAATAGTAGTAGTAACAATAGTAGTAAAAACACTAGTAATAATTCATCAAATAACACTAACAGCACCAACAACAAACAAGTCGTTACAGTAAGTAGTAATTACCAAACCGTTACTCCTGACATTTACCAAGCAACTGACTATGGTAATGCATACCTAGCATTTAATTCCAAGGCATACACCGCTAATGGTGTTACCATTAATCCTGGTGATCAATACCAAGTTAAGGCTATTAATACTGGAAGTTCCCTTCTATACCAACTCCAAATGGGTGGTCAAACGGTAACTGTTCCTGAATCAAATGATCTCCAATTCACTAACATTAATGTTTTCCCATATACTAGTACATCTTCAAGCAATAGCTCAAGCTCAAGCTCATCAACTACTTACTATCTTTCTAAGTATGCTCCTGATTCATCAGATGCAAAGGTATCTAGCACATTCAAAGCATCGAATGGTACTTTATGGTATGTAGTAAAGAATGCTTCAGATAAAACTCCTACTAACATTTACGTTTTCATCTCTGACCAAAACAAATGGGTTAAGCAAAGCGTAAGTAACGGTCAAATTGTTTACGACTACAAATAAGCAAAATTAAAAGAGGCTCTGATTTAAAATCAGCACCTCTTTTTTTATACATATTTTTATTCAGACGCTTCGATCGCACCAGCAATGTCATCCTTTGAGAAATCATGATTCTTAAATTCGGCATTGTTAACTGGTAGAGATTGGTCTAGATTTTCAAACACTTGAATTTCAGCTGCACCATTAAAGCCAGTGAAATCAAGGATGTGTCCACCTTGTGAGAGATCATCCGCTAAGAAGTGGCTATGAAAGCCCCCTACGGCAACCCCGTTGAACAATTGAGGAGAGTAATAAGCAACCACGGTCCCAGTTTTATCAGCTCCATCAAAGACGTGTTGCTTCCCGGCACATTCAGCTAAGGTTGGGTATGGCTTTTCTTGCTTGTAGATCGAACGGGTCTTCATGGTCTTGAAAGTGCCATGAAGCTGAATTGAAAAGAAGCTGTTTTCCAAGCCCCCTGCACTAAGGATTGCTTCTGGAAACTTAGCAAAGTCTAAATCAGTAAACTGCTTAAAAGGCTTGTAATCAGCAAAGTGCATGTTCCCGAATGGCAGTGTAAAACTACTGTCTAGCTTGTTGACGTTGCCTGCCCCATCAATTTGGTAAGGAGTGCCATCAACAACTATCAATTCGCCATCAAGACCCTCTCCCGTTCCGATTCCAGTATCACCATGTTTCATAAATTCGTCCATTTTAATAGTTCCATCAAAAAGACCAGGAACTAGAAGGGCTAATGTTCCGTGTTGAAATAATGTTTTGGTATCTTTCATTTCAAATCCTCCTAATTTAACACGTAGTAGCTACGTTACTTTAATATTGTTTCATAATTTGGGTTATTATACAAAAATTTAAAACCTGACAAAAAAAAAACATTGCCATCATAGCAATGCTTTCAATCAATTTAAACGATCCGTCTAACTACGTGATTGACCCTTCTTGACCAGTGTGGATCTGATAAGCTAGAGATGCCAACCCCATGCGTATCGGTCGATGGGGAGTCATTTAAGAACAACCCCCGACCAAGATAAATTCCAACGTGACAAAATGCCCCCTCCTTCTTATCGTTAAAGAAGAAGATGTCACCACGTTTCATACTATTGTAGTTTACCGAACGTCCTTGCCTAGCTAAAGTATAAGTAGTAGTAGATGCTACTGGACCAACGTTGACCCCTGCTTTAGCGTAAATATATCTAATGAATGAGGAGCAATCAAAATGATGCCCAGCAATACTGGCTGCATTTCTACCTCCACCCCATGAGTAAGGTGATTTGCCAACCAATGCTTCACCAGCTTTAATTGCAGCTTCAATTTTAGCATTCCCACTATCTAACCCACTAAGGTTAAATTCCATGTCTTTGCCATCAATATAATAATCAGTGCCATCCTTAGTTACTCGGAAATAGCCTTCTTTTTTGTTGGTGTACTTACGGTAATTAACGGTCAACCATTGATCAGTTAACCCTAGGCTACTTGCAGTCCCCAGTTTTTCAGCATCCTTAGTTTTAGCTGGCGCAGAATAAACATTAGCATCTGCATTCGTAACTTTCATTTTTGCACTCATGCTGCCTTGTTCTTTAACATATTGCTTGTCTGCACTTAACTTACTGACATTATTAGCTTTCAAAGTGCTACTGTTGACAGCCTTACTTGCAGCTGCACTTAACTTATATGACTTTGCATAACTAGCACTAGTTTGTTGCCGATTATCAACCGAACTTGCATTACTACTATTGGATTTAGTTGAATTTGTACTATTTGAAACGGGTTCGCTCTGCCCACTAGCGGCTGAGCTTGCGCTACTACTATTAACATTAGCATTACTGCTTTGCGTAGATGTAACAGCTGCATTACTAGCAGCACTAGCATTCGTATCCGCTAACACACGGCTACTACCAATTGTCAATGCGCCAATAAAGGTCGCAGTTGTAATTGAAAGCGTATAGATGCCGCGCTTTATTTTATAATTTAAGATTTTTAATCACTCCCGTACTTTCCGAAAAAACAACATCATAATTATATAATATTAAATATTCTGTTATAAAGATTAATCATAAAATGTAATCTAAATGTAACAGCGGCTTTAAAAGCGTTTCATTAACTAAGGGCAGGGTTTGAGATGAATTATCATTAAATTCTCATATATGAAAAATAACTTAAATAAAAATAAACCTTGACATTCTTTTCTAATCATATTATTATAAAAACATCAATTAAATCGAAATATAAGGAGGCGAAACCATGCTAACGAAAAAGATGATTGTAGCAAATAAGTCATTTAATAATAATACCAATTCAAATTACAATAATAATAATCGAAATAGTAATAATAATAATTGTAATTCGTATGGGTATTTCTTTAGCGTGGTAACCGCCTAAAACTAACTTGTATCCATACTTAATCGGAAGTGTGGATACCCTTTTAAATTCTGTAATACCAAAAGGACCCGCATTTCACTTAAAAGATGCGAGTCCTTTTTATTTCAATCAAGTTATTATTGCCCCGTAGTTCAATGGTAGAATACCGCACTGTTAATGCGTAGGTTGTTGGTTCGAGTCCAACCGGGGCAGTTGCTTCCCACTTTGGGAGCATAATTAGATCACTTCATTGCTCAATAGTTCAATGGTAGAATACCGCACTGTTAATGCGTAGGTTGTTGGTTCGAGTCCAACTTGAGCAGTTGTCTCCCGCTTTGGGAGCATAATTAAATCTTACTTTCTTGCCCCGTAGTTCAATGGTAGAATACCGCACTGTTAATGCGTAGGTTGTTGGTTCGAGTCCAACCGGGGCAGTTGTTTCCCACTTTGGGGAGCATAATTAAATCTTACTTTCTTGCCCCGTAGTTCAATGGTAGAATACCGCACTGTTAATGCGTAGGTTGTTGGTTCGAGTCCAACCGGGGCAGTTGTTTCCCACTTTGGGGAGCATAATTAGATTACTTCATTGCTCAATAGTTCAATGGTAGAATACCGCACTGTTAATGCGTAGGTTGTTGGTTCGAGTCCAACTTGAGCAGTTGTCTCCCGCTTTGGGAGCATAATTAAATCTTACTTTCTTGCCCCGTAGTTCAATGGTAGAATACCGCACTGTTAATGCGTAGGTTGTTGGTTCGAGTCCAACCGGGGCAGTTGCTTCCCACTTTGGGGAGCATAATTAAATTACTTCATTGCTCAATAGTTCAATGGTAGAATACCGCACTGTTAATGCGTAGGTTGTTGGTTCGAGTCCAACTTGAGCAGTTGTCTCCCCTTGGGAGCGTAATTAAATATCACTTTCTTGCCCCGTAGTTCAATGGTAGAATACCGCACTGTTAATGCGTAGGTTGTTGGTTCGAGTCCAACCGGGGCAGTAAGAAATCCCATGCTGTTGATCTCAGGCATGGGATTTTTGTTTAGAACTATTTAATTGCGTTCAAAGCATGGGTAAAGCAGTTTAGTGAACAGTTGATTTCAGCCTTGATAATTGAGTAATTATAATCAACATCTTTTTCAGTAATTTGATCTAGTGGGGTCGTATTCAAAAAGTTAACGAAGCGGTCAATATCTTTAATCACATTACTTTTTTCATTCGTCCCATCCAAAGCGTTGATAATGTGAGAACGGGTTCTCCGTAATGACGTTAAAACCTCTGTTTGTCTTGCTTGATCCATCATAAAATCCCCTTTCATAACTATCTTGTTAATATTATAAATAGAAATGAACTTTTAGCAATTAATTAGCACACAACCTATCTATTCAATTTCAATCCCCTTCGTTCTTAAATTGGCTAAACACTCTGCCAGGTACGCTGCATCGTGTTCGGGATAGATCGGCGTTGTTAGATCAACTGGTGGCAGGTCATGATATGGCTCACAGGTACTACCACGGTAATTCGGATCTACCCACCGTTCGTCTGGGTGGTAAACACGCCGATGCATTTCAGCCATTACCAATTCATGAAATTGAAATAGCTTATACGGCGAATAGTTAAATACATAATCAACGGTCGCATGCTTCTTTCCCCATCCATTTCCGCGTAGTGCACACGCTTCACGGTGCTGCCCTAATAATTGTTGGCGGGGCAATTTGGTAATCAAACTCTGGTGCCAAAGTCGCATCTAAGTATCCCTCCTTAGTTCTTGAATTATTCTAGAATCCAACAGATAATCCACTTGATATTTATCAGTCAGTGTCACTAAAAACGGTCCCAATCGATCATCATCTGGGGTTAATTGATCCAACAACTGAACGTATTGGTTCCGTTCTTCAGGAGTCGCCACCTTCTTAAAGTAGCCCCAAACATGCTGGTAGGCAGTCGTAAGCGTCGCCTTCGTCGGCTGGAGATGCTCTAAATCCAAAAGGAGCTGTTGATACTCAATACGCTTGGCAGCCGTCCAATCATTATTCTTAGCCAGTTGGCGAATATGATTATACGCCTGTTGAGAATGCGCCATTACCCAATATTTATTGTAGGCCCAATCTTTTTGCCATTGTTCCAAGTAAGTCACCATCCCATCTTATGATAAAAAAATAACAGGTAATAGTGACTTAACACCGTTTACCTGTTATCATTCTTAGCCGATATTCTCGATTCGTTTGTTTCTACTTATATAATACCGCAACCTAACAAAATGTCAAGCTAACCTGGAATTTATTTAATTATTCCAGAATCAAATTCATATTAATATAATCTTGAATGGGGTTGTGCTAAACTAAAATCAAAATCTTAAATAGTAAGGTGATAAGTATGTCATACAAAAATGATAATGACGATGTTGATAACATCGATGATTTAAATGATATTTTTGATGAAGATAATTACAGTGATGAAGACGCAGATCCACTCGAAGATTTGAGTGGTGATGGAAACCGCGTTGTTAATGATAATGCTCCCGATGATAACAACGACAATTGGGACGATAACGACGATGATACGACCGATGACTTTGACACTGACACTGCCGATGATGATGATCGTGACATCACGGATGACATTGGCGAAGATACTGCCGAAGATCGCGATGACTATGACAATCCAGTTGACGACGATCCTGACGATTCTGATGAACAAAATTTTAATAACCCAGACGATACTGATTCCTGGGAATAAATAATGGAGGAAATTTAGAATGGAATTCTTTGAATTAAATGATGGTAACAAGATGCCAGCAGTTGGTTTTGGGACTTACAAATTAACTGATCCCGCTAACACTGCCGACATCGTTGATGATGCAATTAGTGCTGGTTACAGATTGATCGATACTGCACGGGTATATACTAATGAAGCTTTAGTTGGCCAGGGAATCAAACAAAATGGGATTCCACGTGACCAGTTGTTCGTTACTTCCAAGGTTTGGATCAGCGATAACGGGTACGATAAGACCAAGAAAGCGATTGATAGTTCCCTTGAAAAATTACAATTAGACTACCTCGACCTCTACCTCATTCACCAACCTTATGGTGATAACTATGGTTCCTGGCGGGCAATGGAAGAAGCGCAAACCGCAGGTAAGATCAAATCGATTGGGGTTTCTAATTTCCCTGATTACCAAATTACCGATTTAGCGCAATTCAACAAGGTTAAACCAGCGATTAACCAAATCGAAATCAACCCTTGGAACCAAGAAAAGGCCACGGTCGATTACCTTAAGAGTTATGGCATCCAACCAGAAGCCTGGGCCCCATTTGCACAGGGTTACGACCATATCTTTACTAACCCGACCCTTTCGCAAATTGCCGAAACTCACGGTAAGGGCGTGGGTCAAGTAATGCTCAGATGGTTGTTCCAACGCGGCATCGTTTCAATTGCCAAAAGTGCCAAACCAGAAAGAATCAAGGAAAACGTTGATATCTTTGATTTCAGCCTTTCCGATGATGAAATGAAACAAATCGATGGGCTTGATAGAAAGGACGGGGTCTCAGCTGACCATACCGATCCCAAGACGGTCTTACGACTCAGTCAATACACTAATAACTTAAACGGTTTAGACTAATTTAAAAACCATTTCCGAAAATTCGGAAATGGTTTTTTGTTTAATCATGTTGCAGATATCGATAAGCCTGTTGCCCCGCCTGACGCCCAAAAATGACGGTTTCTGCAATCGAGTTTCCACCAATTCGGTTATCACCATGTAAACCACCGGCTACTTCACCACCAGCGAACAATCCTGCAATTGGCTGCCCATTGTGATTCAGTACCTGGGTCAGTTGATTGACCTTTAAGCCCCCCATTGTGTAATGAACCGCTGGGGCAACGTGGATCGCAAAGAATGGGGCATGGCTCAATTGCCGCTCCATTCCCGTCCTTCTCCCAAATGATTCATCGAAATGATTTGCGACCGCGTGGTTCCATTGTTCAACGGTTGCTTGCAGTGTTTCTGTATCAACACCGATATTTACGGATAGTTCGGCTAAACTAGGGCCATGTTCAACCAGCCCAATTGAGTCGTAAAATTCAATTGCCTTTACCTGTTCACGAACGCCCTGATCAAAAATTAGATAGGCACTCTTATCCGCCAGTCCATTGATCGCAGCGATGACATTCTTTCGGGTCGCTAGTTCATTTACGAACCGTTTCCCGTTCGCATCAACTAAAATTGCTCCCTCTCCGCGCACCGCCTCACCGATTAAAAAGGCATGGTCGTTATCCTGCTGAACGGTGGGATGGACTTGAATTTTATCCATGTCAACAAGGGCCGCTCCGATATCGGTTGCTAATTTGAGCCCATCGCCAGTCGCCCCAGGTTGATTCGTGGTGCGGTAGTGAACGAGGTCGGGCCGATACTTTGCAATAACGGACTTGCTAGCGCCAAAGCCCCCCGTTGCCAGAATCACGGCAGATCCGTTAATCTGCTTTTGGGATCCATCGGTTAGCTCTGCAACCACCCCAGTAACCTTATCAGCATCTTTAATCAATTTTTGAACAGTGACTTGATTAAAAACTGGAATGTGGGCTTTTTCAATCAACTTTAAAAGCGAAGTGACTAAGAAATTACCAATTGGGGCCATACTGCTAGGACGGTGCGTCCGCTTCGTATTCATCCCGCCAGTGATCGTAACATCATCCAATTTAATTCCATGGTCGGCGAGCCAGTCAATTGCCAATGCCGCGTGCGTTGTAAAGTAATGCAGCATCGCTTGGTTGTTCTGCTTGTCCCCGCCAATAAAGGTATCGTTGTAAAAAGCATCAAAACTATCCACGATGTGATGATTTAACTGCACCTCAGTTTCGGCAGCATTCATCCCTGATGATGCCCGATTGGTATTCCCACCGAGTTGACCCATCTTTTCTAAAATCACTGGATGTACCCCCAACTCATATGCTTGTAATGCAGCGACCAACCCAGTTGATCCAGAACCAATCACGATCAAATCGTACTCATTAGCAAGTTCTGCGATCGGATTGGGGTTAAAAATAAACTTTGCCATTAAAATTCCTCCTGCGTAATTATTAATTTCGTTAATTCAATTTAATCATAAATTGATTCAAATTGCTGATTGAGCGTTTTTGTTTACACATGTAAACCAAAATGGTATATTATACCCGTAGAACAGTTCGATAAAGGAAGTGATATGGTGAATGATACAGTTAGTATTACTAATTCTGAATGGTGCGTAATGCGAATCGTTTGGACGCTAAAGCAGTGTACGAGCAGAAGCATCATTGATGAAATGGAAAAAAAGAACCGCTGGAAGCCGTCAACTACCAAAACGTTAATCACTCGGCTCAAGAATAAAAACTATCTGAACACTAAAAAGAACGGCAGTGGATACATCTACTCACCAAACATTAGTGAAAAGGATGCCATGAATGCTGTTTCAGTCGACTTATTCAATAACATGTGTGAGATGAAAGTGGGCAAAGAAGTCGGGACGATTATCGATAATTTTTCGATCAGCAAGGATGATATCCAAATGTTAATCGATAAATTGAACGAAAAGAAGAAAACGGCTCCCGATAAGGTTCAATGTAACTGTTTAGATGATCAATACATGAGATGTGGAGATGACATGGAATGAAAGACGATAAGATGAATGGTATGAAAATGAATGATAAGGATATGCAAAAGATGCACCATGATGATAAGCATGATAGCTGCTGTACGGTTGATGAAAATGGTCATAAGCACTGCAGCCACGACCATCAACACCATGATGACAAGGATTCAGAAGACAGCGGTAATGACGATCAAGACCACCACGGTATGAAAATGAATCACGATGATCATGATATGAAAGGCATGGACATGGGTCATGGTGATCATGATATGAAGGGCATGGACATGGGTCATGGTGATCATGATATGAAGGGCATGGACATGGGTCATGGTGATCATGATATGAAAGGCATGAACATGGATCACGGTCATCATGATATGAAAGGCATGGACATGGGTCATGGTCACCATGATATGAAAGGCATGGACATGAGCGGTGGCGGAATGATGATGATGCATGGTGGCCACATGATGAACATGGGAAATCTAAAACAAAAGTTCTGGGTCTCCTTTGTCTTAATGATTCCAATTTTGATCATGTCACCAATGATGGGCATGAAGCTGCCCTTCCAATTCTTCTTTAAGGGATCGGATTGGGTCGTTGCCATTTTAGGGACCATCTTATTCTTCTATGGTGGCAAGCCATTCTTTAGTGGTGCTAAGGGTGAATTAGAATCGAAACAACCCGCCATGATGTCATTAATTTCAATGGGGATTTCGGTTGCGTATGTTTACAGCCTTTATTCAGTGATTCACAATAATTTATCTAATAGTGGCACGATGGTCAGCAATTTCTTTTGGGAATTAGCTACCCTGATCGTCATCATGTTATTGGGGCACTGGATCGAAATGAATACGATCATGAATGCTGGCTCCGCCGTTGATAAACTTTCTAATTTATTGCCTAACACCGCCAGTGTGAAGCAACCTGATGGTAGCTTTAAGGCGATTTCATTAAATGACTTAAAAAATAACGACATCGTGTTAGTCAAAGCTGGTGAAAAGATTCCAGCCGATGGTGTGATTATCGATGGTAGTGGTAAGGTCAACGAATCGCTAGTTACTGGTGAATCCAGAAGTGTTGACAAGAATGTCAATGATAAAGTGATTGGTGGTTCTACCAATGATGATGGTAGTATTCAATTCAAGGTTACAGGGACTGGTGATTCTGGATACCTTTCCAAGGTAAAGGACTTAGTTTCCAGCGCCCAAAACAGTAAGTCGAAGAATCAAAACCTTGCTGATAAGGTGTCTGGCTACCTCTTTTACGCTTCATTATCCATCGCCATTGTTGCATGGCTGATTTGGAGCTTCGTAAGTGGTGTTTCATTTGCCACTACCACTGCCGTTACCGTTTTAATTATTGCATGTCCCCATGCATTGGGGCTGGCAATTCCACTGGTCGTTTCACGGACGACAGCCCTTGCGGCTACCAATGGATTATTGATTAGAAATCGGGATGCATTGGAAGGAACCAAGAAGTTAAAATATGCACTAATGGATAAGACTGGGACACTAACCCAGGGGCAATTCAAGGTCAACGTGGTAAAGAGTCTTTCTGATTCACTTTCAGATTCCGATGCCCTTAAGTTAATCGCTAGTGCCGAACAAACCTCTAGCCACCCGTTAGCCAGTGGGATCTTAGCAGCTGCTAAGGAACGGAAGTTGCAGCTAGAAAGTGCTGAGAACGTTAAGCAAATTACTGGTGCTGGATTATCAGCAACCATTAATGGCCAGGATTACCAAGTGGTTTCTAGTAAGTATCTCACTGAACAAAAGATTCAATTTGATGAACAACAATTCAACCAAGTTGCTTCACAGGGGAATACGGTTAGTTATTTAGTTGCTAATGGTAAAGCTCTTGCCCTAGTTGCTGAAGGTGATCAAATCAAGCCTGATTCAGATAAGATGGTCAAGTACTTGATTTCCCAAAATATCCAACCTGTAATGTTGACTGGTGATAATGCGCAAACTGCGAATAAGGTTGCCAAAACGCTTGGTATCACTAAGGTGGAAGCTAATTTGAAGCCAGAAGACAAGCAAAAATTAGTTACCAAGTATCAACAAGCTGGTGCCGTCATGTTCATTGGTGACGGGGTCAACGATGCCCCCAGTTTGGCTAAGGCTAACTTAGGAATTGCGATCGGTTCTGGAACCGACGTTGCGATTGATTCAGCCGATGTTGTCTTAGTTAATAGCGATCCAAAAGATGTCATCGCCCTGTTGAAACTAGCTAGATCATCTGAAGATAAGATGGTCCAAAACCTCTGGTGGGGAGCTGGATATAACATTATCGCCCTCCCATTAGCAGCTGGTATCTTAGCATTTGCTGGAATCATTCTAAGCCCAATGGTTGGAGCAATTTTAATGTCAATGAGTACGGTGATCGTTGCCATCAATGCAATGACCCTGCATATCGAAAAATAAGTTGCTTTTACTTGATGTTTAATAAAAAAGGGTTAGGATAGATATTGACAAGGACGTTTGGATATATCGATAAAAACGAAGCCAATTAAATGGCTTCGTTTTTTTTATGTTCTAAAAAATTTCGAAATTAGATTTAAAATACGTTATACTAAGTTTGTTAATCCAATATAATCTTTCATAATTAAGGGGTCCTTTGTATGAGCAATCATAAATTTTTAATTATCAGCATTTTAGCATTTGTAACTTTGTCCAGCTTTAAAGTAACTGAAAGTGCTCAAGCAAAAGAAACGATTACATACCAATCAAAAGTTAAAAAAACAACCATGTACAATAGTTTACCCACCTCTAAAAAGGTAAAGGGGAAAAGCAATTACAAGCTCTCTGGGTCATTTTCATCAGCATCGATTGCTTCGGTTCATGGGGTCAAATACGCACTCCTCACTAAAAATGGTAATAAAGTCGGCTGGTTCAAATTAAGTACTCTTAATAAGATCACAACTAAGACAACTACCGTTAAGAAAAAAACAAACCCAAGCACTAATACAACAAAAACATCTACCGCGGTTCAAAACACGAATAGCAATCCATCAACGGATACAAATCAAACAACCAATACCGATCCGAATGCATCCACTGCAATCCCTAACATGGATTACAGTAACGCCGCTAGCAATAACCCAAGTAGCACCGTTTTAAGTTTAATGAATCAAAGTGGCGTTAACTGGGACGATCCTAATACCCTTTCCGCAATTTCTCAATCAGCACTCAACCAACTTAACGCAATTAGAAATGCTTCAGGGATTGCTTCACTAACGATCAATGACCAATTAACTAAGATTGCTCAAATGCGGGCACAACAAATTGCATCTAACTTCAACCATCGGGATGCGAACAACAACCTAATTGCATATGATGATGCACAACAACTAGGCCTTGATATTAATAAGCACTCTACTTTCCTTGCTGAAAATCTGGGGAAGTCCTTCTACGTTGGCGGTGATACCCCCGCTTCTGTTAGCAATAAAATTATCACTGCCTTTCAAGCTGAGGGTCCTGAAAATGGTGACGGTAATGAACATGGTCACTACGTCAATGACATGGATTCAAATAATAAGGAAGTCGGGATTAGTTTTTATCATGCTGCTGGCACTAATGATTTATATATGGCAATGGAATTTGGTAATTACTACAATTAAATATGATTAAATATAAAAAACGGGCTGAGTCGCAAGCAATTGCGCTTCAGCCCTTTTATTTTAGTAAGTTATCAAGGTCCATCACTCAATCTCGATTTGACATTTTAATAAATCCATATATAATTAAAAACTAATTAGAATCAATTATCAATTTTAATTTTAATCACATCTAAATTGATAAAACTAATGAAGGAGTTGTTCACATGGCAAACGAAAATAAGCATTTAACAAAAGAGGAGCGTAAATATTACGCAAAAGCTTCCAGAATTAAATACTTTGACATCGTTATCAAATCTGGTCAGGGAGCCATTTTAACGGATGCTGACGATAATAAATATATTGATTTATTATCCAGCGCTTCATCCACTAATACTGGTCATTCCCATCCCAAAGTTGTAAAAGCCATTCAAGATCAAGCTGCTAAGCTAATTCAGTATACCCCCGCTTACTTTGCGACCGAACCGGAAACTAGGCTTGCAAAAAGATTGGCTGAAATTGCGCCAATCAAGGGGGCTGCTAAGGTTACCTGGGGAAATTCAGGTTCAGATGCTAACGACGCAATCATTAAGTTTGCGAGAGCCTATACAGGACGTCAATACATAGTTAGCTTCACCGGTGCTTATCACGGTTCTACTTATGGTTCCATTACAACATCAGGCGTGAGCTTAAACATGACTAGAAAAATTGGGCCATTGTTACCTGGTGTTGTAAAGGTGCCCTTCCCTAGTCCTTGGTACAAACACGAAGGTGAGACTGAAGACGAATTTATCGATCGAATGTTCGAAGCCTTTAAATTACCATTTGACACTTACTTACCCGCTGATGAAACAGCGTTAATTGAAATCGAAGCCATTCAAGGTGATGGTGGATTTGCTAAGGTCCCAGAAAGATACATGAGACAGGTAGCTGAGTTCGCCCATGAAAATGGCATCTTATTAGCAATCGATGAAGTTAACCAAGGGTTAGGACGAACTGGTAAAATGTGGTCAATTGATCACTTCCCAGATATCCATCCCGATCTAATTGCAGTTGGTAAGTCAATTGCTTCGGGATTACCACTCAGTGCCGTAGTGGGACGGAAGGAAATTATGGATTCATTAGGAACCCCTGGGAATGTTTATACGACTGCTGGAAATCCGGTTTCAGCAGCAGCAGCTCTTGCTACTTTAGATGTTATTGAAGAAGAGCACCTCGTTGAAAGAAGTCATGAACTCGGTCAATATGCCGAACAGTACTTCCAAGACTTAAAAAAGCAATTCAATTTCATCGGGGACGTACGATTATACGGTTTAAATGGTGGAATTAACATCGTTGACCCTAATACTGGAAAGGCAGATGATAAAGCAGCAACTAAGTTAATTTATCGCATTTTTGAACTAGGAGCGTTAATGATTACCGTTCGCGGTAATATTTTAAGGTTCCAACCTCCGTTAGTCATTACTAAGGAAGAACTATACGAAGGATTAGAAATTATAAAACATGCCATGAATGATTTAAAGAATGGTATAATTAAAGATTCAGCGGCCTTGAAAGGCATTGGCTGGTAAAAATAAAAGGAGTTTTGTGTATGTCTGTTTGGAAAAAAATGAATGAAAAAGTGGACTTCCGCTTTTATCAAAAGAAGGATCAGGCCCTCGAAAAGAATCTAACCGTTAAGGACTTCTTGGCATTAGGACTTGGGACCATCCTTTCTACCTCAATCTTTACGCTTCCAGGAATTGTGGCTGCGCTACATACTGGTCCAGCGGTTGTGTTCTCATATTTAGTTGCTGCCATCGTTGCTGGTTTAGTTGCCCTAAACTATGCTGAAATGGCGTCATCATTACCATTTGCCGGATCCGCTTATTCATGGGTCAGCGTGGTGTTTGGAAAGTTCTGGGGCTGGATCGTCGGTTGGGCGTTGCTAGCTGAATACTTAATTGCCGTTGCCTTCGTGGCATCTGGGCTCTCCGCCAATGTGAAGGGATTAATTTCACCATTAGGTTGGAAATTACCTAACTCCCTCGCATATGGACTAGGAACTAACGGTGGGGTCGTTGATATTATTGCCGTCCTAACCGTTGCAATCGTTTCTTTCATCCTATTCTTAGGTGATGATAAGAGTTCTAAGGTTGCTAACCTATTGGTTGTACTTAAGTTACTTGCCATCGTTACGTTTATTGTGGTTGGTGCTACTGCCATTAAGGCGCAAAACTACGTTCCATTTATTCCTGCTAATAAGCCAGGAACTGATTTTGGTGGTTGGCAAGGAATCTACGCTGGTGCTTCAACCATCTTCCTATCCTACATTGGGTTTGATTCAATTGCTTCTAACTCTGCTGAAGCTAAGAACCCTAAGAAGACAATGCCTCGTGGTATCATTGGTTCATTGATCATCGGTACGATTTTCTTCGTCTTTGTTTCATTAGTATTGGTTGGAATGTTCAAATACACTAACTACGCTAACAACGCTGAACCAGTTGGTTGGGCATTGAGACAACAAGGTCACGTAATCATTTCTTCAGTTGTTACTGCAGTTGCCGTTCTTGGAATGTTCACTGCATTGATCGCCATGATGATGGCTGGTTCACGTTTGATCTACTCATTTGGTCGTGACAAGATGCTTCCTAAGGTTGCTGGTAAGCTTAACAAGAACCACTTGCCAAGTGTTGCCCTTTGGGTTATCACAATCGTTGGAATCGTCATGGGTGGGGTTTTCCCATTCACATTCTTGGCTGAATTGATTTCAACTGGGACTTTGATCGCATTCATGTTCGTATCCCTTGCAATGTACCCACTTAGAAGACGTGAAGGTAAGGACTTGCCAGTTGCACCATTCAAGGCACCATTTTACCCAATCTTCCCTGCCCTTGGTTTCTTGGGTTCACTCGCCATCTTCTTAGGGCTTGATTACGAAGCTAAGGTTTACTCCGTCGTTTGGTTCATCATCGGGGTAATCATTTACTTCACTTACAGTATCTCCCATGCTAATTCAGCAATTCCTGATCAACGGGATCAAGAAACTAGCGAAGAAGTTAAATAGTTAAATCGATAAAGACCATCACATTTCTAATGTGGTGGTCTTTTTGTGTATAATTTAAATTTAAGGATGTGATCACTATCGGAGTTTACGAAAAAAAGGCCAACCAAACTAGAACTAAACTAATTGATGTAACCTTAGAATTACTGACCAAGCGCCCGCTAAATCGAATTTCTGTCAATGATATTGTTGAACAAGCCGACGTTAACCGCAGTACCTTTTATCGTTACTTTGTTGATAAGGAAGCGTTAATTGAATCCTATGAAGATCAAATGATTGAAAAATTAGAACAGCAACGTTATCGAATAATTGATCATTTTCAAGCCACCCATTCACTATTTGATGAAGATAACATCCGTGGTATTTTCGATATTTTTGCAAATGATCAGCATAACCTTAGCATTTTAATTAGCCCCAGATCACAAAGCGGCTTTCACGACCGTCTTGAAAATAAGCTATTTGATATGGTTAAAAATTCCATAAGAGAAATCAATCCCAATCGTTCTGATTCAGAAATTGATTTAATTTGTAGCTATCACGCTACGGGATTAGTTGGAATCATTAAACTTTGGTTAAGTAAGCCCCAGTATAGTGAAGAGCAAATTTTATCCTTTATTAACATTGTGACCAACAAAGGCGTTTTTAATTTGTTTTGAAAATAAGACATTTATCGTAAATTGATGATTGAATCACCTTTAGAATAATTTAAGATAGTATATAGAATCTTAAATTAATTCAAAGGGGATCATTAATATGTTCAAAGTTATTAAGAGTAAAGCATTCTGGCTATACGTCATTTTAATGATCGTAGTCCTTGGACTATTCTCAGTCGCACAGGTTGGTACCAATACCACCATGAAGATGAAACAACTTCCAGTCGCATTGGTAGATAGTTCAAACGGCACGACCAGTAATAAAATTAAAAGTCAGTTGGAGAAAAAATTTGATAAAAAGTCCGCTGCAATCAAGTGGGTCAAGGTCAAAAATGAATCAGAGTTAACCGATGGCTTTAAGAATAAGAAGTACTACGGGGCCGTGGTAATTAAGAAGAATTTTGATGATAACTTAACCAGTCAACAAAATTACTTGAAGGCAACGGTCATCAGTCAAAAACTCACCGCTGCTCAACAAAAGACGACCCTCCCTGCACAAATGCAAGCTCAACTGAAAGCTGCTACCGCTGAATTAAGTAACAAGCCTGCAGCTGCTGAAATTAACGTCATCATTAACCAAGGGATGAACGCAACTGCTGCTAACACTTTAACCACTGCCCTTACAAACATGGGACAAGCATTGAACCAACGGGTGACCCAACAAAAGCAAGCTGCACTTGCCAAGCAGAACGTTTCATTAACTGCCGCTCAATGGGCTGCCGTCAACAACTCGATCAACGTCAAAACGACTACTGTTCATAAGATTCCAAGTAAAAGTGCCCATGGTGTTGCTCCAATGCTACTCGTAGTGCTCGCTTGGTTCGGTTCAATGCTACCAGCCATCCTATTATGGCGTGAACACAAGAAGGCTAGTCCAGATGGCCACTTCTCAGTTTCTGAAATTAACAGTCAAATGTTATCTGGTGCAATTATGTCGGTTGTACTATCATTTACCATTTACTTCTTGCTCAGCGCATACGGCGTTCCGTTCCCGAATGTTAGCCAGGCAATTCTATTGCTATTCTTCAACATGTTCGTATTCTACCTAATTCAAACCACAGTTCTAGACTGGACCGGGTTAGGTGGTTGGCCAATTCTAATTGTGGTTTGGATCTTCTCCACTTCAATGATGAGTTATGCTCCAGAAATGCTGGGTTCATTCTACAGAACCTTCATCTACAGTT
Source organism: Nicoliella sp. ESL1113 (assembly GCF_058509245.1). Classification (NCBI taxonomy): domain Bacteria; kingdom Bacillati; phylum Bacillota; class Bacilli; order Lactobacillales; family Lactobacillaceae; genus Nicoliella; species Nicoliella sp. ESL1113. The sequence goes on along the minus strand of NZ_CP196387.1, from coordinate 161,475 downwards.
GGTTACCACTGCGCTTCAGTCTCCAAATGTTCAACAATTCCCTTTACTACCAAAGTGGATCTGCAACAATGGCCCCTGCCGTATGGGTAATTTTGATCATTGGAATCGTGGCTGCAGGTTTAATCTACCTTTCAAGTCTATTGAAGCATAAGGAAGATAACGCACCAAGTATTTAGTAAAAAAGAAGTATTATCATTAATTTTTGGTGATAATGCTTCTTTTATACCCTAAAAATTATATCTAATTAATTGTTATAAAGAAGATGAGAATTATTATGGAAAAAAAGAAATGTTTAGTGGATGGAAAAGAATTTAATATTAAGGATGGTTATTTAATAAAGGACGTTGGATCAACTGTACTAGGACACATTAGGGCAGATTATCCTAAAGTACGCGGAGATGATTTCATATGTAAACACCATGCGCTGCACTACCAAATTCAAATTATCAATCAATTAATTGATAATAATGAGACCAAGAATAATAAAATTAACCGCAAGTTAACCGAATCATTAAATGCTAGTGATTATAAAATTGAAAATATTAATAATCAACTCAATCAAGATGCCACCTTTGGTGAAAAAGTAGCTGATATGGTTGCTAAGTTTGGTGGTAGTTGGAGCTTCATTATCGTATTTACAATGGTTCTGTTAGCATGGATGTTTATTAACGTGGTTCATTTATTTGGCGCAAAATTCGACCCCTACCCGTTCATCCTTTTAAACTTAGCACTAAGTTGTCTGGCGGCGCTTCAATCTCCAGTTATCATGATGAGTCAAAATCGAGCTGGTCATCGCGATCACCTATCTTCAGATAATGACTATCATGTTAATCTCAAATCTGAAAGTGAACTTAGAATTTTGCATGCTAAGATTGATCAACTTAATAATAATTCAATTCCTAATAGCTTTAAGATTAATCAAGTTCAACTTGCTTCCATTGGAGAAATTAATGATAAACTTGATAAAATGAGTAATGAAATCAATGAATTAAAGGAAATCATAAGGAAGCAAAATAACGTTTAAATTATTGTCTAAGCCTCCCTGGCTAAATAATATCTATGTAATCATCTAAATTTTAAGTGAATCCAAAAAGCGCCCACAAGTTATGTTTAAAAACTTGTGGACGCTTTTTAATTTTAATTGCCTAGTAAATATAACGATGCCCCAGTTAATATCAAACCGAGAATCAATACCCAAATTCCAGCTTTCAGTACCTTGCCACCCCATCCATCCCAGGCTGGCTTATTTCTAAGGGCGCGGAATTTAAATAGTGACCAGCCGACGCTAACCATAATCACTCCAACCAATAGGATGAGGTATGAAATGATGAGGGCAATGCTTTTAAAGTAGTTGATTATGAACCATCCCTTTGTAGTGTAATGATGATAAGTATTTTTATATAGATCGTATAATTTTAGGTGAAACAAAAAAGACGCCCCAGACTTTTGACGAAGTGAAGCGGGCGACTAATTCTATTTAATATCTAACTGAGCCACTGCTCTTAAAGCAGTTTGCTAATTAAGGAGTCCTGACTGCAATCAGGGCTCTTTATTTATCTATATGATATAGCTTCGCTGAGTAGAAAGTCAATTTAAATGTTTAGATCTAACTCAATATTTACATATGGTATAATTATTTTCAATTAGCATTTAGTTTTGAGGGCGGTGGCTCGGACTTTGATTGGAGGTGATGCTTATGCATCATAAATCTAATGGAAGGCAACGAGTCAGTTACGATGAACGCTTACCAAGCGTTATCATTGTTGATGCAAGAACTATCGTTATTATTTACGATGTTTGTGTATTTCAACGATCGAAAGTAACAAAAAAGCCGCCCCAAGCTTTTGGCGAAGTGATACGGGCGACTAATTGTTATAGTTGTTTGTAAAATGAGCCACTGCTCTTAAAGCAGCTTGCTAATTAAGGAGTCCTGATTGCAGTCAGGGCTCTTTTATTTATCTATATGATATAGCTTCGCTGAGTAGAAAGTCAATTTAAATGTTTAGATTTTAAATAGCAAATAAAATAACTATCAATTGAATCAATGTACTAAATAACGTACAATTACTATAAACAATCCACAAGGAGGACTGGTAAAATGACGCTAGCTATTACCCAAAGCAACTTTAGAAATGAACTAAAAAAATATTTAGATCAAATTAATAATGAAAATGAAACTATTTATGTAACTAGAAGTAATAATAAATCGATTGCAGTGGTAAGTCAGGAAAAATTAAATTGGCTTGAAAAGTTTGCTCAATCAGAACCAGATACAAAAATACATGCCATTGCGCGTGACCAATTAATTCGCCAGGGAATCATTGCTCCTGATCCGATTGTTAAATCTAATGATGAGTACTGGAATCAGTTTTAATGGCAAAATTAAGATTTAGACCTAGCCCCGAGTTTAACCGAAACCTTAAAAAGTTGGCTAAACTTGATAGATCAATAGTTAGCGAAGTTCGTGAGGCCATTGATGTACTTTTAGATATGAATAGTTTGCCAAAGGAATTCAATGATCATCAGTTATCTTACCAACTAAGCGATTACAGAGAATTTCACATTAGAGATACTCCTAAGGGAGGTAAATCAAATCCATTAAATGATATTATAGTAACTTATTCTATTAACTATGGTAATTTAATTGTAACTACTATCAATATTGGTACTCATGATGAAATGTTTGGTGATAATTAATTTAATAAAAATGAACAGTTACACTATTAATTAGTAAGAATTAATTAAAACAATCACTAGCAAGTTACAATCAAAACAATAATATATTCGTGTATTTCAACGATCGAAAGTAACAAAAAAGCCGCCCCAAGCTTTTGGCGAAGTGATGTGAGCGGCTAATGGTGTTTAATATCTAACTGAGACACTGCTCTTAAAGCAGTTTGCTAATTAAGGAGTCCTGACTGCAATCAGGGCTCTTTATTTCTCTATATGATATAGTTTCGTTGATTAGAAAGTCAATTTATATCCTTCTACGTTTTATTAATTCATCTTACTTCTCATACAACTTCACCAACCCCTGGGTTCCATCGTTGCCCAGGTTCATTTGATCGACCATCTTTTCGTAGAGTGACTTGGCCTGCTCAGTTGCTGGAAGTGGCACATCCATCTTTTCGGATTCCTGCAGAGCAATCCGAAGGTCCTTCAAGAAGTGCTTCGCCGCAAACCCAGGCTTGAAGTCGCCTTCTAAAATCCGTGGCCCGTAGTTATCCAGGCTCCAGTTGTCCCCACTACCTTGGGAAACGGTCTTGACCAACGCGGTCAGGTCCAACCCAGCCGCCTTTCCGTAGGCCAACATTTCAGAAAGCCCGGTCATGGTCCCCGCAATCATGATTTGGTTGGCCATCTTAGTGTGTTGCCCCTTGCCGTGGCCACCGAATAAGTTGACGTTACTACCCATCGCGCTTAGAACTGGCTTCATTTCGTCAAAGACGTCCTGATCACCACCCGCCATGATGGTCAGCGTCCCCTTCTTAGCACCAACATCACCACCAGAAACTGGTGCATCCAGGGTCTTAATTCCCTTGGCATCAGCAGTTTGAGCAATTTTAACTTCCAAACTCGGCTTACTGGTGGTCATTTCGATCAACGTTTGGCCCGCCTTGGCAGATTGAAATAACCCGTCATCGCCATAGTAAACTTCCTCAACATCCTGTGGGAACCCGACGATCGTTAACACTACGTCGACTTCAGCCGCTAATGCCTTAGGAGTATCCGCCCACTTAGCGCCTGCATTCATAACGGTTTCAGCATGTGATTTCGTCCGATTATAAACGGTTACGTCATAATCATGCTTGAGTAAGTTAAGAACCATTCCAGTTCCCATGACTCCAGTACCAATAAATCCAATTTTCATTTGAACGCCCTCTTTAATTTATTTGATGCCCATATTATATGCGTTCAAATTCATTAATTTCAATCAATCTGCTTTCAAACCAAAAAAAGATGAACCCGCCATCTCGTGACGAGTTCATCTTTTTTACTTATGCTTATATTTTTGATCCGATGGTTTCTTGCGAAACGCGAACTTAACGAGGGCCAGGTATGCCACCCAAAAACCCACCAGTAAGATTGCGCGAACGATGTAGTTGTCAAATAGTGCCATGCCGATCCCTCCTCAGTTAAATTAGCCTAATTAAATCGTTTTCCGAACGTATGGGTCGGTACTAATCTTTTGATCCAAGATCGTGTTTGCCCATGCCTTAGCGGAGAAGAGCGAATGATCACGCCAGTTTCCACAACTTTCAGCAGTTGTTCCTTGAACGTCCTTCCATTCAACGTTGTTAGCAATTTCTTCTAAGGAGCTCTTCAATGCCTTGGCAACGTCTTCAGTGGAATGTGAACCCCAAGTGATTAAATGAAAACCAGTCCGACAACCAAATGGGGAACAGTCGATCACGCCAGTAAGGCGGTCACGAAGCAAGCCTGCCAAGAGGTGTTCGATGGTGTGCAACCCAGCGGTTGGAATTGCTTCTTCGTTTGGTTGAACTAAGCGGAGGTCGTAATTGGAAATTACGTCGCCATGTTCACCCTTTTCTTCAGTAATTAAACGAACGTATGGAGCATGAACCTTTGTGTGATCGAGTGTGAAACTTTCTACTTTAGCCATAAATAATCAACCTTCCTGTTTTTAAAATTTAAGTTTATCGAATTAGTAATTAAATGCTGGAACATCAACGCCTTGGTATTCCTTCTTGATTAAATCATAAACTGCCTTAGAATTGTATGCTTTAACCACCTTCTTAAATGTAGCGTTGTTCTTTTCTGATTCCCGTGTTACCAAAATGTTAATCCAAGGCTTGTTGTATGGATCTTTAATATCAGGTGCGATTTGGAAAATGGAATCCTTAGCTGGATTCATGTGGTTAGCTTGAACGTAGTTAGCATTCGTAATTCCAGCTGCAAAGTTTGGTAATAACTTCAAGATGGCAGCAGGGTCAACTTCAATAATGTTAAGGTGCTTAGGGTTGCTAGTGATGTCAGTCAAAGTTGGGGAGTAACCCTTCTTAGGATTAGTCTTGATCAAACCGGCCTTTTCAAGCACCTTCAAAGCCCGTCCAGCGTTGGTTGGGTTGTTTGGAATTGCGATCTTATCGCCATCCTTGAGGTCCTTAACGCTCTTGATCTTCTTGGAGTAGATGTTCAATGGTTGGATGTATGTTTGTCCAATGACAGCAAACTTATAATGCTTTTGTTGTTCTTCTTGCTTTAGAAATGCATAGTGTTGGAATGAGTTAATATCAATTTGCCCGTTGGCAGTTGCTTGGTTCAACGCATCCCCATCACTAAAGACCTTGACCTTGGCGTAAATATGTTCCTTGGCCAATTCCTTGTTGATTTCCTTCCAGATTGGAATATCGGTCGAACCAGTAACCCCGACATTCACAACCTTGGTCTTGCCACCATCAGAACTAGAACTAGTTGAATTTGAATTTCCCTTTCCTGAGAAAATCACGAATCCTAAAATAACGACTAATACTCCGACAATCCCTAAGGATGTCCATTGTAATTTTTTCTTCTTGCTCATTTATGCCATCTCCTAATGTTTTAATGTTTCAGATATTAATGTTCCTAAAATTTGGACGATCGTTACGATAATCAATAACACGATAATACATGCCAACGTTACGTCGAATTGGTTTTGTTGATAACCATATTGGATGGCAAAGTTTCCTAAGCCCCCACCACCAACAACTCCGACAATGGCGGTCAACCCGACCAGACTCACAATGGTCGTGGTGGTCATTCTGGTTAAACTTGAGATACTTTCGTGCAGGTAGATCGACTTAATGATTTGGAAATTGGTCAACCCGATTGCTTCACCAGTTTCGACCAAACCAGAATCGGTATCGTTCAATGCTGATTCAATCTGTCTGGAAAAGAAGGGCGTGATCCCAATTACCAGTGGGAAAATGGTCCCTCGTACCCCAATCGCAGTTCCAGAAATCGCGGTCGTAAGTGGAATCAACGCAACGATCAAAATGATGAATGGAATCGATCGGAAGAGGTTGATCAACTTATCCACGATGTTCCAGACGACCCGATTGGGTGCAATCCCATCAGACTGGGTAACCACTAAGATAATTCCTAACACTAAACTCACGACGAAGGATATCAAACCAGCGATGATCACCATTTCAATCGTTTCTAGGATCGATTCTGTAAATGCTTGCCAGTTAGCACCAACGTTTGGAAAATACTTATCTAGCATTATCAATCACCTCCACTTCAACGTCTTTTTGTTGTTGTAAATATTGTTCAGAAGAATCAACATCCGCCTGCTTACCATCTAAGACGATAATCAAACCACCCAATAGTTGCTTTTGAATCAATTTGATATCCCCAATGATGATATTTGCGTTCACATTGAATTTCCGTGAAATATCGGAAATCAATGGGGTCACCGTCTCACCATCCCGATAACTCAATCTGATTAATTTCTGTCCAGGTTTCAAATTGATCGTGTCGACCAGTTCTTGTGAAATTTTCAGGTTCGAAGTGGTGTTGATGAACTTCTTCGTCAACGCTTCCTTCGGATCAGAGAAGACCGAGTAAACATTGCCTTGTTCAACGATGCTCCCCTTGTCCAACACCGCAATGTCATCACAGATCGATTCAATCACGTGCATTTCATGGGTCACGATGATGATCGTAATCCCGTAGTCGCGATTCAACTGCTTTAATAAATCCAAGATCGAATCAGTCGTTTCAGGATCCAAAGCACTCGTTGCTTCATCACAGAGCAACACTTCTGGGTCATTGATCAACGCCCGCGCAATTGCGATCCGTTGCTTTTGCCCCCCTGACAATGAAGAAGGATATGCGGAATACTTATCTGGTAACCCGACTAAGTCCAATAGTTTACGGACTTTGCTGGCCACTTCTTCTTTGGAGAAGCCGCGGTACTTGATCGGTAATGCGATGTTCTCAGCAATCGTTCTACCAGGCATCAAGTTGAATTGTTGGAAGATCATGCTGATCTTACTGCGCAAGTTCAACAATGATTTGTGGTCTAGTTCGTTGACCGTTTGATCATTGAACGTTACCGTTCCATCGGTTGGCTTTTCTAAGCCGTTGATACAACGGATCAAAGTGGACTTTCCAGCTCCACTGTAACCAATCACCCCGAAGATTTTGCCCTTCGGAATTGAGAGGTCAATGTCTTTCAATACGTGGTTAACACCATCATCGGTGTCGAAAGACTTATTAACTTTTTTGAAATTAATTACATCTGTTGCCATTCTTATCACCCTCGTTTACTAGCAATTAAAAAACGCCCCCAGATTCACACTTAATGAACCTAGGGGCGTAATTCATACGCGGTACCACCCTACTTAGTGGCCGTTCGACCACCATCTCTTCGTTGGTAACGCGTTCGACGCGCCGTTAACTTGCTTAGTCGCTCGTTAACGATTATTGATCCAGGACCATTTTCACTAACCCCTCCGTACTGCTTTCCATCAACCGCAGCTTTCTGTGACGGGGGCAATTAGTTACTCATCCCTTCAGTGAATGCGAATTAGTTTTGCACCGTTTGCCAAACTTCATTCGCAGTATCGATTACTAATTTAATTTTCTTCCATTGTTGTTTTTCGGTTAAATGGTTACCCTCTTCGGTTGAAGCAAAACCACATTGGGTACTTAATGATAAGTTTTCCAATGGGACATATTGAGCTGCTTCATGAATCCGGTTAACCAAGTTAGCTGGTTCTTCTAATTCTGGTTTCTTGCTGGTAACTAGCCCTAACACGACTTCTTTACCAGGGGTAACTTCCTTTAATGGTGTGAAATCACCGGAACGGCTATCGTCAAATTCCAGGTAGTAGGCAGAAACGTTTTCTTCGGCGAACAACGTGTGGGCAACTGGTTGGTAACCGCCGCTCGCAGCCCAAGTCGAAGCGTAGTTCCCGCGACAAACATGGGTGCTGACCCGCAAGTCATCAGGTAAGTCCTTGAGTGCTTCGTTGTTAAAGCGTAAGTAGAGCTTTTGTAAATCTTCGATGTCGTTATAATTATCGGTCATCGTCTTCCAGAAGTCCTTATCAGCAAGCATCCCCCAAGTACAGTCGTCAAACTTCACATCGCGACAACCAACTTCATAAAGGGCGATGATCAAATCATGGTATGCTTGACCAATATCATGAACCAATGCATCGGTATCCTTACCATAGAACTTTTCCAAGGCAGCGATATTTTCAGGGCCCCGCACTAGTTCTGCATATAGTTGCGCTGGAGAAGGAATGCTTTGGCGCGCTACGATCGAGTCATCATCCTTCGTCAAGTTGTAGAGGAACTTGTAAGCAACTAGGTCCGGATGGTTCGGGTTAAATTTAATCTTCCCTTCGACTTGGGCCGAATCATTTCTGGTTTCAACATCATGGAAGATGTACCCGTGTTCTTGCTTGGTATGCTTGATTCCATCAAAGCCCCAGAAGGTATCCAAGTGCCAGTAGCTGCGGCGGAATTCTCCGTCGGTCACGATCTTTAAGCCGACTTCTTTTTCCTTGGCAACTAACTTGGTGATTTCTTCGTTTTCGACCTTGGTGAGTTGATCATGGTCGATAGCATGGTTTTCAAAGTCTTTTCTAGCATCCTTTAATTCTTTTGGTCTTAAGAAACTTCCGACAATATCGTAGTGCAATGGTTGTCCGTTAAATTTTGGCATATTGTTACTTCCCTTCGATTCATAATTCAAATAAAAAAATCCGCTCCTAGTGTATATACTAGAAGCGGATTTCCGCGGTACCATTCTATTTCGATAATTGTTTACACAAATATCCTCACTAACGTCTAACAACGTGTGCAGTGAATAATGGTTGCCACCCCATCGACGTTTAAATATCAACGCCGCCAAATTACAGGCCATCTTCACGAATATCGAATCGGTCTACTCACAGCAACCGTAGACTTTCTGAACCATCTTTAATCGTTACTCTCCTGATCATCTTGTTTATTTGAATTCGATTTGATTAATTGATTACATTCTACGAAGTTTAGTTGGGAATGTCAACAGTTTTTCTAATTCTTTTTTAATTTAGTCCCAAATAGGTTAACCAGAATCCCCTTTCAACGTTGATATACAAACTATTAACGGGATTTAAAATATTTTCAATTAATTAAATTCAAATTGGATTTAAACTCCAATTATGATTAAATTACTCATCAAAATATTCCTGTTTGGATTTAAATCGACCAATCTAATTTAATTTTAATCATTCAATTTAGATAAAAATAATCATTTAATATAAGATTGTTATCATTTTCAAATCATCCTTGCTTTTTGATTAAATTATCATTAGAATATAGTGCATTAATGAAATAATTATTAAAGGTAATAACAATTGAAGGGTGAGGTTTAAAATGACAGATGCAAGTAAAGCTCATCAACAAATTCTAGATATCCAAAATGTTGGGACGTCCTTTAAAATCGATGGCAAGTATTATCCCGCCATCTCAGGGATTAATCTTACGGTTAACAGAGATGAAATTTTAGCACTTGTTGGTGAATCTGGTTGTGGGAAGAGTACCCTTGCCACGACCATCATGGGATTACAAAATCCCAATGATTCCAAAACTTCGGGGAAAATTATTTTTGAAGGTAAAACAGACTTACTTTCATTAAACGAAGCACAGTACAATCGAATTCGGGGTGGCAAGATTGGGATGATCTTCCAAGATCCATTGTCAGCATTGAATCCGCTCAAACGGATTAGTGATCAAATTGGTGAGACCCTCTTTTACCATACCGATTTAAACGCTAAGCAACGTTACGACCGTGCGATCGAGTTACTCGACCAAGTTGGAATCCATGATCCAAAATTAGTGGGGCATCAATTCCCCCATCAACTTTCCGGTGGGATGCGACAACGGGTGATGATTGCAATTGCGATCGCATGTAAGCCCGACTTGATCATTGCCGATGAACCCACGACGGCCCTTGACGTTACGATTCAAGCCCAAATTTTGGACCTGCTTCGTAAAATTCAAAAGGAAAACCACATCGGAATCATCTTGATCACCCATGATTTAGGGGTGGTTGCTGAATCAGCAGACAGAGTGGCGGTTATGTACGCTGGTGAGATTGTTGAACTGGGGAGCACAAAGCAGGTTTTCACGCACCCCGAACATCCCTACACCCGTTCGTTGATCCGCTCGATTCCGCAAGCAGATTCTGAAAACGATGAACTATACGTGATCAACGGAATGGTGCCATCACTTAAGAAGATGCCTAAGACTGGTGATAAGTTCGCCCCACGGATTCCATGGGTCCCAGCTGATCAACACGAAGAACACCCAACGATGCATGAAGTAGAGGCCGGTCACTTCGTCAGATGTATCTGCTATAAGAACTTTGCGTTCCCAGATGAAGCTAAAGGAGGCCGTGCTGTATGAGTTTAGTAGAAGTTAAAGACTTAAAAGTGTACTACCCAGTGCGGGGTGGTTTTTGGAACCGCATCGTAAACAACGTCAAGGCCGTTGACGGGGTCAGCTTTAAGATTGAAACTGGCCAAACGTTTGGCCTCGTTGGCGAATCCGGTTCTGGAAAATCAACAACTGGTAAAACGATCGTTGGTCTGGAACAAGCGACGTCTGGAGAAGTCATTTACGACGGGCAAGATATTACCAAAAAAAGCGTCCGCAATAAAATGCAATATAATAAGGATGTCCAAATGATTTTCCAAGATGCAATGTCCAGTTTGAACCCTGAAAAACGGATTTACGATATCATTGCTGAACCGTTGCATAATTTTACTGATCTAAATAAGGAAGAGATCAAACTACGGGTGATCGAACTCCTCGATATTGTTGGGATCAGTGCCGAATCAATTTATAAGTACCCCCACCAATTCTCAGGTGGACAACGACAACGAATTGATATCGCTCGGGCCGTTGCCACTAACCCTAAGTTGATCGTGGCGGATGAACCAGTTTCTGCCTTGGATCTATCAGTTCAGGCGCAGGTCTTGAATTTCATGAAGAAAATTCAACGGGAATTCAACGTTTCATACCTATTCATTTCCCATGATCTAGGGGTTATTCGGCACATGTGTACCAATATTGCGATCATGAATCGGGGGCGGTTAGTGGAAATTGGGACCCGTGATGAAATTTACAACCATCCCCAACACATCTACACGAAGCGCCTCCTTGCTGCGATTCCAAGTACCAACGTCGATGAACGCGAAGCCCACCGCAAGCACCGCCTTGCAATTGAACAAAAATACCGTGAAGAAAGCGATCAGTACTACGATGACGAAGGATTGGCCTTGCCCCTTCAACAACTATCGCCTACTCACTGGGTGGCATTACCAGCAACAGCCATTGCTGAACTTAAAAAATCCAATGATCAGGAGGTGGCAGACTAATGTGGAAAACAATTTTAAGACGGGTCTTAATTATGATCCCAGAACTATTTATCCTAAGCATCCTTGTGTTCCTATTAGCAAAGGCCATGCCTGGTGATCCATTTACAGGAGCCATTAACCCTAAATTAAATGCCGTTCAGATGCATCACTTGATGAAGATCAACGGACTATATGATCCATGGTATCAACAATACTGGAATTGGTTAGTCCACTTATTCCACGGTAACTTAGGGATGAGTTATGAATACCAAGAACCAGTTACAACATTGATTGCGCAACGGGGTGGTAACACCCTTTGGTTAGCACTTGCTACCATGGTCCTTACATACGCAATTGGGTTGCCACTCGGGATTTATGCCGGGAAGCATGAAGGTAAGTGGCAAGATTCATTGGTACGAATCTACTCATACGTAACCATGTCAGTTCCATTCTTCGTTATTTTGGTGCTTGGGGTTTGGATTTTTGGATATGGACTCGGCTGGTTCCCAACTAGCGGCTCCGTTTCCCCAACCGCCAGCGGACTTGGTGGTACCTTACTTTCCAGAATTGGGCACATCATTTTGCCCGCCCTTTTAGGAGCATTCTTTGGGACCACTGGAATCGTGCAATACCTTCGTTCTGAAGTGATCGATGCTAAGCGTTCCGACTACGTTAAGACGGCCCGTTCTAAAGGGGTGCCAGTAAAGGACATCTACAAACACCATATCTTTAGAAATTCGCTGTTGCCAATTACCGCATTTGCGGGTTATTCGATCACAGGACTATTAGGCGGTTCCATCTTTACGGAACAAATCTTCTCATACCCTGGAATGGGGCTCTTATTCCTAAATGCAATTAGCTATCGTGATTACACTGTTATTACCGCTCTTGTGCTACTATATGGATTCTTGAACCTCCTTGGGACGTTGTTATCTGACATCATCTTAAGTGTCGTTGATCCAAGAATTCGGGTTGAATAGGAGGGGTAAAAATGAAGAACAAAACTTTAAACATTAACAACTTAAGTGCTGATGATTTAGCACGCCTCACTAAGGAAGCTGAGGAAAATGCCTCGCCCTCCCAACTGAGGGTGATTTGGAACGAATTTAAGGCCGACAAACTCGCCTTAATTTCACTTATTGCATTAGTATCATTTATTTTATTTACGGTGATCGCATCGTTTTTCATCAACCAAAGTGCCATGATGCAAACTAACATCATGGATAGTTTCAGCAAGCCATTCACTCCAGAATATTGGTTAGGAGCAGATGCTTCTGGGCGTTCGATCGCCAAGCAACTGATCGTTGGTTCTAGAAATTCAATCGGCATCGCAATTGGTTTGACCATTATTTCGTCCACCTTTGGGATTGCCTACGGGCTGATTTCAGGTTACTTTGGTGGGTTTGTTGATTTAGCAATGCAAAGACTCTATGATTTTATGATGATCATTCCAATGCTAATGTTCATCATTGTTTTGGTAACCATCATTCCCCATTACAATGCCATTACGTTGACGTTAATCCTTTCGATTTTCTACTGGATGGGGACGTCTCGGCTAATTCGTTCGAGAACATCTTCAGAAGCGCACCGCGACTATGTATTTGCGGCTAAAACTTCTGGCGCTAGCAATCTAAAAATTATCTTTAGCGAAATTATGCCTAATATTTCATCACTCATCATTGTTGATACGACCCTTTCCTTCGCCGAAAATATCGGGGTTGAAACCGGACTATCATACCTTGGGTTTGGGCTCCCATTGAACACTCCTTCACTAGGGACATTAATTGGAAACGCCAGTGACCCTACTAACATTACGCAATACTGGTGGAACTGGTTGCCAGCTGCTGCAGAAGTGGTGATCATGTGTCTTGCCATCAGTTACATCGGGCAAGCAGTTAGAAGATCAACTAGCGTTATGCAAAGACGTGGTAACTAATCTTTTTTTAATTTTATAACACACTGAAATCGGGCAAACGCCCGATTTTTTAGTTATTTTTAACTTTATTAAAAATAATCTTAATAAAACACTTGAATTTTAATTAAAAAATGATTAGAATGTTATCTATAATATTTTTATTAAAAAATAATTAATAGATTTACATAACAGGTGGTGAACATTGTTTATGAGTTAGTTTCAAAAAAATATCGTTTCACTATTGGAGGAATTGTTTATGATTAAACATAAAAAATGGCTGACAGCAGGAATTGCGATGCTATCAGCACTTACGTTAGCTGCGTGTTCAAACAGCAGCAATAATAGCGGCAGCTCAAAGCATGCCGATTTACCCACTTCTTATAATGCCTCAGGAAAGGGAACCACTAGTGGGAACAACAGCACATTAAAAGTTGCTGAAGTTAATAATTCACCATTCGCCGGAATTACATCTCCTACATTACAAGTTAATGCTGAAGATCAAGATGTATACTCACCAGGTCAACAAGCACTGTTCAATGTTGATGCGAACTACAAGATTGTTGATGGTGGTTTAGCTAATTTGAAGCTTGATAAGGCTACCAAGACCGCGACCGTTACCGTTCGTAAAGATGCTAAGTGGTCAAACGGGATGAAGGTTACCGCAAAGGACGTTGAATACGCCTACGAAATCATTGCGAACCCTAAGACGACTTCCCAACAATACTCAGCTGATATGAACAAGATTGATGGGTTAGCTGAATATCACGCTGGTAAGGCTAAGACAATTTCCGGATTTACATACCCAGATGGCCAAAACGGCAATGTCCTTAAGATTAAGTTCAATAGTTTCCCACCTTCGTTGAAGTACTTAGGTAATTCTACGATGTGGCAAGCTGCTGAACCATACGAATACTTTAAGAACGTTCCAATTGACAAGCTTGCTTCCAGTGCTCAAGTTCGGAAGAACCCAATCTTCGTTGGTCCTTACAAACTTTCTAAACAAGTACAAGGTGAATCAACTACTTGGGTTCCTAACAAGTACTACTTCGGCCCAACTCCTAAGATCAAGAACATCACGATCCAAGTTGTTTCACAAAGTAACTTCGCCGCTGCATTTAAGGCTAAGAAGTACGACTTCGCATTTGGTGGTGTAAGTAGTCAATATCCTCAAGTCAAGAAGTTGAGTGATTACACTGCCGTTGGTTCCCCTGCCCTTTCATTTAGTTACTTCGGTTTCGTCCTTGGTCATGCGAACAAGGAAGGCGTTAGTGTTACCGACAAGAACGCTAAGATGGGTAACAAGAACCTTCGTCAAGCATTGATGTACTCACTTAACCTTGATCAAGTTTACAAAAAGTTCGGTTACGGACTTAGCTGGCACGCTAACACGCTCCTTCCTCCAGCATTTAAGAAGTACTACGACAGTAAAGCTGCCGGATTCCCATACGACTTCAAGAAGGCTGAAAAGCTCCTTGATGAAGCTGGTTACAAGAAGAAGGGCAAGTGGAGAACCCAACCAAATGGGAAACCACTTACGATCTACTACGGTGCAATGCAAGGAACTAGCACTACCCTTGCAATTCAACAATACGAATTGCAACAATGGCACAAGCTAGGCTTGAACGTTCAATTCGCTGGTGGTAAGCCAATGGAAATGAACAGCTTCTACGCAATCCTACAAAAGCCACAACAAAACAAGATTGATTTCTATACCGGTGCCTTCACTACTAATAGTGAACCAACCCCTACTGGAATCTTCGGTACCTCAGCAGCATTTAACATGGGACACTTTGCAAACAAGCAAAACGACCAACTCTTGGCTAACATGAACAATGACAAGGCTTGGAACGAAAGTTACAGAGTAAAACAATTCAAGGATTGGCAAGAATTCATGAATGATCAAACAGCTTACGCTCCTAACGCATTCTCACTTTCATGGTCACCAGTTAACAAGCGGGTTGTGAACTACACTACTTCCCCTGCTAACAACTACTTCTGGAGTAACCTTCAATTGAACAGCGCTTCTACTAAGTAGTCGATCATAATTAGCGATTCGCTAAATTAAAATAAGCTCCATCAGGAAATTTCTGATGGAGCTTATTTTTTATGGTTTTTAATACCCCTTATTATAATTTACTTCATTAACTGCCACTGTCCCATCCTGCTTAAACTGCGCCAAGTTTTGGTTCAAAATCTGCAATGATTCTTCTAAATATTCAGCATGGATTCCTGAGATATGCGAAGTGATCAACACGTTCTCCCGTTGCCAGAGCGGATGGTCAGCAGGCAGTGGTTCTGGATCGGTCACATCTAGTCCCGCTGCCCCTAATTTACGATTATCGATCGCCGCCAATAAATCATCGGTATTGGTGCTAGGCCCGCGCCCAATGGTAATGAAGATCGGTTGATTCGTTAAAGAATTGAAAAACGCTTCATTATATATTCCCTCAGTTACACTGGTTAGTGGCAGCGCGTTTACAATGATGTCAGCCGCGGTAATGGCGGGATTTTGCAAGTTAGTATTACTAACGGTGTTGGCGAAGCCAGCGACGGAATGACCATCGTGGTTCACCCCCGTCACCTGCGCCCCAAAGGCATCCAGTAATTCTGCAATCCGTTGTCCAATGTGGCCCGTGCCGAAGATGACAGCATGCTTACCATGAATCATCTTCAAGGTATGGGTTGGCTTTAGCCATCCCTGCTTGCGAGCTGATTCTAATAGGAAGCGATATTGACCTAAGATCATGCCAATTGCTGATTCGGCAATTGGTTCAGCATGGATACCATTGACCGTGGTCAAAATCACCCCCTTAGCCTGCATCTTCTTTAGTGGGTAGTAATCAACCCCGGCGGAAAGGGCTTGAACCCACTTTAAGTGCGAGTTGGCACTTTCCAACATGTAATTCAATTCATCATGACCATAGCCGATCATAACGTCAATTTGATCTAGATCAACAGATGGGTTTTCAAAATCATAGTAAAGCTGGTCATTAGCAAAAGCTTGATCCTTATCAAACAACTGCTTAATTTGATCGATTTTAAAATTATCATTTGCAATTGCAACTAAAATATTCATTATTATTCACCTCATCACCTAACTTACGCCCATTCAAAAATCAACACAATTGATTTGAATGAATAAAGATGTATGCATAATAAAGGCTTTTTAGCCGTTAAAATGAATATTATTAGTATATATATACAATTAATTAAAATAAAACGGCATAAAAATACACAAAAAAGTTGAATAATGTTATGATTAGTGATAATATAATGAATATAAATTCTAAATAAGCACATTATATACATATAGCTTGTATATTAAATTTAACGGAGGAATCATTATGCAAAATCAATTCAATTTCTTTTCAAATCAATTCCATGGCAGAAGCATTCTTGCTGAAACTGACCTTACCCCAAGCGAAATGAACTACTTAGTTGACTTCGGGCTCCACTTAAAAGCAGAAGCAAAGCGAAATAACTACACTAAGTACCTTGAAGGTAAGAACCTCGCCCTCATCTTTGAAAAGAATTCAACACGAACTAGATCTGCATTCACCACTGCTGCATTTGAGCTTGGTGCTAACCCCGTTTTCTTGGGGAAGGATGATATCCACCTTTCACACAAAGAATCAGTTGCCGATACTGCTAAGGTATTGGGTAGTATGTATGACGGAATTGAATTCCGTGGTTACAAGCAATCAGACGTTGAAACACTGGCTAAGTACTCAGGCGTTCCTGTTTGGAACGGTCTAACTGATGAATGGCACCCTACCCAAACGATTCCTGATTTAATCACGATCAAGGAAAACTTCGGTTCGTTCAAGGGTGTGAAGCTCGCCTACCTCGGTGATGGTCGTAACAACGTTGCCCACAGCCTCCTCGTTGGTTGTGCAATGGTTGGTATTGACGTTGCCATCGTTAGCCCTAAGGAATTAACCCCTGCCTACGATGTAATCAAAATCGCACAAAAGTATGCCGATGAAAGTGGTGCTAAAATTGAAATCACTGCTGATCTTGACAGTGGTTTAAAGGGTGCCAACGTAGTAACTACTGACGTTTGGGTATCAATGGGTGAAGATAACTGGCAAGAACGAATCAATCTGTTAAAACCATACCAAGTTAACATGAGTGCCCTCAAAAAGACCGGTAACATATATGGATATAATGAAAAATTAATCGTAATGCACTGTCTCCCAGCATTCCACGACTTAAATACTGAAGTGGGCCAAGAAGTCTTCGAAAAATACCACCTCAGTGAATTAGAAATTACCGATGAAGTCTTCAACAGTAAATACGCTCGCCAATTCGACGAAGCAGAAAACAGAAAACATGGAATCAAGGCCATCATCGCCGCTACGCTCGGTAATATGTATATTCCCAAAATTTAGAAATCGAAAGGTTGTTTTAAAATGAACGTTGCAATTATTGGAATCACAGGTTATGCAGGAATGGTATTGTTCGGACTCCTTCAAAAGCATCCCGGCATCATTAAAATCAATATTTATCAACATGATCTTAAGGAATCCGTTCCATTGAAAACATTAGCCCCACAATACGCTTACTACACTAAAGCGGTTAAGCCATATGATGCGAAGCAAATCATCACTGAAAACGATGCCGTTTTCTTTGCAACACCAGCTGGCATTACTTCTAAGCTAGCTGAACCATTCTTTGCTGCCGACTTTCCAGTAATTGATCTATCAGGCGACTTTCGGCTAAAGGATCCAAAGGAATACGAAAAGTGGTACCAAAAACCAGCTGCTCCACAAACCGAATTAGACAACGCTTATTATGGTCTCGCAGATATTACTAACAACCCTGGTAAGAATTACGTCGCTAACCCAGGTTGTTACGCTACTTCAGTGCTATTAGGACTTGCTCCACTGATCAAGGCGGATATCGCCGATCTTGATAACATCGTCATCGATGCAAAATCTGGCTTATCGGGAGCTGGCAAGAAATTGACTGAATCAAGCCACTTCGTACAAGCCCATGATAACCTGCAAATTTACAAGCCAAATGAACATAAGCACATCCCAGAAATTATGGCAATGCTCAAGCAATGGAATCCAAAGATTGACCACATCCAATTCATGACCACCCTAGCACCGTTCAACCGCGGGATTATGAGTTCGATCTATGTAAAGATTAAAGATGGAATAAGCGAAGAAATGATTCAAGAACA
The DNA here is from genome assembly GCF_058509245.1 of Nicoliella sp. ESL1113. Taxonomy (NCBI): domain Bacteria; kingdom Bacillati; phylum Bacillota; class Bacilli; order Lactobacillales; family Lactobacillaceae; genus Nicoliella; species Nicoliella sp. ESL1113. Next base: position 143,012 of record NZ_CP196387.1, on the reverse strand, counting down.
ATTTGCTAAGTTGTACAAAGATCATCCATTCGTAAAGGTTTCTACAACCGAATTACCAACCGTTAAGAGCGTCGTTGGTACCAATGAATGCCACATCGGACTTAGTTACAACCCCGTTACTAAGTACCTATTGGTCGACAGTGTGATCGATAACATGATCAAGGGTGCTGCGGGCCAAGCCATCCAAAACTTCAATCAACTCTTTGCATTTGACGCTGACTACGGGCTTAAATTAACCCCAGTATTACCATAGGAGGATCCAATATGAAAATCATCGCATTTAAATGGCCTAAGGGCTTCCAATCTGGTGCCGTTCACGCTGGGTTTAAAGCTGATCAGAAATTAGACATGTGTTGGCTCGTTTCTGATCAACCATGTGCTGCAGCTGGGGTCTACACCAAGAATCAATTTCAAGCAGCCCCCGTTCAAGTAACTAAGCAACACATTAATGCTAAGCATCAGCTAAAGGCCGTCGTGGTCAACAGTGGGAACGCAAACTCATTTACTGGCGAACAGGGAATTCAAAACGTGAACACCGAAGCCAAGTGGGTTGCAGATAAACTCAATGTAAAACCAGATGAAATCGGAATTGCCTCCACTGGAATCATTGGCAAGCAACTGCAAATGGACGTTATCGAAAATGGATTAAATCATCTCACCCTCTCTGATAGCACGGACGCTCCAGAAGCAATCATTACCACAGATACCACTTCCAAGAAGGTTTGTGTCGAAACTGAAATTGATGGTCAAACCGTAACCGTCACTGGGTTTGCCAAGGGGTCAGGAATGATTCATCCGAACATGGGAACCACCCTTAGCTTTATTTCGACCGATGCAAACATTGAAGGATCAGTCCTCCAATCGATCCTCAGTGCTAAGATCGTAAATTCATTCAACCAAATTACAGTTGACGGTTGTATGTCCACCAATGACATGGTAATCGCCCTTGCTAATGGTGAAGCGGGTAATCACCCCCTCAATGCTACCCATCCAGAATTCAATGAATTCGTGAACGCATTCAACTATGTCCTCACTGGCCTCGCAAAGTTAGTTGCCCGTGATGGAGAAGGATCATCCAAACTAATCGAAGCAGACGTTAACCATGCTGCTAGTCAAGTAGATGCCAACCACGTTGCAAGAGCAATCGTTGGCTCCAACTTAATCAAGGCGATGATTTTCGGTGAAGATGCTAACTGGGGAAGAATCGTTCAAGCCCTTGGCCAGACCGAAGCTAAGATCAGCCTGGACCAATTAGCGATTAGCATTGAAGGCACCGAAGTCGTTAAGAACAGTCAACTTCAAGATATCGACATGGATGCACTTAGAAAACAACTAGGCAATGATGAAATTAACATCACAGTAGATCTAGCTGCTGGTAATTACAGCGGCGTTGCATGGGGCTGTGATTTAACTTATAAATACGTTGAAATCAACGCAGCATACGAGGAGTAATGATTATGATCGTAATTAAAATTGGTGGTAACATGGTTAAAAACTTAACCACAGACTTTTTCAACTCAATTAAGACCCTTCAAGAACAAGGCGAACAGGTCTTAATCGTTCACGGTGGGGGTAACCTCATTTCTGAATGTGGTAAATTCATCGGTCAACCAGCCCATAAAATCAACGGGATTCGGGTCACTAATGAACAGATGATGGACATTACGAGCAACGTTTTAAACCGCATCATTCAACCAGAACTTCACAAACAGTTTAGCGCCCACGGCATTAAAAGTACTATGATGAATTCTGATAACTACCCATTTTTATTGGGTGACTACATTGATAAAGCTACCTATGGTGAAGTTGGTGCAATCAATCAGGTCAAGGCGAACTACATCGATGTGATGACATACCAATCAGTTGGTCTTTGCTCATCCATCGCCATTGGTCCGGAAGGCCAAAAGCTCAATGTGAATGCCGACATGGCTGCCGAAGCAATTGCTAGCATGGTCAATGCCGACCAATTGATCCTATTAACTGACGTTCCTGGGGTAATGCTAGATGACGAGGTGTTAAGTCAACTCGACCACCAAACCGCAGTTAAACTCGTTGAAAGCCAAAAGCTAGTTAACGGGATGATTCCAAAGGTCAATGCTGCATTCAAGGCCGTTGATAATGGCATCAAGCACGTCTCAATCACGAACGACTTAAGTAAAGTCGGCACCGCAATCGTAAATTAGGAGGAAATATTTAATGACAAGTTTAATTAACACATACGCACAATTTCCGATCGAACCAGTTGATGGTCATGACTACCATTTAATCGATCAAAACGGCAAGGAATACATTGATTTAACTTCTGGAATCGGGGTCTGTAACCTCGGTTACAGTAACCAACAGGTTAAGGATGCCGTTAAAAAACAAGTTGACCACATCTGGCATATCTCTAATCTATATGTCAATAGCAAGGCTGAACAAGTAGCTGAAAAGCTTTGTCCAAAAGGTTATCAAGCATTCTTCTGTAACTCTGGTACCGAAGCCAACGAAGCTGCAATGAAGTTAGCACGGAAAGCCACTGGCAAATCCCAAATCGTTGCCTTCAACTTTGGATTCCATGGTCGGACCTACGGATCACTTTCCATGACTGGCTACCCTCACATTAAGGATGGCTTCGCTGCATTGGTTCCAGACATTAAGTTCGAAGAATACAATGACGATGCTTCATTAGCAGCGATTACTGAAGAAACTGCCGCAGTCATCTTAGAAGTCGTTCAAGGTGAAGGTGGCGTTAACGTTGGTAATAAAAAATGGCTACAAGCCGTTCAAGCTAAGTGTCATGAAACCAACACCCTCTTGATCATTGATGAAGTGCAATCAGGGATGGGACGGACTGGATACAAGTTCGCATTCGAACAATTCGACTTACAACCAGACATCATTACGGTTGCTAAGGGACTTGCCAATGGGCTCCCCGTTGGTGCAATGTTGGCTAAGGAATCCGTTGCAAAGGCCTTTCAACCTGGTGACCATGGAAATACCTTTGGTGGCAACAAGGTCGTTATGGCATCAGCAAACGCTGTTTTAGACCAACTAACTCCAGAATTTTTAGCAACGGTTCAAGCTAAGGGTGCTAAATTAGCTGAAATGCTAAATAATGAAATCAAACCACTCGATCACGTTAAAATTATTTCTGGCACTGGTTTAATGATCGGAATTCATTTGACTGATGATGTTAAGGTCGGCGATGTAATCAAGAAACTCCAAGATGATGGAGTATTAACCCTCTCTGCACGGGGCAACACGTTAAGATTATTACCACCATTAATTATTGACGAAGCTGCATTAGCAGATGCAGTTGCGAAAATTAAAAAAGCAATTGGATAATAAAAAGCATTGCAAGGAATAAAATCCTGCAATGCTTTTTTAAATGGATTAGTTAATAATTACTTGGTTAAATATTTGCTTTGTAGCTTTTGAATATCAGCATTCGTAAGACCGAGCCCCTTCTTCAAGTAGCCCATCATTGAACCATATTTCTTTTCAGCAAGTGAATAAGCCTTATCAAGATATGGCTTTTCAACGATATCGTTGTAGTATTCATTCTTAATATCCTTAGCGGATGAACCATTCTTCTTCATTTCAGCTAAGTCAGCCTTAGTAGCAGCTGCACGGTACTTGTTGGAAAGAAGATAGTCCTTGTAGATGGTCTTCTTATCAAAACCTAATGCAGTTAAAATTAATGCAGTGGCGAAACCAGTCCGATCCTTTCCGTAACTACAGTGGTAAAGAACGGCTTTATTATCAGGAGCACTCAATAATTCATTAAATAATTTCCGATATTCAGTCCGTCCGGTTTTGTTAATAAAGTAGGTGTAGTAGAGAATCATTCCCTTTTCACCATCCTTATTATAAACCTTGATGTCTTCTTCGTTTTCCTTGTCTGAAACTACTGGGGCCTTAACGTACTTAACGCCCTTGATTTTAGGATCTTTGGCTTTAGCAACTTCCTTGGGAGTTCTAAAGTCGACATCGACGCCAACATGATATGTATCTGTTAACTTCTTAATATCGCCCTTAGTTAAGTTGTTCAATTGGGCACTTCTAATCAACTTCTTGGCCTTGATGGTTTGACCCTTACTATTAGTGTAACCACCAAGATCACGAACGTTAACAGCTCCAGAAAGCTTAATTTGCTTTCCAGCTTGCTTTTTAAGGGTGCTAATTGAACTAGCATTAGCAGTAGTGGTAACGGCGTTAATTAGTGAGGGAGTAACACTGGCGAATAAGGTCAACGAGGTTGCAGAAACAAACACAAATTTTTTGAATGGCTTTATCATTTTCTCTTTCACTCCTAAGTTTATGATGTCTTCATTATAGCCAACCATTTTAAATTTAAAGTAAATAGATTGTAAAAGTAATGTATTAAATTGCAAAATAATTTTTTTACAACTATATCCGTAAATAAAAATCGACTGACGAGCAATACTCATCAGCCAATCTTCTAATTATTAAATTTTATTTTTTAAGATTTTTTGTTTTGATTGTTGATAGTCTTCACGATCAATCGCACCCGAATCAAGCAGTTGCTTCAAGTGCTTTAATTGAACGTCATTATCATCACTATCTTTAATCACATCAACCCGATGCTGAACCTTTTCAGCTTGCCGTTGTTGATGCTTACTAGCTCTCCAAATATAAATTCCGAAGAGAATTGCTAAAATAATTATAATTGCGTATAGCATTAAAAATCTCCCCCCATTTATCTATATTATATATGGATACAGCCAAACAGTAAATTATCGTTTATCTTCATCATAACATTGGTAGATGTCATTCGGATTCATGGTATTAATATCTAATTCACCTTGACTAAACCATGCAAACGTCATTGCATAGGTCCCCGCAATCAACTTCTCCAACTTATCGGCGTTGGCATTTTGATAACGATGCCAAACCCGATTCAATATGTTAATGATGTCGCTATCTAGTCCATCATCAGCATGATTTGGATCAAGCTGCCGATAATTTCCATGAATATCTTTGGAGACAGACAATTGACGCAGGCAATTAGGGCCATACCCTTCAACTGAAATGCTGCGGCTGAACAAAAGTTTTTTAATATTGTCCTTGCTATGATTATGGACCATTAGATATTCAACAAAGGCAAGGTATACCAAATAGTTTAACTTACGATGATCTAATCTGTCCTTACTCAAAAAGAAGCGGGCAACTTCAGTGGATGTACTTGCAAAAAATGGCCGATATCCATCAAGTCGGCGCTTAATCATAGCATCTTCGTTCAATTCAGCAGTCTTGATTTCACCAACTTCGCTCAATGGAATTCTAATTATGCCGTCTTTAGCTTTAACTGCAAATGCAGATACAACGTAGGGTGGGATGTTAACCCCATCAGCTCCAACGGTAAGTTCCATTGGCATCGAAATCGATCCATCATCATCAGTTACAACCAAAATATAGATATTGTCATTTTTTCTCAATATAGTCCGCTCCCTTACTTACCTTGATTAGATTCTCGACGTATAATTAAGTAATTAATAATCTCTAGGATGACTACTAGTGGTCCTAAGAAGAATGAACACAGATAAACTGGAATTGATAGTATGCATATCAGGTACCACTTAAAAAATGTCCCATATTTATCGGGATCTTTCAAACATAATCTGAAATCATGCCACATTTCTTCAAGCTTTAAATTTGGGATTACTTTAAGATCCATATAACAGAATGGAAAGCAAATCATATTAACCATCAACATCATATTACTAGGCATTAGTTTACCACCGAAGTTAAACGGAATTTGTAATAAAATAAAGTGAATGATTCCAGCCATTAATGCATAGATGATAATAACCGGTCTGCCAAATACATTTTTTAGGTGCGTGAGCAAACTAGGCGTCCCCCTTTGAATGTCTTGAATGTCCCTTAAAGTTCTTACCAAGAAGGTCAGTTTCAAGCGCAAAGGAGTAGCTATCATTCCCAGAAAAGATAATACTATCAATTAATGGAACGCCACAGATATCAAGGACCTGCTTTATAAGTTTCATGGTCTCAATATCATCTTTAGAAGGCTCAGCGCTATCTACTGGTGATGGGTGATTGTGAACAAAAACAATCGCATCAGAACGTGATTCAGCAGCGAATTCAACAATTTCTTGGACGTTAATGACCGCCTTTTCACCTCTCCCGTTTCCAACGGATACATAATCGACTAATTTACCATCACCCTGAATGCCGTATACAATGGCTTCTTCATAACGTTTCCCGTGATAATATTGCTTTAATCGATCAGTGAAGTCATCAATGTCAATTAGTTTTCGACCAAAGTTAAGTGATTCGTCATTACAACGGTAATATAGCTGACGGATCAGTTTCCACTGTTCAAGCTGTTCATCATTTAAATATGAACGGTCTAAATGTTTTGTGGCAATTAGCTGCAGCAGGTTCGGATTATGCTTAAATGCAGTTTCAACCTGCTGATCGCTTAAATGCAAAAGTGACTGTAAAATCTGGGAATCTGATAAGTTTGCCATATATAATCATTCTCCTTCACAAAATCCTTAGAAGCGCGACTGTTTTTTATTATACACGAGTTCAGGCAAAATGTCGGGAATTACACTTATAAATTTTTTCAATCCTAATAGCGGCTTAACTTGTTAGAATCCTGTTCAGGAGCAGTCCGATGAAATACATTATTCCGTGCATCCAATCCCTCAATAATGCTTTTCGCCATTTCTTCAGAACGCTTGTCAATTAATTCGTTAACTTGATTAAACTGTTTATTCTCAAGTTCCAGAAAAATTTTATTAAATTGATTCTTTGAAAAATAATCAGATTCCTTAATTAAAGAACTGTAGTCAAAGTTTGGATTTTTAATATTATATTCATATAGCGTATTAGAACTTTTTTTATTATTTAATTTTTTGGGTAAAAACATCCCATTCCCTAAACTAGCAATATGCGTAAAATTTGGCTTTGCATCATATTTAAGAATCCGCGCCCTTGGGATCACGTGCTCAAATTCGTAGTCTTCAGATGTTGGCACCCCAGATTTAAGGTACGTTAAGTTAGCGTGAATCGTAATTAGCGCTCTCACTTCATCGTTAAATTTAACATGAACATTGGGATTGTCTATAATCCATGCTTTAAATGCAGTCTGAAATGTTTTGGTATCAATCGGCTCAAGGTAGTTCCTACGCATATTACTACTATAGTAATCAAATAACCGCGTATCACCATGCCCGTTCCATACCTTAGCAATACTATCATATACATAATACGCCGGAATATTGTCTAGCGTTTTCTTAACATCGCTTTCATCTAAATTCCACATACTAGCAAAATAGGAAAGAACTTTAAATGTTGATGATAAACCATATGCATACTCATCTTTTTTAGCATGCCCATCGTCGGAGTAAAAAATATTTTTATTTAGGATTCTCTCGAACATCGCATTAATTCGCTTTGCAAATACATACGCTTTATCAACAATGGGATTAATGTTTTTTTGAATGAAGTCCTTTTTATTATGAATGATTGCGATCCGCTTATTATCGACATTTGTAATAATGCCCATTAAGCCAAAGCCAATTTCATCAATCACCGAAGAAGTGGATTTAATCAGTGCTGGCAAGTTGTTTACGACCAACGCCCCCAACGTCTTGGCGAATTCAGCTAGGTTTATCTCCCGAGTCCTTGTGATATCATCTTCCGAAAAATCAGAAATTGCAAAAGTGCCATCTTGAATTAATTCATTATAGTAATTTTTGACTAAGTTTAATATTTCATTTCCATGTAAACTTTTTTCAGGAATAACAATCTTTTCATCAAACCAAGAAGCACTCAATATTTCATACTTATTTAATGGGACCCCACCCTTATTTAGATTCTCATATACTTCTGGTAGGTCAACCTCATCGCCAGTAAATTCTAGGACTGGAATATCTAAATGGTCTAAGTCAATATAGTCCCTCACTTCAGCGTTCACACGATTAATAAAGGGCAAAATGGTTTCATCGAACGCCTCATAAAGTTTAATCCGCTTTTCGTCATTATCTTCTAGTTTAACCTTTTCAATCATGTCTTTCCGCCAATGACTAACCTCTGATTCATTATCAATTAATGAGTCAAAGTCCTTTTGCTTAAGCGGTTTAACATCAGTTTCCTTTAAAATTTGGTTGAATCGATTAAATAAGTCTAAATAATGTTGCTTATCCAGTTCCTTCCAATATTTGATCTTGTTATTATCATAATCCTTAATTGTAGATAGGCGTTGTTGCCCATCGAGCAAATTATACTTCTTATCCCTTCCCTGAATCGGGGTAATAAGCAGGGAACCGAATGGAAAATCACGATGCAAAGTAGTCAATAAATCAATTTTTTGATGCTTTTTCCAAACTAATGAACGTTGAAACTTGGGAATTTGAATATCTCTTAAATCCTTAGAATAAGATAAGTTTTTATAATCATAATTACTCATTTAATATCTCCCCACTTTAATACCAGATACTAGTTACATTTTTACCTAATTCTTTTTGCATTTTTTCAATATCTGATAGGTTCCATTGATAATCATTGTTCTTAATTTGATCAGCTAGTCTTTTATTAGATTTCAAACTAGATTTTTCAAGCATTGCCACCGTTTCTTGAATATTATATTTTTTAGATGGATTTGAATAAATCGTATTTTCTATAATTACCCAATTCCCCAGGTAGTTTCTCAGATCCTCAGGTTCAATTTCTTCATTAATATGCATTGGGACGTAATCATTTTTGGCAAAAACAGTATCATACATTTCAATGTCTGATTTGAAAACATCTTCAAAAGTGGATTCATAAATACTAGCTAACAAATAATCTAAAACCCAACGTTTTTGACCAGTTGAAGAACCCTCCTTATGACAGTTAGTGAATGAAGAATTAACTTCATTGTCGCTAACGTTATATCGATTCAAATCTGCTACGATTGCATCCGAATTATTCAACTCACCGTTCCAGATTTTAATTGCTACATTTGAAAAACCATTTTCCAATGAATTCGTCGTCTTGTTGCAAATTAAACGATACCTTACAAATATAGAAATTATCTTATATAGCACCCTTAGGATCGTATCTTCAGAAAATTTATTATGTGCTAGTGAGAGCATAATTGGATAGTAAAGGGTAAAATTAGCCTTACTTAAAATACTTAAGATGTAATTAATTCGCGGATTTTTATATTCCTTCCGATTGCCATAGTCCTTCAACAACTTGTATAGATGTACTAAGTCAGAGGTTTCTTTTAGAAATTCTTGCGCATCCGCTTGCGTGTTTATTGCTTTAATGACCTTACGATACAATTTATTTTCAGTTACATGGGCAACCTTTGCTCCCCAATAGGAGCGAATAAAATTATTGATTTTTTTACTATCACTGCCCAGGGTTCTATCAACAATATTCCATTCGGAACTTGCCGATTCAGAGCCACTTGATTGGTTGGGTTCGCCATTATTAACACTCATTAGGGAAATAATGTGACTCTTGATAATATCAGATGCAGTTAAGTCAGCTCCGCGACTATTTAAAGTTTGGAAAATCGTAAACGCATCCTGTCTATTGGGTGCTAGAACCTTCACAACATAAAAGCGATTGTAAAATGCATCATAAATGGCACTCAAGCGTTTAGCTTGCTCCATTAAGTTCATCTTTTTCAATTCGCCACTAATTTTAGTATCAAATTTTTGATAGGTATTCTTCATGTTATTAATGGCCTTATTAGATGAAGGATTATTAATAACAAGTCCATTGCGCAACAAATTATTGAAAGCATCCTGGACGCCGCTTTCGTCGCTAGACTTACTAATCGTTAATCGATTCCCACTATCTAAAGCATTATTCAACGCTGATGTAATGGTAGTAATTAAACCAATCAAGTTTCGATTTGTATCATTATTATTATCAAATAATTCGTTTTGAATTTGATTGGCATGCTTACTGATCACGGCAAGTAACAATTGGCTGGTAGTGATTCTTTGTTGTCCATCTATAATCTCTTGACGACTATCTTCCGTATCAAAAGTTACTAACTGACCAAAGAAGTGAGAATCACGAGCCCCATCTACGACTTCCATCAAATCTTCCCACAGATCTAAAACTTGGTCATCTTCCCATGAATAACCCCGTTGATAACTAGGAATCCGATAACGATTCATACTAAAAACATCGGAAATACTCTGCACACTTGGATTAACCTTTTCTCTAAAATCCATTTTTACACCCCATATGTATATATTTTTTTGGATCAACTGTATTCATTCTATCTAAATAAATTTTATCAAAGTTAGATCCAGTGTGCTAGATCAAGGATGAAAATAGTTTGGAATATTTGAAGGCACGAAAAAAAGGCCTAATTCCCTGATGGAGAATCGACCTTAGATATACCATGAATTAATATTGTCCTGTATTAACATACTGGTATATCAATAATGATACTATATTTTTGCCATAAACGAAAGGAATTAAGGCAATGTAAATTTCTTTTAACATTCTTTAAGAAGTTGTTTTGCAATTGCAATTTTTGATAATATATTATTAATATGAGGGGTGATTCATTTGAACTCGAAATTTAAAATTGACGAACAACATTTATTAGAAGTTCAAGCTATCTTTAAAATGCTTAGTAACGTTAACCGTTTAAAAATCTTATACCTGTTAGATAACGAGGCTAAAACGGTGAACCAATTGGTGGCTGCCCTAGGACTTGAGCAATCAGCCGTTTCGCATCAATTAAAAATTTTGCGTGACTTTCAACTGGTCAGCGTCAAGCAAGTTGGCAAGTCCAAAGAATATAAAGTTGATGATCCGCATATTTTTGACATTATTAATGAAGCAGTTGAACATTCTGATCATGTTATGCGTGGGGTTGGACACGGAAAGTAGCCATAATCAAACGCACCCAACTTGGCAGTAAAGCGTAATGTGAATTTAAAATTGTTACACGTGAAACATTGGATGATAACGTTATTTTAACTATCATTTATTATTAATGAAGCACCCACTATTTATCTAACGATTAGCGGGTGCTTTTTATTTTCTAATCCATTTCAATATTTTTAAGCTCACTGACTCTAATTTTCATTATAAAGTATAAAACGTCCTGCTTAGAATATTCATCATTATGATCAAGCCACAATCTAATTATCGATAAAATTGAGCCAGCCGTATAATAGGCAAACATCTTCTTATAACGGTCATTTTTATTTGGGATTAGTGAATCCCAAGATTCATAGGTCATTTTTAAAAATAGTTCTACCATTTTAAAACCAAAATTATGATCACCATGTTCACTCATAAAAAAAGAAATATCATCTCGATTATTATCGATCACGGTTAGTAAAGTATCAAAAACAGCCATTCGATTATTGATGCTAAATTGATAGTGTTTCTCCTTTAACATTCGATTGCGGTGTTCATAAATTCGATTCAAAAGCATTTGCTCAGCCTTTTCGATCAAATCATACTTATCAACAAAATGACGGTAAAAAGTGCTTCGGTTGATGCCAGCTTCAGTGATAATATCACTTACGGATACCTTATTCAGTCCCTTTTGTTTTGCGATCACAATCATACTTTTGATGATCAATTCATCGGTTTTCAATCGTTTATTTTGATAATGGGGCATTCTAAATCACCTCTATGAAATAAATTCTAAACTTATAATCTCAAAATGCAACAAAATGATTAATTTTAATGATTGTATTAAGTTTAATCAAAACATAAAATGAATGTACCAATAATCATAAAAGGAGTAAAAAAATGAGTAAAGAAAATAATAACGCTAAAAGTGGCGGGACTGGTCTTATCTCGGCCATCCTGCTAGTTGGGACATTTGCGTGTGTCCTTTCACAAATGTTATTGACTACTGCCCTTCCTAAGCTAATGACCGCTTTTGACATTAACACGTCAACTGTCCAATGGCTTACAACTGGATTTTTAATGGTAAACGGGATTATGATTCCGATTTCTGGTTTCCTAGGTCGGCGAATCAACACTAAATGGTTGTTCGTAGGAGCCATGACCGTCTTTTTAATCGGTTGTATCGTTGCCTACGTTGCTCCGAACTTTGGGACCCTATTCGTAGGACGGATCATCCAAGCATTCGGAACTGGGATCATGATGCCATTACTACAAACGATCATGTTCTCACTCTTCCCGCCTGAAAAACGGGGAGCTGCATTGGGACTCGTCGGAATCGTCGTTGGGGTTGCCCCAGCAATCGGGCCTACCCTTTCAGGTTGGATCGTCGATTCATTTAACTGGCGTGATTTATTTGGAATGGAAATTCCAATCATCATCGCTGTTATTATCTTGGGGATTTTATTCATGCGGCCAGTATTGCCAACTACCAAGGAAAAGATTGACATCGTTTCAATCGTGCTTTCAACAGTTGGTTTCGGGGGCTTACTTTATGGTTTCTCATCCGTTGGTAACGATGGTTGGGGATCAACAAAGGTAATCTCATCCTTAATCATTGGTGCAATCGTGGTAGCCATCTTCGTTTGGCGGGAACTCAAGCTCAAGAAACCATTCCTAGAAATGCGGGTCTTCAAGTACCCTCGCTTCACCCTTGGAACCATCTTAAGTACGATCATGATGATTGCGATGTTCGGGGTTGAAACCATTCTACCAATTTACTTCCAAAATGTGCATGGATTAAGCGCACTTGATTCAGGATTAAAATTACTAATTGGGGCATTGATGATGGCATTAATGAGTCCAATCACTGGAAAGGCCTTCGATAAATTCGGTGCTAGAAGATTAGCAATGGTTGGGGTCTTATTACTAACCGTTGGAACAATTCCATTTATGTATCTAAATGCTACCACCCCAGTTATGTTCATCGTGTCATTCTACACCCTTAGAATGATTGGGATTGCAATGGTATTGATGCCCGTAACTACTTACGGAATGAACGCTCTACCAAATGATTTAATCTCTGATGGGACCGCTGCTAACAACACCGTTCGGCAAATTGGTGGTTCAATTGGATCAGCAATCATTGTATCAATTCTTTCCAACGTTACTTCAAATGCTAAACCAGCTCACCACCTCTTGACTGAAAACCCAATTGCATACAAGGTAAAAGCAATTAGTGCTGTCATCGATGGATACCATGCTGCATTCCTGTTCGCAGCGGTATTCTGTGTGCTCGGTTTAATCGTAACATTCTTCTTAACTGACAAGAAGAAAGCTAAGTAGGGAGGAATTTGAAATGATACTAGTTACACTATTAATTGGTGTATTCGGAACGTTCATTAGTTTTGTATACGTTAAAAACATTCCATTGAGATCATTATTAACCGCGATTTGTTTAGTAATTCTCTTTGGCTCAACATGGGCTTCGATCGCTAATGACAATAACCACTTCATGATGGAAAAGAAAACAACCACTCATTCAAAGCAAATCTATGCTACCAATAGCAATAACGGTCTGAATCTAATGGTTTACCAAAACTTGGGGACCGAAAAGAAGCATGATGTCCAAACTTACAAAAAGACCAAGGATCAAAAGACCCCTAGTCATACTCAAATTGATGAATTTACCACTAATAAGATCAAATATGTAAGTGGTGATAAGGCGACTTTAAAGACTGCTACTACTAATTGGGAGTTCACCAAAGCAGGTAAGTTCTGGTTTGGGATCAACGATTGGAAGTTAGGCAATGACAAGAGCGACTTTAAGATCGTTAAACGGGTCAACACCTTCTATATTCCAAAGAGTTGGATCCACATTTCTAAGAACCAAGCTCAACAACTTAGCAATCAATTGAAAAAGGCTCAATCAGGAGCAAGCGCTAAGCAACAAGAAGCAGCATTGAAACAACAAGCCCAAGCATACGTTCAAGCAAAGGTTAAAGCTGCGGTAACAGCTAATCCAAAATTAGCGACCAATAAAGCAGCTCAACAAAAATTAGCCAAACAAGCTGCTGCTGAATTCCAGGAACAACTAGTGCAAAAGAAAACTGCGCAAATTAAGACGATGCTCAAATCAATTCAAGAATAATCAAAAAAGACGTGCAATGCACGTCTTTTTTATAGATTCAATTCGTAAGCTAAGCGCTTTGGATCATCAGTATTATTAACTTCAACAATCCCGCGGTATTTAAAATCAAAACGCTCTCCAGCAGCTTGCATTGCCTTATTCAGTCGATGAGTATCAAAACGAACATTTTGAATCCCATTAATGGCAGTCACCGTAATTAGGTTGGATAGAAAGTAGGAACTAAGGTGCTGACCACGAAACTTACTGGCAATTGCAATCCGATGAATCGTTGAATAGCGATCGGTCGGCTTTTGCCAAGCTCCGTCAATATCATGGTAAGTGGGTTCAACATCAAATAGTAACGATGCCGTTCCCGCAATCTCTCCAGCATCAATTAAGACGTAGTTAATCCCATTTTCAATATCTGCTTGTAAAGTCGATTCGTATGGATAGCCAGCTTGCCACTGGGTGCTCCCACTTTCCTTTAATAACTGCTTAGCATCATTAATGACCTGCATAATTGCTGGCAAGTCAGATAGTGTACCCTTCCGAATATAAACATCAGCCATTCATTATTCCTCCCGTGCTTCTTTAACCATTGTAATATGGGGTGTTTGGGCATGAATAAAGACATCCCCCTGGGTCTTAAATCCAAATTTTTCATAGAAGCCCTGTTTGTCCGCCTGGGCGGTAATCACAATTTTACGATGACCAGGGTACACCCGCTCAATTTGAGTTAGCAAGTAATCCATGAGTTGCTTGCCCATTCCCGTTCCACGAACGCTGGGCACAGTCAATACCCTTCCAAAGTCTAGTACACCATCGACTTCATAAAATCGGGCATACGCAACCAACTTGCCTTGATCATCAAATCCCATCACGTGGTAGGCAGTCAGGTCTTGTTCATCTGCATCAACGGTCGTGCGGTTTTGTTCCACACAGAACGTTTCAGCACGAATGTGGTACATTTCCCAAATCTGGTGGTTCGTTAATTCATCAAAACGTTTACAAATCCATTTCATCGTTAAAACCTCTTTCTATCTTATTCGATTCCAAATTCAACAGAAATCGGTTTTAACACCGCTCGAAGGCGGTCAATTACAATCACAATAATTTTCATTTTTTTAGCAAGTAGCAATAACTTCAAAAGATTTGAATGCATTGACCTACCCTCCCTTTAAAATAATTATTAATATTATAGCGCTGTTCAACTACCATTGCATACAAAAAGCCCAGCTAACATTAGCTGGGCTTTTTTAATTCTAATCACACTACTTAGCAGCGTCTTTTGATTCTTGACTATTAATGGCTTGCTTTTGGTTCTTAGCAGCCGCATTAATTTCAATTTGGTGCTTCAAATCTTCATAACCAGGCTTGCCAAGCAATGCAAACATGTTTTGCTTGTAGTCTTCCACTCCTGGTTGATTGAATGGGTTAATGCCGTTCAAGTAAGCTGAAACAGCAATCGCGAATTCAAAGAAGTAGATCAATTCACCTAAGCTATAAGCACTTTGGTCCTTAACGGATACGACCATGTTAGGTACGCCACCGTTAGTGTGGGCTAGAATCACACTTTCAAAGGCCTTCTTGTTAACGTAGTTCATCGTTCTTCCTTCAAGGTATTCGATTCCATCACCGTTATCACCAGTCTTTGGCACGTCAACGTCAGAAGCTGGTTGGTCGACCATCACAACGGTTTCCATTAGGTTTCTAACCCCTTGTTGAATGTATTGACCTAATGAATGCAGGTCAGTAGAGAAGTTAGCAGAACTTGGGTAGATCCCCTTATTGTCCTTTCCTTCTGTTTCACCAGCAAGTTGCTTCCACCATTCTGAAAGGTAACGTAGGTTTGGTTCATAGTTTTCCAAGATTTCGTTAGTGTAACCCTTCCGATAAAGAATGTTACGGTATGCAGCGTATTGGAGTGCCCCGTTTTCAGCAAGTGGCTTAGCATTGTAGTAGTCTTGTGCATCAGCAGCCCCTTGCATTAATTCTTTAATATCCACACCAGAAGCTGCGATTGGTAATAAACCAACTGGACAAAGGACTGAGTAACGACCACCAATTCCATCTGGAATAATGAATGATTCGTAACCGTTAGCCTTAACTTCTTGTCTCAACGCACCGTTCTTAGCATCAGTGGTAACGTAGATCCGTTGCTTAGCAGCAGCTTCACCATACTTTTCAACTAATAACTTTCTAAACACCCGAAATGCGATTGCAGGTTCAGTGGTGGTCCCAGACTTTGAAATGACGTTCACTGAAAAATCACGGTCGCCGATCAACTTCACAAGGTCGTTAACGTATGAGCCACTAATTGAGTTCCCTGCAAAAATCACTTGTGGAAATTCACGTTGGTCATCAGGAGTTGCTTCATAGAAATTATCGTGAAGAAAATCTAATGCCATCTTTGCACCAAGGTATGAACCACCAATTCCAATTACGACGAGGACCTTTGAGTCGGATTGAATTTGTTTAGCAGCCTTTTGAATCCGCGCAAATTCTTCCTTATCATAGTCCTTTGGAAGGGTGAGCCATTCACGCATTTGGCTTTCCACTCCCGTCCCGTTGACTAATTCATCACGAGCAGTGTCTAACATTGGCTTAATTTCTTTAAGTTCGTTTGGTGCTACAAAGTTTGTTAATGCTGATTCATCAAATGATACATTTGTCATTACAATCACCTCATACAGATTATATTAAATTTTAACGATATTTTCCTTGTAGTATTGCTTGAGTGCTAACGAAAAGTTCCCAACGGTGGCCGAACCATTATGGGCTACCTTAGGCATTTGAATGTATTCATTCAAGTCACCCACAGCAACATAGTCGTTAAAGATGTTCTTGAAGTGAACCCGTACCATATCCAAGAACTCTTCACTTACGACTCCCCCACCAAAGATGATGCGTTCAGGACGGATGAACAGCGTTGCTTGAACTGCAGCTTGAGCAACGTAGTAAGCAACGTAATCCCATGCAGGATCAGTCAATGGTACGAATTGACCCTTCTTACCAGTCCGTGCTTCGAAAGTAGGCCCTGCGGCAAGCCCTTCCAAACAATCACCATGGTAAGGACAAATTCCCTTGAAGTCCTTGTCACCTTCTGCACGCTTCATTTTAACGTGCCCAGCTTCAGGGTGGCCAATGTAGCCTAAGAAGTGACCGTTATTAACGATCCCAGCCCCAACTCCAGTCCCAATGGTGTAGTAAACTAATGAATGCACTGGATTATGATTTTTAATCGAGGTGATGTATTCACCATATGCAGAACCGTTAACATCAGTCGTCCAATACATTGGGACGTCAAAGTACTTCTTCATGGTTCCTAAAAAGTTGGTGTTTGACCAGTGCTTTTTAGGCGTATCAGTAATATAGCCATACTTTGGGTTATCTACCCGCACTTCGATTGGGCCAAATGATGCAATCCCAATCGCCTTAATTTCTGGAAATTTTTTAAAATATTCAACACATTGACCGATCGTTTCTGATGGGGTCGTTGTAGGAATATGGATGCTATCTTTAATTTCAAAATCTTCATTGCCGACTGCACAAACGAACTTAGTTCCACCGGCTTCAATACTTCCAAATAACATTGTAACCACCTCTAATTGGTTCAAATTATTTTACTTATTTTTATTTCAATCAATAGAATTTTTCTTTTCTACAAGTAAAAGATAGCATTACTTGAAAGCGTTTTCAATAAAAAGCACCTTCTTTTTTTATTTTTTCTTTTTTTAGGGCAAAATAATTGAAAGCGCTTTCTTAATGTGCTATTTTTAAACTATCAAATGTTTTAAATTAACCTGTGAAAAGAGGAATCGTCTCATGCTATTAGGCAGTATTGAATTTCGCGATAATGAAGTAACCTGTGCCGTTGGTGATGGACATGTCGACATCAAAGACAAAGTTGATTTTCCACTATTAGATCCCAAAGAGACGTTGAGAAAAGTCGTGAACTATTTTCAGGGCTTCGATCAAATTAAAGCAATCGGGGTTTCATCATTTGGCCCCCTCGAATTAAGAAATTATTCTTCCAAGTATGGCTACATTATGGACTCATCGCGCAAGAACTGGTCCAATGTGAACCTATTAGGAACCCTCAAACAGTATCTCAAGTTACCAATGTCATTCACCACCGATGTAAATAGTACTGCCTATGGTGAATACATTATTTCAATCTTAAAAAACGACCCCGTCTTATCACTAGTATATATTACCATTAGTAAGGGGGTCGGTGCTGGAATCGTGAACGATGGCGAATTAATTGGCTATCAAGGTAGTCCTGAAATTGGCCATATTTATCCAGAACGCCATCCAGATGATCAAACCTTTCCAGGAACATGTCCCTACCAGGGCGATTGCTTAGAGGGCTTAGTATCTGAGCCAGCATTTGAAGCCCGCTTTGGAAAAAGTTATCGGGAAATTTCGATGTTCAACCCCATTTGGGATATTTGTGCTTATTACATTGCACAATCGGCGGTCCAAGCAACGTTAATGGTCCGTCCACAAAAAATTATTATCGGCGGCGACATCGTTAACGAAGTTGAACTCGAAAAAATCAAAAAACAATTCGCTAAGGTGTTAAATAACTACGTTGACGTTGGTTCGATCGATGATTACATCGTCGCTCCTTCCAATTCGAATCGGAAGTTATCGATTATTGGAAATCTTTCATTAGCCAAACGTGCTTATTATTCAGAATCAGACTCATATAGCGAATAGATTATTCACATTGCAAAATTAAAAGGCATCCAGAAATGGATGCCTTTTTTCTGCATTGGCAAAGTTATAATTTTAAACCTTTTAACCCTAAAATTCCCTAATTCCATTTTTATAGACGGCCTTATCAACTTGTTGAACCGCCTTTATATCAGTAAGCGGATCGTTATCAATAATTAGAAAATCAGCAACCTTACCGATTTCAATCGACCCATAGTCCTTATCGATTTGCATCAATTCAGCGGCACGATAGGAAGTATACAAGGCATCAAAGTTCGTGAAGCCTTCCTTTTCAACTAATAACTCTAATTCCTTTGGTGTCGTAATTGTAAAATCATTATATGGCGTCCCAGCATCAGTTCCCAATGCAATCTTGGCACCATGTTCATATGCCATCCGAATATTAGAATAAACATCTTCAATTGCATCATTCATCTTCTTATGTTCCCACTTCGGTAATTCATCTGCACCATACGTAACAACTGACCAAGCAGCAGTAATCGTTGGGACGATGTAGATGCCTCGTTGCTTGATTTCTTCAACTTGCTTTTCAGTTACATAAAAGCCATGCTCAATCGAATCAACACCCGCATCAATTACATTTTGAATCGATGAAGTTCCCTCTGCATGTGCAGCAATAATCGCATGTTTGTTATGAGCCTCATAAACGGCCACTTTAATTTCATCAACGGTCAATTGAGCTTCATCCATCGCATCCCACGGTGACATTACACCGCCACTAGCCATAACCTTAATGCTATCAGCACCTAATTTGAAATTTTCCCGCACCTTTTTGCGCATTTCATCTTCAGAATCAACAATGTAGCCACCATGCGGATAATCACCATGCCCACCAGTCATGGTAAATGCTCGACCAGAAGCCATCATATTGGGAACGTGTTTGATTTTTCCCTTTTTAATTAGGTCGTTAATTTGAATATCGACTCCATAAGTACTCCCACACTGCCGAATATAAGTACAACCAGACTTTAAAAACTGATGCATGAAATGAATTGCATCAACGATCGTCTCAGTAATGTTTTTCACCCCACCGTCACTCTCTGATGGGTCATCCGTAATATGAGTATGGGCATTGATCATTCCAGGCATTATGTACTTGGCGCCCACATCAATTACTTGATCAGTCGTTGGCATCGTCCCCGAACCAATTTGTTCGATTCGCCCACTTTGATCATCAACGACCATCCAAGCTGCCCTTTGAATCTTATTATTCACCCCATCAAAAATGTTTGCATTCTTAAATCCTATCTTACTCATTTATCCAAACTCCCTTCGAATCAAAAACGTCCCTTAGCATTTAGCTAAGGGACGTTCGAACGCGTTACCACCCAATTTTAAGTCATCTTCACAGATGCCATCTCATACAGAAACAGTAAATTCTGTCGTGCGATAATGGGCACCACCAGTTCATCTCGTAAAATAAACAATAATAATCAATCTTTAAGTCATTAGCTCTAACACCCTTCCATCCAACAGTGCTCGCTGAATAGAACTAATAACTGAATCCATATAATTAATTTACATCTTTATTATCTTAATAATGTCTAATATTCTATCTACCAATCATTAATAAGTCAATCTAATTTACAGTAAAGATACATTAAAAAAACTAATGATTAAATTATAGTTCATAATAAAATTGATATATCAGTGTTCTTTTAATCAAATTACTTAATTTAATCTAACAATCATAAAAATTAATTTTACTTATAATTATTTTAGTAATATCATTATCCATAACTATAGTCAGTCAAGGGAGGAATTATTATGTTTAGTAAAATTGGACAAGTTATATTTGAAAACGAAGCCGTTTCAAAAACATCAGACTTTAAAATGGGTCTGGAAGTTGAAATGGATCGTGCCGATGAAACTGGCCACCTAAGTACAGAACCATATCCAAACACCATTGGTGATGAAACCACCAACCCATGGATAACTAACGATTTTCTAGAGGCAATGTCTGAGGTCGTTACCCCTCCTGCTAAAAATGCCATTGATGCGGTTCACTACTTATACGGGATCAATACTTCATTACGGACTGCCCTTTCTCCTGGTGAAATTTTATGGCCATTATCGATGCCACCAATCATGCCTAAGGTTAAGGATAAGACTCTCATTGCTCACACCACTCCTAAGAAACAAAAATACTTCGAAACATGGTTAAAAAAACACAGTATTTCTGAAGGTGCTCCTTGTGGTACCCACATTAATTTAAGTATTCGTCCACACATTATTAGCATTATTTATAAGAACTTTCCAAATCGGTTTAAGTCTGAACAAGAAGTTAAGAACTACTTGTACATGACGATGGCGCAAGGATTCATTAGATATCGGTGGTTAATTACATATCTATTCGGTGCTAGTCCAATCGCTGAAGAAAACTACTTTGACAGTGATAATCGTCCTAAACATCCCGTCCGTAGTTTACGGCAAAGCACCAGCTTCGGATTTGGGGCTAAGTTCTTTGCTGACTACACTAACTTAGATACCTATGTTGATTCAATGAATGAAGCCGTTAAAAATAAGACTTTATTAACCACCGCAGAAGGTCAAGGACCCGTAAGACTCCGTGGTGATAATGATTTGGATAAGATGAAAAAGTCTGGGATTCAATATATTGAACTCAGAATGTTAGATTTGGATCCAAGTAGCTCAGTCGGTATCAGAACGGGTACCATCCGATTCCTAAGATTAATGGCCACTTACTTTATCATGAGTCCATCACTAAAGCCGAGCGAAGTTGTTAAAACGCTTGACCGAGCTAATGAAATGAATGATAATGTGGCACTGGAAAAGCCAGATGAATGTACGTATAAATTACATGCTGCATCATTGATTCGGCAATTAAAATTTTTTGTTAATTCAATTCAAGCTGGCCCTGAATATCAAGAAATTATTCAAGATATGGAACTACGGGTTAAATATCCACGCCTTACCCCTAGTGGTCAACTTCAAGAAAAGATCAAGGATAATTCATTAGTTGAATATGCTGTTAAGCTCGGCCGTGAATACCAAGATGGTGCCCTCCAAGCACTAAAGCCATTCCGTGGGTTTGAAGATAATCCATCTGCAGAGGACTTAAAAGAATATCTTTTTGGTGGCAGCTGGGAAGTATAATAAAAAGAAGCGCTCAATCACTAGCACAGTCAAATGTTAAATTTGTTGTTAGTAATTGAATCGCTTCTTTTTTTTTGTAATTTTTTTATTTTATAATTTTAGTTGACCACTATCTAATTGAGATTATAATATTGACAATATTATTTAGGGAGCGTTTGTTAAATTGGAAACCAAAACTAAAATTATCAAATCTTTTTTTGATTTAATTCAAGAAAAGTCCATTTTTGAAATTAGCAACGATGATATTATTAAAAAAGCTAAAATTTCAAAAAGAACCTTCTATAATTACTTTACCTATCGTGAAGATATAATCAATGCAATCAGTAAAACAATTGAAACTAAAATGATCATCCCTATCAACCAGAAAATTGAGGATAGTGTTTTTGATAAAATTGAGAATGTTAATCAATATACTAAACTGTTGCTTGAAATTTTATTACCCGTCTTCAATGAAAATCTGGAATTACTTTATGACCTCGATCGATCTAAATTAAATTACCTCTGGAAGAATCCGCTACAAAAGGAGTTGTACGACGCGTTGCTTACGACCATGATCAAACACCAAGTAAGTAATTTAATTATGCAACTAGTTACAATGTTTACCACTTCTGCAATTGAAATCTGGATTCAAGAAAAATCCGCCTCAGATTATGACACGATCAATTTAAAGTTAAATAAATTAATTAACTCTTCAATTAATGGAATTGTGGAAGGAGCTGAATTTTTAAATGCAAGGTAACGAGGGCAAAATCATTGATGCTTTCTTAATTTTAATCAATCAAAAGTCATTGACTGAAATTACAGATAGTGAAATTATTTATACTGCTAATGTTTCGCGAAGTACGTTTTATAAACATTTTAATAATAAAATTGACATTCTCAAAAGGTTTGAAAAAGATTTTTTAAACCTTATTGTTAAAAATTACTATCATAAAATTAATTCAATGGGGATTCAGAAAATCACCCCGCGCAATCTCTTAGACATTTTTGTGGAAATAGTAATTCCAATTATTTATGAGGAACGTGATCGCTTAAAGATTCTCCAGACCTGCGATGCGAAAGAAATTTGGCTATCATTCGTTAGAGAACGGGCAATTTATTTAGTGACAACACTAATGCCAAACGTTAATCATTATCAGTTAAAATTGGTTGTTAGCAACATTATTGATATCCTTACCGTTTGGTTAGACAGTGAAATTCCAATGTACTATCAAAATTTCCAGTTACTGTTCAAAGAAATCTGTGGAATTCAATTTTACGATTTGCTAAACAAGCATACCCACTACAACTATTTAAGAAATGAACCCTATAAATAAGAAAAGATAACGATTAAATTAATCGTTATCTTTTTATTTTTTAAATAGTTCATCGTAATGTTCAATTTTATATTTTAGGAGTTGCTTAGCCTTACGCAAAGATACCATCTGGTGATCAATATTTTTCAATTGTGCGGTTAAAATGGCTTTTCGATCATCAATTGTTGATTGTCCCTGCTGAAACAACCTTAAATATTCTTGAAGCATTACAATTGGCATCCCCGTGCCACGCATGCAAATTACAAAATTTAATTGTTCTAAGTTAACCTTATTGTAATCACGATAACCACTCTGATCCTTATTGACATCGGTTAATAACCCGATGCGTTCCCAATATCGAAGGGTTTGTGGTGACACGTTAAATTGCTTGGCAACCTGATTGATTCGCATTAAACGCTTTGTCCAGTTGGTCTAACAAGGATTTCATTGACATCTACCGTGTCTGGTTGACTCATCATGAAAATTGCTGCATTTGCAACGTCTTCAGGACTTAATGCCATGTTCTTATTCGCAACCATTTTTCTTAAGTTCGCTGCGATTTTTTCGTTCCCCACACTATCGAACAGATTCGTGTTCACGGCCCCTGGTGAGATGATCCCCGTCTTGATACCATTGCCATGTTCTTCTTGGCGCAGGCCTTCCATAATTGCACGAACAGCGAACTTAGTCCCATTATAAGTTGCAGAACCTGGGTATAACACATGTCCAGCAACTGAATCAGTGGCCATAATTAACCCATGTCCCTGCTTATGCATTTGGGGAAGACTGGCCTTGATTCCATTCAAGACCCCAATGATATTGGTATCAACCATTTGTTGCCAGCTCTTAGGGTCACTATCGGCAATTGTATCTTGGGGCATAATCCCAGCATTGTTGTAAATAATATCTAATTTACCAAATTCATCAACAGCAGTTTTAACTAATGCCTCAACTTGGTCTAATTGATAAACATCGGTTACCTTAGCGATCACATTTTCTGGATGACTAGTACTTTGCTTTAAAGCGTTTAACTTGTCAGCGTTTCGTGCACCAATTACTAGCTTAGCTCCCTGATCAACGGCTAACTTGGTCGTTGCAGCACCCATTCCAGAACTAGCTCCCGTGATTACAATTACCTTATCTTTTAAAGTCATATTAAATAACCTCCTTTATATTTATCAATATCATAAACCTTATAGTTAACTATAGAGCAAATAAAAAGGCTTCGTTTAAAGTGTCTTTTTCATTAAAATATCACGTTGCTTATCAGATCCGACCATAAAGACATGGTCACCAAATGGCACAAAGCCCTTGTGCGCATAAAAACCCTTCGCATTTTCATTATGTTCCCAAACGCCCAACCAAATTTCAGTCTTATGGTGTTGTTTTGCTTCCGAGAGCGCCTTAGCAAACAATTGGCTCCCCAGTCCTTGGTGCTTATATGCGGATTCAACGTAGATTCGTTCGATTTCTAAGGTATCAGGCCCCATTGCTTCGGTTTGGGCAGGGCCCATATTTAATTTCAGGTATCCGGCAACTTCTTGATCCACCCTAATAAAGTAAAAGAATGAATCAGGATTTTGAATTTCTTTCGTTAACTTGTCGATATTATATGCTGCTTCTAAATATCTAGCCATGTCCTTCGGGGTATTATCTGCGCCAAAAGTGTCAGCAAAGGTATTGCGACTAATTGATTGTAGTTGGCGAACATCATTTACGGTACATTGTTCGATTGAAGCCTCGATATTAAACATCTCCTTGTTTTTCACTATCCTTATAATTATATCAAATTTTTATTTAAAAATAACGATTATAATTTAAGATGTTAAATGCTTCAGCACATGAGATGCCAAATCCGTTCAAAATTACCGCAAATAAAAAAAGCTGCATCGGTATTTAACCGTAAGCAGCTTTTTTCATTAGTTGTTTTCATCATAATCGGATGTTGGTTTAGAGGCTCCCGCTAAGGTTTGAATCTTTAATTCACCACCATTATCAATCATCTTGGCAGTAAAATCATAGATTTGAATATGGTCTGGCTGACCACCAGTTTGTTCAAAATCATACTTAGCCTGGAAACTTGCCACGTTGCCACGAGTAGTTAAATTCTGCACTTCAATATTAACGGAGGCTACGTTAGAGTTTCCACTTTGTAATTTGACCCAACCATTCATATCTTGGTAGCTACTATTGGCAGTTCCATCAACAAAGCTATCGGCAATATCACTTGCATTCCCACTGTCAGAAACATCTTCACTAACTGAACTAAATAAGTTCCCTAAAACATCATTGGCATCATCAGCAGAGATCGTAACGTTAGAGGTACTGTTCGATTGGCTATTATCAGCAGAACTGGTACTAACTGAGGAGCTACTGCTAGCAGAAGCGCTACTGGATGAACTACTGGAACTAGCACTATTTTGTGTTGCTGAATTATTGTTACCTGGACTAAATATGAAGATGTAAGCAGCACCAATTCCAATCAAGACCAAGATGACGATCACTGTGATTAATGTAATCACCAATTTGTTCGCTTTGCTTTTTGGTTGCTTTTGTTCTTCGCCATTGGAAACGTTCACGTTTCTAGCCCCTTCGGCAAGGTTATCATTTTGCTCAGCAGAATCATAAATATGATGTTCCGCACTGCTTGTTGCTGATTCGTTAAATTGATAACCACAATTGGGACAAAAGCGCGTATCTTCACTTACTAAATCGCCACATCTAGGACATTTTTTCATTATAATTCCCTCCAGATCAGTTTCAATTTATTTCCATATAACATGAGACAATGAATATTACCACCTAATACTTTCAATTAACAGGCTATCTTGAATATGGAGATAGTCATCCCCAACTTCATCTAGGTGCTCACCCAACCAAACCTTTTGCTCTTTGACCAATTTTTGCGCAAAGTTACGGGCCCAACGACCGTTTGAACGTTCGTTTTGGGGCAGCTGTTCATACTTATTAGCAACGATCGATGTTAATAATTTATCGTTTACTTGCCAGTCTTTATCAATAATGGCTTTAACGATCTGCGCCACTTCTTCAGGTGTGTAGTCATCAAATTCCAACGTTAATGGAATTCTAGAACGGAGTCCCTCATTAGCATCGAGAAATTTGTTCATATCGTCAGTATAGCCGGCAAAAATTGCAATGAATTTATCACGATTATTTTCTAATTCAGTAATAAACGTTTCTATGGCTTCCTTCCCGTAGTCACTAGAGTAACCACTATTCGTTAATTGATAAGCTTCATCAACGAACAAAACTCCACCCATTGCATCTCTAATTACCTTTTTAGTCTTTAACTCGGTTTGTCCAAGATATCCTCCAACCAAATCAGGACGTGATACTTCGGTCACGGTATCCTTAGGTAAAATCCCTAAATTGTAGAATAACTTAGCAATTATTCTAGCAACGGTGGTCTTTCCAGTTCCAGGTGCCCCAGAAAAAATCATGTGATAAGTAGCATTATCTTCGGGGATTTTACCCTTTAGTTTTTGCTCCAATTTAACTTGATTGACTAAATTGTTCACAAAATCCTTAACCTTTTGTAATCCGATCATTGAGTTCAATTCATCCAACAAGGCATCTACTTCTTGCCCCTTCTGTTGTTTATTACCACCTGTTAATTCATCAATATCGGAATTTTTAATTGTCGGAACATCTTCAGATTCATCATTGGTTTGATTAGAAATAAAGGTTGAAATCAATTTTTCATTAAAATTACGAACCCATCTTCCATTACTATTATCATTATTAGATTTGAATGCTTCCTTAATTGCATTGGCATAGTATTCTTCATCAACATTAAATTCATGATCATGAAGATATAAGATTCCAATTTTGGCAATTTCATCTGGCTTATAATCATCAAAATAAAATTTATTTGGTATCCGAGAAGATAAGCCAGGGTTCATGTTCAAGAAATCATTCATTTCTTTCATGTACCCGGCAAAAATAATCATAATCGTATCACGATGGTCTTCCATATACTTAAGGATCGTATCAACCGCTTCTTGCCCAAAATCACTCCCCCCACTTTTAAAAAGGGTATAGGCTTCATCAACAAATAATACGCCCCCGTTGGCTTTTTCTAATACTGCTTGGGTCTTAGGAGCAGTTGAACCTACCGTTTGGCCCACTAAATCCTGACGACCTACTTCAACGTAGTTTGCTTTTGGCAATACTCCCTCTTCAAACATTACCTTTGCCACTAACCTAGCAACGGTGGTCTTACCAGTTCCAGGGTTACCAAGGAATACTGAATGTAAAGATTGATTAGTCGTTTTAGCCCCTTGAGCTGCTCTTTTTTGATTGAACTTGGTAACTTTTATAAATGCATCAACTTGCTTTTTCAGATTTGGCAATCCAATCATTTGATGTAATTGATCAATTGCTGGTTCATCAGTGGCATCTAGTTCGTCTAGATTATCCTCAGGAACGTTAATTTTTTCATCATTTAGGGGGGTCGGTTGATTTAATTTTAAATTAATTGATCCTGGAACATTAACATTACAGTTATTATTACTAATAGTGCCAAAGGAATTCTCAGGCTTAGTAACATTAATATTTAAATCACTGTCAAAAATCAATCCTTCTGAAAAATCATCAAATAGCTCCAATGTCTTAATATTAACAACTGAGTGATTCTTGATTAAAATTATATCATTATTTTCAGAACCTTCACTTTCCTTAGGACCGTCGCCTAAATACAAGTGGTCCGATTCTAATAATCCATTATCTTTAACATTAATTCTTCCATGAACTTTACTAGATTGCATTTCCAATTTAGAACTAGCAACGTGTGGTTTAGTAATATCACAATTAGAGATTAACGCATAACTATCATTGATGGCACAAATTCCATTACCATTATTTTTATGTTTTACATTACAGGAAGTCAGAATGCAGTTGCTGTTCTCAAGCCAAAGCAGCGGATAGTTACTATCAGCATTGCTTTCAAAAGCAACATTATCTGCGATTAGCTTACTATCATTTTTAATATTACATAGATTATATTGTGCGCCTTCGTTAATTAAGCTTATTTTTTCCAGCTTTGCTGTACCACCACCATTGATAATCAAGTGCGTATGCAAAATAACATCATCTGGAGAATTACCATTACCACAAAGTTCAACATAACCTTTATGCGGAATCTCCAAGTTATCAATCTTGTATTCACCTGGATCTAAAATAATGCGGTCACCACTTTTAGCTTGATTAATTGCATCCTTAAGGTTATGGCACTTCCCAAAACCATCACCCACTAAAATTACATGTTTCATTAATATCACTCCCCCCAATTACTTATAAAATCTCCTTGCTTGCACAACGATATAAATTAATCCAAATAGCCCCGTCAAAAAACTAAAGGCATATCTCAACATAAAGATAAATAGTTTTATCAAAATCCAGATAATAACGGCACGGGAGCCCAGACCATTAACTGATAACGAGAGCGATGATGCAAAAAACATTTGGCTAAAAGTGCTACTATCACCAACTTTGCTGCCAATTTCTCTTAAAATCGTAACTGTAAATGGATATAATACCAAATTCAATAAATTATATATTCCTGAATTAATAAAAAACCAGCCATAAATAATAAAACCAATGATTCCGAAACCATATTGAACCAACCAAAAGCTTAGTGGTTGCATTTTAAAAACATTGATTATCCATTCAAGGACTGCTATATGACCATTTTTGTTCCGATTGTTAAGCCTAGAACTATTATTAACTTTTCTATGTAATCGCGATTTATTTTGATCATCATCATTATCAGAATAAGTGCCAAATCTTGGCTTATCACCCATAAACAACCACTCCCATATATAATTTAACTTAATATAATTTTATTATAAGACTAGTAAGTGTGCAAAGTTAATTATCTAAATGTTTAGTGGAATGGTATCGTAGGTTAATGGGACGAAAGCAAACAAATACCTTGTACACAATCTATTTTGTGATATCATGAAAGATGTTAATTGATATTTATTAACCCCCAATATTATTCAGTTGAAATGATTCAGCGAATAACCAAAAAGAAGCGCTATTATAACGCTCCTTTTTTGTAGGTAGATATATTAAGGAGGAAGCAGCATGAAGAATCCACAATACGATTACGATGTAATGTTCATTGGCGCAGGGCATGCTTCGGACGGGGCGTCACTACTAGTTCGAAATGGCTACAAAGTTGCTAAAATCGAAGCTGAACGCGTCGGTGGCACCTGTGCGAACTGGGCTTGTAACGCTAAGGTCGTTTTAGATGGTGCCGTTGAACTAGCTAGAACCCAGGAACGATTAGCTAAGATCGCACGGGGCGATTTAAAAATGAGCTGGGATGCTAACATGGCACATAAGCATCAAGTGATTAGACCGCTAGATAAGAATATGGAAAAACGATTCGTCAATGCGGGCATCGATGTCATTCGGGGCTGGGCTAAGTTATTGGATGCCCATACTGTCGACATTGATGGGCACAAATTCACTTCGGATCAATTCGTAATTTCAACTGGGCTGCACCCAAATAAATTAAACGTACCAGGAATTGAATTGACTCATGATAGTAAGGATTTCTTAGACCTTGAACCGCTCCCCAAACGAATGACGATCATCGGCTCTGGCTACATCAGCATGGAATTTGCAACGATTGCCAATGCATTCGGTAGCGAAGTCACCATCATGATGCACGGTAACCGCGCGTTACGTAAATTTCATGAACCATACGTTCAAAAGGTAGTCGATGACCTCACTAAGCGTGGCGTTAAATTTATCCCCAACGCAAACGTAACTGGTATTACTCAGGATAATGACCAGCTCGTTGTTGAATATCAAGATGGCCAAAAATTAGCTACTGATTGGATTTTAGATGCTACTGGACGGAATCCCAACCTCACTGGTTATGGACTAGATGAACTAGGAATTAATTATAGTGACCGTGGGATTCAGGTTAATGGTAAGATGCAGACCAACATTGCGAATATCTTTGCCGCAGGTGATGTTGCTGATACCGACCAACCTAAGTTGACCCCGACCGCAACTCATCATTCTAATTACATCGCCCACTTTATTATGGGCGATACTGACAAGGACATGCAGCCCTACGTGGTTCCGACCGTGACATTTACATCACCTCGCATCGCTGAAGCTGGGGTATCAGTTGAGGAAGCAAAGGCCCATCCCGAACAATACAAATTAGTTGAAAGCGACGTTACGGGAGCATGGTTTCGACAAATTACTCAAGATCAGATTGCTGATCAAGCATTAATTTTTGATCATGATGACCATCTAGTTGGTGCTACTGAAGTAAGTGAAGAGGCCGAAGATTTCATTAATGGAGTTTTACCAGCAATCGCACTGAAGCTCAACCGTGAACAAAGGGAACAACTGGCGCCACTATTCCCTTCGATCATGCATGAAGGTTGGAAAAATTTAATCTAATTAAAATTTACACTTGCTTTAATATTTTCTTAATGATATATTAATATTAATTTAAAACGAACGGAGGAAATATTGCTATGTTATTTGTAGACCCAAAAACTGAATTTTGTATGTGTTCAATTTTAGTCGACATTGACGATTGCAATGTTTCTAGAATCTTTTTGTGCTAGATAAGTAGATTAATTGAACACACTTAATTAATAGCATGAAAAATTTAGAAAAGCCTCGTTAGATGTCGCTAGTCGACACCTAACGGGGCTTTTTTGTTTGTTAAAATTAATTTATATATATTGGAGTGAAGTTTTATGGCAACCCGTTTTAAAAAATTAAGTCAATTTGGATTAACAGCTGCACTAGCAGTATTGGTGTTAGCTGGGTGTAGCAACACCAAGAATTCTTCGGATTCTAATGCTAGTTCCAAGAAGACTTTGGAATGGATGAGTCCTGCATCAATTGCCACTCTAGATCCATCCAAAGCCGTTGATCAAATTAGTGATCAGACCCTTTATAATAGCAACCAGGGATTATTGGTCCTTGCAGGTGAAAATAAGGTTTCGCCTGGGATCGCCAAAAGTTATTCAGTATCTAAGGATGGTAAAACATATACTTTCAACCTACGTCACTCTAAATGGAGTAATGGTAAACCGTTGACTGCCCAAGATTTCGTATATGGAATCCAAAGAAGTGCCAATCCTAAGACCGCTTCTCAAATGGCCTATTACCTTGGTAACATTACTGGATACGATGCAATTCAAAGTGGCAAGGCAAAGCCAACGACCCTAGGGGTTAAGGCAGAGGGTAAATACAAGCTCGTCTTTAATTTGGTAAAACCACAAACTTACTTCAAGACGTTAGTTACGCTGCCAATCTTCTACGCCCAAAGCGAAGCCGTGGTTAAGCAATATGGATCCAGTTACGGAACCACCAGCCAAAAGATCGTTTCCAATGGACCATTCACGGTTACCAAATGGACTGGTAGCAATGATAAATGGTCGCTTAAGAAAAATCCTTACTACTGGAATGCTAGCGCCACTAAGCTAAATAATATTAACTACCACGTTATTAAAGATCCACAAACTGGTTTAAACCAATACCAAACTGGTAAATTGGATGAATTACAACTTTCTGGAAAAGAACAAGTTAAAAACTTTAAAAATAGCAAGCAATTAGTTAACCGAAACACCCTTTCAATGGTTTACCTTTCTGTTAACCAAACGACAGTTCCCGCATTCAAGAATTGGAAAATTAGACGGGCCCTTTCACTTTCGATCAACCGAAACCAATTAGTAAATGATATCTTAGGTGATGGATCGCTTGCTGCTAAGGGATTCGTTCAAGAGAAGCTCGCATCTAGAAATGGGCAGGACTTCGCTGATGCCGCTTACGTCCCAGATTCTTCTAGCTACAACCTAACAAAGGCTAAACAACTATGGAAGCAAGGCCTAAGCGAAGTTGGTATCAAGAGCCTTAATGTATCAATCCTAAATAGTGATGATGATTCAAGTAAACAGGTAAATGAATTTGTTCAAAGCCAATTCCAGAAACTACCTGGCTTAAAGGTTACGAACGAATTATTACCACACACCACAGTTACAGGTAAGACACTTAAGTCTGATTACCAAATCAGTGTTTCTGGTTGGAACCCATCCATCACAGACCCCGTTTCACCACTTCAAACTAAGGTGACCGGTAACGCGATCAACACTTCTAAGTGGTCGAACAAACAATACGACGAACTAGTTGCACGTTCAAAGGATCAAGATGCCAATGATCCAGCAAAACGGTGGGATGATTTAGTATCTGCTGAAAAGATCTTAATGAAAGATCAAGGGGTAATTCCACTTTACCAAAAGAGTATGCCTGAAGTAATTAAGTCCAATATCAAGGGGATTAAGTACTTCCCTAACGGTCCAATTTGGGATTTTGCCCATGCATACGTAGATTAGTTTTAAAAAAGCCGCTCATTGAGCGACTTTTTTTATTACCATAATCATGTATAATTAAAAATGATTAATTTGCTGTAATTTTAAATTACACAACCAGCGTTGCTTCCGAACACGGCTGGCTAAAAACAACAAGGAGATTTTTAAATGAAAACAATTAGTATCACATCATTTTGGAACGGCCTAATCCGCATCCCTAATGATTTAAGAGTTATCTTTAATCCGAAGCGAATCGTAAATGAGTTAATTTCATTAAAACCATTTACAATGATCTTAATGGTGTTAATGACCATTACAAACATTATCGTATTCATATTTGCTAAGGATTTTTCCTGGCTCGGTTGGATTGGGTTAGCTACCACGATTTCAACCGTCTTCAACCTCATCTTGGTTGACCAAGGACGAATCACCAACTACTTTTGGGGCTTGATCAGCGTCAGTGTGTGGTTAATTATCGCAGCCGAGAATCGCCTCATTGGTGATATCGCTTCCCAGTTATTTTACTGGGTCATGCAATTCGTGGGCCTATCGGTTTGGAATGCAGAAATCAATCGCCAAGATGACCACCGCGAATTGAATGCTCGGAAGATGACATTCTTACAGGGCCTTTGTTGGACAATTGTATGTATCATTAGTTACTTGGTCGTGTTACATTTCAGCAAGGCGTTAAACGGCACACAGATCTACCTCGATGCCGCCCTACTCCCGCTTGGTATCGTAGGCCAGATATTAATGACCTACGGATATAGCTCGCAGTGGGTTGCCTGGATCATTTTAAACGTTATTAGTCTTGTCATTTGGTTCAACCAATTTCAAGCGCTTAGTCCAGCATCCACAACCATGCTAGCGTTGCAAATTATGAAGTTAATCAACTCAATCTATGGGTATTGGCTTTGGCGGCATAACGAATAAACCATTTTGACCAGCAAATTAATCAATTAAATCAAACTAAAATAGCCACCATGGGGATTTCCCCTGGTGGCTTTGTTATTATTCATCCTTATATTGATTAAAATTATCGGTAATAAATTGAGCGGACTTAGCTAACTTCTCTTTTTCGTCATCAGTTAAATTAATTGGCACATCTTCAATGATGCCATGCCGTCCAACAATGACTGGATATGACATGTAGTTATTGAAATCAGGACGGTAATTGGAGACCACCACTTCGGTCTTCCCATCATTTAACACAATCGTTGCTAACCTAGTAACAGCTGCTGCAATGGCATAATTAGTATACTTTTTACCGAAAAAGACCTTATCACCATCGCTAATTGATTGTTGTGATAATGCATCTAGATCCAAGTGGCCATCTTGATTCAACTCAGCCATAGAATGACCACGAACTGAAACTGTTGACCATGCTGTAAACTGTGAATTACCATGTTCACCCAAGTTAAAGCCATTAACTGAACGGGGGTCCACGTTAAACTGTTTGCCGACAATCGTCTTCATCCGTGCTGAGTCGAGCATCGTTCCACTTCCAAACACCCGCTTTTTATCAAAACCAGTAAACTGTTGATAAACTTGGGTGATTACATCACATGGATTGGTAATGACAATTAAAACACCTTGATAATTAATTGCCTTGAGCTTTGCACTAACCTGCTTAGCCTGTTGGATATTGAACACCATTTCACCAAAGCGATTGCCATCTTCTTCAATGCCAATGTTACCTAGTGCTGAAATCACAATATCTGCATCTTGTAACGCATCGTAATCATTCGTTATAATATTCGTTTTGGTTGCTAGATTTGGCATTGCTTGTAAGTAGTCCAAACTATCCGCTTGTAACTTTTCTTCGTTTGGATCAATCAATACTAAGTCATCAACTAATCCAGCAACGATAATTTGATGGGCTACCGTTGAACCAACGTGTCCCAATCCAATAATTCCAATTTTTCTAGCCATAAATTCAGCCCCTTTATCATCTAATTGGGTTAATTATAATCCAATTTGACTACTTATGATATGGTGATCCAGCATTGATCATAAATGCACGGTAAATTTGTTCAGTTAATACTAAACGCATCAATTGGTGGGGAAGTGTAAACCGCCCGAATGAAATCTGGGTATCGGCACGTTTTAATACCGCTTCTGATAGCCCTAGCGATCCACCAATCACGAACGTAATGTCGGAATGACCATAAGTCGCCAGTTGATCGATTTCCTTAGCAAATTCTTCGGAAGAGCGTTCCTTCCCTAAAATAGCAAGTGCATATACATACTCCCGATCACTAACTTTTGCTAAAATTCGGGCCCCCTCTTTTTCGATCACATCATTCATTTGGGCTTGACTTAGGGACTCGGGAGCTTGCTCATCGGGGACTTCTACGATTTTAAATTTGCAGAATCGCGAGAGGCGTTTAGCATATTCTTGGATCCCCGCTTTAAAATACTTCTCCTTTAATTTGCCAACCACTACCAGTTTTATGTTCATTTTTATACATCTCCTTATTAGTTATCCACAGTTTTTCATAAACCTGTGGATAACTTGTGGATAACTACCCCTGTATTTTGTGTTTGGGACAATTTTTTTACCCATATATTGATTTTTGATAAGTGATTAATCCAATAACAGCATAATAATGAATAATTACTATTAAAACAACGTGAAGCGCAATTGTTTCACGTTGTTTATTTTGATATTTCACAAAATGCTAAATTAACTTCCTTATAAACACTAGAATATTTTAACATTTTAAAAATTATTTTTCACAATCAATTCAGCTTGTTTCCCAAAATGAATATTTAAGAATAAAAAAGACCTTGATCATCAATCAAGGTCTCACATAATTATTTTTCTTCATTCGTTAGTACAGCTGGTGAAAAAAGATGTTCAATTTCATCAATTGGTAATAACTTCTCTTCGATCGCAACATTTTTAACGGATCGATTTTCTGCTAAGCCCTTTTTAATTAGGCGAGTTGTTTTTTCATAACCAATCTTAGGACTTAGAACGGTTGCAGTAACTGCGGAATTATCAACATCAGCAGCACACTGTTCTTCATTTACTTTAAGATCATTCAAACAGTTATCTACCAAAGTTTTAATCGCCCCTGTTAAATGCTCTTCAGCAGTCAAAATGCTCTTAAACATGATTGGTTCAAAGGCATTCAATTCTAGTTGACCAGCCTCTGCAGCCATCGAAACTGTCGTATCAAAACCAGCGACCTCAAACGCCACTTGATTAACTACTTCAGGAATTACCGGGTTAATTTTATCTGGCATAATAGATGAACCCGCCTGGCGCTTAGGCAGGGCCAATTCGTTCAATCCTGCCTTAGGACCACTTGCTAACAATCTCAAATCGTTACTTACCTTTGAAAGGTCAAGTGCCAATGTCTTTAACACCCCAGAAAACGTAACAAAATGGTCGCTGTTTTGAATTGCGTCAATTAAATCTTCATCAGTCGCTAATTCTAGTCCTGAAACAACGTTCAAAGCTTCTACTACATGTTTCTGGTAATAATCAGTCGCATTAATCCCCGTTCCGATTGCAGTTCCGCCAAGGCTGACGGTCTTTAATTCATTTGTTGCCGCACTGATTCGTTTTAGATCGCGTGTAAACAGAGTTGCATAAGCATTAAAACTCTTTCCATATGTAGTGGGAACAGCATCCTGTAACTGAGTCCGCCCTACTTTAATGGTTTCACTATAGCGATTGCTTAAATTTTTAAATTGATCAACCAATCGTTTTACCTGTGCACGTAAAGGTGGCAGTAGCTTTAGCATTGCCATTTTACCAGCAGTTGGGTAGGTATCATTAGTTGATTGACTTTGGTTAACGTCATCATTAGGATGAATTTTAACATCTGGATGCAATTTCATTGCGACGTTGGCAACAACTTCATTCGTATTCATATTAGTAGAAGTCCCAGCCCCACCTTGAATTGATGGAACGATAAAAGCTGAAAAGTCCTTTTCATGTAATAACTTATCACATGCATCCACAATTGCACTTGCTTTTTTTCGATCTAGAGT
The DNA here is from genome assembly GCF_058509245.1 of Nicoliella sp. ESL1113. Lineage (NCBI taxonomy): Bacteria > Bacillati > Bacillota > Bacilli > Lactobacillales > Lactobacillaceae > Nicoliella > Nicoliella sp. ESL1113. Next base: position 106,503 of record NZ_CP196387.1, on the reverse strand, counting down.
TTCTGCATTAGCATTGATTTGAGCCGCTGCTTTTTTAATTTCAATGTAACTTTGAATTAACAAGGGGTCGTTCTTTTCCTTTGTTATTGGGAAGTTACCAGCTGCTCGTAAAGCATGAATCCCATATAAAGCATCGTCTGGAACTTTCATTTCGCCAACACAATCTTTTTCAATCCGCATCAAAATGCATCTCCTTAAATTCACCATATGTTATAAAACGTTACATTAAGTATACAAGGAATAAAATATTTGTCAATATTAGTGGCTTAATTTATGTTAAAATACGGTTAATAATAATATGAGCATTGAGGGGAATTCAACTTGAACAAATCAATTAAGGGATTGAGTGCAATTATTGCAATCCTATTTTTAACAATTAGCCTTGCGGGTTGTGGTAAAAAAGCAACGCGAGTAAAAATCGGCATTATTGATACTGACGTTAAAATATGGCAACCAACAGTTGATAAACTCAAAAAGCAGGGCATCGACCTAGTCCTAACCCAGTTCAGTTCGTATGATCAACCCAATGGCTCTTTGTTCCACAATGAGATTGATATCAATGCCTTTCAAACTAATGCCTACCTAAAGGATTGGAATCATGAAAATAAGGCTAACTTAACGGCAATTGGTAAAACTTATACGTCACCAATGGGGATTTATTCGCGCTCCATCAAAAAGTTATCGGAGCTTAAGCGTGGAGATACGATTGCATTGCCAAGTGATGATGCTAATAAAGCACGTGCACTGCGCCTATTACAGGATGCAGGGGTATTAAAGCTCAATCACGATCCAACACCCCAAGTTAGCGATGTAACCAAAAATCGGCATAAATTTAGATTTTTCACAGTTGATGCATCCCAAACCGTCCGTGATATGAGTGATTCTACAATTGCGGTCGTAAATAATAACTTTGCAATGGCAAACCATTTAACTACTAAACAGGCACTTTATTTAGAACCACAGCGACTAATAAATAATGCTGATGTAAATGTAATCGTAGTGAATAAAAATGATCGAAATAAAAAGGTCTATAAAAAAATTGTTAAGGCCTTTAGGTCAAATCAAAATAAGCAATACATCAAAAAAATCTCTGATAATTCAGATCAACCACAATGGTAAAAAATAAGCGGCTTTCCAATTGATTGGAAAGCCGCTTATTTATATGTTTCACGTGAAACATTTTATTTTTGAGAACTACTACTACTGCTGCTATTATTAACCTTTAATTGAGAAGATTCCTCAGTTAGTTTAACATTAGTCGTTTTCTTTTCACCATCACGGTAGTAAGTCAATGAAACAGTATCGCCTAATTTATAGGAGTAAAGGATATTTCTAATTTGATCTTGATTAGTAATTTTCTTGCCACCCAATTCGGTAATTACATCGTACTTCTTCAATCCAGCATTAGCTGCTGGTGAATTTGCAGTAACAGTCATAACTGCAGCTCCAGAAGTAACATCATCAGGAAGTTTTAAGATGGACTTTCGATCGCTACTTGAAACATTCGATAGGTCAACATATTCAATCCCCAGTGCAGGACGCACGATCTTTCCACTCTTGATCAACTGGTTAATGATCTTAATAACTTCGTTACTTGGAATTGCAAATCCAATTCCTTCAACACTAGTCCCAGAGGTATCAGAGGATAACTTCATCGAATTGATTCCAATCACTTGGCCAGCTAGGTTAATCAATGGGCCACCTGAGTTACCAGGATTGATGGCGGCATCGGTTTGAATTACAGAAGCGTAGTTACCGGTGGCTTGCCCACTTTCTGTCGTAAGTGGCACCTGACGATTCTTAGCCGAAACGATCCCTTGGGTAAGAGATGAAGCGTAATTCGTTCCCAATGGAGAACCAATTGCAAGCGCAGTTTCACCGACCTTAATATTATCGGAATCACCAAATGAAGCGACTTGAGTCACCTTGCTAGAGCTAATTTTAATAACTGCTAGGTCAGTAACTGAATCCTTCCCCACAATTTTAGCTTGCATTTTTTGCCCATTGCTCAAAATAACCTGCAAAGCTGAAGAACCAGCAACCACATGGTTATTAGTAACAATATAAGCACTATCACCACTCGTTTTATAAATCACCCCAGAACCTTCACTAGTGGTTTGCAAAGTAGAACCAGATGACTTAGAAGAATTACCGAATAATGATGCAAAGGAGTCGCTAGACGAGCTAACCTTTTGGAGATTAATAACTGATACAACTGAATTTTTGACGTTTTTATAAACCGATTCAGCCTGAGTTTGAACATTTACTTTTAAATTACTATTTTGAGCAGTTCCGCCAGAATTGGATCCATTAGGAACAGCTACTTCTCCAGTAATTGGATTATCGTTTTGGAGATAGGAAATGCCACCATATGCAATCCCTCCACCAAGGAGCCCCGTAACAAGAGAAGTCAATCCGACCTTAAAAAGTAGCGATTTTGATTTCATAGACAGCGCGTTAATAAAACGCTTCCTCCCTTATTTCTTTTAACATATCATACCTAATTTTAAATTAGAAATGGTAATGTTTTAAATTATTTTTACCATTTTATAAATTAATTAATTTTGTTGGTTCACATACATCTGTATCATAAATTGAAAAATCATTCTCAACATCGAACCCCTTGGCCGTCAATATATCAGCGACTGTTTGATGGGCAACTAGCTTAGTGTTGTTATGATGGCTTCGATGGGTAATAAAAATCGCCTTGGTATCATCGCCAATTACGTTCGCCAAAACAACAGCCTCATCTTCATTAGACATATGTCCAGTATCATTTATAATCCGTTGCTTCAAAGGCCAAGGATAAGATCCGTTCATTAACATCTCAACATCGTAATTACATTCTAATGCGAATGCACTCGAATCATTAATGTATTTCTGAATCGTTTCTGAAATATATCCAGTATCAGTAATTAGAACAAATTTCTTAGTCCCACTTTGAAACATATAACATTGTTCCAGTGCTGCATCATGGGAAACCCCAAAACTTTGCACTTTAACATCATCGAATTCTTGAATCGTGCCCACTGGAAAAACGACCCGTTGTTTTTCTGCAATTACACCTATTGAATTTGGGAAGGCATCCCAAGTCTCTTGGTTAGCAAAAACTTTCAGCTTCGGGCAACGTCTGGCTAGGACCCCGACCCCCTTCGCATGATCAGAATGTTCATGTGAAACAAAAAGCATGTCGATGTCATTAATTGAACGATCGATTTTTTTCAATAAATTGCTAATTTTGATACCACTCAATCCCGCATCCAATAAAATTTGGTGCTCATTAGTTTCGATATATGCGACGTTGCCTGAACTTCCGCTAGAGAGAATACTAACCCGCATTATATTTGAATCATTACTCATTTATTTAATCACGCATTTCTAATTATTTTTACATATTTGCCAGTTGATTTTTGAGACTATCATTATCGATGATCGAACCACTAAACGCATTAATACACTTAATTTGTAACCCATCAGAGTTAGCCGTCTTATATGCAATAATCCATGTTGGAATAAAAATATAGTTTTGTTTAACGGCAATATATTGGGTATATGACAAGCTAGTCCATTCAATTCGTGAATTATTAGGAATTTCATTATATTGATACAACGCACTTAATGCTTGTTCTTCAGAAATTGTCTGTGATTTTTCACGAAGCGTTACTAAGTTATCCAAATAAGTCTGAGTATAACTGACCAATCTTTTATCACCATCATTATTACTAATGTTAAAACGAATCTCTCCATAATTTGAATATAATTGAGAACCATATGACTTTTGGACGTAAACAATGGTTGAACTGCTGGATAGTTGACTATTATATTGATAGTCACTTCCATTAATAACAAATGAATCACTCTTGATCAACTGGTTCAACTTTTCTTCAGGATGAGATGAATACATTGCAATTGGTCGTTTAAACTCACTTTGCAAGGTGTGATTACTAAATTTAGTCGTTTGATTTTCTAATTGACCAACAGATTGCCTAATTATGTCATCACGAGTTCCAGAAATATAGTAACCGTTACCATTCGTCTTAGTTGGCGTTTTTAACGTAATTTGATCATTTCGCATTTCTTTAATAATGTTTGAATCCCCAGAACCATCAGTTTGCGTTTGCGGATTTATATTCTGATTCAAAATGGAAAATAGCATGATGTCGATAATTATAAACGTAATTAAAAAAATAATTTGAATTCTTTTAAAGTTCATCTTCTATCCTCCATTATTTACCAGCTAAAATATCATCGTAACTAATCCAATTATTGCCATAACGAACATACCAAGTTGGAATTAAGTTAACCAATACATCCGTTTTAGAGCTACCATGCCAACTATACCCTAACTCAATTCCATTGATCTTATTGCTCTTATAACCTAATTTCTTAAGGGTTTCCAAAACATCCTCCGTACTTGGTAGCTTCACATCAGGCACCCCACTTGGGACTGGAATTTGTAAACTAGCCAGTGAGAATTGGTATTTTAATGAGGAGTTATTATCCACTTGCATGCTAATGAACCCAGAATTAATGTTATTAAAAATTGGAAATCCTTCAACATAGCCACGATAAGTCGTGGTTTGGTTCTTATCGTTATAACCAAAGTACTTCACATTATCCAATGAGATTCCAGAATTAATTAACATATTATAATTATTATACAAAATTTGATTCAGGCTATCTGGGATGGACTTTGGTCGTTCATCAACGTACTTAACATCATTATTACTATAAAAAGTTATCTGTTTGGAGTCTTGGTCATTATAAACCGTTGAATGACTTTCATGTTTAACGTTAAAGTTCAGCGATTCGCCTAGCAATCTGGTAACATAGTAATTTTGCTGTTGAACGTTCACTAAATAAGCATACTGAGGCATTTCTTGATCTTTTTTAAAGTAGATTAATGGTTGGTTATTGAAAAATTTCATTGAAACATCAATTCGTTTCATCTTAGTATCCAAAAAGTCATTCAAACTACTTAAGCTATGCTTTTTAATTGATATCTTATAAATCCTGTACCCATTATCATTTAATAAATAAATGTGTCTGGAATCATCCAATGGCAAAATCACCCGATTCACCTTATAATCAGGAAATTTACCAAAACTCTTATTCATAAATTCGTTTAAGATTGGCATTGAAACTTGGCTAGAATAATTGAGCATATATGAATCAGAACGTCTCAACAACCTAAGGTATTCTTCCTTAGATCCAAAGGTAGTGGATTCAATTTTCACATCCTTAAAATTATGGATGTCCTCCCTAATTTCACCAATTAAGTTAATCGATTGATTAACTAATAAATGCTGATTACCATTTTCATCAATATGCATTAATTGGGTCGGTGCATAAACATCATACAATGGCTTGTTATTTAGTTGATTTTTAATATTCGTACCTGCACTACTAGAAGCATTATTTTTATAATGCGATGGATTCAACCAAAGCGATCCAGATAAAATAATACTAATGATCACTGCCACAGTCAGTAAAAAAGGTAGTAAATATTTTCCCAAGCGATTAATTCTCATCCCATAAATCCTCCTCCATTGGTTCATAAGGGAGCGAAATAAAGAATGTCGAACCCTTGCCATCCTCACTTTTAACCCAAATATGACCACCTTGCGCTTCAATTACCTCACGCGAAATAGAAAGCCCTAATCCAGTCCCACCTTGGGCTCTGGAGCGCGCCTTATCAACCCGATAAAATCGGTCGAAAATATGGTCAATTGCATTCTTCGGGATTCCTAGTCCCTGATCGGAAATGCTCAAGATAACTTGATTATGAGTTTCATACAGTGAGCAGGTGATTTGTCCTCCATCTGGTGAGTATTTCATGGCATTGTTCATAATATTATCAATCACCTGGGTAAAACGATCGGCATCGATTTCAACCCACAGAGTTTGTTTAGTAAAATTACGAATGATTTTATAATTATTATTTACGTCAATTCCCTGTTCGGTTTTATTGCCGTTCTTAATGATCATATCAAATTGATTTAAAATATAATTGAACAACTCATTTAAATTAATCATCTCTTTATTGATTTTTTGAGTCCCGGAATCCATCCGTGAAAGGGTCAATAAATCGTTGATCATCCGAATCATTCGATCAGTTTCGTCTTGAGCAACCTTCAAGAAGTTCGGGGCAATTTCCTTATCTTGCCAAGCCCCATCCTGTAAAGCTTCAATATACGAATGAACACTGGTCAACGGGGTCCTTAATTCATGGGAAACATTAGATACAAATTGTTTTCTATCTTTATCAATCTTTTGTTGCTCAGTAACATCCCGTAATACACACACTAACCCACTAATAAAACCAGACTCCCGTTGGATCGATGTAAAATGGGCATGCAAAATTAAATCACGCCCCTCATGGGTGTAATCTAATGAAATCTCTTCTGGTTGTTCTAGTAATTGACGGAGTGAGTAATCATCTTGAATCCCTAAAATATCAAGGATTGAATGCCCAATGATGTGTTCTTCAGCTAAATCCAAGAACTTTGCAGCTTCATAGTTGACAATAATAATATTTCCACGTCTATCAGTAGCTAACACTCCATCGGTCATATTAGAAAGAACTGAATCCAGCCGCCGCCGTTCAGATTCAGTCGTCTCTTGTGATTCTTCAACCTTCACAGAAAGGTTGTTGACCGCCATTGCTAATTGGCCTAACTCATCTTTTCCATAGACCTGCACTTGTCCAGAATAATCGCCTCGCGCAATTTGCAATGTCTGCTTCTTCATTTCATCAATCGGACGGGTGATCGCACGTGAAATCACAATCGACATTAAAATACCCAATAGCACCGCAATTGCAGCAGCAGCTAAATAGATGATCGTAATATTATTAATCGTTGTATAAACTGGATTTAGACTCGCTTTGATGTAAATCGCACCAACAACGTCCCCATTTTGGCTCCGTAAAAGAGGCGTTACCTTAATAAAGTACTTATTATCATCAGGCTGAATCGTCCTCGTCACAGTTTTATTATTATGAATGGCATCTTTAATGCCAGAATCAACCGATTTTTGGCCAACGATAGCTTGATTATTCGCTTGATTAGTCCCCCGAATGATTCCCTTGCTATCGATGATCTGCACTTGATTATCATTATTATTATCAATATCAGAAAGCAGCGAACGAATCGAAACGTCAGCCTTTTTAGTATTGGTTTTGGAAAGTTGGTTGGTTAGAGCGTTATTAACGTAAGTTGGTAATTGTAGCTGATTTTCAAATGTTTGTACGTTTTTCTTTTCCAACTGGGTAACAAAAACGCCACCGACAATTTCCAAAGTTACTAATAGCATTAAAACGAACACTAATGCCATTTTAAAATCAATTGATTGAAAGAACTTGAATCGCTTATTCAAAACAGGAATACCCCTTTAAAAGCTAGTCCCCTTACTCGTTTTCTGAGTTTCTAAGGTAGTAACCAACCCCACGGCGGGTCACTAACCATACTGGATGACTAGGATTATCTTCTATTTTTTCACGTAACCGTCGAACGGTAACGTCTACGGTACGGACATCACCAAAGTAGTCATATCCCCACACCGTTTGTAACAAATGTTCACGGGTCATCACTTGACCAATGTGTTGTGCTAAATAATGTAATAATTCAAACTCACGGTGCGTTAATTCAATGCTTTCGCCCCGTTTGGTAACTGAGTAAGCTTGGGGATGAATTACCAAATCACCGATTTTAATATCTTGGTTATCATCATCGGAAGAGTTATCATTAGCGGTTTGCCGACGTAGATTAGCCTTTACCCGCGCTACCAATTCTCGATTTGAGAACGGTTTGGTAACATAGTCATCAGCCCCTAATTCTAGCCCTAACACCTTGTCTAACTCAGAATCCTTAGCTGTCACCATGATTATTGGTGTGTCATGACTTTTCCGCACTTGACGAGCAACTTCTAGTCCATCGATTTTGGGAAGCATTAAATCCAAAATAATCAAGTCTGGATTTTCTTCATCGACTTTTTCAAGTGCTTCTTCTCCATCGTAAGCGACTGAAACATCATAGCCCTCTTTTACCAAATTGAATTTTTCAATATCAGTAATTGGCTTTTCATCATCTACTACAAGAATTTTTTTCATATTTAATTTACCTCTTAAAAAACGATTTCTAGTTATATTTTCTTTTTTTGGTACTTTCGATTACTTTTAGGTTTGAACAGCTAATAAATTATCAGCTTCAAATTAAATTATATCACGGACATACCCTTTGTTCATTGTATTAAAATGCAATTAAAGAACTTTTTTAAACTTTTTTGAAAAAAAGGGTTGCCTTTTTATTTCTCAAATGATATTATATAAATCGTTGATATTTTAGTGATATCGATTTCCGAAACATTTGGGCAGTTAGCTCAGCTGGCAGAGCAACGGACTCTTAATCCGTGGGTCCAGGGTTCGATCCCCTGACTGCCCATCAAATGAGAAGTAGCTATTATGATAAGGTTTTATAAAGCCTATCGTGATAGCTTTTTTACATTCTAGAGAAGATTTTTAAAAGTAAAATAAGTGATTAAAACTTAGTCATTCACTTAGTCAGTAATTTTAGCAATATAATAAATAATATCGTGGGTGTAGTGGGATGTAAGGCTATTCAATTTATTTTGGGTAGCCTTTTCATTTGGCATTTATTGGACATCAACTTTATGAAAATTAAAAATGGTAACCGACTTTAACCCTTAGTCAGTTACCATTTTTTTACTTATGAAGCACTTCCTTATCCATCCCAGAAATAAAGGTCAACTTGTTGCCGCTCTTTACTAATGAAAATGGTTGGGAAGATTTATTAGCAACACTCCGCCAATGATTAGCACTAGTTTGCTTAATTTTGACGTACTGACCATTAACGTTGGCCCGCTTGCCACTTACCAATACCTTTAAATCACTATTATGCCAATAGCCATTCAGCGACGCAGCATTCGCTGTTGTAGCACCAGCCATCGAAAGACTAGCCGCCGCAAATAGAAGCAAAAATAATCTTTTCATTTGATTACCCTCTTATGTAAATTTAGGATGCATCATTATTATACACCTAAATTTAATCACAATTGTTTACAACAGTCGGTCCAGTTGCATGCGCTTTGCTAAATACTTGCCCGTCTGGCTTTCCTTAGATTTAGCGATGTCTACTGGGGTGCCAGTAGCCACCACTTTACCACCTAGGTTACCACCCTTAGGACCCAGATCAATGACGTAATCGGCATTCATGATCACGTCCAAATCGTGTTCGATCACAACGACTGTCGCACCCTTATCAATTAACTGTTGAAAAACTTGGTTCAAGACCTCAACGTCCTTGGGATGCAACCCGACAGATGGTTCATCAAATACGAATAGGGTATCATCTTGCTTGCGCCCCATTTGAGATACCAGCTTCAAACGTTGCGCCTCACCACCGGACAAGATGGGCGTACTTTCGCCCAGAATCAAGTAACCGAGCCCCATCTGTGCAAGTGCATTTAAGGTGGCTGCGATCTTTGGTTCATCCTTGAAGACTTGCAACGCATCGGTAACTGACAACGCCAAAATATCGGCAATGCTGTAGTGATGCCACTTTACAGCTAGGGTATCAGGAGCATAACGCTTCCCATGACAAACTGGACAAGTCATCGTCATATCGGGAAGGTATTGAACATCTAGTGAGATGGTTCCCGTCCCCTGACAATTAGGGCAGGCCCCGTCCTTAACGTTGTAGGAGAAGTGCCCTTCGTTCCAGTGGTGTTTTTTAGCCAACGGGGTATTGGCAAATAATTTGCGCACTGGATCCCAAATTCCACAATACGTTGCCACCGTAGAACGTACATTTTTACCAATGGGGACCGAATTAATTTCAATCACCCGACTAAGCCCGTTGCTGTTAAAGTGGTCAATGTAATTTGGCAGTGGCTGCGCATCTGCTTGGCATTGCATGACTTTGACCAATCCACCCATGACTAGCGTTGACTTACCCGCTCCAGAGTATCCTGAAAAGACGGTCAGCCGGTTCTTTGGAATCTTAATCCCAACATCGTTCAAATTATGCCGCTTGGTGATATGGAGCTCAAGTTGCCCATTTTGAAAAATTTGATTTGCAGCTGCTTGAGGGCGTTCGATAATTTTCCCCTGGCCCTTTAAAAAAGGTGCAATGATCGAATTGGGTTTTTGTTTAATCTCATCAGGCGTTCCATAATCAATTACCTGGCCACCCAGGCGTCCTGCCTTCGGGCCAATTTCAATGATGTAATCAGCTGCTGAAATGATATCAATATTATGGTCCACCACGACCAATGAATTCCCCTGGCTAACTAATTGTCGCAAAATTTCGATCAAGCCAGCAACGTTCGCGGCATGCAGCCCCACTGAGGGTTCATCTAATACGTATAAAACACCGGTCGTTTGACTCCGTAGCGTTCGGCCCAATTGAATCCGCTGCAATTCACCAGTCGATAATGTATTCCCAGCACGCCCCAATGTTAAGTAGTCTAATCCCAGGTCATATAACGGTTTGATGGCCGCCTTAAATTCGTTGATTAGACTAGTTGCCAGTTCATGCATATCATTTTGTAATGAATGATCTAAATCAGCTAAAAATGGGACTAAGTCGAGGAGCGTCATCTCGCTGACTTCTGCAATGTCTTTACCAAATAGTTTTGTTGTTAAAACATCTGGATCAAACCGCTGCCCGTGACAACGTGGGCATGTATCAAAGGCATAAAAGCGATTCAAGCGCTTGATCGAACGGGGATTCTTGGTGGTCTTCATACTATCTTCAACGGCTGCGAATGCATTTTCATACTTCGCATTCAAGTTGAACACCCGTCCCGTCTTAGATGGCATGCTGATTTGATACTTCTTACCAGGTCCATTGAACACGAGGTCCTTTTCGCGTGCGGTCAGGTCCTTAAACGGCACGTCGATGCGAATCCCTACCTCCCTAGCAACAGTTGGCATGAAGTTTCGACCTGGTAAGTGCCAAGAAGCAACGGCACCATCTTCAATCGTTTCGTTCTCATCCTCGATCAACGATGATTTAAGGATTTGGCGCACCTTACCAGTCCCTTGACATTCCTTACATGCCCCCTCGGCATTAAATGCAAATGATTCCGCACTGGGGGCGGAGAATTTAACCCCACAGGTTGGACACTGAATCTTGCCCATCTCATGGCCCTCAACATCCATTGCCTGGGCCACCTTAATCGTGGATGGCACCGTGTGACCGTTCGGGCAGGTATAAGATCCCAGCCGTGAGAACATTAATCGTAAAACGTTCAACCCCTCAGACATGGTACCGACGGTCGAGCGATTCCCAGGAACCGTTGGCCGTTGCCTTAGTGCAATTGCTGATGGTAAGTACTCGATTTTATCAACTTTGGGATGGGCGTCTTGTCCAATTCGCCGCCGCGTGTAAGTAGAAAGCGCATTTAAATAGCGCCGCGCCCCCTCGGCATACAGTGTCCCCATCGCAAGTGATGACTTGCCAGAACCAGAAACTCCAGTGATCGCAACGAATGCGTTCAAAGGAATTGATACGTTAATGTTTTTTAAGTTATTGACTTTGGCCCCGTAGACTTTGATGTCGTCGGGGATCGTTTCCTTATGTTGAATCGCCATATTGAATCGCCCCTCTTTATTTTTATAATTTAAACATTGTCAAAAATCAACTAGTTAATAACCCTAAATCCATGATTATTATTTCATAATCGTGAATTTTAATTTACAAAAGGATAACATTTATAAATAAATGTTCATTTAGGAATATGATTAATATAATTACATAAATTTTAGAGGTGAATTGAATGTTTCACAAATCAAGTATCAAAAGATTTTCAATTATTTTAGTGACCTCCGTGACTTTCGGTACGGTTGCTACAACTGCGGTTACAAATGCTAGTTATACACCAGATTACAATGCTTCAACAGGAGTCACTGGTGATGATGAACTAATTACTTCCGCAACTGCACTTAGTAAACTTAAGAATAGTGCGGTGGCAGCCGCTGCAATGGATTCTAGTACCGGTCAATTTGTATATTCCAAAAATGGTAGTACTAAATATGCAATTGCATCTACCACCAAGTTATTGACCCTCTACCTCGCCATTCAAAAGGCCAAAAGATTAAATCAATGGGGACACTTAGTAACGATTTCCAGTAGCCTTAGTAAGATGAGCAAGAGTTATGATCTAGGTAATTTTAGGATGAACACAGGGAGTCGTTATACCGTTCGCAGCCTTTATAAAGCCGCTTTGATCGCATCATCAAATAGCGCTGCGATTGCTTTGGGCCAATACGTTGCTGGATCAAATAATAAATTCATCGCAATGATGAATAAGCAAGCTGATGCTTGGGGAATTTCCAACCAAGCCCATTTTGTTTCAGCATCTGGATTGGAAAACACAGACCTTTACCGTTACGGATTCAAATACGGTAGTCGTTCTGATTATAACAAAGTCAGCGCAAGAGCAATAACAACCATTGCCCAACACCTACTTAAGTTATATCCATCAATCGTCAACGATGCTAATCATCGTTACGCTACTTTAGATGGTCAAACACTTAAAAATGAAAATGAACTGCTTCCTGGTGGCAGTAGTTACAATCCCGCCCTTAAGGTCGATGGCCTCAAGACGGGTTATACTCCACTTGCTGGCTACTGTTTAGTAAGTACGAGTAAGAATAACGGTCAACGGTTGATCGTTACCACCTTAAATGATAAAAAGGGTTCTAAAGACCAAGCAAGAATGATTGCAGCAATTTACAAATATTCATCACTATTCAATGATTAATAAAAATGCACTTCAAAATGAAGTGCATTTTTTTATTATGATAATGGTTTTAAAATCGTATCAAGTTGTTCAAAAGTCTTGAACCGATCACCGATTAAGACCCCGTCAATCCCAAGTTGCTTAGCTAATTTAGCTTCTCGTGGTTCAACGTGACCACCCAATACTAAACGATACTTAACATTGTCATACTTAGAGAGAATCTTTTTGAGTTCTTTGAAGGTCCGTTCGGCAGTCTCATCAGTATAAAGCCGCTTGCCTTCCAAGGTCGACTTAATTGATTCCCATGAAATGATTACTTCATGATTACTTAAGTCCAAGTCCCCAACAATTTTATTGAATTCTTCTTCAATTCCATCTTCATCGTTTTGAGATCCCATACAGATGATTGGAACAATTTTATGACGCAGGGCATTTTCCAGCTTGTTGTGAATAATGTCGTATCCTTCGTGTAACTGAATCCGCCGTTCCAAGTGTCCAACAAAAGCATACTTGATGCCAAGGTAATGCAATTCATCAGCGGATGGTTCACCGACAGTCCGCTTGGTAATTGTAATGTTTTGGGATGCTTCTTGGAAATGATTAAAATGATTAGGTTGCAACATCACTGGTGAAATGATTAAGTCAGGTTCAAATGAATGCTTTTCAACATCATCCATCATTTTTTGTTGTTCTCTAACAGGCATTAAAGTCTTAAAATTCATAATACATAGCATATTGAATTACTCCTTAGTTATGAAAAATACTTAATAGGTCAATAATAGCACATCTGTATATCAGACAGATAATATTTTCACCTACGAATTAGCCAAATTATGATTAACACCGCAACTAGCAAAATTAAAACATTTTGCTTTGTTTTCCCATTATTAGCTCGAATGAGCCATTCATTAAAGCGAATTAGGTTAAGGCGTTGGACTAAGCGGGGATGCTTAATTAATAGCCATTTCCAAAAACGGTATATTAAGTAAAATACAAGTAGCACGATTACACCGTATAGAACTATCCATGATGCAACTATGATCAGTGCAATGATCACCGCGATCGCTAAAATCGTTCCTAAACAACTAAAAAATAATGAAACTCCACCAAATATCAATAAAAGTAATAATAATAAAAATACCATCGTTTTCACCACCGTTGCAATTCATTTTACATTAAAGAACCGCCGAATAGTAGCACTTTACCAAATTTGGAGCGTTAGTCCGACCATATAGATTCCAAATCCCATCACAACTAAACTAAGGCTAATTACAATCCAGCGATAAAGCCCCTTCATTCGGTACTTTTTAGGAAGTGCCTTCGCTTCTAGCAATAACAAGAATCCCAGCACGATTGGTAACATCAAGGCGTTGATCACCTCTACTAGCACCGCTAATTCAACTGTATGAGAATTGAGAAGGGCCACTGCGGCACCACTAATGTAAATCAAGATCAATATGAAGTAGAAACCGAAACTTTGCTTATTAAAGCGGTCATTGACGCTATGGCGAATGTGCAAAACCTCTGTAATCCCCCAAGTTCCAGACAAACTAACCACGATTGCGGCAACAAGAGCTCCGCCAAGCAGGCTGCCACCAATAATTATTTTGGCCATCCCACTACCTAAAAACGGCACTAATGAATTAACCAGGTCCGCAACCGTATTTAATGGTAGCTGACCATTTTGAGTCGTAATCGCAGCAAATAAAACTACAAAACCAATCATGATTCCCTGGGTAATCAACGTGCCGATTCCAGTGTCTAATTGTTCTCTACGAATCATCTTTGGCGTTAATTGCTTATCGATCACCGCTCCCTGTTGATAAAAAATCATCCAGGGCATGATGACCGCCCCAACGTTGGCAGCGACTAAGTATAAATATGATGAATCATGAATGGGCATGGAACGCATGCCGTTAACAATGTCATTCCCGTTCGGTTTAACGACAAATAATGCAATGATGAACAGTAGTTCAAATAAACCGACCGCCACCCCGATTCGTTCAACCCGATGGTAGGAATTACGGAATACGATGCTAATTAGTAAAAGGGTTGCCAATGGTACTGTCACCCATTTGGAAATTCCAAATAGTTCCCCAACTCCAGCGATTCCAATCATTTCAGTCAGTAACGCACCAACAACTGAAATCAATAACGTCGCTGCGGAAAGAACTGCCCAACTACTCCCAAAGTGTTCACGAATCAATTCACCATGTCCCTTTTTGGTGATGATTCCTAATCGAATCGTCATCTCTTGGGCCATAAATAAAATCGGTATCAACAGTAATTGCGGTAAAATCATTGAATAACCAAATCTGGATCCCGACTGAGCGGCGGTTATTAAACAACCAGCATCCGTATCAGCTAGCATTACAATCATCCCTGGGCCACATCCCTTTAGAAATTGTTTCATCCGATTGCTAACCATATTAGAACGAAACGTTATCGTCGTTCGTTGCAAAATCCATCACTCCTTGTTAATCATTACTTCCATCCTATTACATAATTATTAGAAGAAAAAGACTACCAAACACAATATGTATGTGTTATGAATGATATATAGCACAATATATAGTATGCGTAAACATAAAAGCGGGATTAACTGCCGTTCTAGCAGTTAACCCCACTTTGTGAAAATCAAAAATTATTTTAAACTTTTTTGCATTCCGAACCATTCAATTCCACCAAAATTAGAATTTGAATGTCCCAATAGTTCAAACCCATGTTTTTCATAGAATGGGATTAAGCGTTCACGACAATCAAGGATCAATCTTGATAGTTCTTGTTTTTTGGCCAGTTCTTCAATTCGGTCCAATAGTTGGGTTGCGATTCCCAATCCTTGGTAATCAGGAGAAACCGCAAGTCCTAATATTCCCAGATACTTATCGCTTGGTTTTCGAGTTAAGTCCTTCGTGTAGCTATCATTGTTCAATAAGTTATCGTTAGTGGTCCTACCGATCAACATTCCGACAGCTTTACCATCCATTTCAGCAATCAAAGTTGTTTGGGGAAGATAATTGATAAAGTTAATGAAGTCTTTTCTGTTGGCTCTTTCTTCAGGTTCAAAACAACTTTGTTCCACGTGTAACAATTCGTCTAAATCATCCATATTAGGTGGTCTAAATGTAATTTGCATTTGCTTAATGCTCCATTCTTTTTTATTATCCTTATTTTAACAGTGATTTATAAAAATAAGATATAGCGTTTAAGGTTATTTAAATAATTAAGTAAAAAAATAAAGAAGTGTTCAAAAGAACACTTCTTTATTTAACGACCATCATCCATGTATGAAATAGATGAGAACTTATTATGTGATTTCACAAATAAGAGCTTTATCGTTCCTCGGGCTCCAGAACGGTTCTTTTCAATGATCACTTCAACTTCTCCAATATCTTCATTATCCTCTTTAGGGTCACTATTATCATCATCATTATTTCCTTCACGTTCATAATAGTCATCCCGATAGAGAAAGGCAACGATATCTGCATCTTGTTCAATCGACCCTGATTCACGAATATCGGAAAGAACTGGCCGCTTATCCTGACGCTGTTCAACCCCACGTGAGAGTTGTGACAACGCAATTACGGGCACTTTTAGCTCGTTAGCTAATTTTTTCATTTGGCGTGAAATTGCAGAAACTTGTTGTTGTCGATTTTCACGATTGCCACCTTCAATTAGTTGAAGATAATCAACCACGATTAGGCCTAGGTTATTCTTCTCCTTAGCTAAGCGTCGACTCTTAGCCCTAATTTCTGACATTTTAATTCCTGGGGTATCGTCAATATAAACACTGGCTCTAGACAAGCTCCCCATCGCTACGATTAGGTTATTCCACTCATCGTTATCTAAATTACCAGTTCGTAAGTGATTGGCATCGATACTACCTTCAGCACAAATCATTCGATTCACTAATTGCTCTGCGCCCATTTCTAAACTAAAAATCGCAACCGTTTTATCTGACTTAGTAGCAACGTTTTGGGCTACATTCAGAGCAAATGCAGTCTTCCCGACGGCCGGCCGTGCTGCTAGAATAATTAATTCACCCTCATGCAGCCCAGTGGTTATTTCATCTAACTTTTGAAAACCAGTTGAAATTCCCGTTACAGTGTCACTATTTTTAGCTAGTTTACTAATATCACTAAGCGTATTTTTTAAAACATCATCAATTTGTTTAAATCCTGATTGCCCACGATTTTCGGAGATTTGTAAAATCTTAGTTTCAGCATCATCTAATAGGGTGGTAATATCATCGCTATTATTGTAACTTTCGGTGGCAATACTAGTCGCCGTTTCGATTAGCTTCCTAGCAATTGATTTATTGCGAACAATTTTGGCATAGTATGCAATATTAGAAGCGGTCGGAACAGACTGGGATAGTTCTGCTAAATAAGATGGGCCACCAACATCATCTAATTTTTGGTTTGATTTTAAATAGTCAACTACGGTCACAAAGTCGATCTTATCATCACGATCGCTTAATGCCTCCATTGCCTGGAAGATGATCCGATGAGCATTTTTGTAAAAATCATCAGATTGCAGTTGTTCCATAGCATCCGGCAATGATTCAGTATCCAGAAAAATTGCACCTAATACCGCTTTTTCTGCATCAATATTTTGCGGTGGCATTTGACTCATTACTTCATTACTCATTGGATTTCCTCTTTTTATTTTTAATCAAAAATACTGGAGCGTGTTGGCCCCAGTATTTCTTGGTATTGTTTTAATAGCTCAAATCATTACTTTTCATCAACATGAACTCTAATTGTAGCAGTCACAGTTGGGTGTAATTTAACGGGTACGTTTGTATAACCGAGTGAGCGAATTGGATTTGATAATTCAATTTTCCGCTTATCAATTTTGATATTAAATTGTTTATCCAATGCTTGGGCAATTTGTTTACTTGGAATTGAGCCAAATAAACGTCCATCTGAACCAGCCTTAGCAGTTAGTTCAACAACTGTATTATCATTTTCCAAGGTTGTTTTTAATTCTTTGGCATTCGCAAGTTCTTCGGCTTCACTTTTAGCTTCAGCACGTTGTTCAGCCTTAAGCTTACCAATTGCTGAACCAGTAGCAGCCTTAGCCTTACCATGCTTAATTAAAAAGTTTTGTGCGTATCCTTGTGGGACATCCTTAACTTCGCCGCGTTTTCCTTTTCCGCGAACATCTTCTAAGAAGATAACTTTCATTTAGAATCCACTCCTTTGTACTGATTTAATTAAATAAATCAGACTCTTTAAATCTTACTCATCTATTTTATCATTACTATCCGAATCCGTCTCGTCTGAAAGAACATCTTTAATCGTTTCAACTAAAATTGGTTCAACTTCAGATACTTTCTTATCACTGATTTGAGTAGCTCCACTTGATAAATGACCTCCACCACCAAGCCGTTCCATGATTATTTGAACGTTTACTTCTCCATTACTACGAGCAGAAATTCCAACCACTCCACCAGGACGTTGGGTTGCAACGAACGAAGCCTCCACTCCCGACATGGAGAGGATTGAATCAGCGGCTTGAGCAGCTGTAACTGGATCATAGGTCTTATCATCTTCACCGATCACCATTGCAATATGACGATCTTTATCCACAAATCTAACCAAAGAAATGAGGTGGTTTCTAGCAAGATAATCATCCACATTCTCTTCCATGAACTGTTGCATCTCCTCAGAATCAGCACCAGCAGACCGCAAATAACTTGCTGCATCAAACGTTCTGGTTCCAGTTCGCATCGAGAAGGACTTAGTATCAATAAAGATTCCAGTCAACATGGCTGTTGCTTCTAGTTTATTAATTGGTTCTGCATCTTGTGATTGATATTCAAACATTTCCGTAATCAATTCACAAGTTGATGATGCATAAGGCTCAATATAAACCAAAATTGGGTTTGGAGGGAATTCCTCACCACGGCGGTGATGATCAATAATTACCACTCGACTAGCCAAACGTTTATAAAGATCCTGAGAAATACTCATTGATGGTTTTGAATGGTCAACCATAATCAATAAGCTATTATCAGTTGCCTTTTGTAGAGCCTCTTCAGGAGTAATAATCGAATCATAAATTTCTGGATAATCCTTACTAGTTGCAATTAAGCGTTTTACATCAGAATGCAATTGTGATTGATCAACAACGATCCAACATTGTTTATTATTCATCTTAGCAATTCTTCTGATTCCAAAACAAGCTCCAATTGCATCCATATCTGGACGTTGGTGACCCTGAACAAAGATTTGATCTGATTCCTTCATAATTTCTTGAAGGGCTTGCGAAGTCATCCGTGCCCGAACACGAGTCCGTTTTTCCATTGGATTTGTTTTTCCACCATAGAAACGGGCCTCTTTATCCTTAGCCTTAACAACCACTTGGTCACCCCCACGTCCTAACGCAAGGTCTAAATCACTTTGGGCTTGATCAGCCAGACTATTTAAATTGTCATCACCATAAGCAATTCCGACACTCAGTGTTAATGGGAAATTTTGCTTAGACGTGCTTTCACGAATTTTATCTAAAATCTTGAACTTATCATCCTCGATTTCAGCTAGCGATCTAGCATATGCAATAATCATAAAATGATCATCATCAATTTGTTTTAAATACATCCCGAACTCACGAGCCCAAGCAGTTAGCTCATTGGTGACATAATTCAAAAGATTAGAAATTTCTTGATCGGTCATCGACTGAGTAATTTCATCATAGTTATCTAAAAAGATTTCTCCAATTGAAACCTTTTCATTATTATAACGTTCCTCAATATCGTAATAACTAGTGACATCCATTAAATAAACGGTATGAAATTCTTTTTGAACTAACATTGAAAAATGATGGTGGTTCCAAGTAACATCATTTGCTTCATTCGAATTCCAATATTTGGAAATTAAAGAATTTAAGCCTGGTGCAACTTCAACTACTGTATTCCCAAGCACAACCTGATCACCAAAGTATGGTTGTAAGTACGGATTAACCCATTCGATTTTTTGATCATCACTTAGAATCATCACACCCATTGGCATTTCAAGCATTGTTTCGCTTTCACCACGGTGAATCCGATATGATAAATCCGAAATATACTGATTACGATTAGCGCTTAAATGATTCAATAAATTGAAAGTATACGCCAATCCAATGCAAACAAATGTCAAAAGGACTATTCCAGTGTAGATACTATAAAGAAATGCAATTACCGTTCCTAAAATCGATAAAACGGAAGTAAACAAGGTTACCCATCTTAAATTTTTATTTTTAAGAAAGGGTGGTATGTTTTTAAATGAATCTTTTTTCTTCATTATGATACCTCTTATATTTTGAGATAACTATATTTTATCACAATCTGATTTTGATAGTAAAAAAAGGAGTAGGACCAATTGATCCCACTCCCCTTCTAACTAATCTGATTAGTCTTCGCTTACAAAGGCCATTAAGCCCATGATCCGAGCACGCTTGATAGCAGCAGTCAACTTACGTTGATTCTTAGCGCTGGTACCAGTAACTCGACGAGGTAAAATTTTACCACGTTCTGATGTAAAACGATTTAATAAAGCTACATCCTTGTAATCGATGTAATCGATATGATTAGCAGCAATATAATCGACCTTACGACGACGACGTCCGCCTCTTCTTTGTGCCATTATTTTCACTCCTTTATAATTTAATTTTTATTTAACAACTCTAATTTTAAGTTTAATTTAGAATGGTAAATTATCATCGGAAAGCTTTAAGTTTCGATTATTCTTATCATCTTTCCCTTTAAAAGGAGCTTTATTGTCGTTTCGATCATTATAATCATCTTTACCTGAATCAGGTTTTTGATTATTATTCAAATCATTAGGATTTGAATTTTCAGTTTGGTGTCCACCATCCACATTGTCTGAATGTGGGGTTTGATTCCCACCATTCATATTATCTGTAAATGGAGTTTGGTTCCCACCGTTCATATTATCTGAAAATGGAGTTTGGTTCCCACCGTTCATATTATCTGAAAATGGAGTTTGGTTCCCACCGTTCATATTATCTGAAAATGGGTTTTGGTTACCACCATTCATATTATCTGAGAATGGAGTTTGGTTCCCACCATTCATATTATTTGGAAATGGGTTTTGATTCCCACCGTTCCAACCATTATTAGGCTGGGGGTTATTATAATTACCATTCCCAGAAACATGATTATCGAATCCATTCATATTTCCATTTTGAAAAGATGAACCATTATCGTTGTTGTAACCACCATTACCAAAATTATTCACGCTTGCTGCACCCCGATTAGAGTTAGCAGAATTACGTGATTCTAAAAATGAAAAGTTTTCAACAACAACATCAGTAGTATAAATGCGAGTTCCTTGTTTGTCATAACTACCAGTCTGAATACGACCTTCTACACCAATTAAGCTTCCCTTGTGTACGTACTGAGAAAGGGTTTCAGCTGTTTTCCCCCAAGCTTGACAGCTAATAAAATCAGTGTCTCGATCACCATTGGCACTCTTGAAGTTACGATCTACCGCTAATGTAAAATGAGCAACCGCTCTTTTTGATTGTGTGTATCGAAGATCTACATCTCGGGTTAAACGTCCAGTTAATGCAACAGAATTAATCATGCTGAAAAACTCCTCTCTTTTATTACAATGATCAGTTTAATTATCTTAAAACAGTCATTTGACGTAAGATACCATCACTATACTTGGATAAACGATCAAATTCTTGTAATGCTTCGTATTTATCAGTAGTTAAGTTAACAATGTGGTAAGTACCTTCATTGAAACCACCAATTTCGTAAGCAAAACGGCGCTTTGACCAATCCTTTGAATCAATAATCTTAGCACCATTATCAGTCAAGATCTTGTCAAAACGATCAACTAATTCCTTCTTAGCTGGTTCATCTAAATCAGGACGAATGATGTAAGTAATTTCGTATTTCTTTTCTTCCATGAGTTACACCTCCTTGTGGTCTGAGGCCCCATAGCCAATTCTAAGGGGCAAGGAAAATATTGGAAAACACCAATATTCACAAGTAAAAATTATAGCATGCTTGCTAAAAATAATCAATAAAATTAATAACGAGATGAGTATTTTCGATACATAGTTAAAATACGCAGACAAATAAAATAACGGCTAAAAAGCCGTTATTTTATTTTAAATTTTTTTATGATTCGTTACTTGAATCTTCAGAATCGTCTTCCTTAGCGACCTTAGCCATTGTAGCAACCTTGGATTCGCCATCCATTCTAATTAAATGAACTCCTAAGGTAACCCGACTACTTTCGGATACGTTATTCGCATCAAATCGAATCGTAACACCCTTATCGGTAATCAACATGATGTCTTCGTCACCGTCAACGGTTGCTAATCCAGCAATGGGACCATTTTTAGCACTAATTTTAGCGGTCTTGATTCCCTTACCGCCACGTCCTTTAATTGCATATTCATTAGCTGGCGTCCGTTTCCCATAACCCTTTTCAGAGATAACAAAGACGAAACTATTTGGAGCTAACACGTCTGCACCGACTACATAATCATCTGGATGAAGATTAATTCCACGAACCCCGCTCGCAGTTCTTCCCATTGAGCGTACATCTTCCGCTTTAAAACTAGCTGCATAGCCTTGATGGGTTCCAATAATAATATTATCTTCCTTATTTACAACGGAAACTCGAATTAATTCGTCATCTTCCTTTAGACTAATTGCCTTAAGTCCATTACTCCGAATATTGAAGAACTCATTAATTGATGTTCGTTTGGAACGACCTAATAAGGTAGTAAAGAATAGGAATTTTTCTTCCTCCTTATTTTTAGCAGAAACATTAATTACCGCTTCGATCTTTTCCTCAGGTTTAATTCCTAGCAAGTTGATAATTGGAATTCCCTTAGCAGTCCGACCATATTCAGGGATTTCATATCCCTTCATTCGATATACCTTTCCTGCATTGGTAAAGAATAGGAGCGTATCGTGAGTAGAAGTGGCAACTAGGTGTTCAATGAAGTCGTCATTATGGACACCCATACCTTGAATCCCACGACCACCGCGATTTTGAGTCTTAAAATCAGAAGTTGGGAGACGCTTGACGTACCCATTATGGGTCAAGGTAACCATCACATCTTCTTCTGCAATTAAGTCTTCATCTTCAATACTTAGAACTTCACCAACCAATAGCTTGGTCCGCCGTTCATCCCCGAACTTATCTTGAATTTCCAATAATTCATTGTAGATAATTTCATTCACTTTTTCACGGCTGGCTAAAATGGCCTTGAATTCTTCGATATCTTTTAATAGTTTTTGATGCTCTTCTTCAACTTTTTCACGTTCCAGGCCTGTCAACCGTACTAATCGCATGTCCAAGATTGCTTGAGCTTGCTTATCAGATAAATCGTAGTTATCAATCAATTGAGCTTTGGCAATCGCACCCGTTCTGGATTCACGAATGATCCGAATGATTTCATCAATGTGATCTAGTGCGATCAATAACCCTTGCAGAATGTGGTCACGATTTTCAGCCCGCTTAAGATCATGGGCAGTCCGCCGTTTGATCACTTCTACTTGGTGTTCCAAGTAGTTTTGCAGGATTTCTTTTAGGCTTAAGACTTTCGGTGCGCCGTGAACAATTGCTAACATATTGAAACTAAATGAAGTTTGTAGCAGCGTTAATTTGTAGAGGTTGTTCAAAACAACTTCCGCACTCGCATCACGTTTCACATCAATCGTGACCCGTAACCCTTCACGGTCGGATTCATCCTTAATGTCTGTGATTCCTTCGATTCGCTTTTCACGAACTAAATCGGCAATTCGTTCAATCAACTTGGCCTTGTTGACCATGTAAGGTAATTCGGTTGCAACGATTTGTTGGTGACCTCTTACCTCTTCAATATCAACCTTAGCCCGCAGTACAATGGTTCCTTTTCCAGATTCATATGCCTTTCGAATGCCAGATTTACCCATTACGACCCCACCAGTTGGGAAGTCAGGACCAGGTAATGCTTCCATTAAATCAGCCGTCGTTGCATCTGGGTTGCCCATTAAAATATGAATAGCACTGATTACTTCACTTAAATTGTGTGGGGGAATATTTGTAGCCATCCCCACGGCAATCCCAGAAGCCCCGTTGACCAATAGGTTTGGAAAACGAGATGGCAGTACGGTCGGTTCTTTTTCAGTACCATCATAGTTATCCTGAAAATCAACGGTATCCTTATTAATATCACGAAGCATTTCCAACGCGATCTTACTTAACCGTGCCTCGGTGTAACGCATTGCGGCAGCGCCATCACCATCGACGGATCCAAAGTTCCCATGACCATCGACTAGCATGTAGCGATAACTAAAGTCTTGCGCCATCCGAACCATCGAGCCATAAACAGCTGAGTCCCCATGAGGATGGTACTTTCCTAGCACATCCCCAACTACTCTGGCTGATTTTTTGTACGGCTTATCGGGGGTCACCCCTAATTCATGCATATCATAAAGGATTCTACGATGAACGGGCTTCAGTCCATCCCGAACATCTGGTAACGCTCTGGCAACGATAACACTCATTGCATAATCCAAGAATGATGTTTTCATTTTTTTGGATAAATCAATATCTGTGATGCGGTGATTTACAATCTCTTCGTCGGCCACTTTATTTGCCTCCATTCATGGTCTATTTTTAATCGATGTTACACGTGAAACATTTAAATTCATGAATCATGATGTTACACGTGTAACAATTAATTAAACGTCCAAGTTTTCAACAAACTTAGCATTCTCTTCAATGAATTTCCGCCGTGGTTCAACTTGGTTCCCCATTAACATTGCAAATACCTGGGCAGCGCCAGCAGCGTTTTCAGAATCGACCCTCAGTAGATGTCGATTATCTGGATTCATAGTTGTTTCCCAAAGTTGTTCTGGGTCCATTTCACCAAGCCCCTTGTAACGTTGAATTTGTGGCTTTGGTGAACCTGGTAGTTCACTTAACAGTTTGTGTAACTCTTGATCAGTATCAAGATAACGTTGTAATTTTCCCTGTCTTAAACGATACAAAGGTGGTTGCGCAATGTAAACATACCCTGCATCTAACAATGGGCGCATGTAATTATAAATCAACGTCAATAATAAAGTTTGGATATGTGCACCATCGACATCGGCATCGGTCATGATGATCAATTTATGATAGTGAACCTTAGAAATATCAAAATCATCACCAAAACCAGTTCCCATGGCAGTGAACAACGAACGGATTTCTTCATTTGCTAAAATCCGATCCATGCTTGCCTTTTCGACATTTAGAATTTTCCCACGGATTGGCAGAATTGCTTGCGTTAATCTAGACCGTCCTTGCTTTGCTGATCCACCAGCAGAATCCCCTTCGACAATGAATAATTCTGAAATCTTAGGGTCATTACTAGTGTTATTAGCTAACTTTCCTGGCAGGTTACTGATTTCCAAACCACTCTTCTTCCGAGTAACTTCACGCGCCCGCTTAGCTGCCACCCGTGCTTTGGATGCGATTGATCCCTTTTCAACGATCTTTCTAGCAACACTCGGGTTTTCCAATAGGAAACGGTTGAAATGTTCACTGAAAATTCGATCCGTAGCAACCCGTGCATCGGAGTTCCCCAACTTGGTCTTGGTTTGTCCTTCAAATTGTGGATCTGGATGCTTGATGCTAATAACAGCAGTTAAGCCTTCACGAACGTCATAACCAGTCAACTTAGCATCCTTACCCTTCAAGAGGTTGTTCTTGCGAGCATAGTCGTTGATCACACGCGTCAAGGCTCGTTTGAAACCTTCTTCGTGGGTTCCACCTTCAATTGTGTGGATGTTATTCGTAAAGGTTAGGAGGTTACTATGGTAATCATCGGTATATTGAAGGGCTACTTCAACGTTAATATTGTTTTCATTGCCTTCAACATAAATCGGCGTCTCAAATAGGGTATCTTTATTTTCATCTAAGTATTCAACGTAATGCTTAATACCGCCTTCATAATGAAAATCATGTTCAATTGGTTTTTCAGGCCGTTCATCCCGAATTGTGATCCGAAGGCCCTTATTTAAGAAAGCCAGTTCACGGACCCGATTCGTCAAGGTGTCCATATCATAAGTAGTGGTTTCGGTGAAAATATCTGGATCTGGAACAAAATGTACCTTGGTCCCATGTTCTTCTTCGGACGTGGTCCCAATTTGTTTCATTTGATCTTGAACGTGGCCGCGCTTGAAGTCAATGTAATAAACTTTACCACCACGTTTGACAGTCACGTCTAATTCTGTTGATAAGGCGTTAACTACTGATGCCCCAACCCCGTGGAGTCCACCAGAAACCTTATATCCGCCACCGCCAAACTTACCACCGGCATGCAGAATCGTGAAAATCGTTTCCAAAGCTGGTTTCCCAGTCTTAGTCATGGTGTCAACAGGAACCCCACGTCCATTATCAGTAACGGTAATACTATTGTCCTTTTCAACCGTTACATGAATGGTATCAGCAAACCCAGCGAGGGCTTCGTCGATTCCGTTATCAACAATTTCCCACACCAAGTGGTGGAGGCCTTGAACACTAGTGGAACCAATATACATCCCTGGTCGCTTCCGAACGGCTTCCAAGCCCTCTAAAACTTGAATCTGGCTGGCATTATACTTTTCAGCTTCTTTTTCACGTCGCTTTTCTTCGTCAGTCACCTTTAACTCCTCCTTTAATCACAAATCATCAATCAACATTTAAATTTCCATCGTTAACATGAAATACTTTTGGATCATGAATCAAATCCTTAGCAACTCCACTTAAGCTCGTCGTTGTCAAAAACGTTTGAACCTTATCTTGAATTGCTCTTAACAGATGGGTTTGTCGATCATCATCTAGTTCTGATAAAACATCATCTAATAATAAAATTGGATATTCACCAGTTTCTGACTTCATTAGATCAATTTCAGCTAACTTAACAGACAATGCTGTTGTTCGTTGCTGACCTTGCGAACCAAACGTCTGAACATCATTTCGGTTAATTTGAAATTTTAAGTCATCACGATGGGGGCCTAAAACGGATGTGCCCATTTTAATTTCACGATTCCGTTCATCTTGAAACGCTTGCATTAGCCCATTATAGATATCCTTAACCGAACCTAACTGCTTTTTTCTTAAGCGCGTAACGTAATTAAAACTTAGGTGCTCTTGGTTTTGTGAAATCGTCGCATGAATTTGACTCGACCATTGTTCCAATTTTTTTAGTAGCATCAACCGATGGTAAATGATCTCTGCACCATAACCAGCTAGTTGATCAGATAAAACATCCAAATACAATAAATCAGAAGCTCTTTTAATTTGCAATAACTTAAGATACTTGTTTCTTTGCCGCAAAACCCGTTGATACTGAACACTATTATAGAGGTATTGATTACTCATTTGACTAAACTCAATATCCATAAAACGTCTCCGAATCTGAGGGGACCCCTTTACGATTGAAAGGTCCTCCGGGGCAAATAAAACTACGTTCAAATTACCAATGTAAGATGATAGCTTAGGCTGTTCAATATGATTAACCCGTGATAGTTTCCCATCTTTACTAAGATTTAATTCTAAGTCTAACTTACCAGATTCCTTATTAACTAAGGCTTTCAACTGGGCACTTTGGTTTTTCCATTGAATTAAATCGTGATTATTATTAGTGCGATGACTCTTAGTCAGTGCTAATACATAAATTGATTCCAATAGATTCGTTTTGCCCTGGGCATTATTACCCAATAAGACATTTACTCCGCTATCGAAATCAACCGCTAAATGCTCATAGTTTCTAAAATGGTTTAATTCTAATTTAGCAATTTTCATTAATCATCCTGCTTTGCTCGAATGAAAAACATCCCAACGTCTGGAATCGAGACATTGTCACCATCGTACAATTTCTTACCACGCCGATTTTCTGGTTCATCGTTCAATAAGACTGTATTTTCACGAAGGTACCATTTTGCCTGACCGCCAGATCCTACAATTGTCTCCTCCTTTAACATTTGTCCTAATGTTATATACGGAGTAGAGATAAAAACAGTTTTCTTCAAATTTTCACCCCTCTTTTACAACCTCTATTATAACCTTAAAATAACAAAAAGTACACTTTAATCACATTATCAGGCCTTTACAGCAATTTTAAGTTGATTATATGTAATTAGTCTAATAAAAGAAAAAACACCTTAAATCGTAAATTTTAGCTGAAATTACGCAAAAAAAGCGTGAAACTAAATAATTAGTTCCACGCTTTAATTTAAGTTAATTTTTATTTGTCAACATAAGTTAGTTCTTTTGAAGTGTGAGTAAATGGTTCAACACCAGTTTCAGTGACGTGAACACAATCTTCGATTCGGACCCCAGCAACATTTGGAATGTAGATCCCAGGTTCAATCGAGAAACACATTCCTGGTTGTAATTCCATCTTATTGCCTTCCATGATTGATGGAAATTCGTGTTCACTCATCCCCATCCCATGACCGAGTCTGTGAATAAAGTATTCACCGTAACCAGCCTTGTTGATAACATCTCTGGCCACCGCATCTAGTTGCTCTGCAGTAATGCCTGGCTTAGCTGCATCCATTGCCTTTAACTGGGCTTCTAAACAAACCTTATAGATATCTAATTCCTTATCAGTTGGTTTCCCAACTGCAACGGTTCTAGATGCATCTGAAATATAACCATCATGAACCGTTCCTAGGTCAAATAATACTAACTGGTTGTTTTGAACTTTAATTTCACTGGTATCACCATGTGGATTAGCTGCATGGGCACCCGCTTGAACTAAGGTATCAAAACTCATGTTACTAACCCCACGCATTTTCAACTCGTATTCCAATTTGGCAGCAATACTCATTTCAGTCACGCCAGTCTTAACCGCAGCAAATCCCTGTTCAAATGCAAAATCAGCTTCGCGACCAGCAGCATCTAGTTTCGCAATTTCATCAGCAGTTTTAAATAAGCGCATGTGATCAATAAATGAAGTCACATCGATATCAAAAGCGGCACTAGTTAACACATTTTGTAAAGCTTCTTCACGAGCAACTGGCAAGTAGGCCTTGTCCAATGCAATGTGTTTAGGGTCTGCAACCCGCTTTTTAATTTGGTCGCCAATCATTTGCCATGGGTTTTCATGGTCTAAGTAACCATAAACAGGATGGCTGAAACCAGTCCCCTTAACAACTTCAACTTCTAGTGCTGGTGCAAATATAAATGGTTCTTGATCTGCAAATACCACTAAAGCTAAAACCCGTTCAACTGGATCACTATAAAATCCAGTTAAATATTCAATCGTCTTTGGATTACTGATGTAGGTAACATCTGCTCCTTGTTCAGCTGTCCATTTTTGAACTGATTCTAATTTTGACATTTAAACCACCCCACAAAAGAATTTTTATTCGGACTCTAAAACGTCCGTACTGGTGTTATTAATTGAATAAAGCTATCGCCATCTTCAGTTGGCTTTAAAGTGAATGGCCGTAATGCTGCAGAAAATGAAATTTCAATCATTGATTTCCCAAATGAATGTAAAGCATCCTTAACGTAATCAGGATTGAATGAGATTTCCAATTCATCGCCAGTCACTGAGTCAGGTTCTAATTCTTCTTCAACCGTCCCAACGTCTGGAGAATCACCAGTAATTTTAATTTTAACATCACTTGGCATAATAGTTAATTTAACTACGTTGTTTCGAGAAGCATGTGAAAGGACTGAAGCCCGTTCAATTGAAGCTAATAATTCAGGGGCAGCTAATTGAATTTTAGTCGTTGATTCTTCAGGAATTAATCGTGAAGTATCTGGGTAGTTACCCTCGAGTAATCTTGAATAGAAGTAGTTATCATCAAAAATAAATAGGACTTGGTTTTCAGCAATTCTCATTTCAAGGTCTTGATGATCACCAATCATTTTGGAAAGTTCGTTCAGACTCTTTCCTGGAATCACGAAACTATATTCACGATCACTACCTGAAAATTCGATCGAACGTTGACTGAGTCGATGACTATCAGTTGCGACTGCTAATAATTTCCCATCACGTAATTCAAAATGAACCCCAGTTAAAATAGGGCGACTTTCCTGGGTAGATACAGCAATTACAGTTTGACTAATTATTTCTTTAAAGATATCCCCAGAAAAAGTAACGGAATCATCAGTATCAATTTCTGGTAGGTGAGGGTAATTGCTGGCATCTAATCCATTAATTGTGAATTCTGATTGACCAGACTTAATGGTTGTTTGTAAATCAGTTCCTACCGATACGGTCATTGTTACTTCTGGTAGTTTTTTAACAATGCTAATAAAGAATCCAGCAGATAATACTACTGAGCCTTCTTCACTAATGACTAATTCGTTTTTAGGGTCATTACTTTTAATTTGAGTTTCAATCGAGATATCTGCATTGCTACCGGTAAGAATTAATCCTTCGTTATCAGCAGTGATTTTAATTCCAGTTAAAATTGGAATCGTAGTCTTTGAAGAGATTGATCTAGATACAGTGGTTAAACTTTTGATGAAAGCAGATCTTTTAATTGAAAATTTCATTTATGATTTCCTCCTGGCGTGGTAGTAATAAGTTATTATATATAATGATGGTGATAAGTCCTGTGGATAAGTCAGCCAAATGTAAGCTAATCGCATGGTGCGTAAGGGATTAACCCTGTGGATAACCTGTGGATAAGTCCTTACTTCCTGTGGATAACCTGTGGATAAGTAAATAAAAACATCCAAAACACATGTTGAAATTATAACATCAAATGATCATTTTAATACCGATAATGGTTATCGAAGTAGCTCAGTTTTTAAATCATTGACCTCATCTTTAATTTGAGGATCATTGTTATCCAATGCCTTCTTTATTTTTTCATAAGCGTGGATAACGGTAGTATGATCCTTGCCACCGAAAGCTTTGCCAATCTTAGGTAAAGAAATTCTTGTAAGTTCCCGCGATAGATACATTGCAACCTGTCTAGGGGCAACAATTTCTTTATAGCGCTTCTTGCCCTTTATATCATCTACAGAAACGTCATAATAGGAGGCGACTTTTTGGAGGATGTCATTAATATCAACGTTTTTCTCAACTCGACTTGAAAAATCAATTCCACCCATCGCTTCCTTTACTAAGTTGGTATTGATCTTAACGTGGTTTCCCTTAAGCTCAGAAAAAGCCTTAACTCTTGATAATGCACTTTCTAGCTCCCGCACGTTAGAGTTAATACTTTCAGCGAGGTATTCTAGTGCTTCGTCTGTAATTTCAATATTGGCATATTTAGCCTTACTTTGTAGTATCTTGGTTCTGGTCGCAACGTCAGGCTCGTCAATACTGACCGCAAGTCCCCAGTTGAATCTAGAAACTAGTCGATCCTGCAGCTTTGCAATTTCGTTAGGTAATCGATCAGAAGTCATGACAATTTTTTTACCATCCTTATGCAACTCATTAAATGTATGAAAGAATTCTTCTTGGGTCTTATCTTTACTAGAAAAGAATTGAATATCATCAACTAGTAGGGTATCAACATTTCGATATTTTTCTTTGAACTTTTCCATTTCGTTGCCACCATGGGCATCCTTTTTAACGGCGCTAACAAATTCATTAGTAAACTTATCACTAGTAATAAATACGACGTTTTTGGTGGGATCTTGTTCTAATATAAAATTACCAATGGCTTGCATTAAGTGGGTCTTTCCTAATCCCACACCTCCATAGATAAGAAGGGGATTATAAATAGTCACTGGTTCTTCTGCAACGGAGAGGGCAGCAGCTTGGGCAAACATGTTTGGGCGTCCCACCACAAATTTATCAAATGTATAATCAGGATTTAACTGATTATTTTTTTCTTCTTCAGGTGGAAACGGTTTGCTTTCAGCTTGCTCTTGTTTTTCATCTTCAACTTGATTTTCAGTAACTAATATTGGATTAATATCCTTGCCAGTGATTTGAAAGGAGTATTCAATTACCTTGCTGGTAATGTTTTTTTGCCAATAGTCAATGTGTAAATCAGAAGGAAGTTGAAGTGTTAATCGATTATGATCTAGTTTAATTGGCTTTACATCTTTAAACCAAGTTCGGTAACTGACGGGGGTAAAATCATTTTTGAGATGATCATTAATTTTTTCCCATAGAGAATTAGCATCCAAAATGCCTACCTCCTTTCTTAAAAATACAAAAAATATTTTAGCATTAAAATTATGAGTTTTCCACAGGCTGTGAATGAAAATAAATTTGTTTCACACCCTGTGGATTACTTTATCCACAGGCTGTGGATAACAGATAAAATAATCGTAAAAAAACAGGTTATCCACAGGGGCTGTGGATAAAAAAAGGGCTTGTAATGTTAATATATAAACATTTATAAAAACTTATCCACAACTGTTGATAACTTTATCCACAGGCTGTGGATATGTGGATAACATGTGGATAACATGTGGATAACTTATTAAATATTTTTGATTTAAAAGTTGAGTAACATTTTTTATCCACAACCCTGTTGATAAAAAATTATGAATGTTTCGGAAAATAACTATTTAAAATTAATTTGAGTTGTGTTATTATATTTAGGAATTGTATTGTAAACTTAAATAGAAATTGAACAAGTCTAAGGAGGGTTAGTAATGAAGAGAACTTACCAACCAAAGAAACGTCATCGTGCTCGCGTACACGGTTTCCGTAAACGCATGTTAACTAGTGACGGACGCAAAGTGTTAGCACGTCGTCGTAGAAAAGGCAGAAAATCATTGTCTGTATAGATCACTGACCACCATTCAGTGGTCTTTTTCATTATTATGTATATTTTGAATCGTTACTTGGAGATGGATTATGCGAAAATCATATCGCGTTAAAAAGGAAGCTGACTTCCAGACGGTATTTGAAAACCATAACTCAGTGGCTAATCGGATGTTTGTGATTTATCAAATGGACAAACCTAGTCAACCTCATTTTCGAGTTGGGATTTCTGTTGGTAAAAAAATTGGAAACGCAGTTCATAGAAACTGGGTAAAGCGACGGATCAGACAATCACTTTTAGAATTAAAACCTGCTTTGCGCAGTGATGTTGATATTTTAGTGATTGCTCGTCCCCATGCGTCAGGCCAATCGATGAAAGCCATCAAGTATAATTTGATTCATGTATTAAAATTAGCAAATTTACTTAGTCCTAATTATAGTGAGGATCAAAAAATTGAATAAAAAACTAAAGAGATACTTAGCGTTAGCTTCTGTTTTTAGTTTAGTCTTCCTATTGAGTGCATGTAGTACGACTCCAATTACTAATCATAGTACTGGTTTTTGGGACGGGGGAATTGTTTTAAACTTCTCACGTGCTATCATTTGGTTATCTAAGCTATTCGGTTCCAGTTATGGAATTGGGATTATCGTATTTACGATTATTATCCGAATCATCATTTTACCTTTGATGATTTTCCAAACTCGGAGCATGAAGAAAACGCAAGAAATTCAACCACAGTTAAAGGCATTGCAAAAGAAGTATTCTTCAAAGGATACTGAAACAATGCAAAAGTTGCGTGAAGAACAACAAAAGCTTTATTCAGAAGCTGGTGTTAATCCAATTGCGGGCTGTTTACCATTAATTGTCCAATTACCGATTATTTACGCACTTTACCAATCGATTTCAAGAACTGAAATCTTGAAGTCTGGTCAATTTTTATGGCTAAAACTTGGTGATAAAGATCCATTCTTTGTTCTACCAATTTTGGCTGCTTTATTGACTTTTGTTAGTTCATGGCTTGCAATGAAATCTCAACCCGAAAAGAATAGTATGACAACTATTATGACGTTTGGGATGCCATTGATTATCTTCTTTACTGCTTTAAGCGTTCCATCTGCACTATCACTTTACTGGGTGATTACCAATGCGTTCCAAGCTGTCCAAACTCTCGTTCTTCAAAACCCATGGAAAATTCAACGGGAACGTGAAGAAAAGGAATTTGTTCGTAAGGAACATGAACGTAAAGTTGCTAAGGCAATTCGCAAGGCGAAGAAGAGCCGTCGAAAATAAATTTAAACCTTAATTAAAAGACACCAAATCTACTTATTTTGGTGTCTTTTTTTGTTGTTCTTGTGCTATCATTATAATGTTAGTCAAAAATTATTGGGGGATTCACATTCATGAACACGTTTACCGGAAAGAATGTTGAGGAAGCGATTCAAAACGGACTCAACAAACTAGCAATCGAAAAAAATCAAGCAAATATTAAAGTAATTCAAACTGAAAAGAAGGGATTTCTTGGCTTTGGCAAGCGCGATGCAATTGTTGAAGTAACGGAAATTCAAAAAACAGCAGAAGAAACACCAAAGTCATCAAGTGATGACCAAGAAATTAATACAAGGGCATCGAATGCTGCTAAGTCAGCTAGCATTGAGTTCAGTCGTTCTCAAAATGAGGATGATGAACCAACTAGTAATTCAGATGAAATTAAAAAAGCAGTTGATCAGCTTCAACAATATTTGGATGCAATTGTAATTCAATTAAGCATCCATGCAACATCAAAAGTAATTTTTAAAAATAGTAAAACGGTTAAGATTGATTTTGAAACAAAAGAAGAAGGATTATTGATTGGTAAGCATGGTTTAACAATCAACGCCCTTCAAACTTTAGCTGAGATTTATTTAAATCGATTAGGAATTTACCATGTCGTTGTTGAATTAGATACCGCTAATTATCGTCAACGGCGCTTAGATATTTTAGAAAAATTGGCAGAAAAGACAGCTCGAGACGTTGTAGCAGAGGGGAAACCAGTTTACTTAGATCCGATGCCATCATTTGAAAGAAAGAAAATTCATAAAACATTAGAGAACCATCAATACGTTCGTACCTATTCGGCTGGAAGAGAGCCCTATCGCGCGGTAGTAGTGGTCCCAAAGTAAAAAAATAAATAAGCAACCAAATTGACAAACCGTTTATATCAATATATGATATAAATGTTATTTGTCGTGTAAAAATTAATATAGCTAGATGAAGTAGTGAAAGTGCTTTATCCACGCGGTTTAAGGGCGTGGTGTGGGCACTTTTTTTGTATTTTAAATTGATTTGAAATGAAAGAAAGGAAGTCATCATATGGCACTAACGACAACTGAATTCGATACCATTGCTGCAATTTCGACTCCGCCTGGTGAAGGTGGGATTGCAATCGTGCGGATTAGTGGTGAAGATGCAATGAAGGTAATTACTACTATTTATCGTGGAAAAGACCTCAACCAAGTTGCTAGCCATACTATTAATTATGGACATATTGTTGATCCAGCAAACGGCAACGAAACCGTCGATGAGGTAATGGTTTCAGTAATGCGGGCTCCCAACACCTACACCAAAGAAGACGTGATTGAAATTAACTGCCATGGTGGAATTGTTGCAACGAACCGCATCTTACAAATTGTGCTTAGCAACGGGGCGCGTATGGCGAATCCTGGTGAATTTACAGAGCGGGCATTTTTGAATGGGCGAATTGATTTATCACAGTCTGAAGCGGTAATGGATTTGATCGAAGCCAAGACTGATCAGTCCATGAAAGCAGCATTAAATCAATTGGACGGGAATCTTTCCCACCTGATTCGGAACTTGCGACAGGACATTTTAGATGTTTTGGCCAACGTTGAAGTCAATATCGATTATCCAGAATATGATGCGGCCGAAACAATGACGACTAAGTTATTGTTAAGTAAGGCCAACGAAGTCAAGGCTAGCTTACAGCAATTATTAAAGACTGCCAAACAGGGGAAGGTGCTCCGTGATGGGTTAGCCACTGCGATTGTTGGTAGGCCCAATGTTGGTAAATCTAGCATTCTCAACCATTTATTGCATGAGGATAAAGCAATTGTTACCAACGTCCCTGGGACGACTCGGGATGTATTGGAAGAATACGTCAATGTTAGTGGGGTGCCACTTAAATTGATCGATACTGCTGGGATTCGGGAAACTGATGACCAAGTGGAAAAAATCGGGGTCGAACGTTCCCGTAAATCAATCAACAGTGC
This sequence comes from Nicoliella sp. ESL1113, assembly GCF_058509245.1. Lineage (NCBI taxonomy): Bacteria > Bacillati > Bacillota > Bacilli > Lactobacillales > Lactobacillaceae > Nicoliella > Nicoliella sp. ESL1113. The sequence goes on along the minus strand of NZ_CP196387.1, from coordinate 70,791 downwards.
TGATTTAGTACTCCTAGTGCTCAATTCTAGTGAACCACTAACGAACGAAGATCGTGAATTGTTAACCTTGACCAATGATGTGAAACGAATCGTCATTTTAAATAAGACCGATTTACCAACGCAGATTGAATTAGCTGAAGTTGAACAACTAGTTGGTAAGGATAACATCATCTCCACTTCTGCCATGAAGGCTGACGGACTTAGGTCACTTGAGGAACGGATTGCCAAACTCTTCTTTGAAGAGGGAATTGAAAATTCACAATCGAACGTAATGGTAACGAATGCAAGACACATTGGATTGTTGAACCAAGCGACTGCTGCTTTGAACGATGTTATTAACGGAATTGCAAACGACATGCCTGTTGATTTGGTGCAAATTGACATGACTAGTTGTTGGGAGCTTCTGGGTGAGATTACAGGAGATAGCTATAACGACGAGTTGCTTGATCAATTATTCAGTCAATTCTGTTTAGGAAAGTAACTGTGGATAACTTTATTGCAAATAAAAAGTAATTAACATGTGGATAACTTTTTGGAGGAAATTATGAGTGAAATTTTAAGTCACGTTAAGCAGACTTACCAAGGACCAGACTATGATGTGATCGTGGTTGGGGCCGGACATGCTGGTTGTGAAGCGGCATTAGCAGCGGCCAGAATGGGCAACAAAACATTATTACTTACGATCAACTTAGAAATGGTCGCATTTATGCCATGTAATCCTTCTGTTGGAGGGCCTGCCAAGGGAATCGTGGTGCGTGAAGTCGATGCCCTGGGTGGTGAAATGGGTCGCAACATTGATAAAACCTACATTCAAATGCGGATGCTAAACACAGGGAAGGGCCCTGCAGTGAGAGCCTTACGGGCCCAAGCTGATAAGCATGCCTACCACCGCGCAATGAAGCAAACGATTGAAAACCAACCGAACTTGACGTTACGGCAGGGAATCGTTGATTCATTGATTACCGAAGATGGGGTTTGTAAGGGTGTCGTTACCAACACTGGTGCTAAATATAACGCTAAAACGGTGGTTCTATGTACTGGAACTGCTGCTCGTGGTCGCATTATTATCGGTGAGTTACAATACTCATCCGGGCCTAATAATACCCAACCAGCCCTAGAATTATCCAAGGATTTGGAGAATTTAGGCTTTAAATTAAAGCGGTTCAAAACTGGAACTCCACCACGGGTTGATGGCAATACGATTGACTTTAGTCAAACGACTGAACAACCTGGTGATGAAGAAGTGAACCACTTCAGTTACGAAACGCCAGATAGTCAATACCTTGACCTTAAGAATCAACTGTCATGTTGGTTGACCTACACCAATGAAAAGACCCATGAAATCATTCGGGAAAACTTAGGGCGGGCACCAATGTTTAACGGAACCGTTGAAGGAATTGGACCTCGTTATTGTCCTTCGATTGAAGATAAGGTCGTGCGCTTTGCTGATAAGGATCATCACCAGGTCTTTTTGGAACCAGAAGGACGCGAAACCCAAGAATACTACGTGAATGGGATGTCGACTTCAATGCCAGAAGAAGTTCAACAAAACATGATTCATTCAGTTGCTGGAATGCAAAATGCTGAATTGATGCGGCCTGGTTATGCGATTGAATATGACGTTGTCGATCCATACCAATTGAAACCAACCTTTGAAACTAAGGTATTAAAGAATCTTTATACCGCGGGGCAAACCAACGGGACTTCAGGTTATGAAGAAGCAGCGGGACAAGGGATGTACGCTGGAATTAACGCTGCATTACGCGCCCAAGGTAAGGATCCATTGATTTTGAAACGGAACGAAGCCTATATTGGAGTTATGGTTGATGATCTGGTAACTAAGGGGACCAACGAACCATATCGGTTATTGACTAGTCGGGCTGAGTATCGATTACTTTTGCGGCATGATAATGCTGACATGCGGTTAACTGAAAAGGGATACGAATTAGGCCTTATTTCAGAAGAACGGTATCAAGCATTCTTAGCAAAGAAAGCAGCTGTGGAGGGTGAAATTGAACGCCTGAACAGCATTCGGATCAAGCCGAACGATGAGGTCAACCAATTTATTCAAGAACATGGGGATAAACCGTTACAAGATGGGGTTTTGGCCTCAGTATTTCTACGGCGCCCATATGTTACCTACAACATCTTGAAGCGTTTCATTCCAGAACCAGCTAAGCCACTTGGTCGGCGGGTGATCGAACAAGTTGAAATTCGTACTAAGTACGCTGGCTACATTAAAAAGGCTGAAGAAAACGTTGAAAAATTAAAGAAGATGGAAGCAAAGAAGATTCCTGAAAACATTGATTATGACGCAATTGACGGTCTGGCAACTGAAGCACATCAAAAACTCAAAAAGATCCAACCACACAGTATTGCACAGGCATCACGGATTAGTGGAGTTAATCCTTCTGATATCGCGATCTTAAGTGTTTACATTCAACAGGGACGGATTGCCAAAACTAAATAATCATTATTTAAGAAGTCATGTTGGTATTAAAATGCCAACATGGCTTTTTAATTTTTTCTTATAAACTAATTAAATTAGTATTTAATTTTTAAAAAAGGTATATATTAGTTATAAATTACATAAATTTAGGAGTTTTTCAAATTGAAAGAAAATAAAATATTCCAAGCGATTCGTGACTATGTTTTTCCAGTCGTGTTTGCAATTGTGCTCGTGGTTTTATTAAGGGTTTTTGTTGTTGATAAAATGCGGGTCAGCGGGCCATCAATGCAGCCTAACTTAAACGATAAGGAATTATTGGTCGTCTGGAAGCTAGCACCGATTAAGCATCAGAGCGTGATTGTTTTTGATGCTAGTGGAGTTGATCCTAGCGCAACTCCGACTGCTGATTATTATGTTAAGCGGGTTATTGGGTTGCCTGGGGATAAAGTCGCCTTTAAAGATGGAACCGTTTATGTTAATGATAAAAAAGTCCCACAGACTTTCATCAGTAAGTATGAAGCAACTACTGGGACACAAGTCCAAAATACTTCTGATGGGATTCCAACCTTTAAAAATTGGGATTTAAAAACCCTATCTAAGTATTGGAAGGTTGATCAAGGTGCCGTTACCGTGCCAAAGGGTAAGTACTTTGTACTAGGTGACCACCGTAGTGTTTCTAATGATAGTCGTTACTGGGGATTCGTTCCAAAGGATAAGATTATGGGCGTGGTTCATGTTTATGGTTGGCCATGGCCGTTCAATAAGTACAATACAAATAGTCAGCAACGTTATAACATCAATTCGTTGGGATATTAGAATTAAAAGTACCTGTGGATAATTTATCCACAGGTACTTTTTTAAGAAAATATCAACATCGCAAACATTTGCTATAAAATGTTATAATATGAATAAATTTGTCAAAATTGAAACGGGAGACGTTATTGTGAAATCAGAAAATAGAGTGATTCAATTTATCTTGGACTATATTTTACCAATTGTGGTAACATTGATAGTCCTTGGATTAGTAAACAACTTTTTAATTACTAAGGTGCGAGTAAGTGGTCCTTCGATGGAACCGAACCTTAAGAACAATCAATCCATTGTTGTTTACCGCCAAGCAAAAATTAAGCATCTAAGTGTGATTGTTTTTAATGCTTCTGGAGAAGATCCCCAAGCATCTGGGAATCCTGATTATTATGTGAAGCGGGTTATCGGACTTCCTGGTGACAAGGTAGCTTTCAAGGCTGGGACGATTTACGTTAATGATAAGAAGGTCTCCCAAACGTTCATTAGTAATTATGAACAAACCACGGGGACTCAGGTGCCAACTTATAAGATTACAAATTGGGACATTAAGAAATTAGCTGCTAATTGGCCGAAGAATAAACAAGCCGTTACGGTTCCCAAGGGTGAATATTTTGTATTAGGTGATCACCGAAGCGTTTCTAACGATAGTCGTTACTGGGGATTCGTTCCAAAGGATAAGATCATGGGAGTTGTTCACGTCTTTGAATGGCCATGGCCTTTCAACAGCAATAATACTAATAAACAACAACAAAAGAATATTAATTCTTTAGCATATGAATAAAAAAGAAGTTCACATCAATCATGGTGTGAACTTTGAAGAGACCCCCGTATGTTGGACAGAAAATGTTCAGCATACGGGGGTCTTTATTTTGGCAAAATATAGTTATGAATTTAGATTGAAAGTTGTTTTAGAATACCTTTCTGGAGTTGGATCAACTACGTTGAACCATAAATATGGCATTAAGGGTGTTGCAACAATCTACTCGTGGGTAAAGACGTATAAAAAATTTGGTAAAAAAGCGCTTATTGCAAAACATTATAATCAAGAATATTCTTATATGTATAAATTAAAAGTGCTGAAATGGATGCACCTCTACCACAAGTCGTATCCAGAAACAGCACTTCATTTTAATATTGCATCTCCGTCGAGCATCTTTACATGGCAACGGAGATTAGAGAATGGAAGCCTATATTTAATGAATAAACGTAAGTCCCATCAAAAGAATGTTCTCACAAATAGCGCTGTAAAGCAAATTAAACTGTTAAAAAAGCAAAATTTAGCTTTATCGATTAAACTATCCTATGAAAAATTACTAAGCACTAATAATCAATACGAAAGTATTGATTTATTAGTGAAAAAATTTAGTGATGTTGCAATTTCTAGAATATTATCATCAATTTCATTCCCTAAAAGTAGTTATTATCATCATAGAAAAGCTTCGCTTTCGAAAATAAATGATGAGTTTGATACTGAGGTGAAAAAGGCTGTTAAGGATCATCCTGCTTATGGTTATAGAAGAATAACAGCATTATTTAACAATAATGGATACCATGTTAATCACAAAAGAGTCCAGAGAATTATGCAAAAATACAGTTTACAGTGCCAACTATTTGGAAAAAGAAAACGTAAATATAACTCTTACCATGGCCAAGTAGGCCATGTTGCTGATAATGTTTTAAATGGTGATTTTTCATCTAATAATTTTGGAGAGAAGATAACAACAGATGTAAGTGAATTTAGATATGGAAATGAAGATATAAACCATCGGGTTTATCTTTCTCCAGTGATGGATTTATATTCTGATAAAATCATTTCATATGGAATTAGCAGCCATCCAACAGTTGAACTAACATTAAAGCCGTTGAACCAGGCACTAAAAAGAATCCAGAACACTGTTAAGCATTCAATTGTGCATAGTGATCAAGGAATTCAATACCAGAGTCATAGTTGGGTTCAAACACTAAACAAATATGAAGCTATTCAGTCCATGTCCCGTAAGGGGACATGTTTAGATAATGCTCAAATGGAATCATTTTTCCATATCATGAAAATTGAAATGATGAATACGCATTATGATACCAAAAAATCCTTAATCAATGCGATGAAAACATGGATTAAGGATTACAATAACAATAGATTAAAAGAAAAACTAGGATACCAATCACCAAATCAATATTTGGGATTGATATCCTAGCAAAAAGTATTAGTCCAACCTATAGGGGTCAGATCACTTCTTTTTTATTTTTAATAGCTAAATAATATTTATTTTCATTAGAACATTTTGAATAATAGAGTTAAAGTTTGCTTCTGTGAATTGACCTTGCCAAATAATATTATTATTGCCATCCAATACTTGATAATCTTTTGATTCTGAAACAGGCGCTAGTGTAATGTTGATAACACCATTATTGTTTTGGAAATGTTTGACCGAAACATTCCATGTTTTGTGATCAGCTTGGGCTAAAGATTGAACATCTTCAGTAGTTGCTAAGTCACCATTTTGAACTGCCGTTTCAGCATACATCCGAATGTGTTGTTTAATGTTAATCATAATATAATCAGGATCCTTTTATTATGCGTTAATACTTTCAAATCCGTTGTATTGTTCAAATAAATTAGCGAATTTTTGATAATTCTTTAACAAAGCGGGTTCTAAATTAAGTTCTTTACCAGCTTCAAAAGCGGTGTTGAATAGTGAATTCATAAAGTAAGTCGTGTGGAGTTGATCATTTAACTGAATTCCAGTCTTTGCAACCCGCATCGTTTTTTTAAACTCATTAGTTAAAATGTAGTAGTGAGCTAATTGATTACAAATAAAGATGACCTGAATAGAACTGTAATCAAGGCCCTTTTCTGACTTGTAGCTCTTGATAAATTTATCCGCAATGTTGAAGTAGTATTCAGCATTACTGATCTTATCAAGTTTTTTGTAGGAATCACCCTTAATTGTGTAAGCCAAGGTTGTGTAAACGTTAGCATCTTCACTACGGGTGCTTGCAAGAACTTTATCACATTCAAAGATAGCATCTTCGAATTGTCCCTGTCTAAATTTTAAGAATGCGTTGATGAATTGAAATTGGACCAGTGCTTCAGCTTCGATTTGATAATTCTTTAGCTTAGCGATATTGCTTTCAATCTCATCTGCATTTTCATGATTGTAGTTATATAGTGAATGTTCAGCATTATTCAAAAGTGCATCTACGTCACTATCTGGACGGCTAAAGTCAGAAAAGACATCGTTTAATGTGAGGTCAATTCTTTGACATAGCTTGATTAAAATCTTAGTAGTTGGTGGCACATTGTGCTTTTCAATCTTACTAATTGTGTTTTGAGTACAAATATCACTTGCCAAATCAGTTTGGGTGATATTCTTTTCCTTACGTTGTTGAGCAATTTTACTTCCTAAAAACATATTAATACCTCTCACTTAAAAACATATTTTTTACTGAAAAAGTTCTAAAATTTCACTAACAAAAAGTATCTATCATTCACAAATTAATATGTTATCACAATTATTAAATAAATAATACATGAAAATAGCCACCTTTATAAAATTTTTTGATAATCTTTATTTATATAGATAATATTTAAAAATATGTTTCAAAAAATGCTAAAAATCAGCTAAATCCAATAGATAATAGTAATTGTTTATCTAATATAATGGTATAATTTAATCTGTATTAATATTGAGAAAGGATATGATTTAATGAAGATGATCGATACAATTGAATCTGCTGTTGAATCTGTTAAAGCAAATAGTAACTACAGCATTTCAGATTTAAAAATCATCCCAGAAACACCTTACTGGGCAATGGTGGGACTTGTTAATGAGGGAGATTGCGAAATCCAGTTCCAAGTTCATAACGACCATCAAGTTCGGGTATTGATTCCACTTCAATTGGAAGACTGGGGTGTTTTTGATATCAAGGATTATCCAGAACTATCCACTGTAGAAAACTACTTTGAAAAGTTACCTAATCATCGGGTCGATGGTAGTGATTTTAAAATTTATTACTATCGTCCATACCATTGTTTAACGACCACTGTTGATTTAAATGATGTTAATTTAACTGCTGTGATTGAAAAAATGACAAGCACTTATGATGATATTGCCAAATCAAAAGCTTAGTTGATTGCCTTGATTGAGGGCTCCTTGTTAAGGGGGCTCTTTTTTAATTCTACTAATTTGCTTTAATTGGGTGAAAATTATAGTATAGTTACAAATATTTTTAAAACTATTAGCGTAGGGGGAATCGAGAATGGCAAATGAGTTAAATAACACCGATTTAGAACGTTTTAAATCTGCATATAATCGGCAACCACAAGCAGACGTTATTTCGAGAGCAATCCAGGAAAATGGAATTAATAAGGTTGCGATTGATAATCAAGTAAAAGTACGGTTAAATCCAACATTCTCAATTGATTTAAAAGCAAGTGAAAATGATCAAATCACTGATCAAAAACAAGCTGGTTTTTGTTGGATGTTTGCATTAATGAATGTTTTACGGCATGAATTTATTAAAAAGTATAATGTAAAAGGATTTCAACTATCATCTAACTTCTTATTCTTTTGGGATAAAATCGAACGGGCCAATGCATACTATGATCAAATTATTAGAACGGCTGCTAAGGATACAAGCGATCGTGAATTATCAGTGTACTTATCATCACCAGATGAAGACGGTGGTGAGTGGGATATGGCCGTTGCGCTTGTCCAAAAGTATGGGGTATTGCCAGATGCAGTATTTCCAAGAACGCAAGTTGCTAACAATACCGCTGAGTTCGACCGATTATTGTCATTCAAACTACGGCGGGATGGAATGAAGCTTCGCGAACTAATTAACAATGGTGCCAACCCAGATGAAATCAGTAAATTTAGAAAACAAATGTTAACTGAAGTTTACCGCATTGTTGCGATGAGTATTGGCGTACCGCCAAAAACGTTTGATTTTGAATACCGAGATGATAAGGACAATTATCATATTGATAAAAATATTACCCCCAAACAATTTTATGATAAGTATTTTGGAATTGATTTGAATCAATATATTTCCGTATGTAATTATCCCCATCGTGCTTATAACAAACTATACCAACAATCAGTATCGGATAACGTGGTAGGGGGCCAACACATTCATTATTTGAACTTACCAATGGCGGATCTAAAACGAATGGCGTTACAACAGCTAAAGGATGGCGAACCAGTTTGGTTCGGTAACGATGTGGGTGCTCAATCCGATACTAAACCAGGATTACTAGATAGTAAGCTATATCGTCGTGATCGGTTATTTAATGTTGATTTAGACATGACTAAGAAGCAACGTTTTGAATATTCTGAGGCGCAAGCTTCCCATGCAATGACGTTCACCGGAGTCGACGTTATTGATGGAAAGACGACTAAATGGCAAGTAGAAAATAGTTGGGGCAGCAAAGTCGGTGAATCGGGCTATTTCACGATGGCTGATGACTGGATGGAAGACTTTGTTTATGAAGTGATTGTTAAAAAGCAGTATTTAACTGATGAACAGCAAAGAATGCTCACACAGACCCCAATCGAATTGAACGCATGGGATTAATATGAAATTGGAGGAACGATAATGACAGAAAATAATAATAAATTAACTGATGCTGATATTGCAGCACTTGAAGAAGATTATGCTAAGCAACCTCAAGCAGATGTAATTGCTCGTGCAATCCAACAAAATGGTGTCAATAACGTTGCAAAGGATCCAAAAGCTGCCGTTCGGACTAACCATGTTTTTTCAGTGGAAGTTAAGACCGGTGGAGTGACTAATCAACGGCAAAGTGGGCGTTGCTGGTTATTTTCGCTTACAAATAACTTACGGCATCAATTTGCTGAAAAGTATGGTGTAAAGGACTTTGAACTATCGCAAAGCTACCTCTTTTTCTGGGATAAAATTGAACGTGCGAACATTTTTTATGATCGGATGATTAGTACGGCTAATTTACCAACTACAGATCGAACAGTTCAATTTTATCTTGCGGGGCCTGGTAATGATGGTGGCCAATGGGCAATGTCAGCTGCGTTGGTCCAAAAATATGGGGTCGTTCCCACGAGCGTTTTCCCAGAAAATAACGTTACCAAAAATACTCGCGACCTTAATTCATTATTGAACTTAAAATTACGGCGTGATGGAATGCGTTTACGGAATTTAGTGAATGACGGCGTTAGTGATGAAGAACTAACTCAGGCACGGCAAAAAATGTTGAGTGAAGTTTACCGCATCGTTGGTTATTCAGTCGGGGTTCCACCTGAAAAATTTGATTTTGAGTATCGGGATGATAAACAAAATTACCATTTAGACCAAGGGTTAACTCCCAAGCAATTTTTTGATAAGTACTTTACAGATGATCTGGATGATTATGTGGTACTTTCTAATGCTCCTGATAAGGAGTACAACCAACTATATAGTTTGCCTAGTCAAAATAACGTTGTCGGTGGCAAACAAATTCAATTTTTAAATCTACCAATGAATGTTTTGAAGGCAACTGCCATTCAACAACTAAAGGATGGCGGGACCGTTTGGTTTGGCAATGACGTTGTTGAACAATCGGAACGCAAAGAGGGGATTTTAGATGCTAATCTTTACCATCGAGCTGAATTGTTTAACATTGATCTGGTGATGAGTAAAGCCGAACGTTTTCAATACCATCAAGCTGAAGTTTCACATGCAATGGTGTTAACTGGAGTTGACTTAGTTAATGATGAACCCGTCCGTTGGAAAGTAGAAAATAGTTGGGGCGATAAGAACGGCAATAAGGGTTACTTTACTATGGATGACAGCTGGATGGATGCATTTGTTTACGAAGTAGTGATCAATAAGAAGTATCTTTCCGATGCCCAACGCGATTTATTGAACCAATCGCCAGTCGAATTAGCTCCATGGGATTCCCTAAGTTAAATTGTAACGAAAGCGTAGGACTGATGTAATTCAAGTCATACGTTTTTTTGTGGTAAAATAAATGGGAAAGAGACTGGGGGCGACACACAGATGGCAAAACGCTTTAAATTATTAGAGGAATCTTTTACTGGCGTTTCAGTATATGTTGATCGTGAAACTGGCGTTGAATATGGTGGATATGGTAGTTCTTTGATTCCACTGTTGGACGCTAATGGTTCCGTTAAAATTAATGCCAAAACTGCCGAAAAGTTATTGGCTGAAAAAAGGCGAAAAAAAACAAGGGATGACTAGTTGGGGGAATTAGGATGCTATTATGGCTTCACATCATTTTTGCTTTGATTATGATTATCTCTACAGTGATGGCCCTATCGCTTAGTAGTGGCAACCAATTCTATGTAATGATAGTTCGGTTTTGTTACTTAGTTTTTATTGTTAGTGGAATAGTTTTATTCCCGCACGCCTGGGCGCGCAGTCCATTTCTTGCCGTGGCTAAAGTAGTTGCAGCGTTTGGATTAATTGGTGTCATTGAGGTTTCATTTGCAAAACAAAAGCATAATCAACTCAATAAACGAATGGTTTTAATTTTAGCGACGCTTTTAATAGTAGTAATTTTACTAGGGGTTATCGTTGCTGGTGGCCATCCGTTTGTGAGATAAAAAAAGACACTCAATGAGTGTCTTTTTTAACCCCTTTTGATCACTGCAACTCCCTTATTTTCAGGCATTTCACTGTTGTTTAATAGGAAAACGTTTCCGCCAAATCCAATGACGGTAATGGCAAGGTCATTTAAAATATGGTTTTTAGCTTCTTGGGAAGCAGCAGTATTAATAATTAGGGCATCGATTCGTCCAGCTGGTGCTAGCTTTACAATGTCGTCTAATTTATCACTGGTTAGTTCCATTTGACTAGCTTCATGGTAGTGCACTTTAATGTTTTTGATTGCTGCATCAAAAAGGTGATGTGATCTTTGGATGTGCTTGAACTGGGTATCCATGATTAGTTCAATGATTTTCATGGTATCATCCATAATGATTGATTCATTAACTTCATGGTTTAATTTAAATACTTTTAAAATTGTTGGACCAACATAAATCGCAAGCCCCTTGGTATTTCTCGCGCCGAGCATTCTCGGAATCCGCATTTTATTGAATTTATCTTGATATGGAGACCAATCTTTATCGGGATATTTATTAACAAAGGAATTTTTCACCCGATTACCTAAATTGGTAACAAAGTCACGATCACGAACGTTATCAAGTGGGACAAAAATTGAAATAAATGGTCCAGGTTGTGATTCCAAAGTTAACATACTGCGTAATTGTAAGTTAGTAGCCATCCATGAGTCCTCCAAGTCTTATAATAATTATAATTTAGTATATCACGATTTATATTTTGGTTGTAATAATAATAATTAATGTGATAATGTTACACGTGAAACAATTTAGGGAGGTGTGAAACATCAAGTTTACAATCAATTTGGATGCGCAATTAGCCGATCAAATTAAGCGCGCTGCTGAAGTTGAACATCGGACGGTCGATGAATATATTAAAAATGTGTTGAGAACGACCGTTAAAAGTGGTACCTTAGAGCAGCGCCAGTTTGTTGGCCGCACCGTGAGTGGGAATCAAATTAGCAAAAAGAGCAGACTAGTTTTAATGCAGGGGATTTACTACCGTTATGACCTACTGAATGAATCACAACCATCTGCTTCGGCAGAATATGAAGTGGTGGGGACCAATGGAAACGTGTTATTGCTTCGGCAAAAATAAAAAAGGAGGCATTTAAGATGCCATTTGGATTAAAAATCGTTAAACAAAATTGCGAAGGGTTAGTTGAAACCCTAGGGAAGTACAGTCGAACCGTTCAATCAGGGTTAAATGTTTACGTTCCATTTTTACAAAAGATTAGGACCGTTAGCCTTGCAATGCGCCCAATCTCATTGAAGAAGTATTCGATTATCACTAAGGATAATGCGGAAGTTTCCGCTAGCGTGACTTTAAATTATCACGTTACTGATTCAGCTAAATACCAATATGAAAATACGGATTCAGTTGAATCAATGTCCCAATTAGTGCGGGGGCATTTACGTGATATCGTGGGGCGAATGGACTTGAACGAAGTGCTCGGCTCCACCGCTAAAATTAACCAGGATTTAGCTGAGGCCATCGGTGATTTAACTAATACATACGGAATCAACGTTGACCGCATTAATATTGATGAATTGACACCATCTTCAGCGATTCAAGAAGCAATGGATAAGCAATTAACCGCTGATCGGGAACGTAAGGCTGAAATTTCAAAGGCCGAAGGGGATGCCCAGTCGATTCAACTGCGGACCAAGGCACAAAACGAAGCCTTAATTGCCACTGCTAACGCCAATGCCAAAGCAACGCGAATTAAAGCTGATGCTGAAAAATATCGAATTGATACGATTCAGTCTGGATTAGCGAATGCTGATGAAAAATACTTTGAAAATCAATCGATCAATGCCTTTGCTGGATTAGCTCAATCTGATAGTAACTTGATCGTGACACCAATCGATCAAGCTGATCAATACGGTCGGATGGCGAGTTTAAAGAAGATTTGGGATGCCAATGATAAAAAGTAGCTTCAGTTATTTAATTTAAAAAGCGATATTAAAAATATCGCTTTTTTGCTTTTAAAATTAATTTCTGATATATTTAAATTGTTTCATATTGATTATCAACGGAGATGATATTTATGGTTCTTAGAAAGAAATCATTACTAAGCATGTTATTATTAACTTCACTAGCTGGTTCGATCTTTGTTGCTAGTGATTTTGAAACGAAGGCAAATGCAAGTAAGCCTACATATGTAAAGTCTTTTCCTAAGAGTATTCAGGGGACTTGGTATACTTACATTGGCTTTGATGGCAGCAAGAAAAACTGCATCTAAATGCAAGTGCAACGAAATTCCATCCTTATAATGCAAAGCTTCAAAAGGAAGTTTCTAAGACGGGTGCTTGGTCATATGCAACTGTGTTTAAGTATAATGGCAATACCTGGTATAATTTCCGTGGTTGGCAACAATCTGCTGGAGACGGGTCTTTTTATAGCGTTAAAACAATTGGGGGTCATCGGGTGTTAACCGAAGCTGAAGGAGCTACGATTTCAGTTATCGCGCATTACTACCAGACCAAATCACTCGCCAAGAAAATTGGTCCAAAAAAATATAGTGGATTTGATTACCAATCAGGCTATTAAAATGTAAGAACTAAATATTATTTTCTGAGCGTCCTAATTTGAGGGCGCTTTTTTAATTTTTCATTTGATAATGAATGGTGTAAGATATAAATCAATACACGATTGTGTATTAGTAATGCTGGTTGATCAGTAAAATTAATAATCCTATCTTTTCAAAGCAAAAGCGTATAATTAGAAATACTAGATATTAAAATTAGGAGGGATTCGTGATATAGATGCTAACCAATATTATTGATGTAATTATTTGGATTAATGCGGGACTAGCGTTGTTGACCGTGTTTAGACAAAAACGTGATATTGCAGCCACCTGGGCGTGGTTATTGGTACTCTCGTTTTTACCAGGGGTGGGCTTTATTATCTACGCTTTTTTGGGGCGGAAGCTCCCCAAGAAACGGTTATTTAGATTTCAAGCGCAAAACGTTGCCAACATGCGCAAGATTTTGGATAAGCAATTAGGGATGTTTAAAAACGTCCAGTCGATTCCAGCTGATCGGGTGGCTTATAAGTCACGGGGACTGATTCGATTATTTGATAATATGGACGATTCATTCCTAACCCGTAAAAATGCTGTCACCGTATTTACCGATGGCAATCAACTTTTTAATCGGTTGTTGACCGAGGTTAAAGCTGCTAAGCACAGCATTAACATTGAATTTTACACTTTTTATAGTGATCAGATTGGGACTCAAATGCGTGATTTGTTAGTTGAAAAGGCTAAGCAGGGGGTCACGGTGCGGGTGATTTATGATAGTTGGGGATCGATGGGAACCAATGCAAAGTTCTTTAAACCACTTACTGAAGCTGGTGGAATTGCAGAACCATTTTTACATACGCATTCAGCCATTTTTGATTTTCGGATTAATTTTAGGGATCACCGCAAAATCGTTGTAATTGATGGCAAGGTAGGCTATGTCGGTGGTTTTAACATTGGTGATCAATACCTGGGGCGCAAGAAAAAGTTCGGCCACTGGCGTGACACCCACATTCGCGTGGTTGGCGCCGGGGTGTTCGGGTTGCAGTCGCAGTTCATCCTAGATTGGAACGCCACTGACGATAAGCATCCAATGGATGACGACAGTCCAGAACACTTCCCTGTAACTGAGGTGGATGGAAGTACTGATATGCAAATCGTGACCAGTGGGCCTGATTCTGATATGGAACAAATCAAGGTCGGCTACATTAAGTTGATTCAAATGGCGGAACGGACCTGTTGGATTCAATCGCCATATTTGATTCCAGATGATAGCATGATTGATGCGCTCCGCATTGCTGCGATGTCAGGGGTCGATGTTCGAATTATGGTACCATGTAAGCCGGATCACCCATTCGTTTATCGGGCGACGCAGTACTATGCTCGCCAACTAGCTGATGATGGAATTAAAATCTATTTCTACCAGAATGGCTTTATTCATTCTAAAACAATGGTAATTGATGGGAAGGTCGCTTCAGTCGGGTCAGCCAATCTTGATTACCGCAGCTTTAAGCTGAATTTCGAAATTAATGCGTTTATGTACGATGAAAAAATCGGCGAAGAGCTAGTTAATATTTATAAACAAGATATGGCAAGTAGTAAGCTGATTACATCGGAAATGTTTAGTCAACAATCAAGGTGGCTGCGGTTTAAGCAGCAATTTAGTAGACTATTGGCACCAATCTTATAATAAACAAAGTCATGATTTAATCATGTAATGTTAAGACGTTAGTGGCAGTTGATATTTATCTAAGGGTATTAAAAAAATAACTTTAACGCAAAAAAACGGCACTGAAAGTAAATTCAGCGCCGTTTTCTTAATTATTAGGCTTACTTACGATACTTATGCATCATAAGCAAGTGAGGTGATTCAATTTAAATTAACCTTGGTTGTTCTTGAAGCGTGGATCAGCAGGCTTAGTTTTTGGAATGCCACCCATTGCTTCAGGGTTTTCTTGGAATTCGAACTTGTGACCATCCTTAGCCACTTGTCCTTCAAAGGCCCGAGAACCGTCGCCATCAGAGAAGTTCATGATGGTGTGGGCAAATTCTGAATGTTCGATGTCACCCATGTCACCAGGGACGATCACACCGTATTTTTCTTCCAATTCTTCTTGAGCCTTCATGAATTGAAGTTGGTGTTGAGTTTCACGAGCTAATAAGAACTTAAGCATGTCGCGAACTCCTTCATCTTCAGTCATGTAGTAAAGTCGGCTAACTTGAAGGCGGGCTTCTGATTCACGAACCACGTTGAAACGCATGTCGGCAACGAGGTTCCCACTTGAAGTAACGTAACCGGCGTTCCAAGCGGCACCGTTAGGGTTGTTAAGACTAGCAGTCATTCCGTGAACGAGGCCGTGTTCTGGATCCATGCCACCAATAACGGCAGCAAGGGATGGGTCCTTCTTAATTGCTTCTTCAGTCGCAGTGGTTGGCGCACCTTCTAAAAGGTAACCAATCATTGTGGAGATCATTTCAACGTGACCGATTTCTTCTGTCCCTGTATCGAGAAGTAAATCTTTATATTTTTCATCTCCAGTTGATGCCCAACCTTGGGAAAGATATGACATCATCCCAGTGGTTTCACCCCATTGGCCACCAAGAGCTTCTTGTAGACGACGTGCCATTAATGGATCTGGACGATCAGGCTTAGCGTTGTATTGCAATTTACGAGTGTGTTTAAACATAAAGATTTTCCCTCTTTCTTAAAATATAATGTTCTGAAACAGAATTCATAACGATAATAATTAATTACATCGTGTACGATATAATATACCACGACCTATTTTGTGTGTCTATTATTATCTTTCATAAATGGATCCAGAAGGGGCAATTTAGCAGAGTCATATCAACGATAAAATGCGCCATGGCCGAATTTTATCACGAAATCAAAAATATTAATTTTTTTGATTCGCATACTAAAATAAAAAAGCCAGTTCGAATTTTAAGTTCGAACTGGCTTTTAGTTTAGGCTTGTTTGCGAGTGGCACAATCACAATGTCTAGAATTGGCATTAGTGGCTTGTTGCTTGTTTTTAGCTTCTGTTTTTTCCATTGATACTTTACTCATGGTAATTAATTCCTCCCCGTCAATAGATAAAAAGACCACACAGCCCCGTATGGTCTTTTTATAGATTTCAAAAGAAAGTTTTTAGGATAGTAATAATTAGCTCAATACATTGGATATTCACAATGTACATTATTGTAATAATAGTACAAAAAAGATACAAAATCAAGCGATTCGTCACTTTTCCTTAAAACATGCCTAACTTTTATTTACCCCAACTCCATGGATCTTGTCGCCACTTTAATAGTGATTTATGATCTTCAGGAGTAATCAATGATTCATCCTTAGCCTGTTCAATTAAGCTAGAATAGTTAGTGAGGGTGGTCAATGGAATTTTGGCATCTGCAAAGTTTTTAGTGCTGTCTGATAGTTCATAGGTAAAAATAGCAGCAACCCCAATGACTTTTGCATCAGCTTCTTTATCAACCGCCTTAGCAGCATCTAAGACACTACCACCAGTTGAGATTAAATCGTCAATCAATACGACCTTTGCATCGGCTGGGAGATGGCCTTCGATTTGCCGTCCTTGACCGTGGTCCTTAGGCTTGGAACGAACGTAGACCATTGGTAAGTTTAGTCGATCTGCAACTAGTGCGGCATGTGGAATCCCTGCAGTTGCTACCCCGCCGATTACGTTGGCTTCTGGATATGCAATCTTAATCATGTTGGCCAGTCCATCGGCAATTTGGGTTCTTAAATCAGGATAGCCAATCGTGAGTCGGTTATCAGTGTAGATCGGCGATTTGATTCCACTAGCCCAGGTAAATGGCTTGTTGGGTGATAAAGTGACTGCGTTGATTCTGAGTAGTCCTGATGCGATTTGTTTTTCAATTTTAAGTGCCATGTTAATTATCCTTCCCATTCTTGTTTAATAATTTGATATGCAGCTTGTGGGTCTTTCGCCTGGGTAATTGCCCGCCCCACAACGATTCCGTTACTACCCAATTCACGGGCTTGAGCGGGAGTGGTGATTCGTTTTTGATCATCGGTACTGTTATTTTTCAACCGAATCCCTGGGTTGATACATAGAAATTCGTTGCCAGCAGCATCATGAATTAGTGGCGTTTCTAGTGCTGATGAGATGGTTCCATCGGCTCCGTTGGTAGCGGCTAACTTAGCTAAGTGGGTGACTGATTCTTTGAGACTAGCGTCAACTAATTGTTCTGATTGCATTTGCGCTTCTGAAGTGGATGTTAATTGGGTCACCGCTAATAATTTTGCAGGGGTGCCATTAATGGTCTGACTCCCGTTGATTAAACCGCGCTTGGCAGCTTGAATCATTTCAGCTCCACCAGCAGCGTGGATCGTGGTCATTTGAACGTCGAGGCGCCCAATTTGTTCTGCCGCTTTTTCAACTGTGTGGGGAATGTCATACAGTTTTAAATCAAGAAACACTTTGACGCCCATTTTACGTAATTTAGTAATAATACTAGGTCCCGCAAAGTAAAATAATTCCATCCCAACCTTTACAAATAGTTCTTCAGGATGGGTAAACCGATTTAGAAAATCAAAACAAATTTGTTGGTTTTTAAAATCCAGCGCAATAATAATTGGTCTCATCAGTTTCACCTTTCTATATAAAAAAGCCGACCAGTCTGTAAGACTAGCCGGCTTTAAAGCACTCCCGATTAAGCGGAAATGGATAGAAATATGCACCGTCAATTGCTAGCCTCACAGGACTAATTTAAAATGCTTTGTAATTACATGTATTCTACCTTGAATATAATTATTAATCAAGGCTTATTTTTGATTCTTAATGACCCGTACTCTAATCACGGCATTGATTTGGGATAGGTTATCAATTACTGCTTGGGTTGGTTCCTGATCTAAATCAATGACAGTATAGGCAGTGTGTTCCTTAGCGGCGTTACTCATTCCTTCGATGTTTAAGTCGTAATCAGCCACCTTAGTAGCGATTTGTCCCACCATGTTTGGAATGTTTTCGTGAATTAACGTAATTCGGTAAGGAGTATTGAATGGAACGTTTAAGTCGGGCAGGTTTAATGCGCCCTTAACGTTTCCAGTTTCGAGGTAGGTCATGATGATGTTGGCACCCCGAACGGAACCGTTAGCTTCTGCTTCTTCAGTTGATCCACCAATATGGGGAGTGACAACGATATCGTCGTTATCGCGGAGAATGTCTTGACCAAAATCAGTGATGTATGAAGCCACGTGCTTAGCGTTGATGGCATCTACAACGGCTTGGTTATCAACAATGCCTAGGCGTGAGTAGTTCAATAGGTGGACGCCATCTTTCATGGCTTTAATTTCATCTGCACCAATTAATCCAGTCGTGTCTTCTGTCTTTGGAACGTGGACGGTTACAAAGTCAGCGTCGCTAATGGCTGCCTTCATTGAATTAGCACGTTCAATTTGGTTCGAAACGTTCCAAGCGGCATCTGATGAAAGGAATGGGTCAAAACCAATTACTTCCATCCCTAAGTCGCGCGCAGCATTGGCAACTAATGAACCCACGTGTCCCAAACCAATAACGGCTAATTTCTTGCCTAGTAATTCAGTTCCCTTGAAGCGGTCATTGGTCTTCTTCATCAGTGAGATATCGATGTCAATGTGTTCAGCAGTGTACTTGGTTACTGAGAATAAGTGACGAGCGGAAGCTACGAGCATGGCGATCACTAATTCTTTGACGGCATTGGCGTTACTACCAGGGGTGTTAAAGGCTGCGATTCCGGCTTCGGTAACGCGGTCCAATGGGATGTTGTTGAAACCAGCACCAGCCCGAGCAATCACCTTTAACTTTTCTGGAAATTCTGCTTCGTGTAGGTCAACAGAACGAATTAAGTATGCATCTGCATTATCAGTTTGGTTAACTTGGTATTGATCTGATAAGTGGTCGATTCCGGCTTGTGAAATTGCGTTATAAGTTTTTACGTTGTACATTTTAAAATTCCTCCTAGTGGGTTTGTTCAAATTTGTGTAGGCAATCAACTAATGCTTTGGCACCATCAATTGGCATGGCATTGTAAAGACTGGCTCTAAGTCCGCCAACGCTTCTGTGGCCCTTAACGCTCATGAGGTCGTTTTGGGTCGCAAAGTCAACGAATTGAGCATCTAAATCTGCGTTGCCAGTCGAGAATGTGATGTTAGTCAATGACCGTTGTGATGGTTTGACATGGTTCTTGAATAATTTGGATTCATCAAGATAGTCGTATAATACGGCTGCCTTTTGTTTGTTGATCTTTTCCATTTCATCAACGCCGCCGAGGTTTTTAAGCCACTGGGTAACTAGCCCTGCGACATAGATTGGAAATACTGGTGGCGTGTTGAACATCGAATCTTTTTTAACGTATGGTTCATAATTCAGAATCTTTGGCGTGTGTTCTGCAGGGTCGATTAAATCTTTTCTAACGATGACGATCGTGACCCCAGCGGGTGCCAGGTTCTTTTGTGCTCCTGCAAAAATCAATCCAAAGTCACTTACGTTGTAACGTTCTGCCATGAAGTTGGATGACATATCACCTACGAGGGTGATGTCCTTATGGTCAGGCAGGATGGCATTGTGATAAGTAGTACCTTCAATCGTGTTATTGAGGGTTGTGTATAGGTAGTCATATTCACTAGATGATAGTTCGCGATCTGGATATGGTAGTGATTGGTACTTTTCAGACTTGGTATTACCAACGACATCCACCGTATAGCCTAAATCAGCAGCTTCGGTAGCAGCTCCAGATGCCCAATGGCCACTATCGAGCAATGCGATTTTACGATGATGATTGGCTAGGTTAAGTGGTACGGCAGCAAATTGACCAGTTCCACCACCTTGACAAAATAGGACTTCATAATTATCAGGAACTTGAAGCAGATCTTTCAAATCTTGCTTAGTGTTATCCAAAATATCTTGAAAACGCTGGGTACGGTGTGAGATCTCTAAAATGCTCATTCCGCTACCCTGGAGCGATGGGAGCTCCCTTTGAATTTGATCCATGACTGGCTTTGGTAAGACCGCTGGACCAGCTGAAAAATTATAAACTGTCATCAATTAAGACCCCTTATGTGGATTTTTTATAAAAAAGTGGAAACAAAAAGCCCCCGCAATAATTTCACTGCGGGAGCTTCTTCAAGGGTATAATTCCCGGTCCCGCAGTGATGTAGAAGACATCTATGCAAGACCAGACTAAAGTGTCATTTTAAATAGGCCTACATAAATGTCACTGTAGACCGAGAGGAACTTTTTGAGCTAACGATATTAAATTTATTTAGATTATAAATAGTAATGTTCATTAGAAATCCTCCCCTTCTTTATAACCTAAATTTAACACACCTCTTTTTAAAATGCAATATAAAATTAAAAATGCTTTTGTTTTGAGATATTAGATATGAGATAATTATAGAAAATTAACCTTGGAGGGACCAACATGACTGATTTTTATTTTGTACGCCACGGCCAGACCGCTGCTAATGCGGCGGGCTTAAAGCAGGGATGTATTAACACCCCGATTACCTACCTTTCTGAGAAGGGTAAGCAACAAGCCCAAAATTTATACGAAAACTTTGATATTTCCTTTGCGGATCGGATTATTGCTAGTCCTTTGAAGCGGACTCAAGATACGGCTGCTTATTTGAACCAGACTGCGAAACTCCCGATTACTTTGGATAAACGGGTGCTAGAAATTTCATATGGTAAGTGGGATGGTAAGAAGAATGCTGACTTACAAAGAGACCATCCTGAAGTGTTCGATCCTGTCTTAAACGATGTATTACCATCATATTCATTGTTAGCAGATGGTGAAACTTTTGATTCTGTGATTCAACGGGTTGATGACTTTATGCTTGACGTTAATAAGCAAGGTGTTGACCAAAAAATCATTGTAGTAACGCATGGCTTTACGATCAAAGCCGCTGTTTTAGCTGCACTAGGCAACCCGACAGACGTAATGGTGATTCAAGAACCAGATAATACGACGGTGACAAAAATTACCCTACAAAATGATAACTACTATGTAAAGTACTTTAATCGAAGTGCTGACGCAGACTTTTAAGGAGCAAACCATGCAAAGTTTACCCAACCGTGTTAAGTTAGTATGGCTATTTAGCGCCTTGATCGAGGCCTGTTTTTGGGTGCTCGGCAGCGCTGCTTACGCCTTTATTATTAATATATGGTCGTGGTTACCGCATTTCGGGACATTCATTATCATTGGTCTAGGAATCCTGTCCGTTGTTACGCAATTATTGTTGATTCCATACCGTTATCGTTTCTATCACTTTCGGGTCAACGAGACCGACGTTGAGATCGAAAAGGGCTTCTTTTTTAGACACCACATTGCAATTCCGATCGCGCGGGTGCAAAACGTTGATTTGAATCAGGGACCATTGTTGATCAGCCAGAAGTTATACCAGATCGACATTGATACTGGGGGTTCGAGCCATTCAATCGATGCCCTCACCAAGCAGCATGCCGAAGAGTTAAAGAATCGGGTCATGCAACTAGCATTGGAGGCCAAGAATGCACAATAAACACTTGCATCCGTTGGCGATATTAATGTTTATCGGTGAAGCGGTTAAAAATGGGTGGGTTACCCTGGTCGTTTTTTTCTTAGCGAACCGAAATCCATTTTTAAGCGTAGCCATCTTTCTGGTTTTAATAGCGATTTTAGCCGTTATTAAATACGCTACCTTTCGCTACTCGATTTTGCCGAACGAGCTATTTATTCGTCACGGAATTATTTTCAAGAAACAACGCCACGTTCCATATGATCGAATTCAAACGATTCAAAATCGGCAGTGGTTCTTCTTGCGACCGTTCGGAGTCGAAGAGGTGGTAGTCAACACCGCTGGATCAGACGACCGTAAGAGTCAGGTTAAGCTCCCCGCAGTTAATACTTCGATCGCACCGTTGATCGAAAAGTATCATCGCAATGCAACTGGAAGTGAAGTTTCAGAAGAGCAAACCACTGAACAAGAATTACATTCAACTCAAGCTAAATCGGGCGATCAATACCGCATTAACGGTACAGACATGTTCACGTTTGGACTGACCGATATCCACTTTTTCGGTGAAATTTTTGCCCTTGTGGCGATCTTGAACGAATTACACTTGAACGTAGGAAGCGCGATCAATGTTTACAATAACTTTGCGACTAGTATTTACCGTATCGTGGAGTCAATCATCTTTTTGGTGCTACTGTTGATGCTAGTTGGGTTAGTCAAAACATTCATCAAGTTTTATAAGTTCACCTTAACGAAGCAGGGTGATCATCTGGTGATTGAAAAGGGCTTTTTCCAACGTAAGACGATTAATCTGCCGATCAATAAGATTCAAGCGGTGATTTTTAAGCAAAACGCAGTTCGGCAACTATTTCACTTAACGACCGTTCAAATGGACTTGGTCACAAACTCTGGTCGTGATGATGAAAAAAGTGTCGTAACCGTAATGCCCGTGGTCAAGGATCAAAAGGCGTTTCAAGTCGTGAATCATTTTATTGACTTAATTCCCAATCGGCAAATTAATTTTAAGGCTGGTGATCGCTATAGTCAGTGGCTCTTTGCTAGAAACGGTGTGTTTTGGGTCCTGGTCTTTTTAGGTTCGTTAACTGGGGTTGCCTTTTTTACCCATTTCGGGAGTACCTGGATGGTAGTCCTCACGGTGATTATCGTTGTCCTAGCGATTTTAAATGGAATCTATAAGGGGCGGGTGACTGCCGTAACGCAGATTAGTGCGGACCAAATTGCGGTTCAGACTGCCAGTTTATTAACCCGTGAGACCCAGATAATCAATTGGCACCAAATTCAAAGCATCAACCTCCGTCAGTCGATTTGGATGGTACGTTCCAAACGCGCCCACCTATCAATTGATATTCGCCGCGGGTTTAAAGCTGAAGCAAATGATTATCGTTACCTGCCAGAGCAACAGGCACGGGCGATTTTTGATTGGTACCGTAATTTTGTTAAATAGTATTGATTGGAATCAAGTTAAAATATTTCAAAAAGCCATTATTAAGTAATCATTAAAGCAATTAAGTAGTGATTAAATCAATTAACATCAATTAAAGATGCCATCGGATCGGTTTCCGGTGGCATTTTTTAGCCCTATAATGATTAAAAATATTGAGGGGGCATTAATATGATAACTACTAAGATTGAACAATACTGGGAACAATTTATAAATACTACTGCATTGTCCAACGTGAATTACTTTGATGTTTATTCTGATGGAAATGGGAAAAGGCAGGCTGACAAACTAGCTAAGTTAATCGCTAATGGGGTAAAAACTACCACTTCATCGGCAATCGGATTATATGCTCCTAATAACGAAGATGTCCCCAAAGTGGGGGACTACAATGTCATTTTAGATGGATCTGAATCGCCGATTTGTATTACACGAACTGAATCAATTGAGACAATAGCATTTGATCAAGTGTCAGCTGAAAATGCTCATCAAGATGGTGATCGTTCTTTAAGGCATTGGAAAAGGACTCATTTGAATTTATTTAAACGTGAATATGCAAAAATTGGCCAGCGTTTTAATCCTCAAATGCCATGTCTGTTTGAAAGATTTAAAGTCGTTTACAAATAAATTGAAAAACTAATGTTAATCGATGACTAAATAAAAAAATTGCGCTGCGATTGCAGCGCAATTTTTTATTTACGTTAATCTAGTTGACTAATCATGAAGGCACTTCCGATTACCAGAATTAATCCAATAATGGTAAATGTAAGTTCCTTTTTATTTTTGTGTTCGTGGAGAATAACAATTCCACCTAATGTAGAAATGATAACGTTTAATTGGGTTAGTGGAAAGGCTGTTGCAACCCCATTTAGCTTTAAAGAAGTTAAATATGCAAGCACCCCGAAACCACCAGCGATCCCAATTGAAGTACTCTTTAATGTCGGCTTAGTAAAGAATAGTGGTTTATGATCCTTACTTTGCATGAACAACCCAAGTACTAATGCACCAAAGAACATCCCAAGGGTTTGTGGGAATAAACTAGATAAACCGGCTGCATTTGGGACCCGTGGAAACACGGAACATGCAGTGTAACCTAATGAACCAACAATTAAGAGGGTTAACCCAGATTTGTAATCCATTTTAGGTCTTTCAACACTACCATCTTGAATACTGGTTAATGTGATTCCAACAATTAGAACTAAGATGCTGATAAAACCAATCATTTTAGAAGTTGCTGAACCCCATTCACCCCAGACGATAACCCCAATTAATGGAATTTCCACTAATTGCAATCCAGTTGAAATTGGCATTGCGGTTGAGACATTCATCTTTGTAAATGCAGCGAACTGCATTAATTGTGCAATTGCCCAAAGTGCTCCTCCAGCAAAACACCAAATGAAACCACTTAGCGTTAACTCTGGCCTAAAGATAAGATAAAGCACTAAACCAACGGCTACTTGACCATAAACGGTCCCCATTAGTTGGTCAATTGGACGTCCTCCAGCGATGGTGGCGATTAGCGGACCAATCCCCCATAAAAGTGCTGGTAAAATTCCAATTAAAATTGGCATATAAAACCTTCCTTAATAATAAATTTTAAAAAATACTAACAATCTAATTATATATTATTTTAAAGTGATTAGTAAATTAATTCCAATCTTTCTTAATTATTGAACAATCGAATGTAAGCATCGGCATCGTGATATTGACCATTTGAGAAAATATGATCTTTTAAGACGGCTTCGTGAACAAACCCTAATCTTTGGGGAATTGATCGACTTGCGATATTTTCAACATCGGCAATTACGGTGATTTTATGCAACTGTAACTCTGGCTGGACGTTAATGATCATTTGTTTTAATGCATTCGTCATAATTCCGCGCCCCTGCACAGGACTTGATAGCCAATAACCAACTTCAGCTGAATGATTATCATTATTAATGTTATGTAAATCAATCATGCCAACAGGTTGATCGTTATAAAGAATTACGAATAGGAATAATTTAGAATCAACGAATTGTTCCCGTGCAAATTCTAAGAAGTTAGCCTCATCATCAGGCCCCTCCATTTCAGCAGCCCATGGTAAATATCGGGCAAGTGATTCACGATCTTGGTCAATTAATGCATAGAGTGGTTTTGCAAATCGAATTTCTGGCATTGCTAACTTAATTTCTGCATTATCTAAATTAAAAGTACATAGATTCATCATCATTAATCACTCCGCATCCAAATATTGTTTCATTGATTTTACTACGTCTTTTGCTACAGTGTTACGATAATCTGCGTTACGAATGTATTGGAGATCCTTTGAATTATCCATGAAGCCCATTTCAATCAGTACGGCGGGCTGCTTATTGTTACGGAGAACGAGGTAGTTACCAAAATCAATGCCACGATTGACCAATGGTAGGCCTGAAAAATTATTATTTAAAATTTCGGCAAAAATATCGGCATTATTGTGATATTTAAAAATTTGAAAGCCAGTTGCGTCATTAGCAACGTTGGAGGAGTTATAGTGAAAACTCATGAATAAATTAGCTTTCGAATTATTAGATAAATCAGCCCTTTCTTGAAGACCAACTGTTTTATCAGTGGTCCGACTCATAATTACCCGTGCATAAGTCGGTTTGAGTAAATCACGAACCCGAAGTGCAAGTGGTAAGGTGTAGGTCTTTTCCTCATTATCAGCACCACTACCAAAGTGTGATAGGGTCCCAGTATCCTCTCCACCATGGCCTGGATCCAACACAATTGTTGATTCAGCAATTTTATTTGCTGTTTTAGCATTGTATTTAGTTTGATTGATCAACCACGAGGCAACCCAACCGGTGTGGCCATTAGCTTTTACATACCACCAGTCTGTCTCTGCGTTCTTTTTAATTACTTTTAAGCGCGTTCCATTCTCAATCCGACTAACTAACTTAGATGATATCTTAGGGTTCGATCTTAAGTTGATTGAATGAGCGGTAACTAGTGGACGTGCAAGGTAAATTCCAGCTTCAATAACGATGATTCCGACAATACAAGCAGTAATAATTAATCGAATCATCCAAACACCTGGGGAAGCTGATAAGAAAGAACGGATTTTTTTATTCATAATCTTTGCCACCCTTGTAATTTTCAAGTAAAATGTTAATGATTGGTTAAGTAGAATAATTTTAACCTTATTTAAGATTATCTAGCAAATACGATATTAAATCAATTTTTATTGCTTTTGGGGGCAGTATAAATTGAAGGAGTGAACATTTTATAATGTTTAAATTTGTTAAGAGATCATTGATGGGCTTAGTTGTTGTACTAAGCATGGTGTTTGTTTTAGTAGGGTGTAGTAGCTCTAAGAGTGAAAGTAGTAAGGGAATTCACGTTGTGTCTTCCGTTGATTTTTATGGTGATGCTGCCCGTGCTGTTTTGGGTAACCACGGGACTGTTAAGTCGATCATCACCAAATCAACGATCGATCCACATGATTTCCAACCAACTGCACAGACCGCAAAACAAGTTGCTGGAGCTGATTTCGTTATTTACAATGGATTGGGATACGATTCATGGATGAAGAAGTTAACTAGCAACGGACCAGATGATTTAACATCTGTTAATGTCGGTAGTTTGATGGGCAAACAAACTGGTGACAATCCACACATCTGGTATAACAGCAAGACGATGCCTACGTTAGCTAATAAGTTAGCAGCTGAATTCGGTAAGAAAGAACCTAAGTACAAGGATGAATTCAAGAAGAATGCTGCTAAGTACATTAAGTCACTTGACTCAAATATGAAGTTGATTGATGAGCTTAAGGATAATGCTAATAAGGCTAACAATAAGCTAGTTGGGGTTAGTGAACCAGTTTTCGATTACTCATTACAAGAAATTGGTTACAAGGTTGCTGATAACGGCTACGCTAAGTCAGTTGAAAAGGGGACTGATCCATCACCATCCGATATCAAGGAAATTCAAAATGATATCAAGTCCAAGAAGATTGCATTCTTTGTTGATAATAGCCAAGCCAGCGACAAGGTTGTTCAAAACCTCGTTAAGATGGCTAACCAATACAAAGTACCCGTTCTTAAGGTTACAGAAACAATGCCTGATGGAATGGATTACAAGGATTGGATGGCTTCTCAATACAAGAATCTATTAGCAATTCAAAAGGAGAAATAGTATTGAAATCAAAAGTGTTAACTGTTCAACATCTTGATGTTGCTGTTGATGACCAAACTTTGATTAATGACCTTTCATTTTCTATTTATGGTGGCGCACTTACTTGCGTGACTGGTGAAAATGGAGTTGGGAAAACAACCTTGGTAAAGGCATTATTAAAGTGTAAACGGCATCAGACAAAACAGGTTCACTTTTTGGTTCGGCCGGATCAAGTCCAATATGTTC
This sequence comes from Nicoliella sp. ESL1113, assembly GCF_058509245.1. Classification (NCBI taxonomy): domain Bacteria; kingdom Bacillati; phylum Bacillota; class Bacilli; order Lactobacillales; family Lactobacillaceae; genus Nicoliella; species Nicoliella sp. ESL1113. Next base: position 43,059 of record NZ_CP196387.1, on the reverse strand, counting down.
CACAATTTCGGAACATTGACGATGATTATCCGATTAAAATAAAGGATTTTGTGAGCCTTAGCTTGCAAAATTCTTTTTTGCCATGGTTGACTAAATCAGAAAAAAGCCGAATTCAAAAAGTGCTTGATATGACTAAACTAACTGAAATTGAAAACGAACCTTTGGGACGGTCTTCGGGTGGACAGAAGCAACGGGCCTATTTAGCACAGGCGTTAGTTACTAATCCAAAACTATTAATTTTAGACGAAACTACTGCTAGTTTGGATAAGGATTCTAGAATCTATCTTCTTCAAGTGGTGGTAGATATTATTAAACGAACTGGAGCTGCTGTAATGTTTATTACCCACGATCCTGAATTGATTAAACGGTTTGGTGACTATAATTTAGAAATTGCAAATAAGCATGGTGTGATGCATGAAGTAAAGGGGGGCCAAGCATAATGTTAGCTTACGCATTTATGAGGTATGGCTTCATTGCTAGCTTCTTTATATCGATTTTATGTGGGTTCATGGGGGTTTTTGTTGTCTCCAGAAAAACTTCCTTTTTTACCCATACTTTGTCAGAAATTGGATTTGCTGGAGCAGCATTTGGATTATTTCTGGGTACTTCACCTGTAATTGGAATGCTGATCTTCACAATTTTAAGTTCCTTAATGATTGGGACTGTCGGTAATCGAGTTAGTCGACGTGAATCTTCAATCAGTGTGTTTTCTGGATTATTCATTGGATTAGGGATTTTATTTCTTTCATTAGCCAATACCCAATCTAGTTATGCAACGAATATCTTATTTGGTAGCATCGTTGGGATTGGGGTTAATGATTTAAAAACGTTAATTATTTTAAGCGTGATTATTATTATTGCGATTTTACTAATCTATCGAAGACTAAAATACAATTCTTTTGATGGGACGGGTTCTCATTTTAATGCAGGGTATGACACCTTGATTTCAATTATCTTTTTGATCCTATTAGCTTCAACGGTTAGTGTAACTGCTCAAATCGTTGGATCATTATTAATTTTTGCGTTATTGACGATTCCAGCATCTGCTGCAAAGTTTTTTGTGCATAATGTTTGGGGAATGATTTTACTAACTTTTATCTTTTCATTGGTTGGAACCTGGGCTGGATTATATTTCAGTTATATTACAGATTGGCCAGTCAGTTTCTTTATAGCGGCGATAGAAAGCGCTTTTTACCTAATTGCAATTGGTTACGATAAATTAAAAAATCGTGACTAAGGTTTATTTTATAACACAATTTGGTATACTAATTACAAAGTTCTTTTACCGTTCAGGAGGTAACATTTAAAGATGAAAACATACCAAAAATTAATTCCAGTAGCGATTCTAGGTTTACTATTAGCTGGCTGTGGAAGTAAGAATAGTGATAATCAAAATGCTTCAATGAAAAATAGCAGTAGCAAGACACATGTGGTTAAGAAGAGTGCAGAGAATTCATCAAAAGTATCATCTAGTTCTTCTAGCTCAGAAAGCACAAGTGACAGCATGAGCAACAGTTCATCAGAAAATGCAGGTAGTGATAGCCAGGTTTCTTCAAAGACTTACGCAAGCGAAGAGGCTGCTAAGAACAAGGTCGGTTATCAATCAAAGGCCTCAACTTCTGGATTACCAACTGTTGATTTAGGCAGTGGAATTACTGGTGTTAAGGATGCTGGTGCCGGACAAGTGTTCGTTAGTTTTAACATGGGACGGTGGTCATTAACAGTACGTGGGACTGAAGTGAACACCAGCGATACCGCTACTCCTGCAGCTAAGCAGATGGTGGCTTACTTACAAAGCCATACATTACCAATTCCAAGCGGTTACGGGCATGTAAGTGCGGATATTGACTCTAATGAAACAACAGTTAAATGGCAAGAAGGCAAGACTGTTCACACCGCGACTGGAAGTACTCCAGAAACAGCAATGCAATCGGCAATTGACGCTAAATAATTAATAAAAAGGGATCCTAGATATGAAGAAGATAAGACATGTACTAACGAAAGCGGGACTAGTATTATCAACTGGAATCGTAACCTTAGGGCTGGTTAACGTTGCGAAATTAGGAAAACCCAGCTTTACAGCACACGCTTCTGTTCAAATGAATCCAGCGTATGATTTGTCCGAATGGCAAAATGCGCTAACCGATTCACAAGTTCAAAAGTTAAAAAATGAAGCTAGTTTTGTGATTATTCGAGTTCAATATGGCAGTAATTATGCTGATCGCGTCTATCAAAATAACCTTAAATTGTTAGATAAATACGATGTGCCATATGGTGTGTATAGCTATAGCCTGTATAATTCTGTGGCTCAAGCACAGGGTGAGGCCCAGACACTTTATAATCGGGTGCCGAATGCACGATTCTACGTTAATGATTTGGAACAAACGAACGGAATGAATAGTGCCACACTGGATGCTGCGACATCATCTTGGGCAGCAGAAATGCGGACGTTGACGACTAGACCAATCGTTTTATACAGTGGGCTTTACTTTATGAGTAATACCATTGGTAATTCTAAAAATGACTATGATACTTTATGGGTAGCATCTTATGGGGCTGGTGAACCTGATCCTTCATATACCTATGGATTATGGCAATTCACTGATAGTGAATATAGTACCGCTTTGAATCAAAAGGTCGATGCCTCTGTGATTCCAGATGGTGGGAAGCCAATGTCATTTTGGGTTGGTAGTGGCGCAACTACATCCACAGCAAGTAGCTCTGCAACTGTTACCAGTAGTGCGGCTTCATCCGCTAACTCTGCTGGTTCATCTGCAGCTTCTTCCGTTAGTTCTGCAGTTGCTTCTTCAAGTGCTAGTTCAACTTCTAAATCTAGTTCTGGGACCACTTCATACAGTAATAACACAACTACCGATGGTTCTAGTGTAAGTAAACATTCGATCAGTACCAAGAAGAAAGTTACGATTAACGTCATGAAACCAAAAGTTAATAGTAAGGTTTATTACTCTTCGAAGAAGGTTAAAAAAGTTAAGGTAATTGCTAAAAATGGAATTTATATCTACAATAGCTCAAATCACCGTGTAAAACACGTTAAGAGCGGCACGATTCTAGACGTTAGTTCCTTTAAGCAACAGGGAACTAAGACGATTACAATTGGCTTAGATGGAACTCACTTTACATCGAATAAGAGTTTTATTAAAGCAGTTAAGTAACATCAATACATTTAGTTATGATTAAATAACTAAATGTATTTTTTTTATCATTTTTAACGTTGATTTAGCAATGGTTATGAATAATTGATTGCATTCAGGTTAGAAAAGATTAAAAATAGATGTTGACAAGATTATATTATGTGTGTTTAAATGTACTCATCAAATAAAAGAGAGGAATTTTCTTATGACTAAAATAACTAATCACTTCGAATTTAGTTGCTGTTGCTTTGCTTGCTGCATGATTTAGCAACGTTTGTATTCTTGGATACAGGCGTTGCGTCGTCTGTATCTAAGTGAAGTTATTTTAGTGAACTCAGTTAGATGCAATAAGTTAAGTCTAACTGGGGTTTTGATTAGTTTACGGGCTAGTTGAAATTAATTTTAAGAAAATTCGCTTCTTTTTGTGGCCGAATTGAAACTTTAAAATATTCACCATCTTAAAAAAGACCAGTTAGACGATTTATCAGTCTAATTGGTCTTTTTTTTGAAATTTTTTGGAGGAAGGTTGATGTTTTATTTCTACTAGTGATTTAGATCAGCGATTAGTTGACATTCGTCATTACCTACATGCGCATCCAGAGGTATCTGATCATGAATTCAAAACAACTGATTATATTAAAAATATTTTAGAGCAACTTGATTATCGGATTGTTACTCCAAAAGGTTTAAATACTGGGGTGATTGCGGAAATCGGCCCACGTGATTCTAAAATTATCATTGGACTTAGGGCTGATATTGATGCCCTACCAATTCAAGAAACAACTGGATTATCATTTGCCTCTACTAATCAAGGCGTCATGCATGCCTGTGGCCATGACCTACACATGACTGGTTTACTAGGGGCTGCTTATTTATTCGCAGAACACCGCAATGCCTTAAAGGTCAAACTAAGGTTAATCTTTCAACCCAGTGAAGAAATTCATACAGGGTCAAAGCAGGTAATTGATGCTGGTGGGATTGACGGGCTTTCAGCGATCATTGGTTTTCACAACAAACCCGACTTAAAAGCTGGTGAAGTTAGTATTTTAAAGGGTGGTCAAATGGCTGCCGTTGATCAGTTTAAAGTGACCTTCAAGGGAAAGGGAACCCACGCTGCGATGCCGCACTTAGGAAATGACCCAATCGTTGGCTTAGCAAGTACGATTACCGCCCTCCAGACGATTGTTAGCAGAAATGAAGATCCTAAAAACACATCCGTTTTATCAGTTACCCACGTTGCAGCTGGTAATACTTGGAACGTCTTACCAGAACAAGCTAGCTTTGAGGGGACTAATCGTAATTTTAATTTAGATGCTCAAAAATTAGCGAAGCAACGTTTCTATCAAGTCGTAAATGGTCAGGCAGCATCGTTTAACTTGGCTGTTGATATTCAATGGATCAACGGCCCCAAGGTGGTTTTGAACGATCCGAAACTGACCGATGTCATCATTGATGAAACGAAGCGCCATGCTAATTTCGTTGAAGGGGATCCATCAAATGCTGGTGAAGATTTTTCTGATTATACCGATAAAGTGCCGAGTGTTTTCGCCTTTATCGGCAGTGAGGGGAATTCAGACTGGCACCATTCAGACTTAGTGATTAGTGACAAGGCGATTCAAACGGCCTATGAATGGTATTACTACGGCGCACTTAGATTACAGGATGAATTTATTAATCAATAGATTGGAGATTTAAACATGAGTGATAACAAACTAAAAGCAGAAGCAGCCAAAATTGAAGTATCTCAAGATTTACAAGCATGTCCAATTGATTTTTCGAAGTCGAAGGTAGCTAACCCGAGGGCCAACGAAAAACAAAAGGACTATGCGAATGCAGGTGATAAGTCGAACTTTAATGAACGGGCTAAGTTTGCGGCATATCAAGGTCCAGCATTTCAAAATAAATTTACAGACGGGACCCTACCAGTTGAACCAGGGCGCTATCGATTAATCTGGTCTCGCCACTGTCCATGGGCAAATCGGATTGCGATCGCCATTGATTATCTCGGCTTAGACCAGGTCATCTCAAAGGGCGTTGTTGATCCATTGAGACCAGCCGGGGTTGTCGGAGATTGGTTCTTTGATCTAGATGAGAACCACCAAGATCCAGTCCTTAAGATTCACTCATTAGGCGAAGCATACAAGAAAGCTGACCCCGATTATCAAAAACGCAATACCGTTCCAGCACTTGTTGATATTCAAACGGGCAAGGTCGTTAATAACGACTACAACAATCTAATCAAGGAATTGAGCGATGCCTGGAAGGATTACCAAACTAATCAAGACGTTGATTTATATCCTGATGATTTAAAAGAGGATATTGATAATTTGAGCGATATTATTTTGATGGACGTGAACTACGCTGTCAATGAAGCGGGCCATGGGCGCTCACAAGCTGATTATAAGAAGTGGTACGACCGCATTTTCAATCGATTAGATTGGTTAGAAGACCGCTTATCCAAGCAACGCTACTTACTCGGTGACAAGGTAACCCTAGTTGATATTAACCTGTTCGTAACGCTATCCAGATTCGACCTGGTGTTCTACCAAAAATACTACGTGAACAAGAAGCGGCTAGTTGATTATCCAAACCTCTGGAACTATGCCAAGGATCTCTATTCAATCCCCGCATTTGGGAACAACACCGATTTTGATTCAATGAGAAAACGGTTCTATGAAGTTGACCATACTCCACAAAGTGACCTGCCAAGAATTATTCCACTCGGCCCCGATGATAGCATTTGGGAAGAAGCAAACGATCGAGCTGAGAAATTTGGCAACTAATAATACGAAACGGCTGGCAGAGTTAATCTTTAATACCCACCAGGAGGATTATTTACAGACGCTGCCGATTGCTCGGGAGTGTTTGATCGACTACATTAGCTGCTTGGTGAGTGCCAGTCAGCAACCAACGGTGACTCGGTTTGCGAAACGGTTAGCGTTGAAGGATGGGCAGGCACAACTAATTGGTCAATCCCTAACTACAACGCCTGAACGGGCCGCCTTGTTCAACGGCTTTGCCGCCCATTATCTTGATTTTGACGATGTCCAATCAAATTTAAGGGGCCATTCCAGCGTGGTCATCTTTTCAGCCTTGTTGAGTTTGAACGATGCAACGGTTACCATGAATGATTTTTTATTCGCATCCGTGGTCGGGGTCGAATTTGCCGCGCAACTAGGCGCGCAATTAAACCCAGCCTATAAGTTAATGGGCTACCACACTACTGCAACGCTCGGGGTGTTTGGGGCGGTTGTTGCGATTGCAAAGTTGCAAAAATTATCAGTGGCAGAGATCGTGAGCTTACTGTCATTTGCGGCGACCCAATCTGCAGGCCTAGGAATCGAAGCGGGGAGTGATACCAAACCACTACATGCTGGGTTAGCAGCCAGTGATGCCGTGCAAGCCGCTTTATTTTTAAAGGGTGGCTTAACCACGAACCAGGATGTTTTTAACAATGAAAACGGCTGGAACATCGTGGTTGCAAACCAACCACTCGATGTCGAGCGCATTACTGCTCAATGGTTCAACCCTCCGCAAATAATTGATCCTGGAATCTGGTTCAAGCTCCACCAATTTTGTTCAGCAGCGATGTCTGGTTATGATGCTGCAAAGTTGCTTTATCAACAGGGGACGCGGCTTGCTGACATTCAAAAAGTCATCTTTCATTTCGTAGCGGGGGGCGATAAGGTGTTACGTTACACCACGCCCGCTACTGGCCAAGCGGGGAAGTTTTCGATCGAATATATCTTTTGGCAAATTTTGAAAAATGGTGATGTTGATGATCAATTGTTCGATGATCAGGTGTCAACCAACTTATTTAAAACTGAAACGAAATCCCTGTTCGCAAGGCAAAACGACCTAGTTGCTCAATCCCCTGATGACCGGCCAATTGAATTGGAAGTCCATTTAAAAAATGGGCCCGTTAAAAGAATTGCGGTTAATACGCCTAAGGGGTCTCCCAAAAATCGCCTTTCAAATGATCAAATCTTAGCCAAATTACAAAACGCAATTGCTAATAACGGGGTCGATTTAGATGTGCAACAACTACTCACGATTTTAAAAACTGGTAGCGTCAAGGACTTGAATCACGTTTTAAGGGGGGTGTGAGTGATCACAACGATCAATCGGGAAATTAAAGCGACAGAGTTAGAACAACTGAATGATTTACTGCATTCTGCATATCAAGCTGATCAAGAATTAGGGATTCATTTTAAAGCAGCAACGATCACAATGGCAGAAATGAAAGAGCAAATGGCGACGATGAAAACGTTTGTGACGGTTGATGATGACAAGATTATTGCAACGGTTTCGGTTCGCTTGCCATGGTCATTGAATAAAAGCCCATATTTATTACCCCATCTAGGCTGGGTGGCCACTAATGGTGATTATTTACACCAGGGTTATTCGAAAAAGCTCATTCATTGGGTCGAAGAACACGTGATTAAATTACAGATGCATTCGCCCGCTGTTACATTAGGAACGGCAGTTGAACACCCATGGCTTGCTTCTTTTTATAACGGGATTGGCTATGAACCAATTGCTACACAACGTAAATACGCTGATCACTTAACGGTTTATATGGTGAAAATCCTAGATCAGACGATCCTTGAAAGAGCAGCCCAATTAAATAATTTGGGGTTAGCTACTCTGAACAAAGGAGAGTTGAAAGATGAATTTTGATTTTAAATATTTTATTGAAGTTTTTCCAACGTTAATTGAGTTTATTCCAATCACATTGCTGCTCGCATTGTTGTCGATGATTTTAGCAACGGTCTTAGGTGGAGTGATCATGTTATTGAAATATTCTAAAAACCATCCTTTGAATTATGTTGCGAACGTCTATATTTCATTTTTTCGGGGGATGCCTAGCTTAGTACAGTTATTTATCATCTACTATGGATTACCGCAGATATTTCCCTTCTTTAGAGGGTTGCCAGCATTCATTGCCGTGATTATTGGGCTGGGCTTCAAGCAATCGGCCTACCTGGCAGAAATTTTTCGGGCAGCAATAGATTCAGTTGATCGTGGTCAGATCGAAGCCGCAAAAACGCTGAACATCAAGCCTGCTAAGTTGTTTCGATACGTCGTCTTTCCCCAGGCATTCGTGAACGCATTGCCATCAACGGGGAACAGTTTTATCAGCTTGATAAAGGAAACGTCGTTAGCCTTTTCGCTAGGGATTACCGAAATGTTTTCCGAAGGGAAGCTATTAGCTGGAGCTTCATTTAAGTATTTTGAAACATACTTAGCGGTTGGGATTTTATATTGGATTTTAATTATTATCTATACATTTTTACAGAACATCATTGAAAAACACATTTCAATTCCATATCAGAGTTAATCTAGCGGAGGTGAATTTAAGCTTATGAATGCAATTAATACGAAGGACTTATCGGTTGTGATCAACGGCACGCCGATCTTAAAAGATATTAACCTCCAGATTGAAAAGGGGAAGGTCACAGCAATCATTGGGCCCAGTGGAGCAGGGAAAACCACGCTTCTGAGGACTTTTAATTACTTACAACCATTCGCTAGTGGATCGATTACGGTGAATGATGTGGAGCTGACCCCTAAAACAGCCACGAAAAAATTAATTTATGAATATCGGTTGCAATCAGCAATGGTGTTTCAACGCTTTAACTTATTTAGGAACATGACGGCGGTAGAGAACGTAATGGCCCCAGAATTGTTAAATAATAAACTGAAATGGGACGCTGCACATACTAAGGCCCAGCAGTTATTGACCGAGATGGGGTTAGCCAACGTTGCTAACAACTATCCGGTGAGTTTATCAGGTGGTCAGCAACAACGGGTCGCAATCGCCCGCGCCATCGCTTCGCAACCATCGATCATCCTCTTTGATGAACCTACTTCCGCACTCGATCCAGAAATGTCCAAAGAAGTACTCAATATTATTTCCAAGCTCGCTCAACAATCCATCACAATGGTGATCGTGACGCATGAAATTGAGTTTGCCAGAGAGGTTAGCGACAGTACCGTCTTTTTAGAAGATGGCGCAGTTAAGTACCATGGATCAACTGATGAATTATTTTCTGAACATGGTCCAGACAGAATTAAGAATTTTACGAAAGAAATGCATTTTAAAAAAGTAGAGGAGTTGTCTTAATATGAAGAAAACTGGAAATCGTGGAATTATCATTAGCGCAATCGTAGCTGTATTAGTAGTAATTGCTGGGGGGTTCTTTTATTTCAACCAAACTAGCAACGGTTCCAAAAATAGTGAGAATGTAATTAAAGCGGGGGTAACGGGAACTAGTTATCCCAATACTTATAAGGCCAATGGCAAATTAACTGGTTTTGATGTCGATGTCTTAAACGATGCGGCTAAAAGAGCTGGTTACAAGGTTAAATGGGTGACTGGTGAATTCGATGGGCTCTTAGGTCAAGTTGACAATGGTCAATTAGACACGGTGGCCAATGACATCGCCGTAACTCCAGAACGGGCCAAGAAGTACAAGTTTACTGACGTTTACAACAAGGAAGAAACCGCAGTTGCCGTTGATAAGAAGTCAAGTTTGAATAACATTGATCAACTATCAGGTAAAACGGTTTCAGGAGCATCAGCATCCAATAACTCGCAAAACCTAAAGAACTACAATAATAAGATCAAGTTTAAGATGTTTGATGCCCGTGATTTAACTTACGAAGCACTATTAGCAGGACACGTTGATGGGGTGGTTAATACCAGAAATAACCTCTCTGCCATCATCAAACAAAAGCATTATGCATGGAAGATCCTAAAGGGAAGTGCTGCAACCGTCAACGTAGCATTACCATTTGCTAAGAACAATACTGGTAAGATTGCTAAATTGAACAAGGCAATTGCTGAAATGAAGAAGGATGGTACCCTTACTAAGTTAGCTGAAAAATACTTTGGCTATAATGCAGTTCAGGGCATCAAGTAATTATGTACAAAAAAAGCGCTGGTGGAAAATCACCAGCGCTTTTTTTAGTTGTTATTTGTCAAGAATTTGACAGAATTCAATTGTTTCGTGGTTAGGTCCTAAGATGTTAAAGAACCGAATACCATGATCCCAGAATGAAGGGATGGATTGAATTTCATCGTTGACCATGTCAAAGCCTTCAGCCTTAGCAGCTTCGAAAGCCTTGTCAACGTCAGTACAGTTCATTGAGAAGTGGTTGATGGCACCGTTCTTCATAGTAACGGGGTCACCTTCCCAAGTTTCAATGGTAAGGTTATTGTATTTCATGAAAGCACAACGGTTTTCGCCATTGTGGAATAAACCTGCTTGTTCAAAGCCAAGCTTTTCGTAAAAAGCAATGGTCTTGTCTAAGTCTTTGGAAGGAATTCCAACGTGTTGGAGTCCAGTAAAGTAATCTTGTAAAGCCATCTTATTTTCCTCCATAGAAATTAATTATTTTAAGCTTCCGTCAAGTTCAACAACTGACTTACCAGGACGCTTGTCAGAACCATCAAGCTTACCAACAACTTCGTCAAGCTTAAGAACGTTCTTGATAAGTGGTTCAACATCGATCTTACCACTTGCCATTAATGCAAGGGAGTCATCGAATGCGTATGGGTTAATGAATGAACCCTTGATGTCTAATTCCTTTTGGAATACTTCGTAAGTGTTAACAGTGAATGTTTGATCTGGACGACCAACACCAAACATAAGGATTTGACCACCCTTACCTGCAACTTCGATTGCCTTTTCTTGAGTTTCTGGACGACCAACGGCTTCGATAACGATGTCGTATTCTTCGTTAATGTCACCAGATTCAGTGTTGATTACGTGATCAGCACCAGTAAGCTTTTGTTCTTCGGCTAACTTGTCATCGTGACGACCAGTTAAGTCAACGTGTTGAACACCGTATGCCTTTAATAATTCAACGAATAGAAGACCCATGTAACCATCACCCATAACAAGAGCCTTGTAATGTGGTTGTAAGCTAAGACGACGGATACCGTGAACCCCACATGAAACTGGTTCAGTTGAACAAGCAGCCTTTAATGAAAGGTTAGCTGGAACGTGGTATACAACTGATTCAGGAGCAGTGAAGTATTCTTCCAAACCACCATCACGAGTAACACCAACAGCTGAAAGGTCTTCAGCTAATTGTGGACGGTCAACACGGAAGTACTTGTCCTTAGGGTAGTAGATGTTAGGGTCAACTGCAACACGATCACCCTTCTTGAATTGGGTAACGTTAGCACCAACAGCTTCAACAACACCTGAGTTTTCGTGACCTAAAACGATTGGAGGAACAGCGTCTGCTGAACCTGGAAGACCGTTGTAAAGTGCGTCGTCGGTACCACAGATACCAGCGTAAGCAGTCTTAACTAAGACTTCGTCAGGCTTTGGAGTTGGAGTATCTAAATCTTGGATTTCCATTTGTTTAGTACCAGTTAATACTAATGCTTTCATGTGTAAATATCCCCTTTAAATAATATAAATTTTTTAACCAGATCGGATGACCCAGCTTCAATAACTATTTTATATGAAATAACCATTTGTTTCCAAACATTTAGCGTTTAGCACCAATTGATTACACCTATAATACTAATGATTATTGATAAATAATCAACTGCCATTTTATCTAAATATAAAGATAATTGGATTTATAAATGAATAAAGTCACATTGTTACAACATGATGTAAGCAAAGTTAAATGTTGATTTAATGCTAATGATAGTTAACAGTTTCACAAACTTTTTAGCTTAAATTATGTCTTTTTATATATTTATTCATATTTAAACCGATTGCATGAATAAAAAATTAATTGGTATAATTTTTAAATATTTTGTGAATTTATTAACTAAAGTATAAGATATCTTAATTGTGATACGATAAGGGGATAATAAGGGGGCAATTTAAATTGCGGAAAGTTATTTATATTATCTTTTTTGGTTTCTTTGGCGGGGCACTTCGCGAATGGTTAACGCTTTTATCTGGAAACGATCACTTTGCAATGATTATTGCGATTAATTTATTAGGAACTTTCTTACTAGCCTTTCTGGTTAGCATTTTGCCATTGTTATTTAAAATCTCAAGTGAACTCCTTAGCGGGATTAGCGTTGGCTTTATCGGTAGCTTTACCACTTTTTCAACGTTTACGGTTGATTTTGTAAAGCTGTTCAAAACTTCACTAATTAATTCTTTTTGGTATCTTTCAATTAGTTTAGTCTTTGGATATATATTCGCATTAGTTGGAATTAAATTAGCGAACTACTTAATTGCAAAGGCGGGTGCAAAATAATGTTATCTAAAATTATAATTGTCGGACTCGCTGCTGCGTTCGGTGCGGTGATTCGTTATGCGATGATCGAATTGATTGGAAACAAAATGGGGTGGCAGGAATTTCCACTCGCCACCGTGGTAATCAACGTATCTGGATCGTTTCTCCTGGGTTTGTTAGCAGGGCAACTTGCTGATAGTTCAATGGCTTATCTAATTGGCAGTGGGATTTTAGGTGGGTATACCACGTTTTCCACGTTTATGAATGAAACGGTAAGGCTTCAGATTAAGCGTCCGACATGGGCTGGATTATATTTCATTTCAACCACGTTGTTAGGGATTTTAGCAGCATTTGTTGGCATGGCGATTTAAAAATCGATTAGACCACACCAATAAGTATTATTTTTTTCAAAGTAAAGACCCCGATATGCTGAACGTTTTCTGTTCAACCGATCGGGGTCGTTTGTTTATTATTGCCAAAATCTAATCATACAGCCTAAGCTCATTGCTCCTCTTTCGTTAATGTTTCCACAGTTATATCGACTTAAAGAGGGGGTGTCGAAATTTGTTGAATTGTAGAGATAACCCTTTAACTTGTTTCTTTCGTATATGTTGTAACCCACGATTTCGCCATTTTGTTTTACAACAATATAGCCGCCGTTAGCTTGATCCAAACCGTCCCATTTGGTATTGGGCACCATTCCTAATGCAATGCTAATCAAAAGTTCTTTAACCTTGTATTCTATTAAATCGTGATTTTTATGAAAATTATCACAATAATAATCTACAACCTTAGAGATCTTTTTGCCGCGTACAAAATAAGAACAATAAAATAAATCAGCTAAAATGCTAGGCATTTCCGAATCTATCATTTTTAAATTAAATTCAAAGGTGCTTGAGTTTAGATTATTAAATGTTAAATTGATATTTTTACTTTTTAATCGATTTATTTTGTCTAATATAGTTCCTTTGGCGTTGAGAGCGTCCAATTCGGTGGGGGTTAAATTATTGGTTAGTTCCTTAGAAGGCTTGTAATTAATAATCGTTTGTTGTGATGCGTTTAAAAGGGTGGGGCGGCTACCTAAATAAGATTTAATACTAAAGCCGATTGTTGGTTCTGTATTTGTGAATGGATCGTGTATTTTAATATCGATATCACTTTTTAACTTGCTCTTTGCTTTTAAACTATCTAGCTTTACTGATTTAAGAAAGTCTTCAACGGCTGGAACTTCGAAATTTCCCTTTTTGCTTAATAATTTGTCTAATAAAAAATTCGAATAATGTAAGAACTGATTTTTGTTAACTGAAAATGAAGGCTTGTCTTTTTCTTGAATGTGAATTTCTGGATCTTGGCTGGTTATTTCATAAATAACATCTGGTTTAATAATTGCCTTGATTGTGAAAAATTGGTTAGGGATAGAATTTAAATTATTATCGGCTATGTTTAAAGTTCCGTTTGATGATAACAACCTAAGGAAAACATAGGATTCAGACCATTCTCCAATATTGAATTTTTTATAGTTTGTCATTACTAATCATGGCTTTCTATATTAGATTTAACTGGATAGTAGCATGGTTTCCCTTGACGTCTATTTTTTTGTTTCGCAAAACATCTTTTATGTTTTTGGAAACTGCTTTAATCATTGGGATTGAAACGCTGTTTCCCATTTGTCTGTACATTTGGGTTCTTGAAACTGGAATTATGAAATTATCTGGAAAACCTTGTAACCTCTTACATTCTAGTTCTGAAAGTAACCTTATTCCAGTTTCACCACCCTTTACAAACGTCCCCGTTAATCGTTGTATTTTGTGATAGCTAGCGTTTAAAGTTTTTGCGTATTTTTTAGTGTTTTTATCTACGACAAATGGATGCCCGTCATCCTTTTTGAATAAGTAGTTTTTTTGCAAATTTTTAGAGATTGAATATCCAGTGGGGTTATCCTCTAATATTTCCCCAACGTAAGTGTTTTGATCATTACTGTCTGGGAAGTAAAAATTAGAGCTATCGATGTCTTTTCTGAAACCGACAATTATTACCCTTTTTCTGGATTGGGGAGATCCATAATCGGTTGCTTGTAAGACCTTGTGGTAGACGTTATATCCACTATCTACTAGTGATTGCCTAATTATCTCGAATGCTTGCCCCTCTTGGATCGTTAATAAGCCGGGAACGTTTTCTAAAAGAAATGCCTTGGGTTTGTGGTGCTTAATAATTCTTAGGACATCAAAAAATAATGTGCCTTGCGTTTTGTGCTTAAACCCTTCTCTTTTACCGATACTGCTGAATGGCTGACAAGGAAAGCCGGCTAATAATACATCAAAATTTGGGATATCCTCAGCTTTGATTTTAGTAATATCACCGAATGGTTTTTCTTTAAAATTGGCCTCGTAAGTTTGCACTGCAAATTTATCCCATTCGCTTGAAAAAACACACTGAGTTTGTTTATCGTTTTCACTAAATCCTAATCTAATTCCACCGATTCCAGCAAAAAGGTCGATATACCTTATTTTTTGGTCATGACGGTCTTCGATATCATCATTGTTTGCTACTTTCTGATCTTGGTTTGTGTATTTATTTAAAATGTAATTTACCTTTTCAGAGAATGTTTTAATGCCATTTATGTTAGTGCCATTAATTTCTTGGTAAATTAGATCGCTTAAATAAACAGTATGGGGTTTTTTACTATTAATGTCTTTTTTAGCCATAGGGCATCCCTCCTGCGAGATTATAAAAGCCATTATATCAGCAATGTTGCAAGATTACAAACAACCAACGGCTAAAAAAGTTCCGTATGAATATTGATTCAAATTGGAGGGGCAGTTCACCACTTATTTTTGTTTCCGTTTGTGTCTTTCAATAATACTTTCACCGATTTGAATCAAAACGGCAGATACTAACCCTCGAACAGAATATCTGCCCATTTCAGAAATATAAAACTTGATGTTGTATGTATGGTTCACGATTAGATCAAACCCCCGCGCATTATAAAGATGATGAAACAGGCGATGATCATGAGGACTAGCTATAGGAAAGTGGTGCCTTTGATAAATTTCACATTATTACCTCCAGTTTTAATTATGAATAATCAGTCTAACTGGGGTTATTTTAACACAATCTGGATTTTAAAATTACCTGTTGGCGATTTAATCGTCTAAGTCCGGTGATTGAAATCGATCTTAGTTTCTGTATAATAGAACGAGTTGACTAAAATGACTAGATGTAGATATAGATAGTTATTTAAATACTATATATTGTGTTAGGAGCTTTTCAAATGAATTATTTTAAGTGGCTATGGAGCCAATTACTAGGTTGGAACGTCCAATCATACATCCTACTGTTCTTTGGGTTGGGGTTTAACTTAGCGTTAACGCTCAGCAGCCCGATTACTACGATTAGTATTGTAACTTTTATTGCTGGGGTCCTTGGGTTAACCTGCGTATTAGCGATCAACAATGCCAAACCAATCAATGGATGGTTGGGCTTGATTAGTGCGATCTTACTAATTGCGGTTGCGTTTAGCGCCAAGAACTACATGGAAATTGTGATGCAGCTCAGCTACATCGTATTGTTAGATGTGCCAGTCCTGTTAATGCCGAGCTGGAATCAAGATGCTGAAAACAAGATTTCTGGCCTGCGGGGCGAAAATAATGCTCAGACCTGCAAGAACTGGTTGCCATACGTAATTGGCTTTGTTATTGTCGTATTGATCATGCACACGTTATTGACCAGTTTAACTGATAGTCCACGGCCATTGATCGACTCGATTTCAGCAACGACTGGGATCATGGGTGCAATCTTAACCACCTTGAAGAAACGCGAAACCTACTACTTCTGGTTGGCACAAGGGGTGCTATCAGTGATTCTGTGGGGAATTACCGCTGCGCAGGGGAGTGCTTCACCAGTCCTATTCGTAACCTACATGCTCTACATCGGTAATGATATCTTGGCGTTTACCAAGAGTCCATGGTTTGCCAAGCGTTTAGCAACTAAGTAATCACTTAATTTGAAAGGGGTAGGTTATGACAATGATCGTATTAGCAGGAACCATCGGTGCGGGCAAGTCATCGTTGACCGAACGGCTGTCCAAACACCTGGACACCAAGGCGTTTTATGAACCAGTTGGCGACAATCCTGTGTTGCCACTGTTCTATCAGGATAAGCAAAAGTACGGCTTTTTGCTGCAAATTTATTTTTTGAACAAACGCTTTGAGATGATCAAAAAGGCGCAACAAGATGATAATAACGTGTTAGACCGTTCGATTTACGAAGATGCGTTGTTCACCGACTTGAATCACAAGTTGGGCAACATCAATGACACTGAAGCCGCTGTTTACCATGACTTGTTGGACAACATGATGGAAGAATTGCCATACGCAGCCAAAAAGAAGCGGCCCGATCTGTTGGTCTACATTGAAGTCAGTCTGGAGACCCAGTTGAAACGGATTCGTCAACGGGGACGAGACTTTGAACAGTCTGATGACCTGTTGGACTACTATCGCGAACTGCGGGTGGCTTATCAACATTGGTTTGAGAACTACGAAATTAGTCCCAAGTTGAAAATTAATGGTGACAAGTACGACTTTGTGAATAATTCGGCTGATTTACAAGCGGTGTTGAAGCAAATTGATGCTAAATTAAAACATTAAAAAATAGATTGGCACTCATTTTTGAGGACCAATCTATTTTTAGTTAATGCCAACTTTATTCAATAAATCTAAAAATAAATTCATTGCCGGATTTATCCACTTATTTTGATTATAAAGCACGACTGCTTGGAACTGATAATCATGAATTTCAGTATTTAATTCTATTAAATCACCGCTAGCCAGTTCTTGTTGCAAAGTAAACTTAGGGAGGAATGCTACGCCCATGTTGCTGATGACACTTTTTTTAATTGCTTCAATACTCCATAAATCAAGGCTGGGCATTAAATTAATATTTTGAGCTGCCAGGTATTGATTAAAGTATTTTAAATACAACGCATCTGGATCATTTTGGATGTGACAAATTGGTTTCTTTTGATTAGGGGTGATGAAATCGCGATCCTCTAAATTAAGGCCTTTAGAGCCGACTAAAGTTAATTCATATTCTGCTAGTGGCTTGATTACTAACTGATCATTATTTTTGACATGGTATGCAATCCCAATGTCGACTTGGTTCTTAATAACCTCATCAAATATGCGATAACAATTTAAGACCTTAATTGATAACTCAACATTTGGTGCTTGTTGTTTAAACGCTTTTAAAACTGGTTGTAACTTATAAGTTACTAGTGATTCAGGAACGGCGATAGCTAAAGTGCCGCTTAATCTTTCTTCGTTAATGCTCTTTAATCTTTCAAACCGATTAATAACGTCATCGATTAATGGAATCGATTGTTTACCGGCACTAGTGAGTTGCATTGATTTACCAATCTTTTCGAAAATGTGAATCCCTAATTCCTGTTCAACTTGATGAACCTGAAATGTAACGGTGGATTGGGCATACTTCAATTCTTCAGCAGCCTTACTATACGATCCAGTCTCAATTATTTTTTTGATAGTGTATAAATTTTTAATTTCCATTTTTAACATTCCTTCAATTTTATTGAAGTAAACCATTCAATATATCTATTTTACTGATATATAATAGCATGATAATCTTGGTGATAGAAACCATTAATTTATAAATAGGAACATAGGAGTGGTTATTATGGCATTTGATACAAAGATCAAGATTGCGCTTAGGGATGATTTGGAACCCTGGCAAGAATTAAATGTAAATTCCTTTTTGATGAGTGGAATTACTAGTTCTGATAACATTGTTGGTGATAACTATGTTACTAAGGATGGCTATCAATTCTTACCAATGTCTAAGCAACCAATAATGATTCATTCGGCCAGTGCAGAACAACTAAACGAGTTGCTTAAAAAAGCGGTTGATAAGGACTTTGCAATTTCTATTTTTACCAAGCCGCTTTTTAATACCTTCAACGATGATGATAATCGTGCTGAGATTGCTAGTCATGACTTAAACGATCTTGATTTAGTGGGCATTGGAGTTAGGGGTAAGAAAAATCAAGTTGATAAACTATTTAAGAAACTGCCGTTACATAAATAGGAACTGAAAAAATAGATTGGCACTCATTTTTGAGGACCAATCTATTTTTAGTTATTGCTTATTTTGCTAATCCATCGTGGATGTGATCTAAGTTCCACTTCATCATGGAGTAGTAGGTGTCACCATCGGTGCCTTCCTTCGCAAGTGAATCGGTGAAAATCTTGGAATAGATCTTGATGCCAGTTTCGGATGAAACCTTATCCATTGATTTTGGTGAAACTGATGATTCAACGAAGAGGTGTTTTACATCGTACTTGCTGATGGCAGCTAGGACGCGCCGCATTTGTTCAGGGGTCCCTTGGGATTCGGTGTTGATTTCCCAAATGTAGACTGGCTTAACGTGGTAGGCCTTGGAGAAGTACTTGAACGCGCCTTCGGAAGTGACTAAGACCCGTTGTTTTGCGGGGATGTCTAAGAATTTGGCCTTAGCTTCCTCGTTCAACTTGGATAGTTTAGCAATGTAAGCATCGGCGTTTTTCTGGAAGTAATCTGCATTTTGCGGATCCTTTTCCTTTAAGACTTTGGTAATGGTTTTGACGTATTGAATCCCATTAGCTAGGTCCAACCAAGCGTGGGGGTCGACTTCGTTCTTATTGGTGGTCAAATGCAGTGGGGTCACGCCTTCACTGGCTGCAAAGACCTGTTTGCCGAACTGCTTATGAGCGGTCTTGACCAGCTTTTTGAACCAACCGTTCCCACC
Organism: Nicoliella sp. ESL1113; assembly: GCF_058509245.1. Lineage (NCBI taxonomy): Bacteria > Bacillati > Bacillota > Bacilli > Lactobacillales > Lactobacillaceae > Nicoliella > Nicoliella sp. ESL1113. The sequence goes on along the minus strand of NZ_CP196387.1, from coordinate 23,889 downwards.
GGTTTCTAGGTTCAGGCCGTTGTAGAAAACAACGTTGGCATTGGTGGTTTCTGCAATGTCTTCTGGACGTGGTTCATATTCATGCGGATCAGTCCCACGTTTGACCATGCTGTAGACGTGAATGCGGTCCTTCCCAACGTTTTTGACCATGTCTTCTAAAATCGAATTGGTGGTAACGACGCTGAGTTCTTTTTTATCATTAGTGGAGTTTGCCGATTTGCTAGCACTGCGCTGGTTGATGAATAACAAGATTCCACCAACTAGGACGATAACGGATGCCAGTGCGATTAAGATGCGCTTCATTTAAATTCCTCTTTTCTGGATGTTATTTTTTTAAACGGATGAACCCTTGCTTAGGTGAGCAGACGAATGAAATTAAGAATAGGATTGCTGCCACGATTACGATGGCAGGACCAGATGCCCAGTTGAACGTGTAGCTGAGGTATAGCCCCACGATGGAAGCAACCGTCCCGAAAATTGCGGAGAAGACTAGCATCACGGACAAGCGGTTCGTCCAGAAGAATGCGGTCGCAGCAGGGGTGATCAACATTGCAACGACTAGGATAATCCCGACGGTTTGCAGAGCTGACACCGTTACTAACGTTAATACCAACATCAGGGCGTAGTGAATTAGTTGCGTCTTCAAGCCATAAGTTTTAGCGAACGTTTCGTCGAACGAAGTAATTAAGAGTTCCTTGTAGCCAATCACAACGAAGAGGAGCACGATTCCCAATACGATCGCAGTCGTTACCATGTCGGAATTGCTGACCGCTAGGATGTTCCCGAATAGGATGTGGTGTAAGTTGGTCGAACTTTCGGTCAGCGAGATCAGGATGAATCCGAGGGCGTAGAACGAACTGAACACGACTCCAATCGAGGTATCGACTTTAATCTTACTGTGTGTGGAAACGAAACCAATTAAGAGGGCGGCTAACACCCCGAAAAGCGATGCACCGATTAATAGGTTGATGCCTAACATGTAGGCGACCGCAACCCCTGGGAGGATGGAGTGAGAAATCGCATCGCCCATCAATGACATTCCACGCAGGATGATGAAACTACCGATGATTCCGGACATGACCCCGACCATAATGGCGGTGAGCATGGCACTTTGTAAGAAGTCATACTTACCAAGCGCTTCAATAAATGCTGCAATTTTCATGATTGGGCCTCCTTTGAGTCGAATAAGACGGCGGAAAGGTCAGCACTAAATGCCTTCCCGATGTTTTCAGGTGTATAGACCTGCTCAGTAGGGCCGCTAGCAACGATGCCGTGGTTCATAATGATCAAATCGTCGAAGTAGTTATGGACCTTGTTCAAGTCGTGGTGTACGACCAGTATCGTTTTGTCTTGGTCGCGCCATTGTTTTAGGATTTCCATAATGGCATTTTCACTTTGCAGGTCGATCCCAACGAACGGTTCATCTAAGATCACGATGTCGGCTTTCTGTAAAATGGCGCGGGCAACGAAGACCCGTTGCAACTGGCCACCGGAGAGGTTGCCGATTTGGCGGTTGGCAAATTCGTTCATTTTAACCTGTTGTAACGAATCCATTGCCGCTGCTTTTTGCTTTTTACCAGGCATGTTAAACAACCCGAGCTGGGCGTAACTACCAGTCAATACGACGTCAAACACACTGATCGGGAAGGTCAAATCGATGTCCTTCCGTTGTTCTACATAGGCAATCTGTTTTTGAATTGCCTTAATCGGTTTGCCATCATAGTCACTGGTTCCTGATTGGGATTTGATCAAGCCGAGGACTGCCTTGATGAACGTTGATTTACCGGCTCCATTGGGGCCGATGATTCCAGTTATCTTACCAGAATCAATTTGAATTGATAGGTCCGAAAATACCGGCGTTTCGCCGTAGGAAACGGACAGGTTCCTAACATTAAGCATTCAATACACTCCTTTGTATTTGCTACAGGGGGGTAATTAGACATTATGAACATAGTTATATGTTAATAATCATATTTTTAGGATAACCTAATAAATATTACATGTTAGTAGTATACATACATAGATACTAATTAACAATCATCTTTAGAATTTATTAATGATTTATTTTAACTTTTTGTATAAAAAATGATGTTACTGATAGTATTAAAGCTAGTGGTTGAGTAGCGAATGACGTATTAAAGCGGGCAAAATAAAAACCACGAAGCGGAAATTTTCCGTTTCGTGGTTTTTTAAATTAACTATTCATTTAAGACCCAGAAGAAGATTAGGAAGACAACTCCCAATACGTACATGATTGGGTTAACTTCCTTGCCACGCTTAGCAGCAAGCATGGTGATTGGGTAGATAACGAACCCAAGGGCGATCCCATCTGAAATACTGTAAGTAAGCGGCATTCCCAATGTAATCAAGAATGCTGGAGCAGCAATTTCAAAGTGTTCCCAATGGACGTTCTTAAGTGAGCGGACCATTAGAATCCCGATGATGATCAATGCTGGGGCGGTAACTTGATCAGTAATCACTCCCAACAATGGTGAGAAGAACGTTCCTAAGATGAAGAGGATCCCAGTAACGATCACCGTAAATCCTGATCGACCACCCACGGCAATTCCGGCGGATGATTCAACGAACGCACCCACTGGGGAAGTCCCGAGTAATGAACCAGCCACCATTCCAGTAGAATCAGCAAGCAATGCGCCCCCGATTCTTGGAATCTTGTTATTCTTGATGAAGCCAGCTTGTTCAGCAAGGCCAACTAACGTCCCGGCAGTATCGAAGAAACTAACCAATAAGAAGGTTAATACGACGATCCACAACTGGGCGGTGTTGATATCAGTGATGTGCTTGATCGATTGTAGAAAAATTGGTTTCAAGCTTGGCACTGCAGATACCCATTGACCAGGAAGCGGAATCAACTTAGTGATCATCCCTAGGGCTGCCGTAGCAACCATTCCAATAAAGATGGAAGCAGGAATCCGTGCTGACATTAAGACCAGCGTTAGGACCAATCCGAAGATGGTCAACCAGGTACTCCCAACGTGGAAGGACCCTAGTTCAACCAGGGTACTCTTGCTGGCGGTAACGATACCCCCTTGATTCAAACCAAGAAAGGCAATGAATAACCCGATACCACCACTGATGGCGCTTTTCAGGTCGTTCGGGATCGCATCAATGATGATTTCACGAATCTTAAACAGGGTTAAGATCAAGAAAATCAATGATGCTAGGAATACCCCAGCTAAAGCTGTTTGCCAAGGAACCTTCATTCCGATACAAACAGAGTAAGCAAAGAATGCGTTCATCCCTAAACTAGTGGATAGTGCAATTGGATAGTTGGCGATTAGACCCATCAAGAAACATCCAATGGCAGTAGCAAGGGCGGTTGCGGTAAAGACAGCCCCCTTTTCCATGCCTGAAGCACTTAATACGTTTGGGTTTACGAATAAGATGTAAACCATTGAGACGAAGGTAGTCAGACCGGCAATCGTTTCGGTCTTGAAATTCGTACCTAATTCGTCAAAGTGAAAAAAGTTAGCTATTTTAGCTCCCATTATGAGGCCACTCCTTGTTAAATATTCGGTTTTCAATAAAATCACAAACTACATCTTAACACAATGTTAACTTTTGCGCAAATTCACGAACAATAACTATCTTTTAAGGGCTAAAAGGGGGAAATTACTTAAATGCGGCAAACGCATCGTCAATTGCTTGGTATTCTTCATCAGAGAGTTGAATTTCCATGGCCTTAGCATTTGCAGCCACTTGTGCTGGTTGCTTAGCACCTGGAATCACCACTGAAATATTAGGATTTTTGATGTACCAAGCTAAAACGACTTGTGCGACCGTACTTTGACGTTGCTCAGCTAATGGTCTGATTTTATTAACCGCTGCGATGATTTTAGCAAATCGAGTTCCTTGAAAATTAGGATTATTGTGCCGAATGTCATCTTCCGCAAAATTAACTGCCGCATTATCGTACTTACCAGTTAGCAGTCCCGAAGCTAATGGAAAGTAAGGAACGAATGCAATGTTATTTTTCTTTAGGTATGGGAATAGTTCTGATTCAGCCCCGCGTTCTACTAAACTATATTTATCTTCAACGACATCAACGAAGCCGTCTTGATTAGCTTCTTTTAGTTGATCCATTGAAAAATTAGAAACACCAATCGCTTTGATCTTACCCTCGGTTTTAAGTTCATTTAATGCTGCGACTGCTTCATTTTTAGGGGTGTGATCGTCTGGAAAATGAATATAGAAAATATCAATGTAATTGGTATGAAGCCGCTCTAAGCTTTCTTCAACTGCTTGTTTTAAAAATTTAGGATCGTTATTTACTTGGACGTTGCCACCGACCACATCTTGAGCACCCTTGGAAGCAATCGCAAAGCTACCACGGTCATAGTCCTTAATAACTTTGCCAATCAATTCTTCCGAATGCCCCATTCCATATGCAAACGCAGTGTCTAGCAATTTAATTCCAGAATCAAGTGCGGTTTTGACAACTTCCATCCCAGTATTATCGTTTAAATTAGGGAATAAGTTGTTGCCGCCCACAGCATTGGTACCCAGACCAAGGGGCGTACTGAGAACCCCTGATTTACCAATTTGAACATTTCTTTCCTTCATAAATAATTCCTCCTAAAAAAATATTTCATACTAATAATATTATTATGATACCAATTAACGCAATTTAAAAACATTTTGCTATTTAAATCTGGTTAGCATATTAGGTATAATTAAACTAGTGAAATTAATGAGGAGGAATTGAATTGAAGACCGTTTTGGTATTAGGAAGTCAAAAGTCAATTGCCAAGTTAGCAGTTCAAGAATTAAAGCACATTGATGATGTGAAAGTGATTGAATTAGATGATCAAAAAGTGGATGTGACTTATGAAAAAATCTATTTACCATTTATCGAAAAAGTTGATATTATCATCTCGTTCCTAGGCCCACTAGATGTGGATATTGCGTTTGAAGGTCTATTTGATGCAATTCGTTCCAGTAATAGTCAAATTGATGATTTTGTAATGTTATCAACTGCGGGGATTGATAACGAAGTGCAAGGTAGTTTGAAGTATCCGGAGAAAGTTAGCGACGTAAGGCAATATCTGAATCAACAACGATATGCAATCAAGATAGTTGATGAGGAGGAAATTCCATACACCATTTTAAGGCCAGTGACGTTAGTTAACCAAGCGGATGGTGAGTTACAGATTTATAATGAAGGGCAGCCAATGCCAGCAGGAATTGTTTCACGTGAAACAGTTGCAAAAATTGCTGTTTCAGCAGCAATTGACAATAAATATGTTAATCAGTCAATTGGACTGGTGCAAAATACTAAAGAGGTGTTTAAATAATGGATTTAACTCGTGAAAAGCTAGATCAAGTAAAAGAACAATTATCGAGAGCACAACAAGTTTCGCATTTTATTATTTTTGAAACCTTTGACCCAATGTTGAATGGAAATGTTCGATTGGTGATTGACCGCAATGGATACGAAAATATGAAACAGGCACGCAATAGTGAAACGCCAATGCGGATCCTTCGCGACTTTGTTCCTGTCACTGATGCACTGGCTCGCTGGGCGGTTGCTGAACATGATGCCGCTTCTGCCAGCATGAAGGGTGCTGAAAATATGGAAGAACTGGTTCAAACAATGGATGAATGTATTAATGAAGTCCTTGCTGAAAATAAATTGGCAACTAATTAGTCATTGGCAAATCGTCAATGACTTTTTACATAATTGAAGGGGAGAATGATAATGGCACTGCAATTTATTCTGGGAACTGCTGATATGGATCATGCTGCAAAATTAACCGATTGGCTATTACAAAAATTACAAAGTCAGCCTAATGACAGGTACTTCTATTTGGTTCCGAACCATATTAAATTTGAATCAGAAGTAAAGACATTGAAACGACTTAACCATAATCAAGATGATGTATACGCACAAACGAACGTTCAAATTTTTTCATTGACCCGATTGGCTTGGTATTTTTTAAGCCATGAGTCAGCTTATCAAATCCCTAGATTAAGCGCTGCAGGCGTTAACATGTTGATTTATCAAATCATCAATGATCATCAAGATGAATTAACCGTGTTCAGAGGAGAAAGTGGCCAACCTGGATTCATTAATAAGATTGCAAGCCAGATTTCAGAAATGGAAGCTGGCCAATTAAGCGCTGATGATCTTGAAGCCCTTTATAATACGAATCGTGAATCATTGAATCCCAACCTGCGGGATAAACTACATGATTTTGTTATTATTTATAAAGCATTTGAGTCGGCCACCATTGGTCAGTTTATTCATCAAAATGACACGTTGAAGCTGCTATGTGAGTTTTTAGAGCGTAATGACTTATCAAATATGCACTTTTTGATCAGCGGTTTTTCCCAACTCACCGCCCAAGAACGTGAACTAGTGACGATCATGATGAAAAAATCAGCTGACGTTGTGATTGATTTAAATCTAGATCGTCCTGCAATTAATCTTCCAAGTGAACCTGACCTATTCCTTCAACCAGCTAAGCTGTACCATCATTTATATCAATTTGCCCGTGATAATAATATTCCAATCATGATGGATCAATCTGCAGATGTAATGCGTGTTAATCAAGAGTTATCTGATTTGAGCAATTATTGGATTCAAACCGATGGCGTAGATGATAATCAAAAAAATCATCCAATTGATAGTGACAATATTCAGGTGGTTAAAGCTGATAATTTTTACTCAGAATTATCAGCAGTCGCAATTAAAATTAGGCAATTAGTGGCCAGTGGTAAATATTTATACCGCGATATTTTAGTTCTAACGAGGCATTTGGACAAGTACCAAAATATCATTGAACCCATTTTTAACATGCAGCAAATTCCATATTTTAATGATGTGCAAAAATCAATGGTCGACCATCCATTAGTCCAATTGATCGATGCGCTCTTTAGTGTGGATCCAGGTGATGGGCACCGAAATTACCGTTATGATGATATAATGCGCCTTTTAAAAACAGAATTATTAGTACCACGCGAAGCCGATGGTCACTTTATGAATATTCAGGCATTTAGGGATGATCTGGCCCTTACGGAAAATATTATTCTAAAGAATGGTTACGAGGGCTTTCGGTGGCTGCAAGATGCCGACTGGCACTACGTTTGGTTGAACGAAAGTGATTTTAAAACGAAGCAACGGCCTAATGAATTTATTGATAAAAAGATTAATCGAATTCGCAACTATGTAAAACAGACATTGCCCCCGTTCTTTAAAAAGATCAAACGAGCAAAGGATATTAAGAGTGCTGCTAAGGTGTTGTACCAATTTTTAGTTGATCAAGGCGTGGTCGAGCGCATGCAACAATGGCGAGCAGATTCGATCGCTGATGGCGATTTATCACAGGCAGCCCAGCCAGAGCAAGTTTGGCAGACGTTCTGTGATTTATTGGATGATTTTGTGACCGTTTTAGGGGACCGCAACGAATTCAAGTTGCATGACTTTTTGGCACTCTTAAAGGCGGGGTTCGAAGGGGCTAATTATTCACAAATTCCGTCCACGTTGGACCAAGTAACGATTTCAGAAAGTGGAATCGTACAAATGCCAGACTATAAAGTAGTGTTCATGGTTGGTTCAACTGACGATGTGATGCCTGATCGGATTACAAATGATAATTTATTTAATGATAGTGATCGTGATGATTTAACAAAATACTTTTCGAGTAATCAATATATTCGTGATACTAGTGAAAACCAGATGGCAAACGATCCCTATTTGAACTACCTTGCGTTCATGACGGGGAGCGAACGGTTGATCTTTTCATACTGTTTAGCAAATGATAGCGATAAAGAAACTGGGGTCCAGATTTCACCATATGTTGCTCTGATTAAAAAGCATTTTGAAATTAAAGAATCCCATTATGCTGGCACTCCAGTTGCTAATAGCGCAGAAATATTGCCGTACGTGGGGACGATGCGGACGACATTAAGTTATTTAGTTCAGGCTAGTTATGATCACAAGTATTATCAACGCCCGCTGTCATCGGAATGGTTATTGGTATACCATGACTTGATCAACGAGAACGAATCCTTTAAGGCATTGACCGAAAAACTATTAGGGGGCTTGGATTACAACAATACCCCAACTAAGTTGACCAATGAAATTATTACTGGACTGTATGGCAATGAAATTGAAACTTCAATCTCTCAATTAGAGAAATTCTACGCTAATCCGTATGAGTACTTCTTAAAATATGGGCTAAAGCTTCATGAACGGGAGGTATTTGAATTAACGCCGAACAGTGCAGGTGAATTTTACCACGCTTCATTAGATCTGCTGATGAAACGCATCCACGATGAGCATATTGATATTAAGGATCTTGATGAGCAGAACTTAAACCAATTCGTTAATGAGATTGCTGATCAAATACTGAACGATCCCAATAACTATCAATATGCCATTTTACAAAGCTCCTATCGAATGGGGTATTTAAAACAACAATTGATCAAGACTGTGGAACGAATGGCATTGACGATGCACTGGCAAAGTAAGTGGACGCCGATGCGACCTCAAAAAACCGAAATTACGTTTGGCCGTGATGGCACGGCGAATGATTTAGCCCCGTTGACGTTCGATATTTCTAAGCGAATCTTGATTCTTGGAAGTCAAAAGGTGAGTGTGCGGGGCCGAATTGATCGAATCGATGCAATGGATGCTCCTGACAAACGTTATTTGGAACTCGTTGATTACAAGTCTGGAGATAAGGACTTTGAAATTGGGAAAGCTTATGATGGAACCGCCATGCAGTTGCTTACCTACTTGGATGTGATTAAAAAGAACTTGGCGCGCTTTACTGATGACCAAAAGGCTGAATTAGCAGGTGCACTATACTTCCACGTGTTTAACCCTAAATTGTCGCAAACTGATATTAATAAGACTAATTTTGAAACTGCTATTATGAAAAAGCAGAAGTATAAAGGCCTCTTAGTCAATGATGATGAGCTCCTGCATTTAATTGATAGTCAAATTCAAGGGGGCGGAAACTCATTAATTTATCCGTTTGGAATCAATAAGGATAGTAGTTTAAGAAAGGGCAATAATGTTATTTCTGCTGAAGATTTAGACTTGATTTTACAACATACCGAAAGGTTAATTGAAAACGCTGGGGTTAGGATTCTTAGTGGTGACGTTAGTTTAGCTCCGTTTAAGGATAAAAAGGGGACCGCACTGCAGTATTCACCATTCAAGTCGATCATGCAGTTCGACCCGTTGTTAACTGAAAATAACTATCGTAATGTTGAGGAATTAAGTATGGCTGATGTAATTAAGAAATTAAGGGAGGAACGAGAAAATGGAATACACTAAGTCCCAACATACAGCGGTTTATGATGACTTTGAGGGGAATGTATTAGTTTCTGCATCTGCTGGTTCTGGGAAGACGCGGGTCCTAGTTGATCGCGTCATCAATAAGTTAGTTAATTATGAAGAGATTGATAAAATGCTGATCGTTACGTTTACCCGTGCTGCTGCTAAGGAAATGAAGGATCGGATTTTAGTTGCTCTTCAAGAAACCATCCGCAGTACTGATGATCAAAAGTTGAAAAACCATCTTAATGTTCAAGTTCGCAAACTACCAGTTGCAGACATTAGTACGCTCGATTCATTTTGTCAAAAGATCGTCCAAAGTTATTACTACATCATTGATCTAGATCCCGACTTTCGAATTTTAATTGATCAAACGGAAACCGAAATGTTACGGGACTTAGTTTGGGATAACATCCGTGAAGACTATTATGCCAATGATAAGGATGGCAGCTTTGCACGGTTGACTGAAAACTTTTCTAATGACCGTTCAGACGATGGACTGACTAACTTAGTCTATAATCTTTACGAATATGCGAATGTTAATCGAGACCCGCGTGAGTGGTTGACTAATTTACCTAATTTTTATCATGTTGACGGGACGATTACTGAAAGCGACTTTTACCAAAATGATTTGAAACCAACTTTATTGAACCAGTTGAATCAAGTGCAAATTAATTTTCAAGCAGCGGTTGATTTTGCGAAAGATCAACAACTAGCAAAAGAGGCTGCTTTTGAAGAAAGTGAAGTCGCCTACATTGAACAATTAAAGGCGGATTTAGATACTGAATCTTGGAATCAATTAAGGGCTCAATTCAATAGTAAGCTTGGTACATTTCCACAGATTCGGGGGGCCAATGAAATAGAAAAGCAGGCCCATAAGCAGGTGATGAATTTACGTAACATCGCCAAAGATCAGTTGAAAAAAGTTGCGGATCGTTACTTTGCAAGCGACGAGCAGACCAATTTGGCGGTGATGAAGGCTTCGAATCAGTTAATTGAAAAATTAGTGGAAGTGGTGAAGCGCTTTAGTGATGCTTATCAAGAATTGAAGCACGGACGTCATTTGATGGAATTTATTGACATCGAACATGCTGCTCTTGATATTTTTAATCATCCCAATGGTAAACAAAACGTACGTGCTACTTTGCAAGAACAATATCATGAAATTATGGTCGATGAGTACCAAGATAATAATCGGCTCCAAGATGCGATCTTAACTACGATTGCTACCCATGATCAATCTGGCAACACGCAAAATATGTTTATGGTGGGGGATGTCAAGCAATCGATTTATCGCTTTCGACTAGCTGCTCCTGAAATGTTTTTGGAACGGATGGACCGTTATCAATTGGACGACAATCCAGATCGGACCATCCTATTAAAGGAAAATTTCCGTTCAATGAAAAATGTGGATAACTTTGTGAACTTAATTTTTAATCAAATTATGAGTCGGGAAGTCGGTAAAATTGAATACCAGGGTGATAATAATTTAGTTGCGGGAGCTGATTACTATCCCGATCATTTAGAATCAAATGTTGAGATTTTGCTCTACCTCAATCAAGATGATCCTAGTTCTAATGACTCAGAACCATTGAACGAGCAGTTTCAAATTGAAGATGGAATCCATGGGCAAGTGGAACTAGTTGCCCAAAAAATCATTGAACTTAAGAATAGTGGTCAATTAGTCTATGATCGAAGTGCAAAGAAAACGCGCCCAATGAAGTTCTCAGATGTTGCCTTGATTTCTGCGACAAAAAAGAATAATTTGGTTGTTTCAGATGTTTTCGCCCAACACAATATTCCAGTGACGATCAACAACACCCAGAGTTATTTTAAAACGACAGAGATTCAAATTATGATGTCATTGCTTACGATCATTGATAATCCATATCAGGATATTCCCTTGGTTGCAGTCCTGCGCTCACCAATCGTAGGGTTAAATGAAAATCAGCTTGCGTATCTGAGGATTAACTCCAAAACTGGTGACTATTATAATGCCGTGACCAGTTTTGTGCGGAATTATCATAAACAATCGCCAACCGAGTTTGGTGATCAGGTATTTGAACGGGTCAATCGCTTCTTGGAACAGTTAGTTAAATTCAGAAATATTGCTCAACAAAAGGAACTAGTGCCATTGATCTGGAGTATTTATGAAGAAACGGGGTTCTTAGATTATATTGGTGGGATGCCAGCTGGAAAACAAAGACAAGCTAATCTTCACGCCCTCTACGATCGAGCAGCCCAATATGAGAAGAGTAGTTTTAAGGGGCTCTTCCAATTCGTGCGCTTTATTGAACGGATGCGCGATGGTAATAATGACCTTGCTGAGCCCGCTGCCAATCCAGATGATAATACGGTTCAAGTAACGACGATTCACGGAAGTAAGGGGCTGGAATACCCAATCGTATTTTTGATCGATGCTAATCACCAGTTCAATATGCAAGACTCCAGGGGTGAATATGTATTGGATGATGATTTGGGACTGGGGATTACCTATTTTAATGCCGACAATCGTGAAAAAATTTCCACCCTCCAAAGGCAAGTGGTACAAAGCCAAATTGATAATGATACGTTGGATGAAGAGATGCGGAAACTATACGTTGCATTGACGAGAACGGAACAGCAGCTATTTATTGTGGGTGCTTTGAAGCCGAAAAAAAAGGATGCTGATATCTTAGCGGAGTGGTCGCATAAGGCGGCACAAAGCGATCAACTACTATTGCGCCCAGCCCTGAGAAGCAGTGCAAAAACCTATTTAGATTGGATTTTGCCTGCTGTTGTGCGCCACCCCCATTTAAAAGTTGCATTTAATAATCGTGATACATTTGATGGGTTGAAAGATGATGATACTAATTTATCACTTCAGTTTATCCATCCATCTGATCTATATAAAAATGCCCCCGCTAAATTAGAAAATGATCGTCATGAATTCATTGAACAAATGAATCAAAAGGTTGCTAATGGGCTGGACGTTGATAATGCTGCACAAATTCGTTCTATTATGAATTATCAATACCCTAATCGTATAGCAACAACTACAACCGCTTATCAGGCGGTCTCAGAGATAAAGCAGGTTTTTGATGATCCTGATGCAATTCAAATGGGGGATTTCGAAGGATTGAGTGATGCTGATAAACAAACTAATCGTTATGTTGCCAGCAACTTTGCCCAGCCAGAATTTTTACAAACGGTTACTAAGCCCAAGCCTACTGAGATTGGGACGGCAACGCATTTGATCTTACAGCAAATAGATCTGAACGCGGCCCCAACAAAGGAATCACTAGATAAGTTGATCAAACGGTTAGTCGTTGATCGAGTAATTGCTGATCGGGTTGCAGACCAAATCAATCGGCAATCAATTTTGCAGTTCTTTGATAGTAAATTAGGGCAATTGATCCTAGAACATCCCAATCAGCTACACAGGGAAGCGCCGTTTTCTTTGATCATGTCTGCAAATAAGATTTTCGATGGCTTTAATCCTGCTGCTGATGAAAAGATTTTAATTCATGGAATTATTGATGGTTATTTGGTGCTTGAAGATGGGGTAATTTTATTTGATTATAAGACTGATTATGTTGGGCAACGTAATCGGGATGCGCAGTTGAAACGAATCATTGATAAGTACCGCGGACAGGTTAATTTATATGGATTAGCATTATCTAAAATTTTAGGGCGCCCCGTTGAAAAAAGATTCTTGTATCTACTCTCAATCAATCAATTAGTTCCGATTCACGATTCATAAATCAGTTAGGAGGAATAACTTGTTATTTTATTTAATCTTATTAACGTTAACGTTCGTTTGTCCCGTAGTAGCGGTTTTGGTTTCAGCTGCATTGGGAATTAAGTATTGGCAATTTATGCGAGCCACTGGTCTCAATGCTCACAAAGTTGATTTTATTGGTAAGCATCGCCTTTGGAGCTTTATCGCCCAAATTGCCTGTTTGTTATGTTCGGGATTGATCATGGCCGTGGTCCCATTTACGAAACTGACTAAATTTTTGGCCTTAATGGTATTTGTAATTGTAATTATTGGAACACTATCAAAAACGTTAATTGCAATTTATCGTGAACATCATCAAGTTGATATTCATGCTTTTGAATCTGATGATGATTTAGATGCCGATGTGGTGCGAATCTTTATTGAAAAACGGAGTATATTATTTAATGCATTTGCAATTACCTTAATGTTTGTCAACATTGGTTTAATTTTAAATTTACTTTAGCCATAAAAAGCGACCATAAATGGTCGCTTTTTTAATATGGTTTATTTAAGTGAAGTGATTGATTTAAGCGCATGGCAATGATCACTGCAATGACTGCTTTAATCACATCCCCCGGAACAAACAGAGCGTTCGCCGATAATGCAACCATGAATGGAATGTGAGATTGAATACTGAGCCAACTAACCGCAATTAGGTAGATACAGATAATACTAACTGACAGTGTTACTAATAATAGTTCGCTAAAATTAAGCGGCTTTTTTTGCCATTTACTAATTATCTTGATACCCAGTGATATTAAATAAGGCGTCAGTAGCCATGCTAATATATAACCCCCCGTTGGGCCTAGCACAACTGGCAGCCCACCTCTAAATCCAGATAGAATCGGCAGCCCCAGTGCTGCTAATAAAATAAAGATAGCAACTGCAATCGTTCCATTGCGGCCGCCTAATAGTAGTCCAGCTAAGATGATCGCAAAATTTTGCAAAACAATTGGAACTGGGATGATGCCAATCGGGATTCCTGGAATCATTCCTAAAACGATAATTAAAGCAATCATAATTGCAATCTGTGATAAATCCCTATTTTTCATGGGTTCCTCCATAATAGTTAACCTTTTTTATTTAACGGTTAACTATTATACATGAATTTACAAAAAAAGAAACCATATTCATTATGAATCGGTTTCTTTGTTAGTCGTAATCCTAACCTTGGTAACTTCTCCGGTCATGATTTGATGTTTTTTACCATCTGCGGTTTTTAAAATTAACGCCCCATTATCTGCGATATTATCAACGATCCCAACTAATGGTTGTTTTTTAGTACTAATGGTGACTTGCTTGCCAATGACGACCGACAATTTACGGTAATCAGCCATTGCTTGTCCCGTTTGATAGGTGGGATAGCTCTTTAGGAATTGATTAATGATGTCAGCAGCGATTTTGTTTCGATCGATTAATTGGGTCCCAATCGATGCAACTGGTTGGCCGATTTCAGCGGGAAAATCAGTAGTCGCAAGGTTGATCCCAATTCCAACGATGATTACCGAAGGCTGCATTAATTCAATATCCATAATTGATTCGGTCATAATGCCGCCCGCCTTGTGATTATTAACCCAAATATCATTGATCCATTTGAGTTGAAATGAAACATCTGGATAACTTTGTTTTAATGCTTTTACGATTGCCACTGCGGTCGTGGTAGTTAATAATCCTGGATCGATTGTTGAGTCATGACCAACTGGAACGGCAATTGTCAGGTAGAGTCCTGAATTAGCTGGTGAATAAAATTTCCGTCCCCGTCGACCATAACCAGCTGTTTGTTGATTAGCGATGACTGCAAATGGCTGTTCGATGACGTTTTGGTTAACTAGTTCTTTTGCGTATTTATTAGTGGAGGGGAGTTGATTAAAAGCGTGGACCTGGACTGATTGTAAACAAAAATGTTCAATTGCTGTTGCACTTAATTTATCAGTGCCGATGTAACGATACCCCAGATTATGTTTACGCTCAATTTGATACCCAGTTTCCCTTAGCGCATTGATGTGCTTCCAAATCATCGTTCTACTAATGTTTAACTGCTCAGCTAGACTATTTCCTGATAACCATTTATTTTGATGATTTAAGAATATTTTTAACAATTCGTTATTTGGCACTGGAACCCCTCCCGCAATGTTTTTTATATTATAATCATATCATATGCAATTTATCAGTATAGGTATAAAACATAATTATGGTAAAATATAATTAAATTTATTTTTGATAAAGGAGCTTAAATTATGGATAAAAAATATTGGAATACAGAACGCTTAAATCGTTTGTATAAAGACTGGCCAAGTGAACGAATTGATGAGCTAAAGGCACAAATCGCAAAGTCACATTGGCGTTTAGGATATCACATTCAAACTGAAACTGGATTATTAAATGATCCGAACGGTTTTTCATACTTTAATGGTCAATGGCACATGTTCTTTCAAGCGTTTCCATTTGGTGGAATTCATGGGTTAAAGAGCTGGACGCATATGGTGTCTGATGATTTAGTACACTGGAAGAACACTGATAAACCAATGGTTCCCGATACTAAGTATGATCGGCATGGTTGTTATTCAGGTTCTGCGATTCCAGTCGGAGACAAGTTATTCTTAATG
This sequence comes from Nicoliella sp. ESL1113, assembly GCF_058509245.1. Lineage (NCBI taxonomy): Bacteria > Bacillati > Bacillota > Bacilli > Lactobacillales > Lactobacillaceae > Nicoliella > Nicoliella sp. ESL1113. Next base: position 8,216 of record NZ_CP196387.1, on the reverse strand, counting down.
TACACTGGAAACGTCTGGGAAAAGATGAATGAAGTTCGTCATCCATATCAAGATGGGGCTTGGATGGACAAGGATAATAATATTGAAAAATTAGCAAAGCCCTTAATTGCCAACCCACCAAAGGGCGTCACTGGACACTTCAGAGATCCACAAGTAATTAAGCATGATGATTATTACTATGCATTTATCGGTGCGCAAACCACTGATGAAAATGGAGAAGTGGTTGTATATCGTTCTGCTAACGTTGATCGTGATTGGGAATTCTATAGCAAACTAGATATTGGGAACGATAACTTGGGATATATGGCAGAATGTCCAAACTTATTGTTCGTCGATGGGCATCCAGTGCTTACTTTTTGTCCACAGGGAGCTGATAAGAGCTCATTTAAGTACGATAATGTTCATCCAAATGCTTATATTGTTGCCGATGATATTAATTGGGAAACGATGAAATTAATTAATCCATCTAAGATGCGTCAATTAGATGATGGTTTTGATTTTTATGCTGCCCAAGGGATTAATGCTCCCGATGGACGGACTTTGATCTGTGGATGGCTAGGGCTTCCAGATACTACCTATCCTTCCGATGACGAAGGTTGGGAAGGTGGTTTATCCATGATTCGTGAATTAAGTGTGAAAGATGGTCACTTGATTCAAAAACCAGTTCATGAAATGAAGTCATTAGCATTAGGCTCCGAGGATACGTTTAATGGGATGGAAGTTAGAAAGCAAAGTTTGATCAACTTCAAAGTAAATCCAGAATCTGATAACCAAGTTGCAATTACTGCTGGCAATACACACTTGGTAATTGATATCGATAACGAATGTCAGAAGTTGACCCTTCATCGTAAGGACGTTGAAAACGATGGTCAAGATGAAACAAGAAGCATTCGCTTTAACAATGATAAGGTTGAAAATTGTTCACTATACCTTGATAATACGGTATTTGAATTGTTTATTAATGATGGCTATAAGACCATGACTGGATTCTTCTTCCACGAAGGAAATCATTTGAACTTAAATTGGACAGAAGTTGAAGATATTAATGTCACTAAGTTAGATAACATTAATATTAACGGTTCTGAAAATAAATAAACCTAAATAATAAGCACCTGCTAGTCTGAATCAATGATGATGATTAGTAAGTGCTTATTGATTTATTGATTGAATCAATTATAAAATAATGGTAAAAGAAGGTGTTTAAATGCCAAAACGATTTTTATTATTCCCGCTGCTATTGATCCTAATGCTAAGTGGGTGTAGCAGTAATAACAATCAACATGCTAGTTCTAATTCAGTCAGTGCTTATAGCTATCACCAAAAGAAATTAGGTACTGCTAAATCGACCGTTAAACAAACGCAGATTAATTGGCGGAAACCATCCGAAAATAAACCATATCCAAACATGCAACTAAGTCGTCACAATTGGATCAAAGTATCGATTAAGCAACAACGGGTCTTTATTATGAGTGCTACTAATAAAGTCTTGTATACCATGAATGCTTCAACGGGGGCCAATAATTCAACGCCGCGCGGAACCTACTATATTCAAGCTGAGCGGGGGAACTTCTTTTATAATCAGGAATCTAAAGAAGGTGCGCGTTATTGGACTTCATGGAAGGACCATGGGATTTATCTATTCCATACCGTTCCAACGAACGCAAACGGTCAATATATTAAGTCTGAAGCTGAAGAATTAGGCAAAACCGCTAATTCACACGGCTGCATTCGGTTATCGATTCCAGATGCAAAGTGGATTAATCAAAACGTTCCAATGGGAACCAAAGTGGTAATTAAATAAATTAAAAAAGCAGACCCGCGGGCCTGCTTTTTGATTATGATAATCGAATGACCGTTACTAATACATAAATCATAACTAGTTCTACGACCATTAGCGGAGTGGTGAACTTCGTAAATAGCTTTTTGCGTCGGTAAATGAGATAGGCCAGTAAGGATAATACGACGATGACTCCGATGATGTACATAATCATTAACTTAATTTGAACATCAAAGTCTGATTTAATCATCGTTTTCCTGATCCTCCTTTGGCATTTGCATAAATTCTTGGGTTTCTACGTTTCTTAGTTTTTCAATGTGTTCATAAAGAACCCCGAACCGTAATCCCTGCTTAGAGAAAATCATCCGATCGGAATTGAGCCGCCAGATCAATGACATTGCAGGAGCAAGTCCACCCACAATAATGTCAGCTCGTTCCTTGGATAGCCCTGGGATGTTCTTACGTTCTTCAAGGGTCGAGTCAACTAGCTTTAAGAAAATTTCCTTTACTTCCTTAGCACTTAAGTGGAAGCCGTGGATGTCATCCCAGTGTCTTCTATCAGGATCATTCCGTCGCTTAATTTTAGCAAGGGTCCGATTAGAACCACCGAGCCCAATGATTGGAAGGTTAGTGCCACGGTAAAGCCACCAGATATCATTATAAATATCATTGAGTTGGTCAAAAACGCGGTACATTTGTGCAGCGGAGACCTTATCTGGATTGACATCTTCTTCAGAAAGGGTGACCGAACCTACTGGTAAACTGATCAGGTTAACGATTCGCTTATTTTGGACCAGGATTAGTTCGGTACTGGCGCCACCGGTATCCATAATGATGCCGTTGACGATGGGTAAGGAATTGATGACCCCAAGGTAATCGTAATAAGCCTCTTCTGTTCCAGCGATGACTTCTAACGTAATTCCAGTTTGATCCTTAACTTCCTTTAAAAAATCGGCCTGGTTAGCTGCCATTCTAGTAGCGGCGGTGGCCACGGCCCGAATCTTTAAATTAGGGAAGTCTTTGAAACAATCCTTAAAAGTCTTAAGAGCGGTAATCGTTCTATCAATTGCAGGTTGTTTTAACGTGCGTTCTTCACCCATGTTCTCGGAAAGGCGAACGGCTTCTTTTCTTTCAATGACGTTTTCAAATGTGCCATCATCTTTAATCTTGGTAACGGCTAATCTAGCTGAGTTTGAACCTAAATCAATTACTGCGAAATATTCCATTAACTAAAGCTTCCTTCCATTATGGTTACGAATTGGCATGAATCTAGTGTTTTTCCGTTTAGCAGGTTTTTTAAAGTCATGATCGAACAATGAATCAGCAATCTTTTTACGATTTTCGATTAAGAATGACTGTGCGTTTAATGGTTCTTGATCGTCTGCTTTCGCATGTGGCCAAGTATCATCTGGTTGTAGCACCCGCGTTTTAACGTTGTCATTCCAAAGGATATCATAAATTCTGATAATATGTTCACGGATATCATCCTGCAGAATTGGGAATAATAATTCCACTCTTCGGCTGAGGTTTCGCTTCATTAAATCGGCACTAGAGAGGAATACCTTTTCTTCACCATCAGCGTAGAAATAATAAATTCGGCTGTGTTCAAGTAATTGGCCAACTAGTGAATGGACGGTGATATTATCACTAACTCCCTTGATTCCAACCCGTAAGTTACAGATTCCTCTAACGATTAAGTTAATTTTGACTCCAGCAGCACTGGCTTCATATAACTTTTTAATGATAATTGTATCAGAAAGTGAATTCATCTTCATTTGAATGAATCCCTTCTTACCAGCCTTCACGTTTTCAATTTCATCATCGATACGTTCCATTAGGTAATTTCTGATTCCGTTAGGGGAGATGGTCAGTTTATGGAAGTAAGGGGGTTCGGAAAATCCTGATAACATGTTAAAGATGTTAGTAGCATCAATTCCCATTTCCTGGTTATCGGTAAAGATTCCCATATCGGTATATAGCTTAGCGGTAACATCATTGTAATTACCAGTTCCCATGTGCATGTAACGCTTGATTCCATCCTCTTCTTTTCTAACGATCAAGGTTAATTTACTGTGCACCTTTAAACCAACTAGTCCGTAGATAACGTGACAACCAGCCCGTTCTAGTTCATCTGCCCAATGAAGGTTGTTAGCTTCATCAAATCGAGCCTTTAGTTCCACCAATGCGGTAACTTGTTTACCATTTTGTGCAGCCCGCTTTAGTGATTTGATAATTGGGGAATTAGGTGAAACCCGATAGAGAGTCATCTTAATTGCTAAAGTATCTGGATCGTTAGCTGCTTGGTTAATGAAATTCAATACTGGTTGGAAGGAATCATAGGGGTGGTGGACAAAGACATCACTTTTAGAAATTGCCTCAAACATCGTTTCATCCTTAAGTGGAGCAGGGAAGTACGGTGTAAATTTAGGGAAGAGCAAGTTCGGGTGGTAAGTAACTTGTTTAATCAACTTGCTGACAAATGTAAGGTCAATTGGACCATCGACAACGTAAATTGCATCGTAATCAAGGTGGTATTCATTGATCAAACGATCGCGAAGGCGGTTGCTCATACTAGATTCAATCTCTAGTCGCATTACCTGCCCCCGTTCTCTTTGACGCAGTTCATGCTTGATTTCACGCATTAAGTCAGATGTATCTTCATCCGCTTCGATATCCATGTCCCGAGTAACTCTAAAACATGCTAAATCATGTGCAGTATAGCCAACAAATAATTCCCCAGCGTAGTATTTAATAACTTCTTCAAGGAGTACGAAGTCGTTTACGGCATCTGGTAATTTGATGACCCGTGAGAAAACATCTGGAACTTGAACGGTAGCAAATGATTCCTGTTTACTGTGTCCCTTTTTGGTAATGATCAATGCGATGTTCAACGTATTATTGGCAATGAATGGGAATGGTCTTGAAACATCGACTGCAAGGGGGGTTAAAACTGGATATAATTTTTGGTGGAAGTAGTCATCCAAGAAATCCTTTTGGCGATTATTGAGTTCATCCATTTTAAGCAGGTGGATGTTGCGTTTCGCCATCTTAGGAAGGATGTCCTTAAATAAGATGTTGTATTGGTTATCAACTAACGCATGGGCCTTTTTGGAAACCCCCTTTAGTTGTTGTAATGGGGTAAGACCAGCTGCATCTGGTTTTTCGTAGCCAACTGAAACGAGTTTATGCAGGGATGCAACCCGAATGTTGAAAAATTCATCTAGATTACTCTGGGTAATTCCCAAGAATCTTAGTCTTTCAAGGAGGGGGTTAGTAGTATCATTGGCTTCATCTAAAACGCGGCTGTCAAAATCGAGCCAACTTAGTTCACGGCTATTGAAGTATTCTGGATTATCGAACTTCATATTTTTAATCTTCCTTTCAATGTAGGTTTAACACCGAATACGGATTCAAAGAATGCTCCCTTACGGTTAAAATTGAGCTTCTCTAATTCAATTTCTTGATCTGCAGTTGCGGTAATGATTACTTGAGTGGGATCGCCAGTACCAATTTCAATGGACTTGATTTTTTGTTTCCGACTAGCATCTAATGCATCAGCAATTCTTAAAATGGCAGCCATTTTCATGATCCTCATTCGACGGTCAATATTTAGATTATCAAGATGCTTTAAAGCTGATGAGGTTGCCTTATGGCTGTGGTATCTAGAAATTGCGGCAACCATGCGGAGTTCTGATTCCGAGAGTCCGATGATTTCTGAGTTTTGAATAATATATTCTGAATGAACATAGTGATTGTGATTGTTGATGAAAGAACCAACGTCATCCACAATGGCCGATATTTCTAATAAGAGGCGGTCTCTAGCGGTTAAACCATGGAGAAACTTGAGTTCGTCGAAGAGCTTCATAACAAATTTTTCAACAAATTCTTGGTGGTGCGCCTCGACCCGATATTGTTTAGCTAAATTGTGAGCTGAAATTAAAATTTGATCTTTCAACGCATCGTTTTTCTTATTGCCACTAATTTTAGAAATTAAATCATAAGATAAGCCATCGATGAATTTCAGATCAGATACCCATAGATGCTTAGTGTTAAAGTTTTTAAATAGTTCGTGCAACATTGTCATAATGGGCAAGATTTGCGGAACGTCGCTTTCATCTACATCGTATTTTTGTACCAGCATCTGGTCGTTGCTTTTCTTGATTTCATTATAAAGGACATTAAATTCGTTAATTGAGATTTTGAGTGTTTTATGCAGGTCACTAATTAGTGGCTTTAAAATTGATATCGATGAACCCATTAAAATAACATTTTCAGTTTTTTCGATATCAGGGAGGAATCTAACAAAATCAATTAATCTACTATCAATGTAGTCCCGTAAGATTGCAAAGTAGTCGGGAGCAGATTCCTTAATATCACGTGTTGATTCATAAACCCGAAGTGGGCCTAGTTTAAGGGTCCTAGATGATGTGAATTTACCATGTTTATAGGCGATCAGCTCCACGCTTCCTGAACTGATGTCGATCAAAAGAGTATTTTTCTGGGTAATTTGGTCAAAATCCTTTAGATAAGTATTAGTAGCCAGATTACGATAAAGTGCTTCTTGGCTTTGGCTAATCCATTGGATATCGAAATGACTCCGTTCTTCTAATTGTTCCCTAACGAATTCCGAATTTTTGGCTTCGTGAAATGCATGGGTCGCATAGAATTGATAGGACTTAACTTGATATTCATCAAGTAGGTTCCGAATTACCTTTAAAGCAGTTGCGATTTCGTTTACGGTATTACTATGAACAACTCTTTCGGAGAAAACATCTTCTCCAAGGTCGATATCATAACGAGTGTTCTCCACAATTTGGGAATTATTTAAATCAATAATTTGCACATATATGTTTTGAGCACCCATTACGATTATTGCTGAAAAACTTGTGTTGACTGGCATGTACTTAATCACCTCGATAAATATAATTGAGTCACTCAACTACTTTAATTTTACCATGCAGTAATGACTCTTAACAGAAACTAGTTAAACAAAAACCGTTAAATCAAAAAGATTTAACGGTTAATTATAGACTAAATGGAAATATCCATTGCCATTCCCATTCCACCACCAATACATAAGGTTGCAAGACCTCTACTTTGATGATTACGTTTTAAGTTGTTGATTAATGTAACGATGATTCTAGAACCGGAGTCACCAAGGGGATGGCCCAGGGCAATGGCACCACCCGTTGCATTGACACGGTTACGATCAATGTTTAGATCATTAATAACTGCAAGTGATTGAGCTGCAAACGCTTCATTTAGTTCGACTTGCTCGAAGTCACTAACGTTAATTCCTTGAGCATACACCAATTGTTTGATTGCATAATATGGTGCGTATCCCATTATGGATGGATCAATGCCAGTTTCTTGGTAGCCGTTAATGGTAGCGAGCGGCTTAATTCCTAATTGGTCGGCCTTATTTTTAGTCATCAAAACGAGTGCAGAAGCACCGTCGTTTAGACTGGCTGCGTTCCCAGCAGTGACGCTACCATCTTTTTTAAATACTGGTTTCAGTTTAGCAAGTTTTTCCATGGTTGTATCACGGCGAACGCTTTCATCATCTTTAATGATTACGCCATTTTTTAATTTGATGGGAACGATTTCGTCTTTAAAGTAGTTATTATCTTGTGCCAGGATTGCTTTTTGATATGATTGATAAGCAAATTCATCTTGCTGATGTCTTGAGATGTTGAATTGCTCAGCTACCTTTTCTGCGGTAGCACCCATTGGTTGACCAGAAAAAGCATCTAATAAAGCGTCTGTTTGGATAGTATCTTCCATTGTAATTGCGCCGAGTTTATGGCCGAAACGCATTTCTTTGTTTATGAATGGTGCATTTGACATGCTTTCTGTTCCACCAACGACGACGATGTCTGCATCACCGACTGCAATCGCTGCTTGTCCCGATCTAACTGCACGAAGCCCGGAACCGCAGACTTGATTTACGGTGAATGCAGTTTTAGTTTCACTAATCCCAGCGTTTATTTGAATTTGTCTGGCAATATTTTGTCCCGCTCCTGCTGAAAGGACGTTTCCAAAGATGACTTGATCAATTTGATGATTGTTAAGGTGCGCACGTTTAATTGCTTCCTTAGTAACGATGGTTCCAAGCTCGACGGCTGATAATTTACTTAAGCTTCCGCCAAATTTACCAATTGGGGTTCTAACTGCGCTAACGATTACAACTTCTTCCATTTAAATTCTCCTTCGATTTCAATCGTGATAATTATTTTTTAGTATACATTATTTTTTAAGCTGCCGATTGGATTAAAATACAAGTTTGTAAAAAGTTAATAGAGTATTGATTTATCAGTTTGAAAATAAATTTGAAAAAAAGTTTGAAAACATGTTGACTTATATTTGAATAATTGATAATATATAAAACGTTGTCATTTGAGCAACGCGTTAAAGCGATTGCGATTGATAATTCAAAATT